>NZ_CP009576.1:0-1291250 GCF_000763495.1 Listeria ivanovii subsp. londoniensis | reverse complement strand
CAAATAATCATCGATAGTTACTTTTCTAGCTACCTCTTTTAAATAAGATGGAATCATATTTCCTTACCTCCTTGGGTATTTTTTTGTAGGATTATTGTTCTTTGTTAGTAGCGTTTTTGGTTTAACTTTTTCCATTAAATAAAAGCAATTTGCTTTGTTTTTATTATTCCATATTTACGCTAACAATTCATATACTGGTAATTCATAAAACCGCTCAAAAATATTTAAATTTTGTGAACATATCTAGTTTAATGAGAAACACCGATTTTTTTATTATATATAACAACTCCATAATTAGATAATGCTTATAATCTAATCCTCCAGGGTTGTGAAAAGTTCATGTATTGCATAGCATCTTCAAGCTTTTCGTTATCTTCTTCTGATAAAAAACGGCTACCACCTGCTAAAAAATCAATTAAGTAGAGGCAAATTATAAATGTCTTTTTTGGAATGCTATCGTGTGTTTTCCATTCTTCAACAAAAATTTCAAGGGTTCCAAAAATCTCGTCATACAAGGCATCATCAAATATATTTTCATTTCTTAATTTAACCATTAAATTCATTACTTTATTATGAAAGCCTTGTAAGTCAGTCATTTTAACTACCTCCAAATATAAATAATATCCGTTGAATTAACCGCTCAACCATACCACACAAAGCAACTTTTAAAAGCAAGTTAAAGTTTTTCCGGATTTTGAAAATCAAATATATATTGAATTGAATTATTATTTTCAGCAATCAGTTTATCTTTCGATATGCTGCATTTCATTATAGGATTAATGCGGTCATCAAATAAACACCATAACAATTGCTTCGTTTTAGTATCTTCTATGTAAATAAAACCGTCACCGCCCCAACTTCCCTCCCCACAATAAAGAGTGTAATTATTAATAGTGGTCTTAAAGAAACTATCAATTTCACTGAAGTCATCCCCTGTGAAATCAAATGAAAATGAAATGGGATTAGCTGTTTTCATCCGATTTTCTTCATACTTAATCTCATAATATAATCCATCTTTTTTTACAATACCTTGCATGATAGGTAGGTGCCCCTCTGCCCATGATTGTTCTAATAACTCTATCATATTACTCATAATAACACCCCAAAAACCATTGAGTGTCTTCACCACAGATAAAATTCACAAATACCTTATCTTCAAACATATTATCTATTTCAAATTGATTCATAATCAGCCTCCAAATTGCTAAACGTACAATGATAAAATATAAATTTAGTTCGCTTTTTTATTGTTTCTTGTAATAGATTCACGCATTTAGTGAAGATTCTACTAAACAGCAGAAATCACGAAGAAGATGTTTTGATTGAGTTTCCTTTTAAACTTTTGTCATTTGAATAATTGTGTATTATCATTTTTACTATATCATTTACAAGAAAAATTGTTAAACAAAAATAGCATTTGGAAATAAATGAAACAGTTGAATTTTTTTACATTCCAACTTTCCAAAAGACTTTAATATTATGACATACGTAAAAGGGAATTTTGGCTATATAACCAATAATTGAAAAGCAGAGTTATTTTACTTGAAAATAATAAGACATTCGGGACAGAATCAAAGGTTACTATTTACTTATAACTAATATTTTGATAATATAAGAATGAGCGTTCTAATATTTTAGAAAGGATGAATTATCATTGGGAAGAGTGAAGCAGTTTGATGAACAAATAGTTTTAAATAAAGCAATGCAAATCTTTTGGGAAAAAGGCTATGAGAAAACATCTATGCAGGATCTGGTTGATCATATGGGAATCCATCGTCGTAGTATTTATGACACTTTTGGAGATAAACATGAGCTATTCTTAAAATCACTTGATTGTTATGAATTTCGACTTAATCAAATTATTAAACAACAAGTAAAACAAGATATGACAATAAAAGAAAAACTTGAAACATTATTTTTGAGTGTATCTTCAGTAAATAATGAAAGCCCTAAAGGTTGTTTAATTGTAAATTCAGCAGCAGAATTATCTTTGTTAGATGAACCAATAAAAAAGAAAATACAAGAACTATTTGATAAAAGTGAAATGTATCTTTATCAGCTATTAGTGGAAGCTATGAATAAAGGAGAAATTTCAAAAAATAAAAATTTACAAGAGCTAGCAAGTTATTTGCATAATGCTTGGGTTGGCATAAGAGTACTAGCGAAAACTACCAATGACCAAATAAAGTTACACACCATTGTAAAAACAACCTTGTCAATAATTAAATAGAAAGTAGGTAGAGATATGAGTAAAAAGTTCACAGTTATTACTGGCGCAAGTTCAGGTATAGGCTATGAAACTGCATTAGCTTTTGCTGAAAAAGAAAAAAATCTAATCCTTATTGCAAGACGAGAAAAACAATTAATTGCATTACAAAAAAAGATCCAAAAACAATATGCTAACTTGGATATCATCATAAAAACAAGTGATTTATCCGATAAAGAGCAAGTATATTCACTATATGATTCATTGCAACAGTATGAAGTTGAAACATGGATTAACAATGCTGGTGTTGGTAGTTCAGAAACATTAGTAAATAGTGATTTAAAACAATTGGAACAAATGATTGATGTAAATATATCAGCAACAACTATATTATCAACTCTATACGCTAAAGATTATGCCCAAACACAAGGCACACAACTAATTAATGTTTCTTCCGCAATGGGCTATGTAATCGCTTTGGGAAATGTTGGATATTCTGCTTCCAAGTTTTTTATCAGTGTCCTAACAGAAGGACTTGCTGCCGAGTTGAAAAATGCACAACTACAAGCCAAAGTCTTAGCACCTGCCCTTACCGCTACTGCATTTATTCAACAAGCCAATGATTCAAATGCTACTGATTTATCTTCTAATAATTATCCAATACGAACACCCCAAGAAGTTGCTTCCTACTTAGTCGCACTTTATGAAAGTAATTATACAGTAGGCATGGTAAATGAAAAAAATGAATTCACTTTAAGAAATGCTATTTTCCCAATATTTACGCTGTAGTTTTTATTTTTTAGCAATATTAGAATGAACGTTCTAATAAATATATGTAAATTATCTATTTTTACAAACAGTCAAATAAAATGAAAGAATGGTGATTCAAAAATGAAAGCAGCACAAATCAGCAAATATTCAAAAGAACTACATGCGAATATTACAGAAATACCGATCCCCCCCATTTTGGATACCCAAGTATTAATAAAAGTGAAAGCGGCTGCTGTTAATCCGCTAGAAATTCTGAACATAACTGGTTCAGTAAAACTAATCCAAAATTTTTCTATGCCTTTCACTCTTGGGAATGAATTAACGGGTATAGTTGAGAAAGTTGGCGACAATGTCCAAGGCTTTAAAGTTGGAGATGCTGTCTACACTCGACTACCGATAGAACATATTGGTGCTTTTGCAGAATATGTCGCTGTTGATGCAACTGCCATATGGTTTTTACCTAGCCATTTAGATTTTGTTACAGGAGCAGCGGTTCCCTTAACAGGTCTAACAGCTTATCAAGGTCTGCACGAAAAATTAAACGCTAAAGCAGGTCAGACCGTATTTATTGCAGGAGGATCAGGTAGTTTTGGTCAAATGGCCATCCCTATTGCAAAATCAATGGGATTAAATGTTATTGTATCAGGAAACATTACCGCTAAAGAACAAACTTTAGCAGTTGGTGCAGATCGCTTTATCGACTATAAAACAGAAAATTATTGGGAAGTACTAGAACCAGTCGATTTTGTGATTGATACATTAGGTGCATCCGAATTTGAACGAGAATTAGCAATTATCAAATCAGGTGGTCGTTTATTAAGTCTTTTAACAGGCCCTAATAAAAGTTTTGCAATAAGCCAAGGACTACCAAAATGGAAGCAATTTTTATTTAGTTTAGCTGGCTCCAAGTATGATAAAAAAGCAAAAGAAAAAAATATCGAATATCATTTTATTTTTGTTCGGGCAGATGGAAAACAATTGGAACAAGTCTCTAAGATTGTCGAAAAAAATCAGATTATCCCAGCTATTAATCCAACAAAATTTCAGTTAGAGGACATCAATCAAGCCTTAGAGCTAGTCGCAACCGGACATCCAGAGGGGAAGGTAATCATAAGGTTTGATGAGTGACAAGAAGGAAATGGAATAGAAGTCATAATTGCTTGAGCAGTAGGACGTTTTGAGGTATTATAGCTAATTATTTCGTTATTATACAAATCCATAAAAGGATTTAAATACATTTTCTTCTGACGAAGTATACCAGAGGAATCTGTTTCAAAATATTTAAACCCCGTCGTATCTGTGGTTGAGGTATAGCAGTATAAAAGTGTCTTTTTACGCGATTTTTGGTAATTTCCCCTACATTTCCTCTATAGGGAATTATACTTCCAAGATTTACGGGTGAATGATTTGACTTGTAATCCCAATTTTTGAATTAAGCGTTGTGCCTTCTTTTTATTTATTTAGAAGCCATGACGTTTAAGTTCTTGCGTCAATCGTCTATAGCCGTAATTAAGATGTGTTTTACGAATATCTTTTACCTCATTCTATATCTTTTCTGTCAGATTTTCTCCATCCAAATGCTTTTGCCAGTACATGCAAGTAGATTTAGGAAACCGCAGGGTTTCTAAGATTTCGGTTAATCGGAAGCATCTTCGGAGACTGTGAATGATTCGTGCAATTCTCTCATTTTGCGTTTGTCCCCTAAACGCAGCCTTCTCAACTCCTTTAAATAAGCCAGCTCTATTTTTTAACAAGTGTTTTTCTTTTTCAAGCTTTTCAATCTAAGTTATCTTGTGCAGATGATTTTCTTTTTTTGCAGCCATTTTAGGTAAACGTCCTTTCGTTTTTGAGATTCCATCTACTCCCATCTTCCCGAAATCTTTTCATCCAACTAACAATTAATGTGGGATTATTGAGACCAATTTGATTGGCAATTTCACGATAAGATAACTCACTTGTTTAGTATAAAACTATCGCATTTAACTTCTCTTGAACAGAATAATGTCTATTTTGCTGCTTTTGTAAAAGTCCTTCTATACCAATTGTTGGTAAGCTTTTACCCTTTTCCGACCTTGTTGCTCCGTTTTGACACCATGTTTTTTGGCTAGATATGTGTAACCGCCTTTACTGTCAAGATATTCTTGAACTATTTTTAATTTAAATTCAAAATTATACTTTGTAATAAAAATACCGACCTCCAAAAGTTAGATTTTTAGTCTAACTTTTGGAGGTCGGTTCAAGCGCACGGGAGAGATTGATGGGTACACGTATGATCTTCTCATGAAAGACAAAAAATATAAGAGTATTTGGGTAGCTATTTCAAGTTCAAAACCAATCATCACTCAAAGTGAGTTAGATAAGTCAGGAGAAACATTCGTGACCTTGGATGGTATCCATTGTAACCCATATATATCAAATGGTTTTATCTCGCTTTTTTTAAAGTGGAAGGAATTAATATTAAGAAAAAATAATCTGCATAAATAAACAACGTGTATTCCAAAAAGAAGTACCTCTTTTTAGTTACAAGCAACACCAACTAATTCCACTTGATTTTTCATAAAGAAATGGGTTGTATTTCTTTATGAAAAATCAAGTTTAGCAAGCGGAAGTACAGTAGTTGTAAATCTAAAAAAGTTACTTGAATAAATCTTTTCTCAAAACATCTATCATCAGATTGAAAGATTCTTCATTTTGTTCTTTTAAAAAATTATTAATTGGGGTTATTAAACGAGGATTCTTAGTAAGTAAGGCTACTCTTGGTATGAATATTTGTATATTATTGAGAGCTATATCAGAGCGTTCAGTGAGATTCATGTCTTTTGTTTCATATTCAATAGTAGCAACAAATCCTGTTTCTTTTGGATATAAAGCAATTTGAGCAAACGTAATAATACTAATGTATATGCGTTGTTTTTCTTCAAATATATATTTTTTTCTATCTTTGAAGGGGTCAAAAAACAAAGTTGATAAAATAAGGGTAAATATAGATGAACTCAAAATGCTAATTAATATAGTAAGTATGCTAGTACTGTCCAAATTTAGTACCTCCTTTTTAAGTTTATAAAGTATAGTTTAAAAATACATGATTACATTATACCAAAATATACATAACTGTTATCAAAAATAAAGAAAAAGCCTTGAGAGTCCCTATAAATAAGGATTTCCAAAGCTTTTTGCCTTATTCCCACTCCATAACCTATGTATGGAGTATTGGCAAATATCGTTGATAATAAAGAGTTTTAAAGAAATATAAAACTCTTTATACTGAAGTCAAAAATATAAAAAGTGCAATGAAGTTTTAGTCTCGCTCAGGCTTTGGAAAGTAATTGCCTCTGATATTCAATATAGTTATGAGAAGAGAAGACCGAATAGAAATGGTCTTCTTTTTTTAAATTTATTTTCCTTCTAATAAGCACAAACTAAGTTGTATACATTTAATTTCTTTACATCAGTAAAAACGAGATACTTCCGTTTCTAGAATCTTATGTAGTTATTGCACATGCATCAACAAAAATTGATTAATGGTTAAAATTTAATTCCTATTTACAACATATAATAGCAGTGGATTTGGAAACTACTTTAATTTAATTTGCTCGATTTATACAAATGTTTATATTTTTCAATGATCCTAAAAACAAATTATCTCTGCTCGATGAATTCTTTTACTAAAACCCTATCCTTTTCTTTTACTAAGTTAACTGCAATCCTAGATAGTTCGTTTCTATGCTCTATAAAATCTAACCCAATTAGATTTTTATTTAGCTCTTCAATAAATAATATTTCTTCATCTATATATGGTACTTCACTGCCAGACCAAGACCAACATGTTTTCAAAATGTTTATTTTCAAAAAATCAATAAATGAGTTATTAAATTTACAAAAAGTAGTTACTGCCTCTTTCTTAATAAAATAATTCAAATTACAAATTATACTAAAAATAAATTTCATCATTTCAATATTAGTAGCATTTTCCTTAATGTAGTCTAATATCCAATTATTAATTTTATGTTCTGAATCTTTTACAGCAAAAATGCTTTTTATATATTCTAATTTGCCGAAATTAATATCTGTATTCTCGTAAACGAAAGTAACTATCTCATTCATTACTTTCTTAAAATCTACTATTTTCCAGACTCCCTGTAAAACACTATCTTTTGCCCGATACTCTCTTAATTCTATTGCAATTATTTGTTTTAAGATATCTTTATTTTTGCTATAGAAAAAAAGAAACCATTTATAATCATAATCAAAATGTCCTCTATTATCTTGTATAGCTAATAGATATATATCAGCCAGTATATTCTTTCTATCCGTGCTAGTAAAAGTGTCATACAATTCCTCTATTTCATCAGTATCTGTTCTAATAAAAAACTCAGGGAAAATGAATAGGTTTTCTTTATTTTTTTGTATTATTTTTATGAGATAATCAACTGCAAAATGATCATTGTTTATGTTAGCTGCCATTATAACGCTTACCTCTAACATATTTCTAGAAAAACTCTGTTGTTCATCAATTAATAATATTATATCTTCACTTCGTTTTTTTGACATTTCCTCAGGATTTAGTAGTGAAAATAAGGTTGTTATCCATGTATCTCTTTCTTGAAAACTATATTTTTCAATCAAAACTTTACTATCATCATATCCTTTGATATTCATCATCTTTTGCAGTATAGCATGAATATTCATTGCCACAGAAACATTATGCTCCATTAATACTTCACAGCAGCTAATAAAGTAATCATCATTTGATAAATTTAATAAAAGCATAATCATATTATTTTCAAAATCCCAGTCATTACATGATATTTTTTTAGACTTAAACATAATAATCAGATTTATAAAATCTTTCTCTGTAATTGTACGAGCTATTTCTCTAAGTTCATTATCTTTAATTTCCTTATATTTTTTCCAATCTTTGCGACAGTATTCATCCCTAGTTAATACAGTGTATAACATAAAACTTTCATTTTTTTGAAATGCCATAAAAGATTCTTTTTGATTACTTAGCTCTAATCGTTCTGCCAAATCGAAAAAATATTTGAGCACTACACATTCATCAAATTTTTCTTGAGACAAGTTCTTCTCAAGAAAAGTCCCTATATTGACAATATCTTGAATAGCTATATTCAAATTAGTTGTAGTTTGCTCTCTAAAACTATAATTATCTAGTAGGTTTAATATTTTCAATTTATAATTATTGTTTTGATATAACACTGCCAATACTTCAATACATTTTTTTCTGAGATCTAACAGCGCCTTAGAGTCCAATAGTCCATACTGTGAAAATTCAACTTTATTATTTTTAATATAATTTGAACTATCAAACTGAAATTTCAGAAGAGAGCCTATAAGAGATATTAAAACAACAGCTATCTTATCATCATTTTCGCCTTGATAATATTGATACAATGTATTCACTAACATAGTTTCTTTTTGATAGTTAAAGGTGTGAGAATCTTTATCAATTGTCCAATATTTACTAAATAAGAAATAAAAATCCATTGGGTAATTATTATTATGCTGCATATAATATATAGCTAGTTCTATAGCATCTTGAAATCTATCAGTATATTTATATGATATCAGGCTCTCCATTAAATCAGATTTTATCATCAGATGATTACTTTTCTCTTCAAAATCATATTTCAAAAAATCCACATCAATTTTTTCTAACTTATCTATTTCTATCTTTGTAAATAGTAGCGCTGGTTCTATAATAAAATATTTGAATATTTTCACAAAAGCCCACTTATCTTGAACACTTCTATACTTGAATTTACTCTCCCATAACTTTCTAATTTCTACAGTAATATAATCTTCTAGATCCTGATTATTAAATAGGCTCAATAATGTTGAAATTGTATAACTCAACCGACTTGGGAAATCCAACAAAGTTTTATCTATTAACTCAGCTATCGTTATCCATCTTTTCTCATACAATACAAAATATAACAAATAGTTCCCAAATGACTCTTCATTAAATTTTATAGCTGAATTTTCAAAAATATCAACAACTTCTAATTCGTGAAGTTCTTTACTTACTTCATTGAATGTTGCGCTATTAATTCCTTGCTCTTTTGCTAACTGATAAATCACATGTTCCGAGTTAAGTCGCATAGAATCTGAAAAAGCAATAAGACTTGCAATAATCAAGTGGTTTTTATTCATACCTACTAAAATATCACTATAATAGTTTCTATATATTTCATATACATTTTTCACCTGATCAAATAATTTCTTATTAACACATGTTCCCGCCATTATGGCTATCCTCAAGCTACCTGAAGAAATATCTAAAATTCGCTTAACTATCATAGTATTATTTATACCTAAATTTTCTTTAATGACTTGTTCAATATTCTCAGATGAAAGTGGGGCAAGTTCATAAACATAAGGAAATAACTTAGTTTTAATATTATCTTCTATTTTTTTTGTTGCATAATCTCTAACAGTTAGTACAAGTTTCATTGTGTACTTGCGATTAATATCTACAGCCATATCCAGTAAATGACTTAATTGACTAAGTTGGTTCGCATCATCAATAAAAATCAAATAATTTTTATTATCTATAAAATGGCTTGCTAAATCATCATAAATAGATTCTCCATTTTGTTTCACACATTTTAAATCGACATTATTTTCCTTTGCATAGTTCACACACACTTCTAATGCTAGTCTTGTTTTTCCAACTCCAGCCTTGCCATTTATTAAAACTAAATTATATGTACCTAAAGCTTCTACCAAATCATCTTTTTCGGTATTTCTGCCTAATAAAGGCATTTCTAACGGTGTGCTAAAACTACTATGCGCATTTTTATTATAAAACTCTGTTACTGTCAAAATTTGATCTGTATCAATTCCTACACCTAGATGGTCTTTTGCCAATGATTGATAGTAAAAATAAAGATCTTTAGCTACTTCTCCAATTCCTACTAAAGTAATATTTTTAAAAAGCTCATATAATTGCTTGTTTTCATTAGGTGTTAATCGACTTGAAGTATGACAGGCGATAATTTCATCAATATCTCCAATATCAATATCCGTTTTAGTACTATCCAAACATTTTTTTATATCGTCTGCTATTTTCGCATAGCTTGTATGTAATACCGTTCCGTATGTTATCAATATATATTTCCCATTCTCTTTTCTTATGAAAGAATCAGGACTCCCTTTTGTAGTCTTATTAGTTCCTATATGTGAACCAAGCTCAGAAATGTTAGAATATCCATACTTAACATATAAATATGCGTCCATGAGACTTTGAAAAGCTCCGCCTTCTAGTTGAATTATCGCTTTTTGAATTTCATTTATTTTTGACATAGTAGTTTTCCCCTCCCAGCTTAAATGTACTTACATTTATCCACACTTTAATTCTTTGATCTTAATAAACCGAAAATATTTTACCTGCTTCAAATTTTATTATTACCAATTTTTTAAAACTATCCTCTAATACTCAATCATAGAGATTGAATTGGATCGAGCTGATAATCATTATGAATGTATTCAAATTCAGCTAACGTCATCGTATATTTTTGCAACATAGCTACGACAATATGCCATGATGGCATTTGAATGTTTTTTTCTATTTGGTATAAATGTGCCCGTGACATAATTGATTCATAAACATCTCGCTCTTTTGAATTACAATACACCCGAATCTTTTTCAATGTTGCTCCAGATCTCATTTCCATTAAACTTCATCCCCTCTGTCTATTTTTGTAGTCAAAATTAAATATAACTCTCTCTATGCTATTATTTGATTGTCGGGAAGTGAAAAAATGGTAAACATATTACCTGTTGTTATAAGTGTCTGTATTTCTGTTTTAGTTGGTGGCTAAATGAATAAGGCAGGATAAGAAAAAGCCTTATAGTCCCACTAATATCTTACTCGGACATTTAGATTAAACTATAAAAGCTTTACCAATGTTTATATATCTTATCCATAATTATTTTATCTGATTACGTAGCTAAAATACACTGATATGAGTAAAATAACAGGAATAACTTTTATCCTTTTTCACCATTTCGACATATAATATTTCTATCATCATTAAAATTGGGGTGACAGTAATGAACATGGTAACTATTGATGAATATTGGGATAAACATGATGATACAGAGCGGTTATCAACATTAAAGTTATACCGCCAGCTAAATATTAAAATAGAAGATTATATGATTGATTGGTTAATTTCTCAAGTAGATTTGACTTGTTCAAAAAGTTCAAGCGAATCAGAATAACTGATTTTAAATTTAAAATAATATATATATTTTCATAGAAAAAAACACAAAAAATCTATTATAGATTTGCAGTGCCCCAAAAAAGTGAGACAAAATAAAAACACCCCATAAGTTGAAATATATAATAGAATTATATATGAAATTGAAGAGGTGTTTTTCTAATGGGAACAAGAGTAATGTATCCACTAGAAGTAAAACAAAACGCAATAGAAATGAAAAAATAAGGCTATACCACAAAACAAATTATGTTAGAACTAAATATTAAAAATAAAACTCAAGTGAAAACATGGTGGCGTTGGTATCAAAACAATGAACATTATCGTTTGAGTCAGCCAGTAGGTAAACAATATTCGTTTGGCTTTGGTCCAGAAGATGTATCTGATCAAGAACGCACAGAAAATCGGATTAAGTTTCTGGAACAACAAAATGAAATCTAAAAAAAGCACATCGCATTGGAAAGGAGTTGGTCCCACAAGTTGTCATCCAAGTAGTTGCTTATTTTAAGTCTATTACACCACTCTGCGTCATCCTTGAAGCATTGAATGTAGCTCGATCGACCTACTATCGTTGGAAGAAGCAATTAATCAGTCATCAACAAGTTTGGGCATGGAAGATTCAATCTATTGGGGAACTCTGTATACAACATAAATTTCGTTATGGCTATCGTAAAATCACTGCACTCCTAAAAAGAGCGTATCAAATAAGTAAGAACACAGTACAAAAGATTATAAAACACTTTGGGTGGCAATGTCGGGTGAAAAAGAAAAGAAAGCTCCCACGACCAGGAAAACTACATTTGGTAGCACCAAATCTACTTGAGTGTGACTTTAAAGCAAGCCGATCATTAGAAAAATTGGTAACTGACATTACCTATCTTCCAACAAAAAAATATCTATCATCAATCATGGATTTATATGACGGGCAAATTATCGCTCAAACCATTGGTGAAACTCAAGATGTTGAATTGGTACTAGATACTTTAAATCAACTGCCAGAATTAACTCAACCATGTACCTTACATAGCAATCAAGGTTCAGTGTACACTGCATTTGCTTTTCAAAACAGGGTTAAAGAAAAAGGCATTTCCATGAGCATGTCCCGCAAAGGAACACCTGCTGATAATGCCTGCATTGAATCATTTCATTCTTTACTAAAGGCTGAAACGTTCTACTTAGAACCCAAAACTACAAGTTCTAAAACAATTGTAACACAAACTGTGTTAGAATATATAACATATTATAATACTATTCGTATTCAACAAAAATTAGGTTATTTATCTCCTCATGACTTTCGGCAACAAACAACCTAATTACAGGGTCTTTATATTTGTCTCACTTTCTTGGGTCAGTCCCCCTAGGCTATGGTCCTTCATTCTCAGCAGATATTATTAGACAAGCAAAGAAGCTAATGATAAGTAAAGGACACACATACTATCAAGCAAAGAAATTAGATAAAGTGCCACGAGAAACGGTAGAAGAACTACTAGGTATTACTTTTAGAAGCGAAAAATAGAGCCTGATTAAAACTTCTTGCATATTATCTAAGGAGGATAAACATGGCAACAAGCCCAATTAAAAAAGCAAAAAACGGAACATATTATTTCAGAGCAAACCTAGGTTACGATTCTGATGGGAAGAAAATCCAAAAATATTCTAGTAGCTTCAAAACAATAAAAGAAGCAAAAGAGGAATACTCTCGATTAATCCTAATGAAACCAGAAGAATTAGCAGAAAAACAGATGAAATGACATTTAAATATTTCACTGAAGAAATATTTCTTCCATGGTACAAATCACAAGTAAAATTACGAACTTATGAAAATAGAGAATCTAGTATTAAAAAATATTTCAAGTATTTCTATAAATTTCCTGTTAATGGAATTGATCCCCTTCTTATTCAAAGTTGGCAGCTATCTCTAATAAAAAAATTAAGTGCTTCTTATGTACGTGGTGTTCAAGGTATTTTTTCAATAGCAATGGATAGAGCTGTTGTTCTAAACTTAGCAGAAGTTAATCCCGCAAAGATAATAGGTAATGTAAAAAAACAAAAGACAAAAGTCGAATTTTGGACAAAAGAAGAATTTGAAAAAGTCATATCATGTATTTTTAAAGAAGACTATTATCAACATTTTTTATTTATTTCTATTTGGTTACTCTTTATGACTGGTATACGAATTGGTGAAGCAACAACATTACAATGGGACGACATTGATTTTGAAACTGGAATTCTCAGTATCACAAAAACACTTTTTTATAGAAATATAAATGAATATTATTTTGTAGAACCTAAAACTAGAGCCAGTACCCTCCAAATTG
Organism: Listeria ivanovii subsp. londoniensis; assembly: GCF_000763495.1. Classification (GTDB taxonomy): domain Bacteria; phylum Bacillota; class Bacilli; order Lactobacillales; family Listeriaceae; genus Listeria; species Listeria londoniensis. Next base: position 1,277,715 of record NZ_CP009576.1, on the reverse strand, counting down.
TTCTAGATGTAGATACATTACAACTACTAAAAGAGTGGAAAAATACACAACAAAACATATTAGACACTGGATTTATTATCAGTTACAATAACCCCCCGTGTCAGAAACATACTATCAGTTATGCTATAGCTCGCTTCGCTAAAAAAGCTGGAATTCATAGAATACGCTTCCACGCATTGCGACATTCTCATGCATCACTACTAATAAGTATGGGAGAAAATCCGCTTATTATTAAAGAGCGATTAGGTCATGAAGATATTGAAACTACACTCGGAACTTATGGACACCTTTATCCAAATAGTAATTTTGAAGTAGCCACTAAACTAAAAGGAATAATCAGTTACACCCCACCCATCGAAAACCTAGATACATCACCAAGAAATAAACACACGAAAAAGTTTATACGGCAAGAATTATAAAAAGTGCAATTCAAATAAAAAAAGAGCCGTAAACCCTTTATACTAAAGGATTTACGACTCACCTTTCTTTACTCCCACTCCACCGTAGCAGGCGGTTTACTCGTAATATCATAAACAACCCGGTTCACATGAGCTACTTCATTCACAATCCGCACCGAAATCTTCTCCAGCACATCCCACGGAATACGAGCCCAATCCGCTGTCATTCCATCAATACTCGTCACCGCACGAACAACCACAGTATGGTCATACGTTCTTCCGTCACCCATAACACCAACGCTACGGATATTTGGAAGTGCTGTGAAGTATTGCCAGATTTCGCGTTCTAAACCGGCTTTTTTGATTTCTTCGCGTAAAATATAATCAGAATCACGAACGATTTCTAGTTTTTCTTCGGTGATTTCGCCAAGTACGCGGATTCCAAGACCTGGACCCGGGAATGGTTGGCGCCACACGATTGCGTCAGGCATGCCAAGTTCGGTTCCAAGGGCACGAACTTCATCTTTGAAAAGCGTGTTTAGTGGTTCGATTAGTTTAAATTGCATATCTTCTGGTAAGCCGCCAACGTTGTGATGTGATTTGATTGTTTGGGCGGTTGCTGTACCACTTTCGATAATGTCGGTGTAAAGTGTTCCTTGTGCGAGAAATTCTACGCCATCTAGTTTGTTTGCTTCATCATCAAAAACGTAAATGAATTCGTTACCGATGATTTTGCGTTTTTGTTCTGGGTCAGAAACGCCTGCTAATTTGTCCATGAAGCGTTTTTTCGCATCTACTTTGATGATGTTCATATTGAATTCACCTTGTAGAGTCGCCATTACTTGGTCTGCTTCACCTTTACGAAGCAAGCCGTGGTCAACGAAAATACAGGTTAGTTGGTCACCAATTGCTTTATGGATTAACACACCAACAACAGAAGAATCAACGCCACCAGAAAGCGCTAGCAAGACTTTTTTGTCGCCAACGATTTCTTGGATTTTAGCGATTTCGACTTCGCTAAAGTTTTCCATTGTCCAGTCACCTTTACAGCCACAGATGTTTAATGCAAAATTCTTCAGTAATTCGTTTCCGTATTCAGAGTGACGTACTTCTGGATGGAATTGTACCCCGTAGAGTTGGCGAGCTTCGTCAGCAATTCCGGCAATCGGACAAGATGGGCTTGTTGTCGTTACTTCAAAGCCAGCTGGTTCTTTCACTACTAAGTCTCCGTGGCTCATCCAAACTACTTGATCGGTTGGAAGTCCGGCAAATAAACGGTTAGGTACTTCTACATGGATATCTGCTTTTCCGTATTCACGGTCTTTTGCTGCTTCTACTTTTCCGGCAAAATGGACAGTCATTAGTTGCATTCCGTAACAAATTCCTAAAATCGGAATCCCCATGTCAAAAATTCTTTCATCCGCACGAAAAGCGTCTTTGTCGTATACGCTGTTTGGTCCTCCTGAAAAAATAATTCCCGTTGGATTTAGTGCTTTCATTTCTTCGAGAGTGATAGTATGCGGATGTAATTCACTGTACACACCGAAATCACGGATACGGCGCGTAATAAGTTGGTTATACTGGCTACCAAAGTCTAGAACGATAATTTTCTCTTGCTCGGTAAAGTCTTTCATAATTTTAAACAAAACCACCCTTATCTATAAAATGAAACCGCAAATTTGCGGTTACTTCACGGTACTAATAAGAAAAGGACAAATCACTTGTCCTTTTCATCTTCTTTCATTTTAACGTGTCCCCTCTAAAGTTGCAACACCTTATTTGGAATTTTTCTGGTCTATCAGCCCTAAACCTTGGACGAGGATTTTATCGCCGCGCATTCGACCAAAATCAAGTGAATTTATATTAGCACAAGGGATTTCAAGCTCCCCTAAAACTTCTTCTACAGTTTTATACATGTATTTTACTTGTGGCGCGACTAGCACTGCATCGACTTGTTCTTTATAATCGCGGAATTTCCCAGCCGTTATTGCGCCAACGGGACCCATTACAACAACTAAATCTCGCTCGCCAAAATTTTCACGGAAACGATCGTGGTACTTCACATCTTCTGGAAAAACAAGTACAGCATCCAATCCTTCTGAAACCGCACTTTTCACCACGTTTTGTGCCATTAAGCTGGAAGTCGCTCCGCCAGCGCAGACAATCATTAATGTTTTCAACTTCATCCCTCCAAAAAATGACTCTGGAAAATCCCAGAATCATTCTTGTTTTGCATATCTACATTCCTTTGCCGCCAAGGATATCTAGTTCTTGGATGCGTTTGACTTCTTTGATTAGCGGTTTAGCTTTTGCAATCATGCTCTTTACAGCAATGTTATCAAGAGAAGCTTCATGATGACCTTTGTCGACCCAGATTTCTGAAACAAAAATCGTCTCCGCTTCTGTCTCTGAAACACTAACGATGTACTGGATACACGTATTATATTCTTCCAAACTTTCTGCTGCTTCAAGCAAAATAGACGCTAACTGATCTCGCTCTCCAGGATGTGTATAAAATGCCGTTAATAATCCATAACCAACTTTCATTTAAACAACCTCCTATTTCCAGAAATCATCCAATATCGTGATTGCCATATGGCGCTTATGCTCTGTTTTAATAAACCAGTTTTCAATTTTTGCTGCTGCTTCTGCTGGAACTGTTTTCCCTTCCAAATAATCATCAATTTGGTCGTAAGTAACACCTAGAGCTACTTCATCGGGAAGGGCTGGTTTATTATCTTCTAAATCAGCAGTCGGTTTTTTCATATATAAATGTTCCGGGCAACCAAGCTCTTTTAGAAGTGCCTTGCCTTGGCGTTTATTTAAGCGAAATAGCGGGTTAATATCTGTTCCCCCATCGCCATATTTCGTATAAAAACCAGTAACTGCTTCTGCCGAGTGATCTGTTCCAACGACTACACCTTTATTCATTGCCGCAATCGCGTATTGAACTTTCATCCGTTCGCGCGCTTTCTCATTTCCTTTAGCAAAATCAGATAGCTCCACGCCCGCTTCACTAAGGGCCGCCACACTTGCGTCCACTGAAGCTTTAATATTGACGGTCAGTCTGTTGTCTGGTTGCATAAAATCCAGGGCATCTTGACGGTCCGATTCATCTAGTTGAATTCCGTAGGGTAAGCTCACCGCGAAAAACTGATACTCCTCGTCAGCCGTTTCTGCGCGAAGTTCGCTTATCGCCATTTGTGCTAATTTTCCTGCTAACGTGGAATCTTGCCCACCAGAAATCCCAAGAACAAAGCTTTTTAAGAACGGATTCTTTGTTAAATATGCTTTTAAAAAATCGACACTTTTTCTAATTTCTGCCCGAGCATCAATTGTTTCTGCTACTTGCATATCTGCTAAAATTCTTTTTCTGATATCCATCATAATTCCTCCTAAAACGGCATATCTAATTCAACTGGTGAATGTAATTGAACACTCTTCCGGACTTTTTCGATATTGCGCATTTTGTTTTTCCAACATTTCACACTTAAATCAACTGGGTATTGCTCCGGGCGAACCGTACGTTTATACTCATCCCAAAGCAGTGCCAGATTTTCTTCTTTATAGGCTTTAATTTCGTCTAAAGTTGGCATTTCATATACTAATTCGCCATCTTTAAAAATCGGTACGAGTAGCTCACGAGCTGTAAAATTTTCCACCGTTTTCATAATGTACGTATGCACTGGGTGGAACATGGTTAATTTATCGACGTTTTCAAGCGATTCATCCTCTAAAGCAATATAGTCTCCTTCTGCTTTTAAACCTTCTTCATTCGTAATAATTCGGTAGACTTTTTTCTTGCCAGGAGTCGAAACTTTTTCTGTATTACTGGAAAGTTTAATTGAGTCTTGTAAAATATCATTCTCATCCGCAATAGCAGCCATTTTATAAACGGCTCCAAGTGCAGGTTGATCGTAGGCAGTAATTAATTTCGTACCAACACCCCATGAATCAATTTTCGCTTTTTGAGCTTTTAATGACAAAATCGTATGTTCATCTAAATCACTTGAAGCAAAAATCTTCGCTTCGGTGAAACCAGCATCATCTAACATTTGGCGGGCTTTTTTGGATAAGAAAGCCATGTCTCCACTATCTAAACGAATGCCGATAAAGTTGATTTTGTCCCCCATTTCTTGTGCTACTTTGATCGCATTTGGAACTCCAGATTTTAAAGTATCGTATGTATCTACTAAGAAAATGGAATCAAAATGTGTTTTAGCATAACTTCTAAATGCTTCCAGTTCATCGCGGTAAGCTTGAACCATCGCATGTGCCATCGTGCCGGAGACAGGAATGCCGAAAATCTTTCCAGCTCGAACATTACTCGTTGAATCACAACCACCGATATAAGCCGCCCTTGTGCCCCAAATTGCTGCATCCATTTCTTGCGCGCGTCTCGTTCCAAATTCCGCAAACGTTTCGTCGTCAATTACTGAACGAATTCGGGCTGCTTTTGTCGCAATCAGCGTTTGGAAGTTCACAATGTTAAGCAAAGCAGTTTCGATTAATTGTGCTTCTGCCAGGCTTGCTTCCACTTGCAAGATAGGTTCTGTTTTAAAAACAAACTCGCCTTCTTTCGCTGCAAGAATATTTCCTTTAAATTTAAATGTTCGTAAATATTCTAAAAATGGCCCGTCAAAACCAAGCTCATCATGTAAATAGGTAATATCCGTTTCCGTAAAACGCAAATTTTGCATATAATGAATAATTCGTTCTAGTCCAGCAAATACAACAAAACCTGAATCAAATGGCATATCTCGGAAAAAAACTTCAAATACCGATCTACGCTCATGAAGTCCATCGTCAAAATACGCTTTCATCATATTTAGTTGATAAAGGTCTGTATGTAGCGTGAGACTATCATCTTGAAATAAATTTGTCATTTCTCTTGCTCCTATCGTAACTGTTCTTATTAGTTATCATTTATACATAATAATAGCACAAAACAAGCCTACCACCTAATAATTAAACATTACTGGAGTACTCATTTTGTGCCACTACTATTTTAAATCATCTTTTATCTTTGAGGTAGAAATTCCGTCTGTACGTGGTAAATAAACCACTTCGCAATATGGTTTTAGAAAGTCAAATTCGCCTTCCCAATCATCTCCCATTACAAAGACATCAATATCACGACTTTGTACATCTTCTAGTTTTTGTTCCCAGTTGCTTTCTGGGATTACTTCATCCACATATCTAATCGCTTCTAAAATCAGTTTGCGGTGCTCAAAGTTATGGTATGCCTCTTTATGCTTGATTCGATTGAACTCATCTGTTGAAATTGCGACAATCAGATAATCTCCAAGCGCTTTAGCTCGTTCTAATAAGCGAATATGCCCCCAATGAATTAAATCAAATGTGCCATATGTAATTACTTTTTTCATCAGCCCACCTACTTTCTTTAGTAGTATATCAAGAAATAAAAAAATTCTCTACTGGTTAGCAGTCTTACTTTTCTAGTCTTTCTTTTAAAAGCGAAACAAATCGTTCGCTGGAAGATCCATCTGAATATTTATTCCATTTCAAGGCAAATTGACGAACTTTTTCTAAATCGAAGGACGCCTTTTTAATCTCTTCAATAAGTTCTACAGTTGTAAAAACACAGTTACCTGGAATCGTTTCTAAAAAACCATCTGAAAGACCACGTGCTTTATCATATGCTTGCAAATCATACGTATAAAAAATCATCGGCTTTTCAAGTAAAGCAAATTCAAATGGAATCGATGAATAATCTGTAATTAAAATATCCACCACTGGAAGCAAGGTTTCAATGGGTGTTTCTTTATCTACATAGACGACAAAGTCACTATCCAACTTTTCTAAATCATTACTAATCGAAGGATGTAATTTTAAAATTAATTGATACTCCTCACCCAGTGCTCGTTCCATTTCAGCAATATCTAAGTGTAAAGATGTGTTTTGTAGCTCATCATCACGAAAAGTAGGAGCATACAATAGCTGTTTTCTATTGGAAAGATTTAACGATTGAAAGGTCCAATCATAATTTGCTTTCAACTTCTCCTTATCAAAAAAATAATCGGTTCTAGGCACGCCAATCTTTAATAGCTGTTTTTCATCTAATAAAAACGATTTTTGGAAAATCAAAGCCATTTCATCAGACCCAACGACGACATTCGTAAAACGTTGATAAACAGCTTGAAATCGTTTTTTATCTGCTGTGGTTCTTTTTTGCGCTGCTTTATCTTCCCAGCCAAACTTCTTCAGCGCACCATTTGCATGCCAAATTTGAATACAAGAAGCACCTTTTCTCCATTTTGCCCCAGCTAATTCCACAAAATAATTATCAGTTACAACTACTTTTGCCGTATTAAGATGAAACATTAATGGAATAAATTGAGCTATATTTTTAGGTTTTAGCTTTAGAAAATCTCGTGAAATGTTTGTTACATTTATACGTGGATCATAAAAAATAATCGTATTAGGCGTAAATTTATCAAGCTCCATTTGCTTAATAATAGCTGCGGGATTCTCTTCAAAACTAATTAAAAACACCACTTTTTGCTGCATAGGAAAAAGTCTTGCTAAACCGCTCACTACTTTAACAGCCAACATATAAATATAAATTGCTATTTTTTTCATTTTTCCACCGCCTATTTTTTAGCAAAAACAATATTCACTGTTTTTTCTGCCGCATGTCCGTCTTCCCAAGTACAAAATTGCTCTAAAAAACTACTTTCTATTTCAGGCGGATTGACAAGCATTTTACCAAGCTCATCCATTAATTGCTCGTTAGTTTCGACTAGTGGTCCGGGAGCATTTTTTTCAAAGTCAAAATAAAAACCACGGAGCGTATCACGATATTCAGCCAAATCATACGTATAAAACAACATCGGCCGTTTCAAATTCGCATAATCAAAAAATACAGAAGAATAATCAGTAATTAACAAATCACTCACTAAATATAAATCACGAATATCTTCATGTTTTGATGCATCTCGTACAAAATCTCCATATTGCGCAAAATCAAAATGTTCCGCAACTAGATAATGCATCCGAACAAGCAAAACTACTTCATCTCCCAATTTTTCTTGCATTTGAGCAATATCTATTTTTAAATCAAATTTGTATTTTCCTGCTTCGTAAAAATCATTATCCCGCCATGTTGGGGCATATAAAACAACTTTTTTATCTTCTGAAATATTTAATGCTTTTTTGATATTTGCGATTTTCACGTCTTTGTCCGCACTAAATAAAATATCATTACGTGGATATCCCGATTCAATCATTTCACCAGTAAATCCAAACGCTTGTCTAAAAATAGCACTAGAATATGCATTAGGCGCAATTAAATAATCCCATTTCTGCGCTTCTTTTACAAAATCTGCTTTGTATTGTTCCGTCGTTTGTCCCGGCATATGAACTTCTTCAATATCAACCCCAAGTTTCTTTAAAGGAGTCCCGTGCCAAGTTTGCACATAGATTGTTTTTTTAGGTTTCGGTAGCTCTAATGGCAGTCGACTATTAGAAATCCAATATTTTGCCAGTCCCATTTTAAATAACCAACTTACTGAGAAACGTGTAACATATGGGACACCCTGCACTTTGAAAAGTTCGACATATTTCGGATTCACACTCCAGAGTAATTCATATTCTGGATTATTTTTTTCCATATATTCAAAAATCGCTCGTGGATTACAACTATATTGTTTTCCAGAAAAGCTTTCAAACATCACCAATTGCTTTTGTCGAGGTAAAAATCCCACCAACCTAAATAGCAGATAATATACCTTTTGTACTAACTTCATCAGGATATTCCCTCCCACCCTTTATTTAAAATCTCGTTTTAATTTGATATTTCGTTTTATTTTTGCCAATAAGCTATTCATAACACGTAACTCGATAATTGACGTTTTTTTATGCCTATCGATGTAAAAGATTGCTACTTTATTTTGAAATGGTTTTAAATTAAACACCGCTCGCTCTATACTTCCAGCCGTTCTTACCGAAATATCCCAAATTTTTTGGTCAGATTTACGTGTGATTAACTTAGCAGATGAGCTGTCAGTACTTGTGCCGAGAACAAAATGTCCTTCATTTGGCAAAGACTGCCGTTGTTCTTCTAGCGATAGTTCCACTACAGCTGGCTTACCTATTCGATAGACTTCCTTTATACTAACTAGCGGTACCTCACTTAATGGTTCCATTTCAAACTGCACTGGCCAACCATTTCGCATAATCGAAAGCATCATTTCTTTTACAACAAGCGGTGTGTCTAGAGCCAAAATCGTATTAGCTCCGACTACCTTCAATATTCGCTGTAGTTCAACCACAAAGCCTTCTTGTTCAGCCTCATTTAGTACCTCTTTAAAATACACATTCTCCTTATAAAAAAACAACTTCGCATGATAAGCAATAAGTGTTTTTATATAAGGAATGACGCTTCCAAATTCCTTTTGAGAATCTGCTATATATGTTTGGTATACCTTCTCAAGAAAAGCTGTATACCTTTCGTTTTTTTTCCAAGAAGAACTTACAAGCGAACCCTTTTGTTTCATATCGCGATAGTAATAGTAACCCGCATCCGCAATTAATCCGTACGTTCGATTCTTCAATAAAAATTGCGTAATTAAGAGCTGATCTTCCCCAAAATAAAGCTCCTCCGCAAACGAAAATTCTTGCAAGCTCTTATAACGTAAAAAAGTTCCCCCGATATAATAATGAATTGCCTGAGGTTCTTCCTCAATATTCACCATTCGATTGCCATTCTTAAAACGATAATTTAATTTATGTGGAGCAATTTTTTGTTTTTTACCAAAATCATCTAAATAATAAAAAGCAGGTACTACCATATTTACGTTAGATTGATTCAAAAAAACTGCCATCTTTTCTAACATATTACTAGATAAAACATCGTCTGCATCTAAAAAGCCGACAAAGTCAGTATCTTCTCGTACATTATGTATTCCAATGTTTCTCGCTTTCGCAGGTCCACCGTTAGGAATGTTTAACACGCGAATATTATTGGGATATTTTTTTGCGTAATGATTAGCAATAATCCCGCTATTATCCGTGCTTCCATCATTAATAAGCAGCACCTCGACATGTTCTAAAAAACGGTAGGACTGCTTAATAACACTATTTATGGATACTTTTAACCTTTTTTCAGCATTGTAAAAAGGAATTATAATCGCAAATTTCATTCTACTACCCTCTCCATATAAAAGCTGGGAAGTTTAGGATAAAGCAAATGATTTTCGAATAAACGCATTCGAATAACTTGCCTCCTAAATCTACTTTAGCAAACAAATATCACCGGCTTATGACCTAAACTCCCCAATGTTTTTATTATATCTTCCACTCCATAACGCTTTTACCCCATGGGCTACGTAAATCAGCTTCAAATGATTCAATAACATCTTGAATGGAATGAACAGAATGAACTTCTCCAACAAGGTTTTGCAAATATTCTACGCCTCGTTTGTTTGTTGATAAAAATTCTACTGTTTTTTCAAAATCAACTCGACCGCTGCGACTACTTCCGTATACAGTCAGCCCTTTTTCCAACACCATGCGTGAATTAAACTCGATCGGATATTCCGATACACCTAGCAATGAAATCGTTCCTTCTGGTTTAATCACATCAATAATTTGACTTACAGCATATTGGCTACCCATTCCGCCAGCACATTCAAATGCTTGATCAATAACTAAATCGGCTGGTACATCATCAATTGAATAAGCACCATCTACAAATGAAAAGAAATCTAATTTGTAAGGTGTTTTACCGAAAATATATACTTTACTTTCAGGATACCAAGATTTTAGTAATAAAGAAGTGATAAAACCTAAATTTCCGTCGCCCCATACACCGAAAGTTTCACGGTTAGCATTACTTTTTGATTCAAATCGTAAAATCGCATGAACAGCAACAGAAATGAGTTCAGAAAATGCTGCTACTTTCATATTAATATCATCTGGTAATGCAATCACACGGTCTCTCCGCATAAATACATAGTCTTGCATTAAACCATCATAACCACTTGAACGGAATTTACTTGATTGCAAATAATTCTCCGCGATTACAGGATCGCTGGCAAATGGTGTATTTGGTATCATCACTACTTTAGTTCCTGGTTTAAACGCTTTAGTTGCATCATAAACTACTTCGCCGACACCTTCATGAATCAGAGCCATCGGAAGTTTTTTAGATAGCATTTCTTTCCCTCTAGAACCTGTATAGTAACGTTGGTCTGCCGCGCAAATAGATAAATGTGTTGGTCTTACAACTACAACATCATCCGTTAAACTTTCATCCACATTGGCAACTTCAAACTGTCTTTCTGAAACAAGTCTATATACTTGATTAATCATTGGCTATCCGCTCCTGAATAATCGCATTTGCTACTTTCAAATCATAAGGGGTCGTAATCTTGATATTGAAGATTTCGCCTTTAACTAATTTCACTTTTTCACCAGCAAGCAAACAAATCTTACAAGCATCTGTTAGAATTTGTTTTTCTTCCGTTGTTAAGTTTTGATAGTGATTATAAACTTTTTTCATATTAAAGCTTTGAGGTGTTTGTCCTTGATACATATGATCTCTGACAGGAATATCTGTAATAAAGTTATGGTTACTTGATTCAACAATCGTATCAAGTGCTTCAATTACAGTGTCAACAGCTCCTGTTTCAAGTGCCGCATCAATATTTTCTTCAATAATTCGATGTGTTAAAAACGGACGAACTGCATCATGTGTAACAATGACATCCTCATCAGTTAAGCCATATGTTTTTTCCACAAAACGAATCCCATTCATAATTGTTTCATTTCTGTCTTCTCCGCCTTCAATTACCACAATACGGTCATCAGAAATATATTTTTTAATGTTGTCCTCTGCATGATTCATCCATTCTTTTGGTGAAGAAATAAGAATTTTATCAAAACGAGTATTTAAAATAAATTTTTCTACCGTATGAACAATAGTTGGTTTACCATTTAGAGGTAGAAATTGTTTCGGCATGCTAACGTTACCCATTCGCGTACCTTTTCCTCCAGCTAAAATTTGAGCGTATATCATTCTCTAATCTCCTTTAACTGTTTTTTTAACAGTGTTTATTATACCACATTTTAAAAGCTAAAACTTACTTAATAAGTTCTTTCACAATCCGTTCAGCAGACTTTCCATCTAAGTCATCAAAGAACCTTTCTTTAAAAGCCCGTACTTTTTCTAGGTCAAAATCATTTGCAACCTTAGCAATGCTTAAACAATTAGTACCAGACATTCCTGATCCTGCATTCGTTTCTTTAACGACACAAATATTATGATACTTTTTTTATTTACTTTCTTCAATCTATTACAAATGGCCCTAAATGTCAAGATAACATAGTAAAACTACGCTATTTAGTGTCCAACTTGAATTGCTATCAATGAATGGCGTATAATAAAGTTTATTAGAGCAATATTATTTTAAAGGAGCGTTTAAATGAAAGTAAAAAAAGCAGTTATACCAGCAGCGGGATTAGGAACTAGATTTCTCCCTGCTACAAAAGCAATGCCAAAAGAAATCCTTCCAATCGTTGACAAACCTACCATTCAATATATTGTAGAGGAAGCTGTTGAATCTGGAATTGAAGATATTCTAATCGTAACAGGTAAAGGTAAACGAGCTATTGAAGATCATTTTGACTCTGTACCTGAGCTTGAATCCAACTTACGTGAAAAAAACAAGCTCGAATTACTTCATTTAATTGAAGAAACAACGAATATAAATCTTCACTTCATTCGTCAATCTAAGCCTAAAGGTCTTGGCGATGCTATTCTCCAGGCTCGCGGATTTGTCGGCAACGAACCATTTATCGTTATGCTTGGTGATGACATTGTTCAAGCTAAAACACCTTGTGCAAAGCAATTAATCCAACAATATGAAAAAACACATAGCTCGATTATTGGAGTTCAAACCGTACCACATGATGAGACTTATCGTTATGGTATTATTGATCCAATTGACGAGTACAGTAAAGACTTATACAATGTGAATGGCTTTGTAGAAAAACCAGATCCAAGTGCTGCACCATCCGATCTTGCTATTTTAGGAAGATATTTATTAACACCACAGATTTTTGATTTTCTAGAAACACAAAAACCTGGTGCAGGTGGCGAAATACAATTAACTGATGCAATAAACAGCTTAAACGAAATTCAACGCGTTTTCGCTTATGATTTCGAAGGTGAACGTTTTGATGTTGGCGATAAATTCGGTTTTATCAAAACAACGATGCAATTTGCTCTAAAACATCCTGAGATTAAAGATGATGTTGCCAAATTAGTAGATGAGCTTTATGCTGAAATTCATGCTAAAACAAAAAAATAATTCATATAAAAATAAAAAAACGTATGAAATCTATTTCTCAAAAGTAGATTTCATACGTTTTTTTATTTTACCTGAATTAGTCTATAGGGTTTCTTTCACGATATTTAACCAGTTCTAAGAAATAAATTTGTCTATTTCGATGAGCAATTGTATCAAGGATTAGACCACAGATGAAAAACAGCATCCCCATCAAAATTATTCCAGTCGCAAGTAATGCACTTGGGAATTTTAATACTAAGCCAATTTGAGCAAACTGAATAATTACCGGTAAGCCAATAATTACACCTATAATTACAAATAAAGAAGCTAATAAATTAAAGAATAAGAACGGGCGACTATTCTTAAACAATTTTATTATTGTCATAATGACTTTAAACCCGTCACTGAAAGTATTTAGTTTTGATTCACTACCTTCTGGACGGTCGCGGTAATCTATTTCAATTTCTTTCACTAAAAAGCGATTCTCTAAAGCATGAATACTCATTTCAGTCTCAATTTCAAATCCAGGACTTAAAACTGGCATCGTCTTAACAAAGTAACGATCAAAGCCACGATAACCAGTCATAATGTCTCGTAAATTACTTTTAAAGATACGATTAATGGTGTTACGAACAAGGGAATTACCAAAGTCATGAAAATTTCGTTTGTTTTCTTCTGTATAAGTTCCATTACTCAAGCGATCACCAATTACCATATTTGCTTCTTTATTACGAAGTGCCTCTAAAATTTCATGACAATATTCTGCCGGATAAGTATCATCCCCATCGACCATCAAATAGTAATCAGCTTCAATATCAGCGAACATAGAACGAACTACATTACCTTTACCTTGGCGCATTTCTTTTCGAACGATTGCCCCGTGCTCTTGCGCTATCTCAAACGTTCTATCTTTAGAATTATTATCATATACATAGATGTCAGCATTAGGAAGCTTCTTCTTAAAATCATCAATCACTTTACCAATCGTTAATTCTTCGTTATAACATGGTAAAAGTACAGCCACTTTTTCATTCAAATTCAATATAATTCTCTCCTTAGATTTCATTTTTCTCAATAATTCTTAATTTAGTAGCAAAGAACACAATTGGCACAGTAAAGACAAAACTATAACAATATCTATAGTCTGTCGCTGGCATAGCAACTGCTATAGTTATTACGGCCATAATTACTGGGGCAAATATAAGCAATCTTTTTTTCGAACTTTGGAAACAAACAGATGCGATTGCAATTATAAGGAAAAGAAGTGGTATTGCTCCTTTTAGTAAATAATTTTGCCATTCTTGCGTTGTTTTCATATAAATGCCATCCATTATTTTCTTTATACTAGCAGATTTAGTTTCAGAGATAAGTGGTTGGATAGAATCTTTAATTCTCTCTTTATACTCATTGTAACTAATTGCCTCTTTTCCAGTTACACTCTTATATTCTTCTTCGTATTTTTTATAACCTAATTTGTTCATTTCTTCCTCAGATAATCCATCTGGAAAATAATGGGCAAATGCTTTTACATCATATCGCGTATCTTGAATATCTGCCGGTGTATCAAAAAATACTTTGTAATCATCTGGTGAGTCAAACTGCCATATTACCGCAATCTGATCCAGATACGCTTCTACATATATGCCAAAATTGTGTGTAAGTAGCTTAAACCAGTTTTTGAGATATAGTCCAAAGTCATCTTCAATAACAGTTGCATCATATTCAGCATCATGTTTAATCGGATCCACGGTATATGGATTATAATCTTTTTTCCAGTTTTCTTCTGGCAAAATAGAAGTGAAATATTCTTTCAGTTCTGGAGTAAAGTCTCCATCATTATAAAAAGTTGCACCAATTTGTTGTGAAGGAATTGCTAAAGCCTGATTTAATGGGTTGGATTGTGCATGTAAACCATTTGTCATAACAAAACCGAATAAAAAATTCAGTCCCAGAGTTCCAACTAATACTCCCCCAATAATAAGTCGATAATTTTTCATGAAGATAAGTAAAACAACAAGGGAAACTACTACTATCATAATCCCATTATTTCTTAAGTTAATACAAATAAAGGCTACTAAAATAAAGGCTGCGAAGTGCCACCAATTTTTTAGCCATTGCCCATTAGATTGGACTATTTTCAAAATAAGCACTGTGAAAAGTAGAATAAAGGCTGCAAAAGGAAAATCCTTCCATGCTGTAGCTGAATAAATCATTGCCACAGGATAGATAGCATAGCCTATAGAAATAGCTAACCCTATCCATTTGCTTGCGCCCATTTTTACAAGTGTGTAAATTGCATAACCAACAATTAATGAAACAACTACTATTTGTGAAAAAATATAACTAGCAGGTGAATTATAGATAAAACTAGTAGCTTGTATCCATAAAGTATGTAACATTGGGTGCCACTCACTATATTGGCGAACCCCGTGAGCCATTGCCCATTGGAAGTAAGAATCAAAAGTCATTTTTGCTGGAAAATAGGCAAGAAAAGACATCATCCATACAAAAAAAGGAATTAGGGAAAAGAGCGCAAATAAGGTCCATTTTGGTTTATTTTGATTCTGAATCTTATATTCAGTTTTCAACTCTTGTATTAATAGTAAGACAAATGCAGTAATAGCAAAAAAAGTTGCTATTAAAATGATACTATTAAAAAGAAAATTCCCACCATAGGGTCCACCATTATATGATGAAGCCATCCAAAATAAACTTAAGATGACTGCAGTAATTGATGCCGACCACTGAAATTGAAAATTTTTTACTTGTCTAAAATAAAGTACAATCAATGATGACAAGAAAACAAGCCAACTAACATTCACCTTTAATGAATCTGAGTAATAGCCTATCATAAAAAAACTTGATAATAATAGCAAAACTCCAACTATAACTCTTTTTTTATTTAACACGCTCATTCTTCACTCCTAACAAAGTATTACTATTCCTTAATATAGCAAAAAAAAGATTGTAGTGCAATGAAAAAATAAAATGAGCTAGCTCCAAAAATCTAGAAAACACAAACATATGTTACAAAAAGAGATTTCGATGGATGATTAGCTGACCATATTGGAATGAAGTTGCTGGAAATAGGCTTTCATTACTTGATTAGGTGATTGAAAATGATGTTTTTGCTTCGCAATATTGTTGTATCGATTTTGGTAACGTTGATTTTTCCGAATGAGTTCTTCGAGTGAACGGAATTTTTGTCTATGGTAAAAACGTTCTCCATCAATCCGGTGCGAACGTTCTACTATACCATTTTGCCAAGGAGAATAAGGTCTAGTTTTTAGATACGTTATCCCCTTATCAAAAAGGACTTGTTCAAAGCTAGTAAGCCCTGTAGCACCAGGCGTTACTTTGGTGAATTCAGCCCCATTATCCGTTTGGATAGCGTGGATTTTGCAGGCCATTTTCTCTTCTAATGTTTGGATAAAGCGTACGGTATTCGTCATAGACTTTTCATCTACAATTTGTAAAATCCGCTTGGAACTGAATGTGTCAATGGCGGTAATCTGGTAATAACTTTTTTGATGGCTTTTCCAGAGGATACACTCTTTAGGGACATATTTAATATCAACTTGTACTAGCTCTCCTGGAAAAGATTTGGTTTGTTTAGGTCCTTGGTTATTTCGTTTCCAGGTTCTCTTTTTGGGAGGAGCTGGCTTGGTCAGGTCGCGAATGACACGTTTCATTCCGCCAAAGCTTCGCTCATAACCTCGTTTTAAAGTTTGCGCGTATACTTCCGCGTGGCCTTCGAAGCCAAAGCGACGATACATTTTCCGAAGGAGTATTAGTTCCTTTTCTTGATGCTGATTAGGATGGCGGTGAGGTTTTCTTGATTGGAAAGCTAAGCTTTGTTTTGTTCCGTCGTATTTAGCTAATTGTCGGTAAATAAACCGGCGGTTGGTTTGATATCTTCTTGCTGCTTTGGTGACGCCATATTTTTGGGCATAGATACACATTTTTTCCCGAACTCGCATTTCTTCTGTTATACTTGGCATAGAGACATTCCTCCTGTTGATTGTGTTTGGTAGCTTAATTATACATGGGAATGTCTTTTTTTGTGTTTAAGAGTGTAACATATCTATTGTACCCTTACAAAAATAAAATGAGCTAGCTCCAAAAACATTGAAGTAGCTCATTTTATTTTAGTTATTTATATTTTGGAACGTCAAACTGTTGCGTATAACTTGATAACTGATTATACAAATTTTGCATTCCTTTTGTTTGTTTTGAAGCCCAGCCTATATCAGTAGCATATAAATGAACGCCAGGGTTAGCTGGATTATATCTCATTTTGTAAAGTGTGTCTTGTCCTTTGGAGATATAATTCTGTGCTACAAAACCAGCGCCACCAATGATGGCTTTCTCTGGAGTATCCCAGCCCTGTTTATAGGCGTATTCTGAACCACCACGCAATGGATCACTATCTACCGCTCCAATACCATACATGTTATAAACCTTCTTCGGTGTAACTGGTTTTCCATCAACCTTGCTTACGGTAACTCCATTAGCTAGCTGAGATGTCCCATTCCCGGTTTCTAAGAGAGCGTGTGAAATCAAATAAATCTCATTCACATTATAGGTCGTTGCAGCTTTACTAAAGCTACTCGCTTTATTCGCTAATATACCTTTTCCAGCAAGGATGTTTTTGTTAACTTCATTTGTATTAATATTTGCTGGTTTAGAGAGAACTAAAAATTGTAAATATGTTGCTGAATTTTCAGCAAAATTATTCGGATTCAAATAATAAGATGTTTCTTCTTGTGTGGCATTAAACCACTGCCGATTAAAATTGAATTTATACCATTTGCTACCATCACTTGCTGTTACCGTATTTAAAATAGTTATCGCTTCACCATTTCTCAGTTTCCCTTGTACGAAACCAGTTTTACTAGCGGTACTTCTAACCTGACCATTAGCAGTTATTGCTGTACCTTTGTTAGTTCCTGTAAGTTTAATGGCCTCTACATTTATATAAGAGTTAGCAGGTTTCTTATCGGTTTGCGGATTGCCAGCCATCGTTTTCGTTAATGCATTTGAAAATGTAGAAGTATAGGCTGTTTCTTTATACGTTTTTTTAATTGGTTGATATGGACTATCACTAAAATAAGCAACGTTCATATAACCAACTGTGTTTCCATAAATAAATTTAGCCCAGTTATTACTATCTAGACTTCCTACTTCCATTTCTACTTTCGCACTTTCTGGAATAACATCTACTATTTTACTATCGTAAGTTCTAGATTGGCGTAAATTGATATTGCTTGTTGCATATTTAATACTATATTTTGCATTTGGCACTTTAGCAGTAATATAGGCAGATTTCATGTAACCAACTCGCCCATTATATGCCACCTTAAGCCAATCGTTTGCGTCCTTTGAATTTTGCTCCACATAAATTTTAGCGTTTTTAGGTGCTACTATAATTGTTTCTGAATTGTAGTCTGGCTTGCTTCTTATATTCAAAGCACTTATAGCATAGTTCTCAAAATACGTTTTTGTAGGGTTATAAGTCGTTAAATAACAGTCTCTCATATAGCCAACCACACCATTTTGAGAAATTATCTTCACCCAGCCGTGCTTGTCCCTCGAATTATCTTCTACATACAGTTGTTGATTCTGAGGTATTGATTCTACTATCGCTGTATCAAAACTTCTGCCCGCTCGTAGATTTACGATGTTTGGTGCATAATAAATACCATATGTTTTTGTTGGGTCTGTTATAGAGAAATAATAAGTTTTCATATAGCCAACTTTTCCTTGATACAAAATCTTTGCCCAACCATTTGTGTCAGTCGTGCCTTCTTCCATATAAAATTGTTGGTTTTTTGGGATTGTAGTCACTGTTGGTGAATCAAAAGTTCTGGATTCTCTCATGTTTATTGCATTTGGTGCATAATAATTGATATAATTTTTAGTTGGGTCTTTTACTGTAATGTAGTTTTGTTTCATGTAACCAACCCTACCTTCATAAATAATCCGCACCCAACCGTTCTTGTCTACTGAACCATCTACCACATACATTAAGGCATTAACAGGAATCGTAACAACTATTGCAGATGAAAAATCACGGTTCGCTCGTAAATTTACAGCACTTGGAGCATAATATTCTCCGTAACTTTGTAAGGGATTCAGCATCGTTAAGTAATTAATTTTCATATAACCCTTATAACCTTTATATGAAATCTCTACCCAACCGTCTTTATCTTCTGAATTAGCTTTTACTATCGCTTTCTGATTTTTTGGAATGACAGTAACTATACTACTTGAAAAATCTCTTTGTGAACGTAAATTAATATCATTAATAGCATAATAATTTAAATCATCTGAGGCTGCATTTGCTTTTATCGTAGGGAATAATACTATACTTAATATAAGAATAAGTATCAGATTACAAATTATTTTTTTGAATTTAATTCTAATCAACCACTCTTTCATAAAACTCTTTTTTGTGATAACTGTATAACGTTCATAATTATAGTAAGCTAAGATTTTAGCTACTTTAAGAAATTTATTATTTGTGAATATTTTTAGAGAACGTTTTAAACAGATAAGTATTACTGTTGAAAAGGAATGCAAATTTCCCACTCCTCTATGGAAGGTACAAACTCAGTTCACTTAATTTTTATCGTTTATATATTTCTCGCTTTTTGTCCCCTCCTCTTTTAAAAGCATTATTAACCTATAGTTTACCAGATTTCAGACCTTTATAAATTACATTTTTGTAACAAAAATAAGCAATTCCCCAAACAAAGAGGCCTATCTGCTCATTGACTATACTGCATGCCCCTTGAAGTTAGCTTTAAAAAACAAACTATTTTTGAGTAGATTATACTTTGTTTTCCCCTAATTAAATTCATTAATTTTGTAATAGGATATTCATGTAAGAATAATGTTGTTTGCCTTTTCGTCTGTGCAACTCGACAAATTCCAATTTCCCAACATAGGAAAAAATGGGAGATAGAAAAGAATTGATCGATAGTTTGATTCCCCCTTCTTTGATAAACTTCCATTACTTGTTTTTTTAATTTATAATCACATTTAACCAATTAAAATACGCTCCTAAAAGTTAGATTTTTTGGTCTAACTTTTAGGAGCACACTACATCGTTTTTTATACCTTAACTTAATACATAATAAAGTTTATAAGCTTTAGCAATGGGTTTCATAGAATTCAAACCAACTGCTTTATACACTGCATTCGTAGCACGTCGATAATGCCTCAAATAATATTGTTTTGTTTGATAATGCGTTTTATCGAAAAGGACCTTTAGAAATTGTAAATAGACTGCGCTGAATGACTTATTTCCGCTCCAAACCAAATATTTTTCAACTGGAAACTGCAAGTAAAAATAACCCACTGATATTAGTTCACTTACTAGCTGTTTGTTATGATTCTCAAGGAAAATAGTAAGTGCTTTTAAATTTTCTTGCGCGTCTATTAAGTCACCATTTTTTAAATTTGTTTGAAAAGTTGGACCTAATTTCGTACGAATCAGATAGTTAAAAAAGTTTTTATCAAAATCCAGTAAAACCAAATCTAACTTTGTGTAATTACCCTCTAATGCTCTGTAAAAACTCCAGCAATCAATCATATCATTTATTGTATAATAATCAACTACTTGCATCCTAGGTTCATTCTTTTTCGTTTCTTCCAAAACGTTGTGTTTATACACAATATTTGCTTTTTGAAAAATATCAATTAAATGAGGTTTTTCTACCACTTTCCCAAAATATTTTTTTAAAAAAGTAATGTTATACAAAATATACGGTCCCATCTCCTCCAGTAACATATGTGGATCACGTTCCAAATACGTACTAGCAGGTTTTAAAACTTTTTCATCAACGAATTGAAGTTTTTCAGTCATCTCATAAACTTCTTCATTTGGAAGTTTACGCAAATATTGGAGAAACACAGGATTTTGATTAAATAGATGAATATCTGCATTCTCCATATTCTCATAAAAATGATTAACATAGTCATTTATTTGTAATAAGGTTCTTTGATTAGATTCAGAGCATACTACTAAGAAGTCTGCTGTGGTATTCATAACAGCTTTTTTTACTTGTTCACAAAGATACGGACTTCCCCATCTTGTCTCTTCATCTTTTATAACAAGCTGTTCAATTACTAGACTCATAAATGGTTCACATCCTCATTATTTTTCGTAATATAAGTCTCCACAAAACGTTTTGTTGAATTCCCATCTAAACTTCCAACGAATTTCTTTTTAAATGTTTCAAGGTCAGCGTAATTGTAAGTTCCATTTTTAATTGAATTAATAAGTGATGTTGTATCTTTAAAAACTTCTCCAGGAATTGTCGCCTTATAGTCAAAATAAAATCCTCTTTCGTCTAAATATTCATCAATATCGTAAGCAAAGAAATAAATAGGGCGATTCATCAAGCTATATTCAAAAATAACCGATGAATAATCTGTAATCAAAGCATCACTAAATAACATTAAATCATTAATATCATGATTCACTGATAAATTTAAGATAAATGGATCATCTTCTTTTATATTGAATGAAACATTTTTTATAACCGGATGAAACTTCAATATTAAGATATGAGTATCACCAAGTTCTTTTTTCAATGCTGCAATATCAAGTACAACACTATAATTAAAGCGCTCGTTTGGCCCCCCACGAAATGTTGGCGCATAAAGAAGGACTTTTTTCTCTCTTAATTGTGGATACATTTTTTGATATTTTTCTTTCGTGTAGTTCACATATTCATGTTCAAAAAATATATCTGTACGAGGTACGCCAATTGGTTTAATTTGATTTGCTTTCTTTCTAAATGCTTCCATATATTCTGGTATTATACCTTCAGAACTAACGAGTACATCAGTATATGGAGAATGTGCACGTATTTCAAATTCTTTTGTATTTGCATCTGTTCCTTCTAATGCACTAAATCCAAATTTTTTGAAAGCTCCTGTTGCATGCCAAGACTGTACAACATAAGACTTTTTATTAAATTTTAAACCGTAAATTTTATTATAATAATCATCTAAAACAATAGTCTGAGCTCTTCCTAGTACATAATATAGTTGAAACATTTCAAACCAATTACGATTTTTCCGTAAAAATACATATACTTTTTGAGGCATGTCATTATAAAACAAATAATCATAAATAGCTAGTAAATTCCCCTCTAGCTGCGTACTTCTTTCTGTAGCAAGAACTACTTGATTTTTTTTCCGTGGTAACCAGGTAGCTAGTTTAAATACAATTCTTCTGCTTACTTTACTTATCAAAATTGGAGCTTTAAATTTACGTCGAATAATAAATTTTAAAGAGATTTTCCGCGCGTCTTTCCAGTCATTATTATCTATTATCTGCAAAACTGCTTTCATATGAATTGGGTAGGCTTTTTTAAATGCGTTTTTTGCTTCTTCTCCCTGCCTGCTCCATAAATAAGCAATAAGTTTGCGATAATTTTCTTTGTTATCTTTTGTTATATATCGTACTCGTTCAATGCTACTGTGTAATAAAAAATATCTAAATGAAGGTATAATATTTAAAAAGTCATCTGATTTATTTTTAAACCAATCCAATATCATCGTAAAAGCAATTTGTTGATTTTCACTTTTCCTACTTTCAATAGCAGCTCTTAAAGCTCCCCAAAGCTCCACACTTGAAACTCGCTGATAATATTTTAATGCTATCTCGTACTCAGTATTATTTTTTAATAGTTCTGCTTCACCATAATCAAATATCTGAAAAATAGATTTCAAAATACGAATTGGATTTTTATTGACAGATTGAGTTAATGATTGAGATTCACCGTCTCGAAGTCGATAATAATAAACAACTTTCTCTACAGTATAAATATTCTCTGCTTGAAGCAAAGCATGTAAAACAAAAGGTTGATCTTCACCATAACGAATATTTTCAGGAAAGAAGACACCATCAATTAAAGAATGGTGATATAATTTTGCACATGGTCCAATAGAATAAAATAACTCTGGATTATTTAGTAATGTTTTCATTCCAGGTTTTGCAATATTATATTTAATATGCATTGGGATAAACCATTCACCTTTTGAATTAAATCGTTTGGTTGCTCCCGTAATTAATTTTGCACCTGTTGTTATTGCGCCATCATACATAAGTTGTAACGCATAGTTAGGAATGATATCATCACTATCTACAAAACAAATATACTTTTTATTTGCCAAACGCAGCCCATGATTTCTTGCCGAAGCCGGTCCGCCATTTGCTTGTTTATATAACTTAAATTGTGGTTTATCCTTTATATATTGCATTACGATATCCGTTGTTTTATCTGTTGATCCATCATCAATTAATAAAGCTTCATACTTTTCAAAAGTCTGCTCATGAATACTTTCTAGTGTTTCAAGAATTACTTCTTCCACATTAAAAAGTGGCATGATTATGCTTACTCCTGACTCTCGATTCTGTTCGATGTTTTCTTTTGAATCAATATTCATTTTATAGACTCTCCCTAATAAAAAATATGTCACAAAATACCTCTGTCTGCAGTCTGCATCATAATAATTGATACATATTATAGTCAGTAAGTCCTTGCAAAAAATCATTACACTTAAGTCCAACACAATATATATTTTTGATACTAGAGGTTCTAAACTGTATAGAGAACATTAAATCTAAGGGCATGATCTTTTTTCTTATTACGATTAATGTATAAATTTCCAAATTGATAAAAATATACATTTCCTTCAATTGGAACAACACAATTCGATAATTTACATGCGCAGATTTAAGTCCAGCTAATAACTCCCCTTGGTATTCTTAATTATGACTTAAATTAAGCCTCAATATATGGTTATTTGATTCTGAATATCCCTCATTAAATTTCCGGGTTTTGTCTTTTCTTCCATCATCAACGAACATAATCTGGCTATTGTCAGTAATTAAATCATTCATAATTAAATTTGCAATAAAAATATTTGTTAATTGTACTATATTTTCACTTAGAACTTCTTCCTTAATTTTAACAAGGTCACACGACTCTTAAAAATATTTTCCGCTTTTTCTGCAATCAGTATATACAGCATATCTTATTTAGGGCTGTTTATCAACTATCTACACAAAATCAGCCTAGCAATAAGTAGGTTAATACTTAAGTTATATTCAGATACAAAAATAATAGAATTAAAATTAAATTAGCTGATATTGCCCTAGCACAATTTTTTAGTTTAGAGAAAAAAACCTTACATCTTAAGCCTAAGTAATTACAATATGCGCATACATTTTTGATTAATTTTCGTAGGGGATTTTATTATTCTATGATAAAATATACATGTGACAATTAAATTTTAAGGAGTTAGAAATGAAATTTTATATAAAAGAAATTCAGTTAACCGATTCTAAAACATGGGAAATATCTGGTTTTTCTGAAGGGAAAATCAATAGCATCCAAGCTTATTACAATGAAATTCGAGAATATAAACATCCTGAGCAAAAATTAAACATTCCTTTTACACAACAAAAAAAATCATTCAAAGCAGTTATTTCCGTGGACGAACTTGCAAACTTTTCTCAACCTGACCTAGAAGTTGCATGGAAATTTAAAGTAAATGGCGATTTCCCCTACACACATTTAATTACAGACGGACCAATAATAAATAAACCATTTTATCCAGACAATTCACTTTACGAATATCATTTTGAATTCCCTGAAGGTATCTTAACACTTGTTAGTAAACCAAGAAAACTTATTGCCTCAATAGAAAGTTTTTCATTAAGTGAAAATATTATGTCTGGAAGTATCCAAATTAACCCTTTACTTCCAGATGGGGTGTTTTCAGCAAAACTACATCTAAAGCGTAGACCTACACCCAGTCTTTATCTATTTCACGAGCAACAACAATCCTTTAATTTAGGCATTATTAAGGATAATAAGATTTTCTTTTCCATATTGGTTAGTGATTTATGCTCTGATTTGCTAGTAGATGATACGAATATTTTAGATGCTATCATTGATATAACACCTCCCGAAACAAATAAAGGATTGCCTACATTTCTATCAATTGATGCAGACGTAAAAACCTCAATTCCAAGAGAAGTTGAAGTAGGCTCACCACTTTTTGCTACTTTAAGGTCTTATGTCACTGGCTCTAATAGATTATCATTTTATTTCAAAAAAAATATACAAGGACTAGTTAAATTAAGCCAATTACAAGAAAATAGAAAGGAAATCACTTTACAGTTTAAATTTGAAAACAAGTTTTCGGAAAGCCAAATTGTTTTGAAGCGACAAGATAAGAAGGCTGGTATATTTGAATATAATGTGGAGCAAATTTGGCCATTAAAAAAAAGCTTATCTAAGCATTCTGTACGAATAAACAAAAAAGATTTTTTATCAGGTCCTATAAACAAAGCAGATGCGACATGGGATTTTTTTATTCGCTCCAAAAACACACCTGATTTACCTATTTTAGTTCCAAATGAAATTAATCTTGATTCCTCTGATTTTTTTTCTACTAACGATAACAAGTTCCGAGCTCAATTATCTAGAAATAGTTTAAATAATCTCTCTTGTAATACTATTATTGCTCCAAAAACCAAATCAGATCTTACTAAAATCGCTATTATGGGGAGTTGCTTTAGCCGCAACGCATTTAACTCTTCTTCATACTTTAACCCAGATTATAAAGCATTTTTCGAATGTAGCTTTACACAGTTTCATTCTTCTATCATTAGTGTGATGACCGAATCAGCTAGTGGATTTGATTTGAAAAGATATAAGGATATAATACCTAGTGAACGAATTACAGTAGAGGGAGACTTTGAAAAAAACTTTTTCACTAATCTCAAAAATTCCAATTCTGACTACTTACTAATTGATCTCTATCCAGATGTAATTCGGCCAGTTATCTGGCTTAATAATAAAACTGCAATAACATTATCGTACGTAATAGAAAATAGCCAACTACTTAATGATCTCTCTTATGAAAGAATATTAGATCATATTAATAATGAAGAATTCTTTAATGAATGGAAAGGTTATGCAGACCAATTCATCACACAATTAACAGAAATAATTCCTGCTGATAAAGTTATTTTAAACTTAGGTGGCTTTACAACTTCTTACTATAATGAGAATGGGAAAATAGTAACTTATAAAAATAAAATGGCTATCGAAAAAAACAATTATTTTTGGAATCGATTAAATAACT
The DNA here is from genome assembly GCF_000763495.1 of Listeria ivanovii subsp. londoniensis. Classification (GTDB taxonomy): domain Bacteria; phylum Bacillota; class Bacilli; order Lactobacillales; family Listeriaceae; genus Listeria; species Listeria londoniensis. The sequence goes on along the minus strand of NZ_CP009576.1, from coordinate 1,251,827 downwards.
ACTTCCTAGCTAAATTGCCTGAAGCACAAGTTATTGATTTTTCAAAAAAACCGTATATTGGTGATTTCAACTATCCATTCGGTCATTCTTTTTCTCATTTTGAATCGACTTATTATAAGGACTTCTTGAAAGAACTTATTTATATCACTAAATCCTAATTTATACTGAATTGGTAATATATCTGTTCCTTTAGTAGCTTGTACTTCACGTAAAAGTTTTATTACTTGTTGTGCATATATGGTTGAATTAGTTATGAACTCTCGTCCATCCTATTATACAGCTTTTGCATAATAGGATGGACAACCTTGCCAAACTTGAATATCTACTTCTAGATAGCCTCTAGCTGCTGGAAAATCGTCCGACATACATGATTTTCTGGTATCATTATTGATAAATCCATTAGAAGAATTAATTGGTCCATGTTATAATCGATATACATAAATAGCACTCCTTTGTTTAGTTTTTGTTGGTACTTTAATTTTAACAAAGAGTGCTATTTTTGTGTTTTTTTATGCATAGATAATAATATAAAAAAGCGCGCTTCCATTTCACGGAAACACACTTTTATCATATTCTGATATCCAATAATATAGTGTGTCTGCATGGATATCTCACTCAGCGCAGACTTCTTTTTCCTCTTAACTTTGTGTCTACTTTATTATACTAAGCCCAAACTTTTTGGGATTCTACTAATATTTTACAACTTAATTTTTATATGTTTACTATCTAAATGTACTATGTGTTCCATTTGATTTTCCGTACCCTCACTAATTAAACCTTTAAATGATTTTTCTGTTGCTACTAAAATACCAAATAAAATTGTCAGTAAGATCAACGCAGTTAAAAAGAATTTATCAAAAAGTGTTAATCGATATTTATTGGCATTTGGATTAGGATAAACCTTTTTTTGAGGTGCTTTTTGACTTTCTTTATGCTCTTTTTGATATTTTTTCTTATAATCATTTGGTTGTTTGTTAAACCATTTTACAAACTCGTCATATTTTTGAGCAACTTCTTGCGCCGTGCCCATTTCTCTTATTTCACCATGGTGCATCCAAATAATTCTGTCACACAAGCTTTTTACTTGCCCAAGTGAGTGACTGACGAAAACAATTGTTTTTCCACGCGCTTTAAATTCGTTAATTTTATTTACGCATTTCTCATAAAAAGTCTGGTCCCCCACTGATAACGCTTCATCGATGACTAAAATATCAGGATTAGTATGCACCGATATGGCAAAACCTAAACGAGAACGCATTCCGCTTGAATAGTTTTTAATTGGTTGATTAATAAAGTCACCAATATCGGCAAATTCGATAATACTTGGCATCAATTTGTTGATTTCAGAACTTTTCATACCGTGCATTAATAATTTTAATCGAATATTTTCATAGCCAGTAAGTGGACCTTTCAATCCTACTGCGATAGCAATTAAAGACGTTTCGCCATTAATAACGACCTCCCCTTGAGTCGGAGGAATAACACCAGACATTATACTGGATATAGTAGATTTACCAGAACCATTTATCCCAATAAGTCCAACAGTTTCACCATCATGAATATCAAAAGAGACATCTCGCAAAGCCCAAAAAGATTGCATTTTTTGGCTTTTCGGCATGAACAAGCCTTTTATCTTATCTGATTTATTTTGATAGAGGTCATATTCTTTCGACACATGTTTAAATGCTACTTTAATATTGTTACCCATCTGTCTAACCTCCTATAAATAATCCACGAAACGTTCGCGGAATTTCATGTGTAGCGTCGCACCAACGAATAGTAATGTCAGTGTAATTAACCAGAAATACATCGTGTATGATGGAGATTCCCAGAAACCTTTATTCATTAAGAAAGTTTCTCTAAATCCATTGACTACATAGTATATCGGATTCAATTTTAATAAACTAACAAGCCATTCTGGTAACATAGTTTCTAAATTCCAAACAATTCCAGTCACATAAAAAAGAACACGCATAATGGACTGTAACATAATATAATAATCTCTTACTAAAACGCTAACCGTTGCATTAAATAATGTAACGCTAAATAAGAAAGAAATCATCGCTACAAAATAATACAAGTACTGACCCCAATAAATCGTAATAGGAGTTCCATTAATCGCAAACAAGCCTAGTAAAATTACCATCATCGTAAAATAACTTGTTAAATTAGAAACAATCGTTATATTAGGTAAAATACTCATTGGGAAATTCATTTTTGAAACCATGCCTATTTTATTATAAATACTATTCGCACCTTGTAAAATAACCGCACTAATAAAGAACCAAGGAATAATTCCGGCTAACATCCATTCAATATAACTTGCATCAGATCCGGATTTTGCATTCATTCCAAAACCAAAGACAAAGTAATAAATCGCAATCTGAATTAATGGATTTAAAATTTGCCATGCAAGCCCTAGATAATGACTTTGATAGGTAGCCTTATCTTCATAGCGCGCAATGCGAAATATCATTGGTAAATTTTTAATTTGTTCTTTAATAACTTCCATAATCTGTTTCACAAAAACACTTCTTCCCGAAAAATAATATGGTTTCACAACCAGATTCAGCTAAATATGCTATATAGGCAACTCCTCCATAAAAAACTAAGTACACTTTGTTAGTATAATTTGTCGTCATTGCTGCCTTTTCTTGCTGTTTATGCCTCGTCTTCTATGTGTAATTTGCTTTTATTAATTGGTGCATCCTTTTACTAACTCTATATAGTAAAAAAATACACCCTATGTTAAATTACCCTAAAAGTTGTTTTTTGTAAAGCTTCATCTTTAATTATCAAAGAATTAGTTTTCAAGAACCGCTTGAATATCAGCCGCGCCTTCAAGCAACCTTGGTCCTGGACGACTTAATTTATTAGCATCCATTTCATATATTTGATCATTTTTAACAGCAGAAATGTCTTTCCAAGCAGTACGTTTTTCGATAGTTGATTTCGCATCTGGATAGACGGATAAAATAATATCTGGATTTTGTTCAATTACTTTTTCTTCGTTGTATGGAATAAATCCGTCTTCGGTAACAATATTCGTTCCACCAGCAAGTTCGAGCATTTCGTTCATAAATGTTCCTTTACCTGCTGTGTATAAATCTGGACTGATTTCAATCCAAACTTTTGGTGATGTTTTTAGTTCTTTTGCTTTCTTTTCAATTGCTGCTTTTTGGTCTTCCATAGATGTTGTTACTTGTTTTGCTTCTTTGTCCGTTGCAGTTAATTCACCAATAGTTGTAATTGTTTTTTCTGTATCTTTTAAATTAGTTGCATCTGGAACAACAAATAGGTTGATTCCAGCATCTTTTAATTGTTGGTAAGCATCTTTTTGAGAGGAAAGCATAGATTCGTGGCCAAGTACTAAGTCTGGTTTTAGTGAAATAATTTTTTCGGTATCTACGTTTGTCGAAACTACTTTTTCAATATTTTTTGTTTCTGCTGGATAATCATCGTATGCTGAAACCCCAATCACATCGTCTCCAAGACCTAATGAGAATAAGATTTCCGTATTACTTGGCATAAGGGAAATAATTTTGGTTGGCGCTTCTTTTAGCGTGATAGTCTCTCCCGTTGCATCTTTCACTTCAATTGTTTCTGTTTTTTTTGTCGGTTCCTTCGTTTCTGTATTTCCACATGCAGTTAAAACAGCTAGTAATAAAACGACAGCAATTCCTTTAAACCATTTCATATGTAAGTTCTCCTTTTTAGTTGAAAAAACAGGTGGAAATATTGCGCTAATAAATCTCAAAAAACGTCTATATCTTCACGTTTAAATTCTCGATTTTTTAAAGTTTGTCACTTTAATTAGCGTCATATTCCCACCCGTTAATTATTATGTTTTTAGATTCTGTTTACTTCAATCAATAAATCACCAGACTCAATGGTATCCCCATCAGAAACATGGATGCTGCTGACTTCTCCATCAAATGGCGCTTGGATTGTTGTTTCCATTTTCATTGCTTCCGTGATAAGTAGCGGATCGCCTTTTTTCACAGACTCGCCTTTTTTCACAACTACTTGGATAACCGAACCTGTCATCGTTGCTCCGACATGTTCTGGATTCGTTGTGTCAATCTTACGGCGCGCAATGACAGTTGATTGAACATTCATATCTTGGATGTTAATTTCACGCGGTTGACCATTTAATTCAAAATAGATAACCCGCGTTCCATCCGCAATTGGTTCTCCAACTGAATTTAACTTAATTAAGAGGATTTTTCCTTTTTCTAATTCAACTTCAATTGTTTCACCTAGACGCATTCCTTTATAGAATGTCGGTGTATCAAGTACAGTTACATCACCATATTTGTTAATCATTTCTTGATAATCTAGGAATACTTTTGGATAAAGAATATAGGAAATGACATCTTTTTCAGATGGTTCATAGCCCATTTTTTCTTTTAGTTCCGCTTTTACTTCAGCAAAGTTTACTGGCTCCATTAAAGCACCTGGACGATCCGTTAGTGGCGTCCGTCCTTTGAGCACTAGCTTTTGAAGTTTTTCAGGGAATCCACCATAAGGTTGGCCAATTTCGCCCATAAAGAATTCAATAACGGAATCTGGGAAATCAATAGTATCGCCTTTTTCGTAGACGTCTTCCTCTGTTAGTTCGTTTTGGACCATGAATAGTGCAAGGTCTCCAACGACTTTAGAAGATGGCGTTACTTTGACGATATCCCCAAACATTTGGTTTACAACAGTGTACATTTCTTTGACTTCATCCCAGCGGTCACCAAGCCCAACTGCGATTGCTTGTTGTTGGAGATTAGTGTACTGCCCACCTGGCATTTCGTGAATGTATACTTCTGTTTGTGGAGAGTTAAGTGCATTATCAAAGTCTTTATAATAATGACGGACATCTTCCCAGTAATGGTTGATAATTTGAGAGTTTTGAGCATCTAAGTTTGTTTGACGGTTACCATTAACTAAGCCGTAATACAGGCCAGTCATACTTGGTTGGCTTGTCGCTCCACTCATCGCACTGGATGCCACATCAACAATATCAACCCCAGCACTGACAGCCGCAGCATACGTATAAATACCATTCCCACTAGTGTCATGTGTATGAAGGTGAATCGGCACATCTACTGTATCTTTCAGTTCACCGATTAAGCGATAAGCAGCTTGTGGTTTCAAAAGCCCAGCCATATCTTTAATTCCTAAAATATGTGTCCCTTGAGCAACAAGCTCTTTTGCCATATCTTTATAGTAATCAATCGTGTACTTGGTTCTTGTTTCATCATCAATATCACCAGTATAGCAAATAGAGGCCTCTACAACCTTGCCTGCTTCACGAACAGCATCAATAGACACTTCCATGCCTTTAATCCAGTTTAAGCTGTCAAACACGCGGAATACATCCACACCAGACTGTGCTGATTGTTTAACAAACTCACGAATAACATTGTCCGGATAGTTTTTATAACCAACCGCATTGGCTCCACGAAGAAGCATTTGGAACATGACATTTGGAATTTGTTTTCTAAGTGTTTCAAGACGCACCCATGGATCTTCATTCAAGAAACGATAAGCCACGTCAAACGTAGCACCGCCCCACATTTCGAAGGAGAACATATTCGGTAATAAATGTGCCATCGCATCAGCCACTTGAAAAATGTCCTTAGAACGAACGCGCGTAGCAAGTAATGATTGATGAGCATCTCTTAAAGTCGTATCTGTTAAGAGTACTTCTTCTTGTTTTTTCACCCAATCAACAACGCCTTCTGGACCTTTGGCATCCAAAATTTGTTTAGTTCCTGGTGCAATTTGCGAACCAAACGGGATTTTTGGCAAGCGTGGTTCTGCATAGACAGGTTTATCACGATGCTTAATTCCTGGAAAGCCATTCACTGTTACATTCCCAATATAACGTAATGTTTTCGTACCACGATCACGAATATGCGGGAATTTGAATAGTTCTGGTGTTGTATCAATAAAACTTGTATTGTAATTACCACTTGCAAAATCCGGATGACGTACTACATTCAATAGGAAAGGAATATTTGTTTTCACACCACGAATACGGAACTCAATCAAGTTACGACGCATTTTACGAGTCGCTTGCTCAAAAGTCATTCCCCACGTACATAGTTTTACAAGTAGTGAATCATAAAACGGTGTAACAACTGTCCCTTGGAAACCATTGCCGGCATCTAAACGAACACCAAAACCACCTGTCGAACGATATGTATCTACTCGACCTGTATCTGGCATAAAGTTGTTAAGTGGATCCTCCGTAGTAATACGACTTTGAATCGCAGAACCGTGAATATGAATGTCTTCTTGTTTCGGAATTGCGACTAATTGGTCATGAAGTGCATAACCATCTGCAATAAATAATTGTGATTGAACGATATCAATTCCAGTAATCATTTCGGTAATAGTATGTTCCACTTGAACACGAGGATTAACTTCGATAAAGTAAAAATCATCGCCTTCCACTAAAAATTCTACTGTTCCTGCATTAATGTAATCCACATTTTTCATTAATTTTACTGCAGCATCACAAATACGATTACGGAGTTCTGAAGTTATCGCATTACAAGGTGCTACTTCGACTACTTTTTGATGACGGCGTTGAATAGAACAGTCCCGTTCAAACAAATGAACGATATTTCCATGTGTGTCTCCTAGAATTTGTACTTCAATATGTTTAGGGTTCATCACACATTTTTCAACATAGACTTCATCATTACCAAAAGCTGCTTTTGCTTCAGAAGAGGCACGATCAAAGCTTTCTTTTACATGTTCTTTGGATTCCACAACACGCATACCACGACCGCCACCACCAAGGGAAGCTTTAATCATAAGTGGATAGCCGTTCTTTTCACCAAATTCTTCTACTTCTTTAATCCCAGCAACCGGTCCATTACTACCTGGAATGACTGGAATATCTGCTAGTAGTGCTTGTTCTTTGGCTTTGATTTTATCACCAAACATATCTAGGTGTTTTGATTTAGGACCAACGAAAATAATGCCTTCTTGCTCACAGCGACGAGCAAATTCAATGTTTTCGGACAAGAAACCATATCCCGGATGAATCGCGTCTGCACCAGATTCTTTTGCAATTTCAATTATATTTTCGATATCTAGGTACGCATCAATGGGCTTTTTCCCTGCTCCAACCAGATAAGCTTCATCTGATTTATACCGGTGGAAACTTCCGGTATCTTCTTGTGAATAAATAGCCACTGTTTTGATTTTGAGTTCAGTACATGCACGCATAACACGGATCGCAATCTCCCCGCGGTTAGCTACTAATACTTTTTTAATTCGATTCATTTTTTTCCTCCTAACCAACACTGATCTGTTTTATACTTGATACGTCGCCTACGATGAAATAAATATGTAGACCCTTTTTTAGGCTGTAAAACGGTATATAACTTCAATTATAGTATTAAATGGCATCAGATGTAAATTATTTTCTTCTCAAATATAGAAAACAATCATAAAAACCCGAATAAAACGGAGCTGAATAGCCAAAAACATGCGGTATAATAAACAAAAGAAAAAGCCATTTCCACAGCTTTTTCTAAGGCAAACTATCTTCTTTTTTGTTTTTTAGGTTTTACTTGTTTAGAACCATCTGCATTATACACGCGATGATACTTATTAAACATCGAAATGTTAGCTACTATTCCAATCATCATCGAAAGCACCATTAAAGAGGAACCACCATAACTAATAAATGGCAGCGTTACACCGGTAAGCGGAATAAGTCCACTTGCCCCGCCCAAATTAATAAAGGCTTGAATCGCAATCAAACTAGCAATGCCGTAACACATTAATGAAGCAAATGGATCCTTTGCCCTCAAACCGGTACTAATCGTTTTATAAATGAGGAAAAACAATCCTAAAATAATGAACATCACTCCGAAAACACCCAATTCTTCCGCAACTACCGCGATAATAAAATCGGTATGCGCTTCTGGCAAATAACCCAGCTTTTGAACGCTCTCACCAAGCCCTTGTCCTGAGACGCCTCCTGAACCAATTGCATAAAACGAGTTAATCAATTGATGTCCTTCTTTATCCGCATATTCGAAAGGATTCATAAACGTGGTAATCCGTGCTACCTTGGTTGGTGACACAATTTCGTCTCGAACACTGTCTGGTAATGCGAACAGAATAAGCGTGAGCGCCACAAGAACACCAAGTCCTATTCCAATCAGTTTCATTATCGTTCGAAGCCGCATTCCTGAAGTCACAATAATACAGCAACCAACTAAGAAAATTATAAAAGCTGTCCCAGTATCTGGCTGGATGGCAATTAGAAAACAAACAAAAGCTAAAAAGAAAATCGGCGGCAAAACACCACGGTTAAAATCATCAATATAGCTCTGTTTCTTCGCATAAATTGCAGACATGTAAATGATGACTGCTAACTTCGCAAATTCCCCTGGTTGTAATGAACGTGGCCCTACAACCAGCCAACTATTGGCATTATTTACAGTTTTACCAATCAAAAAGATTAATAATAAGATACCAATAGTCCCAAACACAATTAACATTAATACTTTGTTATTTTGATAAAATTTAAAGGGGACGAGCGCAAAAAGAATAAAAAAGATAAAACTTATAATGAAGTTCTTTACTTGGCGCATATAATAATAATCTGCTGGCAAATCTTTTCCAATGGCTAGTGACCAACTGGCACTGTAAATCATTATAATCCCAAATAAACACAGGAGTATAAATACAGCTATAAAAGCGTAATCATATGATTTTAAAATTCGTTTAAACATTAGCATCGCCCAATCCCTGAGAAGTAGTATCCCATCTTGTTTTCTATTCTTTCTATTATAAAGGAAAAGACCTTAAAATGAAAAGGAGAATCTCATCCGCCTTTTGACTCATTTTTCAACCTGTTTATTTCCAACAAAAAAGATGCCTGAAAAAATCAGCCATCTTTTCAACTAATCAATTATTTTTTACTCATGGATAATTCATGTAAGGCGGATAATTCTTTTTCCAGTGTGGAAATTAATTTTTTCCCTTCCTCTGGTTCAATTAATCCTAGGCGGGTTGCGAAGTTAATTTCACGTGATAAACCATACATTTGGGTATCAAGTACTTCTTCATATGCTGGACATTGCGGTAATGTTAAATTATCCATTTGGACTTTAATCAACTGTAAGATTCGTTTTGCATCTTGTTTCAGAAGCTCGACTGCCTCTTCTCTGTGATTTATTTTTTTATTTGCCATATCACAGAACCCCCTATCATACGCCAAGATAAGCGCTTTATTTTCATCTTAGGGAAAACTCCCCCAAGTAAATTTTAATACTAGATAACAATAGTATAGCATAATTTAAAAGCCACGCAAACATGAATGGACGAAAATTTTTGAAAAATCCGCTTTTACTCGCCTTTTTCGATAATCATGCTATAATACTTGTGTGAGGTGAAGATAAATTGAATGCAAAATGTATTTTATGCGAACGTGTAGATGAACTAGACAATCGCAAATTTAAAACAAAGCAATTACGTAACAAACCTATTAGAATGTATTTATGCCCTGAATGTGAACATCGAGTAGCTATCAATACTATCAGCCGTGTTAATTCTGGTCATTTTAATTTCCATAAACCAGTCGTGATTTCAAATAGTGAGTTGAAAAATTTAGTAAATAATAGCGCGGAATTTGAACCGACTTCCAAAAGTTAAATTTTGGAAGTCGGTATTTTTATTACAAAATATAGTTCCCGTTTTTGAATTTGAATACAAATGAGTGAATCACACAATTTATTGCATAAAAAATAGAGTGGGAAAATCCACTCTACAAAAGATCAAAATTTTTGGTTCACTACAATTCCCGTTCTTTTTCCTTTCTAATTAAAACTATCATCTACTTATTAATTAGAAAGTCTAATGTAATATTCCCTTTAACACTTCCTTCAATAGCAGGTGAATTAAAATCATTAGGGTTGTTAGCAGTTAATTTGGTAGACTGCTTTAATTTATCATAATCTTCCTGATTCAACATGTAGGAAATATATCCTTCTTTTTTCGTCATACTTGGAAATTCATCGCTACTATTATTAAGTATTCTTTCAGTTGGAATAAAGTTCTCTTTACTTGCTCCTTTTGAAATATCTTTTCCAGTTAGCGACATGCGGTCTGTTTTATATGTGATTGTCGAATTAGTTGTATTTTCAACAATGACATCAAGGGTAATCACGTAACCATCACGTCGACCTAAATACGATTCTGGTGAATAAGCATCAATTTGCTTGTCAGAACCAGCCACACTCTCTACTTTATACTTACTAATTGTTATATTAAGTGGTCCAAAAAAAGCATATTTCGGATTAGTTCCCGTGTAAACAGTCGTAACTTCGCCTCCAGTGATTGGTGATGTTGCCGATTCATTAAATTCACTTAGAGAAATAGAGCTAACTGCCGCTGTTTGTTGTACTGGTTTACTTTCTTTTTTCTCGGTACCATTTGTTCCTGTCGCTTCATCTGTTTTCTTTTCAATCGTCTCACTAGGCTGTTCTTGTTCTTTCTCGCTTGATTTATCAGTTTGTCCTTGTTCGTTTTCATTTGTTTTTTCAGTAGCTTTTTTATTACTATTCTCATTCATATCATTTTTAGCTACATCCGTTTCTTTTGGCTCTGCTTTTTTTTCATCATTATCAGTTCCACATGCAGTTAACAAGCATATTCCTATAACAACAAAAATTAAACTTACCTTTTTCATTAAAACCTCTCCTAAAAACTCATATTTCATTTCTATTTATATTATCTATTACTTTTGGCTATCTTGTCTAGGATAATCGACTTAATTTTATATCGTTTTGTTTACAGTTTATTATATGGGCTATACTTTTGCAATAAAATCAGATATTCTTTAATGTATAATAAAAATAAGAAGGGATTTTTGTATTGAAAAATAAAAGAAAATGTATCACTACTATTTTAGGTTTGACACTCCTATCTACTTTATCGCTTTCCACTCCTGTATTGGCAGAGGATTCTCCAAGCGGCTCTCCTATAGATGCTGAAACAATTCTGAATGATAATACAAACGAATCCATTTACACTCCTAAAGAGCAAAGTGAAGCAGAAAAGCAGGAAGCTGAATCAAAACCAACTGAAGAAACAAGTGATGCAGCTACAGACAGATCCCCACGCCTTTTTTCTAGTTCACAAGGTCTTTCTTCAGCAAATCAATATATTATTAATCAACACTATACTAACCCAGTAATTGAACAACAAATAAAAAACTTTGACCAATTTGTTTATAAAGATGGTTATGGCAAGCCTAGAGGTTTTGTTGTCCATGAAACAGCCAATGATAATTCTACTATTACTAGTGAAATTAATTATATGACAAATAACTGGCAAAACGCATTTGTTCACACTTTTGTAGACAGCAGTCGTATAATACAAATACACCCAACCGAGTATGCAGTATGGGGAGCAGGACCAAAAGCCAATCCATACTTTGTCCAATCTGAGTTAGTACGTGAAAAAACAAAAGAAAAGTTTTACAAATCTATTAATAATGATGCTTATTATGTTGCTTATAACTTAAAGCAGTATGGATTAATCCCTGTGAATGCACATAATACCGGTATCGGAACAGTTTGGTCACATGATGCTGTAAGTCGTTATTTAGGGGGAACTACTCATAGTGATCCAGTCGGTTATTTTGCTAAATGGGGATACACTTTTAATGAATTTTTTGATTTAGTTAACTATAAATATAATGAATTAACTGTTCCTGTTAATAAAACATATTATGCTAAATCAGCAGTCAACCTCAGAGCAACAGCAGACTGGTCAAGTAATATCATTATCAATATTCCAGAAGGTTCAGCCGTTATTATAGATGAAAATTCCATGACAGAGGATGGTTTTTATAAAGTTAGTTATGGCGGAAAAACAGGCTGGATGAAATTATCTTATTTCTCCAAACAACCTGTTCTTCAAACCTATTATGCAGCTAGCAATATAAACTTAAGAAAATCTGCTTCATGGGATAGCGCTATTGTAGGGACAATTCCAACAAATGCTAAAGTTACTATTAATAACTCTACAAACTCTAATGGTTTTTACAAAGTTACGTACAATGACTTAACTGGTTGGATGAAATTATCTTATTTTGCTAACAAACCTGTTTTAGAGGACGTTTATGCCAAGTCAGCTATTAATTTAAGAACTGAGGCTAATTGGGAAAGCCCCATCGCTTTCATTATTAAAGAAGGCGATAAAGCTACTCTAAATAATACAACAGCAAAAGACGGCTTCTATCAAATCACAGTAAATGGGAAAGTTGGCTGGATGAAAGACTCCTATTTCTCCAAGCAACCGGTTCTCGAAACACTTTATGCTTCATCTCCAATTAACCTTCGTTCGAAACCTGATTGGAATAGTTCTATTTCTGCTACAATCCCAGTCAACACGCAAGTTAAGCTCAATAATACAACTTTAAACAATGGTTTCTACCAAGTTACGGCTGCTAATGGGAAAACAGGCTGGATGAAATTATCTTATTTCTCCAAACAACCTGTTCTTCAAACCTATTATGCAGCTAGCAATATAAACTTAAGAAAATCTGCTTCATGGGATAGCGCTATTGTAGGGACAATTCCAACAAATGCTAAAGTTACTATTAATAACTCTACAAACTCTAATGGTTTTTACAAAGTTACGTACAATGACTTAACTGGTTGGATGAAATTATCTTATTTTGCTAACAAACCTGTTTTAGAGGACGTTTATGCCAAGTCAGCTATTAATTTAAGAACTGAGGCTAATTGGGAAAGCCCCATCGCTTTCATTATTAAAGAAGGCGATAAAGCTACTCTAAATAATACAACAGCAAAAGACGGCTTCTATCAAATCACAGTAAATGGGAAAGTTGGCTGGATGAAAGACTCCTATTTCTCCAAGCAACCGGTTCTCGAAACACTTTATGCTTCATCTCCAATTAACCTTCGTTCGAAACCTGATTGGAATAGTTCTATTTCTGCTACAATCCCAGTCAACACGCAAGTTAAGCTCAATAATACAACTTTAAACAATGGTTTCTACCAAGTTACGGCTGCTAATGGGAAAACAGGCTGGATGAAGCGGAATTATTTCTCTACAGCTTCTGTTTTAGAAACATTGTACGCAGCTAACAATGTAAATTTACGTCAAAGTCCAACTTGGGATAGCCCAATAGTCGTAACCATTCCTAAGGGTGCTAAAGTTGATTTAAATAGCACTACACTTACTAATGACTTCTATCAAATTACGTATAACGGAAAAACGGGCTGGATGAAACGTGGATACTTTGTAAAATAAACCATCCTTTTGCCCATAAAAAAAGTAGGAAAGACCTGTTACCAAGGACTTTCCTACTTTTTTATTCTTAATATACAATAAAAACAAGCTAACTTAAATTTGGTATAAAACCATCATCAAGTTAGCTTGTTTATTTATGATATTATCTTATTCAGCAGTTTTTGAGCGTTTTGCTGCTTTTTCACGTTCGTTTTTATTAAGAATTTTTTTACGCAAACGGATTGATTGTGGAGTTACTTCACAGTACTCGTCTTCGTTCAAGAATTCTAATGATTCTTCTAGCGATAAATGGCGTGGCTTTTTGATCACATTTGTTTGGTCTTTGTTAGCAGAACGAATGTTAGTCATTTGTTTTGCTTTCACAATATTTACAGCAATATCGCCATCACGGTTATTTTCCCCAACGATCATACCTTCGTAAATATCAGTACCTGGCTCGATGAAAATCGTACCACGGTCTTCTACTTGCATTGTTCCGTAAGTAGTTGATTTACCAGTTTCCATTGATACAAGAACGCCACGGCTACGTCCACCAACGCGTCCTTTTTGGATTGGTTGGTAACTATCGAATGTATGGTTGATAATACCATAACCACGAGTCATTGAAAGGAAATCAGTTGTATAACCAATTAAACCACGAGCTGGAACGATGAATTGTAAACGAACTTGTCCGTTACCATCGTTAATCATATTTTTCATTTCACCTTTACGTTGGCTAATAGATTCAATAACAGACCCCATGAATTCTTCTGGAGTATCAATTTGAACGTCTTCTACTGGTTCACATTTCACGCCATCAATTTCACGAATGATAACTTCTGGTTTAGAAACTTGTAATTCATAACCTTCACGACGCATTGTTTCGATAAGAATCGATAAATGTAGTTCTCCGCGTCCAGAAACAACCCATGCATCCGGAGAGGCTGTTGGTTCTACACGAAGCGATACATCTGTTTGAAGTTCTGCTAGTAAGCGTTCTTCAATTTTACGACTTGTTACGTGTTTACCTTCACGACCAGCGAAAGGACTATTGTTAGTTACAAAAGTCATTTGTAACGTAGGTTCGTCAATCCGTAAAAGTGGAAGTGCTTCTTGGTGGTCAAATGGTGTTACTGTTTCGCCAACGAAGATGTCTTCCATTCCTGCAAGCGCTACTAAATCACCAGCTTTTGCTTCTTTAATTTCGTCCCGTTTTAGTCCGAAGAAACCGAACATTTTCGTTACACGGAATTGTTTTACAGTGCCATCAAGTTTGATTAAAGCAACTGTTTGTCCAACGTGCATTGTTCCGCGGAAAACACGGCCAATACCAATACGACCAACATAGTCATTATAATCAAGTAATGAAACTTGGAATTGAAGTGGTTCGTCACTATTATCAACTGGAGCTGGAATATGTTCAATAATAGTATCTAAAAGTGGTTTCATTGTTTCTTTTTGTTCTGCTGGATTGGAATCATAGCTTGAAGTTCCGTTGATTGCAGAAGCATAAACAACTGGGAATTCTAATTGATCATCATTTGCACCTAGTTCGATGAAAAGTTCTAGTACTTCATCAACAACTTCTTCTGGGCGAGCAAAGTCACGGTCAATTTTGTTAACTACGACGATTGGTGTTAGATTTTGTTCTAGTGCTTTTTTTAGTACAAAACGTGTTTGAGGCATTGTACCTTCATACGCGTCCACTACTAAAAGAACCCCGTCCACCATTTTCATGATACGTTCTACTTCTCCACCGAAATCGGCGTGTCCAGGTGTATCCATGATGTTGACACGTGTATCTTCATACTTAATCGCTGTATTTTTTGCTAAAATGGTAATACCGCGTTCTCTTTCTAAATCATTGTTGTCCATCGCACGTTCTGCAACTGTTTCATTGTCACGGAAAGTACCTGACTGGCGTAGTAATTGGTCTACTAGCGTTGTTTTACCATGGTCAACATGGGCAATAATTGCTACATTACGAATATCATTTCTTAAATTCAATCTTGTTTCCTCCTAAATTAAAAATCCAAACATTTATCGTGAAGATTAGCCAAAAGAAAGAGGAAAATAGATTTATTTTCCTCCGTCGCTATCGTCTCGTTTAAATCAACTTACCTATTATAGCACAGCTAAGCGGATTTAGCACGATTTTTATTTTCTGAAAAGGCATTTTTTTATGTTGAGCGCTTTCTTTAAGGCAGGTAGTTATCTAATAGCGTTTGATGAATTTTAGGTGTTGCAACCATAGAAGTTCCTTTTTCTAACATATTGATTTTTTCGCCATCCATTCGGGTTACAATTCCGCCCAATTCTTCGACAATAATTTTCCCAGCCGCAATATCCCATGGTGCTAAATTCGCGGACAGATATGCCCCTGCTCGTCCTGTTGCGACATCCATATACTCAAGTGAAGCCGCACCATGAAGTCGTAAGCCGCGTGATACTTTTACCGCTTCCCACATCGTCGGAAATTTTCTGGTCACACTTAAATTAGCAATGAGTAAAGCGTCTTGAAGTTCACGATTTGGATCTATTTTTTGAATTGGCCTTCCATTAACTGTCGCCCCTTTTCCTTTTTCTCCAAAGTAAAGTTCATCTCGCACGACGTCATAAATATAGGCAAGTTTTCCACTACCATCTTCATATATGGCCAGTGAAATGGCGAAGTCTCTTTGTTGCTCGACGAAATTAAGTGTCCCATCAATCGGATCAAGAATCCAAACAACGCCGTTTAAATCTGTAATGGAGTCCGCTATACCCTCTTCACCAAATAATCTGTGCTCAGGGAAATGTTCTTTGATTTGTCCCGCAAAAAAGCTTTCCGTTTCTTTATCCATATTAGTTACTAAATCATTTCGACCAGACTTTATATCGATATCTAATGTTTCTTTAAACGACTTCTTGATTTTCGCTGCTGCTTCCATAATCCATAACCGAGCTAAATAATCTATCTTTTCGCTATCCATACGCACACCTCTTCATAACTTGTTTTGTTTATTTTATCACAAAAAATGAATTATCTGAATAGAACAAGATTCTTTCCCTCAGAACTTAACTTTCGTATAATCAAACTATATGTAAAACTAGGAGGAAATCAGATGACTTTTAAAGGATTTACGAAGAAAGATTTTAAGACAATGCAAATTCCTGGCCTTGAAGCAAGAATGGCTGGAATTCAACATGATATTCAACCAAAATTTAAAGCGGTTGGTGAAGTATTAACAACTTATTTAAGTGCTGAGCTTGGTGAGGAAATGTTTTTACATATTGCGCGGCATCAAAGACGTTCGGTCAATCCCCCAGAAAGCACTTGGTTAGCGATTTGTCATGATAAACGCGGCTATAAAAAACATCCACATTTTCAAGTTGGACTATTTGATAATTACCTATTTATTTGGTTAGCTTTTATATATGAAAATGAACAAAGCACTAAAATTGCCAATCGTTTTTTGAAAGAGACAAAATTATTTGCTCATTTACCAGATAGTTTTGCGATTTCGCCAGATCACACCGCAGAAAAAACGTATCCTGTACATAACGGAGAGTTAGTTCCAATTTTAGAACGTTTTCGTGATGTAAAAAAAGGCGAATTTTTGGTTGGGAAAATATTCCTGCCTGATGAAGACATTTTGACACCTGGAAAAACTTTCCTAAAAGAAGCAGAATCTGTACTAGATGAATTAATCCCATTCTATAAGGCTTCCTTGCAATAAAAGATGTACAAATAGCAATAATCTAGGTATAATGGTAGAGTTGTGAATTATTACTGGTTTGAAGGAGTTGAGGAACGTGAAAAAGGAACAGCAAACAGCAAGTGACCCTGGTCCGCATCGAAGTATTCATACAGGTGATTTTTCACGGGAACGAAACTTAAGCCGCGTGAAATTTACCTGTTAAAAAAAGGAGGTAAAGAGCATGCATCAAATTTTCAAATCAGATAAAAATGGCAAACTAATGGAATTAGAAGAAGTAACCCGCAATTGTTGGATTAATATCGTTGCCCCTACTTCTGAAGAAATTAATAGAATTGCTGATAATTATGAAATCCCACTAGAATTTTTAGAAGATCCACTAGATAAAGATGAAAGCGCCCGGATTGAACGTGACGATGATTCTGATTCCGTTTTAATTGTTTGTGACTTTCCAGTAGTAGATGAAGATGATATTCATTATGCTTCATTTGAAACCATTCCAATGGGGATAATTATTACGAAAGACTACTTTATTACGATTTGTACGATTGATTCTTCCATTGTGCAATCATTTATCCGAAACCGTATTAAAGGCTTTTATACGCATATGAAAACTCGATTCGCCTTACAAATTTTATATATGATTTCAACGACTTTCTTACGGCACTTAAAACGCTTAAACCGCCAAACAGATGAAATCGAAAAAGAATTACATGAATCAATGAAAAATAAACAGTTGTATGATTTAATGGGGATTGAAAAAAGTTTGGTTTACTTTGTTACTGCCCTTAAATCCAATAAAGTTGTCCTTGATAAAATGATGCGTCAAAACATCGTTAAAATGTACGAGGAAGATCAAGACTTACTGGAAGATGTTATAATTGAAAATCGCCAAGGAATCGAAATGGCGGAAGTTCATTCGAATATTCTAAGTGGGATGATGGATGCTTATGCCTCAATTATCTCCAACAACATGAATATCGTGATGAAATTTCTAACCTCTTTTACTATCATCTTAACTATTCCTACAATGGTATTTAGTTTTTACGGAATGAATGTTAAATTACCGTTTATGGATATGTCAATGGCCTGGATGCTAACACTTGGTTTTGCGTTTGGAATTGCCGGCGCACTTGCGATTGTGTTTTGGCGGAGGAAATTCTTTTAACTACTACAAAAAACGAATGTACTATCTAACTATTTGTTAGACAGTACATTCGTTTTTTTCTATTGATTAACGTTTTTTAGATTTGTGAAAACGTTCTAATATCAGCTTTTCTCCATGATTCGACATAACAAGTTGTATCTCTTCTAACACAATCACTTTTAAGTCTTTGCCATTTGTTAAAATAGTTAGTTTTGAACCAAATGGATGCTGATTTAAAAATTGTGTTAGTTCAACGATACCAATGCCCCCAGAAGTAGAATAAGCACGTTCTATTTGTTTTCCTTTTCGAGGAATAGATAATACTAAATAGAACATGATTCCTCTTTCTGCACTACCACTTGTTTCCCACCACGTGATGGTTGCCTCTAAGGGAATTGAGGCTGCCTCTATGTCGTTTTTAGCTTGTTTATTAAGTAGAATGAGTAGAATAATCATTACCACTAATACTATAATACTAGTAGTTAACCAAATAATACCAATTAAACTCGGTACAGCTATAAAAGAAAAGTTGATACTCATGAAAGATAAAATTGCGATAAAAATAGCCAAATTTGCTTTTGAATTATTGCTCATTTCTAATCCTCATTTATTCGTTTATTTTAATACCAATCTCTATTTAGCCTCTTTGGAAAGCCGACTGAGCTGTATTTGCATCTGCTACCGTTTTAATTACTAATTTTTCAGGTTGATTTGGTAGATAAATAACCGAAACCACACGACCAGGTTGCAGTTGTTCTACACTGGAGCCAGGAAATGTTTTTACTACGCTAACAGGTACGATACTTTGATCTACTTTCGTTAAGTCCAAATCTAGCTCTAACTCCACACGTTCTGCTGTAAGTGAACCCCTTGGTCTCATTGCTTTTACAGTCGCATAACTTTCTACACCATTTTGACTAATTTCTAGTGATTCTTTACTTATCAATCCTTTTTTCACAGCTACCACATTAAATATGGACTGCATTTTTTCTTGCGACAGTGTTGGATCTCCCGCTTTTGGCAACCCTACTTTTCGATTTTCACCTACAAGAACATTGATTGGGGAATTTATTTGAAAACTCGCCAATTGTGTTAATGGGATTATCGTGGTTATCGTTGTATCAAATTGTTCGCCACTTTCCTCTGTTACTTGTACTTTTAATTCTACTTGCGGTTGCTCGTTTATATATGTTCCCGTTTGCCTAACTGATTCAATAATCCCTAATGCAGGAACTCCATTTTTAACTCGTCCGCCAAATCCTGATAACACCAATGGTAAAATACTGCTGATAACGAGGATTGCTATTCCGCCATATAGTGTATATCGAAAGGCCGATGAAGAGAAAACCTCCATATTATCTCGATTTAAAAAAATATATGCCATTGATCCAAAAATCATTATAAGACCAATTGCTCTTCCTAAACTTCCTACTATTTTCATTGTTATTTCCCCTCAATTCATTTTTAATAATTGTGTCATTTTTTTATACATATCCGAAGATTTCTTATATTGTCTTGTTTGCTCTGCGCAGATAGCAATCGTTTCATAAATCAAAATTAGCTTATTAGCACTATTTGCTTGTTCGAAAAATAGTAAGCATTCTTCCGCTATCGCTTCTGCTGTTTTAAAATTTTCTTGTAAAAGCGCTAACTGGCATTGATAAAATTTTACTGCGTATACTTGGTCCGATGTTTTATTCGCTTTTTGTAGGCCTGCCAGTATTTCTTCTAATGTCGCAACTGCACCACCAGCTAATGCAATATCCGCTTTATGTAGTTCAATTAATGTCCAAAATGTTGTATCTATATTCTTTTGTTGGCGAAGATATTTTTCAAAGCGTTCCACTTCCTGCGCGGCGTCACCCAATCGATTTGTTGCAATCAGCATTAAAATACGATTATTAAAAATAGTGACTAAATACGAACCAGCTGAATCATTCATATAAACTAAATATTCTTCTGCCTTGGCTAAATTAACAAATGCCTCTCCATAAAGCTTCAAATAAAAACAATATGCACTCTCTGCAATATAAAGGCTAGAAAGATGATGAGATAGATTTTCGGTTTGTACCCGATGAAGCGTATCTTCAAAACTTTTTTTCGCTTTATCGAATAATCTAAGCGCTACTAAAACTTCCATCTCTATTTTCTTTACGGCAATCCAAATTTCTGCATCTTCCTCCAGCATTGGCAATAACCGTTCTATATAGCTAATACTTTCTTCTAACTTTGAATTGGATCGATAAAATTGTAACTTGTAATAGAAAAAAGCCTTTCTTAACGGCAGTGGTAATGTTAAAATCGATGAATCATCAAAATTTTCCAAATAAAAATTCAAGTATGTTTCATGTAATGCTTGATAGCTTGCCCGATTGTTCGTCGCTTGAAAATAACAAGCTTTCATCAATGCAGTTGAAAGTTCAATTACAAATGCATCATTTTTTTCCGGTATCGAAGCCACATACGCATCATTCACTTGCTGAAACAATACAACTTGGCGAAAAAATTTGTCAGCTTGGTTGTTAATTACTAAAGAGCTGTCTTCTGTCCGCAGTATATAATCTGCCGTCACCCCTAAGCGTTTACCGAGTTGTTTAGCTATGTCATCTGCTAATAAATAACGACCAGCTAGAATATTTGAAAAATGTGGTAATGTTACAAGACCATTTACAAGTGTTTTTCTTGTCATTCCTTTTTGCTGTAGTAAAAAATTAATACGTTCTTTTAACAATTTCTTGCTCCTTTCTCCTACCACTTCTATATTTTAACATATTAAAATTATATATTTAAGTAGCTTTTACACATACAAAATGAGACAACAATCTCTTTCCCTTAACTTCGAAAAAGAAGAAAAATATTGTCTTTAAGCTTATTTTTTGCAAAATTTCAGTTATAATTGACTACTCTTTTTACTTCTTCCTTTTGTTTTCTGCGTTTACTTGCACAAAAGTTTTCTTCCGCTTCTTTGTAAAATAGATTTTCTAGCTAAATATTTTTGTCGATATTATGAAGTTTCGATGTGATAAAAATCAGAGTAAATAAAAAAGGATTTGGAATCCTCTATACGGAGAATAAGCAAATCCTTTTTTAAAAGAAGTAAATTGATTTAACTTCATTTATTCGGTATTCTTTTTATTTAGCTAATTCACTGTTCAATAAAGTACGTAATTGTTCTGGGCTAATATGTTCATCAAAGATATGTTCGCCAACAATAACTGTTGGAACAAACACAACGTTCGCTTCATTTGCTTCACGGATAATTTTTTCAGATGCTTCTTTATTATCCTGCTCTATTAATCCTAGAGTAGCTTCCATATAGGTTGCTACTTCCTCTAAAGATAGATTTCCCCAATCACCTTGAGTACTATAAATTTTATTAATTGTTTCACGCGTTTCTTCTGGTGTGGAATAGTCTAAATAACGGTGTGCCACATTTCCACGTTGAAGTGATTCTTTTTCTTTATCAAAAGGTTTAATGATAAGCTCGATTTTGCCTGCTTGAATAAACTCTGTTAGTACCTCTTGTGACTTTTCATTCCATTCACGACAGAAAGGACAACGTAAATTAATGAATGACATTACTTTAACAGAAGCCGATTTATCTCCTACGTGTATTCCTACTTCCGGTGTTACCATGTTTGCTTTAATTTGACTAATATCCATGAAAAAATTCCTCCTCTTAATTATGGTTGCATTTTCACTTTGCTAGTTGTGGCATTTTTTACTAGCTGCATCACTTTATAAGCTGAATAGCCACTTGCTTTTTCAAAATCTGCTCCTAGGCGCTTCTCTTCTCCTTTTGAAGGGACTACTTGTTTAAAAGCGCGATATTTTTCTTTCAGTTCTTGCGTCTCAATTCCTTTTTCATATGCGCGTTCGATTGCCTCTAAAAATTGCACAACAATCGTCATTTCTTCGGTCGTCCAGTCTGGATTTAATGGATAACTGTATTCCATTAACTGATTCCTCCTTTATCAAGTTGCATTGCTTCTAATTTCTGAGTCGTTTTTGTCGCGATTTGTTTTAATTCTTTTTGCTCGTCGTCAGATAAGTTAAGCTCTAATAATTCTTGTACACCAGAAGCGCCAATAACAGCCGGTACGCTTACAAAGACTGGCTCATCTAATCCATACGCTGACCTCACTTCAACGCCTACAGTAAGCACACGTGCCTCGTCTCGTAAAATTACTTCTGTTAATTCAGCAAGCACTGTCACCGTACTAAAACGAAACGTGCAACCATCTTTATTTTCAAAAGGAAAGTCAGGAATCTCCGTCATCCGATTTGCGAGATTTTGTAAGTCTTCTGAGGTAAGCCGTTTTGGTTCCTCTGTTAAATAACTTAAAATAGGTTTCCCACCAAGAAAAGCCCTACTCCAAACTGGAATCACGTCCGTTCTATTATCTCCTATTATATAACCATGAACATTTTTCGGACTGATTTTAAATAGTTTCGCAATCTCTACTTGAAAATAGGAAGTTGCGAGCATCGTCCCTAGTGTGACAATTTGGTTAGCTGGTAATCCAGAAAAGCGTTTAATTAATGCAGCAACAGCATTACTTTCCGCAGTGGCGACGATAACATTCCCTTGAAAACCAGTCGCCATCATCTTTTTCACTTTTTCTTTGATTAGTGCCAGGTTTTCTTCTTTAGAAATGCTAGTATCAGACATTTCCTCTTGGAAGAAAACAACTAAATCTGCATTTCTACACTCATTAAAACTACCAATATTAGTAGTTGCAGCAGGGTGATAATAACTTGCATACTCAAAATCTTGAACACTTGACTTAGCTAGTTCATCTATCAAGTAAATTTCAGCTGAAAGTTTTTTCAAAAGAATTGTATGAATGTAGAGGCTTTGTAAATTGCTTCTTCCGATAATGACAATTTTCTTTTTCTTAGATGCCACGATTATCTCCTCCTCATCAAGTCTTCTAATATTATTTTAGCATGCTTACTAGTTAGAATAAACTAACTTGACCACATAAATAAAAAGCATAGCCTATTCGCTTTGCTTTTTACAAAATAATCTTATTTTCAAGCCATTTCACGCCGTTTTGCTTTTAAACGATAGGTTGCAAAACAGAAAAAAATTGGTAGTACATAACTTACGATAATTAAGATAATAACTTCCAAAATTCCTTTTCCAATATAGCCGCCAGTCATTTTTATAAAACCTGTGATTGGTGTTTCAAGAATTTGAATAACTGAGCGCCATCCACCTGTATCATGCATATGGTGTATAAAGCCTACAATAAAAGCAACGATTGTTAATAAAAAGCAAATCCCCGCTATGACGTATCCACACCAAAATAGAGCTTTCTTCCAAGTTGCTGTTTGTTTCTCCATTTTTTCACCTGATTCAATTAGATTTGACTTGTTAAGTTCACCTTTTATATTATACTACTTTTTTTCTAAAACGGGTAATTAATTTCAAAAAATGAACTAAAATTTTCATTCATAAAAAAAAGCAGAAATACCCATCAATGGATATTTCCGCTTTTTTCGTATTACATGTGGATTGGGCGACCTAAAGCAAGTTCAGCAGCTTCCATTGTTAACTCTCCAAGTGATGGATGAGCGTGAATGGTAAGTGCGATGTCTTCTGCAGTAATGCCTGATTCGATTGCTAAGCCGATTTCTGAAATAATATCAGAAGCGTTCATTCCGGCAACTTGTGCACCGATAACTAGGCCATCTTCTTTACGAGTCACTAGACGAACAAATCCTTCAGGTGCATCTAAAGAAAGTGCACGACCATTACCGCCGAATGGGAACTTAGCAGCTTTTACATCAAAGCCTTTTTCTTTTGCTTCTTTTTCAGTCAAACCAACTGTTGCTAGTTCTGGATCACTGAAAACGACAGCTGGAAGTGCTGTATAGTCGTTTTCTGCTTTTTCACCAGCGATTGCTTCAGCAGCAATTTTTGCTTCGTAGCTTGCTTTATGAGCAAGTGGAACACCAGGAACGATATCACCAATTGCAAAAATGTTTGGAATGTTAGAGCGACCTTGTTTGTCTACTTCTACTAAGCCACGTTCAGTTACTTTTACGCCTGCTTGTTCTAAACCAATTTCGTCTGTATTTGGACGACGACCTACTGTTACTAATACATAGTCAGCTTCGATAGTTTTAGTTTCTCCGTTAGCTTCATATGTTACTTTTACGCCATTTTCGGTTTCTTCAGCAGATTTTGCAAGTGCTTTAGTAACCATTTCAACGTTTTTGCTTTTCAGATTACGTTTTACAAGCGAAACCATATCTTTTTCGTAAGTTGGTAAAATTTCTGGACCGCCTTCAAGGATGGTAAGTTCTGTTCCTAAGTTAGCGAATGCGCCACCTAGTTCTGTTCCGATATATCCGCCGCCAATTACGACTAATTTTTTCGGAACTTCTGTTAGGGCAAGTGCGCCAGTAGAACTTAATACACGTTTACCATATTTGAAACCAGGGATTTCGATTGGACGAGATCCTGTTGCAATGATAACGTTATTGAATGTATAAGTTTGAGCGGAATCAGGGTGAATCACACGTAAAGAATGATCATCCACGAAGAACGCTTCTCCTTCTAACATTTCTACTTTATTTTTCTTAAGAAGGCCTTTAACTCCTGATGTAAGCTTGTTAACGACGCTTCCTTTCCATTCTTGTGCTTTAGTGAAATCTAAGCTTACGTTATCAGCTGTGATTCCCATGTTATCAGAGTGGTTCGCTTCTTTAAAACGGTGACCAACAGTGATAAGTGCTTTAGAAGGAATACATCCGACGTTTAAACAAACACCGCCGTAATATTCTTTTTCAATAATGGTCACTTTTTGTCCGAGTTGTGCTGCTCGAATTGCGGCTACGTACCCACCTGGACCTGCGCCGATGACTATGGTGTCTCTTTCTTCTGGAAAATCGCCTACTACCATTTTGTTACACCTCCATTAGTAATAATTCTGGGTCGTTTAATAAACGTTTAATATTATTCATTGCTTTTTGAGCAGTTGCGCCGTCAATTACACGGTGATCAAAACTCAAGGATAGTGCTAGTACTGGTGCTGCTACAATTTCGCCATCTTTTACGATAGGTTTTTGCGCAATACGACCAACGCCAAGAATAGCAACTTCAGGGTAGTTAATTACTGGAGTAAACCATTGTCCGCCGGCAGAACCGATATTAGAAATAGTTGCGGAACCATGGCGCATTTCGTCAGCTGTTAATTTACCATCACGTGCTTTTCCAGCTAGTTCGTTGATTTCGTCAGAGATTGCAAAAACAGATTTTTTATCCGCATTTTTGATTACTGGTACATACAAACCGTGGTCTGTGTCTGCTGCAATACCAACGTTGAAGTAATGTTTGTAGACAAGTTCTTCTGCTTTATCGTCTAAAGTTGTATTAAGCACTGGGAAGTCACGAAGCGTTGCAACAAGAGCTTTCACCATATAAGGTAAGAAAGTAAGTTTGATACCTTTTTCGGCAGCCACTTCTTTGAAACGTTTGCGGTGAGCCATTAAAGCAGTTACTTCGATTTCGTCCATTAAAGTAACGTGTGGTGCTGTATGTTTTGAGTTTACCATTGCTTTTGCAATTGCACGACGAGTTGGTGTTAATTTTTCGCGCGTTTCTGGGTAAGCATCGGAACTTGCAACAGCTGGTTTCGCAGCCGCTTTTTCTGCTTTTGGAGCAGATGCTTTGTCTTCTGCATTCGCAGTAGTAGTTGCTGCAACTGGTTGTTCACCATTTAGGAAAGCATCAATGTCCGCTTTAACTACGCGGTTATTTTTTCCAGAACCTGCTACTTCAGCAATATTAACGCCTTTTTCACGTGCATATTTACGTACGGAAGGCATTGCGATTACAAGGCCATTAGGATCTTTTTTAGATGATGGAGTTCCGTTTCCACCCGTTGCTGGTGCGGAAGTTGCATCGTTGTTTGCAAGTGCAGCGTCTTCTGCTGGAGATTCTGGAGTAGATTCATGACTAGCTTCTCCTTCAAAATCACCTTCGAATGTTACTAATACTTGACCAACTGTTGCTACTGTTCCTTCACTAACTAAAATATCTTCAACCGTTCCATCTACTGGAGAAGTAATTTCTTCGACAGATTTGTCGTTTTGCACTTCAAAAATGGACTGATCTTCTTCTACTTTATCGCCCGGTTGAATAAACCATTTAACAATTTCGCCTTCATGAATTCCTTCACCAATATCTGGTAATTTGAATTCAAAAATTCCTTTTCCGCTAGCTTGTGCGGGTGCAGGAGTTGATTCTGTGTTTTCTGCTTTTGGTGCTGCGCTTTCTTCTTCGGCGCCGTCTTCGTGACCTTCTACGCCATCAAATGTTACTAGTACTTGTCCGACTGTGGCAACTGTACCTTCAGCAACTTTGATTTCTTTAATGGTTCCTGAAACTGGAGAAGTGATTTCTTCCACTGATTTGTCGTTTTGTACTTCAAATAGGGATTCATCTTCTTCAATTTTATCACCTGGTTGTACAAACCATTTAACGATTTCACCTTCATGGATACCTTCACCGATATCCGGTAATTTAAATGAATATGCCATTTTATTAAGCCTCCTGTAATTTCTAAGGTTCAGATAAACTGAACCTTAGTATAAAAATATTTCTTTCCCCTTCTAAAACTCCCCATAAGTTTTAAAACGGTTATTATAAATTAAAATGCAATAACTTCTTTTACACGTTCGATGATATCGTTATGATTTGGTAACCAAACTGTTTCTGCCTGAGAAAACGGGAATACGCTATCTGGAGCAGCTACACGCATAACTGGTGCTTCAAGCGAAAGAATCGCGCGGTCATTGATTTCGGCAATAACGTTCGCTGCAATACCTGCTTGTTTTTGTGCTTCTTGAACTACAACAGCACGATTTGTTTTCTTAACAGAAGCGACAATTGTGTCTACATCAATTGGACTAATTGTACGTAAATCGATAACTTCTACAGATACGCCATCTTTTTCAAGTGCTTCTGCTGCTTTCATTGATTCTTGTACCATTGCACCGTAAGTGATAATAGAAACATCCGTACCTTCACGACGAACAGCTGCTTTACCAATTTCTACTGTGTATTCGCCTTCTGGAACTTCTTCACGGAAAGAACGGTA
Source organism: Listeria ivanovii subsp. londoniensis (assembly GCF_000763495.1). Taxonomy (GTDB): domain Bacteria; phylum Bacillota; class Bacilli; order Lactobacillales; family Listeriaceae; genus Listeria; species Listeria londoniensis. Next base: position 1,224,585 of record NZ_CP009576.1, on the reverse strand, counting down.
TAATTTCATATGTTCTAAGAAGATAACTGGATCGTTATCACGAATAGCTGAGATTAAAAGACCTTTTGCATCGTATGGAGTGGATGGAATTACCACTTTTAAACCAGGAGATTGCGCCATTAAGCCTTCTAAATTGTCCGCGTGCATTTCTGGTGTATGAACCCCACCACCAAAAGGTGCGCGAATTGTAATTGGAGCAGTACGAGTTCCGCCTGTACGGTAACGCATACGAGCCATTTGACCAGCAACGGAATCCATTACTTCAAATACGAAACCGAAGAATTGGATTTCTGGAACTGGACGGAAACCTTCAAGTGCAAGACCGATAGCAAGACCACCGATACCAGATTCAGCTAGAGGCGTATCAAATACACGCTCTTCGCCAAATTGATCTTGTAATCCTTCAGTTGCCCGGAATACGCCGCCGTTTTTACCAACATCTTCCCCAAAAACTAATACGTTTTCGTCTTTTTCAAGTTCTACTGCAAGCGCATCTGTAATCGCTTGAATCATTGTTTTTTGCGCCATGATTATTTCGACTCCTTCGCTTCATAGATTGCCAGTTGCTCTTTGATTGGAGCAGTTGGTGTTTCGTACATATTTTTAAGAAGATCAGTCACTGTTTGTTTTGGTGTAGCGTCTGCTTCTTTAATTGCTACTTTGATTTCTTCTTTTGCTTGATCAATAACAGCATTTTCTTTCTCTTCATTCCAAAGGCCTTTACCTTCTAAGAAAGTACGGAAGCGAACGATTGGATCTTTAAGTTCCCATTCTCCGTCAAGTTCTTTTGTACGGTAACGAGTTGGATCATCACCAGAAAGTGTATGTGGACCATAACGGTAAGTCATTGTTTCAATTAGAGTTGGGCCTTCACCAGCAACTGCACGTTCACGAGCAAATTTAGTTACAGCATATACTGCAAGTGGATCCATTCCGTCAACTTGTACGCCTGGGATTCCAGCTGCAACTGCTTTTTGAGCTAATGTTTCAGCAGCAGATTGTTTTTCACGAGGTGTAGAAATCGCAAATTTATTATTTTGTACTACGAAGATCGCTGGAGCATGGAAAGCACCAGCAAAGTTCATTCCTTCATAGAAGTCGCCTTGAGATGAACCACCATCACCTGTATAAGTGATTACAACAGCATCTTTTTTACGTTTTTTAAGACCTAGAGCAACACCGGCAGCTTGCACGATTTGTGCACCGATGATGATTTGTGGTGATAATACATTTAAATCTTCTGGGAATTGGTTACCTACAAAGTGTCCACGAGAGAATAAGAACGCTTTTGTAAGGGGAAGTCCGTGCCAGATAAGTTGAGGCACATCACGGTATCCTGGAAGAATATAATCATGTTTTTCAAGTGCATAATGACTTGCTAGTTGAGAAGCTTCTTGTCCAGCAGTTGGAGCATAGAAACCTAGACGTCCTTGACGGTTAAGTGAGATAGAACGTTGGTCAAGTACACGAGTCCAAACCATACGAGTCATTAATTCTACTAACTCTTCATCTGTTAAATCCGGCATTAAATCAGGATTTACGATTTCTCCTTTTTCATTCAAAATTTGAACCAATTCAAATTGTTTATGAACAGCCTCAAATTGTTTCTTTACGTCGATAATAGCCTTCTTTGTTTTAGAAGCCATTTCGTATCCACCCTTTCGTCATTCACATTGTACAGCTTTAGTTTCTCGTTAGCAGGAATGCTGCGTATTTCGCTTTTGGTCCGGTCCCTCATTCCAACTGAACGGATGTATCTATAGCTGCCATCCTGATTGTGTATTAATAATAGTAGCATAGTAAAAGAAAAGTTGTTCTATAGAAGAAGCAATTCCGGAAGCTTTTCTGTAAAATCCTATAATTAGTTACGCCACCTCTCCCAGTTATTACCACAAAAAAAGCAATAAAAACATCGATTCCGAGAAATTATGTGAAAATGTTATCAAACTTTCACAATGTTTGGTAAAAAAGTAAGCACTTTTCTTTTTATTATTAAGCCATTTCTGTTTTAATCAAAAAACAAAAAATATTAATACACTAATCTTCTCTCTTAATTTACACTACCAAGATTATGAAGTCAATAAGTTGGTCTCTATTTATTTTATCGCTTACAATGGCATTATTACTTAAATCATTCGCTTTCCACTTCTGTATTAAAAAAAGATGAAACAGAAGCAAACTGTTATATAATATTGCAATTCTCGCATTATCACACCTATTTTGACTTTTTGTTTGCAACTTCTATATAGTTTGTGAATTCACAAACATATTAAATTTTTAATCGTTTAGTTTATACGAACATTTTCTGGATATACCGTTGTATTGTTCGTTTTTAAAACTTTCTTATTTTTAACAAATATGTCTTTAGCCCTATTGATACGTTGTTTTTTATTAGAAAGTAATCTTTCATTCCTTTTTTTTCGTTCTTTTGTTAAAATAAAGATATGTTATTAAAGAACAGGAGAGAATCAAATCATGCTTACGATGGACGATATTGTACGAGAAGGTCACCCGGCGCTACGTAAGGTTGCTAGTGAAGTGACATTTCCGCTTTCAGATGAGGAAAAAAAATTAGGGCGCGAGATGCTCGAATTTCTAATTAATAGTCAAGATGAAGAAGTTGCTGAAAAATATGGCTTGCGTGGTGGTGTTGGAATTGCTGCACCTCAACTTGCCGTAACAAAGCGTTTTTTAGCGATTCATGTCCATGATGAAAAAGATCGACTTTATAGTTATGTGCTTTATAATCCAAAAATCCGTAGTCACTCTGTTCAACAAGCCTGTCTTTCTGGCGGAGAAGGTTGCCTTTCTGTCGACCGTGAAGTTCCGGGTTATGTTGTTCGTAGTGAACGTGTTACTATCGATGCTTTTGATGAAGATGGCGCACCATTAAAATTACGTTTCAAAGGCTACCCCGCTATTGTAGTTCAACACGAAATAGATCATTTGAATGGAATTATGTTTTATGACCATATTAATAAAGAAAATCCCTCTTACTTGCCACCGGATGTGGATGTATTTGGTTAAATTAGAAAACCTCTGTAGAAAAATTCTGCGGGGGTTTTCTATTAGCTTTAATGACCACCAACAGTTTCCAGTGTATTTGCTAGCTGACGGTATTTACGTTCGTTTGCATCACCCGAAAAAAGGACCAAATCTAGTTCCTCATGAATAAAGTTTCCTTCATCATCTATAAGCGCTGATTCCATTAGGCGAGTTTTAATTTCTGCAAAAATGGTATGATATTCTCCGTCTGACACAGTTTGCTTCACCTGACATTCAAAAACAATCGGACAACTGTCTATGTATGGAACTCCTCCATTCTCACTGCCTGTTAATTGGATTTGATGAGCAGTAATTTTATCTTGTCGTTTTCCTGAAGAAAATCCGCCTTGCTCAATTAGCGCGAACTGCTTTGTGTTGGGAAATTGAAGTGCGAATCTTTTCTGAGCAGACAACTGTTTACTCGCATTGCTTTCTGCTGATACACCAATAACAATCGTATTTCCAAGTGTATAAGAGGATGATCCCGTTGACATTTGTGGCTTTCCCTCTTCATTTAAATAGGTTAAAACAAAGACTGGGGAGGCAGGATAAAATTTAGATGTTTCTAGTTTCTGCTTCATAGTTTGCACCTCTAATTTTTAGTATGTTTTACTCATTATAGAAGATAGCCGCGACAAATTGCAAACATAAATCAAAACTACTTTTACAGGCTCTTTTCGTTATTTTCTGGTAAAATATAATAGAAAGAAGGTGAGAACTTGGAACGCTATGATCGACAAATGCGTGTTACAACTATTGGAAAATCTGGCCAAGCTAAACTATTAACTAAAACGATTTTAATTGTTGGTGTTGGTGCAATCGGTTCCTATGCGGCTGAAATTTGCGCACGAATGGGATTCGGAAAACTATTTTTAATAGACCGTGATTATGTGGAGTGGAGCAACTTGCAACGCCAATCCCTTTTCACAGAAAAAGATGCACTTGAAAAACAAGCCAAAGCATACGCAGCATGCAAAGCACTCCGTTTAATTAATAGCGAGATTGAAATCGATTATCTAGTGGATGATGTGACTTCGGAGAGTCTAGCTACTTTTGCTACTAAAGTTGACTATATTTTAGATTGCACGGATAATTTTACAACGCGAGAAGTGCTGAATCAGTTTGCTTTTAACTATCAAATTCCCTGGATTTTCACTTCTTGTGCGGGCAATTATGCGAATATCATGCCGATTATCCCACCAAACTCTGCTTGTTTACTCTGTTTACTCGGTGATTTACCACAAATCAATACTGCGAGTTGCGATGTCATTGGCGTGGATGGCGCGCTTATACCTATTATCGCCGGCATGCAAGTTTCGCTCCTTACCCAAATGATTTTAAAGCCAGATTTTGCAACAAATACATATTACCAAGTAGATAATTGGCAATTCACGTTTCGCTCACTTCAAGTAAACAAGCGGTCCAATTGTTCTGGATGTTCCTCTCAAGCTACTTTTGAGAAACCATTTTCTAAAAAAGCAGTTGCACTCTGCGGTCGAGATACGGTTCAATTTCACTTAACACAAAAAAGTAATTATGAAGCAATCAAACAACGACTTAAAGAAGAACAAATTACTTATAATGAAAATCCCGCCGTTCTCAGCTTTGATTACCAAACGTATCAGTTTGTTATTTTTAAAAACGGACGTGTGTTACTTCATGGTACAGAAAATATCACAGAAGCAACAAAAATTTATCAGCTATTTTTTAATTAAAGGAGCACATGATGGAACAAAAAACATTTATTTCTACTACTTGTAGTATTTTGACGATTAGTGATACGAGAGATATAGAGACTGATACGAGTGGACGGTTAATTCAAACACAATTAGAAGCAGCTGGTCATCAAGTATTATCCCGCGTGGTTGTTCCTGACAATCCCGATTTAATCTTACAAAAAGTGAAAAAACTAGCTGCCAGTGAACCCTTTTGTTTAATCACAAATGGAGGAACAGGGATTGCTAAGCGCGATGTAACTTATGAATCGTTATTCTCGATAATCCGACAAGAAATTCCCGGATTTGGTGAATTGTTTCGGATGCTTAGTTATGAAGAAATCGGTAGTCGAGCGATGGTATCACGTGCATTTGCTGGGTTTTCGCAAAGCGGCTTGTTAGTATTCGCTTTGCCGGGCTCAACCAACGCATGTCGCCTAGCTATGGAAAGACTAATTATCCCTGAACTTCCTCATTTAATAGCAGAACGGCAAAAATAAAAATCCGACTTGTGCGAGTCGGATTTTTTGTTTAACCACCAATTTGGCTCATTCGACGCCAAGTTGGTTTATTGGATTGTACTTCATCTTGCAATTTAAGCGCCATTTCATGGTTTTCCGGCTTGTTATCAATTGCTTTTTGGACAAGTTGCATTAATTTGACTGGTTCATTAATGAAAGGGCGAATATTCATTTCTTCATCCCAGTATAAACAAGCTTTAATATAGCCATCTGCAGTTAGTCTAAGTCGATTGCAACTATCGCAAAAACGGGCACTAACTGGATGAATAACTCCAAATGTTCCTTTGGCTCCTTCTATTCGAAAATTTTCAGAAGGACCGTTGCCGCGAATCGTATCAACTGGTTCGTACACAAACCCAGCTTCTTTACATGCTTCAAAAATTGTATCCAGCGAAAGATATTTTTCTTTCCAACTTGTTCCCGCATGTCCAATTGGCATATATTCAATAAAGCGAATATTAATATCTTTATCTTTAGTAAATTGAAGGAAATTGGTTATTTCATCATCATTTTGACCTTTAATTAACACAACATTTAATTTAATTGGAAATAAGCCAGCCTCTTCAGCTTTTTGAATGCCATCTAATACTTTTTGTAAACGTCCCCCGCGCGTGATTGCTTGGAAACGATCTGCATGAAGGGAATCCAAGCTGATATTCACTCGGGTAAGACCAGCTTCTTTGAGTGCCTCTGCTTTTTTCGCTAAATACATTGCATTAGTCGTAATCGAAATATCCTCGATTTCCGGAATCGCCCCTAAGCCACGAACAATTTCGACAATATCCGTTCTAAGTAATGGCTCTCCACCAGTGATACGCACCTTTTTTATACCAAATTTCACCATTATTTCCATGAAACCAACAATTTCATCTTTGGATAGCACTTTTTCATGGGGCAAAAATGTCAGGCCTTCTTCGGGCATACAATAGACACACCTTAAATTGCACCGATCTGTTACTGAAATGCGAATATAATCATGTACTCGCCCAAATTTATCCGTTAATAATTGCATAAACCAAAACTCCTATCCTACAAAATAGTTACATTTCTGCTTTAAATATCCCACTTTTACCGCCAGTTTTCTCTACTAAATAAGTTTGCTCTATACGCATTCCTCTATCCATCGCTTTACACATGTCATAAATCGTTAGCGCAGCAACTGTGACGGCGGTAAGAGCTTCCATTTCCACACCAGTTTTACCAACAGTGACCACTTCCGAAATAATCGTTAGTTTGTTTTTAGCATCATCTTGAAAAGAAATATCTGCTTTTGTTGTCATAATCGGGTGACACATCGGGATTAGTTCGCTCGTTTTTTTAGCAGCCATAATTCCTGCTACTTGAGCAACTGCTAGGACGTCCCCTTTTTCTATCTTACCTGCATGAATTCTTGCTAAAGTTTCTTCGTTCATATGGATTGTAGTGCTAGCAATAGCCCGGCGTTTTGTTTCTGATTTTGCAGTTACATCTATCATTTTCGCTCGTTTTTCTTCGTTAAAATGAGTTAAATCATCGTTTCCCATTTTCCGCCTCCTTTCTCACCCACCACTAACTGGCGGAATAACGGCTATTTCCTCTATTTTCTCAGGTAAAACATCCTGATCTTGTTGAAATTCCATATTAACAGCTAGCATGCAAGTAGACAGGTCTATAGCAATCTCTGGAAATTCGCTGCTAATCAGTTCCCGCACTTCACCAACCGTTCGACATTGCTGCAAGTTTAACTTTACTTCCGTTTTATTTGTTTTCTCTGCTAAAAAAGCGAAAAATTTAATGGTTGTTAGCACTGGCACCACCCCACCTCGTTTTATCTATATCTTTTTCTTCTTTCCAAATAGGTACTCGTTCTTTTAATCGCTCAATAATATATCGAGATGCCTCGTAACAAGCTGCGCGATGGGGCGTGGAAACACCAATAAAAACGGCAATATCTGTTAGCTGGAGTAACCCTAGTCGGTGGACAATCACAACATCGGCCGTCCATTCTGCTTTCACTTCATCAGCTAGTTTGGTTAATTCTTTGAGCGCCATTTCTTCATAGGCAGTATAACGAATTTCTTCGGTTTGAATATTCCCCGTCCATTCGCGGATTGTCCCAATAAAAATATTGATGCCACCATGCTCTTTATTGATAAGCTTTTCAGAAAGTGCTTGAATTTCGATTTTTTCTTGCTGAAGCGCGATATATTTCATTGTAAAAACTCCTTGATAATCATTTCCGCAAATTGAGTTAACTTGGTTTCCTCACCAATAAAAATGGCTTCTTCCTGTAATTCCAAATGACGAGTCGCAATTTTATGTACGGCTTTGCTATCTTTTAATTGTTCGATTTCTCCTTTTTCACGGACAAGTACAATTTTGGGGAAAGGGCCTTGTTTGTATCCTTCTATCAAAATGATATCCGATTTAGGCAATTTTTGAATGGCCGTTTTTAAGTCTATTCCTGCCTGTTCCATCACAGCATATCGGCGAGAATTAGCGATAACCACCGCTTCTGCACCACTTTCTTGAAAGGAAAAAGAATCTGTTCCTGCGTGATCTATAGAAAAATCATGCGCATCATGTTTTATAGCAGAAACTGTATAATTTTCTTTACGGCTGGCTTTAATTAACGCATTAAGCAAAGTCGTTTTCCCACTATTTTTAAAGCCAATTATTTGGAGGATAGTAGCCATGTTTCTACCTCTTCTCCGGTAAATTTCCCAACTTTCCCGCGTGGGATTTTAAGCAAACAAGTTGTCAAATGTAAATTTCCAAGTGCACTCGACATATCGCTTCCTACTGGTTTTACTAAATACTCGCCATTCTCTGAAAGCTGGTAAGTCCCTCGCAAAAACCGGTCAAAACCATTATTTTTCGGATAATCCGTCGCCATTTTTGCTTGGACGTGTTTTGTTGCAGTCAGTTCTTTCCCCATTAAAGTAGCAAGTACAGGCTCCACTAATAAATAAAATCCCGTAAAACAAGCGCCTGGGTTTCCAGAAAGCGCAACAATTAATGTATCATTTAACCACATCCCAGTCGTTGGACTACCTGGACGCATTTGAATTTTATTGAACAGTAATTCCGCTTCTTGTTTGGCGATATCTGCCATGAAATCAAAATCTCCTACCGAAACTCCACCTGTCGTAATTATCAAATCAGCAATTTCTGTCAGTTCAAGCAATCGTCTTTTGGTATCAAGATAATTATCTGGCAACTGTTCTGTAGCACAAATTTCAGCATGGAACAGTTGTAAAAGATTTTCAAGCAATGGCTGATTGCTATTGTATATTTTCCCATCTGGAAGTGCATTTCCAGCAGTCACCAACTCACTGCCAGTTGATAAAATAGCTACTTTCGGTTTCCTGATAACTTGCACCTCATTAATCCCAAAAGAAGCAAGTAAGCTTATCGAACCAGCATTTAGCGTATGACCACGGTCTAAAAGTAAATCCCCTTTCGCAAATTCTGCACCAATTTCTGTAATATTACTAGTTGGTTGTGTATTTAATAGTGTAATTTCATTTTTATTGGTCGTTTCTTTTGATTGTTCAAGCATGATAATTTTGCTCGCGCCTGTTGGTACCTTTGCCCCTGTCATTATTCGGACAGTTTCACCTGGTGCAAGTGGTTTATCATATGTTGCCCCGCAAGGAACTTCCGCAACCACTCGTAAGGTGATAGGATAATTTTCATCATCAATTTCTGTAATAGCATATCCGTCATATCCCGAACGCCGAAAATAAGGAGCTGGAAAGGGGGCAAAAATCGGTTCTTGCAAAACTTGATGTAACGCACTTCCAATCCCTACCTTCACCACTGGAAGGGGTGTAATCTGGTTGCATAAAATTTCTCTTGCTTGTTCCATTTTGATGGTGCTTCTTTTTTCAATCATCTGGGCGCACTTCCCTTCTATCCAAAACTATGTATGCGTTTTCTTTAGTACCAATATACAGGAGTTTTCTCATTTTAAAAAGCAAAGCGACTTCTCATTAATTAGCTGATTGGAATCCATATTTTCCGAGAATTTTCTGCGCTTCTTGTTTATTCATAAAGTCTAAGAAAGTTATTGTTGCTTTTTTCTGTTCTGAATTACTAACTTGAGCGCTGTAATAAGCAATTGGATCATGCAATTTGGCATCTATTTTAGCTGATACTTGAACTTTTTTACTTAGCAGTGCGTCTGTTTGGTATACAAAACCAGCATCCGCATTCCCAGCCTCTACATAAGATAATACTTGTCGAACATCTGTCGCAAGCACTAGTTTCGCTTTTTCTGCATCATAAAGTTGTAGATTTTCTAGTGTTTGTTTTGCATAGGCACCAGCTGGGACGGATTCTGGGTCACCAATAGCAATTTTATCGGCATGATTAAGTAGTTGCTCTAAGTTTTGATTAGTCGCTACCTTCATGTTCTTTGGCTTAATTAACACTAGTTGGTTACTAGCGAATTCACGCTCTTGCTCAGCCAAATCTTGCTCCAACAAGGTATCGGTATCTTTTTTACTAGCTAAAAGCACGCCATCAATGGGTGCTCCGCTTTCTACACGTTCACGAATTTGTCCAGATCCACCAAAGTCAAAAGATAATTTGATGCTTGGATATTCTTTTTCAAAAAGTGGTTTCACTTCATCTATAGTATCTTTCAAACTTGCTGCTGCGGAAATATGTATGGTGGTTGTTTTTATCTCTTTTTGATTGCTACCACATGCTGTTAGTAGTAGTAATAATCCGCAAGTTATAATGAATCCTATTTTTTTCATCTTACATCTCCCCTTTTGTATAAATTTATTGTACTTAAGTTTGACAATTTATACCAGAGAGAACAATAATAATAGGAGTATAAGAGGTTACCCGGGAGGAATTTTATGTTTACATCTGTTTGGCATACTTTACTCGTTGCCACTATTTCAACATTTATAGCATTTATTACGATGTTGCCACTTAGTTATTATTTTGCTGGTCGAAAATCTCGCTTTCAATTAATCGTGGAAATACTGATTCTACTACCACTTGTCTTGCCGCCAACTGTGGTTGGTCTGGTATTGTTAAATATTTTAGGACGAAATGATTTCGTTGGTGGGGTTTTATGGAATACATTTGATTTTAGTTTTATTTTTTCACTTAGTGGAGCGATTGTCGCAACGACGATTATTATTTTACCTATTATGTATCAAGGGCTAAAATCTGCTTTTCTATCGATTGATCATGAGTTAGTATGGGCAGCAGAAACTCTGTCGGCCAATAAAAAACAAATTTTCCAGAAGATTATTTTACCCAATTGCTGGCAACCTATTTTAGCTGGTGTTTTACTTAGCTTTTGTCGTGCGATGGGAGAATTTGGAGCAAGTTTGATGGTGGCTGGTTATATTGAAGGAAAAACCGATACGATTGCTTCTAGTATTTATTTCATGGTGCAGCAAGGTGATATGCGGACGGCAATCTACCTAGGATTAATTAATGTAATTATTGGGGTCTTTGCGCTACTAGTTATTCATATTCTTACCGTACGCCAAACCCAATTGATGAGGGGGATGTAGCATGCTTCGATTACAATTTCATAAAAAACTTCCTTTTCACGACTTAAATATCGACTACACCTTTGACCAACCTGTTACAGCAATGATGGGGGCTAGCGGTTCTGGGAAATCTACTTTATTCCAATGCGTGAGTGGTCTTAAAACAATTGATGGTGGTACGATTGACTTCGACGGAACACCTTGGGATGATTCTACTATCTCACTGCATCTCCCTGCTACAGAGCGAAAAGTAGGTTATTTATTCCAAAATCTCGCTCTATTCCCTAATATGAATGTCTATGAAAATATTGCTTTTGGGCTAAAGATTCGAAAAAAGAAGAAAAAAGAACAACTGGAAATTCAGCAACAAGTAAGGAAAATGAGTGATTATTTGCAAATATCGCATTTACTTTATTCTTCTGTTCAAAAACTTTCTGGTGGCGAAAAACAGCGTGTTGCTATGGCTCGAGCAATGATTATCGAACCAAAATTACTTTTACTTGATGAACCGTTTAATGGCTTGGATGAAGAAACACGACTGATTTGTATGAAACTAGTTGGACAAATGGCAAAAGATTTTCACATTCCGGTTATTTTTGTCACACATTATGTCTCGGAAGCAGAAATGATGACAGAGGAGATTTTGGTGATGCGAGATGGACGACTTGAAAAACGCAAAAGTTAATGTTGGTATCATTCTTGCCGGTGGAAAATCAAGTCGTTTTGGCGAGCCGAAAGCCTTTTTCCGAGATAAGGCTTCTGGAAAAACTTGGATAGAAATGACTGTTAACAAATTAGTGCCTTATTGCGTGCAAATTTTTATTTCTGCTAACGAAGCAAATTACAAAGAGTTAACCATTTTATTTCGAGATGCAGCAACTATCCAAGTAGTTCCAGATGATCCTACTTACTTAGATTATGGACCGCTTGGTGGCATTTATGCGGCGATGCTTGCTGCCAAACAATACAAGCAAGCGAATTTCCTTGTACTTCCAACTGACATGCCTGATTTAACCGGCCGTGAATTAGTACAACTCGCGGCACATCCAAACTGCTTCGCAAAAACAAAACAAGCAAACCATTATTTAGTTGCCAATATCCCTTATGCAATTCTTCCACTAACCAAACTACTTCAAAATAAGGAGCATCGAGTATTCGCGCTACTTAAAGAGCTTGATTCTGCCTCATTATTTTTTGAAAATGAGCAGCCCTTTCGAAATGTGAATTACCAACACGAACTAAATTAACCTTTTCTTGTCCATTTCTTTAGACTTTTTTGGTAAACTAAAGAAAAGAATGAGAAGAGGTTTTTGAATGGCATTTTTCCACTTACTTTGGACTTTTACTTGGAAACAAGCGCTTTGTTGTATTTTCCCAGGAATTATTTTTATTTCACTCGCACTAACAAAATTGCTAGATATTCCTTTTATTACTCGTTATGATTTACTTTTGTTGATTTGTATTATCGCTCAGTTGCTGTTAATTAAATTTGGCTTGGAAACCTGGGATGAACTTAAAGTCATTATGATTTTTCATGTGATTGGGCTTGTTCTTGAAATTTATAAAGTACATATGGGATCTTGGAGTTATCCAGAACCAGGTTTCACGAAAATATTGGGAGTCCCGCTTTATAGTGGTTTTATGTATTCCAGTATTGCGAGCTACATTTGTCAGGCGTGGAAACGATTCGATTTACAGATGACTAACTGGCCGAATATTTGGCTTATTACCGCATTATGTGTGGCAATTTATGGTAATTTTTTTACGCATCATTTTATCATGGATTTTCGTTGGATTTTAATAGTTTTAGTTCTAGTACTTTTCCGAAAAACCTATGTCCACTTTAAAGTTAGTTCTACACAGCTAAAAATGCCATTATCGTTCTCTTTTTTATGTATCGCTTTTTTTATTTATCTAGCAGAAAATATCGCAAGTTTCTACGGTGCTTGGGCTTATCCAGACCAGCTCGTCACTTGGCATCCAGTACATGCTTCGAAAATCACGAGTTGGTATTTACTGGTTATTATTAGTATTATCATTGTTGCACAGTTGAAATTTATAAAAAAAGATTTAACGAATAAAGAAACCAGTAGTTTAGACACAGCAAAAGGCGAGGCAACACTTAAATAGTTACCTCGCTTTAATTATTAGCTGGCAAAATAAAATTTTTTTCTAGAAAGAAATTAGGATTTATTGATGAAGTATATATAAACTATCTTTTAAAAAAGGTGTCATCTGAATTTCTGTTTTTGCTTCATGAAGTACTTTTGTAAGACCAATCTTCTTACCTTGCTCCAAATCAATAGCATAATCATCTACAGAAGTAAATTGCCCTTTCAGATAAATAGGGACATTTGATGGCACATAAACAATAACTAATTTTTCGGTCTCTGCTGCTCGAATTTCTGAAGTTCGATTTAAGACTAAATTTATTGGTTTAAGTGTTGTTAAATCATTAGCTAAAATAAAGGATTTTAGAAATGCATAATCTGTTGCACCATCAAAATGAAGTGCTTGTCGCCAGTTAAATGGAGAAACAAATCCTTCACCGAGCGCTGATCCAAATGTACTCCCTTCTTCATGCCAACTCCAAATGCCGTGCGCCCCATAAGTAATACCAGCTATAGCACCAGATAAAACACTTTGCCAAGCAGCTTTCCGCACATCTTCTCGGTTAAAACGACCGTATTTTTGTCGACTATATCCCATTAATTCGTAGCACGGTTCTGAATTGATAACTGGCTTCATTGGCTCTAACTGGCTAAAATGTTCTGCCAATGTATAGGTCATTGCTTGATGCTCAGAATTATGTCCAGATTGATAAAAATACAAATCGAGAGCTGGATGTGTTTGTAGTTTTTCAGGGATTTCTTTTAAACGACCGCAAATATGCAAAACTTTCAGTGCTTGCGGTGCTTTTTTAGAAACAGTTTCTAAAGCTTCTAAATAATAATCTGCTACAGTTTCCGTTGGGAAATCCGTGTCCCCACTAATGATATAAATGGGGTTGAATTGATCAAAATGTCCCAACATCATTTCCGTATAAGATTTAATGTCTTCTTTTCGAAACAGCGGACTGGTACCAAATTTCGCCCCCCACGTCTCCGGAATATAATTACACCATAGCAAAACGAGCGCTGGAGTAAAACCTTGATTTACTGCCATTTCTAACATTTTTTCTGCATGTTTAAAGTAAGCTTCATTTTTAGACTGTAAATCGAAAAAGCCTTCACTTATACCAAATGGCTCTTGAATACTTTCTAGTACGCTTCGATCCCATTGTGGCAAAATATTGATTTGCAGCACATTAAAACCTTGCTCTTTTCGGACTTTTAAGTAGTAGGCCCAATCGGTTAAATCAATATTCGTAAATGCACTCCAAACTGTATCTGCGAGGTAGAAAAAAGGTTCACCATTTTTCTCTATTCGACGCTTATCAGCACTTTGTGTTAACATTTTTTTCACCCTTTCTATACTAAGCCTTTGCTTCTAAAATCTTTTGGTTATTATCTACATTTTTCCCAAGGTTTAATGTAATAACATCGGCCAGTGCGGCACTATTCGTTACAATGACTGGTGTGGTAGCATCGTAGCCAGCTTTTTTTATTTCATTCAAATCAAATGTTCCTAACAAATCGCCTTTTTTTACTTCTTCTGATTCGCTCACTTTAATATCAAAAAAATGACCGTTTAGATTAACTGTATCAAGTCCAACATGAATTAACAACTCGACTCCCTGTTTAGAAATCAAACCTATTGCATGCTTGGTCTTAAAAACACTAAGTACTGTTCCATCAAATGGAGCACAAATTTCGCCACTCGTAGGAAGAATTGCTACTCCCGCTCCCATTATACCACCTGAGAACACTTCATCTTTTACATCATTTAACGCCATTAATTCACCTTGAAGCGGGCTATAAATAGTTTCGTCCAATGTCGCTACTTTTCCTGTTTGGATTACTACCTCCTCTACCACTTTATCTTTAAATCCAAAGAAATAAGTTAAAATCAATGCGATGCTGAAAGCTACCACTAGCGAAATTAAAAATCCCCAGAAATCCCAGCCTATTCCATCTGGATTAATGAACATCGGAATACCGAAAATCCCACCAGACGCGAAGCCACCAAACATTTTCGCAGCACTCATACCTGCAATTGCACCACCAAAGGCCGATCCAACACAAGCCATAATAAATGGTTTTTTATACGGCAAGTTTACCCCATAAATTGCTGGTTCCGTGATTCCTAAAAATCCAGAAATAGTTGCGGTTACAGAAAGTGAACGCAATTCTTGGTTTCGGGTTTTAAGCATCACTGCCATAACCGCACCAGTTTGCGCAAATACAGTACAATAAAGCATTGCATTAATTGGATCGTATCCTAAAACAGAAATATTATTAATGAAAATCGGTATAAATGCCCAGTGTAGTCCAAACATAACAGCCACTTGCCAAATACCAGCCAGGAAGAACCCTGCGATCATCGGACTAAGCGAATAAAGTGCCAATGCTCCTTTTGCAAGTAGTTGGCTAGCATATGTTGAAACAGGCCCGATGATAATTAGAGATACAGGGACCACAATTAAAAGTAGCAATAGAGGGACAAAAATCAATTGTAAACTTTTCGGAATAAATTTTACTAATACTTTTTCCAGTTTACTCATAAAGTAAATAGCTAAAATAACAGGAATAACAGACATTGTATAGTTCATTAAAATAACTGGAATATGTAGAAATGTTAAATGTGCTCCATTGCTATACATTTCAACAAGTGTTGGGTAAACAAGCGATGCACCGACTGCAGCAGAAAGGTATTGATTCGCTTTAAATACTTTCCCAGCTGAAAAGCCAAGTATAATTGGCATAAAGTAAAAGAGCGCATCACTTGCCGCGTAAAGAACTTCGTAAATACCAGCAGAGGTATCAATTAATCCCGTTGTGACTGCGGCTGTTAGGAAACCTTTCAGAATACCTGAAGCTGCCATTAGACCCAGTACTGGCATAAAAATTCCTGAAATCAATTCAACAAACTTATTAAAAATACTTTTGTGTTCTTGTTCAGAATCATCTTGTGGTACATCATCTGGTTTAATCCCTAAAACTTGAATGACCTCATCATAAACATAACTGACATGATCACCGATAACCACTTGGTATTGCCCGCCACTTTTCACAACCGTCATAACACCTTGTAACGCTTTGATTTTTTCTGTATCTGCTAGTTTTTCATCACGTAACTTAAATCGTAGCCGTGTGACACAATGAATCACACTCAAAATATTCTCTTTTCCACCAACAAGCTTTACAACCTCTTTCGCAAGATCCGAATTATTCATTTAAAATTCCTCACCTTCTGTAATTTTAGAATACTGTTTTTCACTTGTTTTTCCCAATTTCGAAAATCGTCTAAGGCATTTTTATGAGTGATATCTGGATGATACAACTTTGCTAGCTTTCTCTTTTCTCGTGATTTAATTTCAGCAATTTTTATTACACCCATTGCTGAAAGTTCTTCTACAGGACTGACTGCCACTTCTGCATTTAAAACATTTGCTAAATATTGCATCAACTCAGGTTGCTTTGTTAATCCACCGTCCACTTGTAAGCGCTTAATATTTTGACCTGTCATTAACTCCATTTGGTCGATAACAGCCTTAATTTGAAATGCAATACTTGTATAACCAGCACGAATAATATGCCATTTTGTATGTTCTCGCGTGAGTCCGATAATTTCTGCTTGTATATCTAGATTCCAATAAGGCGCACCTAATCCTAATTGACCAGGAATTAGTACAACGCCCTCATTGGACGGTAATTGAAATGCTTGCTTACAAGCTGTATGATAATCCTTAAAGAGTTCTAATTGCTCGGATAAAAAAACTAATGTGTCTCCACAAGAACGAATGATTCCTTCTAATGCAAACTGATTGACACCTGCATTATCCCAGGCAAGAGTCGTCAAAATAGCTTCATTTTCAGGTAGTCGCCTCTCACCAATTTGCATCATAACAGAACATCCCGTCCCAAGCGTCGCCTTTACTCCCCCAAATGTATAACAACCTTGTCCATAAAGTGCCGCTTCTGAATCAGCCATTACACTACGAATTGGTATCCCCAGATAGCTTCCAAAATCCCCAACAGACTGCTTCACTTCTGGTAAATGATCACGCGCGACTCCGAAAAGTTCGAGTAGCTCATCTGACCAATCATTTTTCCGAATATCATAAAGGAGTGTACGACTAGCATTCGTTCGATCTGTGAAATAGTTACTATCATCTGTAAGCGAAAATAACACCCAAGCATCCATTGTGCCAAACGCTAATTGATTACGACCCGCTGCATCCCTCACTGCTGAAATATTTTCCAACAACCACTTCATTTTAGGAGCAGAAAAATAAGAATCAATTTTCAGTCCGGTAATTTGTTTAATTCGTTTTTCGCAGCCAGCTTCTTTTAATGTTTCGCAAATTTTTTTTGTTCGATTACATTGCCATACAATCGCATTATATAGCGGTTTTCCAGTTTGTTTATCCCAAGCCACAATTGTTTCACGTTGATTCGTCAAAGCTAGTCGTTCAATTTCTGCTGCGACTATATTATGTTTTGCCAAGATGTCCGCAATTAATGTACGGACATTTTGACAAATTTCAATGGGATTATGCTCCACCCAACCTTTGTGTGGATAAAGTTGTTGATGCTTTTTATCCAAACGGTCCACAAGTTCCCCTGCTTTAAACAATAATACTTTTGTGCCGGATGTGCTTTGATCAATGGCGATTTGATAATGTTTCTTCATCTTTTTTCGTCTCCAATAATTGGTAGGTTTTTCATGATAATATCAGCAACTCCAGTAGCAGATAAACCATAATAAGCGAAAATTTCTTGGCTTGTTCCAGCAATTGCAGGTTCATCCGGAATTCCTAAAATCAAATGACGAATACTTGTTGAAAAACTGCTTACCACTTCGCTCACTGCTGCACCTAACCCCCCATAAATACTATGTTCTTCCATACTAATAAGTAGTTTTGTTTCAGCTAATGCCGCTTCTACTACTCCTTTATCAAACGGTTTGATTGTTGAAAAATTCAATACGCGTGCACTAATTCCTTTTAACTTTAATTCTTCGCTTGCATCAAGTGCGACGCGTACCATTTCGCCAGTTGCTAAAATTGACACATCGTCCCCTTCTCTAAGGGTCCCAGCTTTCCCAATTTGAAATACTGGTTTTTCGATGTAACAATCTTCTACCGCATTTCTTCCAAGACGAACATATGCCGGTCGATTTGATTGAAGCAAATAGTCAAAAACAGCCTCTGTTTCTAGGCGATCTGCAGGTAGAATGACTTCTAAATTAGGAATCGCTCTAGTAACTGCAATATCTTGAAGCGAATGATGGCTCATACCAAGTGCACCATAACTGACACCACCACTGATGCCAATCAATTTTACATTCGTGTCTGAATAAGCCACATCTACTTTCACCTGTTCAATACTACGCATACTCAGGAAACACGCAGGTGAAGCAACAAAAGCTCGTTTGCCACTGTGTGCTAATCCTGCTGCAATTCCAACAATATTTTGTTCGGCAATACCCGTTTCAATTAATCGTTCTGGAAATTTTTCTGCGAAAGCTCCTAGCGAAGCAGATCCTCTTGAATCACTTGTTAATACAACTAAATTGCTATCGTTACGAGCTGCTTCTTTCATTAAAACCTCACACATTACTTGGCGGTTCGCGATTTTATTCATGACGACACGCCTCCATTCTTTCCTCTAAATCTTTCATTGCTATTTCGTATTCCTCACGGCTTGGTACATAGTGATGCCATTTAGCAACATTTTCAGCCATTTTAATGCCATAACCTTTAATTGTTTTCGCAATAATTAGACGAGGTTTTCCAGTTTTATTCACTGTTTTAAAAAGTGCTTGTAGTTTATCCGGATTGTTTCCATCTACTTCGATAACATCCCAACCAAATGCGCGCCACTTATCTGCCAAAGGTTCCACGCTCATGACATCCTCCGTGCGACCAGAAATTTGTAAGGAGTTTCGATCAATAATGGCTGTTAAATTATCTAACTTGTAATTTGCCGCAGCCATCGCGCCTTCCCAAACGGACCCTTCCGCAAGTTCTCCGTCTCCCATTAGTGTATAGGTGTGATAACTTTTCCCATCCATTTTAGCGGCTAATGCGATACCCACAGAAACCGATAATCCATGCCCAAGCGAACCTGTGTTCATTTCAATTCCTGCAACTTTATTATTTGGATGTCCGATAAAACGAGAGCCAAATGCGGAGAAAGTACCCAATTCTTCTTTTGCAAAAAATCCTTTATCTGCCAAAACCGCCCAAAGAACTTCGACAGCATGGCCTTTACTTTGGACGTAGCGATCACGGTCTAATGCATCAGGATTATCCGGATTAATATTCATCCCGCCATAGTATAGTGCCACAAGAATATCCGCGCATGATAAATCTGAACCAGTATGTCCTGTTTTTGCATCGTAAATCATTTTTATAACATCTTTTCTAATTTCAAACGATTTCATCTTTAATTCACTCATTTTTTACTCCTTTCTCTATTCACCCCGTAAATAAGCTTTTACATCTTCTTCAATCGGGTCATAGAGGTCTGGCTTTACGCCAATATATTTGCATGCCTCGTACAGAATTGAGACCACATCTGCATGGATGCCACTAACATGATGAATATATGGTCCTGAAACAATTTTTTCCTCTAATCGTTTCAAATTGTCTACCTCAATCCAAAGATATGTTCCTTTTGTGTAAGGCCCATCAATACCTTTAGCTTTACCTAGTAACAAGGAGTATTCACCGTTGTCACCATCAAAACGGCATAAAGTCAGTTCCCCACCTTTTGCTTCTGCTTCTACTGCTCCTGGTGAGTCAAATGCTAGCGGATAGCCAATTGCTGGTTTTTCTTTCGCAACGGAAAACGGAAATAAACCACAGTGTTGGAGTAATTCCCCATTTTCGTTATCTGGATGACGAACAGTCCAATCGGCAAAAAAGCTTTTATTCTTACCTACATTTGCTGCTTCAATTAATAAACAAGAAATTGCTCCATGAATATCTGTTTCACAAACAACAGGAATTCCTTCATCAATCAACATGGCATTTGCTGCACAAGGCATAATACTAATTTCATCCTGAAGCGCTGTCCAACATTGAATCGCAATCGCACTGCAACCGTATTTTGTAGCTAAATTTTTCATGGCAACTTTAAGTGCCGCAACCATCCGCAAATCAACATCCTTAATTTTAACGATGGCGCATCCCTCACAGTATTCGACAGTGCCGTCTACCTCATCAATTTGTTCCTTCGATACATTCCGAATTTCTTTGATTAATTCTGGTAACGGAATTGGCGCAAGTTGAATATTGAATTTTTCTAACAACTCACCTTCATTACACATCGTTGTCCAAAAATCAAACGGGCGAGGACCAATTTGTAAAATTCGCATGTTTTGAAAGGTTTTTACAGTATTACAAACTGCAATAAAATCTCGAATACCTCGTTCAAATTCGGGATCAGATAATCGGCAATTCGTCATGTATGTAAAAGGTACTTGAAATCTACGCAAAATTTTTCCAGTTGCGAATAACCCGCATTGTGTATCACGTAGTCGAATACCTTTTTCATCTGGACGTTCATCACGAGGTCCCCATAAAAGAACAGGTACATTTAACTCTTTTGCAAGCCTTGCACAAACATATTCCGTTCCAAAATTAGTATGTGGCAAAAATAAGCCTCGAATACCTGCAGCTTTAAATTTTTCAGCAATTTTTGAAACATCCGCGTCATCATACAGCAAACCATCTTCATTAAATTCAGCTATATCTACAAATTCAATGTTTAGTTCGTTTAGTTTTTCTCGTGTGAGGTTAGCATATTTAACTGCATCTGGTGCACTAAATATGTTACGTCTCGTTGGAGCAAAACCAATCTTAATCGCCTCCATCTTCTAACCACCTTTATTTTAGTTTAGTAAATATTTTAGTTCTTAGAAAAAGCAATTAGTAATCGCTTTCTTCCGTTTCATTATAGCCCCACCCCTAAACTAAGTCAATAAATATTTAGATTAATTTATGTTTTGTTTTAGTTTATTTTATGTTATTTAACTAAACAAAGCGGTTAAACCCACTTATTCGGCTGTTTTTTTGTTTTAATTTACTAAACATGATATACTAAATAAAGTAAATTTAGTAAACAAGGGGAAATGAAAATGAAGCTTGAAGATATAGCACGACTTGCAAATGTTTCGAAATCGGCCGTTTCCCTTGCGCTGAACGGAAAAAACGGCGTAAGTGAAGAAACCCGTTTACATATTCTAAAAATTGTAGAGGAAAATAATTACATCCCTCTACGCAACACAAATAAAAAAAGACAGAAGAAATCCGTCATTCGTTTTATTGCCTGCAAAAGCCCTGATTTAATTACAGATCAATATCAGACATTACCGTTTTTCAGTGAATTACTTAGTTACTTATCCGCTGAAATCACTAGCTATCCTTATGATTTAATTATCTCTACCTTTGATGCAACAACCATATTAGATGAACTTGCCGAAGCCGAAAAAGAACAAACATCAGCAGGCTTAATTTTACTCGGTACCAACTTAGGCGCAGAAGAAATTAGTCGAGTGCAACAGGTATATCCTAAAATAGTCATCCTTGATACACATCACCCTCATATTCCTGCAAATTTTGTCTCTATTAATAATTTTCTTGGCGGTTATACAGCAGCTGACTATCTTTTACAACTATCCCATAAAAAAATCGGCTATGTAATGGGACTACCACGAATTAAGAATTTTGAAGAACGAAAAAATGGATTTTTTGCTCGTTTAAAAGAAGCAGAAATTACGGTTTCCGAACAACATATTTTCCATTTACCAGCAATGCAAATTCAAGAAGACCCTTCAGTCAAAGAAGCCCTTGCGCAATTGCCTGAATTACCTTCTGCCATTTTTTGTGAAAATGATTATATGGCTATTAGTATGATTAAAATGCTTCAAAGTCAATCCATTAAAGTCCCTGAACAAATTTCTGTTTTAGGCTTTGATAATATTAATGAAAGCAAAGTAATTACACCTGAACTTACAACCGTACATGTGAAAAAACGCGACATCGCTGAACAAACACTTGCGCTTTTATCTAAGCAAATTAAAGCTGACGCAAAGTTTGAAACAAGACAAATTCAAGTAAACACTAGCTTAATTGAACGCACTAGTTGTATTCCATTCCAAAATTAAACATTAAGAGGCCTGCGCTCTATTTTCGAGCACAGGCCTTTTTTCACTTTGATTAAATTAGTTTTAAATGTTTTAATGCGTTATAAACACCGTCGTCATCCACATGACTGGTGACATAATCTGCCACTGCCTTTACTTCATCACGACCATTCCCCATTGCCACTCCAGTACCAACAGCCTCTAGCATCTTAATATCATTTAACCCATCACCAAAAGCATACGTATCTTCCATCGAAAAGCCCAGTTGTTTTATCATTTGTTTGATTCCCTCTGCTTTTGAACCATCTGCAGGACAAACATCCACAGAGACCTCATGCCAGCGAAGAAATCCATATTGTTTAAATTCTTTTCGATAATAGGCATCAAAAGACTCTTCACAGAAAAGTAAGCATTGAAAAATATCTCGTCCTTTATAATAATTAGCATCCACTTTTGGATAACCTCGTTTAATTGAATCCATCCCTCTTGTCACTCGGTCATGATCAGGTAAATTAGCTCGCATTGATTCTTTACCAGAAAAAACAATTGGATGTTCATGTTCAGTAGCAACACTAATAAGCCGTTCTAGTGATTCTGTTGGTAATGGTTTAGCGAGAATTTCTTTTCCTTCAAAAATAACATATTGACCGTTGTAACAAATATACGAATCAATTCCTAACTCTTTTCTGATTTCATCTAACATAAACGGACCGCGACCGGTTGCAATGGCTACATAAATACCCTTTTCTTTTAGCTCGGCGATGGCTTGTTTAGCAGAAGCTGGAATTTCTTTTGTTTCACCCACAAGTGTCCCATCTACATCAAAAAATACAATTTTACTCATCGATTAAACGCCTCAATCCTTATCCATTTTAAAAGTATATATGACCAAATTATAGCAGAAAAACACTAGAAAATCATAATCTTCCTAAATAAACAAAATTAATTATACTTTCTAGTAGCAATTATTAGGATTTATGGTATATTAGAATGAAGGATATAGATCGGATGAACATTTATAGAACGACAATGGAACGTTTAAAAAAAGATTATAATTACATCTTTTACTCGGAAATTTGTTTCAAATTCCCAAAATAAAGGTATGCAATTATAACGGATAAGAAAATCGACATATATGCACAGCTAACTCATTCAAGTGGTCTGTGGTAATTTTTCTTTGTCTTTTTTATGCCAAATTGTTAGTATCTTGTGCACCCATATCCGCCTGCTAATATGTCCACAACTAACGAGCAGGCTAATCACTATTAAATAAATATTAGGTATTCAGCTTGCATGAAACCTATTTTTAAACACTAAACTTTAATTTTAAGGAGAGAAAAAAATGATTTTTAAAGTATTTTATCAAGAAACACTTACAGAAACACCCGTACGCGAAAAAACACATTCTCTATATGTAGAAGCGGAAAGCGAAGTAAAAGTACGCCAACTTTTAAAAGAAGAACCTTTCCACATTGAATTTGTTGAAAAAATCAGTGACGCACATTTAGCATATGAAAAGGAAAACCCAGACTTCGCGCTCTGGGAAAAATAAGCTCTTATGAAATTCGTAAAAAATAATGAGACAGCTGTTTTCGCCCTTGGTGGACTAGGTGAGATCGGCAAAAACACATATGGCGTACAATTTCAAGACGAAATTATTCTAATTGATGCAGGAATCAAATTCCCAGAAGACGAACTTCTTGGTATTGATTATGTCATTCCTGACTACAGTTATCTTGTAAAAAATAAAGATAAGATTAAAGGACTTTTTATCACCCATGGTCATGAAGATCATATTGGCGGGGTCCCTTACTTACTTCGCGAACTAAACATTCCGATTTATGCCGGAAAACTCGCAAGTGCACTTATCCGGAATAAATTAGACGAACATGGCTTGCTTCGTCAAACGAAAATTTATGAATATGAAGAAGATGATGTTTTTAAATTTAGAAAAACAAGTATTTCTTTCTTCCGTACTACACATAGTATCCCTGACACATATGGTATCGTCGTAAAAACACCATCTGGGAATATTGTTCATACAGGGGATTTCAAATTTGACTTCACCCCAGTTGGCGAACCAGCTAATTTAACAAAAATGGCTGAAATAGGTAAAGAAGGTGTTCTTTGTCTATTATCCGATAGTACCAATGCGGAAGTTCCTAATTTTACGATGAGCGAACGTGTTGTTGGTGAAAGCATTAAAAATATTTTCCGTGATGTAGAAGGACGGATTATCTTCGCAACTTTTGCCTCAAACATCTACCGCTTACAACAAGTAGTAGAATCTTCTATCGAAACTGGTCGCAAAATTGCTGTTTTCGGTCGTAGTATGGAATCTGCCATGGAAATTGGTAAACAATTAGGTTATATTCAAGCACCAAAAGATACGTTTATTGACGTGCATCAATTAAACAAAACTCCAGCTGGCAATGTGACAATTCTTTGTACCGGAAGCCAAGGTGAACCAATGGCAGCCCTTTCTAGAATTGCTAATGGCACACATCGTCAAATTCAAATTCAACCAGGTGATACGGTAGTCT
Source organism: Listeria ivanovii subsp. londoniensis (assembly GCF_000763495.1). Lineage (GTDB taxonomy): Bacteria > Bacillota > Bacilli > Lactobacillales > Listeriaceae > Listeria > Listeria londoniensis. The sequence continues at coordinate 1,200,004 of NZ_CP009576.1, read as the reverse complement.
TCTCGTCTTCCCCTATTCCTGGTAATACAACCAGTGTCAATCGGACTATTAATTTACTTTATCAAGCTGGAGCAGAAGTTATCCATGGTAAAGTAAACAACATCCATACTTCTGGTCATGGTGGCCAACAAGAACAAAAACTAATGCTACGTCTAATGAAACCTAAATTCTTTATGCCGATTCATGGTGAGTTTAGAATGCAAAAAATCCATGCGCAATCAGCGGAAGAGTGCGGCGTACCAGAAGATAATAGCTTTATTATGGCAAATGGTGATGTTCTTGCTTTAACAAGTGAAACAGCCCATGTAGCTGGTAAAATCCATGCATCAAGTGTCTATATTGACGGTAGTGGCATTGGTGATATCGGTAATATCGTCCTTCGTGATCGTCGTATTCTTTCTGAAGAAGGTCTTGTTATCGTTGTTGTCTCTATTGATATGAAAAATTCACGTGTCATGGCTGGCCCTGATATCATTTCCCGTGGCTTCATTTATATGCGCGAATCAGGCAACTTAATTGGAGAAGCTCAAGGTCTCCTAACTCGTCACTTAAATAAAGTAATGGAACAAAAGACTACTCAGTGGTCTGAAATCAAAAATGAAATTACGGATACATTACAACCTTTCTTATATGAAAAAACAAAACGTCGTCCAATGATACTACCAATTATTATGGAAGTATAGTTTCAAAGCGATAAATGGGTTTCACATTCATTTATCGTTTTTTGTTGATTTCTCATAAAAACGATGGTATGTTAAAAAAAACAAAATAGAAAGACGAGGAAATTTTATGGCAAACTCTCGCACAGAAAAGCATCACAAAAAAACATCCCCTTTTGCTAAGTTTATGAAAATTGCTAGTATTACACTACTAGGTATCATTTTTTTCTCGATTACTGGGCTCGCTACGAAATATTATATTTCCGTTCAAAAAACATTTTCAAAAATTAATGTTCCACTGGAAACAAGCAATAAAACAGCAACAGATTTAGAAAAGAAAAAACCTTTTTCTGTCTTATTAATGGGCTCTGACGCTCGTGCTGGTGAAGAACACGGTCGTGCAGATACTATCATCCTTGCTACTGCAAATAAGCAAGATAATAATGTGAAAATGGTGAGTATCCCTCGTGATACAAAGATAGATTACGGAAATGGAGATATTGGAAAAATCAATGCCTCTTATTCTAACGGTGGTCCATCAGGAACGGTAGACGCCGTTGAAAAACTAATGCCAGGCGTTCCAGTTGATTATTTTATCTCTATTAATATGGAAGGTTTTAAAGATCTTGTTGATGCTGTTGGCGGTATTACCGTTTATAATGACATTGATTTAACTTCTGTAAATAGTAAATTTGTTAAAGGAAATATCACTTTAAATGGCACAGAAGCTTTGCAATATGTACGTATTCGACATGAAGATCCTCGTGGGGATTTTGGTCGTCAAGATAGGCAGCGTGACGTTATCATCGGAATTGCCAATAAAGTTGTGAGCACATCTGGTGTTTCTAACTTTGAAAGTATTATGAAGGCAGTTGGTGATAATTTTCAAACCAATATGACCTTAACGGATATTACAGCTATGGCAACGAATTACGCTTCCGTTCTAAAGGATGTCGATTCCGAAGAACTTGAAGGTGAAGGAGAAATGATTTATAGCGAATCGTATGGATTTGACCTCTATTATTTCGTGCCAAATGAAGAAGCACTACAAAAAGTTATTACAATGTTTAAAAAGAGTTTAGACATTACAAGCTAAAAAGGATGCCGAGAGTCATTTTAAGCTCTCGGCATCCTTTTTAGCTATGCTCCTCCACTAATGCTTCCATTTCCTTAATTACGTTCGCACACGCTTTTTGATGATAAGCATAAACCATTTCGTAATCAGTTTCTTTTGCTTTATCTAAAGTTACATGGTAAAGAATCTCAATGTTGTTAATCGCCTTTTCAAATAAACTCGTAAATTGAAACATAGGATCATCAAAAGAAGTATTTGGAACAAAACTACTATCTGTAATGATTTGTTCTCGCATATTCCTTAAATCAATCAACTGCTTCCACAAAGATTTTATTTTAGGAGCCAGCTGTTTAGCACTTTCTGAATTAACATCCACTGCCTTTACTTGGGCTAAAATATTTTTCTCACGCGCAGTAAAAACCTGATTCATTTTTTTCGTTTTTTTCCGAGGATATAGCGCATAAACAAGAAAACCAATGACTAAGCCAATCATTGTATCAAGTAACCGATCTCTTAGAAAAACAATAGGCTCTCCGTTTCCTTTTCCAACAAGTACCATTACTGTAATAACAACTATTACCATCGTAAATTTTTTGGTGAAAAGGTAGCTCAACATAACGGCAAGAGCCGCGCCAACAGGAATCATAATATAGTGATAATTTGGCACTAATAAGTAAACAACTGCTGCAAGTAATCCACCAATAATTGTTCCTATAATCCTTTCGATGCTGGATTTATAAGTAGCTCCTCTAGTCATCTGCGCAGTAATATAAATAGCATTAAATACATAAGTTGGATAAACAATCCAGTCACCCATAATCGGAAACAATAAAATCGCAATCGTTATACTAATAAGACTTTTAGCCACGCGAGGATCAAGAGCAAATCGTTCTCTTAAAGAAATCTTTTTCATTTCTCGCTCCCTCCTTGCGATAATTCTGCCATCCCGTGCTGGATTGTTTGAAAGTTTTCCACAATTTTTTTGACATGGAAAGAGACAATTGGATCCACGATTTTTTCATCAATCTCATGCGAAACTGGTATGTTAATTTGCTTAAGAGCCTGTTTCGCTTCTGCTGATAAACCTGCTCTCCCAATGTCTTCAATTGTTTGAATATGAAAAAAAAGCGCTAAATAATTGGGCAATAAGTTTTGATATAACTCCACATGGCGTGGATTTGCTTTTTTACTAGTACTATATTCTTTAATAAACATTTGCGATTGAACAAAGATACTATAAAGTGGTTTTGTGATAAATCTACCGTTATCTTTAAACACACTTTCTATTTCTTTTTCGAATAGACCCATTAATTGCCTCATAATTGTTTGAATCGTTTTTTCAAGTGGTAAGTGCACATACTTCACAACCAACCGAACAAGGATGAAAAAGACAAACACATCTACCAAAGCAACAATAATCATCCTATATAAAGGCATTGGTAAATCCTCAGTTCCGAGGAAATAGAGGGCTGTCCCAATTGCTAGTGTCATCACCATATACTTTTGTGGCATCATAAAATTTACTGCAAGCAAAACTACAATGATGACAAGATAATACATATAAACATTAATTGGGAATAAAAAAGTACTAATTATGACAAAAATGCACGCAAAAGTAAAAGCTAATGCAATTTGGGGAAGTGCTTTTCGAGTTATTGCATATGTAGGTTGCATTGAGAGGACACCTACCAAAACAACGATAGGTAACACTCCTGCTAAATCAGGAAAAATAACAGTATGAACTACCACACAAATGCTGGCAAATATAAAGACTTGTAACATTTGGATGAGTCCACGTGCCCCAATTTTGTCGAGCAAAAATTTTTTCATTATTTCCCCTCTTCCCATTTACCAATTTGAGTTATGTAATTATAATAGAAAAGAAACCTCTAGATAGCAAGTATGAGCAACATGCACAATAAAAAACCTTAGAAACATAAAGGATTTACCCAAACATCACTCTATATTACTGAGGTTTATTTATTATTGAATTTTTTCTTGTAATCGCTCGATATCATCATCAGAACCGATGACAATTAAAATATCGCCTTCATGAAGAACATCATTTGCTTCAGGCGTAATAATCATTTGTTTATCTTTTTTGATGCCAACGATATTAACACCGAAAGAATTACGGAAATCTAAATCAACAAGACTTTTTCCAAGGAAGCGTGGATCAGACACGGAAATCTCAACTAAACTATATTCATCAGAAAGCTCTAGATAATCTAGCATATTTTTAGAAACGATATAGTGGGCAATACGTCGTCCCATATCTCGTTCCGGATGAACTACTCGGTCAGCACCAATTTTGTCTAATAGTTTGGCATGCTTATCATTGGTTGCTTTTGCAGTAACATATTTTACTCCCATTTCTTTTAAAATAAGCGTGGTCAAAATACTTGACTGAATATCTTCCCCAATAGCGACAATCACATGCTCAAAATTACGAATTCCTAATTGACGCAGCGCATTTTCATCTGTTGAATTAGCGATAACTGCATGTGTTGCTATCGACATATATTCATTGACTCTTTCTTCATCGGAGTCAATCGCAAGTACTTCCATCCCTTGCTCTACTAATGAACGACAAATACTTCCGCCAAATCTTCCAAGCCCGATGACTGCAAATCCTTCTTTCATGTAAAGCTACCTCCTTGTTACTTTTTCTCGACTAAGTCATGTTTAAACGCGTAGATTGCAGCTTGCGTACGATCTTGTACATCTAACTTAGATAAAATGTTACTTACGTGTGTTTTCACTGTTTTAAGCGTAATGAAAAGTTCATCCGCGATTTCTTGATTAGATTTTCCTTCCGCAATTAGTAGTAGAATTTCATTTTCACGATTCGTTAAATCATCGTGTAAGTTTTTTTCTGGTTTAGCGGTTAACCGTTGCATCATTTTGCCTGTTACTTCTGGTTCAAGTACAGAGTCTCCGCCATATGTAGCACGAATTGCATCGGCAATTTCACTTGCAGTGGATGTTTTTAACATATAACTACTTGCACCCGCTTCAAGTGCTGGATACACTTTTTCATCATCAATAAAACTTGTGACGATAATAATTTTAGCTTCTTTCCATTTTTGCATAATTTCTTTGGTAGCTTCAATGCCATCCATTTCATCCATCACTAAATCCATTAAGATTATATCTGGGCGTAATTCTAAAGCCATGTCCGCACCTTGTCGTCCATTTTCCGCTTCACCAACTACTTCCATGTCATCTTGTACAGAAAGATAAGCTGAGACACCTATACGTACCATTTCGTGATCATCTACTAGTAATACTTTTATCATTCGCTTTCCACGTCCTTTTTCGCAACAAGTGGGATTTTTATTTCTACACTAGTTCCTCTACCAGGGAAACTAATTATTTTGATAGTGCCACCAAATTCGGCAACTCTTTCACGCATATTTTGTAAACCATAAGAGCCTTGACGCACGTTATCCATATCGAAACCGACACCGTCATCCACGACTTTCATAACGGCTAAGTTATCCATTGTTACTAAGCGAACTTCAAGTAGTTTTGCTTTAGAGTGGCGTAGTGTATTGGATAATAACTCTTGAACGATGCGAAACAAGTGGTCTTCAATGCCCTTTTGCAAACTAATATCTTCAATTTGCCAATTTACTTCGATTGGTAATTTAGTTGTTAATTCTTTCAATAATTGTTCAATTCCAGTTTTAAGTGATTTCCCCTCAAGTTGTGTTGGACGCAAGTGAAGGAGTAAAGCACGCATTTCCGATTGTGATTCATTCACGATGGATTCAACCATTTTTAATTGTTTTTGCATTGCTTTAGTTGCACTTTTTTCACTTTGTTCATTTAATGCGGATAAAAGCATCATTGCTGCAAACAATTGTTGACTGACAGAATCGTGTAATTCGCGCGCAATCCGGTGTCGTTCTTCTGACAAAATAGCTTCTTTCGTTTGGCCTGAGGATTCAGCGCGTTCGCTTGCTAGTTTTTGCGTTAAAATTGTTTGTGCTTTCATTTTATCACGTAAACGGTCAATCTGCTTATATACTTGCTGCACCTCGATGAAGTTTTCGTCTTCTTCGCTCGTAATCTTTTTTTCTAAGTCACCTTGTCCAAGTAAGCGGATAGAAAAATCAATCGACTCAAACTTTTGCTTGATAAAATAGCCTAACAAACCGCCAATGATTAAACCTACTGAAATCGCGGTTATTGGAACGAAGATAACAAAAGGGATATAAAAAATCTTCTGTTCAATTAAAATTTTATACCAAGAACCCTCACTTAAAAAGTAGTAGCCTACCGTTCCAATAATAGATGCTATGAGTAGTAATCCTGAGCAAACTACCATCATTACTCTAGAGAAACTCATAGGCGAATCACCTCTAAATCTCCAAAGATTACAGAAGTCATTATTTTTACTTTACGAGCGGAACTTTCATAATTATCCGAGTATACTTTAATACTATTATTTTGAATAGAGGTACTTTCTTTATCATATTGAATATTTCCGAAAATGGCTGAGTGCTCAATACAAATACCTATATCGAATGGCACAAGTAACCGAATTTTCCCTGAGACACTACGAATCATAATGACACTTTCACCAGTCGGTAGAACGGTATTACCTAAATCAAGAATCGTATCTCCAATCCCCGTCTGAATGTTAATATCGTCCCATTCATAGACTAAATCAAGGATTCGTTGGTTACCAAACCACTGATTACGAATAAATTTGTCCGTTCGGTCCATCTTACTGTCCGGTTCTCTAACTTTTAACATCAATAATTGGGGGGCCCGCTTTCGACTTACATAATGGATAATTGCATAAATCCCCGCAACTACTAGCCCAATTTTAAAGGTGGTTGTTAAAAGGACAGCAATAATGATAAATACAATCCCAATAAATAATGAGTTTCTAGCGCTTTTTTTTGTTGCGCTAGCTTTTCTAGATGTAAAGATGAAAAATATTCCAAGTGCAAACAGAATAAGCAACTCCCACTGGAATAACATTTCAAGCCCCACACCAACAATAATCGCAATTAAGAATACAAAAACAACCGAGCTTTCCATTTTTTTCAAGCTGACACACCTCCTTAAGTCAATCTTTAGACAAAGTTATTTCTCTTGTTTGCGCTACTTTGTACATGCTGTATTTATTATAGCGAGTAATTGTGAAACGAAACAAACCGCGCTAGTTGGAACATCCACTACTACTTTAGTCGGATGCCACTTCAGTGATTTTAGTAATAACTCCATTTTCTTGCGTAATGCGTCTTGCTTTTAAAAGTGTGCCGATTGCTCGTTTGAATTGTGCTTTGCTAATACCAAATTTGGCACGAATAGCATCTGGGTCGGACTTGTCACCAAATGGCATTTCCCCGCCAACGCTACGCAAATATGTTAAGATCATTTCAGCATCATCATTTAGTACTTCATGTGCTCTACCACGAAGCGATAAGTTTAGCGAACCATCTGGCTTTACTGCAATAACACGTGCTTTTACACGTTCGCCCATTCTTGGTTCTGAAGTTCGCTCACTTTCATGAATAAAGCCAATATGAAAATCATCTGTGATAACAAAGGAACCTACTTTGAGCAAACGGTAAATCGTTCCTTCGATATTTTGATTAAATAAACTTTCTTCTGCTCGAACAGCAATCGCACGGAACTGTTCTTCTTCTGCAAGAACTCCCCAAATCCGATTTTCTTCATCGACACGAAGCGCAATCATTAAGCGGTCTTCTTTTTTTGGCCATAGATGTGGAAGCGCTGGTAGGTCATCCAACGATACTACGACATCTTTTTCGATACCAATATCAACAAAAACACCTAAATGTTTTCGCACTTCGGTAACAGTTCCCCAGCCGTATTGTCCAACTTGAATTTTAGGAATAATGGTTGTAGCTGCAATTTCACGGTCATAATCCACAAAAATAAATACTGTCACTTCTTCACCGGCAGCAAGTTCTGTTTCATGTGTATTTGATTTTGATAAAAAAACAGTTACCTTGTCTTTCTCAAGGAGCCAACCTGTTTCTTGAATTTCTTTTACATTCATTACTTGGCTTTTGCCAATATAGTTATTCACTTTTTTTCCACCTTTTCTTGAAGAATAGTCTTGTTTCATTATAGCGTATCTAATCGTGGAAGGCTACCTGCTTTAAGTAATCAGGCTTGGTTTATTTCTTGCTGTAATGTATGAATACTTTCTTCTAATATATCTTTAGAGAAATCGTTCGCATCTCTTGCTGCACTCCCAACATGGTAATCTGTATGATTTAGTGTCGCTTGGAATGTCGCTATATTATCAGGCTTTACGCCACTTCCAACCAAGATTTGGAATGAATCTGGATTTTCTTTACTATCTTGAATCCATTTTTTCAGTCGAGGTAATGAATCAAGTGCGCTATCTGTTCCGCCTGATGTTAATAATTGGTTGATGTCTTTCCCATATTCACGTAACACTTGGTAACTTGCATCGATATCTTTTGTTGCTTCGAGTGCACGGTGAAAAGTAAGCTCTAAATCGCCTTTTCTGCTAATTACTTTTTCTAGAAGTTTTTGGTCAATGGTCCCTTCTACTGTGATTCCCCCGTAAACAATCCCCCGCACGCCTAGTTCTTTTGCAAGTTCAATATCTCGTTCCATTACAATCCTAGCCGCTTCATCATAGACGAAAGAAAAACTATGTGGGCGGATCATCATCATCGCAGGCAATTTTGATGTGCGAACAATTTCCTTTATCGTTCCGTAGCTAGGAGTTAAACCGCCTTCACTAATCGCTGAAACAACTTCCATCCGATTTGCACCATACTTCTCGGCTAAATAAGCATCACGTGGGTTTTGAACTATTACTTCTAACATATTGGTTCGCTCCTTTTAATAACTAATTACCTTCATTTTACCCTTTTAGTGCAAAAATGAATACTAAAAAACCCATGAATTCCAAAGAACTGATTCACGGATTTTTTCAAGTTAGATTCGTTTTATTTCAAAGTCGTTATCATTACTTCTGTTTTTCCTGCTTTTGTAGCAGTCTCCTTTTTGAATTCAAAATTATATTTTCCTTCTGAACTATTTGTTATTACCATTGGAATAACTGTGCTTGCCGCGTTTTTTTGGATAAAATCAATATCTGCTTCCACAACAGGCTGTCCTTTTTTTACTTTGTCGCCTACTTTGACTAAGACATTGAAGCCCTCACCGTTTAGCGAAACTGTCTCTAAACCGATATGTACAAGGATTTCTTGCCCCAAAGCTGTACGAATTCCAAAAGCATGTTTTGTTTCAGCCAGTTGAATAATTTTCCCATCTGCTGGAGCTACAATTGTTCCTGTTTCTGGCTTAATTGCGATACCTTCACCCATCATTTTTTGGTTAAATACTGGATCAGGTACTTCTTCTAACGAAATTAATTGCCCATCAACATGAGCATATAAACCTTCTACTTTTGTTTTTTGAAAAATATTCTTTATCATTTCTTTGCCTCCTGCTAGCAGTTGTTTTGACTATCATTGTACCTTTTTTTGGAAGAAAAGGCACGGAGAAAGTATCTAATAAACAGTTACCTGCTCACTTGAACTTCTTCATGCCATTTTCAACTTACTATTTATTCGTTTTTAAATCTTCAATGGAGTTGATATTAGTCATATATTTGGGAACTGCTAGGCCAATTTTTGCGCCTTTGAGATTAGCTCCCAAGTCTTCAAATTTCCCTTTGTAATCTTTATAGTAGATTCCAGAGGTATTTGGAAGCCAAGCAGCGACCATTCCATCAGCAGCATCCGTTGCAACGGATGCCCACATTGGTTGAATTTCCATTGCTTGAATAGTCGTTTCGTAACCGACTTGTCTTAATGTTTCGGCAACGACATTAGTAGAAGCGATTTCAGAATCCCAAGCTACATAAGTAAGTTTGATTTCATCGCCATCGACTTTTTTCACACCATCAGTCCACTTGGCTACTTTATCTGGATTATTTTTAACCCATTTTTTGGCAGCTTCTTCAGGATCAACACCGTCATTGACTTCAAGCATTACTTCTGACATATCTTCTGCAGTCCAGAAGAAATTATCTAATACCTTATACGCGGAAGGTTTGTCTTCTTTCAAGCCTTTACGCACAATGGTATGAATATTTTCGGCATTACCATAAACATTTTTGGGATCATCTAAAAACTTCAAATCAAATTTGGTAAACATCCAGTGTGGTGTCCAACCAGTCACTACAATTGGTCGCTTATCTTTCATTGCTTTTTGAAGCGTACTTGTCATGGCCGCAGTGGAACTCGTTTGTAATTGCCAATTATCATCATCCAAATGGTAATCTTTAATGGCATTTTGTGTTGCAAGCATGATTCCTGCCCCTGCATCAATTCCAGTAATTGTATAATTGATTTGTTCGCCTAAATCTTTTTTCGCGTCATAAGGAGCAAGTGTTGTCCCGCATGCAGCTAATGTGAAAACTAGCATGACAAGCGTAGCCATGGTGATTATTTTTTTTAGCAAACGTTTCTCCTCCTTACTCAGATTTCGCTTTTTTATTAAAGGCTTGTGTTAGGCGGTCAAGAATGATTGCGACGATAACAATCGCAATCCCAGCTACAAATCCGCCACCTGCATCATTACGTCCTACTGCGAAGTATACGCGTGTTCCTAGCCCCATTGCTCCAATCATCGAAGCAATAACGACCATCGAAAGAGCCAACATGATACTTTGGTTAATCCCAGCCATCATTGTTGATTTTGCCATTGGTAATTGCACTTTCCATAGTTTTTGCCAAGGAGTGGAACCAAAAGAATCTGCAGCCTCAACAAGCTCAGTGGACACTTGGCGAATACCAAGGTTTGTCATCCGAACAGTTGGTGGCATAGCGAAAATTACTGAGGCTACAACCCCTGGGACCATTCCGATTCCAAAAAATGCTACAGCAGGAATTAAGTATACAAAGGCTGGCATTGTTTGCATGAAATCGAGTACTGGTTTAAAGATGCTTTCAACAACATTACTTTTTGCCATCCAAATTCCAAGCGGCACACCGATAACAAGCGCAATTAAACTACTTGTTAATACAAGTGTTAATGTTTGCGTCATATCTCGCCAGAAGTCTAAGTTCCAAATAAGTAACAACCCGACAACCTCAAAGGTAATTAATCCCCATTTTTTGCCTTTACGGTTAACCCAGAAAGTTCCTGCAACTAAGAGAATAATGAATAACCATGGTGGAACTAAATCAAATACCCATTGGAATGCATCAACAATGCCACCAATAATATTTGTAATCACATTAAAAAATGCTTCAAACTGCGTCAAGCCATCAACCAATTTATCAATCCAATCAGCTAATGGAATTGTTGGAATATTAGGCATTAACGTTCACCTCATTTCCAGAAAGCGCGGCCAGAACTGATCCACGTATAATAATTCCTTTTAATTTCCCATCTTCTGTTACAGCAATCGGAATTGTTGTTGTAGAGATGGTGTCCATAATTTCTGCAAGTGGCGTATCTAGTCCGGTAGTTGGAACATCTCGGTGTAAAGCCGACTCGAGTGAAGTAATGTTTTCTTTAACCAGTTTAGATACTTCTGCAGCATGGACAATTCCGACTAATTCGCGATTGCGTTTTACAACAAATACACTCGAAGTCCCAGCTTCACGCATCCGTTTAAGCGCAACACGTGGACCATCTTTTTCAAAATTAACGATTTCTGGACGGATCATGACATTGCTTGCAGTATAAACTTTCGAACGATCTACATCTTCAATGAATTTTTCCACATATTCATTTGCCGGGTGGGCTAAAATATCTTCCGGAGAACCAGTTTGAACGACAGAACCATCGCGCATAATCATAATATGATCACCAATACGAAGGGCTTCATCTAAATCATGGGTAATAAAGATAATTGTTTTTTTCATTTTATCTTGTAAGTCTAGCAGTTGATCTTGCATATCTTTCCGGTTAAGTGGGTCAAGTGCTGAAAAAGCCTCATCCATCAGTAAAATGTCCGGATTATTAGCGAGTGCTCGAGCAAGTCCAACACGTTGCTGCATCCCACCAGAAAGTTGCGAAGGATATTGGTCCCCGTAACCTGCCAGACCTACTAAAACAAGTGATTCTGCCGCTTTTTTCTCGCGTTCTTCTTTATTTAGTCCTTGAATTTCTAAACCATATTCGACATTGCGATTAATGGTTCTATTCGGAAATAGTCCGAAATTCTGGAAAACCATACTCATACTTTTTCTTCGCACTTCCAGAAGTTCCTTTTTATTTAAACTTGATAATTCTTTGCCGTCTAGCCAAATTTTCCCGCTCGTTGGCTCAATTAAACGGTTCAATAATCGCACTAACGTAGACTTCCCACTACCAGAAAGCCCCATAATAACGAAAATTTCTCCTTCTTCTACGCTAAAACTGGCTTTATTGACACCAATGGTCGCCCCTGTTTCCTTTAAAATATCTGTTTTTGATTTTCCCTGAGAAAGTAAAGAAGATGCTTTGGAAGCTTTTTTTCCAAAAATTTTCGTTAGCTCTTCTACTTCAATCTTACTCAAAATAAAATCCCCTTTCTGTTTTAGATTTAATTATTTACTAGGCAAAAACATGGCCCAAATCACTTTTAAAAAAAGCAATAACATAAACCATTGTACACAAGTTTCGACTTAGTTTCACATCATAAAGTCTGATTTTGCTTGTTTCACACATTTTTGAGAGCGCCTCCATCATACTACAAGAGTGGGTAACAGTTTTTTTAATTTTTTTGAAAAAAAGTAGAAAAGCCAAAGGAAAAGACACCTTTTTTGTGGAAAAATTATTTTTGATATAAGCATTTTTATGGAATATTTGTTAGAATAGAAAAGGACATTTCATTAGGAAGGGGTGAATGAAATGGATGGAGAACTTTCAAAGGATGTGGACCAGAAGATGAATTTACTAAAGCAGTGGTTCCATTCAATTGATTGGGACAAATTCTGGAATCATATTATTTCGGTTGGAATAAAAATTGCTATCTTAATCGTTCTTTATTTTGTCTTTCGAGTGGTGGGAAATAAAATAATTCGTAGTTTCTTTCGTAAGTACCGTCAACAACAAGCCGTATCAGCTGGCCGTGCTGATACTTTAGAAAGTTTAATTACTAATTTTTATGGCTATGTATTATTTTTCACTTTTGCGATTTTATTATTACAGAACTTCATGGATGTCACGGCCATTATCGCCAGTGCTGGGGTTGCGAGTTTAGCGATTGCTTTCGGAGCACAAGGGCTTGTGAGCGATGTTGTGACTGGATTTTTTATTTTGCTCGAACGCCAACTTGATGTTGGAGATACGATTACAATTGGCTTAGTCAATGGAACAGTAGAAGCACTCGGACTTAGAACAACGCAGGTACGCGATTTTGACGGAACACTTCATTTTATTCCTAACAGGCAAATAATGGTTGTTAGTAATCATTCACGCGGTAACATGCGCGTAATGGTGGACATTCAAATTAGTCCAACCGAAGATCCAGAAAAAGCGATGGCAATCATCAATCAAGTTTGTACAAAAGCGGCTAAAGAAAACAAAAATATTGTCGAACCTCCTATTGTACTTGGTGTACAAAACATCGATGCAACTAATATGGTTATTCGAGTAGTTGGTAAAGCGGTAAACGGCGAACAATATTCCGTTCAGCGTGACTTACTAAAAGATATCCGTGAAGCATTGACAGAGAACAAAATCGAACTACCTTTAAGCTTTGTAAGCACCTTTGGACCGAACAACAATTAAAAAGACGTAAATTCGTTCAATGAGTGAGCGAATTTACGTCTTTTTTACTTACTTTCTAAAAAATGGATTAATACATCAATGGCAAATGGAATGGCCTCTTCTTTTGGATTTAATTTTGCATGATGCAGGCTATACTCTGAATCAACACCTAACCAAAACATAAAGCCTTTAATTTCTGATAAAAAGTAACCGAAGTCTTCTCCTGTCATCGCTGATTTTGCTGGTACATAGCTCTCTGGATAGCTTTCTTTTAAAAAGTCAATAAATTCCGCTGTTTGTGCTGGATCGTTATCCACTTGATAGTAGTCAGAACCTGCATGAAAAGTAACTTCGCATTGATAAGCTTCTTCCCAGCCTTTCGCTAATTGTTTTAAACGAGCCCAAACGATTTCCATTGTTTCTGGTGAAAGCGTTCGGATTGTTCCATCTAAAAAGGCTGTTTCTGCGATAACATTTTGAATTTCACCCCCATGAATCCTACCAATAGTAATGACAGCACTATCCATTGGATCGATATTTCGGCTAATAATCGTTTGCATTTGACCTACAAAAGCACTTGCTGCAACTACCATATCATTAGCTAAATGCGGATATGCTGCGTGACCACCTTTTCCTTTAAAAGAAATGAATAGTTCAGATGTATTCGCGAATAATAGCCCAGGTTTAATGGCAATTTGACCGACTTTATATTCCGGTGCAATGTGCAACCCATAAATTGAATCTGGAAGCCATTCAGAAAACTCAGCGCTTTCCATAATGGGCTTAGCTCCTCCTGGTCCTTCTTCTGCTGGTTGGAACACAAATAACAAATTATCTTTTGCTGGATTACTTGCAAAATGTGTTAATACGCCAAGCGCAATACTCATATGTAAATCATGTCCACAAGCATGCATATTGCCCGCATGCTTTGACTCAAAAGCTAACCCAGTTTCTTCGGTAATCGGTAAAGCATCAATATCCGTACGGTAACCAATTGTTTTCGTTGGACTCGATCCCTTCACTCGAACTAATAGACCAGTACGCCATTTCTTCACTTCCAAATACTCACTTGGTAATTTATTTATATAATCAAGTAAATAAGCTTGCGTTTTCCATTCTTTGTAACCAGTTTCTGGAATTTGATGCAACTCACGGCGAATCGAAATAAATTGATTTAAGTCCACGTTTCTCTCTCCTTTTAAAAAAGGACTGCTCCGCCAAAAGACGAAACAGTTTCCTTTCATTTTTTAAAGTTGACGAAGTTCTTGCATGATTTCTGTTTTAGACGCTGTTTTTGCATCTAGTTTTTTTAGTTCGCGAGCCGGGATTCCAGCAACGACGGTACCAGGAGCTACATCTTTTGTAACAATCGCTCCAGCAGCAACAACAGCACCTTCTCCGATACGCACGCCTTCTAAAACAACCACATTCGCGCCAATAACAACATTATCTTCTACAATGACAGGTTGTGCGGATGGTGGCTCTACTACACCAGCAAGTACTGATCCAGCACCAATATGGCAATTTCTTCCAACCGTTGCCCGACCTCCAAGGACTACATTCATATCAATCATTGTACCATCGCCAATAACAGAACCGATATTAATGCTTGCTCCCATCATAATAACTGCGTTGTCGCCAATCGTTACTTGATCGCGAATGACGGCACCTGGTTCAATTCGAGCATTGATATTTTTCATATCTAATAGTGGAATAGCAGAATTACGACGATCATTTTCAATCACGTAATCTTCAATATTCGCTTTATTTGCTTCAAGTAGTGGTTCAACAACCGCCCATTCTCCAAAAATCGTTCCCGCATTTCCAGTAATAAATGTTTTTACATCCGCTGGAAAAGTAATTTTTTCTAAGTCCCCTTTAAGGTATACTTTGACCGGTGTTGCTTTCTTGCTATTTTGAATAAAAGAAATAATTTGATGTGCATCCATTTGTTTCATGAATAATTGTCTCCTTCCAATTCGTTCTGATTTCTATTTTGCCATAGCTATTTCACTTGTTCAAGAAATTTATCTATTATTTCTAAAAATGCTTTTACTTGTGGCAAGCCAAGCGATTGTTCATATGTCAGCAAATTAGTTTCTCGGCTAAGAATCGATCCGTCTTTTTCTATAAGTGGTATTTTATTGATTTTATCGGAATAACCTGACATTGTTACTTCTGGTAAAATAGCAAAGCCAATCCCATTAAGAGCCATTTGACGGGATGTTTCCATTTGATCCATTAACATTGCCTGGCGTGGCATTTTCCCGAAATTTCGTTGCCAGTAATCTTGAATCACCTGATAGTAGTTAGAGTCACTTCGAAACTGTACAAAAGGTCTGTTTGTCTGGAAAACCTCTTCAATTTTCGTAATTTCTGTATCTACCAAAATTAATTTATCATTAAAAAGTGGCTTTTGGACACTTTTCCAAGTAGAATTTCCACGAACGATGCCAATATGCACATTTCCAGCCGCAAGTTGCTGTGTTACTTCGCTGCTCCAACCTGTTACAAGTGAAATTTGGACATTTGGATATGTGCTAGTGAATGTTTTTAATACACGAGGAAGCCACATTTGAGCCACAACACTAGCACAAGCAATTCGCAAGGTTCCACGCACGACCCCTTCCATTGCTTCTAGTTTTTCTTGAATTGTATGTTCTCTCTCAATAACACTTGCAGCATGACGGACTATCGCTTCTCCCTCTGGTGTCAGTAGTAGCCCCTTTTGCGTGCGAATGAAAATCTTTGTATTCCATCTGCTTTCAATTGTCTGCAAACGCTGCGATAAAGCTGGTTGACTTAAAAAAAGTTTTTCTGCACTTTTACGCATATTGAGTTCTTCCGCTAAGCAAACAAGTAATTCATATTCCGTTACAATCATCTATTTTCCTCCACCTGTAAATGAATATAACGATTGACTTGCTTTAAGACAACTCGTCTTGTTACAATCCCTTCAAAATGGAACTCATTATCAATAACACAAACAAAAGGATGATCAACAAGTAAGTGAACAATTCTTTCGTTATTTAGGAAATCTTTAATCACAGGAAAATCAGTTTGCATAACATCTTCTACTTTTAGCTCTTCCAAACGCTCAAATTCAATGCGCTCGAGCCCTAGTATTGCATCTGTTATCATTGCGGCACTTATTAATCCGTGAAGTTTAAACTCAAAGTCTAATACTGGAATAACCGAATAACCACATTTCGTTAAAACAAGCAATGCATGTTCTAAATTATTACCAAGCTGTACGTGGGCTACTTTTTCAGCAGAAATCATCGAATCAGCTAATTCGTTATCAATAAACTGTCCAAATCTGTTAGAGATCATTTAGAATCTTCCTCTTCCTCATATTTTCATGTTCGAAGTTTCTTTCAACTAAAATAATAAATCGAAACTTTTCCATCTCCTATTCTATCATACTATCTGGGGGAATTTCTTTCATTTAGTGTTTAAAAGTTAATTTTTCACATAAAAAAAGCTGTGAAAATGCTTCACAGCTTCGATGTAAAAAACAAGGATATGTTGTTTCTTACAATGTTATTCGTTTTCTTGTAACGTTTCAAAAATTTCGATAGCTGTCATATCAATATCATCAAACTGATATTTGCTATTGTCGCCATAAATTTCTACTTCAAATGAGTTAGAAGCTTGAAAAAACTTCACTTCGCACACAGGTGTACCGTTCTTTTCAAAGCGTCTTGCTTGTGTTTCAGCAGACTCATCTTCTTGCATTGCATGTAAACGTTGAATAATTCCCAATAACTGAGACATATTACACTCTCCTCTCAAATCCACCAACTGACGTGCAAAAATTGGCATACCTTGCTGTTTTACTGGCGTGGCAATGCTTTTTCACATATTTCCTCAAATCTGGTTTTTTCGCCATATCTTATTTCTTTCACTATACTACCAAATTTTATCGCATACCGCACGTATAACGCAAGGGTTCTGGAAATATTCAGAAAAAGAAATTATTTTAATATAACTAGAAAGTCACTTTTTGTTCTGCTTTATTTACTTTTAATCCTAAAAAAAGACTAAAAAAAGTTTTGCCTTTTTTTAGTCTTTTACAATTAAAATTCATTTTTGCGGTCGGCAGTCGTACTAATAATCATTTTTGTCGCACGAACAATGGTTTTATGACGATTAAATCCTTTTACACAAATCGTTTGATCTCCTATTGTCGCAAATACCTCGCCCCAAGAACCACAAGGATTAAAGCCGTATGCATGTATTTTTAACAAGCCGTCTTTTGTCGGGAAAAAGAGAGCTTCATATTTACCTGGTTTCGTCATATCCATCGGCCCCTTCTGATTTCAGCCAATCATTCTTAAATGAAAATGATTATCATTATTAAATACATCTTATAGCATTCTAAATGAAAGTGCAAGTCTTTTTAGTAATATTTTCAGATATTTTGCTTTTTTTACTTTTTAGGCTATAATGGAATGAAACTATGAAGCTTACTCCCAGCTAAACTTTCCGGGATTTTCTACGAAAGAAAGGTGACAAAAATGACAAAATCGATACGACCTGAATTACACGATATTCAAGTAAGTGGTATCAGAGCTTTCAATACACGAGTCGCTGGTATACCAGATATGATTCGTTTGACACTTGGTGAACCTGATTTTCCAACACCAGAACATGTTAAACAAGCTGCCATTCAAGCAATTCAGGATAATTTCACCAACTATACTCCTAATGCCGGTATGCCAGAACTGTTAGATGCTGCCTCTACTTATTTTCAAGAAAAATATAACTTAGAATACAATACAAATGAAATTATCGTCACGGTGGGCGCTACAGAAGCTATCTCTGTTGCACTTCAAACCATTCTTGAGCCAGGTGATGAAGTTATTTTACCTGACCCCATTTATCCTGGTTATGAACCACTTATTACTTTAAATAAAGCACATCCGATAAAAATAGACACAACAGAAACCAATTTCAAATTAACGCCTATGCAATTACAAAACCATATTACACCTAAAACAAAAGCACTTATTATTCCCTACCCTTCCAATCCAACTGGTGTTAGTTTAACAAAAGAAGAACTGGTAAATTTAGCAAATGTTTTAAGAGAAGCCGGTATTTTTGTTATTGCTGATGAAATCTATAGCGAATTAATCTATCACGAAGAACATGTTAGTATCGCTCCTATGCTTAGAGAACAAACAATCGTGATTAACGGCCTATCCAAATCTCACGCGATGATTGGCTGGCGAATTGGTTTTCTGCTTGCACCTGAAATAATCACCAAACAAATGTTGAAAGTCCATCAATATTCCGTTACTTGCGCGAGCTCTATTTCTCAAAAAGCAGCTTTAGAAGCCATCACAAATGGTAAGGATGATGCTTTTCAAATGCGTACCGAGTATAAAACTAGAGCAAACTTCACCCAAGATCGTTTAGAAAAAATGGGATTCACGGTGGTTCCACCTGATGGCGCTTTTTATTTCTTCGTAAAACTGCCAGATGAGATTACCGAAAATTCTTTTGACTGGGCTGTAAAGCTTGCAGAAGAAGCAAAAGTTGCAGTAGTCCCAGGCAATGCTTTTTCAGAAAAAGGCGACCGTTATTTCCGACTTTCTTATGCCACTTCTTTTAATAAGCTAGCAGAAGCATTGGACCGAATGGCTGCTTTCTTAAGCAAATAAAAGCCAAAGCAACTTTCTACTTTGGCTTTTCGAACAACTACTAATCTTAGTAGTTGTTTTTAACGATAATATTTAATTAATGCTTGTGTTCCTTCTTCACTTAGCCCACGTTCAGCTAATGTTACGTACATTTTTTCTGCTAGCAGAAGCCCCGGTAAATCCAGCTCCATTTGTTTCGCTTCCGAGATTGCTATTCCCATATCTTTAATAAAATGTTTTATAAAAAAGCCTGGTGAAAAATCATCTTTGAGTACACGAGGAATTAAATTGGTAAGTGACCAACTCCCTGCTGCTCCACCAGAAATAGATTCCAGTACACGAGATGGGTTAAGTCCGGCTTTCTCCGCATAAATAATCGCTTCTGTTACGCCAATCATATTGGATGCAATCGCAATTTGATTAACCATTTTCGTATGTTGTCCGGAACCTGCTTCTCCTTGTAAAATAACACTACTACCAAGTATAGCGAAAATTGGTTCTGCTTTTAGAAAAACAGTTTCATCCCCGCCAACCATAATCGCTAGGGTTCCATTTTTCGCACCAATATCCCCACCTGAAACTGGGGCATCCAAAACGCCGATTCCTTTTTCACTACCAATTTGAGCTATATTTTTTGCTAGTTCTGGAGAAGAAGTTGTCATATCAATAGCTATAGATCCCGGTTTCAAATGATTTAAAAAACCTGCTTCACCTAAATAGAGTGTTTCGACATCTTTTGGATAGCCTACCATTGAAATAAGCACATCTACTTTCGCTGCTAAATCTCTTGGCTCTTCTTCCCAGTGTGCACCTTTTGCTAAAAGCCCCTCTGCTTTTGATTTAGTTCGTGTATACACAAAAACGTCATACCCTGCTTCAAGCAAATGAGAAGCCATGCTCGTCCCCATAACACCGATGCCTACAAATCCAATTTTCTTCATTTCCAAAAACCTCCTATCCAAAACTAAGTCCAATAACAGATAAAATCGCAAAAAAGATACTAATTAATCCAACTAAAAAAATATGTACTTTTTTATACATAACAATAATTGCAATAAACTCTCTTATAAGCGCATTAGGCATATAATATAATGCTGTTTTTGCGCCTATTCCTTGACTCTTCAAACCTGCTTTCCTAGCATACAAACTTGCTCGGAATAAATGAAAATTATTAGTTGAAAACAAGCTATTGTAATCAGGCATAATCACATCCATTTTCTTTTTCGAAAATTGCATATTTTGAAGTGTATTAACCGACTTATTTTCCATAATAATAAATGTTTCGTCAATCCCTTTACTAATCAAATAGCCACGCATCGCTTCTGCTTCAGAAATAGTCTCGTTCGTACCTTGTCCACCTGAAACTATAAAAGTAGCTCGCTTTCCTTTTTTCATAAGTTGCTTTTGATAAAACGAAATTGCTCGGTCAAGTCGACTTGCAAGAAGTGGCGACACTCTATCTCCTCCTATTAAACCACTACCAAGCACAATTAGAAAATCTTGATTATATCTCGGAAAACTGTATTGGTAGATAAAAGTAGATAACAGAAAGGATAAAAATAAAAAAGAAAAATAACCTACCACTGTCATAATAAATACAATCAAAATTCCAAGCACTGGACTATTTGCTTGTAAAATATGGCCAAACCAAATAACAATTAGCGCAATAATACCTAAACCAATAAATAAAGGTAACATATTAGCTAATTTTCGCCCTTCTCGTTTAAGCATCAAACGTCCGTTAACAATGAGCAACGTTGCTAAACCAATAACAAAGAATGGGATAAGAAGTAATAATAAAAGTAATACTGTTCCCATTATCGAAACAAGTAATTCATTTCCTTTGGAAAAAATAGCATACACCATCGAAAGTAATAAGAAAAATAAAGCAATTGTTAAAAAAATCCCATTGCTAATTCTTCGTCTATCAATTATAGATAAAACGATAAAAAGAAGAAAGAAAAATCCCGCTAAAATATAGATAACCACACTGGTTGCCCCCTTTTTCTGCTAACTACCATTTTAATTATACTTGGGGAACTTCTTTTACACAACACAAAAAGACCTAGACAAATAAATGTCTAGGCCATCAATCGAGTTTTACTCTGCAGTATATTTTTCAACTAATTCTACAACTTCTTCCGCTGTAGATTTATTTAATGCTTCTTCTGCTAATTTCACCATTTCAGATTGATCTAAACGTTTGATTAGCGAACGAGATTTCAGAATGCTTGAAGCACTCATCGAAAACTCATCTAAGCCTAATCCTAAAAGAAGTGGTACAGCCGTTTGATCTCCAGCCATTTCTCCACACATACCAGTCCATTTGCCCTCTTTATGAGAAGCGTCAATAACCATTTTCACTAAACGAAGAATGGATGGATTGTAAGGTTGGTAAAGGTAAGAAACTCGTTCGTTCATACGGTCAGCAGCCATTGTGTACTGAATTAAATCATTTGTTCCGATAGAGAAGAAATCAACTTCTTTTGCAAATTGATCAGCAAGAACCGCAGCAGCAGGAATTTCAATCATAATTCCAAGTTCGATGGAATCAGATACTTCTGTTCCAGCAGCTTTTAGTTTTGCTTTTTCATCTAGTAAAATATCACGTGCTTGACGGAATTCATTTACTGTTGCAATCATCGGGAACATGATTTTCAAGTTGCCGTATACGCTTGCACGTAGTAATGCGCGAAGTTGTGTACGGAATAATTCTTCATTCGCAAAGCAAAGACGAATAGCACGGAAGCCTAAGAATGGGTTCATTTCTTCTGGAAGTTCTAGGTATGGTAGCGTTTTATCGCCACCGATATCTAATGTACGAACAACCACAGATTTTCCGTCCATTCCAGAAACTACTGCTTTATACGCTTCAAATTGCTCTTCTTCTGTTGGGAAATTATCGCGACCCATGTACAAGAATTCTGTACGATAAAGGCCTACTGCTTCCCCACCGTTAGAAATAACACCATCTAAATCAGTTGGCGTTCCAATATTTGCTGCAAGCTCAACGTGAACACCATCTTTAGAAACTGTTTTTTCATTTTTAAGTTTATCCCATTCTGCTTGTTGTAAAGCAAAATCGGCTTTGATTTTTTTATAGTGAGCGATTTGTTCTTCTGTTGGGTGGATGATAACATTACCTTCCAAACCATCAATAATAACAAGATCGTTCTTTGCTACGCTAGCAGTAACTTCTTTTGTTCCAACAACAGCTGGAATTTCAAGAGAACGTGCCATGATAGCGGAGTGAGAAGTACGACCACCGATATCCGTTACAAAACCTTTAACAAAGTTACGGTTAAGTTGTGCGGTATCAGAAGGCGTTAAATCTGCTGCAACAACAACTACTTCCTCATCAATTAAAGTAGGATTTGGAATAGTTACACCTAACAAGTGTGAAAGAACACGTTTACGTACATCTTTAATATCCGCTGCACGTTCACGCATGTATTCGTTGTCCATTGATTCAAACATGCCGATAAACATGTCTGTTGTTTCTTGTAAAGCTGTTTCTGCATTCGTCTTAGCAGATTTAATGCTTTCTTCAATTGGGCCTGTTAATTCAGGATCATTTAAAACAAGAAGATGTGCGTCAAAAATCTGTGCCTTATCTTCGCCTAAATCTTTAGCTGCTTTTTCACGAATCGCCGAAAGTTCTGTTTTAGAAACTTCTAACGCGCTTTCAAAACGTTTTACTTCACTTTCAACATCCGTAACTTCTGTTTTTTCATAGGAAAGATCAGGTTCAACGAGCAGATAAGCTTTCGCAATGGCAATCCCATCAGATGCTGCGATACCTTTCAACTCTTTAGCCATTATTCAGCCAATCCTTCTTTCTTAAGAACTTCCGTTAATCCTTCAATCGCTTCTTTTTCATCGCTACCTTCAGTGTAGATAGTAATGTCAGCGCCTTTACCAATCCCTAGAGACATAACACCCATGATTGATTTAAGATTTACTTTTTTGCCAGTGTATTCAATTTGAACATCCGAGCTGTATTTACTTGCAGCCTGCACCAATAGAGTTGCTGGGCGTGCGTGAATTCCTGTTTCATCGATTACTACAAAACTTGCTTGTTCCATAATTTACATTCTCCTTTGTAAAGAAATTTGTTGTAACCTTTTAAGCCAAAATTTTTTCAGCAAAAAAGACTATCCCTCAATTAAAAAGAGTACCATGTTTTACCCTTTGTTACAACTATTTGATTAAAATTTTTTTGATTGTTTTTTCCTGCACAAGCTTCTCTCATCCATTATTCACAAATAAAAAAGGCCTCTCATTTAAAAAATGTCACGAAATTGTCGCTTTTATAAAATTAAATAGTATTTTTGGAAGGCTTATAGTTGATTTTAATAGTATTTTAGTGCAGAATTTAAAGAAGGTTCAAAAATGCATACATTCTTTTTCAGCAAGATAGTGGCAACACCGAAAATTGAAGGAGTGATAACAATGGCAAAAGCACATGTTGGAGACATTATTGAATTTAAGGATGGCTTGACTGGAATTGTAGAAAAACTAAACGAAAATTCTGTTATAGTCGACTTAACTTATATGGACAATTTTAAAGATTTAGGCATTGAGGAAAAAACAGTTGTTAATCACAAAAATTATCAAATTATTCATTCTGTGGAAGAAGATGAGGATGAAGCCGAAGAAACCGAAGAATAAAAATCAAACACAATTTTCAGTGCGCAAAAATAAAGCATTTCTAAGAATCAGTGCTTTGTGTTTTTGCGTTTTTTATATGGGTGGAAATCAGGAAAGGAGAACTTGCAACCAATGAAAAATAAAACAAAAATTGCGATTATTGGTGCTGGACCAGGAAGTTTAGCAACCGCTATGCTTTTAAGCCAGCTGGATTATGAAGTGAGCATCTATGAAAAAAATGACCGGATTGGTGGTCGAACTGCCTTACATAAGTTGGGGAAATATTCATTTGACATTGGTCCGTCTGCTTTAACGATGACGCATGTTCTAACTTCTCTTTTTATGGATTGTAAGCGAGATATTCTCGACTATATCTCACTCTTACCAATTAACCCAATACACACACTTTATTTTAAAGATATTAGCTTTCCGCTTTATAGTGACTATGAAGCGACTAAAACCGTAATCGCTACTTACTTCCCTAGTGAAGAAAAAGGTTTTGATCGTTTTATGAGGGAGAACACTAAGAAAATGTTGTATTTAACCCCACTTAATCAATTTAATTATAGTTCATTATTTGACTTCTTTCGTCCAACTACGTTAAGGGCTCTTCCAAGTTTGACGCTTGGTAGATCTTTAATGGATGATTTAGCAAGATATTTTAATAGCAAGCATCTTCGCTTAGCCTTTTCCCTTCAAATGCGCTATTTAGGGATGTCTCCGTGGGATATACCAGCCGCCTATAGTATCATTCCATTTTCCGAATATTATTACGGGACCTATCACCCTATCGGCGGGCAGAATAAAATTGTCGAAGCGATGCAACAAGTAGTTACTGAGAATAAAGGAACATTCTTTTTTAACTCAGAAGTCACCGAATTTGAAGTAGATGGCAAAAAGATTACAGGAGCTAGGCTAGCAAATGGTCAAACAATTGAAGCTGACTATTATTTTACGAATTTAGATTTCATTTATTCGATGTCCAACGAAAAAACCAGACAAGTGGACAATAAAGAATACTCCTCTTCTGCTTTTATGCTCTACTTAGGTTTAAATACGGAACTTGCTTTTTCCCATCAGTCGATTATTTTCCCTAATGATTACCGAAAATTTTCTACTAATACGATGCAAAAAAAGGTGCTTTCGAAAGATCTAGCTATCCATGTAACCAATCCCTCTGCAACTGATAATACAATGGCACCAATTAATCATTCAAGCATTCGAATTATGGTCCCTGTTCCTAATAATTCCAGTCAAATAGATTGGAAAAAAGAAACAAAAGATTTCAGACAGTTAGTTTTAGATACAGTAAAAGAACGGCTAGATGTTCCAAAGTTAGAAGAGTATATTGAAGAAGAATTTATCATCACCCCAGAAGATTGGGAAGAAAAATATCACATCAAATATGGGGCTGTTTTTGGCCTGCAACATGTATGGAATCAACATGGCTTTCTTCATCCAACTAAAAAAACACCTAACTATAAAAATTTATTTGTTATCGGCGCTGGAGCAATGACCGGCAGTTCGCTTCCATATATTATCGAAAATGCACAAATCGCGACTAGAAAATTTTTACAAAAAGAAAAGAAATCCAAGTAATCATTACTCGGATTTCTTTATTTGTTTCTCCTCTTTTTCTAAACTGAAAAAATAACAAGCTGTAAAAATAATATTAGAAACAATAATAATAGCGATAGAGGTCCATAAATTAAGGTAGAATGATAAAAAAACAAAAAAGGCGATAATAATCCAATATACAATCACTATTTCTGATTTTAAATCAGGATACTTAAGTCGCTCCCACCCGTCTGTTAAACTTAAAATAAAGTAAATCATCAAATGTAAAATAAGACCGAGTAACCACCAGTTGATGAAATCAGATAGTTGTAAAATCGTAAAACCATTTTGTGTTATATAAAGTTGCTTTGATTGCATCGTTATTGGCTCAATTAAAACTTCGAAAATCATTACCATTGTCGCGGCTATAAAAGAATAAATACCGCCACGAATCCAGTCAATATTAATCTTTAGCGTGATTTCACGTGCAATAATATGTGTTCCGGCAATCATTCCTACCCAAATGAAGCCCATTGTGATAGGAATTCCGTAAATACTTCCGCCAAGTGTAGAACCAACATATTCGTCTGTATAGCTTAACTGCATCCACTCAATACACGTACTGACAACAAATACTAATAACGTAATCGCAGAACCAAGCCACTTTCCGTATTGCATAATAAAGAAAACAGCAGCAAAAACACCTGTGAAAACGAGAAATAGTGATTGAATAGTTGTTAAGTTTGGTGGAATAATATTTAAGGACACAAGTAATACATTACCTAAAAACCAAAAAATATAAATCCAAAGTAAAAATTTGTAGTTTTTTTCTAGCATCTGTTAACCACTCCTATTTTTTCATTATAAAGGAATTATTTAATTCTACAACTTTTATCTCATCTTTAGTATAATTGTTGCCAAACGTTTTCATTTGTTTTAAAGTAGTATGAGAAGTTATTTGTTAAGAAGAGGTGTAAAGTATTTGAAAAGCATCAAGATCGATTATAAACTTGTACTGGGACTTATTCTCTGTGCCCTACTTGTTATCTTAACATATCAGTTTCCTCGAGTTTTTTGGTATTTATATGGAGCTGGGATGTTATTTTTACTTAGTTTTGTGATTTTTAATGATGATTTAAAAAAAGAATATTCTTTTACTAAAGGAATATTACCTGGTGTTTTTTCTGGAATAGTTCTCTATATTGTCTTTTACATAGGCGCGTTTATTCTTAAGATTATGCCTGGAGGTTTAGAAAATTCTGTGGCAGCTGCTTTCAATAAATATGCAACTGACTCTTGGGTAATTTGGCTACTACTTGTTGTTGCTATCATCCCTGGTGAAGAAATATTTTGGCGAGGATTTGTATTAAAACGCTTAAATAATTATTTTAATCCTTGGTTTTCCAACATTTTTGCCGCATTATTATGTATGGTAATGATGTTTCCAAGTGGTAATTTTGCCGCAATCATTGGAATATTTGTCGCTTCCCTCGTTTGGAATGTGATGTACACCTACCGTTCAAGTTTGCTTATGGTATATGTATCTCATTTGACTTTCGCGTTTTTACTACTTGCTGCTCTTCCAATTTATTAATAATTACCTTTAAAAACCACTCCTTTTTTGGGGTGGTTTTTTTAAAAAAAGGAAGCAAAATACTTGAAAGTCAAAATAGGTCAGTATATAATAAAACCATAAGGTCAAAGATAGTCAAAGTCAAGGCCTTCAATTCTCATCTTTAAAGGAGGAACTGAAACTATGAATTGTGAAAAATGTAATCAAAATCAAGCTACAATCCAGTTATATATGAATATAAACGGCAAACGTGTCGAAATGCCACTTTGCGCGACTTGTTATGCAGAAGTTAGAAATCAAGCAAACTTTGGGGGGAATGATTTTCCATCAGGTAGCTCTCCCTTCGACGATATTTTCCGGCAACTAAGTGGTGCTGCAAATCAAGCAAATCGAGAACAACAAAGCCACGCTCAAGTACAAACCCAAGCAGGAAACGGCGGAAATGGTTTACTTGACGAATTTGGTACTAATTTAACAGATATGGCAAAAAACAACCAACTAGATCCAGTCATCGGTCGTGATAAAGAAATTAAGCGTGTGATTGAAATATTGAATCGCCGTAATAAAAACAATCCAGTGCTTATTGGTGAACCTGGTGTTGGTAAAACAGCTGTTGTCGAAGGACTTGCAAATGCGATTGTCGCTAGTGAGGTCCCAACGAAACTATTAAATAAAGAGGTCATTTTACTTGATGTGGCTTCGCTTGTTTCCGGCACAGGTATCCGCGGTCAATTTGAAGAACGTATGAAACAGCTAATCAAAGAATTGCAAGAACGTAAAAACACCATTTTATTCATTGATGAAGTACACACTATTGTTGGGGCAGGGTCAGCAGAAGGCTCGATGGATGCTGGAAATATTTTAAAACCTGCACTTGCTCGTGGTGACTTACAAATGATTGGTGCAACTACACTCAAAGAATACCGTACTATTGAAAAAGATGCAGCCCTTGAAAGACGCTTTCAACCGGTGACTGTAAACGAACCAACTATAGAAGAAACATTAACTATTTTAAATGGTCTAAAAGATAAATACGAAGACTTCCATGAGGTTGTTTACTCACCTGAAGCATTAAAAGCAGCTGTAGAGCTAAGTACACGTTACATTCAAGATCGCCATTTACCCGATAAAGCCATCGATTTAATGGATGAAGTTGGTTCTAAATACAACTTAGCTATCGAAAAACTAGACGAAAACACCGTAAGTGAACGTGTCGCTCATTTAGAAGAAGAAAAAAATCAAGCTCTGCAAAAAGAAGACTATGAAAAAGCAGCCAAAGTTCGTGATGAAATTTCTCGCTTAGAAGAAAATAAAACTAGCAACTCTTTCTCGGAACGTCCTGTTATTCAAGCTTCTGATATCCAAGCAATCATTGAAGAAAAAACAGGAATTCCAGTTGGACGCTTACAAGAAAATGAGCAATCAAAAATGAAATATCTTGAAAGTAACCTATCCGGACAAGTAATCGGCCAAGAAGCTGCTGTAAATAAAGTGGCTAAAGCAATTCGTCGTAGTCGAGTTGGTCTAAAAGCAAAGAATCGTCCAATTGGTTCCTTCCTATTTGTTGGACCAACTGGGGTCGGAAAAACAGAACTTGGTCGCTCGCTTGCTCGCGAATTATTTGGTACAAGTGAAGCAATGATTCGTTTAGACATGAGTGAATTCATGGAAAAACACAGTGTTTCTAAATTAATTGGTTCTCCTCCAGGTTATGTTGGTCACGAAGAAGCTGGACAATTAACTGAAAAAGTTCGCCGCAATCCATACAGCATCATTCTTTTAGATGAAATTGAAAAAGCGCATCCAGACGTTCAACATATGTTCTTACAAATTTTAGAAGATGGTCGTTTAACAGACTCTCAAGGTCGTACAGTTAGTTTTAAAGACACCGTCATCATTATGACAAGTAACGCTGGAGCAACTGACACAGAAGCTTCTGTCGGCTTTAACACTACTACTGATGCTAAACTTGAGAAAGGTTCTGCTATACTTGCTAAATTAGGGGCATACTTCAAACCAGAATTCTTAAACCGACTAGATAATGTCATCGAATTTAAAGCATTAGAAAAAGCTGACTTAGTACAAATCATTGACTTAATGCTTCTTGATTTAAATGAAATGCTTGCTCAGGAAGAAGTCACTATTGCTGTATCTTCTGAAGTAAAAGAGCATTTGATTGAACTTGGATATGATGCTAAATTTGGCGCTAGACCTCTTCGTAGAACCATCCAAGAGCATTTAGAAGATGCCATTGCCGACACATTAATCGATCAACCAGAGGCAAAAAAACTTAGCGCAACACTTGATGATACTAAGAACATTGTAATAAACGAACAAGTAACTGTATAATCCAACAAAGAAACAGGGACGAAAGCCTCTCTAAAAAAAAGCAAGAATCTTGTCTATTCCATTTTCCGAAATGGATTTATACAATGATTCTTGCTTTTTATTTTCTGTTTTTATCGTTGCGTTTAATTATGTCCTAGCCCTATATTATTAATTTTGATATGTTTTCCAATGGCTTTTTAATGCTAATGCTTCATGTTTTTTGATAAATGAATCTTTTCCATTACAATACGCTTCAATATCAGTTGGGTATTTTTGGGCAAGTGACTTCTTTAATTCGGAATATTCATGAGCAATTTCGTTATTTTCTCTTAAATAGTCTCTAAAAGAAAGATGGCGTTGTATTTCGGATATACTATCAAATTGATAAGCATGGATTTGATGTGTTCGAGTATCCCCGCCTTTTCTCATATACCTTCTACCAGGGAGACCAAATTCTCCCATGTATTCATATCCAATTTGTTCAAATTGTGTACTTGCACTATCTAACCTGGATAGGTCATTTACAACCAATAGGATATCAATTATTGGCTTAGCACTTAGATTTTCCACGGAAGTACTTCCAATATGAGCAATTAATACTTCATTTTTTTCAATAATTTCTCTTATAATACTCTTTTCGTCTTCAAAAAGCGTTTTCCACTCACTTTGATAGTCAACTATTTCTACTTTCATTACATTTCTCCTCTCTGTCCTACTTTATTAATAGAATTTCTTTTCATTTTACTCTATACTTTTCACAAAAAACTATAAATCACTTTATCATGAAAGACTTCACTTATTTATTAACCTGAATATGTTTCTAATGCCAATAAATATTGTTTTTTATCCATATCAGTCCCATTATAACCGCCAAGTTCCCCATTACTTTTTATACATCGATGACAAGGAATAATAATTGGAATTGGATTGGCGCGATTTGCTTGTCCCACTGCTTGAACTGCTTTTGGACTTCCCGCTGAAATGGCAATATCTTTGTAACTAACAACCTCTCCATATGGAATCTCACTTAAAGATTGCCAGACTCGTTTTTGAAATGGCGTCCCAACAAGGATTAATGGTAAATCAAACTGCTTTAACATCCCATCAAAATAAGCTTCTAACTGCTTCACTAAATTCATATAGATTGCTTGTTCGGTTCGTCCTCCAGCAACTATTTCCCAAGTAGACGGTTTATCGTATGAAACACTCTTTATGCCCTCTGTTTGAATACTAATATATAAAGTTCCTACTGGTGAAGCGATAGTTTTTTTCAGCATAAAATGGTTATGCCTCCCATTTTTTTATTTCTATAAAGATAGCATATTATACGAAAATCCGCAATCAAGTGTCATCTCCTATTAACATTTGATACCTTTTGTTACTTAACTGTTGGTTAATCGTTACAGATTCTAGGGAAAATAAACAGAGCTAAGTTCAACACAGAAAGGATTGTTCGTTATGGTAAACACCGCCGAGAAGCGCGAGAGTTATTTTGACAATGCCAAATTCATCTTAATTTTTTTAGTTGTTTTCGGCCATTTCCTCCAGACATTTATTGCAGAATATGCCAGTGTACGTATTCTTTATATTTATATCTACACTTTTCATATGCCTGCCTTTATTCTTATATCTGGCTTTTTCGCCAAAAGTTTTGGTCAATCAGGTTATTTAAAAAAAATGATGAAAAAGTTGATTCTACCTTATGCCTTTTTTCAGTTAATTTATAGTATCTTCTATTATTTTTTACTGAACAAAGAGAATCTATCTATTAAATTTTTAGACCCCGAATGGTCGCTATGGTTTTTACTTAGTTTGTTTTTTTGGAATATAATGTTACTTGTTTTTGCCAAATTAAAACCATGGAAATCCGTTACGCTGGCTCTTTTGATTGGGCTTATTGTTGGGTATTTTGATGTGATTGGTTGTTATCTTAGCTTATCAAGGACGCTCGTCTTTTTCCCTTTCTTTTTAGTTGGCTTCTTTTTAACAAAAGAGCATTTTTATTTTCTTAAAACACATTTTGCGACCATCATTAGCGGGATTTTCATTGTAGTATTACTTGTTTTTATCGCGATGAACCCTAACTTAAATGATAAATGGTTCTTAGGTTCCAAGCCATATGCTAATTTTGTTGAAGTGAAATCATTAGGGTTATTTATCCGTTTTTTAGTTTACTTTATTAGTTTTTGTTCGATTGCTGCTTTTTTTAGCTTAGTTCCGAGAAAGAGATTGTTTTTCACTAAATGGGGTAAAAATACACTTTACGTTTATTTACTACATGGCTTCTTTATTAAGTTCTTTCGGGAAGGCAGCCAGTCGGATTTTCAACATAGCCCAACTACCTTCTTTCTATTGTTCGCTACAACTTTCGCATTAACAGTACTATTATCTAGTCGCTTAGTGAAAACAGTAGTGCAACCAGTGATTGAACTTCGGACTTCGATGCTACATGATGTGTTTAGTAGGGTCACAAAGCGGGAAAGTTATTAAAGATGTAGAAAGAAAAAGGAGGTTATATTATGGAATCAAGAAAGCCGGAAATCATTATCGGATTAATTGGCTCTATTATTGGTATTTTTGTTGGATTTTGGATTATTAATTATGGGGATACAGTAACAGATTATATTCAAACCTTTACTTATTTACCTGGTGATTTTGGAAATGAATTAGCAAATCTTGGGTGGATTACTTTAATCGCATCTGTTGTCGCGCTAATCGCTTCTCTGCTAATTAAATCTGCACCACGTGGTTGGGGAGTTGTCTTAGTAGTTATCGGTGTCGTGTTATTCTTCATTATTGGTACTGCTTGGGTTATCTCCGGAATCTTAATCACGTTAACTGGGTTAATGGGTATTTTCCGACGCCCAGTACCAAAATCAACTTATTAAAATCGAAATCCTTAGTCTATAAATAGATTAAGGATTTTTTCATGCAAAAAACCTTTCTACAGATAGCAGAAAGGCTTTATTTTTAACCAGTAATGATTTTCTCTTTTGGTAAGCGAATCGCATTTTTCGGTTGATTTTTGTTTCTTAAACTAAGCATCGAATACATAATTCCCACTCGTCCAATAAACATTAAAATAATGATAATTAATTTACCAGGTGTTGATAAATCTGGTGTTAAACCAACCGACAAGCCACTGGTACCAAATGCTGAAAACACTTCATATATAACAGCACTAAGCGCGGCCGACTCCGTTTGCATTAAAATAACTATCGCCGAGATACAAAGGAAACCTGCAACAAGCGTTACCGCAAGTGATTTCCTCACATCTTCTTGGTGCAATTCTCTGCCAAAAATATAGACATGCTTTCGCCCACGAATAACCGAATAAATGAATAAGAGTGTAATCGCAAAAGTAGTTGTTCGTATTCCACCTCCGACAGAGCTTGGTGAGGCTCCAATAAACATTAAGAACGATACAAGTAAAAGTGTTGAGACTGAGAGTGCCCCGCTGTCAATCGTCTGTAATCCTGCACTACGCGAGGTTGCCGATAAAAACATCGAGTTAAAGAAACCAAAATCCCAAGACTTCCCGCTGAAGAAATGATTTGCCTCAAACAACCAAATTAACAAACCACCAACGATTAGGAGCACAAAATAGGTCAGTGTTGTTACTTTGACAAATAAAGAAAAGCGAAATGGAATAAGTGTATTTTTTTCAAATAAAAATCTTCTCGTTTCCAGCAATACCGGAAACCCAATCGCACCAGCAATAATTAGCAAAATAGAAATAAATTGCACAAAGTAATCATTCGCAAATGGCATCAAAGATTTCCCGGTAATGTCAACCCCTGCATTCGTGACAAGCGACACCGAGTTATACAGTCCTTGAAACATCGCATCCCAAAAATTAGGATAGATCGGAATAAAATAAACTCCCAAAATAAGTGCACCAACTAACTCAATCCCAAAAATAAGGACTAAGATTTCGCGCAACATTCGGACCATTCCACTCATAGTAAATTGATTCGTATCTGTCATAATCAGTTGTCTCTGTTTTAAGCCAATTTTTCTTTTTAAAATTAAATAAAAGAATGTGCTAATCATCATAACGCCAAGTCCGCCAATTTGAAAAATCGCCATTAAGACCCATATTCCAGCTGTACTATAAGTTTGACTCACATCCACTGTTGCAAGCCCAGTTACACTAACCGAACTCGCTGCCGTGAAAAGTGTATCGATGAATGACACTTTTACTCCTTTTTGCAAAGTAAATGGCATGCTAAGAACAATAGTCGAAATAGTAACCGCAATAAAATAATACGCAATAATTACTTGTACTGGCGTCATACGTGCCAAAACAAGCTTTAATCTTCTACGCAATTTTACTTCTTGATCATATTCAAACTCTTTTGTTTTGTTTCTCTTTTTTTCTCGCAATGATATAACCACCCAAACCTATTATTAGCATAACTGACCAGAATGTCAGCTTCCAAACTGCTGAATCTGGAAAATCTTCTGGAATAATTGCAACAGAAGGATGCGCTAGTGTTAGAACTGCCATCTTCACCCCTACCCAACCAACAATCAAAAATGCGGCTGTTTCAAGAGTAGGATAGCGTTCTAATAATTTGACTACTTGAGTTGCTGCAAAACGTATAACGACAAGCCCCGCTATTCCCCCGAGGAACATCACGATGAATTGTCCGCCGTTCATGCCACCAATATTAAAGTTTCCTAAATCAGGTAATGTCACAACTAGTGCGGCTGCAGCTAACATCGAATCAAGGGCAAAAGCAATATCTGTCAATTCTACACGTGCTACTACGCCCCAAAAAGAAGTCGGTTTTGCATCCGCAGCTTCTTGAACTTGTTCTTTTTTGCCTTTTTTCAGTCGCCACATATGCTTAATTGCTAGATATAACAAATAAATGGCTCCAATTGCTTGGATTTCCCATATTTTCACTAAAAATGAAATTAAAAAAAGTGCAATAAATCGGAAAACAAATGCGCCAACTAGCCCATAAAACAAAGCTTTTCGTTGCTTTTCATGTGGCAAACCTTTAACAATTACTGCCATAACCACGGCATTATCTGCTGAAAGAATTCCTTCTAAAACTACTAATACAAGGAAAACTAAGGCATATTCTCCCCAAATAGAAACATCCATTTCTCATCCACCGTCCTTCTACTCTATCATAAAAATGCGTTTTCAGCATCTCGCTCTATGTAAAACCAGAAGTACAAATTTGCACTTCTGGTTTATTGTAATTTAGTCAGTTGACTCTGCTTTTTTCTTACTACGGTAGGATACAAACCATCCCCACAAAATAATCAGAATCATCACTCCCCAGAAAATGATTTTCCAAAGTGTTGATTCAGGGAAACTATGCGGGATTACGCCAAGACTTGGATGAGCTAGTGTATAAATAACTAACTTCACGCCTACCCAACCAACAATTAAAAAGGCAGCTGTTTCAAGACTTGGATAACTTTTCAGTAATTTAACAAATTGCGTTGCTGCAAAACGAATAATAATTAATCCGACTAAGCCGCCTAAGAACATAATCGCGAATTGCCCAGTATCAATTCCACCAATGTGACCCCACCCAGTTTCTGGAAGTGTAATCGCAAGTGCAACAGCAGCAAGCATCGAATCAATCGCAAAGGCAATATCGGCAATTTCTACTTTTAAAACGGTCATCCAAAAACCAGAACCTGCTTTTTCTTTCTTTTCTTTTTCTCCATCTTTACCTTTTGCATGCTTCCAAATATGGCTAATTGCAATATATAGTAAGTATGCGGCACCAAGCGCTTGAACTTGCCAAACGTTTGCCAAAAAGGAAATCAGGAATAGTGCACCAAAACGGAAGACAAAAGCTCCCATAAGACCATAAAATAACGCTTTTTTCTGTTGTTTGTCTGGAAGATGTTTGACCATAACCGCCATAACCACGGCGTTATCTGCTGCCAGAATCCCCTCAAGACCGATTAGGACAAGTAACACCCAACCGTATTCTAAAATCATTGCTGTATCCACTAATAAATTTCCTCCTTTATTCTATAAAAAATGTCAAAGATCTCCTAATTTAAAGAAACAAAAAAGCGAGACCTGCCCATAAAGGCAAAGGTCTCGCTAACATTTAAAAATTAAATGTGATAAAACCGATGATATCTCTATCATGTAATGACGACTTTATCCTGATTAAAAAGCTAATCAGCGCTACTCCCCTCTGACATTTGTCAAAGAACGATATATGATTACCTAGAAAATAATACCATAATTTAGAAGAGCTCGTCAACTATATATTCTCACAAACTTTTTAAACCGCTAAATCTTTGGCTTTTGTACTACTAGCGATTTTTATATTGTAAATTGTGAAAAGTGTCACACCGATAATACAAGTGAGGATTTCTGTTGCAGTTAACGACCAAATAACGCCAACTAAGCCAAAATAATGCTGTCCCAACATAATCACTGGAATAAAAATAATCCCTTGCGAAACAGACATAATCGTTGCTGGAATCGCTTTTCCAATTGCTTGGAACGTACTTGTGAAAAGACCAGTAAATCCACTAAATAAGGAAGAAATCAACATCGCAACCATAATGTGTACACCGAGTATAATCACACTTGGACTTTCACTAAATAAATGCATCACTTGAAAACGGAACAAAAATACCAAACTTGAAATAACTAAGACAATAAAGCCGATACTTATCGCTGTAAAACGAATTGCTTTCTCAAATCTAGCAATATTTCCTGCACTATAATTATAAGCTAACAGAGGAATTATCCCCATATAAAGCCCCATACAAATAAATTCAGGTAATTGTACGACGCGAAGTGCTACCCCAAAGCCAGCCACAACTCCCACTCCGTAACTAATCGAATAATAGTTTAAAATTAAGGTAGTTACAATTAGGAATAATGATAAAAGCAGTTCGGAAACGCCAATTTTAAATACATTGCTAATCATCTCTTTAGTAACCCGAAACCATTTAAACTGGATGGATAAATAAGCACTTTTTTTCTCTAAGTACCAAGCATAATAAACGAGCGAGAAAGCACTAGCTAAACCAACCGAAACTGCAGCTCCAACCACATTAAAATCAAAATATAAAATCAACAGCGGATCAAAAATCAAATTAACGATGGTACTAATAAACATTCCATTCATCGAAATTTTCGAGGCACCTTCCGCACGAACCACTTGCTCTAACGCAAAATTGGCAATTATAAACGGACTACAAATTAATAGTGCTAATGTATAATTTCTAGTGTGTAAAAAACTTGCTACATCTGCTCCAAGAAAGTGAGTTACTGGATTAATCATTAATCCTAATATGATTGCACAAATTATCCCAAGTGCCAAACTACCATAGAGTACAAATGCGGAAACCTGTTTTGCCTCGCTATTTGCTTTTTTACCAAGTAAGCGAGAAATATAAGTTCCCCCGCCTACACCAAACATATTTCCGATTGCCATTAAAATCGTAAACATCGGAAGTCCAAGTGTTACTGCTGTGAGCATGGATGTATCATGCAGCATCCCGATAAAAAAGGCATTAATTATATTATAAATAACTCCGACTGACATCCCAAGCATCATCGGGATAGATAAATGTGCGATTGCTTTTGGAATGCTCGCTTTTGTTAAATAAAATTCATCTGTTTGTTTCATGTTATTTCCTCCTATTAAATTAGTTAGAATTCTAACTATATAATTAAATTTTTTCAATCTGAATTATCATCAATTTTGCTAAGTAGTTCGAATAGCGTTTTATATTCCTCAGTTGATAATATTTTTTTTGCTTTATCATCTTCCCGTGGAAAGAACGCATTAAATTCATCTACAATCTGCTTCCCTTCCTTTGTTAATGTCACAACTTTTTCTCGACCGTCACGGAGACTCGGTTTGCGCGTGATTAACTTCTTTTTTTCCAACCCCTGAATCAAACTAGTAATGCTCGCACCTCGTGTTTGGAAGATTTTTTGAAGATCTTTTTGAATAA
This sequence comes from Listeria ivanovii subsp. londoniensis, assembly GCF_000763495.1. Classification (GTDB taxonomy): domain Bacteria; phylum Bacillota; class Bacilli; order Lactobacillales; family Listeriaceae; genus Listeria; species Listeria londoniensis. Next base: position 1,162,819 of record NZ_CP009576.1, on the reverse strand, counting down.
TTTCATTCGCTCCGTTATCATTTAAAAACCCAAGTACTCTAGCCTGTTGTGCTGTCAATCCAAATTGAGCCACTTTGGCATCCATTTTGCGCTTTGATTTAATCATTATCGAGCGAATAATCGTATCCATCGTCTTCTCTCTTCTCATACATCTGCCTCCTTATTAATTAGAATTCTAACTAATTATAGCGCGATTATTAAAATTGTCAAGCAAAAAAACAACCTATTTGCTAAAAACAAATAGGTTGTAACTTTTATAGTAAAGAAGTTAATTCAATGTCTGGATTTTTATCATTAAACCAATTGATTGCAAACTCATTCTCAAATAAGAATAATGGTTGGTCGAAGCGATCTTTCACTAGCATACTTCTTGCAGTGGAAAGTTTTTCATCCGCATCCTCTTCTTTTACCCAACGAGCAATTTTCTTCCCGATTGGCTCCATCCGAATTTCCGAATTATACTCCCCTCGCATCCGATGTTCGAATACTTCAAATTGCAACTGACCAACAGCTCCAATGATATATTCTTCCGTACGCCAAGTTTTGAACAACTGTATGGCACCTTCTTGAACGAGTTGTTCGACACCTTTATGAAAATGCTTTTGTTTCATGACATTTTTCGCATAAACACGCATAAATAATTCTGGTGTGAATTGTGGTAGTTTCTCAAATTCTAATTTTTTGCTACCATTGGTAATTGTATCACCAATTTGATAATTCCCAGTATCATACAAGCCGATAATATCACCAGCTACTGCTCGATTAACAGTTTCCCGATCATCTGCCATAAACTGAGTAGAGTTAGCTAGCTTAATATTTTTTCCAGTTCGAGTCAACGTCACATTCATCCCACGCTCAAATTCCCCAGAACAAATCCGAATAAAAGCGATTCGATCACGGTGAGCTGGATTCATATTTGCTTGAATTTTGAAGATAAAACCTGAAAACTTCGGATTATCCGCTTCAATAATACCCTCATTTGATTCATGACTTGATGGAGATGGAGCAAAGTCAACAAAAGTCCGTAAGAATGTCTCTACTCCAAAATTAGTAAGCGCACTTCCAAAAAATACTGGCGTTTGCTCTCCTGAAATAATTCGTTCGCGACTAAAATCGTTACCCGCTTCATCTAATAGCATAATCTCTTCTAACGCTTGATCATAATAAAGTGATTTCTGAATAGCGTGCGGTTCTTTCAAATCACCATCTTCACCAAGAGGCAAGAAACGCTCTTCTTCTTCTGAACGATATTGCTCAATCACCCGGTGGTAGCGGTCATAAAGCCCAGCAAGCTCTTTACCCATACCAATCGGCCAGTTCATTGGATAAGATTCAATCCCTAGAACTTCTTCTAACTCAGCAAGTAATTCAAGTGGCATTTTCCCTTGACGGTCCATTTTGTTGATAAAAGTAAAAATAGGAATTCCGCGCATCCGACAAACTTTAAATAGTTTTAACGTTTGAGCTTCGATACCTTTTGCCGCATCAATAACCATTACCGCGCTATCCACGGCCATTAACGTCCGGTACGTATCTTCACTGAAATCGGAGTGCCCTGGTGTATCTAAAATATTAATTCTCGAACCATTATAATCAAATTGCATCACAGAACTCGTTACCGAGATACCACGTTGTTTTTCAATTTCCATCCAGTCACTTGTCGCAAACTTGCCAGATTTCTTTCCCTTTACCGTCCCAGCTGAACGAATAACGCCACCAAACAGTAATAGTTGCTCTGTAATAGTCGTTTTCCCAGCATCCGGGTGAGAAATAATCGCAAACGTTTTGCGTGAAGCAACTTCTTTTTGCAAATCTTGACTCATTGTTATTTTCCTCCTAGATTCATTCACATTCCATTAGTATAGCATAACTAGGAAGATTTCGGCTGTTTTTTTACCCAAAATTATTTTGTTTGTCGTTTCATTAGGAGAACAGATAAAATACCAAAAATGAGTGCAAATCCGATTAAAATCACTAAACACATGGCTATTGTTACGGTCTTATCACCCCAATAAATCGTTACACCAATCATTTCTTTTGTGGCTTTTAACGCTTCACTATTCCCTCCGAAAACTTGTTGAAGCGGTTCTTTCGTCATAATTTCACGAATACTTGATGCTCCATATGTAAACGGAAAACACTTCATAATAGTTTGAACAGCAGCTGGTAGTGATCCAATCGGCAAATAAATCCCCGCGATAAAACCGATAACTGTCCCAACAATAGTTGAAACAGAGCTAAAGGCACTCGCTTTTTTCACCAAACTAGCAATAAAAAACATGATACTGCTGCCACAAAAAACATTAATTAAAACAATCCCGATTAAACTTAGCCAACTATCTAAAGGCAAAATTGCGCCTCCTGTTAACCAAATATATGCTTCACCGACAACTAAAGTCACAAGGGAAATCAGAAAAGAAGCAACAATTCCACTAACGATATAACTAAACACAATTCGCCATCTAGAGGCAGGGGTAATCGCAAAACTTCTCGCAATACTTTGTTCCTCATCGTGAATTTTGATGGAAAATACTGCTAACGAGACAGTCACAGGAGTAATTGATAAAATACCAGCAATTACCCAAGTATCTACTAATTCGCCAACGCCTGTAGTTTGCTGTGCTGCTTGTTCAAACATTTGCTCCATATTATTTCCTAGAAAAATAGCATATAAACCAATAATAATTAAAACCGTAAGCATTGACATAAAAACAGCGGTACGATCCCGAAAATATAATTTTAGGTTGCGACTAATCATTGGAATCCTCCTTAATCATCGAGATAAATGCGTCATCAAGATTGCCTTTAATTACTTCAAAAGAACCATATAATTCATCCGTTTGGTTTAAAAGAGCCAAAATTCCGATATTTCCATCTATCATGTCGACTCGCATATTCCCTTTTGAGATTTGGAATGGTAACCCCACTTGTTGAATAATCGGTTGAAGTTTCGCGAAATCCACATCATAAAAGACAATTTTATCCACTGAAAAACGACTTCTTATTTCCGATGGCGTTCCTTGAGCAATGATTTCTCCTTTGTTAATAACCGCCAGTTGATCAGCATCTTTCGCTTCTTCTAAGTAATGCGTCGTTAAGAAAACCGTAATTCCAAATTGCTCCCGTAAATAATTGATAATGTTCCAAACGCTCACTCTTGTTTTCGGATCAAGTCCTGTTGTTGGTTCATCTAAGAGCAAAATTTCTGGTTCATGCATAATCGCTCTAGCAATTTCCGCCCGGCGCTTCTGTCCACCCGACAATTTCTCAAAACGGCGCTCCAAAATATCATCAATTCCCATAATAGAAGAAACCAGCTCAAGTCGCGCCGCAATTTCCGCTTTTGTCTTTCCATACAAACTTGCTCGATTATATAAATTTTCTTTGACCGTCAATAAATCATCCAAAACATTATCTTGAAAAACCACGCCTAGTTTTTGACGGAAAGCTTTTTTATTTTTAAAAGTTAATTTTTCATCGTCAATAAATATTTCACCAGATGTCGGTTCACTTTCTGTACAAATCATACTAATCGTTGTTGATTTACCTGCGCCATTTTCACCAAGAAACGCAAATAATTCTCCTTTTTCGACTTCTAAATTAATGCCTTTGACTGCTTCTACTTTTCCATAGTTTTTAACAAGCTTGGTTAATTTTATCATTTTTTCTCCTTTTTGCGCATTTCTGCTAATTTTTGATTAATTTCGTTGCTTACTTTCATATCTTGCAAATGGAAAAAAAGATGCATAAGGAGAAAAGTTAGAGCAACAAATCCGAAAATAATAATAAAGTTTATAAAAGAATCATACCAATCAAGTATCCAACCAATTCCTAAAATTGCACCTTCAATAAAAAGAAAATGAATGATTAGCCGACCATCAAAAGTTAGCTTTTTTTCTGCTGATTCTTTGAAAAGTAACTGTTGAACGATAATAACGGTAATACTAAAAATTAATAAAGCAAAAATATCTCGCGTGGATACTTCATCTGCTCTGCCAAAAGCAATATAAGAAAAACTCATCGTAATAATCGAACCCGTAAAAATAATTGATACCGATTGAATAAAACGAATTATCTTTTCTCTCATTTTTTTCTCCCTCCAATCTGCAATTTTTGTTTCAAAACTTTAGCATATTGCCTGGAAATAATCACTTTTTCTCCATTAAGTAATTTCGCTTCAAACCTGCCATTAAAACCTGAGGAGACTTTTTCAATCCATTCGATATTTAGAATCATTGACTTAGAACATCTAAAAAAAGTGCTTTCTTTAAATCTTTCTTCTAGTTCATATAATTTCCAATAAGTTTCATACACTTCTTTTTCTGTGTAAACAAAAATTTTGTTTTCCACTGCTTCAAAATATAAAATCTGGGTTTTTTCGAGCAAATAGGTAGCTGCATCTTTTTTTACAGAAATTTTCGCTTGTTTTTCTTCTAAATTTGAAATAGTATTGCTTAGTTCTGCCATATCACTTGGGTGGTAGTGTATCTCTACTTCACCAATCGTCATATCGCTGTCTTGTTTTAGACGAAATTTCATCTAGTCTCCTCCTCTCTATTACATTATAAATAGTCCACCACAAACTACAAGCTAATATTTGCAACTTGCAATTAATCCCCCTTAAGATGCAAAAAAACTCGGTATAATGACACTACCGAGTTTCTGTATATTATTTTACCTGTGCAACTAATGCTTCCACTTTGTCCTCAAAATCTTCTGGTTTCATTTTTGATGGGAAACGTTCGACAACCTCACCATTTTCATCAATTAAAAACTTAGCAAAGTTCCATTCTACTTTCTTTCCACCAGTTTGTTCCGTTAAATACTTATATAGTGGAGTAGCGTCTTTGCCTTTTACTTTGATTTTTGAAAACATTTGGAAGGTCACGCCATAATTCATTTGACAAAATTCCAAAATCTCCTCATCACTTGCTGGATCTTGGCGTAAAAATTGGTTGCACGGAAAACCTAGAATTTCAAAATTGTCCCCGCCAAGCTTTTTGTACATTGCCTCGAGTCCTTCTAGCTGAGGTGTTAAGCCACATTTACTTGCAGTGTTAACAATTAATAACACTTTACCTTTATAATCACTTAATGATATATCTTTTCCATTCATTGCTTTTTCAGAAAAATCGTGGACATTCATAAGTTATTCCTCCTATTTCAATATATTCGAAAACAAATATGCATAAACTAATTTTTCTGTATGATAAAGCGAATCCCGGTGCGTGCGTTCATAAGCGTGACTCGCATCAACTCCTGGGCCAATTAAACCATGAACGATATCATTTCCAGCATTGATTGCCGCACTGGCATCAGATGCATAGTAAGGATAAATATCTAATTTGTAATCAATATTATTCTTTTTAGCAAGTTCAACTAAGTGTTTCCGTAATCCTAAGTGATAAGGGCCGCTACCGTCTTTCGCGCAAATCGAAACTGTATATTCGTCTGATGTTTGTCCGTCTCCAAGCGCACCCATATCTACCGCTAAATATTCCACTGTTTCTGCCGGAATATTTGAGTTCCCTCCATAACCAATTTCTTCATTATTAGAAATTAAGAAATGTGTTGTATGCGGTAATTCTAGCTTCTTATCATTAATAAAGTGAATCAATTGTAATAAAATCGCGACACTTGCTTTATCATCTAAATGACGAGATTTAATGTATTCCTCATTAATAATTTGTGTTCTTGGATCAAATGAAACAAAATCTCCTACTTCAATTCCAAGTGCACGAACACTTTCTGCATCCAACGCTCGCACATCTAAACGAACTTCCATGTTTTTATCATTACGTTCTGCGGTTCCTGCGTCTTTATATACATGAACGGAGGTTTGATGCATTAGAATGGTGCCACTGTACAAATCACCATCGCTTGTTTCAATCGTACAATATTCACCTTCAATTGCGTTAAAACGATATCCTCCAATCAAACTTAAAAGTAATCTTCCGTCTGATTTAATTTCCTTTACCATTGCACCAAGCGTATCCACATGGGCAGTTAACATTCGATGTTTTGTAGTGTCTTTACCAGGAAGTGTGACAATCAAACCACCCTTATTATTTAATTTATACGGAATATTAGCAGTATCTAAATCCTTCGCAATCGTTTCAATAATTTTCCCTGTATTACCTGTCGGGCTTGGGATAGATGTTAATTGTTTGATTTTTTGCATTGTTTTGTTTGTATTTGGTTCGTAACTCAAAAAAAATCCTCCTTTTTAGTTCACTTTTATCTATTTCATTATAGCGCTTATCTGTTTGAAGTGCATTTCTTAGGATTAAGTTTTTTTCCAATTTACTTCTTTTCTATGCTATAATTCGGTAGACGAAAAGGGAGGGAATTTTTTGGAACAAACAAAAGTGAAAGCCGTTACCATCGCCGTATTTGTTGCCACATTTATGGCAGCTATTGAAGGTACCATCGTGAGCACCGCGATGCCAACGATTGTAAGTCAGTTGGACGGTATAGAGTTAATGAACTGGATTTTTTCTGTTTATTTGCTGACATCGGCAGTGACGGTTCCGATTTACGGAAAACTGTCTGATTTATATGGACGAAAAAATATTTTTGTGATTGCGACAATTATTTTTATCATTGGTTCATCGCTTTGTGGATTTGCACAAAATATGGAACAATTAATTATTTTTCGCGCAATTCAAGGTATTGGTGCAGGAGGTATCTTACCTTCAACAATGACAATTATCGCCGACGTGTATCCATTTGAAAAAAGGGCAAAAGTGCTTGGGTTTATGGGTTCTGCTTGGGGTATTGCCGGAGTATTTGGACCACTTGTTGGTGGATTCTTAGTGGATCAACTTTCTTGGCACTGGATATTCTTTATCAATGTACCTATTGGACTTTTGACTATCGTACTCGTTTTACTATACTTACGTGAAAGTGTCGAGCATGTGAAACTACCGATTGATTATCTCGGAGCTTCACTATTTACGGTGGCGTTACTCGGATTATTATTTGCATTACAGCGAGCTGGTGAATCACTCAACTGGACAGAACCGCTCGTTATCATCTTGTTTGTTGTTTCTATTTTATTATTTATTGCTTTTTATTTTGTGGAAAAGCGGGCCAAAGATCCGATTATGCCATTTGTTTTATTTAAGAATCCAGTCGTTTTAATTGGTAACTTAATCGGGTTCTTAATTAGTGCCTTCTTGATTGGAATTAATGTTTATATTCCGATGTGGGCACAAGGAATGCTTGGACATGGCGCAACCATTGCTGGCTTTATGCTTGCACCACTATCAGTTACCTGGATTATAGGTTCTTTCATCGGTGGAAAACTATTAATGACACTTGGAAATCGCCACACTGTAGGTATTGGTGTATTGATTACCGCTATGAGTGGACTGATACTCGCTCTATTCCCTGCTACAACTAATGATATTTTCTTCTATTTAAATAGTGCATTTATGGGATTTGGCTTCGGAATTATTTTTACAACAACCACTGTTACTGTGCAAGATGCAGTTCCAAACTTTCAAACTGGAATTGCCACTGCATCAAATACGCTTTTTAGAACAGTTGGACAAACAATTGGTGTAGCAGTATTCGGGACAATTTTCAACTCTGTACTGACAAGCCAATTCCGCGAAGCTGCTGGTAGTGAAGTGAATCGAAGCAATTTAAACCAACTAATTAGCCCACAAACTTCTGGAAATGTTAGCGCTGACCTTGTTGGACCACTTCGAGACATTTTATATAGTGGACTTCATATGGTGTTCTGGGTAATGTTCGCTTGCTGTATTGTTAGTTATATTTTACATTTCATCTTACCAAAAAAACATATTTCTGGTTAAAAATAAAAACAGGATTGACTCATCATTTTGAGTCAATCCTGTTTCTTGTTATTTTACTTTATAAATCCAATTTTCCGGAGCTTCTATATCTCCAAATTGAATTCCAGAAAGTTCATCGAATAACCTTTTAGTTACCGGACCTACCTCTGTTTCACTGTAGAAAACGTGGAAATCATCTTTCGTTTGAATTCCGCCAATTGGTGTAATAACAGCAGCTGTCCCGCATGCTCCAGCCTCTTTGAAGTCATCTAGTTTATCAATAAATACATCGCCTTCCTCTACTTCAAGTCCCAAACGATGCTCTGCAAGATAAAGCAATGAATATTTTGTAATACTTGGTAGAATCGAAGGAGAATATGGTGTGATAAATTTATTCTCTTTTGTAATACCAAAGAAATTTGCTGCTCCTACTTCTTCAATTTTCGTATGTGTTGCAGGATCAAGATAAATACAATCACCAAATTTACGAGCTTGTGCATTTTTCCCTGGCAACAAACTAGCCGCATAGTTCCCACCAACTTTTGCTGCACCTGTTCCATTTGGAGCGGCACGGTCATAATCAGAAACAATAAAGTTCGTCGGAGCCATGCCACCTTTGAAATAGGGTCCTACTGGTGAACAAAAAATCGAGAAAATATATTCCGGTGCCGCATGAACTCCAATATTATCTCCCACACCGATAACAAAAGGACGTAAATAAAGTGTTGCTCCTGAACCATATGGTGGTACAAACGCTTCATTTGCCTTCACTACTTGCATACAAGCATCAATAAATTTTTCTGTTGGGATATATGGCATTAATAAACGCTCACAGCTTTTTTGAATTCGAGCAGCATTACGATCTGGGCGGAAAAGATTAATCGAACCATCCTTGCAACGATAAGCTTTTAAACCTTCAAAACATTGTTGTCCGTAATGAAGCGCTGTCGAACCTTCACTAATATGTAGTGTATTATCTTCCGTTAACGTACCTTCGTCCCATTCTCCGTCTTTCCAATAAGAAATGTAACGTTTGTCTGTTTTAATATAACTAAATCCTAAATTGCTCCAGTCAATATCTTTACTCATTCAAAATCCCCACTTTCTATCGTTAAAACTGAATTATTGTACGTTCCAGTATAGCATATTAAACAGTAATATTGCAGTGATGATATAATAAAAGAAAAAATTTTTCCATAAATAGGCAAAATGTTCTTTCTTTTTATCAGATTCATGCTAAAATAGAGTAACTTTTCAAAAAACAATCCACTTAGAAGGAATGATTTCAAGAAAGGAGAGAATGAAAATGACAGCTCACAAAATGTTCGATGAGAAATTTTATAGTAAAACACTAGGAGAGGATCTTGACTTAATTATTTGCTTACCACCAGATTTTTCTCCACTGTACAAATACCCACTTTTTATCGTACAAGACGGCAAAGATTATTTTCAATTCGGAAAATTAGCTCGACAATCAGAAGAACTCGCGCTAACTGAACAAATTCAAAAGGCCATTTTCATTGGTATTCCTTACAAAAATGTAATGGATCGTCGGGAAAAATATCACCCGGATGGGAAACAAAATGATGCCTATATAAGGTTCTTAGCATTTGAACTCGTTCCTTATCTTGAAAAACGCTTTCCTTCTTTCCAAATGCCAACTAGCAGGTTCCTGATGGGGGATTCACTAGGCGCATCTGTCTCATTAAAAGCTGCCCTCTTATTCCCTTTCACTTTCGGTAATGTGATTTTACATTCTCCTTATGTAGATGAGGCAATGCTAACGCTAGCCGAAAAAGTAGATCCTTCCAAAGTAAAAATTTATCATATTATTGGTGACCAAGAAACCGCTGTCGAAACAACAGGCAATGAAGTACTTGATTTTCTTTCACCGAATAAATCATTAGAACAAATTTTGACCTCACGAGGGTTTGATTATTATTTCCAGGTATTTAATGGCGATCATCGCTGGAAATACTGGCAGCCTTTCATCAAAGAATCACTTCAATTTATGCTTCCAGTGAATACATTTGACTTAGAAAGCATGCGTGCATAAGAAGGGACGAAACAAATTGACAGTAAAGAAAGTAACAGACGAAATCGGTAAACAAGCCGCCTTAAAAATTAGAAATGATGTTTTTGTTATTGAGCAACAGGTTGATCCAGCGCTAGAATGGGACGAATTTGATGAAATGGATTCCGTTGTCATGTTTGTTGATTATTCAGACGATGGCATTCCCCTTGCAACAGGTAGATTTCGCGAGCAAGATGGGTACGGTAAAGTAGAACGCATTTGCACACAAAAAATGGCTCGTGGTACTGGTAGTGGACGTCGAATTATGGAAGCAATCGAACTAGAAGCAAGAAAGCATGGTTTAACAAAGCTAAAACTCGGCGCCCAGTTAACAGCCATCCCCTTTTACGAAAAGCTCGGCTACGAAACTTGTTCTGATGTTTTTCTAGATGCGAATATCGAGCATAAAGAAATGAAAAAAATATTATCATAAAAATAGCTATTTCTTCTATAATAGAAGAAATAACTATTTTTTTTTGACTTCTATCTCGCCATTTTCTCTCCCACAAATAACAATGTCTACATAATTTAAAAATAACCCCTGCTCTACTACACCTGGAATTTGCATTAATCTTTCTTGCCACTTTATAAGATTAGAAAAAGTTTGATTGATAACATCTAAAATATAATTACCGTTATTAGTTTGATAAATTTCATCATCGTCTTGTTTACGCAATTTAGTTTGAACTCCTTGTTTTTCAAGAATTCGTTTGACTTGTTTCCATCCAAATGGAATTACTTCTAGTGGCAAGGGAAACTTTCCAAGCGTCGGTACCAGCTTATCTTCACCAACTACCCAAATATTCAACAAACTAGCTTCTGCGACCATTTTTTCACGTAAAAGCGCCCCTCCGCCGCCTTTTATCCCTTGAAATTTCCCATCTACCTCATCTGCCCCATCAATCGTTACATCTATTTCTAGTACATCATTTAACGATTTCAAAGGAATTTTCCATTTTCTAGCCTGCTCCGCTGTTTGTTCAGAGGTAGCAACACCAGTAATGTTTAAACCAGCTTGTACCATTTCACCTAATTTCTCAATCGTATAATAAACCGTACTTCCGGTCCCAAGTCCAACCACCATACCAGGTTTAATCCATTCACAGGCTTTTTCTCCAGCAATTTTTTTCTGATTCATCATTTCCTCTCCATTCCTTACAGAAAAGCACTTAATTATCCATATTTTTATTATACGCTTACTTTTTTCAAACTCAAAATAAGTAAATTATTTCAACCTTACAAAAATGTAATTAGACATTTTGAGTCAAATGTATTACAGTAAATTAAGTATTAAGGACTTAATTTTAACATTTGTTACACAAATGAAATAATAATGAGGTGGATTTATGAATAAAATAAAACTATTTCTGCATCATCCGGCAACTATTTTTACTTTAAAGACTTGTTTCTATTTTGCAATATTGCTTGGATTACTATGGTTTTATGGCTTCAAAAACCCTGAAGGTGCTAAATTTATTTACAATGAATTTTAAAAAAGAAAGGACGGTTTAAGAATGGGAATATCAATAATGACGACAAGTATTATAGAGAGAATTGATGCATGGGCAGAAAAGACACCAGATTTCCCTTGCTATGAATACGCTGGAACACGTCTTTCCTATAGAGAATTGAAGCGCCAATCCGATGCGCTTGGTTCCTTTTTACTTGAAAATATAACAACGGATAAAGAAAAACCTGTTATCGTTTACGGACATATGTCACCACTAATGATTATCTCATTTTTAGGTGCTATCAAATCAGGTCGAGCTTATGTACCAGTTGATGTCTCGATGCCTGTTGAACGAATCGAACAAATCAAAAAAGCAGCAGGCCCAGCGCTATTCATTTGTACAGAAGAATTACCAAGTGGCTTGACTATTACCGATTGCCCAGTTTTAAACACCGAAAAATTAGTAGATTCTTTACAAAACCACTTAGATAAAGTGCCTGATCCAGAAGAATGTGTGAAAAATGATGATAATTACTATATTATTTACACATCTGGAAGCACAGGAAATCCAAAAGGCGTTCAAATTAGTCAAAATAATCTAGTAAGTTTTAGCAACTGGATATTACAAGATTTTTCATTAAATCCAGGACTTCGCTTTTTAAATCAAGCACCGTATTCGTTTGATTTATCCGTAATGGATTTATATCCGTGTTTACTTTCAGGAGGAACACTTGTACCACTTGACAAAACGATAACTGCTAATCTGAAAGACTTATACCATGAAATTCCAGCGCAAAACTTGAATGTATGGGTTTCTACTCCGTCCTTTGCAGACTTATGTTTACTCGATTCGAGTTTCAATCAAGAAAACAATCCGAATTTAAGCCGCTTTTTATTCTGTGGTGAAGTACTTGCAAAAAAAACTGCCTATGAACTTCTAGACCGCTTTCCAGATGCAGTGATTTACAACACGTATGGACCTACAGAAGCAACCGTTGCTGTGACCCAAGTGAAAATCACACGGGCGCTTTTAGATGCTTATCCGAGCTTACCACTTGGCGTCATTAAACCTGATATGAGGCTCCACATTGTTGATCAAGAAACTGGTGAAGTAGTTCCAGATGGTCAAAAAGGAGAAATCATCCTTATTGGCGCAAGTGTTTCTAAAGGCTATTTAAATGAACCAGAAAAAACGGACCAAGTATTCTTTGATTATAAAGGTTATCAAGCTTATCACACAGGCGATTCAGGTTTAATAAAAGACGGTTATCTCTTTTTCCAAGGACGGCTCGATTTCCAAATTAAGCTGCATGGTTATCGAATTGAATTGGAAGATATTGAAAACAATCTAAAGAAGGTAAGTTTAATTAAAAACTGCGCGATTATTCCTAAAATGAAAAACGAAAAAGTAGAAATGTTGGTCGCTCAGGTCATTCCTACTCCTAACAATTTCGAAAAAGAATACCAGCTAAGTGCAGCTATCAAAAAAGAACTAAAAGAATTTATGCCAGCATATATGATCCCAAGGAAATGGATTTACAAGACAGAATTCCCCCTTACAATGAATGGCAAAATTGATCGTAAAATGCTGCATAACGAGGTTAACAAGTGAGCACACCATACGGTACAATTCTTTATTTTGGTGTACTTCTCTTATTTTTATTTCCTATCATTGTAGCTGGTTTGTTAGGAAAGAGATTACCGATTTATAATGCTTTTGTCACACTTGTATTTTTATACTTTTTATTCTCAGCAAGTACAGTCCAAGCTATTACATTCATTTTCTTCGTCTTTTGGCAACTTGCACTTGTTCGACTTTACTTTCATTACCGGCAAGAACGAAAGATGAATCATGGCGGCGTATTCATTATCGCTGTAATCCTCTCGATTCTTCCATTAATTGTATCGAAAGTCGTACCAATTTTAGGGGATCATGTTACAATGGTTGGTTTCCTAGGAATATCGTACTTAACTTTTAAAGCAGCACAAATGATTATTGAAATACGCGATAACTTAATTAAGCAGTACAACGCATGGGATTTTGTCAATTTCTTACTATTCTTCCCAACTATTTCATCAGGTCCAATTGATCGTTTCCGCCGCTTCAAAAAAGATGTCGATAATCCACCTAGTAAAGAAGCATATTTAGCTTTACTTAATCGAGGAATATTCCTTATTTTCCTTGGATTTCTCTATAAATTCATCATTGCTTACTTGGTGAATAAACATTTCGTTGTTCCCCTAGACTTTGCAATTACACATCATATTGACACAAATTTAAGTTTATTCGGTTATATGTATGCTTATAGTATGTATCTATTCTTTGACTTTGCTGGCTACAGTGCCTTTGCAGTCGGAGTTAGTTACTTGTTGGGTATTCAAACACCAATGAACTTTAACAAACCATTTGCAGCACGAAATATTAAAGAGTTTTGGAATCGTTGGCATATGACGCTTTCTTTCTGGTTCCGAGATTATGTATTCATGCGATTTGTCTTTTGGATAACTAAAAAGAAATGGTTTAAAAGTAAATTTACTGTCGCCTACTTAGCCTATTTTGTTAACTTTTTCATCATGGGTGTGTGGCACGGTCTTCACTGGTATTACATCGTTTACGGCCTTTATCAAGCAACTCTAATTGTTGGATTTGACCTTTTCGAAAGATTCAATAAGAAACATAAAATTTATCCGAAAAATAAGGTGACTTATGTAATTAGTGTCATTATTACGTTCCATTTTGTTTGTTTCGGATTCCTGATATTCTCAGGTATTTTAGATAAAATTAATTTTTAAAACTAACTAAAGGTGGTAATTTAAATGGCTTTTCGTGAAAATGTATTAGAAATCTTAGAAGAAATTACAGAAACAGAAGAAGTAGTTCAAAATCCAAATATCCAATTATTCGATGAAGGCTTGCTTGACTCAATGGCAACCGTTCAACTTTTAATTGAAATAGAAGAAAAATTAGAAATTACAGTTCCCGTTTCTGAATTCGACCGCGACGAATGGGCAACTCCTGAAATGATTATTACACAACTAGAGGCGCTTAAATAATGAAAAAAAAGCTGTGGATGACATTTGGGCCGTTATTGGTCGCATTCGCGGTTTTCCTTTTCGTTCTTTTTGGACCTAGTAGCTTATTTTCCTATGTTTCTCCAAACACCGTGAAAAAAAGTGCTACGTCTATGAACGAATCCGTCATCCAGGGGCTAGACATTCAAAAAGAAGCATTGCGAGAAGGAAGTTATTTGCCTATTTTCGGTTCATCTGAGCTTTCTCGTGTGGATCCATTTCATCCTAGTGTTGTTTCTCGAAAATACGATCAAGGTTACACGCCATTTCTACTAGGGCGCCCTGGAACACAAAGTCTAAGTCATTTTCTAGATGTAAATGCTCTCGGAAATGATCTTAAAGGAAAGAAAGTCGCTGTTATCTTATCGCCACAGTGGTTTGGACCAAAAGGTGTTTCAGATCCATCTTTCGGGGCCAATTTTTCTCCGCTTCATGCCTACAAATTTGCTTTAGAGGACACAAAAAATACGCCTGAGCGAAGATATGCTGCCAAAAGATTATTAAGTTTCCAAGTAGTACAAAGCGATTCTACGTTAAAAAACTTATTAGAAAATATAGTTGCCAAAGGGCCTAAAAAACCACATGACAAGGAATTGACTAAATTAGCCGGTAACATTGAACTTAAAATTCTTGAACGTAAAGATGACCTAGAATCCAAAGTTATCGCTGGTTCCAAACAAGAGCGCGTCAGTAAAGGATTAAAAGCCCTTCCTGAAAAACTAGACTATCACCAACTAGATCAGTTAGCAAAAGAAGCTGGCGAAAAAGGAACTGGTCCTAATCCATTTCAAGTGAAAGAAGACTATTACAAAAAGAAAATTCAACCAATCGAAGAAGAACTTAAAAACAGTCGCACAAAATTACGTTATGATCAAGATTCTCCAGAGTATGGCGACTTACAACTACTTATGGATGCCTTCAAAAAAGCTGGCGCTGATGTCATCTTCATCAACCCTCCTATCAATGGAAAATGGGTTGATTATATCGGATTAAATGAACAAGGACTGGAAAACTACTATGCAAAAACAAAACAACAAATTGAAAGTCAAGGTTTTCGTTATTACTCCTTAGAAGACTATCAAAATGAACCTTTCTATTTGGAAGATCCAATCCATTTAAGCTGGCGTGGTTGGGTAAAAATTGATCAAGTTCTCGCTGATTTTGTCCATGACACTGTCCAAACAAACTATGCTCCAACAGCAGACAAGTTTTATAAGAACCATCAGCCCAAAACTGGGCCAAAAAAAATCCAGAAGTAGTTTTTTTACTACTTCTGGATTTTTTGCCTTTTTTAGAATCCAATAATATGATAACCACTATCCACGTGAATCACTTCACCCGTCACGCCACGAGATAAATTGCTAAACAAGTAATAAGCCGTGTCGCCAACTTCTTCTGCTTGTGTTGCTCTTTTTAGTGGTGCTCTTTGTTCTACTAATGAAATAGAATCAGAGAAGCCGCTAACACCACGAGCGGAAACCGTTCTAATTGGTCCAGCAGAAATAGCATTTACACGCACGCCAATCGCACCTAAATCCATTGCTAAGTATCTTACGCTCGCATCAAGAGAAGCTTTTGCTACACCCATGATATTATAATTTTCCACAACACGTTCCCCACCTAAGTAAGTTAGCGTTAATAGGCTTGCATCTTCTGTAAGCATTTCTAAATGTTTTAACGCACGAGCAACTGCTGTAAACGAATAAGCACTAATTTCGTGCGCTTGTAAGAAACTTTTACGATCCACTTCCAAATAATCTCCTGTTAAGAAATCTTTGTTAGCAAAAGCGATACAATGCGCTAAACCACTTAATTTTCCAGCTTTGTTTTTAATTATTTCAAAAGTTTCTGTGATAGCTTCCTCACTTGTAACGTCACAAGCTAAAATTAGTGGCTCTTGGTTTACTTCATTTAAAGATGGTACAAGTTCCGTAATACTTTTTTTCGCACGATCATCTGCATATGTAAATACTAATTTCGCCCCTGCTTCGTTTAATGAGCGAGCTATAGCCCAAGCAATACTACGTTTATTGGCAACTCCCATAACTACATATGTTTTTCCCTCTAATGATAAATTCATGTTATTCCTCCTAAATTTGATGCGATTTAGTTCGCTTCTTTTATTTTACATGACCTAATAACTTTTTCAAACTCTTATTACTTCGATTTCGGAATAATCTCTTCCATATCTTTAGGTAACGGTAAATCAAATGTCAGGTATTCCTCAGTCAGTGGATGAATTAAATGTAAATGACAAGAATGCAGCGCTTGTCTTTTTAACAATGTTGTGTCACCACCATACATATCATCACCAATCAGCGGATGACCAATATACGAAAAGTGAACCCGAATCTGGTGTGTCCTTCCTGTCTCAAGCTGAATCGCCACATGGTCGAACGCCTCGTAGCGCTTGAGTACTTCATAATTCGTTTTAGCATACTTTCCTTCTGGTGTAACAAAACGCTCCATAATGCTCACTGTTTTACGTCCAATTGGCGCTTCAATGGAGCCGATTCGATTATTTAAAACTCCTGACGTAAATGCTTGATAACGCCTTTTCAATAAGCCTTGTTGCAAAAAAGTACTCAATCTTGCATGAGCAAAGCGATTTTTAGCAATTAACATCAAACCTGATGTTTCTCTGTCAAGCCTCGTCACAATATGAATGGCACTTGTTAACCCTTGTTTCTCATAATGCCCTTTAACAAAATTTGCAACCGAACCGCTCGGATGGTACTGAGATGGAATAGATGCCATCCCAGCAGGCTTATTAATAATTAGCAAAAACTCATCTTCAAAAATAATTTCTAACGCTGTATATTCTGCTAGTAAACGCTCGTTTTGTTGTTCTCTCGGAAAGGTAAGGCACACTTCATCTCCTATTTCCACTTGATAAAGGACATTTTGTTCTGTTCCATTTACTTCGATTTTACCATCATCGCTATACTTCACTGCTGTTAATAATTGTTTGGAAATATGCTTATTTCTAAGAAAAGTCCTAAGAAGTAAGCCACTTTCTTTCTCTTCTACTTGCCACTTTAAAAACACATGTTTCCTCCTGCTAGCTTAATCTTCAATAAATGAATCATGTACACGACGCCAAAACGGAAATGATCTAAATCTTGCAAAATGAATTTTTTTCGCCGATACCTCATAACGAATTTCTTGTACATCCCGATGTAAAATACTTAAATGATCCACAGAAATCTGGAAATCTTTATCGTTTACTGGCTGCAGACTAACAATATGATGCTTTGGAAAAATAAGCGGGCTTCCAATTGTGCGGTAAACACGATTATTAATAGAAGCCATTTCCGTAAGTTGCATCGCTTCAATAGACGGATGCATCAAAGCACCACCTAATGACTTATTATAAGCTGTTGTTCCGCTTGGTGTCGACATACAAAGCCCGTCTCCGCGAAAACGTTCAAAATGGATATCGTTCATAACAACATCAACGACAAATGGTCCACCAGAACTCTTTACAGTTGATTCATTCAGCGCTAAGTATTCAGCTTCTTTTTTACCAATGCCGTACTTTACCGTGGTTTTTAGAAGTGGATAAGATACTTTATGATAGTCACCCTTTGCTAGAAGTTTAACTAGCTTTTCCGCTTCTGCCGGACGCCAATCTGCATAAAAACCAAGATGCCCCGTATGAATTCCGATAAATGCGATTTCATCTAGTCTTTCTTCATACTGATGAAAAGCCGATAAAAAGGTTCCATCTCCCCCAATAGAAATAACAATTTCAGGCTCCTCCTCATCATATTCCATATTATATTCTCCAAAACCTGCAATCATATTTAATCTAAGTAGGTCAGACTTTTCGTCCCCTTTGGAAGTAATCATATATTTCATTATTTCTATTCGCCCCTATTCTTGCACTTTACTTATTTTTCTTTGGCATTATTTGATGTGCGGATTTTTTATCCTTTGCTACATCTTTATTTTGCGAAAAATAGACTTGCGCTTCTTGCACTTCTTCTCTAATTTGAGACATTTCTTCATCTAGTTG
Source organism: Listeria ivanovii subsp. londoniensis (assembly GCF_000763495.1). Lineage (GTDB taxonomy): Bacteria > Bacillota > Bacilli > Lactobacillales > Listeriaceae > Listeria > Listeria londoniensis. The sequence continues at coordinate 1,144,403 of NZ_CP009576.1, read as the reverse complement.
AAAAGCCGCTTCCGCAGCGCGTTTTAGTCTAGTGTTGATTGCTTCTGGAAATTCACCTTGGTATTTATAGTTTACTGAATGTTCAATCGTTGCCCAAAAGTTCATTGCCAGCGTTCTAATTTGGATTTCCGCTAGAATTTTCTTTTCCCCTTGAATCGTTTCTACTGGATATTCAATTACCACATGATATGACCGATATCCACTAGGTTTCTTATTGGTAATATAATCGCGCTCTTCGACAATCCGAAAATCATTCCGTTGCCGTAAAAGACGAACGACTACTTCAATATCATCCACAAATTGACACATCATCCGGAGTCCAGCAATATCTTGCATTTCTTCTACTAAATGATCTAGTGCAATATTTTTTTGGTTTGCTTTGTCTAATATGCTCGCAACAGGCTTCACTCGTCCGGTAACAAATTCAATTGGCGAATGATTATTCTCAAGCTCAAATTGCGAACGCATCCCTTTAAGTTTAATTTTAAGTTCTTCAACAGCTTGTTTATATGGGGCTAAAAAGTCTTCCCAATGATTCAAATCACTCACCTCAAGTATATTCATGATTAAATTAATGCAACATCAGTTATATTTTAACACAAAAACACCCAATCCACCTTGCTAAAAGTAACCTTTTTTTCATTCCCGTGTTAAAATAAAACCGAAGCGCTAAAACAATAAAAAGGACGGTGCTAAAATGATTCTTACATTACTTCAAAATGGCGACTATGAAACAGCGCGCACAAAATCCCTGCTAGAGCTAAAAACAGATCCAGAAAATGCGAAACTAAATTATTTTGCTGCATGGTCGCTTGATGCTCTTGGAAAAGAAGATGAAGCCATTCCCTTTTATGAAAAAGCCTTACAAAATGGCCTTTCTAATGAAGAACGTAAAGAAGCTTATATTGGACTTGGTAGCACTTATCGCATCACTGGCGCCTCAGAAAAGGCTGCCAACCTCTTTCAAAAAGCATTAAAAGAATTCCCAAATAACAATGCGCTACGAACTTTTTCAATCATGACCAACTACAGCCAGGGATTCGGTAAAGAAGCTTTGGAAGACGCCTTACTTTTACTTACAGAAACAACGGAAGACAAAGATATTAGAAACTATAAAAAAGCAATTCAATTTTACGCACAAGATTTAGATGCAACATTTCATTAAAAGGAGCTGAACCAAATGGTAAAAGAATTAGAAATCGAATTCCGTAACCTTTTAACGCAAGAGGAATATACTAGACTTGTCGACATCTTTCATATAAAAGAAGATGACTACTTTGAACAAACTAATTATTATTTAGATACAGTAGAATTCAGCCTAAAGGAACGCCAATCTGCACTTCGCATCCGGAAATTAGAAACACAGTACCAATTAACATTAAAAACACCCGAAGCTCGAGGTCTTATGGAAACAACCCAAATTTTAGGAGCAGATCAAGCTACAGCAATTTTAGATGGCTCCAATATTCCGGTTGGTCCAGTTCGAGATACGCTTAAAGAAATTGGCATCAATCACGAAGATCTAAAGCTTTTCGGCTCCCTAAAAACTATCCGTGCGGAAAAAGACTATAAAAAAGGATTACTTGTATTTGATAAAAACTTTTACGGTACCATTTCCGACTTTGATTTAGAATACGAAGTGGCTGATTATGACAAAGGCAAAGAAATTTTCGCTAAATTATTAAAAGATTATCAAATAACAGATCAACCTGCGGAAAATAAGGTTGCTCGTTTTTACAATCATGTCTATCGTAATAATTAATAATGGTTAATCAAGTATAAAATATTGCTTTTAAACCAATAAATGACACAAATTATTGAAAAATGAGGAATATCTATATTAAGTCAATGACAATTATTTGTTAAATCTACGTTACGCTGATAAAATAGATATGTAAGTTACAATACTAAATTTTGTATCAGCTTTTACTTAGCCGTGAATTGTTTTTTCACACTGGTACATTAAAATCAATATCTGCACAAAGATATTTAGACTTTGAAAATCAGGTGATAACAAATGATTAACCAAAATTTATATTATCAGTCAGTAGCTAATTCCAAGCCAATCGAAATCTACTTATTTTTCGATCCCGCATGTGATGACTGTTGGAATATTGAAGCTAACATGCTCCGGTTACAAATGGAGTATGGTAACTACTTTAAGTTACGCTACGTACTTCATAACAATTTACAGACATTTGTATGCAAACAAAGGCGTTCTGGTAATAGCAATCTCAGCTTAAAAGAACAACAAATAGGGGCGCACCTTTCCTATATTTCTTGTCTTGCAGTGAAAGCCGCTGAACTTCAAGGGAAAAATCAAGGCATTACATTCTTGCGTAAAATTCAAGCAGCTTATTTTCTCGAAAATAAAGACATCGCTAGCGAAGAGGTGCTATACGATATCGCTGTAACGACCGGTCTAGATCTCGCTGAATTCAAAAAAGACTTAGCTTCAACAGCTGCTAAACGCGCCTACATTGGCGACCAAAAAGTAGCGCAAGAAATGGAGATTCACGAAAACCCGACTGTCGTATTTTTTAATAAAAATATAGAAGATGCTGGTTTAAAGCTTAGTGGACTGCACCGCTATGAAGTTTATGTCCACGTTTTATCCGAACTTTTGAATCATTTCCCAGAACCAGAAAAACGCCCTCATATGGAAGAATATTTGGCCAAGGTGAAAGTCGCTTCTGCTGCATCCATGGCAGATTTTTATGGTGTAACAGAACAACAAATCGAACGTCAAATGAAAAAATGGCGTCTCCAACAGAAAGTAGAATTAATTGATACTCCAGATGGGCAATCTCACTGGAAATATATCGGTAATGTCCAATAAAAAATGACATCCACTACATAAAACGTGGATGTCATTTTTTTATTCGTATCTTAAAGCTTCAATTGGATCTAATTTGGAGGCCTTGATAGCTGGTACAAGACCAAATATTACCCCAATCAAAATAGAAAAACTTAAGCCACCAAGTATCGCTGGAATGGAAACTATATATGGATAACCTACTGCATTTGTCAGTCCCATACCAATCCCGATACCAAGACCAATACCTATACAGCCCCCGAGTAACGTCAGAACCATCGCTTCCACTAAAAATTGCCATAAAATCGTTCCTCGTCTTGCTCCAAGTGCCTTTTTAATACCAATTTCTCGTGTTCGTTCTGTTACTGAAACTAGCATAATATTCATGACACCAATTCCACCTACTAATAAGGAAATACTTGCAATTCCTCCTAACAAATAAAATTGGGCTTTATTGAATTCAGCAATTTCTTCATCGATATTCCCCATATTATACACACCATATACATAGTCTGATTCAGGTAAATCTGCATTCAAAATGGCTGCTGCTTCCTCTGCTACAGTTTGTAAGTCATCTGTTTTTTCACTTTGAATAGTCACTGTTGGTTCAGGATTAATGCTCTCCTGAATGAGTGGCCAATTTTTGGTTGTAACAAAAGCTGCACCCATTTCTTCATCGCCATACATCATCGACATTTCTGCGGCCTTGTCATCATTTGGCTCCATTACCCCAATAACACGGAAAGGATAACCACCGTATTCAATCATTTGCCCAATACCATCATTCTCAGGAAAAAGTGTATCATATGCTAACTGATTCAAAATAATTCGTTGTGAACTAGTAGCATAATCTGCTTGGTTAAAGCTACGCCCAGCAGTTACTTTCATCTTATTTAACTGAAAATAAGCTGGATTCACTGCCCGGATATCTACTTCTGATGCGACATTTTCTCGGAACACAGAACCCCAGCTGTTGTAGGAAATAACCACACTTTTAATGCCTGGTATATTTTTTATTTCCTCAACTTTTTCTTGACTGACTTCGGTCATATATTCAGGAGGCCTTTCTTCACCAGTCATGCCTTCCCCACCCGAATTACTAAATTCTGCTTCTGGAGCAAAGTAAAGCTCCAAGGAATTATTTGAACCGCCAACGATTTCTTTTTTTAGCGCTTCACTACTACCTTGAATCAAGCTAACAATTGCAATAATAGCAGCTAACCCAATGATTACCCCAAGCATCGTTAAAATCGAGCGTAGTTTATGAGCCCAAATTGATTGAAAAGAGAGTTTGATATTTTCAAGCATGTTGCTCACTCCCCTCATCGCTCATTAATTCACCGTCGCGTATCATAATTTTGCGCTTCGTGTATGCGGCAATTTCTGCTTCATGGGTAATGACGATAACGGTAACGCCTTCCTTATTCAAATCAGAGAATAATTTCATTACTTGTTCGCCAGTTTTTGTGTCTAACGCGCCAGTTGGCTCATCCGCTAAAATAAAAGCCGGGTTCGTAACAAGTGCTCGTGCAATGGCAACACGCTGTTTCTGCCCTCCAGAAAGCGTTGGTGGTTTAAAGCTTTGACGATCTTCCAAACCAACTTTTTGTAATGCGCTACGTGCTCTTTCGCTACGTTCTTTTTTCGGTACACCAGCATAAACTAAAGGTAATTCCACATTTTGCAGTGCCGTCAGTCGTGGCATCAAATTAAACGTTTGAAAGACAAAGCCAATTGAATGGTTTCGCAATTTTGCCAATTCTTTTTCCGACATCAACCGAACATTTTTACCGTAAAGCAAATAATCTCCAGTTGTCGCTTTGTCAAGGCAGCCGATAATATTCATCAAAGTAGATTTTCCTGAACCAGAAGGCCCCATGATAGAAATATATTCACCTTCTTGTATCTCTAGACTAATATTCTTTAATATCGGAATTTCGCTTTTTCCTTGCCAATACGATTTATAGACATTATTCAGTTGGAGCATCCTTTTGGACCTCCATTCCTTCTTTCACAAATGAGTCTGGATAGATAATATAATCGTCCGTTGTTAGCCCTTCCGTAATTTCAACCGTCATCAATTCCTCATTTTTTTCGCCTGTTTTAACTTCAGTAGCCTTTGCGGTTCCATCATTTGCAGTCCAAACAATTGTTTTACCATCTTTTTCAACTAGAAAATCGGAAGGTAAGGACAGGGTATCACTAGTAGCATCATTTCCCTCCACATCTAAACTAATAAAAACATGACGACCAATATTTAGTCCTTTTGCTGCACTTAATTCCACTGTAAAAGGATATTTGGTTAAATTAGGGTTTTCTTCCATTTCCATTTCATCTGAAGTAGTATTTTCCTCGCTAGCCCCATCAGGTAGTTCACCGACTTCGCTAATCTTCCCTTCCCAAGTTTCTGATTCATCTTGGCGGTTAATAACGGTCACTTTTTGGTCTTTTTTCAATTCATCACGGCGAAACTCGTCAACTGACCCTTTAATATAGTATGTAGACATATCAACAATTTCCATAAAAATAGCTGGATTCGTTTCTTCCGTTATTACTGTTTTATTCATTTGTGATTGGTCTAATTGCTTCACTACACCGCTCACTGTGGAATAAACCACATTATTATTGTTCTTGGATTGAACTGCTTTTAATGCTGCTTCTGCTTTTTCAACGCCAAAACTCGCTTGTTTTAATTCTAACTCTGCTTGAGCTTTCTCTTGCTTTAAAGCATCTTGCTCTTCCTCGTTGGCATCTTTTATTTGTTTAGTGAGTTTATTTATTGTAGCTTGTTGTTGACTCGTTGTAGATTTTTGCATCTCTAGTTCAAGTTCAGCTTCTCGTACTTCTAAATCGCCTTCAGGATTAGAATAGCTATACAATTTTTGATCTTTCTTAACTGTATCGCCCACTTTAACATAACACTTATTGACTGTACCTTTTGAACTGTCGATATTGTACTTACTTGTCGCTTTTGGCTCAATAACACCTGTAAAATAATTTCCGGAATCTACTTCCCCTTCACCTGAAAGCTCTTTCACTTGCATTGCGAATACAGTTCCTTCTTCCCCGTCAACTGTTACTTTATTCTTTTGATGAATTGCGATAAAAATAGCTGCAAACAGAGCAACTAATACTAACACAACGCAAAGAATAATGAGGATGATTTTTTTCTTTTTCTTTTTTTGCTGTTGATTCTCCATTATTTTCACTCCCTTTTAAAAATTCTTACTATTTAAGATTAGCTGATAGAAATTAAAAAGTCAATTGTTTTATTACAAAGAAGTGACATTGGTTACAAAAAAATTACACAAAAAAAACAACCTATTGCTAGGCTGTTTTCTATTACATATTTTGCAAACGCTCAATTCGCGAACTAATTGGTGGATGAGAATCAAATAAACCTGGTTTGTCTTTTTTAGATTTCAATGGTGATGAAAAATAAATCGATTCACTAGAGGCACTAACTTCTTCCATTTTTTTGGTATCGCCACTGATTTTTTTTAAAGCTTCAATCAGTCCATCTGGATTACGAGTTAACTCAACAGCACTAGCATCTGCCAAATATTCTCGGTTTCTTGAAAGTGCGAACTGAATCGCTGTAGCAATAATCGGAGCTAAAATAACGAAAATAAGTGCAATCACATAAATAACTACTTGCGCTCCACCATTATTGTTATTATCGCTTTTACGACTATTTCTGCTCCCTGTTAAACTCCCCCAGAAAATCATCCGCATTGCTAAGTCACTAAGAATAGCAATGACAGCAACTAGGGCAATTGCAATAGTAGATAAACGAATATCATAATTACGAATGTGGGAAACTTCATGAGCAATAACGCCTTCAAGTTCATAACGCTCTAGTTTATTTAATAGACCTCGAGTAACTGCTACCGCTCCTTTTTCAGGAGAAATACCTGTAGCAAAAGCATTTGGACTATCATCTTCAATAATATACACTTTTGGCATCGGAATACCAGCAACCATCGCCATACTTTCGACGGTATCCCACAAAACTGGCGCCTCATCTTTTGATTTTATTTCTTTAGCACGATTCATCGCCATAACAACAGACGAACTACTCATAACCATAATCAAAATATAAAACACACCAATAACTGCTGCTAGTATAAGTCCATTTAGATAATTATTCCACACAATAATACCTATAGCAGCACCCACCATAAGAACGAAAATGAAAAAGCCAATGATAATAAAGACAGTTTTTCGCTTATTTGCTGCGATTTGTTCAAATAGCATGATTTTCGCTCTCCTTTATGGCTTAAAACTCTACTTTTGGAGTAACACGTTCTACTTCTGGAATAGAAAGCATTTCACGTTCAGTAAAGTTATGCAGCTTTGCAATGATGTTTGTTGGTACTGATTGAACTTTTGTATTATAGTTCATTACGGTTGTATTGTACAATTGACGTGAATAAGCCACTTTATTTTCAGTAGTAGTTAATTCATGTTGTAGCTCAATAAATGAAGTATTCGCTTTTAGATCAGGATAAGCCTCTCCTAATGCAAAAATAGATTTTAGTGCCCCACTTAACATATTATCTGCTTCGATTTGACCTTGACGATTATCAGCAGGAACTTCCATCATTTTGTTACGAGCTTCAATTACTTGTGTTAATGTTTCTTTTTCATGTTTTGCATAGCCTTTAACTGTCTCTACTAAATTAGGAATTAAATCAAATCTACGTTTTAATTGCACGTCAATTTGTGCCCAAGTTTCGTCTACACGGTTGCGGTATTTTACAAGGCTGTTGTATAGTCCAAAATAGATTAAAACTAAAACGACAACAACAGCAATGGCAATAATCCATCCTATCATAATCAATCTCCTCCTCATATGTACTCCCTTCATTATACCTTACTTTGGGAGTACACGACAATCATACTGCAGAATGAGTTTTATTTCTTCTTCCGCATAAAATAAAATGGCTTCACAGGCTTATCTACTGGCATTTTGATTGTCATCATCGCATTTGGAGCACGATCAATTTCCTCTCCGTCTTCATTCCAAAGCACTTCTACCACTTGTTTAAAGCCAGTATCTCCAGGACCATAAAACTCAATTTCTTCCCCAACGCCAAAATTATTTCGTTGTTGTAAAGTCGCGATTTTTGTTTCTTCATCATAATCTAATACTTGAGCCGCAAAAGCATATTGTGGAATTTTGCGCGTTTTCCCAAATAATTGTTCGTCTTCAGTAGGCTCTTTATAAAAGAAACCAGTGGAAAGTTCACGCTGAGCTACTTTCCATAATTCTTCTTCCCAAGCAGGATCAAATACATAGTTTTCTGGGTCAGCAGCATAAGCGTCTACTGCACGGCGATAAACACTTGCAACGGTGGAAACATAATGAATCGACTTCATACGTCCTTCGATTTTCAAACTATCCACCCCTGCATCTACCATATCAGGAATGTACTTAATCATGGATAAATCTACTGCACTCATGGAAAACGGTTCTTCATCCGCATCTACTAAGTTCTTTGAAACACCATTATCGATTTCAAATAAATCATATTTCCAACGACAACTTTGTGCACAACCGCCGCGATTCGCATCTCGGTTCGCCATATGATTGGATAAAGTACAACGACCTGAATAAGAAATACACATGGCGCCGTGAATGAAAGCTTCCATTTCCACATCCGTTTTTTCACCAATTTCTTGAATTTCTTGCATGCTTACTTCCCGAGCAAGCACGACACGTTCCAGGCCTTGCTTTTTCCAAAACTCGAGCGTCTTATAGTTGGTCGCCGAAGCTTGTGTTGATAAATGAACTGGTAAACCTGGTGCATCCGCAAAACAGATACTAATTAGTGCTGGATCTGATACAATTACTGCATCAATCCCAATATCTCGAAGGGTTCGGAAAAACTCGCCCGCACCTTCTGTATCCCCTGCATGTGCTACCATATTAGCTGCTACATAAACTTTGGCATTTCTCGCGTGGGCAAAAGCAACTCCTTGCTCCATTTCTTCAAAAGTAAAATTCCCTGCACGTGACCGCAGCCCAAAAGCTTGACCACCAATATATACCGCATCCGCTCCGTAACGAATGGCAATTTTTAATTTTTCTAAGTTACCAGCCGGAGCCAGCACTTCTGGTTTTTTCACAATTTTAGTCATTATGCTATCCCCCTATTTCACATCATCCGGATTTTTCAAATAGAATCCAGCATCTAATTTCCTTGTTTTGGGTTGAAGTTCCGTTAATTTATTCACAAAATACTCTGCAACAAATCGGTCGCAGGTAATCGCTTCTTTGGCCTCAACAAAAAGAGTCACAATTTCAACAAAGTTATCTGATTCAGCGAGAACACCGTCTAGTTTCCATGTTCTACAACCTGATGCATATAAATCAGCCAAATACGGCACAAGTGAAATATCTTCTGAAGCAAAAATATGTGTGCCTGATTCATCTTCATAAATTGGCAGCTGACTTGTATCATCATTTGGCTCACGTAAGTAAAGTCCACGTTCCTTGGAAGTATCATCTTCCATTTCTATAATTCGCTGATAATTAGACACTAACTTGCGCTTTGATTGGTGAATACAGGTTGGTCCATAAACCAGCACCTCCACCGGAATAGAAAGGTTTTTCGCAATAGCTTTTATTTCACCTTCTGTTAATTCTCTAGCAAGTACAGCACCAACGGCTCCCTGTTTTTCCCAAAACGAAATTTGTTCTGCGCTAGTCACAAACGTTTGGGCATCATAAATAAATGGTAGCGGCTTTTTCATCTCTGTTAAAAGCATAATCGCTCCTGGATCACCACATGCCACTGTGTCCACTTCCATTTCTGCAAGCTGCTCCAAAAATTCGGGTAATAACTCCATATGCTCATTATGCATAAGCGAATTAACTGCTACAGTTACTTTCTTTCCTTCTTGATACGCCAAACGAACTATTTCACGTAATTCTTCAACAGAAAATGAACGAGGTAACCTCAAGCCAAATTGACTGTTTCCTACATATAATCTGTCTACCCCCGCGCGAAGCAATTTTCCAGCTTGACTAATTGAATCTGCTGTCGCAATGATTTCCATGTTTTCTCCTCATTTCTAAAAAAACGTTACTTGATAAATGTATCATAAGATGAGTGCTTACTCAATAAGAATTTTGGCATAAAAAAAGAGACTAGTGCACGTTTCTAGTCTCTAATCTAATCCATTTTATCTTCTTTGGATATTTTTAATAGTTTCAGTAAAGGACGATATGTACTCCCTATTAATCCAAGTGTTTCAATCATTATTTCAATTAAAAGCAACAACACACCGATTAGGAGCATCGAACCCCATAACGTTGACATCGTAAAGATGAAGGCGAATAAAGAAAAAAGCGTAGCAATCGCGTAAATTAAAATAACTGTTTGTCGATGCGTGAAGCCAAGTCGTAGCAAACAATGATGCAAATGAGACTTATCCGCCATTGCAATGGGTTGTTTCGTAACCAGCCTCCGAACGATTGCAAAAACAGTATCAGAAATCGGAACACCTAAAATTAAAATAGGAACGATTAACGATATGAATGTAACATTTTTGAAACCCATGACAGATAAAACGGATATAATAAAACCCAAAAACAGTGCTCCGGTATCCCCCATGAATATTTTTGCTGGATTAAAGTTATATGGTAAGAATCCAAGAGTCCCAGCAATTAATATACTTGCTATCATAATAACTAGTGTATCTCCCATAATAAACGCCATTCCTAAAATAGTCAGTAACGCGATTGTGGAAACTCCAGCAGCAAGTCCATCAAGCCCATCAATTAAGTTAATCGCATTGGTAATCGCAACAATCCAAATAATCGTTAAAGGAATACTTAATACCCCAAAGTGAATCTCCCCACCAAATGGTAAATTAATGAAGTCGATGCTAATTCCACCCCAAGCTACAATAATAAATGCAGCTAGTACTTGACCAATTAATTTATATCTTGCTTTTAATTCTAAAATGTCATCTAAAAATCCAGTTAAAGCCATCACAAACGCAGCAATCAAAAGTGGCCATAAAAACTCATTTTCAATTGGAAGTAGAAACATTCCTATCACAAAACTAATAAATATTGCTAACCCACCCAAACTCGGGATTGGTTTAACATTAATTCGCCGTTGATCCGGTTTATCTGTAATATCAAAATAAAGAGCTATTTCTCGAATCAGCGGTGTAAGTAACATGGACACGCCAAAACAAATTAATACAATCGTCCAACTCATGGCTAGTCCTCCCCGCCAAATTTTTTATTCATCTCATTATACTTTTTTATTTGCAAAAAAACAACGAAAATCATTATTATCCCACTCATAGCCGTATTTATTCGTAAAAAAAACTTGAAACGAGTTATATTTCGCTTCAAGCTTTCTAATTTATTGTTTAATCCTAGCTACAAATTGAAATCTACTTCCAACATATTGGGAACGTGTAAATTCAAACGGTCGACCGTCTTCTAACATAGTAATTTGGCGAAGTTTCATCACTGGCGAGCCGAGTTTTACATCAAGATATGGCGCAATTTTTTCTGAAACTAAAGAAGCTTCCATAATTTGTTCTGCTTCTCCAATTGGTTGACCAAGCTTTAATTCAATCGCCTTATAAAGGGAGTCCATAATGTCTTCCTTGGTAAGCAGTGAAGCAATTTTTTCTGGAATGGCAGCAACTTCATAAAGAATCGGCACACGATCGCCGTAACGAATCCGCTCAATTTTCATGACATTGCTATTTTCTGGAAGTTGAAGTGCTTCTTGTTCTTGCGTACTTGCTGGCCGAATCCCGTATGATACAATGCGTGTCGATGGGACTTTTCCTTCTTGTAACATCAGATTAGTAAAACTAGTAACAGCCTCTAGTCGTTCCGTTAATTTTTTTTCCGCAATAAAAGTTCCTGCACCCACGCGTCTTTGCAAAATATTATCATCTACTAGGCCTTGGATTGCTTGCCTAACTGTCATTCGACTAACATGAAACATTTCTGCAAGTTGACGCTCAGCAGGAATAGAAGTCCCTACTTTCCAGACGCCATCTTCCATTTTCTTTTTAATTTCACTTTGAATCTGAATGTAAATCGGTATTCCTGATTGTTTATCGATCATTTCCCCGCCCTCTTCTTATAGAAGTGACGCCGCCTCATTATCAAGAATCACTGTAACATCTGGATGATTTTGAAGTACAGAAGCCGGACAATTCACATCTACAGGTCCTTTAATAGTTTCTTTGATTGCTTGTGCTTTGTTCTCGCCAAAAGCAAGTAGGATAATTTTTTTCGCGTTCATAATGGACTTAATCCCCATAGAATAAGCATGTGTCGGAACATCTTCTTCTCTTTCAAAAAAGCGTTTGTTTGCTTCACGAGTAGAATCAGTTAAAACGACTTTATGTGTAAGTGAATCAAAAGAAGTTCCTGGTTCATTAAAACCAATATGGCCATTTGTCCCAATACCTAATACTTGAATGTCTACTGGATGCTCTGACAAAATGTTTTCGTAACGGGAACATTCCGCTTCTGCATCTGTAGCTTCTCCATTTGGTAAGAAACTTTCTTTAAATGCTTTTTTAGAGAATAATAAGTTATTCATATAGTAATGATAACTGTTTGGGTCGCTCGCTGCAAGACCTACATATTCATCTAAATTAGTGGTTGTTACATTTTTAGTATCTACATCGCTTTTTACAAATTCAGCGTATAGTGTTTCTGGGGTGCTACCTGTTGCAAGGCCTAACGTTTTCACTTCACCAGACGTAATTCCTTTTTCAATAATTTCTAAGGCCTTTTTAGAACCTGCTAATTTATTTTCTGTTGTGATAAGTTGCATAATAATATCTTCCTCTCAAGAATGTTTTTTTCCAAATGAATAGGTTGCTGTTATTTGTAGATCCTCGTTTAAAATGTTGAAATCGGCGTCTTTCCCTGCTTGGATAGCACCTTTTTGTGTTAAGTTAAATTCACGTGCTTGATTTCCAGAAGACATAAGAACTGCTTCTTCTATCGTACAACCGGTAAATTTAATCATGTTACGGAAGCCATCGTCATAAGTTAGTACACTTCCAGCGAGTGTGCCGTCTTCTAAACGAGCTTGTTTATCTTTGACAATTACCGTTTGACCGCCAAGTTCGGATTTTCCTTCTGGCATCCCTTTCGCACGCATCGAATCAGTAATGATGCAAAGATGCTCTGCGCCCTTCATTTTATAAGCTAGTTTCACCATATCAGGATGCACGTGGATTCCGTCAACAATTAGTTCAGCGTTAATACCTTGTTCTAGTAAGACGTGCCCTGGTACACCAGGTTCGCGGTGTGTCATTCGGTGACATGCATTATATAAATGAGTGGCATGGGTGGCTTTACTAGTTTTCAAGTGTTCACGAACATCATTAGAGTGCCCAATACTTGGAACAACCCCTAGCTCAAAACACAAATTTTCAAAGGCAGCAGAAGTTTCATGCTCTGGCGCATAGGTTACTAATTTGATTAAGCCACCAGAAATAGCAAACCATTTTTTGAAAAGTTCCAAATCCGGCGCTTGGATGTATTCTTCTGGTTGCGCCCCTTTGAAAACTTTCGAAACAAATGGTCCTTCTAAATGAATCCCACCAATGACAGGCTCGGTTTGAGCTACTTCATTGATTACTTTTAAGGCTTTTTCAATATTTTCATGCGATTGAGTCATCGTTGTAGGGAAATAAGTAGTAATCCCTTCGTTCAACATGCCATTCACTTGTTTTCTAAGCGCTTCTGGATCTGCATCCATCGCGTCAAAACTATAGCCACCATGAGAATGAACATCAATAAATCCTGGAACTAATTTTTGCCCTTTCGCATCCACAATTTCTTCTGTTTTATCTACTTGAAAATCAGCCATAGAGCCAACTTCTAGAATTTGTTTGTCAAACCTTACAAAAGCGTTTTCGAGAACCCCTTTACCAGTATAAATTGTAGCGTTTGTAATTACCTTATTAGCCATTACATTTTGCCTCCTTATCAAATCGGTCTATACCAATTATTATAGCATGTATCTATTAAAATGCAACTTATCTTTTCCTATTTACCCCGAAAAGATAAAAATAAGCAAAAAAATAGGAACCTATTAGGGCTCCTGCTTTTTAATTATCATAATATCCGTTCAATCCTACATATATTACGCTGCTATGCCAAAATATTGCTAAACCAAAAATAATAAAAATCGCCATTAGCCTAATAGATTTTTTCTCTTTCTTACTAAAAATATCAATAGCACTAGTAATAAAACCGCTTGTCAGTAAAATAAAAAAACATATGATACAAAAATACTTTCTATCCAGATTACTAAAACCAATGCTAATAGGGTTAAAACGATGACAAAAGTTGCAAAATTTGTTTCCCAAGTTGTTATTTTTTCCGATGACATTCATCTCCTAGTCATGATTATATAGGAAGTTCAAATGTCAAAGACTAGTTTGCACTTACAATCACCTTACATTTTAGTCATAAAAAGTCGCAGAATAACACATTCTACGACTTTCATTATCTTCTAAATCACTTATGGTGCGGGAATAAGAATACCATATCTAAGAATTTGATAAGTAACCACTATATCCTCAGAAGTTAGAGTTCCTTCACGATTAGCTGGAGTACTGCGATAGTTTTGCCAATACCTAATTCCACTGACACTATTATTTGCATTTGGTGAAGCCACATAATCCACTGGATTTCCTTGATTATCTAAAATACTAAATGTCATTTTTTCTGGTAAGGAATACGTTTCTCCTTCTTTGCTATCCAATACAATATCAGGTACTTGCTCGCCTTGATTGTATACTTGCTGATTATAATCTAACAACATGTGGTACTGATCTAAGTTTGGATAAAGCGGAACTAGCGAACCATCTTTATAGGTAGTTAAATCATCTAGTACAAACGGATTATCATCGCGATCAACAAACCTAATCGTAATTGTAACCTCTTGCAACTCTTTCCTGTATATATAATTCACTTCTTGCGTTTGCTCAGATAGCGTGCCTTTTTCATTGTTAGGTAGCCTATCATTATCTAATGTATAGCCAGCAATTTCTAATTGATAACTAGGTGTGGAGGCATCATAACTATCCCCTATATTACCGCTAATTGTTTGGGAATCATGTATTTGCTTTCCGTCTTCATCCAAATAATTGACCATTACATTAGCAGCTGCAATTGGCAATTTTTCATAAATGTAAACTACTGTTTGTGTCTCTTCCATATACGTCCCAGTAGTATTTCCTTCCACTTCTTTTTCTTCATAACCAGTAATTTCTTTTGCTGAAATTTGATAGGGTTGACCGATATCGCCTTCTAGTGTTTCACTTGGTGCTATAGAAGTCCCTTTTTCATCCTGATAATTCACGATAACTTTTCCTTTTTGAATAGGTGCAGGTGGATTATCATTTTTCACTGTATGAAGATATCCAACATAAGTGTAGCCAGGGATACTTTCTGGTTCTTTTGTTTCTTTGACTCCTTTTGATGAAACTACTTTTTCTTCTGGTTTTAAGCTACTAGATTCTGTGGCTTGAACAAGTGAGCCAGCAAGTATGCTACTCCCTCCAAACACCACCAAGAATAATAAAATTTTTTTGCCATGCCCCCTTTTCCGAGCAAACAGACTAATGCCACCTCCAACGAGCAGAAGTCCAAGAATGATTAAAAAAATATTGATTCCTGAATCACCTGTTTTCAATAATTGATTATTCCCAGACGGATTATCCACTGAATTAGTAGCTCTTTGTGAAGAATTTTTTTGATAAACAAATTGATAGGTTTCGTAATCATTTTTATGTATCTCGTTCGGAGTCCCTTTTATAATACTATCCTTTTGTTCTTTGGTTAATGTATTCACATCAACATAATCATACACAATGGTGCTCGAGTCCATTTCAGCAGCATGAACAGATGAACCTCCCACTAATAAACCCGTATATAGTAACATACTTACAAACACGTAACGAAAAATTCTTTTTTTCATATGGTTACTCCTTTCTTAAATTGTTCCTTCTCTATCAAATTTATACCGGTAAATTTTTGCCTATTAATATAATACCTGTCTCGGTGAGATGTTAAACTTCTTACTTTTAAATAGTTTTTTGTAAAAAATAAAGGAATTCAGCACTTGCCCACCAAACTCCTTTAATAGACTAAAAATCATATTTAGCTTCTTGTTCTAATCTTAATTGCGTATAAGTACTTGTCAAAAGAACGGTATCTTCTACTAAGCGCTCGATTCGAAATAACACGTCATCTTCTACAATTTCTTTTCTCACAAAGTCTTTTTCCTCAATGAAGACATACGTCGGAACAATTTGAGCCTTCATATATGCTAAAATGGGCTTTAATCCATATTCAGCAATAAGGTAATGTTTTGCGGATCCTGCTGTCACAAGCATACTCACCACTTTATTCCGAAATGCATTTACTGGAAGCAGGTCAAATATATTTTTGAGTGAACCTGGAATGGACGCTTGAAAAATTGGGGTTCCAATGATAATCGCATCTGCCTCCATCAGCTTTTTGGTTACAAAACCAGTGTCACCTTGATATTCTAAATAATTTCTTCCATCACTAAAATCTATTTTATAATCAGCAAGATCAATTAATGTGACTTCCACATCTGGGTATTTTGTTTTGAGTTCTGCAACGGTATAATTCATCGCTGTTCTTGTTTTAGAACCTACGTTAGATCCTGATAATGCTACTAATTTCATGAGTTAGCCCTCCTATTATTTAGCTGTATATTTTTTTACTGCAGGAAGAATTTCATTTCCTATCAGTTCGATATTTTCCATTACTTTATGAAAAGGAACGCCTCCAAAATCAAGTTGAGCCATATAACGTTGATGTCCGAAAAGTTCATATTGATAAAGAATTTTTTCAATGATTTGTTGCGGACTCCCAACGTTTAAGACATCTTTCACACTAGCCCCTTGTGCGAAGGTTTGCTTTGGAAACCCAGAACCATTGCTTAGTTTCATGCCTTCATTAATATGAGGGTATACTTCTCGTTGTGCAAGCTGAGTTGTTTCAGCCACATAGAATAAACCTGTAACTGCAACTGGAAGCTCACTTGCATCATAACCAATTCGATTTGCTGCCTCTCGGTAAGCATCAATTGAGCGTTTAAAAATACTTGCTGGGCCACCAAGAGTAGCGATTGACATTGGAACACCTGCAATACCAGCCTTAATAGCACTCGCTGGCGGTCCACCAACAGCCCGCCAAATTGGCATAGAATTATTTAATGGACGAGGTAAAATTTGCGCATCATTAAGCGGCGCACGAAACTTCCCATGCCAATTAACTCGTTCTTGTCTACTGATTTGTAGTAATAAATCAAATTTTTCTTCAAAAAGTGCTTCATAATCTTGCAAGTCATAACCCAGTAAATCAAACAAACCAATTCGAGATGCACGCCCTGCAATCAATTCCGCCCGTCCATTGGAAATTAAATCTAGTGTGGCGAAGTTTTCAAAAACACGTACTGGATCTGATGTGCTAAGGATAGTGGCGGAACTAGCCACTTTTATTTTTTCTGTTGCTTGTGCGATTGCTGCCAGAACAACTGCATGAGCTTGCGTTACGAAATATTCTTGATGGCTTTCCCCAACGCTATAAAAATCAATTCCTGCTTGTTCTGCCAAAGTTGCGGTTTCAATAATTTCTTTTAAACGTTGCTGTGCCGAAATTCTTTCTCCTGTCTGCGGGTTTGGCATATGATCGCCAAGAGTATACAAACCAAATTCCATGCCATTTTTATCATTTATACGATAATTATTCATTATCATCCACCCCTTCGTACTTGTTGTTCTAAGTATAAATCGAAGCAGTTCTTATTGGAAGTACTTACTTAATAGTGGTATAGTATACTAAAAGATACCACGGAGGGATAAAATTGGAATTAAAACCAGAACTATGCCGTGTGGATGATGCACTTGGAATCATTGTGGGTAAATGGAAACCGATTATTTTACTCATTTTACTACAAGAAGGAACGAAGCGATTTAGTGAATTAAAACGTCGTGTTCCTGGTATTACGCAAAAAATGTTAACCAATCAATTACGCGAACTGGAAAAAGAGGATATAATCATTCGCAAAGTCTATCCAGAAGTTCCACCAAAAGTGGAATATTCTATTTCAGAATACGGTAAAAGCTTGGAACCAATTCTAACAGCAATGCATGATTGGGGAACAAATCATACCATGCGCAAAAATAAAGCTACAGCAGAATAAAAAACTGTAAGCAAAATGATTTCTCACTTCACTTACAGTCCGAGGTACAGAGCTTTTGTTCTGTGCCTTTTTTACTTATCGTCTTCTTTCGTTTCGTCTTTCTTTTCTAATTCTGGGATAAGCACTTCTTTTTCTTCTTTTTTAGGTTCTTCTTTTGCTGCTTCTTTTTCAAGTTCATTCAATTGATCTTCCATAGAAGCTCTTTCTGTTTTTTTGAAATTTTGTTTTTCGCGTTCAATAATTTCATCTACCATTGTAGTAAAGTTTTGCGCTTTATCTTTGATAACTTCTTTACTTTTCTTCGTTTTCTTTTCTAATTCATCCATTAAATCGTCAAATGATTGGGAAAGCTCTTTACTCATGTCTGCTTTTTTCTCGGCCTCTTCTGCTAAGTCACGTTGTTTTTGTGCTTCATGGTAATCGCTCACACTCCCCCAGCTCATATCATGGATAACCTTATCCATTTTTTCGGAAGTTTCAGTGGCATTCTTTTCAGCCATTTCAGCCAAATGTTGTGTTTTTAGATTTTTCCATTTTAATCTCATTTCGTGCATACGAAGTTCTAGCTTTTCAAGTTGTTCAGATGCTTGTTCGTAGTGAGCTTTGGTTGCTTGTAGTTGTTCTTCATATTGCGCCACTTCTTCTAAAGCAAAATCAGCAAGTTTTGTTTCACCAGCTTCTTTCGCAATGGTAGCTTGGTGACGGCGTTTTTCAACATAAACTTCCATTTCTTTATATTCTTTATAGAAAAGAGATTTTAATTCACGTTGTTTTTCCACCATACGTTCTGCATCTTTCATTTCTTGTTTAGTTTTATCCATATAGTAACTTACTGAATTACGACGTTTTTCTTCACGTTTCTCGATTTTTCCACTGATTTCTTTATTCCATTGTTTCATTTTTTCAAAAAGGTTTGCCATTTTTTTCTCCTCCAATTATTTATTGTATGGGTAATCAAATACATCATCATTTTTTCTAGGTTTATTTTTATTTCTAGTTAGGAAGTAAATAATTGCTCCAATGATTGCGACAACTAAAATTCCTTTTAAGTTAGCTAGAATGATTAAGGCACCAACGCCGATTAAAATACCGTAAATGATTTTTTCTCCTAAAGATCTTGCTTCGAGAAGTTTCTTCAAAGACCAAAAACCTAATACTGCACCAATAGCAGCCATAATTGCTGGCCATAGTACGATAAGTATCAATCCAATCAGTAAAACTATTAATACGCCAATCAATATTGCTCTCAATACGTCTACCTCCTTACTTCCAAGTGTAGCTAATTTATTATTCTTTTATTACTGTACCTATCATAACCTTATGTATCAACTTGAAGAACCCACCGTAGAAGGAAATTCTCCTACAACTTGAGTCCTATTATCTAATTAAAAGATAACATATTTCACCTATAATAAGGAATAATTCCAAGGAAAAAGCAGCTTGTTTCTCGCAAAAACTAAGAACCAAACTACTTTAAAGACCTATTTAATTTTTTCTTCGTATTGGATGGACGAAACCGCGCCTTCTGAAATCATATTATCTTCTTCTAATTCTGTTTCCGAAGCATTTGCATCATCGTAACGAGTGCGAATATCATTTACCTCATCAAAAGGGGTAGGTGGCTGTTGTTTTTTCACCACATAAATCGCTACGCAGGTAACGACCCCAGCAATTGTTCCAGCAATAATACCAACTTTATTTTTCACACTATCAACCTCCTCTTGAAATCCACTATTTTATTCCCTAAAAAAAGAAAGATAAAACAAAAAGGAGCTTGAACAATCCAAACTCCTTTCCTTTTAAAATCCTGAAAAGTTATTCTTTGGTTTACGGATAAAACAAAGCATTGCTGCAATCACCAACAGTAGTGCTGGGAAAAAACCAATCAATATGGTTGAAGCCAGTGTTACTATTCCCGCTGCTAAAAATGCAAATCCGGAAAATACTGGTTTTTTATTATTAATTATGTAGAAAATGCCAGCAATACCAAGCGCTAAAGTAATTATCACGCCTGATAAAGCTACCCATGACAATGTATGTACAAAATCCAAAACTCGGTCAGCATCGGGAATATCATTTTTGGGAATTTCCCATTCTGTCATAGTTTGATAATAATTATTATAATACGTAGTTAATCCATCCTTGGCGTTAGAAGCATTTACCATTAAAAATCCTATAGTAGCAATAGCAGCTTGCATTAATACACTAAAAACAAGGCCGATAATAGCGAGTACAATCTCACCTGTTCGTTTAATCATTCTATATTCCCCCGTTTCTTTACTTATTTTTCCAGTATACTATATGTTTTCATGAGAATAAACCTTTAATTTCCTTGTTAAAGAAGACCAGTCGTGCGTTTTTAACCAAAAAAATGTATAATTTGTTCATAACGAAATATAAAGGGGCGTAAAATAATGCTAAAGCGTGTGTTCTTCTCCATTATCTTACCATTAGGCTGTTTAATTGGAGCTATATCTATTCTACTCACTATCAATACTTCTTATCCAAAAGCAGCAAATGATTCTATTCCAACCATTTTTATTCATGGATACCGAGGAACCGACCGCTCACTTCACGGAATGATACGTCGCTTAGACCAAAAATATGACTGGGGCACTGAGACATTAACGGTAAACGTGAGTCCAGATGGCAATATTTCTACTACAGGAACTTATGTTAAATCAGCTAAAAATCCGCTTATAAATATTGTCTTTGAGGATAATCGTGCCACTTTGCCTCAACAATCGATGTGGACCAAAAAAGTCATGTCCTATTTACAACAAAATTACGGAATCAAAAAATTTAATGCAGTCGGACACTCGATGGGCGGTGGTGCTTGGGTTGCCTACTTAGCAAGTTATGAGAAAAATAAATCCTATCCGCAAGTAAATAAAATTATTTTTCTAGCTGTGCCATTTTATCCAGAAGAATATGTTAATGGCGACCAACAGGTAGATATCAAAAACGCCAATAATGTTCATGCAAAATTCGCCGAAAAAATGGCCAAGGTCTTGCCAACAAATACGGAAATTATGATTATTGGCGGTAACTTGGAAGATGGTTCGAATAGTGACGGCGAAGTAAAATTAGACAGTGTATTATATGGGCAAAAATTATTTGCCCACCAAAAAGTGATTACACATGTAATTAAAGGTCCTCAAGCAACCCACAGTAGCATGCATGAATCCACGGTTGTAGATAAATATGTAGACGATTTTTTATGGGGTCAGAAATAAAAGTTAAAGGAAGTTTATGATGAAAAAATTTATTATCAGTATTATGATGCTTGCCATTATTATTACAGGATTCGGTGTGATTTTCCTTCACTTCGAACCGACCAAAAAAACTATAAATACCGACACAACAACTGCTGAGGCAAAGAAAAAAGAAACGAATGCTAAAGAAACAAAACCTGCATCAGAAATAGCAATTCCAACAGTTTTTATTCACGGTTATTCAGGAACAGCGAATTCACTCGGAGGAATGATTGATCGTTTTGCAAGCGATGGTTCCATAACAAAATCACTTGTTATGACGGTGTCTGCAGATGGTAAAGTATCTACAACTGGGACTTATGATAAATTCAGCCATAATCCGACCATTCAAGTCATTTTTGAAGATAATAAAAGTTCCATGGTCAACCAAACTTTGTGGATAGAAAATGTTATGAAAGAACTTAAAAATAATTATCACATTGAAAAAGTGAATGCACTCGGTCATTCCATGGGTGGTGTTAGCTTAACAAACTACATTGAAAAAATAGGTAATGACAAAACTTATCCAGTTCTTGAAAAATTAGTTTTAATCGGTGCACCACTTAATGGGCTCGTTATCGGCGACGACGGTGTTACAGCTTATGACTTAACGGATGACGGACCAAAACAATCTTCTGAACGCTACAGTGAATTCATGAAAAACAAACAAAATATCCCTTCTAATTTACAAGTATTAAATATAGCTGGCGACACATTGGATGGTACTAAAAGTGACGGAAGTGTTTCAGTTGCTAGCGCCCTTTCCGGTAAATTTATTTTTGAAAACCAAGTAGCAAGTTACGAGGAAAAAACTTTTACTGGTAAAAATGCTGCTCATAGCAAGCTCCATGAAAATAATGATGTTGATACAAAAGCAGCAAATTTTTTATGGGGAACAGAAAAAGTAGACTAAGCTTGTGCTTAATCTACTTTTTTCTTACGTCCAAATATCGTTCGTTTTTCTTTGTCTTCTGCATTTCTCACATCCAAAATATCTAGTAAGAATACAAATACTGGAATCCCAACTATCAATCCCCATACACCGAAAAATGTTTCCGAAAAGATCAAAACAATAAAGGTATAGAAAACAGGGAGGTTTGTTTTTGATGACATTAACTTTGGATTTAAAATATAAGTTTCAATTGCATGGACAATAACAACGGTTAGAAGAATATAGAATACATCTTGGAATCCGCCAACTGTATATGCAATGAGTACAAGGGGCACACAGGAAATAATTACCCCCGCTACCGGAATCAATCCTAATACAAAGACCATTATCGACAAACTAAGTAATTGTGGGAAACCCATTAAATATAAGGCAATCGTTGTAATAATCGTATTTACAAGGGCAATCATTAATTGCGCCTCTAGTACTACTCCGAAAGTCGCAACAAATTTCTTTCCAAAAAAAGCAGCTTCTTTGAAAATAAATCCAACTTTACTCGCTAAAAATTGACCTGTAAAAGAAGTAACCCGTTCTTTTTCAAGTGAGAAAAACAAACTGAGGATTAGTGCTAAAAAGAAAGATAACCCAACGGAACCAATCCCCGAAAGCGAGGCAATGATAAAATCAACTCCAGTTTGCAAGTACTTTTGAATATTGGATTCTTTCAAAAATCCAACAACCCATTTTACAACTGTATTATCGCTTGGGTTATTATAGATTTTTACTAATGACCCCACTAACTGAGAAATTTGGTCTATTAGTATTGGTAAAAAATGCACGATAGCGATATATAAAAATGCCGCGACTAGTGTATACAAGACAATCACGATTAACTTTCTTGGTATTCGAACTCTTTTTAAAATAACATTCTCTAATCGGGTAACTAAAAAAGCAAAAATAAATGTTAACAATATTAAATCAATCATGCTTCTTAGTAAATAGAGCACCATTCCAATCAGAACAAACACTAACACCCGCCTTGCCGTGTTATTCTCTTTTAGTCTGTCTAACCAATTCATCTTCTCACCAGCCCTTTTCTTTCTCTATTCTATCATAATTCAAAAAATAAGGTTTACAAAAACAATAATTGTTTGTAAAATAGAACCAATCATCCTACCTTTCGAAGGAGTGAAAGCATGGTAAAGAAAGTAGAAAGAAAATCCCTCGCTGAACAAGTTTACGAACAAATTAAAAGCGAAATTACAAATGGCACATGGGAAATTGGTGAACGTATCCCTAAAGAAGCTGATTTAATGTCTCAATTCGGTATTAGTCGAAATACGCTTCGTGAGGCTATTCGCGCCCTTGTTCATATTGGACTACTTGAAACCAAACAAGGCGATGGCACTTTCGTCCGAAATGA
Organism: Listeria ivanovii subsp. londoniensis; assembly: GCF_000763495.1. Lineage (GTDB taxonomy): Bacteria > Bacillota > Bacilli > Lactobacillales > Listeriaceae > Listeria > Listeria londoniensis. The sequence goes on along the minus strand of NZ_CP009576.1, from coordinate 1,120,768 downwards.
TAGTGAACTTAAGGCTATTTTGCAAAAACGTATTCAGGAATCTTCTGTGCAAGAAATACTGGAAATCAGGCATGCGCTTGATCGAGAAGCTGTTATTTTAGCCTGCACACATCGTACAGAACATGACTTACAAGCGATGAACAAATTTATGCAACTCTGCCTAGATGCAAGTACTAAAAAAGATATCTCTCTGTTTGTAAAAGCTGATGCTTCTTTACATTTAGCGATTGTAAAAGCAGCTCACAATAAATTACTACTTGATATGTATGCAAATATTTTGGAAGATATCCAGTTTTCAATTACGAGTACTACAGAGATTAACCCGAGTGAAAATAAACATCATGGTCATACGGCTCTTATAGCAGCTATAACAGAACGAAATAAAGAAAGTGCAGCACATGAAGTAACGGAATATATTACCTATTTCCAACAAGTTGCTGCAAAGAATGGAGCACAATAATGAATGTAGATTTAACGAAAGAAAAAATCCTTACTCGCCCAAGTAAGGTAATGCTTATTATTGGGATTATTTTAATTGCTGCAAATTTACGAACACCTATTACTTCTGTTGGTCCACTAATGGGAATGATTCAATCTGATTTACATTTGACTAATACGATGGCCGGACTGCTTACAACTATCCCACTTCTGGCATTTGCTGGGTTATCACCGTTTGTTTCTAAACTTAGTCGCTCTTTAGGAATCGAAGTGTTGCTATTTATTGCCCTTTTAACACTAGTTATCGGCAGTTTTCTTCGTCCCTTTGGAGGAATGGGAAACTTATTTGTGGGTACTTTTTTAATTGGACTAGCAATTGCGGTTGGGAACGTACTTTTACCTAGTTTAATAAAAAAAGAATTTCCATTTAAATTGGGGCTAATGACCGGGGTATATTCGATTTCGATGAATTTATGTTCGGCAATTGCGGCTGGCTTAACGGTTCCGATTGCAATGAATAATCCATTTAGTTGGAGAGGAAGTATGATTTTCTGGGCCTTTTTAGGTGTTTTGGCATTCATTATTTGGCTGCCTCAATTGAAATATAATCAGAAAAACACTGTAAAAATAGCAGCTCATTTAGTGACAACTTCTGTCTGGAAAGCACCACTCGCTTGGAAGATTTCCCTGTTTATGGGTTCCCAGTCAGCGATTTATTATATTTCGATTGCTTGGTTGCCTAATATTTTAGCAGAACAAGGTTTATCAAGTACTTCTAGTGGGTTAATGTTATCGTTGATGCAATTTGCTGTCATGCCTGTGACTTTCATTATTCCGATTATTGCTGGACGAATGAAAAATCAACAGCTACTTGTTGGAATTTCTATTTCCTTATTTCTTATTGGGATTTTTGGAATTATGTTTGCGAATGGGAACTTATTTATTTTGTCGCTGGTTATTATTTTATATGGTATAGGTTCGGGGATGTCATTCAGTCTTTCGATGATGTTCTTCAATTTGCGAACAACAAGCGCTACTGAATCGGCGGATTTGTCAGGAATGGCACAATCGATTGGTTATTTATTTGCTGCTTCCGGTCCGATTCTGTTCGGAACTTTGCACGATTTACTAGGTAGCTGGCAACCAACCTTATTTGTGCTAATTGGCATTTCCTTATTAATGCTGTATTGCGGCCTAGATGCTGGTCGAAATAAATTCTTATTCTCAAAGGAAAAATAATTTTGCGCATAAAAAAACTAGTGCGGAAAAAGGGAGTAAACCGCACTAGCTAAAAGGGAGTTTGGGATTTTCATTCTAAAAAGGGAAAGAAATGAAAATGTTTTGCTTGTTGTTAGCTTATACATATAATAACTTTTCTAAAAAAGAATGCGCTGATAAGCAAATGATAATTCCATGAGATTTCAACAAAGTTTTTCTCACTTTTCCTCACGGAGTTTATCTAGTTTATCAGCAATACGTTTTTTCATAGCTTCTGTTTCTTGGGGTTGTTTTGTTATTTCATTTGTAGCTGAAATAATGACTACATCCCCTTCTTTTATCGCCTCATTTAGTCTTGTTTGTTCTACTACCCATTCCGTATTATCTGGCTCTAGCAGAAAAACTGCTCTCCCTTCCTCAATTCTATCTAAAATTGCTTTTTTCAAGCTAATCACCTACTTTGTGGCGGCAATGCCTTGTTCTTTGATTTGCCGTACGATTCCATCGCCAATGCCATTAATTTTTTTCAAGTCGTCAATTGATTGATAGGGGCGTTCCGCGATAATTTTCTCTGCAAGTGCTGGGCCAATAAGTGGTAATAGTTCCAGTTCTTCGCTAGAGGCCTTATTAATATTGATTGTTTCAGGTAATTCTTCAGAAGTTGCGTCTTCTGTTTTTTGTGTACTATTTTCTTTGTTGTAGCTACTCCCAGGTTTGGGTGTCCCATCTTTTTCAGTTTGCACATGGATTTTTTCACCATCTGTTTCGATTGTGATAGTGCCATTTACATCAGTACCAAATGTTTTGATATTACGATCTTTTAGCCATTCTAGTACCTCTACGTGCGGGTGACCATAACTGTTCGCAAGTTCTGCAGAATAAACAGCCACTTGCGGATTTATTTTATCTAAGAAAAAAGGTTGATTAGATGTAGAAGAACCATGATGTCCTAAATCTAAAATATCAGCTTCCATATCCGCACCAGACTCGACCATTTCTTTTTCACGCCCTTTTTCCGCATCACCAGTGAAAATAGCTGAAATGTCTTTATAGGAAATTTTTACCGCTATCGAATCATTATTGGCATCATTTTCTAATTTATCCGGACTTAGGACCGTCAAATCAAATGGACCAAATGAAGCCTTATCACCGCGTCTTGGTTCTTTATAAGTCGCATTAGAAGCAAGTGCTGCGTCAATGACCTTTTCGTAAATACTACTGGAAAAAGGTAGCCCGTCCATCCAGATTTCTTTTGGTTTATATGTAGCAATTACTTTATCTGCATTACCAATATGGTCTGCATGGGGGTGTGTCAGTAACAATAAATCTATCTTCTCTACCTTCGCTTCTTTTAAAAGAGTTAAAATTCGGTCATCATCTTGTCTACCTGTATCAATCAGGATAGTGGTCCCATCTTCTGACTGAATAAGTGTACTATCACCTTGTCCAACATCAAAAAACTGGAATTCTGCTCCTGTTAATGTTTTTTCTGTCACACTTGATGCATTTTCTGATTGATTTAAAAAGCTACAACCGCCTAAAAATAGCGCAATTATACTGATACATATTACTAATTTCTTTGTCATGCTATTCCTCCTGCTCTCTTAGTAGAATAGCAAACAGCAAGAAAACAGTAAAGGCTTTTTTTAAAGAAAAAACCGTATGAAATCAAATGGATTACATACGGCAATTTATGTTAGTCTTGTTTCACTTTTTCTTTAAAAGAAAATGAAACTTCTTCCGTTTTTGGTTCATAGTCAATTTTCCAATCATGATCTTTAAAGTACCAATAATCATGGTCTTCAATGAAGAAAACTAAATCTTCCTTTTTCTCGGAAACTGCTGCTTCTTGCGGCTTTTCAGCGGTTAAACCAATGGAGAAACCAGGGTGCAAGGAACTATTTGAACCACCATACTTGGCAAAAAGTCGGATGCCATTGCCATTTGCTACATTAAATTCATCGTGGAACCATTTATTTGCTTGGTCTGTTACCTCGATATTCATGCAATCACTCCTCGTTCCAAATTTTTGTACGGAAATCCCGTTCTTTGTTACTTAAGAATAGCAGAATTTTCGTTTAAATTCACTTTTTCTGCTTTTTGTTATGAAGTTAATATACCTCTTTCTACAATTTTTCAAACCAATTTGTATTAAAACAACGAAAAAATATTACTATTGTACTATAACAGAATGCACAAAAAAACTGTGTGGAAATAAAATATCCACACAGTTTTATATAATTTATTCTAATGGTGCTTTCCCTAAGAAAGCTTTGAACATCCAGATATGTTTATCAATGCTTGCTTTGAAGGCAATTAACATATCGTTTGTTACATTGTCGCCTTCTTTGTCAGTTAGTTCAATACCTTGTTGATATTCATCTCTAAGTAATTCCAGTGTCCCAACTAAATCTTCCATTAATTGATCCATTGTTTTTGGTTTAGTATATGGAGCTTCTTCCACACTTGCATTTTCTAAGAACTCTTTTAAAGTGGAAAACGGACTGCCACCAATCGCTAGCAAACGTTCTGCTACTTCATCCATTTGTTCACCGAATTCACTATATAAATCATCCATTTTTTCATGTAAAGTGAAGAAGTTGTGCCCTCTCATATACCAGTGGATCTGATGAATTTTTACCGTGAATACATTTAAGTTCGCTACTTGATGATTCAAAAATTCCTTTGTGTCTACTGAATTGATTGTTTTCATATTTATCTTCCTCCTGTTTATAATGATTATCACTTAATAATAAGTATAATCTATTTCGTTCCCCATGTCCAGTGTGGAAACCATCACAAACTATTTACCACTGATTTTTTTTATTAAACATTTCTTCAAATATCCACATCTTTTAGCTACTCTTTTATGATAGAATAAAAACTAGATTTATTCAACAAGGAGGACAAGTTTATGGATTATTCTCACCGCTTTCAAGTGAATTTAGCTGGTATGATTGATATCCTCTCTAATCACTTATATGATGAAAAAGATGTGTATATTCGAGAATTATTGCAAAATGCTACCGATGCGATTAGAGCTAGGAAAAAATTAGAACCTGAAATAGAAGGAGAAATCCATGTTTCTTTATCTGGTAAACCGGATGAAAAAACATTGATTTTAGAAGATAACGGTATTGGATTAACGGAAGAAGAAGTTCACGCGTTTCTGGCAACCATTGCTAATTCATCTAAAGGCGAGAAAAAATTTGAAGGACAAGAAGCAAATGACTTTATTGGACGATTTGGAATTGGCTTACTTTCTTGTTTTATTGTAAGTGATGAAATTGTGATGATTTCCACTTCAAAAAAAAATAATGAAACGACTGAATGGCGCGGAAAAGCGGATGGAACTTACTCTGTTCGAAAATTAGAGACGGAAACACGTGAGCCTGGAACACAGGTATATTTGCGCCTTCGAGCTGGTCTAGAAGAACATCCTGAGTGCGAAGAAACCGAATATTTAATGAATACACTTAAAAAATACGGTTCCTCTTTAGAAAGTACTATATCAATAGAAAAAGATGGTTATGAAGAAAAAATAAACGAATGGACAAAACAGTTTGCTGATAAAGAGATGTTAAAAAATCTTTCTAGAGAGCAAATTATTCGTTACGGAGAGTATATCCTCGGAACGCATTTTGAAGATTATTTTTTAATTGAGAATGATTCTGGACGTACTTATGGAATAGCTTATATGATTCCATATACTGTGCAAATGAATGCTGTTCGAAAACAAACAGTATTTTTAAATAATATGTTTGTCACAAGTGAAGCAAATAATGTACTGCCTGATTGGGCGTTTTTTGCAGAATGTGTGCTTTGGACGAACGAACTTCAACCAGTAGCCTCACGAGAATCATTTTATAAAAACGAGCGCTTAACGACTGTCGCAACCGAACTTGGTGCCGCCTTAAAAAAAGGAATCGAAACTTTGCCGGAAAAAGCGCTCACTAAATTACTGATGACGCATTATCTTGGTTTTAAAGCGCTTGCAAGTGAAGATACTCCCTTTTTACAACTGATTTATCCATATTTGACGTTTAGAACATTGAACGGCGAAGAAAAGTTAGCAGATATATTGAAAGAGGAAACAACTATTTATTATACATTCTCTGTCGATGATTTTAGACAAATGTCTGATATTGCTCGTTCTAGTGGGATGACGCTAATAAATGGTGGATATTCTTATGATACGCCTATTTTGGCACAGCTAAACCATTTGCTAGCTGAAACAAATTTTATTTTAATTCAACCAGAAGAAATAACCGATAAGCTTTTTCCAATGACGTTAGAAGAAGAAGCTTCTTATCAGCCAATTTTACGGGAAATGAACGAAATGATGGCGGAATTTGATGCGGATGTAACAATTAAACATTTTGAACCGCAAAGCTTGCCGATAATTTTCATTCATTCTACTGCCACTCAGGCGACTCGTGAATTAGAACGTGCGGCGGAAGAAACTAGTTCTGTTTTCAGTGATATTCTGGAAAGTATTCAAAAGGAACAAGCCCCTGCCCCGCTCGCTCATTTGTATTTAAATTTGGATAATGAATTGATTAAACGACTTTTTACATCTGGTAAAACAGTGGATGAACTTAGTGTTATCGTCAATGTGCTATATATTCAAGCGTTGTTGCTCGGCCATTATCCACTTAAACGCAAAGAAATGGAATTAATGAACCAAAATATGTTAAGAATTTTAGAAATGCTATAGGAGGCACACAATGAGTTATTTAGAAGATTTAGAAATAGCATGGCAAATGGAAAATACTGCTGAAAAAATTAAAGTACTTGAACGTGCGATTGCAAGTGCAGATATGTATAATGATTTACCAAATTCTATTGAAGCACGTGAGATATTAATTGATACTTGTATGGAAATTGGCTTTCCGAAAAAACAACTCCAAGCCTTCAGTTGGTTAGTGAAGAAATGGGAAGATGATGAAGAGGACATTGATACTTACGACATGCTTTGGAAATACAAATGGATTAGCGAATCTATCCCAACATTTGAAGAAGTTTCTAAAAAGCAAGTGGACACCCTTTTACAAGATATGAAAGCTAAATTTGAACAATATAATTATTCCCTACGCCCCTACTATAAGGTTACAACGCTTGCAGCAATGCGCATGGGTGATACCGAAAAAGCCAAACAATTTTTCGGAAAATGGCACGCAACAAAAGCGGATTATTTGAATGATTGTGGTGCTTGTGAGACGAATGATCAAGCACATTATTATTGTTTTGCCCAAGATTACAAAACAGCTGTCAAAGTTGCTAAGCCCATTATCAAAGGGAAACAGCGCTGTGCCGAGGTTCCACATTTAACTTACGGTAATATGGCGCTTGCTTATTTAGAACTTGGCCATGAAAAAATGGCGCAAGAGTGTTTTGACAAAGGTTACCCACTTGTAAAAAATCAAGGTGCACTAATTTCGTCACTTGCTAATCTGCTTACTTTCTTAGTTCGTACCGAGCAAGTGGAAAAAGCACGGGAAGTGATTAATGCAAATAAAGAAACCGCGCTACAATCTGAAAGTGGTCTCGACCGACTGTTATTTTTACAAGCAGCTTACCCACTTTTCGATAAAGAAACCGAAGCTGATTTAATTGAGTTAACAAAGTCACTAACGGCTAAATTTGATGCACGTAATGAAAACAATTATTATAGTGAACGTTTAATGTAATTCTCTACTAACATGACCAGAAAAACCGCGAAAACTCGGTATTTTCTGGTCATGTTTTTTATTTGCGCTTGTGGCGTTTTTCTAGGATAATACAGGGAGGAGTTGAGGATGATGAGTATTTGGGTGAAAAATGACCACGAAGGTGCGACAAATCAAGCTATTTTAGCAAAAGAAATCGAACTTGGAGTCACTTTGCCGGTTGAATATAAACAGTTAATACAGCAACAAAACGGTGGACTCATTAGGAAAAACCATTTTAAAACAACGGAACCTACTTCTTACGGGCTTGATTTTGGCGAAATTTATTATCTTGCAGGTTTAAATGAATTGCTGCCTGCTATTCCAGAACAAAAAGATGTGGAGCTTGCGGGAAAACAAGTATTTTTTCATCAAGACGAATCCCGCTATATCGGCTTTTCTTACAGTAACGATATTGAAAATCCAAGTATTATTTATGTGGATTTTGAAACTTTACAGACCCTTATTGTGGCAGAAAATTTGACGGATTTTTTGGAGCAGCTCTATTTCAGTCCATTTCCGATTGATTTAGCTGAACGTTTTCCTCGGAAGAAATTAGATCAGATTCTCGCTTCAAGCAATGTACAAAAAACCAAGCAATTAATGGAGACATTGGAAGATTATGGGGATAAAAACTGGTATTTGGAAACACTGATTGTGCTTTTAAAAAAACAAGAAATCCCCGATAATTTAATTGCATACAGTTTATTTGAAAATCAATTAATTTATTTCAGGCGCAAACTTGTCCCTGAATTAGTAGAGACCATTTTTCATCTACTTTCAAAAAGTGACGGGATAAATGGGAACGAATTAGCTTTGTTAAAAAAAGAATGGATTGATTGATTAGAAGGAGGAAAAACATTGATAAAAGTAGTATTTGTATGTTTAGGAAATATTTGCCGTTCTCCTATGGCTGAAGGACTTTTCCGAGCAGAGGTAGAAAAAGCTGGGTTAACGGATAAAATAGTGATTGATTCTGCTGCGACTGGCACATGGAACTTAGGCAAACCACCGCATAGAGGGACGAAAGAAATTTTGAAAAAACATCATGTGGATTACCAATCTATGAAAGCTAGAAAAATTTCTGCTACAGATTTTGCAGAAGCTGATTTTATTATTGGGATGGATCAACAAAATTTAAGTGATTTGCGCTCGCTTGCAAATGATTCAAATGCAACCATACGCTCACTGATGTCCTTTGTTCCAGGCCAGGAAGATAAAGACATCCCTGACCCATACTATACTGGTGACTTTAATGAAACGGAACAAATGGTAACGGCTGGTGTGAAAGCATTACTTGGATATATAATGAAACAAATTAATTAGTTTTTCATCTCCTATGTTTAAAGTAAGGCCTTACGGGAATATATTACAGTACATTCAAATGTTTATGTAGAAAGAGGTTTTTTTAATGTTAGGACTTATTTGGGGAATTATTGTTATTTTGTTAGTTGTATGGTTAATTGGAATTATTTTCCATATTGCGGGTGGATTAATTAATATCTTGCTCGTTATTGTTTTAATACTTGTTATTTGGAATTTAATTCAAATGGCTAGAAACAAACACAAATAGAGCAAAAGAGAACACTCGCTGTTTCGACGGCGGGTGTTCTCTTTTTATTTTTGACTTAAATGTTGTTTTTCTAAGAATGCTTTTAAATCTAGCCGGCTTTTCCTACTTAAGCCACGCGCGATTTGTTCAGACCAGCTTTCGACACGTTTTCCAGCGGTTCTATCATCATAATACTGTTTTATTTTTTCATCGTAGTCTGCTAAAATTGCTGGATTCATTTTTTGATAGGTATTTTGGTGATAAATCAACTCTTGTGGTAATCTTGGCTTTGCCGCTTCTTGATTTGTTACAGGATGTCCGACCGTCAGACCAAATAACGGCATCGTATATGGTGGTAATTCTAAAATTTCTGCTATTTTTTCGACATCATTTCTAATTCCGCCGATATAGCAAATACCTAAGCCCAGTGATTCAGCTGCTATAGCCATATTTTGTGCTGCAAGAGCGGCATCAATTACTGCGACAAGCCATTTTTCCGAAGTTGACAGTGCTTCTATATCTAATTCTTCGCTTTCTAAAATAGTATGATGTCTTGCTAAATCCGCGACAAATATAAATAGTTGCCCCGTTTGGACTGTATATGGTTGATTTCCAGCAATTGCGGAAACTTTTTCACGAATTTGTTTATCCGCTATACCGACAATCGAATAAGCTTGAACAAAACTAGATGTCGAAGCAGCTTGTGCGCTTTTTATAAGTATCGCTAGTTCTTCTTTTGTTAGTGCCGTATCTTCAAATTTCCGAACTGAATAATGCCCTAGTATCGTGTCAATTGCTTGATTCACCTTAATCCCCCCTAAAACAATTTAATCTTTAAAAATCTTTCTATCATAATTTGGTTCTTGTAAAAGCGCCCCAAAATTCTGTTGACGAAGTGCTTCATAGGCTAAAACAGCCGCTGTGTTGGATAAGTTAAGTGAGCGGATATGGTCTGTCATTGGAATCCGCAAACAATTCTCTTCATTTTCTTGTAAAAGTGCATCTGGTAATCCAGTCGTTTCTTTACCGAAAATGAAAAAATAATTTTTCGATGTATCGCTATAATCAATGTCACTATAAACATGGCGACCGAATTTAGTAATAAAGTAGAATTCTCCACCTTGATTCTTCTCAAAAAACTCATCGATAGAATCATAATAAGTAAGTTTTACATTATCCCAGTAATCAAGCCCTGCACGTTTTAACATTTTGTCATCTGTGGAAAAACCAAGTGGCCGTATTAAGTGTAAATAAGTATCGGTTCCAGCACAAGTTCTAGATATATTTCCTGTATTTGCGGGGATTTCTGGTTGATAAAGTACAATATGGTTTGGCATTTCTTTTCACCTGGTTTCTATTAATTTGGTATAGCTGTTAATTCTTGGAGTACTTGCGCATCTTGTTCGATTTGGAGAGCTTCTTCGATGGCCTTTTCTGCCTCATCACCGCCAATTTTGCGTAATGCCCAGCCAGCAGTTCCTCGGATAACTGGTCGTGGATCATTTTGTAAACACTCTATTAAATCTGGAATAGCTGTTTTATCTTTATAACGCGCTAATATAATAATAGCATTGCGCTGAATGGGCTTTTTCCCCCGCCATGATCCAGCCATATCACCGAACTGCTCTTTAAATGCGCGATTAGATATTTTAAGTAACGGCTTCAATTCTGGACGAACAAGTTCCGGATTTGGTTCCATTTCTTCATGAAAATGAAAATCATGCCCCCGGTTGTATGGACAAACAACTTGGCAAGTATCACAGCCATACAAACGATTATGCAACACTTCACGATATTTTTCATCTAAGAAGTCTTTTGTTTGCGTAAGATAGCTTAAACATATTTTAGGATTCATTTTCCCCTCACCAAGAAGTGAACTTGTTGGGCAAGCTTTAACGCATTGATTACAACTCGCACAGAGGTCACTCGCGGGTTGATCTGGTTCAAAAGGAATATTAGTTATCATTTCACCTAAATAGACCCACGAGCCGTATTCTGGGGTTATCAGTAGGGTATTTTTCCCTCGCCACCCAATACCTGCTCGTTCCGCAACTGCTACATCAGAAAGTTCTCCTGTATCAACCATTGATTTCATCCGAACATCTGGTAATCGCTCGGCCAAAAAAGTTTCTAGTAGCGCTAATTTTTCTCGTAAAATGGTGTGATAATCAATCCCCCAAGAAGCTCTAGCAAATACACCGCGTCTTCCTTCTTTTTTACTTACTGGTGCTTCTTTTAATTTGGAAGGGTAAGCAAGTGCAATCGCAATAATCGACTGTGGTTCTTGGAAGATGAGTTCTGGATACACCCTTTCGTCAATAACAGGATGTTCAAAACCTGTAAACAAATCTAATGCTTCTGATTCTAATAAACGCTCTTTCAAAAACAAAAACGGGTCAGCTGTTGTGAAGCCGATTTTTTGAATACCAATTTCATATGCATAAGCAATAAATTCTTTTTTTAATTTACTATAATTTGGTTCTGTATCCATGCTCCCAAGCCCCCCCTCTCCTTGTTTTCGGGCAATAAAATAAACGCAATGCTTCGCTTAAAAAGGTCGAAACACTGCGTTGATAACAGAATTTTTTAAAATATAAAGCGGGTGATGGGAATCGAACCCACGACAACAGCTTGGAAGGCTGTAGTTTTACCACTAAACTACACCCGCAAAGTAAGTAGTACATAGTGTTTTAACAACTTTTATATAATACCATTCCACGCGAGTTTTGACAAGACTTTTTCGATAATTTCTTTTTAAAAATAAAATATCTACTTTATTAGAGAATGGTTTTTCTAGATAAAGATAAATAAAATCCTGGGTAAAGCTAGGTTTTTATCTTTTTCCAAGTTCTTTTATTAGCTCTTTATCCCTTTTATGTGAGAAAATAAAGCATGTTATTTGTAGACTACTGGAGGCTTCTCTATGAATTTGTGGCAGGATATGATGAACTTCTTTTCTTATGATAATTTGATGTACTGGCTAAGTGAGTATCGGAGTTTGGGACCTCTTTTAGCTTTTCTATTACCTTTCATTGAAGCATTTTTACCTTTTTTACCGTTTATTTTATTTGTTGTCGTGAATGTGAATGCTTACGGGCTACTTGGTGGATTTGTCATTTCTGTCACCGCTGCAATTGCTGGCAGTCTTTGTGTCTTTCTTCTTGCGCGAAAATTTGGACAAACTCGCTTTTTACGATTTATTTCTGGTCATAAAGAAATCAAACGAGTCATGGAATGGATTGATAGACATGGTTTCAGTCCGATATTCATTTTACTCGTTATGCCTTTTACCCCATCTTCTGCAGTTAACATTGTTGCAGGACTTTCGAAAATAAGAATCTATCAGTTCCTTCTTGCCCTTATAGGCGGGAAAATTGTCAAAGTCTTTGCTATTAGTTACATTGGTTATGATTTTGTTGATTTGATTCATGAGCCCCTCAAGCTGGCTATTCTCACCCTTTGTGTGGTAATTCTTTGGTTTGTCGGAAAACGATTGGAACATTGGATGTCTGGAAAAAATCTAAAATAAAGCGGAAAGTACGTCAAACTAGCGTACTTTCCGTTTTTTTAATAAAGTAAGTCTAGAAATTCATCTTTTGTAATGTTTCCAAAATACTCTTTTACTTCGATATCAGATAGTGCTTCAGCCAGAGCATCTCGTTTATAAGTGACATTTAACAGTTTTTGTTCGATGTCTGCTACATTTTTCACTCCAAAGAAGTCCCCAAAAATTTTAATATCCGTGATAATTCCTTTTTTGACATTCAAACGAACATCAACAGATCCAACTGGAAAACGTTTTGTTCGGTCTAAGTCAAATTTTGGTGATTTTCCGTAATTCCACTCCCAATTACCGTAACGTTTTGCAGAAATTTCTCGGATTTTTTCCCAGTCTTTTTCAGTTAACTTGTATTCTTTGACCTCTTCCACTTTATCCACGCCGAAAATATAAAGTAATAACAAGTCCCGGAATTCTTCGGTTGTCATTTCTTGTTTCATAAAATCGGAAATATTAGCTACACGACTTCGAACAGATTTGATTCCCTTTGACTCGATTTTGTCTTTCCTCGGTTTTAACGAGGCCACGACATTGTCGATGTTCAAGTTGTACATTAATGTCCCATGCGAGAACATTTTTCCTTTTGTCGCAAACTGAGCATTTCCAGAGACCTTAAAACCATCAATAAGTAAATCATTTCGTCCTTTTAATTCCGCATTTACACCAAGTCGCTTCAATGCTTCTACAATCGGTTGGGTAAACTTCGCAAAATTATGGAAAGATTCACCATCATCTTCAGTAATAAAGCTAAAATTCAAATTCCCTTCGTCATGATAAACTGCACCACCACCTGAAAGTCTACGAACGACAATCACATCATTTTTTTCCACATATTCTGTATCGATTTCTTCAATTGTATTTTGATTCCGCCCAATAATAATCGATGGTTTATTGATATAAAATAACAACACCGGTTCATCTAATTGTAATTCCGTTAAAATAAATTCTTCCACCGCTAAGTTAATACGTGGGTCTTTTTCATTATTATTATCTACAAAGTACATACCCCTATCTACTCCTTCTATATTAAAATGTTTTTGTAAACCCTTTTGACGCGAGTGCTATTTCTCCTTTATAAATCGTTGCTGCTTCTTGTTTCAGCACTTCCAAATCTCCAACTTCTGGTAAATGACTAAGTAGCAACGATTTCACGTTTGCTTCTTTCGCAATTTTTGCCACTTCTACGCTTGCCATGTGCACTTTTGTTTTCCCAGCTAGGTCATGGAAAAAATTCGTATCAGCTACAAGTAAGTTTGCTTCTTCCGAAAAAGGAATAAAGCTATCTTGGTAAGCACTATCTGCGGTGTATACAAACACTTTCCCCGCTGCTTCTATCCGCATTGCATAACAAACAACTGGATGAATAGTTTTTAAAAAAGTAACTTTAAATGGGCCAATTTCTAAAGTTTCATCTGCTTTATATGCTATTCCTTTGGTGACATTTGGCATTTCTAAATAAGAGTAGCCGCGTTCATCTTCGTTATGTCCATAGATTGGTAATATGGGCGTTTTTTTCTTTTTGGGTGATAATAGACGAATATGCTGCAAAATCCCTACATCTGCTACATGGTCTGGATGGTAATGAGAAATTATCGCCGCATCAATTTCATCTGGGTCGATATAATTTTGCATAATAGAAACGGCACTTGCACCAACATCGATTAACAGTTTAAAGCCATCCTCTTCTAGCAAATAGCTGGATGTCCCTTCATTTGCAACCGGATAGCCACCCCAATGTCCAAAAACGGTTAGTTTCATCACTGCACTTCCTTTCTCAATATAAACCTCCCTTATATGATACAACATTTGGAATAAAAGGAGAAATTATCCAGAAAAAAAACAAAGACAGCTTTAAAAATTAGCTGTCTTTGCTTTTTATTTAGGGAAATATTTATTTTCAAGTTCTTTTGTTAGTTTTTCTGTTTTTTCTAGTTCACCAACTGCCACAAAGCGTTTCGTTGTTTCAGTTGGTTTATCACATGTAATTAGCGTAATTCTTGCATCTTTTGTTTCATCTATAACACTAACTTCAGTCTCATCAATTGTTTTTGTTTCTGTTACTTCATATTCGTATAGATTTTCTAGATCAGTCAAGTAAATTTTGTCGCCTTCTTTGATTTTCATAATTGGACCAAACAGCATGGATTCATCACGCATATGGTGTCCAGCGAGTGGATAATTACCTTTCCCCATTGCTTGATCAGACCGCATAGTTGTTGCTCCAGCAAGTAAATTAGCTGTATTTGTTCCCTTAAAAACAAGTAAATTAACATCTACAGAAGGAACCGCAATAGAACCAACAACAGCATCTTTATCATAATTTGCTGCACCTTTGACAACAGAGGTCATCGATGGAAGTTGCACACTTTCAAAATCAAAAGTAGCTTCTTTATCATTATTCTTCTTAATGTCTTCTGGCTGATATTGCTCGATAGTTTCGTGCCCACTTAAATACTTTACGATCCCATTTTTAATGAATGGGGAAAAAATTAATAGTAAACCGATGACTAAAATAATTATTGCGATTGTTTTCTTTAACATATAATTCCTCCTTGTAACTATTTTATTATATAGTAGCCATCCTTTTGAAGCAAAGAATATTGATAAGCAATTCAAAGAATATGCTCTATCTGTGACAACTTTGTAAATTTATTGCCAAATGTTCGTGGAAATTAGTCCTTTTCGTTGAGCTGAAATATAGGGACTACCTTTGACAGTAAATCTGAGCGGATAATAGGTGGCAATACCTTTATTAGGTACACCAATTCGATTAGTTGCTTCTATTGAATGTGGTTTTTTTGCTTCTTCTAACCAGATATTGCTATCAAAGAGAGTTTTCCCGTAATCTTGCATAGTTAATCCTAGCGCTTGTGTCATTTTCCCAGGGCCGTTTGTTAACTCTATACCCGTTTTCCCATTTCTATTATGTTCCATCTGCTTTTTGGAGGCTTCGTCAGGTTCCAAAGCTCGTATTAAAACCGCTTCCGGAATGCCTTCTTTCATCGTAATAAAATTAAGTAATACTTGGCGGTGCATCTGGTACATATAAACCGCCCCTGCTGATTGAAACATAATATTCGTTCGTTTCGTTTGAAGATTATTGAAACTATACGCTGCCCTATCAGTGACACCTAAATAGGCTTCTGTTTCGATGATGTAACCACTCAGTAAGCCGTCTCTTGTTTCATGAACTAAACGTATGCCAAGCAAGTCTCGTGCTACTTCAATCGTTGGCTTATTTTCGAAAAAATCTCTAGAAATTTTTGGCATCACTTTCCACCTCTCTTTTTTCTTCTTAATTTTAGCAGAAATCGACGCTTATTTGGTCTTTTTTCACCTAGTAAAATAGGTCTATTTCAGTCAAAATCATCCTTGAGTCGCATGTGTTATAACTTGCCTTTTATTAATCTTGTGTTAGAATTATGTTAAAGTGGGTGCTGTATGGTATTATTTTTTTACATAAATACAGCTTCTTTTTTTCATTTCAAAAAACAAATAAATCGAGTAAATAGTGTGTAGGAGAGGTGTTTCATGAAGGATTGGAAAATAAAAATCCAAACGTTTTTAAGCAAGAATTATGGATTTTTTGTTCTAGCCGTCATTCTTTATTGGCTAAAAACGTATATTGCATATCAAATGGAATTCAAACTTGGAATTGAAAATGTTATGCAGCAAATATTGCTGTTCATTAATCCGTTAAGTGGGGCCATTTTCTTTTTAGGTCTCGCGCTTTTCGCGAAAGGGCGTCGTTCCTTTATCTGGATCATTGTCATTGATTTTTTAATGACTTTTATCCTTTACGCAAATATTGTGTACTACCGATTCTTTAGTGATTTTATTACACTTCCGAATCTAAATCCAAAGCAAATGCAAAATATGGGTGACATGGGTAGCAGTATCACAGCATTACTCAGCTGGCATGATATTATTTACTTTGTGGACATTGTGCTTTTAATTGCACTGCTTGCTTTCCGCTTTGTAAAACCTGATAGATCCGCCCGTATTCGTGCAAGAAAAGTGGTTGGTGTTCTTACACTTGGTATCGCCATGTTCTTTGCTAACTTAGGACTTGCTGAAATTGATCGTCCGCAATTATTAACAAGAACATTTGATAGAAATTATATTGTAAAATATCTTGGTATGACTAACTATCAAATTTATGATGCAGTGAAAAGTACAGAATCTTCCACGCAGCGAGCTCTTGCTGATAGTAGTGATGTAACAGAAGTACTGAATTATACGAAATCAAAATATGCCGCGCCAAACCCAGAATACTATGGTAAAGCAAAAGGCAAGAATGTTATTTATATTCATTTAGAAAGTTTCCAACAATTCCTAGTGAATTATAAATTAAACGGAGAAGAAGTAACGCCATTTATTAACTCTTTCTTTAAAGATCAAAATACACTAAGCTTTACAAACTTCTTCCACCAAACTGGTCAAGGTAAAACAGCTGATTCTGAGATGTTACTAGAGAATTCGCTTTACGGATTAGCTCAAGGTTCTGCCTTTACAACAAAAGGTCAAAACACTTATGAATCTGCATCTGCTATTTTAGGTCAACAAGGTTATACAAGCGCTGTATTCCACGGTAACTATAAGAGCTTCTGGAATCGTGACGAAATTTATAAACAATTTGGTTATGATCACTTCTTTGATGCTAGTTACTATGATATGAATGAAGCGGATGTTTCTAACTATGGATTAAAAGATAAGCCGTTCTTCCAAGAGTCTGAAGAATACCTATCTTCCCTACCGCAACCATTCTATACCAAATTCATTACGCTAACCAATCACTTCCCTTATCCAATTGATGAGAAGGACGCAACGATTGCTCCAGCGACAACTGGTGATTCATCCGTTGATACGTATTTCCAAACAGCACGTTATCTAGATGAATCCGTGAAAAGTTTTGTTGATTACTTGAAGAAATCTGGACTTTACGATAATTCTGTGATTATTATGTATGGTGATCACTATGGTATTTCTGATAATCATGAAGAAGCAATGACAAAAATTCTTGGTAAAGAATACAACTCTTTTGAAAATGCTCAAGCGCAACGTGTTCCTTTAATGATTCATGTTCCTGGTGTTGAAGGTGGCGTTCAAGAACAATATGGCGGTCAAGTGGACCTCTTGCCAACGTTACTTCATTTACTTGGCATTGATAACAAAGAATACTTGCAATTTGGTACAGACTTACTTTCAAAAGACCATAAGCAACTAGTTCCATTCCGAAATGGTGATTATATTACTCCTGATTATTCCATGATTGGTGGCAATATGTATAACCAAAAATCAGGTGAACCAATTGCGACAGAAACAAAAGAAATGAAAGACACGAAAGAAAAAGTAGCGAAAGAGCTAGAACTGTCTGATTCGGTCTTACAAGGTGACTTGTTACGTTTCTATGCTCCTGATGGCTTTGAAAAAGTAGATCCAAGTAAATATAACTATAACAAGAAAAAAACAACAGATTCAGATGATAAGTAAAAAAAGAAGCGAGTTTCCCGTTATCGGAGCTCGCTTCTTTTTATTTACTAGTTATTAGATTCGTCCATTCATTAAATGATTTTCCGAGAATTGAACCAAATCCCATAAATTTCCGTATAGATCTTTAAATACTGCAACTTCCCCGTAATCCGCCGTCTTTGGTTCTCTTACAAACTCTATTCCTTTTTCTATCATATTATTATAATCCCGGTAAAAGTCATCTGTTCCTAGAAACAAAAAGACTCTTCCTCCTGCTTGATTACCAATAAAATTAGTTTGAATTGGTTTGGAGGCTCTTGCAAGTAAAATCGTTGTTCCTCTAGAATTAGGTGGAGCAACTACTACCCATCTTTTATCTTGTTCAGATTGATAGGTATCTTCCACTAATTCAAAATTCAATTTTTCTGTGTAAAATTGAATAGCTTCATCATAATCTTTAACAACTAATGCAATATGCACAATCGATTGCTTCACTGACTAACGCCCTCTTTCATTATTGTTAATTCATGCAAAGAGAGAATTTTAATGTTTAAGCCCTTTTATGTTATCTCTAATTACCGTTTTGTTCGTTTACTTACCTAATCCACGCATAATGTACAACACCGTATCATCAATTTCTTTTGGATCGTCCCAATTAGCTTCTGGCATCACAACAAACCTTGTTAGCATAAAACCAACGATATTCGTTATTAAAGCCCGCATTATAGTACTGTTTGGCATATCAACAATTTCGCCGCATTCTTTATAGTAATCAATCATTTGATCAAATTGGCCTTTCACATGGGTCATAAAAATTTCGGAAAATTGAGCCCGTAGCTCATCATGATAAAACAATTCCATGAAGTAAATTTTGATAACTTTTCCATTTTCTTTAGCAAAATCAAATCGATTCACGATGATTTCTCGAATAAATGATTGGAAATCTGGATACTCACTTTCAAAAACTTCTTTGACAAAGCTTTGCGCTAAGAAAGGAATAACACCACCAATCAAAGTCGGCATTGTAATTGCCATAAGTAAATCTTTTTTGGTTTTATAATGCCTGAAAATGGTTCCTTCAGCGACGCCTGCTTTCTTGGCGATTTCGTTTGTTGATGTTCCAGCGTAACCTTTCTCTGCAAATAATTCGATGGAAGCAGCTACAATCCGACGTTGTTTATCACTCATTTTTGTTTCTTTTTCTGTTAAATCAAGCATTTGGCGCAAGATATCTCCTTCTGCATCCACTTTCGATCGCTTCCTTTCTGATTAGACTTTTCGATATTTTTTTAAAGCAAAAATATTTAATACGACGAATACGAGAACAAATCCAAGTAAAATGTAAAAATCTGTAGCAAATGATGCAAAGCCTTCCCCTTTTACCATAATAGTCGTTAAAGCATCTGCTCCGTAATAAAGTGGCATAATATGAGCAATCCATACGAGCCAGTCCGCCATTCCATCTAGCGGGAAAATGCCACAGAACAAGATTTGGGGAACGATGACAATTGGTATAAATTGGACAATTTGGAATTCATTATTCGCGAATGTCGAAAGCAGGATTCCCAGTGCAAGTGATACGAGCCCTAAGGTTAGCGTAATTAACAAGACATAGAACAAGGAACCATTTTGCATCATATTTAATACTTGAATCGAGAATACTGCAACAAGAATCGATTGAAGCAAAGCGAAAATTCCAAAGCCAATTAAATAGCCTAGCTCTAATTCGATTCTTTTGATTGGTGTCGCCATTAAACGTTCTAATGTCCCAGTTGTTCGCTCTCTTAAGAAAGATATACCGGCAATTAGAAAGACAAAGAAGAAGACAAAAAAGCCAATGAAAATCGGACTTATAGTATCAAAAAAGTTAGTATCTTTATCGCCATATACATAATCGGTTGAAATGGTTAACTTTTCAGGTCTAGTTGAAAGTGAAGGAATGGTGTTTGGGTCTATCCCGGCCTTTGCAAGCGCCTCTCCAGTTGCTTTTGCCTGACTTTTCACTTGTTTTTGTTGCTCTTGCATTAATGTTTTTTGTAGTTTTAAACCAATTTCTTTACTGATGGATGGTTCGCTATTTTCGTAAGTTACTGCTATTTTATCGCCATCTTGTTGAAAAAAGGCATCTAAATCGGCATCCTTTATTTTATCGCCAACATTTGTATTTTCCGGGTAGCTTTTAATAGTTAAATCGTTAGCCTTTAGTTCTTTTATCATAGAGTCGGAAATATCACTCACACCAACAACCGGTTTTACTGTGTCCCCTTCAAATAAATAGGTTAATAATGTAATCAACAGCAGTGGCGCAATAAACATTAAGGCAAGTGTGCGTTTATCACGTCTAAATTGGTTAATGATTCGTTTAACAATAGCAAAAATCCGCATCAACTTTCTCCTCCAAACTCTAAAAAGGCATCTTCAAGTTTTCCCGAGGACGTTTTGCTTGAGAGCTCCTGAGGCGTCCCAACAGCGATTATTTTTCCATTTCTAATCATCGCAAGCCGGTCGCATTTTTCGGCCTCATCCATCACGTGCGTCGTTACAAGGATGCATTTGCCATTCGCCTTAAGTTCTCCAAGTTCATCCCAGATACTTTTACGTAATTCTGGATCAATTCCAACTGTTGGTTCATCCAAAATAAGGACATCAGGATTAGCAAGGACAGAAATAGCAAGTGAAAGTCGACGCTTCATACCACCGGAATAATTGCTCACCTTTTTCGTTAAATCAGGTTGTAAATTAACTAAATCAGCGGCATAGCATATTCGCTCTTTCTTAGTGTTACCTTTGATAGAATAAAGTGAAGCAAAAAAATCGAGATTTTCTTTCGCTGTTAAATCAGTATAAAGTGCATCAGACTGAGCCATATAACCAATTTTACTAATGACAGGCAGACTTGGCATCACCTTGTTTAGTACTTCTGTTTGTCCTGTTGTTGCTTTTTCCATACCAATAATCGTTTTTACAAGCGTTGTTTTACCTGCTCCAGATGGTCCAATTAAGCCAAAAATTTCTCCTTTTTTGATTTCGAGTGACATATTAGACAAAATTTGTTTTTTGCCAATTTGAACATCTAAATTGGTCACTTTAATTGCTATTTCTGTCATTATTTTCCCTCCTTTTAAAATGAGTGATTACTCACTTCTAATTGTACGCATTTTTATGTAAAAGTAAAGGAAAAACCGAATGCTTTTAGAAGTTCTCCTCTAATGGCAATCGGTTATTTTCGTAAATATATATCGGAAATAAGGTGATCAGTGCCTTTATGAAGGACTAGATCCGCTCGATACTTTGTTTTTTCGATATTTTCTTTTAAGTTGACGCCATTAATCGTATCCCATACATCTAGCGCAAAATCTTCGGCTTCTTGTTTACTAATTTTCGTATAAGGATGGAAATAAGAGCTTTCATCTTGAAAAGCTGTTTCACGAAGCATAAAGAAACGTTCTAAATACCATTTCTTAATATCGTCTTCAGCTGCATCCATATAAACCGAGAAGTCAAAAAAGTCACTTGGAAATAAGCTTTCGTGTTGATCGGCTTGTAAGACATTGATCCCTTCAATAATGACAATATCAGGATTATGCATTGTCCGGACCTCTTCTAACACATCATAGGTGAAATGTGAGTAAAGTGGTACTTCTACATCTTCTTTATTCGCTTTTAGATCCGTTAAAAACTTGGCAAAGCGTTCGCGGTCATAGCTTTCTGGGAATCCTTTTTTGTTCATGATTCCTTGTTCTTCTAATACCTTATTTGGATACAAAAAACCGTCTGTTGTTACTAGCTCTACTTGTCTTGTTTTGGAGAACCAGCGATCTAGCATTAGCTTAAAAACACGTGCCGTTGTACTTTTACCGACAGCAACACTTCCTGCTAGTGCAATAATAAACGGTGCGCGTGATTCTTTTTTCTTTAAGTATTCCATTTTTTCCCCGTGGATAAAAATGGCTTCATGATATTGAATCGCAATTAATTTAATTAACGGTAAATAAATTTCCGAGATATCTTGCAGTGAAATCCGGTCGTTTAAACCACGAATTTCTTCCAATTCCTCGGCAGTTAAAATTTGGTCTTTACTCACTTCCAGCTTGCGCCATTCTTCTCTTTGGAAATGGAAGTAGTGATTATAATCATTCATTCGATTGTTCCATCCTTTTATTCATTCGTGAAAACGTAAACAGCTTTATATAAGGATAACGCAAGCTGATTAAATCTGCAAGTAGCGATTTTAATATTTACGATAGACATAAACTGATTTTGGTTTCCCTATTTCTTTGTATGAATCCACTTTGACAGAGGGAATCGTCATTTTGAAAGGAGCATAATATTCTTGGGCAATGGTTCCTTTCACAGAAAGCCATGTATCATTTGAATAGCTAGTTTTCTCAGGCATTTGAACGAGCATTCCGAACACACCAGAATCTGCCACACAATGAATGATACCAAAGCGAAATAAAAATAAATTATTATCTTTCGTCACATTATCGTTGTAAACAAAACCAGTAAATTCAATTTGTTTTCCTGCAAATTCACCAGGATAATTATATAAAATCTCCATTGTCATCAAGTAATTACTATCAGTTACTTTGATAGGGTTTTGATCAATAATTGTTGCTTTTTCTTTTTCCATCATTTTTTCATAATCGGTTTGACCAAAATAGCCACTTGTATCTGGACGTAAAAATTGGTTCGCGGCATAGGGATCATCCCCTGCTTCATTATTTTTCGGAAAGTGGAATCCTTTCGCAGAAACTATTGTCGAATCAAGTGTCGCCACTGGAAACATAAATCCAGCAATTAAAGCATAAGAAAGTAATCCGTATACTAGAATTTTTTTCCAAAACGTATTTTCTCCTTCATGAGTATGTCCTAGGTGCTCTGTTTTTGCACCAATATCTTCATCTCGGAAAACCATAATAAGCTGTACAATTGCAAGTAAAAAAGCAGCAATCATTGCTGAAAATGATAAATAAGAATACTTCATATTGATATATTTACTTATATCCCCTGAAATATGGAGCTGCATTAAATAAAAGCCAAATCCAAATAAAATAAACACACGAAACATTTGTTCACCTTCTTTCGTTTAAATAACCAAAGCATATAAAAAGACAACAATCGTAACGCTAGTAACAATTAATAGCACGAATTTTGCTTTAAATGCCCCTAACATCATCATTAAATTTTTAATATCCAGCATCGGACCGAACACTAAAAATGCAACGATAGACTGGGTGGAGAAAACACTACGAAATGAAGCAGCAATAAAAGCATCTGCTTCGGAACATAGTGAAAGCACAAATGCGAGTACCATCATCAATAAAATCGATAGCACAGGTCCGTGACCAATAGAAACTAGCGTAGATGTTTTGATGTATGTTTGCATTGCTGCAGCTAGCAAAGCACCAAAAACTAAGTATTTTCCAACCGAGAAAAACTCATCTACAGCGTGTTGTACTGTATGCCATACTTTTTGGCTTAGCGGCATTTCCACGTGAATATGTGCTTCGCCGTGATGGTGATGGTGGTGAATATGGTTAGCTTCTGTCTCCGCCTCTAAAACTTGGAAATGAGGAGTAACCATTCCATTATTTGGACCAACCGTAGCTAAATTCGCAGCTGGTACTGCCATTTTTTCACCGGCAGTTTCATATTTTAGAAAACGATCCTTAAGTCCTGTCCCTTTATAAAAATAAGCGATAATATTGCCAACAACTAATGCAACGACGAGACTTCCAGCAACGCGTAGTAGCGGAACTTCCCATGTACTACCAAATGCCACATAAGTCGAAAATAATACAACAGGATTAATAATTGGAGCTGTAAGCATAAAAGCAATTCCAGCGTGAAGTGGTACTCCTTTTGCGAGTAAATTACGTACAATCGGAACAATTCCGCACTCACAAGAAGGGAAAAATACACCTATTAACGAACCAACAATGACTGCTAGAAATTTATTTTTAGGGATTACTCGCGCGATGAATTTTTCTGAAATAAACATTTGGATAAAACCGGCAATAAACACTCCAATAAGCACAAATGGTAATGCCTCAATCAAAATAGAGATAAAAATAGTGTTCATTTGTAGGAATGAATCCGGAAGATGACTAAACATGGGATTCCTTCTTTCTTTGCTCTTTTAATAACTATTTGATTCTAAGCCTATCTTTTGAAGAAATCAAGCAAAAGGTGAAGTAGTTAACTTTATTACATTCTATCTTCAAAAAAGAAGACAATTCAATTGAACTGTCTTCTTTTTGTAATAACTTCTTGGTAATCTTTTTCCAGTAATGCCTTATCTTCTTCCTTTAGGTTAGGCTGCATCAGCTTGGCGGCAATTTCAGACATTCGCATTTCCAGAATAAGCTTATCTTCTTCTGTAATACGACTTGGCGTTATACTAGCCTCATATTCCGTGATGGTCATTCGGTAAAAAGCCATTTTGCCTGATTCAATAACTAGAAGCTGTTCTGCTACTTGACTTACAAAAGTTCTATCATGGGAAACAAAAAGTACGGTACCTGTGAAATTTTGAATTAGCGTTTCCAATGCCTCCATTGCAAAAATATCTAAGTAATTCGTTGGTTCATCGAGGATTAGGAAATTTGCATCACTTACAAGGAGCATACTAAGGAGTAGTTTTACTCGTTCTCCGCCTGAAAGTAAGCTCGCTTTTTTGAGCCAATCTGTTTCTTTGAAATGCATGCTTCCAAGGACTTCTTTAGTCATTTGTTTGCTTTGAACACTAATGTCTGTCATATTTTCTAATAATGTTTTTGTTAAGTCTAAACCTTGTAGTTCCTGATCAAAATAGGCAATTTTTGCTTGATTACTGCATACTAACTTAGAATTATTTTGAAGGATTTGTTTTAAAAAGCTCGTTTTCCCACTGGCATTTTCGCCAATTAGTGCTACTTTGTCTCCTGACTTAATAGAAAAGTCCGTTGTTGAGAATAGCTTTTTTCCGGCAATTTCGTATGTTGCTTCTATGGCAGTTAGAACGGTATTTCCCTTTTTTATTATTCGGTTCTCTGGGGTGGAAATTTTTATTGGTTTCGCTTTATGTGGCTTTTCCACGTTTCCAAGCCGTTCAATTCGCTTATCAAGTGCCTTAATAGTGCTATGTTGCTTTTTCTGCTGTGTCCTTTTTCCAGCTTTAAAGGCGCTTGCTTCTTTCGCATTGAGTCGTTTTCCGGGTTTTACAATTCGTCCTGCTTCGACTTCATGGTAATTTTGAGAAGCTTCTAATTGTTTCTTTTTATTTTTAAATTCTTTGTAGGCCAATTCTGCTTGGTTTTGTTGCTGTTTTCTTTGCTTTAAATAGGCTTGGTAGTTTCCTTGGTATACTTGGATTTTTTGGTCTTTAATTTCCCAGATTTCCGTACAAAGACTATTTAAAAATGCCCGGTCATGCGAGATGATAATTAAGGCACCATGCCAGTCTTTCCACTGTCGTTCTAAGTGTTTTACGCTTTTCACATCCAAGTTACTAGTTGGTTCATCTGCTAGCAAAACACTCGGATTTTGGCGCATTGCTTGTTGGATTGCTTTTCTTGTTTTTTCCCCACCACTTTTTGTACTTTTATCTGTTGGCAGTTGTTTAATGTAAGCAAGCCTTCCTTGAATAGTAACTTTACCTCCAGCTGGTTCTTGGACACCCGCGATAACTTCGATAAGCGTTGTTTTACCAAGCCCATTTTGGCCGATAATACCGACTCTTGCTTTTGGGTTTACGAGTAGGTTCGGAATTTCAACTAACACGCGATCTGCCACTTCTATTTTCAATTGATTTATTTCGATTATAGACACAAAAAATAACCTCCTGAAATTTCAGAGAGGAATCCGCAAACTACGCCAAAAAAATGATGGCTGTGTTATCATGCGAAATGAACATACGAATCCCGTCCGAAAAAATAGTTTCTATCCTAAATTAAGATAGCTTTCTTCATTTTTTCTTATAGTACAGGATTAGAATTTCATTGGCTTAAGATAACACTCCTTTATGCTTGATAGTTTTATTATAGCTCAATTTAATCGATTCTTCAACAGAAAAAAGCCATGCACTTGAAATACACGGCTTTTAACTACTCATTTTCTTCAATCATTATTTTTAATTTTTGAACAAACTCATCAAAACTTTCCGCCATAGACAGTCTTTTAGCATTTACTTGTTCCGAAACGATTTCAACAAATTTCTCAAAAAAATCATTAAATTGATTAGCATCGTTTTTACTAATGGCGACAAGAGCAATTAACTTTACCTCCACTTCATTCCAAAAAATGGATTCTTGAAGAGTCATAATCGAAACACCGCTTTTCTCCGCATCGTTTTCGATGGAGTGTGGTATTGCGATGCCTGATGGAAAACTAGTTGGTGCCATTTGTTCGCGTCTCTCCACATTTTCATAGAAATCCGGAGTAACAAACGCTTGTTTTTCCATTTTAGTTACCATTTGCGCTCTAATTTTTAGTGGAGTTAGTTCTGAAGGGTCAATTTGGTTGGAGTATAGCGACTTGACGACATACTGATCTATTTGTTTGGCAAGTTGGTTATTTTCGAGTATTCGCCGCTTTGTCTGAATTCGACTAGTGATTTTTTTGATGTCTTTATTAGTTAGTAATGGGTGGATGAAAATCGAGCCAGCTTTTTCTAAAGCTATGTCTCGGTTGGTAGTTAGCAGAATGTCTAACTCTTTTTCTGCTATTTCTTTTTTGATTACTTTAATTTCTGCTTCCTTTTCAAATAACTCTTGCAGTTTATTTAACATGTTAACTCTTAAATCATGGTAATCATCGACCAATAATCCGATTGTCAGTTTCACATTGTTATGGTTTTGACTTTCTAAAAAGGAGCCGATATGTAGGGCAATAAAGGAGATTTCGTCTTCATTAAAATCGATATCCAATTTTTCTTGTAATAATGAAGAGATGTATACAGCAATATCAAATGTGACCGGATAAGATGTTTTTATGTCTAACAGGCTTAAGTTCCTTGTATAGGTTTTGTAACATGCTCGGTAGTATAAACTTTGAATATGAATCGCGAGTTTGATGAAAAGTTGTTCGTTTTGTAAATCAATTAAATAGGTTTCCTCGACGTTTGTAAGGGCTAATTCTAAGGCATGAATGATTTTACTATCGACAAATTTTTCTAATTCTTCTTGTTTGGCATTGGCTGATTTTTCATTTTGTAATCCAACATATTGTAAAGCTAATTGTTGTATTTCTTCTTCTGAGAATTCTAGTTGATATTCTTTAGAAAGGATTCTGGCAATTTTTTTCGATATTTGATATTCTTGGGAGGTTTTTTTTATGAGGGCATTTTTAGTTTCAATTAGCGTGTTTCCTTGCCCAATACGCACCATACTGATAGCATAATGTAACACAATGTTCATCATCGAATATTGATTCGTTGTGATTGCTTCTTTTGTAAGTACTTCTCCAATGATAGTTTGTAGCTTATCTATCGAAATAGCACCAATCATTTCTTGAATGTGTCCTTTAATACTTTCTCTGTAGCCGCCTTCTTCATATAGTAAAGAAATCATGTATTTTCTTTTAGCTGTCTCTTTGCCAATTAATTTAATTCGATTTTTACTTATGACGATTTGGACATGGGCATCTCGAAGTTCTTTTTTTAATTGCTGGATATCTTTTTTTAAAGTAACTTCTGAAATATACAAAATATCGGCGAGATCAAATAAATCAACGCCTTTAGTCGAATTTTTAATTAATTGAAGCAATAATTGTGATTTACGTTCTGTCGAATCACTTTCTGTTTGCACTTCCAATTTCACATTTTCATTAATCTTATAACCTTTTTGAGTGGATTTAATTAAACCAGGTGTTGCTTCATTTATTTTGAAAACTTTTGCACGGATTGTTCGTGTCGTGCATTCACAAAAATCTGCTAACTCATTTGAGGTAACCCACTTACTCGTATGTTTGGCCAAATAAGCTAGTACTTCTTTTTGCGTATCCATTTCTTGTTACCCCCTATATAGATAAAGCCAGTTGTATGAGGGCCACAACTGGCTTTATCAGGTCATGCTTCTAAATCTTGCCCATTAGAAGCTATTACTTTTTTATACCATGAAAAACTTTTCTTTTTAATTCTTTTGCCTGTACCTTTTCCTTCATTATCCAAGTCTACATAAATGAAGCCATATCTTTTTTCCATTTGCGCGGAGGAACAGCTAACAATATCGATTGGTCCCCAAGCACAGTAGGCAATTACTTCGACACCATCGTACATAGCACGTTTCATTTCTTTTAGATGAGCTGATAAGTAATCAATTCGGTAATCGTCATTTACTTCTCCGTGCTCTAGTTTGTCGTACATTCCGAAACCATTTTCGGCTATAATAATTGGTTTATGATATCTATCCCAATACTCTGACAAAGCGTTGTATAAGCCTTTTGGATCAACAGCCCAGCCCCATGGATTTGCTTTTAAATGTGGATTTGGTGTAATTGATGCTGGATCTAAGTCATTTTTCTTAGAGTCTACCATTTGAGAATAATAGTAAGATAAAGCTAAATAGTCCATCGTATTCTTACTTAAAAGGTCTTTATCTTCAGGTGTGATTTCTACTTTAATTCCGTTTTCATCGAAATAGTTTAATGCGTACTGCGGATATTCACCTTGGAATGCTACATCTGCATAGAAGTATTCCATCCGGTTGCGTTTCATTGCAAGGACAATATCATCTGGATCACAAGAATATGGATAGGCTGTGCAATCTGCAAGCATTGTTCCTATCATTAAGTCCGGGTTAATCATCTTACCGTATTCGTAAATTTGTGCACTTGCTACGAATTGGTTGTGAACCGCTTGATACGTTGCGGATAAATAATCATCCACGGCGTCATTTGGAATCGCTGTAGAGTTAAACGGCTCGAATTGAATTAAATTAATTTGGTTGATAACAATCCAATATTTTACTTTTTGGCTGTATCGATCCAATACTGTTTTACCATATTTAACGAATAAATCGATAACTTTACGATTATGCCATCCGCCATGTTTTAAGACAATTTCGACCGGAGTTTCATAATGTAGGATAGTAATAATTGGTTCCATACCCAATTCGATTATTTTATCGATTAAATTATCATAGTATTTTAAACCTGCTTCGTTTGGCTCGTCTTCTTCACCTGTAGGGAAAATTCGCGTCCAATCAATGGACGTACGGAATGTTTTGAAACCCATTTCAGCAAGTAATGCCAAATCTTCTGGATAGGTATGATAGAAATCAATACCATGGCGTTTCGGATAATAATTTGTTTTATCTACAATATTTGCTTTTATATCAGCTAAACTAACTCCTTTATGCTGCTCCTCGCTAATCTCTTCGTTGGTTTTATTTGTGTGGTATTTGTGTAAATCTGCTAGACTAATTCCTTTTCCATCTAATTGAAAAGCGCCCTCTGCCTGATTTGCGGCAATAGCTCCTCCCCAAAGAAAATCGTTCGGAAACTTGTAATTTTCAAACATAGTTGTCCCTCCTACTTTTTCATTTGCTCATTCATTTTTTTAAACAAACGTAATATGTGTTCACCAATTAGGATTTCACTTTTGGCTGTCATTAATGTATCTTGCGCATGACAGAAAAGTGTCGAATAGCGAATTTGGTTGCCCGATGCTTCTAATTGTAGTGTGTCTGTTTGTAAGCCGTGTGCAATAACGATTTCTTTTTTTGCTGCTTGGATACTTTCATCAGCTTTACTAAACTCAAAATCTTCTAAGTAATTCAAAGCATCCACCAAGTCATTCCTTGCATTTCCCGCATGAATTAAAATGTTCATTGATAGCTCATTCAAACTATCTGTTTCTTCCACATTGTCTTGCTTAGACATTTTGTTTCCTCCAATCAATTTGTTGCCATTTCACTGGTTGTTTCTTGTGCTTCTAGTTTTTCTTTTTTGAGCAAAGAGTTGTCATATGCTTTAAAGAATGGCAGGTATACGAGCCAAGTTATCACGATAATCGCTAAACAAGCAATAATCCCGCGCCAATCTTGTGTTGCTAAATAGGATGTTACTGGATAAGGCATATACCAAAGTAAAAATGACTGTGCTGGTATATTAACTAAATTAACTGTCATAACAAAGTACGCGATACTTGGTACTAATAAAGCATTTATCCATGTTGGAATCATTAAGTAAGGATTGAAGGCAATTGGTGCTCCGAAAAATAACGGTTCATTAATATTAAAAATGGAAGGAACGATCACGGCTTTTCCGATTGCCTTCAGTTGAATCGATTTACTTAAAACGAGCATCATCACGGAAAGCGATAAAGTCGTGCCTACCCCGCCAATGGAAATTAAGGCATAGACAGTTTCTTGCGTTGCGATGTTTGAGGCAGTTCCACCACTCGTCACAGCTTCTGCATTTGCTGCGAGTCCGGCCATATAAACTGGATAAATCGCCGGCATCATCACCCACCCTGAAATCCCAAATGTATAAAGGAATGCTGGAATGAATACAGATAAAACAAACCCTGGATAAGATTGTACAATTGATGCAAGTGGACTAAAAACAGCAACAATTACTTCAAAGAAATCAATATTAAATTGAACGGTAATTAACCATCCTACTATTAATATGAACGTAATTGGTAAAAGACTATTAAACCAGCCAACAACAAAATCTGGTATAGGTGTATCTTCACTAAACAACGAGCGTTTTGCGGCAAAATTCATTACTACTCCCACAAATAAACCTGTTGTAATCGATAAAAACATCCCAGTTGCCCCAAACCTTGATAAAATATAAACGGCATTCCCATCTGCTGTAATTGTCGGAAATAAGAGCATCAAGAAGAGCACCAATCCCGTCGCACCAGCGATTAATTTTTGGCTACTATTGCCTTTTTTTTCCATTACATAATATGGAATCAAAAAAGCTACAACCAAACCAAACATCCCAAAAGAAAAGTTACTAATCATGGAGAAATCAGGCATCTTAGGAAATAAATTTTTGAGTAAGGAAACAATGGTCACTAAAGAACCGACAAAAACTAACGGAAGTGCTGACATAATTGCATCTTGTATCGCAGAGACCCAAGGATTTTTAACAACTTTATTTACTTTTGGAGCAAATTTATTCGTCATAAAATCCATCACTTTGTTGTTCATCGTTTACCCCTCCATATTCAAAATTAATTCCAATGCTTTTTCACCGTTTAATGATCCATACGTAGACTGTGGAATAACTGTTACAAGTACATCTTTGTCTTTCACTTTTTCCTTCAAATCATCTAACATGTATGATAAGTGCGGACCAATGAGTAAGTAATCAATTTCATTAATTCGTTCGTCTATTTGAGCTTCACTAGCAGCTTTTACAGTCACTTGTTCTCCTTTTTTCTTTGCTGCTTTTCTAATTGCTGCTGCCATAAATCCGCTTGAAGCTCCTGAACCACAAATAAGTAAAATGTTTTTCATCTGTATCCTCCCTTTCTTTAACTTAATTCTAATTATATAAACCTTTGAATTCGCTTACAAATACATTTTTTTCCTAGTAATAGGAAAAATCCCCTACGCAATCAGCGAAGAGGATTTTTCTCTAACATGAAGTTTTTAAAGGGAGGTTTAATCACGATATTTTAGATTGATAAATTTGACGTCAATATATTCTTCCATTCCGAAGTGTCCATTTTCTCGGCCAAATCCTGAATGTTTAACGCCACCAAATGGTGTTTCCGGATTAGAAATGGCAATCTCGTTTGCTCCAACCATGCCGTATTCTAATGCAGAACTTACTTTTTCGACTCTTGCTAAATCTTTTGTATAAAAGTAGGAAGCTAAACCAAATTCACTATCATTGGCCAGTTCAATTGCTTCATCTTCCGTTTCAAAATTAATTAAAGGTATAACAGGCCCAAAAGTTTCCTCGTAGAATATATCCATCTCACGCGTTACTTCATCCAAAACAGTTGGTTGATAGAAGTTACCCTTATCATAATCGCTACCTGTCAAACGTCCACCACCAGTTAAGACTTTAGCACCTTTATCTTTAGCATTTTTTAGTTGTTGATCGATTTTGTCCATCGCATCTTCGCGAATTAGCGGACCAATATTTACATCATCTAAACCGTTACCAACTTTTAATTTTTCTACTTTAGTAATAAGTAGTTTTGTAAAAGCTTCTTTTATTTCTTTGGCTACAAAAATCCGGTTGGGTGATACGCATACTTGTCCATTATTACGGAATTTTGCTGCGACTAAATCACTTGTAGCTTGCTCTAAATTCGCATCTGCAAATACGATGAAAGGTGCGTGTCCTCCAAGCTCAAGCGATATTTTTTTCAATGTGCCTGCAGATTGTTTAAATAAACTTTGACCGACTTTAGTAGAACCGGTAAAAGTAAGTTTTCGAACATCATCGCTATCGGTTAGAGTTTCACCGATTTCTTTTGAACTGCCCATCACGATATTCGCCACACCTTTTGGTAAGCCCGCTTCTTCAAAAATTTCGAAAATCGCCAAGGCTGAAAGTGGTGTATCTCCGGAAGGTTTTAATATGACGGTATTACCAGTAGCAAGTGCTGGAGCAATTTTCCTGGTAACCATTCCACCTGGGAAATTCCAAGGAGTAATCGCAGCAACCACACCAATAGGTTGTTTTTTTACAATGAAAGCATGATTGTTAGGTGCTGGAATTGTTTCACCATATAATCGTCTTGCTTCTTCTGCAGCAAACCGGAAGTTTTCAACACCAGTTAGTACTTCTCCTTTTGATTCTTTTAGAGGTTTCCCTTGCTCTAGCGTCATAATTTTTGCGAGTTTATCTGCCTTTTGTTCCATTAAATCAGCTATTTTATGCAAAATTTTTACTCGCTCAGCTAGTTCCATGTTTGCCCAGTCCGGAAATGCATCTTTCGCCGCTTTAATTGCTTGTTTCGTTTCGCCAGGTCCTGCTTGGGCAATCTTTGCGATAACTTCGCCTGTTGCTGGATTTATAATATCTTTTACTTCTTTACTATCTCCGTCAATCCATTTTCCATTAATAAATAGTTTCGTTTGAACTTTTGGTAAAGCTGTTTCTTTGATACTCAAAAATATCACTCCTAAATAAGTTTTACTGACGGCAAATCTTGTTGCCTATAGTAATGTTTTCCACAAATTTTAGAAGTTAATCAAGATTTTGGAAAATGCACTTGTCAAAAAAGTGCACGCATCCCAGCATGATTGTCTTGAAACGGTTCATAACTTTTTTCAAAAAAAGGCTATCTGCATAAAATACAGATAGCCTATACTCTTTAATTTTCTTCCAATGGTCGGTGTACTTCTTCTTTGATTTTTTTGGGTGCATTTTTCTTATATGCGAGGAAATAAAACAAGCTGACAAACACTGCTCCACCAACTACATTCCCTAAATAAACCGGGATGACATTCCAGATAAAGTCTGCCCAGGAAAAATATCCGGCAAAAATGGCTGCTGGGATGATAAACATGTTGGCGACAACGTGCTGGAATCCGATAGCTACAAAAGCCATAACCGGGAACCAAATCCCGAGAATTTTTCCAGCGAAGTCTTTGGCTGCATAACATAACCAGACGGCAATTCCAACAAACCAGTTGCAACCAATTCCAGATACAAAAGCTACCCAAAATGGATCATTAATTTTGGCCCCTGCTGTTGCTAATGTTTTTGGTAAAAAGTCCCCCTCTGTAAGACCGACAAAGTGTCCAAAGAAATAAGCTACAAAAAAGGCGCCGACTAGGTTCATTGCTGACACAATCGCCCAGTTTCTAAGTAATTGTTGAAAAGATATCTTCTTGTCATACCAAGCAATTGCTACCGCCATCATATTGCCAGTAATAAGCTCTCCTCCACCTAATAAAATACAAACTAGACCAACTGGAAAAAGACTTGCTCCAATTAGTGTCGCAAAACTTCCCCATTCGCGAGGCATCGTTCCAACTGCACGTATGTATAATAAGTAACCGAGTGAGATGAAAGCACCACCCAAAAATCCAAGTAAAACAAGCGTTAATGTGCTAGAGTTTGCTTTTTGGGTCCCTTTCTCAATAGTAATCTCTGTTACTTCCTGCGGGCTATAATATCCCACATGAATCCCTTCCTTCTTGTTAAAATAATCACAAAATAGCGTTCTTATTATAGCACAATCAAAAACAGCTTGCTAGTATTAAAAAAACCTAGAACAAAAAGTCCTAGGTTTCCTTTTTATGAATCAAGCTCTTTGATTACAGGGATTCTAATTTCGATATTGGTCACTTGATCTTCCTCTTTAGAATATACTTCTAATTTGAAAGGAAGTGGGTCAAAAATAGGATTATTTGCTGTAATGTAAGGCTTATATTTTTTCTCTTGAATCGCTTTGGCAATTTGTAGATAGCTTTCATTTAGATCTGTTCCTGGAATGTGTTCAGCAACAAAATAAGTATGTGCAGGAACCTCAACCCACTCTAATGGCTCTTTTATTTCAGTGTATTTTTGGGTTACAGGAAGAACGGAATAATGCGTTAAACCGTCTTCAATATTATGAACAGAAATACCATACACTATTTTTTGCTCCGAAAAATCATCTAATTTTTGTGCTAAATAGAGCATTTGCCGAAATGCTAATTGTACTTCTGAATGAAAGGCTTCTGTCTTTAGTCCTTGTCGAATAATCGCTATGCCTGTGAATCCTTCCCATTCTTCTAATCGCTTTGCTTTAATCGCCATGACTATCTACTCCTTTTTAAAAGAATATTATGCCAGAAGATGCTTATATTGTCGTAAGCATAACACATGGTAAATACCCTGGCTAGCTTTAGTTAAAACCACAAGCTGATTAGGACAATAACAATAATTATAAATAGAAAAGATAACCAAGCAACTGGTCGTGCTGCATTTATCGTCCAGCCAATTCCAAAACGTTTTTCAACAAATAAAGCTGGATCATTGCGATTGAAATAAAATATCCCCGCTTTCCAAAAAGCATCATCATCACGAATTGGTTTACTCACTCCATCAGGCCCACTCGCGAATTTTAATCTACTGCCACCTTGACCAACCTTGACTGCAAGTAGAACTACGCCTAACATAATCAGTACTACCGAAATAATCATCGTAATCATGATAAGTTCACCTGGTAAGGCCAGCAAAATAACAACTTGCATTACTAAGAAATCAATCATCAAAATAGTACACATAATCAACATTACTTTACTAGATATCTGTCTAAATAGCATATTCCGTTTTAAAGAATCTGATGGGTTTTCATTTTCCACTTGTTGCTTACTTCTCGCAATGACAAAATTGATAAACATAAACACCCCAATCATCACCAGCTGTAACATTGGAAAAAGTAAAGCTGCTCTTGGCGATTTTGCCATGGTGCTCGTAATATTTCCTTGCATATCAAAATGCGTTGGAAACGCCATA
The DNA here is from genome assembly GCF_000763495.1 of Listeria ivanovii subsp. londoniensis. GTDB lineage: Bacteria > Bacillota > Bacilli > Lactobacillales > Listeriaceae > Listeria > Listeria londoniensis. Next base: position 1,085,415 of record NZ_CP009576.1, on the reverse strand, counting down.
GGTGCTTGTGGATAAAATACTACTGTAATAGCGAGCGTAATTATAAAAAGAAGTAGTGGCACCATAAACCAAGTATAAGAAATAACCATTTTCCTCCGATGAAAACTAGTATCTACCATAATAATGGAATTTGTTGAGATTTCCCCAGACATGATTTTTTCTTTTTTCCATTGTAGCGTCGTCTGGTGGAAACGGTAATAAATAACAAAAGAGACAATTAGTTGTCCAAACATCGATGAAATAAAAATTCCTGCTTGGACATCTTCACTTGTGTTAAATCCTTGTAATAAAGCAATGCCGATAATAGCAACTAAACTTGTCCATAAAACAACTTGCCCAACATATTGTTTTTTCAATTGTTTTAATTCTGCTTTTCGATTAGCACGTTCTCCAACATTTACACCAAAACATTCTGATTTCCGAATAATAAATGGCGTAATTGCTTGCAATGAAATGATCGCAATACTAACAAAAATATAGATGATAATTTCCATTTCTATTTCACGCTCCGTCCGTTCATTTCATCAAAAATAACTTTGCTTACTTCCATCCATTTTTCTTCTGTAACACTTCTAACTACTGATTCAGCTATTAGTGGCTTTAATTTATTTTGTAGTTTGGCAAAAAAAAGTTCATCTGCTTTTTTTACACCATCAGGATGAATGACCACACCTTTTTGGCGATGAATTTGAATAAATCCTTCTTGTTTTAGAATTTGATAGGCTTTATTGACTGTATGAAAATTAATACCAATATCTGCTCCAAGACTTCTTACTGATGGAAGTTTATCGCCAGGCAAAAGTTCTCGTTTTGCCATTCCTTCAATTATTTGATTGCATATTTGTGTATAAATCGGTTCATCCGATTGTAAATCAATTGTAAGTAGCATAAAAACACCTCTCTCCAAACTGTTATATACATTGTATAACGCATATAATCATTAGTCAATGCCAGCAAATTCAGTGGCTATTTAAAGCAGTTAATGGTACTATAAAAAATAACCATAAGCTTTTAGAAAGAAGGGAAAAATTTGAAATTATCACGTTTTAGGGATAGTAAACTGTTTTTTTGGACAATCGAAATTTTAGCGGTTGTTGCAGTTATATTCATCCTGCTTCAAATGAAATACATATTTTCTCCAATTGGCATTATCATTTCTACTTTATTTATGCCAATTTTAGTTGCAGGATTTCTGTTCTATTTATTTAATCCTTTAGTTCTATTTTTAGAAAAAAGAAAAGTACCACGAATTCTTAGTGTTATTATCATTTTCATCACATTTATTGGACTTATTGTTCTGGCAGTTATGCAGCTTGGTCCAACGCTTGCTGAACAAGTAACAGAACTAGCTAAAGCCATACCTGGTTACTGGCAAGATTTTGAGAAGTGGCTACAAGGAATTTCCAAAAATTCTTCCCTTCAAGGGGTCGATTTGAAAGCAGAACTTGAAAAACTAAACATTTCGTTACCAAAAATCATGTCTGTTGTGGTGGATGGTGTTGCTTCTAGCTTTGGAGCAATTGTTTCGTTTGTATCTGGCTTTGTGATGATTCTAGTTACGGTACCATTTATCGTATTTTACATGTTTAAGGATGGTCATAAGTTTATAGAGTCTTCTGGTAAATTTTTCCCAGCTGCGATTCGTGCAGAAGCAAAACAAATTATTAAAGAAATGAACAAGACCATCTCCACTTATATTAGTTCGCAAGCAATCGACTGCTTGGTTGTTGGTTTGTTTACATTCATTGGTTATTTAATCATTGGACAACCGTATGCACTTCTTTTTGGCTTAATTGCTGGTGCGACGAATATTATTCCTTATCTTGGACCGTTCATTGGAGCAGCTCCAGCAGTAATCGTGGCGCTATTTACTTCTCCACTTCAAGCATTACTTGTTATTATTGTCGTAACGATTGTGCAACAACTTGATTCCAACTTACTCTCTCCATATATCATGGGTAAATCTTTATCCATTCATCCATTAACAATTATTATCATCTTGATTGTTGCAGGTAACTTGGCAGGTATTTTTGGAATGATTCTAGGTGTTCCAGTTTATGCCGTTGTTAAAACTATTATTGTGAATGTTAATCGATTAATTAAACTAAGGCGCGGTGAGCTTGCATTAGAAAATAATCCGCCTGATCCTCCCGCACCAAAAGCATAAGAAAAGAGCTTTAGGACTAATTCCTAAAGCTCTTTTCTTATGCTTTTGTAAAATGAGAAGTATCATTTAATCGTTCTAATTTAAATAAACCATTTTCGTAAGCTAGTACAGTAACACTTGCATTATCGAGTATTACTGTTTCATCAAGAGAAGGGTCCAACTCATGAACGATATTGCGGATGGTATTACCGTGTGCAACGATTAAAACATTTCCACCTGTTTCGCGGTGACGATTAATCACATGTAAAAATCCTTGCTCTACGCGTGTCCAAAAGGTCATAAAATCTTCTGCATCACCAGTCGGATCTGCTGCTTTTGTTCCATTCATTGTTTCGCGAACATCTGCTTTTTGAAATAGTTCTTCTTGGTTTGCATAACCCATATGTTTCGCAATTTCATTCCAAGCAACATCGCCTTTTTCGCCTTCGTAAGAACCAAAGAAAGTTTCACGAAATTCACTTAGCGGTTCTAAAGTTAAACCAAATGCATGCTTGTTTTCTTTTAAAAGATGACCCGCTGTTGCAATCGTTCGGTGCAAGTCGCTGGAATACGCAGCAATAAATTCCGTTTCAGCAAGTCCACGTCCACTTTCCTTCACAACTTCAATTCCTTCTGGTGTAAGTGGCGTATCAGCCCAGCCTTGCATCCGCAAATTTTTGTTTAGATACGTTTGTCCGTGTCTGACAAAATATAATGATAATTTTTTTCCCATTAAGTTAATCCTCCTTCATAGGTTGTTTCTTATTTCATTGTAACAAATTCTTCTGATCCTGTTGGGTGAATGGCAACTGTATTATCGAAATCCGCTTTCGTCGCCCCCATATTAATCGCAACTGCAAACCCTTGAATCATTTCATCCACACCATATCCAATCCCATGTAAGCCGATAACCCGTTCTGTTTCACCCTCACAAATCAATTTCATTCGACAGGGTTCACGGTAATCTGTTATAGCAGTATACATAGAAGTAAATTTAGATGTGTAAACTTTGATATTTTCTTTGCCATATTTTTTAATAGCTTCTGGCTCCGTTAAACCAACAGTTCCAATTGCTGGATGGCTAAATACGACTGTCGGAATGTTTTCATAGGTAAGATGCGCATTTTCGTTATTATTAAAAAGACGTTCTGATAGGCGTCTACCAGCTGCAATCGCGACTGGCGTTAATTCATAATGTCCAGTAACATCTCCAACTGCATAGATTCCAGAAACATTCGTATTTTGAAATTTATCTACCGCTATATGTCCACTTTCTAGAAGCTTTACACCAGCTTTTTCGATTTGCAAACCATCTATGACCGGTTTTCTTCCAATTGCCCAAATAAGCACGTCCACTGTTTCTGTTCGACCATCCTCTAAATATAAAGTTAAACTTTCATCCATATTTTTTTCGACTTTTTGAGGAACGGCGTGTTTATGTAAGGTCATGTTTGACTCTTCGATTATTTCAGTTAATGTATCTGTTAAAATAGGATCAAAATTCCGAAGCGGTGCATGTTTACGCACAAACAAATGAGTCTCTGATCCAAGTTGTTGTAAAACACCCGCAAGCTCGACTGCAATATAGCCTGCACCAACTATTGCTACTTTTTTTGGTAATTGTTTTAAAGCGAAAAAACCATCTGATGTGATTCCAAACGCGGCTCCTGGGATAGAAGGTAAAGCTGGTTTTCCGCCAGTTGCAATTAGAATATGATCAGCAGTGATTATTTCACCGTTTACTCGTAAGGTATTTTCATCCACAAATTCTGCATAACCTTTTATCCAATCGACTTTATTATTATCAAGCCCGTTTTTGTACGAGCCACGAATACGTTCAATATAAGCTTCCCGATTTTCAACTAATTTTTGGAAGTTGAAACTTGCATCTACTTTGTACCCGTAAGCATCTGCATATAAATCCATCGCTTCTTTAATTTGCGCACCATACCACATCACTTTTTTAGGAACACAACCTACATTTACACAAGTTCCACCTAAGAATTTTGGTTCAATTAGTGCACATTTTGCTCCGTGCATTGCCGCTCGGTTAATAGAGGCAATTCCCCCGCTTCCTCCGCCAATTGCAATATAATCATAATGACTTTCCATATGAATCTCTCCTAACATTTCTTCATTTCTATAAATACGCCTCGCCTCGCATAATTGCGAGAACCCGCGGATTTGGTAAATAACGTTTGATTTCTTGGAGTTTAGTAAACGTATCATTGTCACCAAGATGCTCAGCAATACCCATGGCAACAGCACTACTTCTACTTACTCCAGCATGACAATGGACAATAATTTGAGTGAAATCTGGATGTGCGTCAATAAACTTATAAATCATTTCCCGATGCGCTTCATTAAAGAGTTTCATTTCAGCTTCTTCTTTCTCACTTAATCCCCAGTAATCGTCTTGTTCGTTTATATCGTTAAAGTGAACAGGAAAAATAGCTTCGAAAAGTGATTCATTTTTTAATGGCTGATAGGTTGCACCAACATCCGCAATACGAATAAGCAATGTGTGCTCGTTTCGTGGTTTAAAAGTAACCGCTACTACTTCTGGCACAGCAACTATTCGTAAATCAAATGGATCAAAGTCAATTTGGCGCCTTGCTTTATTAATATAATTCGCCATCCTGCACGTCCCCTTTTTTCGGTTCACCAAAATTTTTTCTACAATTCATTTCCTCTCTATTCTAACATGCTTATGTTTTTTTACATAAGGAAGCTGTTTCAAACGCAAAAAATAACCAAAAAATATTTGGTTACTTTTTCCCTTGTCTAAAATGTTCTTTGGTCTTATAACCTTGACTTAATATATCTACCATTTCCAGTCGCCTTTTTTCTTGTGTAGCTGCTTGTTTGGCAGAATAAATATACCTCGCCCAGACTCGTTGATAACCAGTCGCTAAATTACTATAAAAAGTTGCTAAATCTCCTTTATCCGCTAAAAAAGCTACCACTTGCGGAACATAATCGGCATATTCATCGGCGGAAGGATTATTTTTCTTAACACCTTTTATTTTTAACTTTGTTGCCTCTTTCATTCCAACAACTGTATAAGTTTCATCAAGCGCAACCATTCGAGCAAATTTCAAGTTGCTTTGTCCAATGTATCCTTCCTCGTCCGTTTTAAGCGCTGGCATCAGCTCATCACGGTGAACATATGTATCCCATTTTTTATTTCCTTTTTTCGGGTAAGCGATAAATACATAACCATCTGCTAACAGTTTATCCTCTGAAATTATTTGATGAACAAATCCAACTAACTCATTCAAATTTTGTACAAATTTAAAAATCAAATCATACTTTTTAGTAGTCATTTCTTTCCCATAGCTTGATAAATTCCGAAAATAATCTGAATCCTTTGGTATATCAAGTATAACCGCTTCTTGATATTTTGCTAGTTGTAATTTCTCTACTATTGTCTTTTCTTCCATTTCAAGCCACCTCATTCAATTGTTTGCTTTCAGTATAAATCGTTCTCTTTTGGTAAGCAAGCCAAACTAACTACAAAAAAAGACCGAGCAGCACAGCTCCGTCTTTGGATTCATTATTTAAAAACGACTATTTCATTAATTTCAATGGAAGAATCTAAACTTTTGGCAACCGGGCATGCATCCTTTACTAAATGAACTGCTTTTTCCGCCTTTGCTTGATTGCTTTTATCTACTAAATCAACTGTAAAAGTGACATTGATTTTGGTTAAAACATGAACGGCACTTTCTTGATCTTGCTCATAGTCAGTATGAATAGTAATATCATTTAACTCAATTCGTTTCTTTTCAAGTAAAGTTTGATAAACATAACCGCTACAAGCAGCAACTGCCGCGACTGTGATTTGAACTGGAGAAAAACCTTCTTCTTTAATTAATGTCCAGTTTCCATTTGGATGAACAAGTTCTAATACTTTTCCGTTCTTCACTAAATCCATAACTTATTCCCCCTAATTTATACCTTACAATTCTTATGTGATTAATAAGATTATAGCGCAAATAAAAATACTTGTCCAATTTCCGCTACAAAAAAAAGAATCCAAGTAAAACTCGAATTCTTTTTCGTAGCGGTCCCGACGGGATTTGAACCCGCGATCTCCTGCGTGACAGGCAGGCATGTTAACCCCTACACCACGGAACCATATGTATACAAAATGAATAAAAAAGTGACCCGTACGGGAATCGAACCCGTGTTACCGCCGTGAAAGGGCGGTGTCTTAACCGCTTGACCAACGGGCCAGATAAAAAACAAAAAATGAATATATATTCAACAAAATTCATTTCTCTTACACCAGCTTTTTTATTATAACATAATCTGAGACACTGTCAACGCCTTTTCTTATTTTTATTTAGTATTTTTTAATTTTGTTAATAACTACTTTTTTATACATTTTTAAAATAGAAAAACAAAGTCAGAAAAGCTTACTTCCGCCCTCTAACTTTGTTTTATTTTTCGCGATGATCAACCATAATAAAACTTCTTGTATCATAGCGATGTCTAGACCTCGAATATTCAACAGGTCTTCCGTCTTTTAAATAAACAACTTGTTCTACTTCAAGCACTGGATCATGTTCCCCGCATGCCAAGTACTCTTTATCATAGGAAGAAGGTTTATCGGCATTAATTTTCCGAAAAGCGCCACTTAGCACGAGCCCAAGTGAATCCTGTAAATAAGCATAAATCGAATGATGTAAAATATCTTTTGTAAGTCCTGGAACTATATCTGCTGGCATCGTTGTATGTTCTAGCACATAAGGTTTCTCGTCCAGTAGACGTAAACGAATTAATTTGTATACTGGTTGGGTTGCTTTAATTAAAAGTTGTTCTTGAATTTTTTCATCTGGAAAGGCGATATCAAATGCAATAATTTCACTTGTAATTCGATTATCTCCCATCATTTTTGTCAGACCATCATAATCCCGTAGGCTCGCATCTTGCTTGTTAGCAAGCGCATTTTTCATCACAAAAGTGCCTGCTCCTCGTTGCCGGTAAACGAGTCCTTCGAGTGCTAATACATCAAAAGCTTTTTTTATCGTCATTCTGCTACAATCATACATCTTGCATAAACTAACTTGATCAGGAAGAATGGATTCCGGTGGATAAGTACCGTCGTTTATTTTTTCACGAATATCTGCTGCAATCATTTCATACTTAACCAATTCGAACGCTCCTTCATTTAAATTAAAAATGACTAGCCATTTTCAATCAAATTATAGCATATCGAATAAAAAAAACATAACTTATTCATCAACCGCTTGTGATTCTCTCGCGATATTAGTACGATCAACTAGTTTTAAGAATGGATACCAGATTACTAGTACAATAAAGAAATCAACTACTTGTAGTGCGCCTCCTAGCCAAGAGTTAGTTGCAAGAATACCATTAATTACAATTGGCACAGTCCAAGGAACAGCAACCCCTGTTGGAGTTGGAACAATACCAGCTGCCATTACAAAATAATTCAGTGTAGTGACAATCAGCGGAGCGATAATCCATGGAATTAAAATCGTGGCATTCAATACGATTGGCATCCCGAAAAGCACCGGTTCATTTACGTTAAAAATTCCAGGTCCAAGCGCCAATCGACCAATTTCTTTACTTTGTTTACTTTTCATTAGGAAGGCTAGCGCAATTACAACAGCTAGAGTCATCCCAGAGCCACCCATACCAACTGTAAATACTTCCATAAATGGTTTGGTAACTATGTGCGGTAATGGTAACCCAGCCTTATATGCATCTAAGTTTTCCAGCATTAAAGTGTTCCAAATTGGATCCATCACCGAGTTGACAATAATTTGCCCATGTAGTCCGAAAAACCACAATACTTGAATAAAAAATAGCGCAATTAAAGTTGGAACAATTCCAGAACCTAGTCCTACTAATGGCTTTTGAATAACTGTATAAACAACATCATGTAAGTTTGTATCGAAGAAGAATTGTACAATAACGTTAATTATTAAAAAGATACTTAATGTTAAAATCGCAGGAATTAGTGCTGCAAAAGATTTAGCTACTGCTGGTGGAACTCCTGCTGGCATTTTAATTGTCCAATCGCGTTGAACGAAAAATCGATATAATTCTGCAGCAATAAAACCACTAATCATCCCGATAAACATTCCTTTCGCTCCAAGACGATCAAGTGAAAGAGCTCCAGTAATAAGTTCTCCATCAGGACTATTAAAGAAAAATGGCGTTAAAATCAAGAAACTAGCAAGGGCAACTGCACCCCCGTAAATTGCTTCCACTTTATAATATTTAGATAAAGAATACCCGATTCCAAAAACAACAAAAACAGTCATAATACTCATCGTGGCGCTTTGTGCATTTCCAAGATATAACTGTAATACCGCTTTTGTCTCATCGCTCCAAAATGGTAAATTCATTAAAACAACAGCAATCGAACCAAACATAGTTAGTGGGAATGCCAACATAAATGCATCTCGTAATGTTGTTAAATACCTATTCTCTCCCAGTTTTGCAGCAAAAGGCATTAACTTCTCCCCAAGTAACTCCATAAACTTATTCAATTTACTTCCCCCAAACATGATATATTTCTAAAAAGAAAACGTTTTCTATTTATTATTATACTCATTTAATTTTAAATGTCTAGTCTTTTTAAAATCAATGTCCAAACAAAAATAAGCTTTCACCTGATTAGGAAAAAGCTTTTACTAATTATTTGTTTTTTTTCGATAGCTTTTCTGCCACTTTTTGTTTGTTTTCAGCCAAGCGGAAAGTGACCATTTTTGCAATTAAATCATATGGAACTGGTTGGTCAATCGGGAATTGAACGGCGCCTTTAGAATACTTATACGCAATTAATTCTGCTTCAAATGCCTTGATACCACTTGGAGCAGGATAAAAACCGTAGTGCTTTTTCGCTAATGCAAAATGGACAAGATTTCCTTCAAAATAAAAAGTTGGCATTTGGTAGCTAATTTTCTCTGTTGCTTCCGGAGCCGCCGCTTGGATAGTTTCTCTAATTTTCTGTAGAATTGGTTGTGTTTCTGGGGGTGTTCCTGCGATATACTCATCAATCGTTGAAAACTCTAATTTATTATCCATATCTATTCCTTTCTTGAAACCTTTTTATTATTATACCAACTATGTTTATGAAACCCAACTTTAAGAAGATAATGGCAAATACCCAACTATACAAAAAAGTTACCTTACCACAAAATGATTTTCTAACCATCTGTTTTAAGGTAACTTTTGATTACGGAGAAGGAGGGATTTGAACCCTCGCGCCGCGCGAGCGACCTACACCCTTAGCAGGGGCGCCTCTTCAGCCACTTGAGTACTTCCCCAAACTCCACAGGCAGGACTCGAACCTGCGACCGATCGGTTAACAGCCGATTGCTCTACCAACTGAGCTACTGTGGAATTATCTGACTCCCATAAGTATACGGTAGAACGACACTAAAATGCAACACTTTTTAGGTATTTTCTGTATAAATTTTTTTGGAGCCAGTTTCTGTTAATTCCCCACCACAATCCCCACAACGATAACGGTTTACATTAAATCTACGCTGCCTTAAAAATGATTTTGAGCAACTTTTACATGTATATTCATGCATTGTGAGTTCGCGAGGAATGGTCGCACAAAATCGTGGCGCTCCTACTTTTTTCAGCAAATCTCGAAAGTCTTTATCACGGTGTTGGTAGCCCTTTTTCTCTAAGTGAAGGTGATAATGACATAGTTCGTGTTTCATGATATCAATGAAATACGCTATTCCAAAATTTTCCAGATATTTGGGATTCATTTCAATGCGATGACTTTGAAGTAAATATCTGCCACCTGTCGTGCGTAATCTACTATTAAAAGTAGCTTGATGCCGGAATTCTTTGTGGAAAAATTGCAGCGACACTTCTTCCATGTGTCGCTGCAATTCTGCTTGATTCATTATTTGACACTTCCGTTTGGATTACGCATCGTTAGCGCAATACGATTTTTTTTCGTATCTACTTCATCCACCCAAACTGTCACAACATCTCCAACTGAAACAATATCCATTGGATTTTTGACGAACGAATTGCTCAATTTCGAGATATGCACAAGTCCATCTTGTTTAACGCCAATATCGACAAAAGCGCCAAAATCAACCACATTACGAACGGTACCTTGTAATTCCATTCCTTGTTTTAAATCATCCATTGAAATAACATCTTGTTTTAAGAGCGGTGCAGGAAGCTCATCACGAAGATCGCGTCCTGGTGCTATTAAGTTATCAATAATATCACGCATCGTTTCTTTACCAATTGCTAGCTTTTCTGCTTCTTCTGGAATGCTCAATGCTTGAAGCGCTTCTTTTAAATCCTCGCTACCAATATCTTTTAATTCAAATCCAGTAGCTTGAACGATTTCTTCCGCTGCTTTATAGCTTTCTGGATGAATCGCAGTACGATCAAGTGGATTTTCCCCTTCCAAAATTCGTAAAAAGCCGATACTTTGTTCATATGATTTTGCTCCAAGACGAGGAACTTTTTTCAATTCTTTTCGAGATGTGAAAGAACCATTTTCTTCACGGAACTTGCGAATATTGTTGGCTACTGTTTTATTTAAGCCAGCTACATATTGTAGTAAGGAAGCAGATGCGGTATTCACATTCACACCTACTTGGTTAACCGCTGTTTCCACAACAAATGTAAGCGTTTCATTTAAGCGTTTTTGGGCAACGTCATGTTGATATTGACCTACTCCAACTGATTTCGGATCAATTTTTACGAGTTCTGCAAGTGGATCTTGTAAACGTCTCCCAATAGAAACGGCGCTACGTTCTTCTACTTGATAATCTGGGAATTCTTCACGAGCTGTTTCGCTTGCCGAATAAACACTTGCCCCCGCTTCATTTACGATACAATAATAAGCATTTGAATTAGACTCGCGAATTACTTCGACAATAAATTGTTCTGTTTCACGAGAGGCTGTTCCGTTACCAATTGCAATTACTTCTACTTGATAAGTAGCTAATATTTCTGCAATTTTCTGTTTAGCTTCTGGTCGACGGGCTTTGGCAGTATGTGGATAAACAACTCCTATTTCTAGAACTTTTCCAGTTTTATCAAGCACAGAAAATTTACAACCAGTTCGGAATGCTGGATCTACTCCAAGAATTATTTTTCCTTTTAAAGGTGGTTGTAAAAGTAGTTTACGTAAGTTCTCCGAGAAAATATGAATTGCTTGTTCTTCCGCTTTTTCTGTTAGTTCCCCGCGTATTTCACGCTCGATTGCTGGACCAATAAAACGTTTATAAGCATCCAAAATAGCTTCTTCTACATATGGTCGTGTATTGGAATTTCGATTTTGAATCACTTTTTCAAATAAGTAAGCGAAGATTTTGGTTGTATCTACTTGCACTTGTACGCGTAAAATATCTTCTTTTTCCCCGCGATTAAAGGCGAGAACTCGGTGGCTTGCTACTTTGCCAATCATTTCATTGAATTCATAATACATTTCATAAACGCCTTTTTCATCGGCTTCGATATTTTTCCCTCTTGATTCAACCATTCCGAATTTACGTGTAAAATTACGAATCCACTCTCGGAAAGCCGGTTCATCACTAATTTGCTCGGCGATAATCTCGTGCGCGCCAAGTAAGGCCAACTCTGCTGACTCGACTTCTTTTTCTTCTGAAATGTAGTTTGCTGCTTCTTCTAGTGGTTCAGCGTTATTTGGAAAACTCATCAGCCAATTAGCTAGCGGTTCTAACCCTTTTTCTTTAGCAATAGTTGCTTTGGTGCGTTTTTTCTGCTTGTAAGGACGGTATAAATCTTCTAAAGCTTGATGTTTTTCCGCTTTAATAATGGCATTTTTTAGTTCATCCGTGAGTTTTCCTTGTTCATCAATTAAACGAATAATTTCTTCTTTGCGATTTTCTAATTTAGTGACATATTCAAAGGTTTCTTCAATATCTCGAATCTCCACTTCATCCAAGCTGCCAGTCATTTCTTTACGATAACGGGCGATAAATGGAACGGTATTGCCTTCTTCCATTAATTTTATCACTGCATTAATTTGATTTGGTTTATAGTTTAGTGTTTTATGCACTAATTTGATGATTTTATCTTGCACTTGTTCCATACTTGGTTGCCTCCAATATTCATTATTTATTAAGTGTAACATAACTAGGAATCAACTGACAAAAGCTATCTATTCTCTTGGTTTAAAGCTGTTTCGGCATAATGAATTGCATCTTCTGTATGTAAAAAGAAATGCTCCTCGCCAATTCGGTCATAGAGCCCGCTATCTTGGAGACTCTCTTTTGCTTTTTCATTCAGCCCTGTAATTAAAATTTGTCCACCATGCTTCGAAAATTCTTTTTCAATTTGGTGAAAATAACCTTCTGCAGTAGCATCGATAATTGGCACTTTTCCCATTCTTAAAATCAGGTATTCAGGCTTGACGTGAATAGCTTTCATAATGTTTTGTTGGAAAATTTGTGCTGCACCAAAGAAGAGTGGTCCACGAATTGTAAATATGCTAATTTTATTATAAAGCTGAGGGGCAATTTCAGCGCCTTCTGGTTCGATTTCAACGATTTGCATCGCGCTACCCATCTGTTTGGCAAAAAGAACGACTGCCAGTAATAAGCCTACTTCAACGGCAACAGTTAAGCTAGCAAACACCGTAAGTAAAAAAGTAATTACCAAAACTAACGTATCCCCAGATTTTAGTTTTAAAATATGTTGGAAGGTTTTACGTTCACTCATATTCCATGCAACAAGCATCAGAATTGGCGCCATCGCAGCAATCGGAATGTTAACAGCTACTGGAGCAAGAACAAGTAATGTGAGTAAAACAAAAATACCATGAATAATACCAGACATTCTACTTGTTGCGCCATTGTTAATATTTGTCGCTGTCCGAGCAATTGCTCCTGTAGCAGGAATTCCACCAAACATCGGTGTGACAATATTCGCAATTCCTTGACCAATTAACTCTCGATTACTGTTATGTTTCGTATTTGTCATCCCGTCTGCAACTACTGCTGAAAGTAATGACTCTATCCCCCCAAGCATCGCAATTACAAAGGCTGGTCCAATCAGTTTACTCATATTTTCAAAACTGATATCTGGTAAATGAAATGGTGGAAAGCTACTCGGAATTTCTCCATAAGAAGATCCAATCGTTGGGAGTGCATCTGGGAAGAAAATCATCGCAATTCCTGTTGTAATAACTAAGCCTATTAATGGCGCTGGAATTTTTGGTACTATTTTCGGAAATAAAAATAAGACTAGCAAACAAATACATGAAATGAGAATACTATAAAAGTTCCATGAATCCAAATGAATCCAAATTTCTTTCATATTATCAATAAAAGCTTCCTGTTTTTTCATTCCAGTTAATCCGAGAAAATTTCCAACTTGTCCCATAAAAATTGTTACCGCAATACCAGCTGTAAACCCAATTGTCACAGGTCGCGGAATAAATTTTATTAATGTGCCAAGTTTAAATATCCCCATTAAACAAAGTAAAACACCAGCAATCATGCCAGCCACCAGTAAATCTTGATAGCCATAAGTTAATACGATTCCAAGTAAGACCGGAATAAATGCGCCAGTTGGTCCAGCGATTTGGAATTTAGATCCGCCAAAAATCGACACAATAATACCAGCCACAAAACTGGAATAAATCCCGTACTCTGGTTTTACACCACTTGCAATTGCAAACGACATCGCAAGCGGAAGAGCAATAACCCCCACAATAATCCCCGCTAGCAAGTCTTTCCTAAATCTCGCCCACGTATAACCTTTGACACTGTTCCATAACACTTTCTTCAATTTGCTCCTTCTTTCTTATGTATATATTTTAATCCGCGCGAAAAAACGCAAAGCAACATTGCTTCACGAATATTAAGTGATTATTTTCACATGATTAAACCTTAAAATTACTGCTATTTCTAATATACCATAGTTATAGCATTTTCTCCCCCAAAAAATAAAAAACATCTTTTAAACTATTTCTAGCTCAAAAGATGTTTTGGTTAGTTTGGAAATTGACCGAGCAAGAAAGTAACATCATCAGTTGGTATATCTAAAATGGATTGTTCGATGAGATGACCAAGCTTCACTACACAAAGTGGTGATTCTAAATTCTTTCTAACACGAGAAAGAACCAGCCCATCTGAGTGGAGCAAAAACTTACTTCCAGATTTATATTTAAAGTTCTGCAAACGATATTTCTGTTTCCTGCCTGACAAAAAGCCAGACCCAGAAAGAGGAAAAATAAGTTTATCCTCAGACCCAATCATATAAAAACGAATATTGCCCATACCGGTATAATAAATCGTTTTTGTTAAGTAATCTGCTTTAATAATCGCAATTGCAGCGCCACGAAGGCCTGAGACAGCTTGGTTCGCCTTTTCGAGCATATGAGTTAAGTCAGCATGGATATCTTCTTTTATGGCTTCAATAGTCGCTTTTGCAGCTCTATTAGCTTCTAGACCACTACCAAGCCCATCAGAAAGAACATATAGAAAACCATTTTCGTCTTCATGGGTAAAATAAACATCCCCGCAGTATTGTTGTAATGCTTTAGAACGTTGAAATACAAATAAATTATTTGATTCAACCGCCTTGTTCATTTACTCCACTTCCTCATTCTGCAACGCCTCTCGAAGTTTTTTAATTGCTTGACGTTGGATTCTAGACACATGCATTTGCGATATATCGAGCAGCTCTCCTGTTTCTTTTTGGCTGCGATTTTCAATAAAAGTATATTGCAAAATTTTCTGTTCTCGCTCGTCTAAAACTGGGAGAACTTTCTCTAAAAGCATTCGTTGATTCACACGTTCAAATCCATCATCTGTGCCACCAACTACATCAAGTAGCGTGATAGTACTCCCATCAGAATCCGCTTCAATTGAATGGTCTACTGAGAGCGCTTGATAGCTTTTACCCATTTCCATTGCTTCTAAAACTTCTTCTTCCGTCACACCGATGAAATCTGCAATATCGCTAATTTGGGGTGAGCTTTGCAATTCTCTTGTTAGCTCTTCGACGGCATTCTTAATTTTCGGACCAAGTTCTTTTATGCGACGTGGTACATGAACACTCCATGTTTTATCGCGTAAAAAACGTTTAATCTCACCAACTATTGTTGGCACAGCAAATGCTTCAAAGCTTTTTCCGAACGTTGCATCATAACGTCTAATCGCACCTAGCAATCCAATATTTCCTACTTGGACTAAGTCTTCGTGAAAAGACTTACCCTGAGAATACTTACGTGCAATGGATTCTACTAAGTTTTTATAATGCACCACTAAGTTATACTGAGCATCTTGATCACCGTTTTCTTGATAGGCAGCAATCCAAATATACACTTTTTCTTTTGCTTCTTTATCAGGTTGAGATACTTTTGGCATTCTCCTCCACCTGCTTTTCATTAATATATTTGGTCATTACGACGGAAACCCCTTCATCATAATAAAGTTTCACATCATCCATTAATGTTTCGATTAAAAATAAACCTAGTCCACCAATACGCATCATTTCTGCATCTTCACCGACATCATATGGGCCAATTTCTTGTTTACGACTTTCTAAATCAAAGCTTGTTCCGTTATCGGAAACACGAACTTCAAGTTTATCTTCATAGACAAGATATTCTACTGTGATTTCACCGCCATCTTCTTCTTTGAATGCATGTTTCACAGAATTAGTGATGGCTTCACTCACAGCTATTTTTAAATCTTCAATTGCCTCATAAGAAAATCCTGCACGACTCGCTATTCCTGATAATGAAAGTCTACCTAAACTAACATATTCAGGCTTGGCAGGAAGTTGTAACGTAATTTTGTCATGCATTGTTGCCATTCATTTCACCCTCTACATTTTTGATTTCAATGATATCAGACAATCCTGTGATTTCAAACAATCGGAAAATCCGATCGCTCAACCCAAACAAGACAAGTTCACTTTGACGTTGGCGTAAGCTTTTGAACGCTCCTACAAACACACCTAAGCCAGTACTATCCATATAACTTACATCTGTTAAGTCAATTCGAAGTACAATACCCTCTTTTACTTGATAAAGTTCTAACGCTTCTTTTACCTTTGGAGCTGTGTAAGCATCAATCTCCCCAGCAACAAATATGTCTATGTGCTTCGTATCTCGTTCTTTTATTTCTATACTAATATTCATCACTTCACCCCATCTTAAATTTAAGTATCTTTCCAGTTTACCCTAACAAATAAAAACAAAACATAAAAAATAAAAACGTCTCACTAATTTTACGTTTACTCACATACATAAATGTGGAGAAGCGATGAATGCAAAACGTTTTTATTTTATCAATTTGTTCGTTTAATACAAATTAGTGTAAAATCATCATGCAGTTCAAAATTTTGCAATTTAACTAACTGATCGTAAATTGCTCGCACCATTTTTTCAGCAGGCAGATGAATGTATGTAGCAATAATCTCCGTTAATTCTTCTCGTTCAATAAAGCCATCTGCTGTTCTAGTCTCAGTCACGCCATCTGACATGATAAAAACAATATCGCCCACTTCAATCTTTTTGTCAAATTGGCGATAGACTGCATTTTTATCCACACCAAGTGGTAAACCTTTTGCGTATAAATCCGAAAACATTCGTTCTTGATGTTGGTAGTACAATCCCAGTTCGTGTCCAGCAGAACCGTATTCAAATAAATGGGTTTCTTCATGATAAAGTCCATAAAACATCGTAATAAACATGTTATCATTGATATTCTCTTCTGCTACTTGGTTTAGTAATTCAAGTACGATAGACGGTTTCCTATCATCCCTGTCATCCCGGCTAAAGCATATTTGATCATCGAAATGCTAAATGCTGCTGGAATACCTTTACCAATAACATCCGCAAGAGCGATACCAATTTTTTTGTCACCTTCTTCTGTAAAACTATAATAGTCGCCACTCATTTGTCTAGCTGCTACACTAATAACACCAAACTCAATTTCATCATGTTCTGGTAGTTCGGTTTTCATTAATGTTTTTTGCATATCTTCTGCTTGAGCGATTTCACTACGTAGTTCTTTTTGTTCTGTTCTAAGGCTTAAATGTTCCATATATGCTAAGCCATAGCCGACCATTATTTCTAGTAGCACATCAAACGATAAACGCACAAATTCTGGTAATTCTTTTTCATAAAGTTCTAGTACCGAACGATGTAAATGAACAATTTCTTCTGGTGAAACACGTTCCTCCATTGCCTCTCGGGACAACTTTTCACAAGTATAAAGTAGTTCTTCATCTTGATGTTCTAGATATTGAATAAGAATATCACGGTATCTTCCCTCAAAGGCTTTTTCCATTGTTTTCTAGCTCCCCTTACCGAACCCATTTCGTTGTTGTGATTACCGTTCCTTTAGAATTTCCTTCAATACTGGATTCAATATCAAAACTATCCATTAAACGTTTAACTCCTGGCAAGCCTGCACCAAGTCCACCTGATGTTGTATAGCCATCTTGCATGACTTTTCTAAGGTCAACAATTCCCGGTCCTTTATCTTTGGCAACAATTATCATACCTTGCTTGCCTGCTTCACTTACTTTCTCAATACAGATTTCTCCTCGACCAGCATAAAGGAAAATATTTCTTGCTAGTTCACTGATGGCTGTCGTTATTCTCGCCTGGTCAACTGTTCCAAAGCCAATTTCTTTGGATATTTTTCTACCTAGTTGCCTTGCAGCCACAATGTCCCACTCATTAATTATCTTTACACAGGATTGGAATGTCATATTCATTCCCCCAATTCCTGTTTAAGTTTTTCCAGACCACTTTCAAGATCCATCGCCGAAAGCACTCCACTAAAAGTAATTCCGAGTTCAATTAAGGTAATCGCAACTGCAGGCTGTATCCCAGTTACAACCACTTTTGCACCCATTAGCTTAGACATACTTACTACGTCTCCAAGAATTTTTGCAATAAACGAATCAATAAAATCGATTGAGGTTATATCAATGACTACTCCTCTGGCCGACGTTTCATGGATTTTCGCTAGCAAGTCTTCTTGGAATTCTACCGCAGTTTGATCATCTAATTCACTTTGAATAGAAATTAATAAACATTCACCTAACTTTAAGATTGGTATCCCCACAGTATTCACCCCTCTTTTTCTACTATCTCTCTGTTCGTCAAGGCAAGCGCACGCTCCATGCCTTTTTTCATTGTGTTGGTCGTGATTATTTGATCTAATTCAATTCCTAGATTAACGATTGTTTGCGCTATTTCTGGTCTAATACCTACGAGCATTGCCTGACAGCCGACAAGTCTAACTGCTTCTGATGCTTGAATGATATGATGTGCAACCATCGTATCAACTACTGGAACTCCCGTAATATCAATCAATACCACTTCTGACCGATTTTTTACAACGCCTATTAATAAGTTTTCGATGATTAACTTAGCTCTTTCTGTGTCAATCGTTCCAATTAGTGGCATGACAGAAATTTTTTCAAATATTGGCAAAAGTGGTGCCGATAATTCCTGTAAAGCACTTTTTTGAATCGAAACTGTTTTTTCCCACGTATCCGCGTAGGCTGTCACCACTTTGTTATACATGGTTGAAAGCCATGTTTCAAAGCGATAATAGGCGTCATCCTCTGGTTTTTCTTCTCTTTTTAAAAATAAATCTTCCTCTCTCATAGCTGTATATACTAAAAGCCCGAAAACACGCAGGCCTGTGGTGACAAAATGAATGGGCCAACCTAAATGGACCACTTTTTCTGCAAAATCATCTAACTTTTCGTTAAATTTAGAACCATTTTCTGTTATGTTCGAAACAATCAAATCAACAAACTCTTTACTCGTTTCTTCATACATAGGTTCTTTTGCAATATCATTTATTAATTGGTCTGATTGTTTCTCCATTTCATTCATCCAATTATTTAGTAAGTCTGCCTTATTGGTCCGGATGAAGTTTGCAAAATCTTTATACATTGATTATTTTCCAACCTTTCTCCACTCTCAAGATCTCTCTTTTTTCTGTAATTTGATTAACTACTTTTCAAAAAAAGACATTAGAAACAACTTTAGCGAAGGATAAATCATACGCATTGTTTGTAGGTTTCTGATGTCCCTTAAATCTTGTAAAGTGGTTAATTAGTTCATTATGTATTTGGTATCTTTCTACGTCGGACTTTATTTACTATCCTGCGTTCATCATTCTATGTTATATTTTTAGGTTGTTTAGAATTCTACTACTCCTAGACTGACTTCCAGCGCCTGGTTTACCTTGACCATTAGTTCCTCGTCCAAATGTGTAATCTTATCTGTCAGGCGTTGTTTGTCAATTGTTCTAATTTGTTCTAAAAGAATGACAGAATCTCTTTCAAAGCCATCTTTACGAGTAGCTTCCACATGTGTTGGCAACTTTGCTTTTTGAATTTTTGCGGTTATTGCTGCCACAATCACAGTTGGACTGAATCTATTACCAATGTCGTTTTGAATGATGAGAACAGGCCGTATTCCCCCTTGCTCGCTTCCGACCACGGGGGAAAGGTCCGCGTAGTACACGTCACCACGCTTCACCATCAGCCATTAACCTCCTAATATACTAATATTCCTGTCTTCTGCTTCTGCTTCGACATGGGTACACTCGCATGCAATAGCAAAGTTAATTGTCGCCATCTCCGCATAGCCGCGCTCCATCTCGTCTCTCAACTCACGTGCCCTTTTCTCTTGCAAAAATTGTTGCGTTGCTTCCATTATAACTTCACTCCGCCCCATTTTTTCTTTTTCTACAACTACGTCGAGTTCCTGTACCATTTCCTGTGTCAGTTCTACGGATATTATCATCCGCTTTTCTTTCTCTAACACGTGTCACACCCCCAAAGCCTCGTACCTGTAAGTAACAACTATATCGTACCATTATCAAGCCATGAAGAAAAGAGTTATTTCGCATTTACTTGTTAAGATTGTTGTCGTTTTATCCAACATCCTCTCTTAAGTCCTAGATGTAGCTATAAAGTTTCATATGTTAGATTATAAACGCTTCTCCTCAAAAAAGCACGAATATTACCTTCTAATTGATGTATTTTCTAGGTATACGCTCAGTTAACATACAGGTAACTTCATAATTAATTGTGTCTAAATATTCAGCTGCATCATCAGCTGTTACCGTATTCGCTTCGTCAGTACCAATTATCGTTACTTTTGAACCAGTTTGAAATTTATAAGGTAGTTTGATGATTGTTTGATCCATACATACTCGCCCAATTATCGGAACTTTTTCTCCATTTACTAGCACGTGAAATCCACTGTAGTGACGAATAAGCCCATCTGCATAACCAATCGGTAGTGTTGCAACCCATTCTTTTTCCGTTGCTGTATAGGTCGCTCCATAGCTGACACTATCACCAGGCGCAAGTTCTTTCACATGAACTATCTCGGTATAAAGTGCAAGTGCCGGCTTTAGCTTAAATGGTAAACTTGCTTTAATTTCGATTGATGGCGTTAAACCATACATGGAAATCCCAAAACGAATCGCATCAAAGCCTACTTGAGATTGTAGTAAAGATGCAGCTGAATTTGCTGTGTGAACAAATGTTGGTCGTTCATTTAAAGCTCTTAAAATAGTATGAAACCTCGCTAATTGTTGGTCAAAATAACTGGTTTCCAGCTGATCGGCGGTAGCAAAATGCGTGTAGGCTCCTTCTAAAATCAAGTTCATATTCCCAGCAATTTTCGCTTCGATTTGCGCTGCTTCTTCCGCCTCTCGAATACCTAGACGCCCCATGCCACTATCGATTTTCAAATGCACTTTCAATGGTACTTCAGGATTCAGAGCTTCTAACCAATCTTCACTGTAAATCGTTAGTGAAATATTTTCGCGTGCTGCTAAATTTGCATCCTCTTTTCTTGTTGCTCCTAAGACTAAAATAAAATCATCCCGAAAACCAGCTTCTCGTAAAGCCAGTGCTTCATCCAAAATAGCTACACAAAATCCTTTTGCTCCTGCTTCTTTGGCGATTTTTGCCACTTCAATAATACCATGACCATAGGCGTTTGCTTTCACCACTGCCCAGACT
The DNA here is from genome assembly GCF_000763495.1 of Listeria ivanovii subsp. londoniensis. Classification (GTDB taxonomy): domain Bacteria; phylum Bacillota; class Bacilli; order Lactobacillales; family Listeriaceae; genus Listeria; species Listeria londoniensis. The sequence continues at coordinate 1,064,255 of NZ_CP009576.1, read as the reverse complement.
GCTACGTTTTTTGGAAGATGTTTTTGTTCATTTTGGATGTTTTCACGTATTGCTGCACGGTCGATTTCAATCCATGTTGGACGATGCCAGCCTGTCACCATAATTTCCACTTTCCTTTCTAAACTTCAATAATCACTTGTGCCGCAGCAGATCTTGCCGTGTGGGTAATACTCACAAACACCGTCTCATCTGGTTTTATTGGCATTGTCACATGAGGTCTGCCATCTTCTACTTGTAAAATTTCTACATCCGTAAAGCTTAAATGTTTTCCAAATCCAGTTCCGTTCGCTTTTGCATAAGCTTCTTTGGCGGCAAAGCGACCCGCTAAAAATTCAATTTTACGACTACCTTCATATTTTTCAAATTGACTAATTTCTTTTTCTGTTAAAATCCGCTCAATAAAACGGGGATTCTTTTCTAAAACTTGTTTTACTCGTCGTAAATCAATCATATCTAGTCCAATACCTTTAATCATCTTACACCTCTTTCAAAAAATCAGTAACATCATTAACGGCTAGTTTCGCCCCAGCAATACAATCAGGAATTCCAACTCCTTGATAACTCATTCCTGCAAAATAAATTCCCGGGTAGTCTGTTGCAATATTTTCTTTTAGTTGTTTTAGTCTAGCTTGGTGTGTCACTGAATACTGTGGCATTGCAGATTTCATCCGACTTACTTCATAAAAAAGGGGCGCTCTTTCGATATCCATCATTTCGGCATAATCTGCTAAAACAGCAGAAACAATCGCTTCATCACTTGCCTCTTCTAACCAAGTTTCACCTGCTTTACCAACAAAGCCTCGTAATAGCATTTTATCCTCAGGTACCATATGTGGCCATTTTTTTTGCACCCATGTACAAGCAGTGGTTCGATAAGGAGCAGTTCTAGCAACTAAATAACCCGTTCCATCCGGTAAAATGGGTACATCACTTTCATTATAAGCTAATGAGACTGTTGCAAGGCTGGTTAATGGCTGGTTGGAAAACGGTTCTGTTACCCTGTTTCCAAGTAAATCAATTAATGTATCGTGAGTAGCAGCAATAATGACGCCATCAGCTGATATTTTATCTCCATTTTCAAAAGAAATTTCATAAGAATGACCTTTTTTCCAAATTTGCGTTGCTTGTTTTCCTGTGTGCAAATGGTTCTTAGGAAGAGCTTGTTCGACGGCTTTTGGTAAAGAATCTAACCCGCCATCTAGCGTCCTAAATGCGCCAATGGTTGCTTTAGTTCCAGTTGTGTTCAGCTGACTTTGTTGTAGACCTTCCATCAAACTACCATGTTTAGCCACAGCTTCTTCAAATTGCGGAAATGTTGCCCGCAAGCTCATTTTATAAATATTTCCTGCATAAATACCAGATAAAAGTGGCTCTATAAGCGTTTTTACTAATTCTTTCCCAAAACGAACTTCAAAAAAGTCCCCAATCGATTGATCTGCTTTTGTTGTGTTTGCTGGGATGGTTGGTTCTTGTAAGGCACGAGCTTTCCCTACTTCTGAAATAAGCGTGCTTGCTAATAGTGCTTGTTTGTTCGTTGGAATGCCCATCACTGCCCCTTCTGGAATAGGATGTAGCGCTTTTTGATGGTAAATATAAGAACGCCCAGTTGCATTCGCAATTAATTGATTTTCTAACCCTAGCTCTCTCACTAATTCGATTCCGGCTGGCTTTCTCGCTAAAAACGAATCTGGTCCTTTTTCAATTAAAAAACCGTCTCGTTTAACTGTTTCGAATTTCCCACCTAGTTTTTCGTCTTTTTCTACTAATTCCCAAGAATAATTCGGATGTGTTTTTTGTAGTTCATAAGCTGCTACAAGCCCCGATAAGCCGCCTCCGATAATCACAATATGTTTCACTACTTAACCAATCCTCTCTCTATCAAACTCACTTTATTCTTTCTATTTTACCGCAATTACGCCAAAAATAATAGAACATCCTTTTGCGAAAAATAACTACTTTTTACAAAAGGATGTTCTTATTATGATTCATTTATTGTCTTTGAGGGACTATACCATTCATAAACTTGGATAGCTTGGTCTTTGTTTAGATAGCGAACATAGGCTTCCGCACTTGTGCTTCCTGATTTTAGCCAAACATTTAAGTGGCAAGTCCTTCCTTTTTCCATCCAGATGCTCTGCCTTAAGCTTAAGCCTTGGATTCGTTCTTTCCGCATCACATAGGTTAATTTGGAAATAACTGGGCGCGCTTGGATGATTAAGGTATGTTTATCTGAGGATACACCTGTAGCACGGTAACTCGCGATAGCCTTCATTCCTGCTAAAATTGGTAATAGAAGACTAATAATACCGAGTGGGAAAAATAAAATGCTCAGAATTGCAGCTGGAATTACTGTCCATACTAAATAAATCTGTAAAAACCTGCGCAAACTTGCTTTTGGAGCCCGTTCTAATTCTTCCAAATCAAATAAATAATTGGGAAGCATTTCTTTCAAAGTCTGGAAGGCCTGTTCTTTTTTCATGATGGGCAAAAGTAAAATATCACCTGATTGCTTTTCATCACCAGAATTCCCCGCAGTAACCACTTTCACAGCAACCAGTCCAAGTATTTGTCGAAGCGGTGATTCAACAATAATAATTCCTTGGATACGAGCAAGTGATACAGTTGTATGGTTTCTTTCTAACAGTCCTTTTTCGACAACCAGTGAATCGGAAAATTTCATGAGTTTGAATTGGAAATATTTGAAAAGTGTTGTTACAATCGATATTCCCCACAAAACGAACAAAATCAAGACAATTAAAACAATCATCACAATAACGCCCATTTTCCAGAGTTCTTCGGCTTGTGATTCCATCCAATCAGTTGGAATAACTTCTCGAAATTGCTGCATAAAAGCTAGCACAATTAAAAGTGTTCCGAATACCCCACCGGAAGTTACCGCCATTAAAATTAATTGCCTTGTTTGGAGCATAACTGTTTTTTCTGGAACTTCTGCGGGTTGTTCTTCGTCTTTCACATGTTCTTCTTCTATTTCTTGTTTTTTTCCATCACGTAAATCCTTTAATTCATCCACTACCCCCACTGGGACAGCTACTAAATCGGCTTCCGCTTTTCCATTCCCGCCAGCCGTCTCGATGAGTATTTGGCAAACATCAAATGGGATAAAGAAAAACCATTGTTTCTTTTGTACTGTTTGGATGCGCTCATATGGAATGTATGTATTTTTTCTGAAAATCAAACCGTACTTTATCCGAATCCCCTGGTCTTCTAATGTATATTTATAGGTAATGTATTTCAACACAGCAGGCGTTAAAATAAGCAAAATAACCAGAAGAACAATGCCATAAATCGCCCAACTTGGTAAATAACCGGTGCTTTCAATCCCTCTAAAAATAGAAAATAGTGCCACGACAATTGGAACAATATTTCGTCTAACGTTCGTAATTATTTCCTTAATTAGCGCAATTGGATGTAGGCGTCTTTCTTCAAACATCTTCTTTCGCCACCTTCACAAGTTCCAAAATGTGATGCCTTAATTTATCCGATTCTGCTTCATTTACTGCTTCAATGACGTGTGTTTTGGCAGCTGTCGTGATAGATAATGAAACAAGCTTTTGTCGTCTAAGTAATGGACCCTGCCCTGTTTCTACATGCTGAATACGAACCATCGGAATTAATACTCGACTTCTAAAAATGATACCGTGTTGAATTTCCATTTCGTCTGGTTTAATTTGATAACTCCACCTCGCAAAACGAAACGGAATAATAAAGCCGTAAACGAACACTGCGTATAAACAAGTAAAACCAAACCCAATCATGCTCCACCATAGTGATATTTCCGTATAATAAAAAATCACGGCTGCAACAACAGAACAAAGAAGAAAAGCAAAAACAGCTATCCCCTCCGTTTGCCGCCAGACAGTTTTAATTTTTTCTGGTAGTTTTTTTTCTAAATTTTCAAGTTCCATCGCTCTACTCCTTTTTTCTTTTTATCTTACGTTAATAATGATTAAATGGGAAGGGCTTCAGCGTAATTAAATAGAATAATTTAGCAAGCTTTATTCATACTTTATTCATATTTATTTTTTATACTATTACAGAAGGGGTGAGAATAATGAGGGAAAAGTGGCAAATCATACTTATAATCGGGCTTTTATTGGCGACACTAAACTGGCTTCCGGAAATTGCACAGGCGCATAAGGCAACAACTGGTGTAACTTATACAACACAAACTTCCACTGAATTGATGGAATTATTTTTGACTTATTCTCTTGAAAACCCTTATATTGAAATTACGAACGATCGTGCAGAATTAATGTTTGAGACCGAAGAAAATGCAACGATTTCTGTTGTTACAAATAATCAAACTAAAAAAGTGACTGGCTCCTCTACTTACCATCAATTCACGATTGCACATTTAAAGCCTGGAAATAATTTAATTACTATTACAACAAAATCAGCTAAGCATCAGACTAAAAGCAAAACAATCACCATAAATCTTCCAGAAAAACCAAAAAAAGACTCTAAATCATTTCATCCTAAATCTACCAATGAAAATTTTATCTACCGAAAAAAAGGGCAGCTTTTATAAAAGTAAAAGAGGAGGCACTAATTAAAAACTAGTGTCTCCTTTTTTTAGTTTTTGCGCAAAAATGTAAAGCCAAAGGAAACTAGACTTAAACCAGCTAAGAATGCTAACAAAGGATTGGTATCGCCAGTATGCGGTAACGTTCCTGGTGTTTCAATGACACTCCCAACTTTGGTCGTACTAGTTACTTTTGGTGTCGCTGGTATAGTAATGCTATTAAGTAATGTTTTTTCAATAGTCAATTGCAATTTTTGTCCCGTTTGTAAATTATCTGACATAAGGTTATTCCACTCTTTAATATCTGAAACCGTTACATCGAATTTTTTGGCAACTCCAGGTAAAGTATCGCCGCTTTTCACCTTGTAAATCACTTTGATTTTGCCATTTTCATCAGAATCTTTTACTATTTCAAGTGGTCCAAAATCTGTCTCAACCACTTTTTCAATTGGCTGTTTTTCTGCCGGAATAAAGGGTGGTTCTTCTTTCACTGGGGGCGGTGGCGTTCCAACTCCTTGACCGCCACTTCCATAGTCAATCACACTTGCATTTCTTGAAACAGCATCAAAATTATCTCCTGCAATTGTCGCTTTATTTGTATAACTTTTTTGTTTATTCGTAATTTTACTATCATAGTTAATCACAACAGATTGATTAATTAGTGTTCCAATCGTTAACTGGAAATTACGATTATTATCTAGTGAAATTTCGCGCTCTGACTCGGTGACAATTTTTTTATTTGCATCACGATACTTTACTGTCGCTTTACCTAGCAAAGTTTGTCCAGAACCAAGTGTGTCAGTATAAATGGCATTTTCAATTGGTAAAAGGGCATTATTTAAAGTAACTGTCCAGTGCAAAATAGTCGAATCTTTCTCGTCCATTCGTCCTTGTTTAAAAACAACTGTTGGCGAACCTGTCCCACCGCCAGTTGATACTTTACTAATATACGCATTCCAAGCTTGTGTGGTATTTTTTACCGGAAATAAAATCGAGTTAACTTGATCTGTTTGAATATTTTTGCTATTAAACGTAGCGTTATAGTATAAACTGCCGCTTAAATCTGTATGCGTATTAACATAGTCTGTAAAAGTTAACGTTATTGTTCCTGTAGTCGGTTCCACTTTTGCATCTGCTATCGTATTTCCTTCTGCGTCATTCACTGGAAAACCACCAAAATTAATTAATTTTAGCTGTGCTGGAATAGTGAGCGTCATTGTTTCACCACTCACAACTGGCTGTGTAATAACAAAATCATAGGCAACTCTTACTCTACTATTCTCTTTGAAATTGGTTGTATCTTCCCCGTTTTGATTTTGCAGTGCAACTTTAGTAAAAAAACTACTCCCATAATCAGTTGCCGCTTCAGCTTTTGGTACAAAAAATATCGTAGCTAATAAAAAAATAAGTGCAAAAATCAACCACTTCTTTTTCATTTGTTTCATTCCCCCTTAAAACATCTATCATTACAGTTCCCAAATCAGACTGCTTGTAAACTTAACCACTTTCAAAACAGAAAAAAACGCCAGAAATAATCTTCTGACGTCTGCTTTTATAAATTTAATAAATAATTGTAGCTAGCTTTTAACGTGTCAAACATGTCTCTTTTCGACCGGTCTTGCTCGATGCAGTAATACTCGACTCCATTTGCTTCGCCCCAAACAATGATTGCACGAAAATCCACCTCTCCTTGACCAATCTCCACTAAGTTATTGTCCATGTCTTCTAATTCAAAGCCACTGACAAAATCTTTCATATGAACAATTGGAGCACGTCCACTGTATCGCTTCATAAATTCCCCTTCGTCATGTCCAGCCGCTCTAATCCAATATGTATCTGGTTCAGCATAGATACATACACCATTTACTGGATCAGTAATGAAATCCATCACTCTTCGGCCAGCAATTAACTCATTAAAATCATATTCCGGATTATGCAAGCCAACTCGAAAACCAAGTGAATTTAATTGCTGAGCAGCCCTAATTAGCGCTTCTTTTGTTGCTTTATAACCAACCAGATTTTGGTCTTCCTCTTCGATATACTTATCAAAAATTGTTTTACAACCAAAATAGTATGCTTCTTGAATGATACCATCTAAATCAGTCATAAAACGGCCATGCTTAATATGCATACCAATCACCTTTAATTCATATTTACCGAGGAAATGTAATACTTCGGCGGGATCATTTCCTCTCATACCGTCAAGTTGCACATACCGAAACCCAATTTCATGAATTTTTTTGAATGTACCTTCTAAATCTCGTTCCATTTCTTTTCGTACTGAATAAAGTTGGACCGCTATTTTATCTTTAATATCCATAGTCTTCCACCTTTCTTATGCTTTTAAATCAAGCCATGCTATTTCTTCTTTTGACAGCTGAATATTCGCCGCTGCTACAGAAGACTTTAGTTCCGCTTGATTCTCAGGACCGATAACGGCTGCTGTTGGGAAAGATTGACTTAGCACATAAGCAAGCGAAATTTGAATGGGAGTACATCCTTTTTTCTGCGCTAGCTCTTTGGCTCGTTTGTAGCGTTCCCAGTTGGATTCGCTATAATAAACTTCTACCATTTCTGTATCTGATGGGTCTTGTTCTGAAAATTCACCAGAAAAGAACCCCCCAGCCTGTGAAGACCAAGAAAAAAGTGGTAAATTCGTTTGTTCATGCCAGCGCACCATCTCTTCACTTGCGGAAACACAATTTTCCCAGCGTGGTCGGTTTACTTTTGCTAAACTAAAATTAGGGCTATTAAAACTAAGTGGTGTTAAACCGTGTGTCATGGCGTATTCATTTGCTTCGATAATTCGTGGTAACTCCCAATTGGAAAGTCCAATCGCATATACACGGCCATTTTCTACTTCTTTGTGTAAAGCTTCCATAATCGGACCTACTTCAACTGCCGGATTATCACGATGTAGCGCAAATAACTCCACATGATTGGTTTGAAGCATCTCCAAACTCACAGAAATGTCTTCGTAAATCGCTTCTGGCGTTACACGCGGCACATCACTCGCTTCACGTACTGGATGTCCACCTTTTGTTTGAATAACAACATTTTCTCGATTACCACGCATCTGCATCCATGCTCCAATTGCTTTTTCGCTATGACGATAATGACGGGCTGTATCAAAAATATTTCCACCAAACGCAAAGTATTGATCAAGTACAGGACCTGCAAAATCCATATTATCTACTCGTAAGAAATCCCCAGCACCCATGACTAAGTTAGAACATGCAATATCAATCTTTTGACCATTTTTTCTTCCTTGTACAATGATATTTTCCATTAGATTTCACACCCACTTGCTGCCAATTTATCTACTACGAGTACAGAAGTAGTTTGTTTAACTAAAGTTGCAGGAATCGCCACAGTTGGCTTCGTTTCGACAACCTGCTGAACAATTGCTGCTTTTTTTTCGCCTGTAGCGACTAAATAAATTTCTTTTGCTGCTAAAATCTGTTTCATTCCAAGTGATATTCCGTGAGTCAGGGGTAAACTTGTCTCAAAGTATTTACTCATGACACGTTTAGTGACATCATCCAATTTCACTACATGACAATTGACATCGACAGGTACAAATGGTTCGTTAAATCCAATATGTCCATTAAGACCGATTCCTAATAAGATAAAATCAATTCCGCCTCGTTCATTAATAAATGTATCTACACGAGTACATTCTGCTTCTAAATCAGCTCTCTTCCCGTCAAAAAAGCAAATTTGCTCAGTAGTGACATCTTTTAAACGGTCAAAAAAAGCATCATCTAAAGTCCGGATACAACTTCCTTTCGTTTCTCTACCAAGTCCAACCCATTCATCTAGACCAACAAATTGCGTTTGACTAAAATCCACTTCACCGGCTAGATTTGCTTTTACTAATGCTTCTATCGTTAATAACGGTGTATCTCCACCAGCGATACAAACTAAGCTTGATGGCTTTTCGTTTACTAGTTCAATGATTTTTTTGCTTACTGTTTCAGCTACTACTTGGGGATTTTCTTTTATAACTACTTTCATTTATTATCAACCTTTCTCTATTAGAAATCTAAGTCCAGTGCCGCATGTGCTGCTTCCCTGTCAGATACAACGGCTTCTTCTTTGATTAAACTCTTCTCATACATTTTGAAGAATGGATAATACATACAGACTGCTGCAGCTAGAACAAAGACGATTAAGATAATTGCTCGCCAGTCCATCGTTGCTAAATATTGTGCCAGTGGAATGGGTGTCCCACCGACATTTGCAATTGGTGGCCGAACCCAGCCAAAGTGAAATACAAACCATTGACCAACTGCTAAAATAGGTGTTCCAAGTACAAACGGAATGAACAAATACGGATTAAAACAAATTGGCAATCCGAAAACAACCGGCTCAGAAATCGTGAAAATAGCTGGTACAACAGATACCTTGCCGACAGCCTTTAACTCTTTGGATTTACTAAATAAGGCAAGAATAACAAGTGCTCCTGTGATACCCGATCCAGAAAATCCCATGAAGTAATCCCAGAAATTTGGTGCAAAAACATGTGGAATCGGTTCTCCTGCTGCATAAGCCGCCGCATTTGCTCCTAGATATTGAGTCATAAAAGGAAGTACAAAACCAATTAAAATCGCGTAACCATTTAAACCGATAAACCAAAATAGCATTTCTAAGAAACAAATTAAGAATACAGCATAAGGAGTATCAATACTATTAATTGCTGGAGCAAGCATTGTCGTAAAAGCTTCTGGAATAATTTGCCCACTAGTAATACTTTGCATCAAGACACTTAAACCAACAGCACCAAATAATAACACCACAAGTGGAATAATTGCTTCAAAAGTAGTCGCGATTCCTGCTGGCAAACCTTTAATCCGGATAGTGATATTTTTTCTAATGAACAAACCAATCAGTTCTACCGAAATTAAAGCCCCAAAGATAGCGATAAATAAACCTCTAGAATCTAAAAACGCTGTATTTAGAACGCCATCAACCATTTTCGTATTCAAAATAAGCGTGACCATAACAGCTGCCATGACGCTATGAAGTACTGGAACTTTCATTTGTTTAGCATGGCTGTAGGAAATAGTGATTGCTGCATAAACCGATAATAGTCCAAAGGTAAACTGGAAAGGCAAATTAAGCGCTGCGGCATTTTGGATGAAGAATTCTTTTACACCAGAACCTGCCGGAAACATATTTCCTATAGCCGAAATAATCAGTGAAAATGAGCCAATAATCAACACGGAAATGAGAGCAATCATCCCATTCTTAATGGAAGAAATATGGCGTTGTTTTTCAATTCTCGCAGCAACAGGTTCAAAATACTTCTCCATAAAAGCAATAAAACGGTTCATAAAAGATTGTTTGTTTTTACTCGACATGTTGTTTCCCTCCACTTTTTTATTTATTCATTTTAAGGATAATCGCATCTTTTAAAATATTTGCACCGTTGACTGTTCCGTAATCCTTTGTATCAATGACTTGAATGGGTTTATCAAATTCAGCCGCAATCTCACTTAAATGTTTTAATTGGTGCTTGATTTGCGGACCAACTAATATAACATCAAATGCTTCGATGTATTCGCGAAGTTCTCCTGCTGGATGAGCTTCGATTTTAACATCGGTATTTTTTAGCTTTTCGCTATTTTGTGCGACCTCTTTCATTTTTGTGACCATAACTCCTGTAGATGCTCCTAAGTTACACACTAAAAGCACATATAATTGATTCATTTCCATTTACTTTTCCCCCTCCATTTTTATTGCTTTGATTTCTTGGTACATTTCAATCATTTCGCGAATTAATGTCGAAGCTAAAATAGTATTCATTAATGTGTCTTGAGCATGAACAAGTAGTATGGAATAGCTAGCTTTTTCGCCTCGAGTCTCTTGGATTAACATCTCCGTTTGTTCTTTATGAGCCTGAATCATTAACTCATCTGCTTCTTTTAGTAGTAATTCTACGTGAGCTGTATCAGATTCTTTTGCTGCTTGAAGTGCTTCGACTAATTTGGAAAACGAATCTCCCGCCAGTGAAATTAATGAAAACGATATTTTTTCTATGTCCATAATGAAACCCTCTTTCATTCCAAGATAGCTGATTTAACGTAATGATAAATATCACGCTTTGAGCTAGCCATTCTAATTTTTTTAATTCTTTCTTCATCTAATGCTAGTTTCATCAATTGCTCCACCAGCAAATGTGCTTCTTTTGTTTTTAAAGCCAGTGTGAAAATAACGTGCACCGGCTCCTCGTACCTATCATAAAATAAAATACCATCTTCAATGACTGTCACGCCAAGCCCGTCCTTTAAAACTCCATCGCTAGCCCCTGCATGAGCAATGACCACACCAGGCGCAATGACCATATAAGGCCCATACATTTTTAAATTCTCCATGATTTTTTCATGATAGCTTGGTTCCACTACTTGTAAATTTTCGAGACATTTCGTTCCGATTTTAATTGCTTGGCGCCAAGTCGGGCAATAGTTTTCTAGTTCGATTGCTCGTTCGGTAAAATAAAATGGGGGAATAACTTTTTTAGGTGCTTCGCCTTCATCGGATATAAGCGCTTCCAATAAATCAAATTCTAATTTACTCAAATTATTTATTTGCGTATTTTCCCCAATGATAGCGAGGATTTTACTGAACTTATTAATAATCTGTTTATCATCTTTCACAAGTTTCATTCGTAAATGTTTTTGCAAAAGTTCCATATCTTCTTTTTGGAGATAACTGTGAATCCGTAATACATTGGAATCATGCATGTCAGGTAAATCCACCGTGCTAATGACAAAATCAAATTCATTCATCATTTCTCGTTTAAATTTGCGCAGACCAATAGTTTGGATCGACTCGAATTCAAACATTTTCTTTAATTGAATCGCAATCATTTTGGAAACCGCTACACCTTCTGGACAGATAATCAGCAAATTTGGTTTCAAATCTTCTGTTTGCCTGTTTCGCTGTACTTCAGAAGCAAAGTAAATCGCTAAAAACGAAATTTCCTGTGAACTTACTGAAATGGGTAATAATGGTTTTAACGCCTCTAGACTTTCTTTTACACGCATAAATATTTCGCTATTATCGCGCATAAACTCATGAAAAATCGGATTTTCAATACTAACTCCTGCTCGAACTCGTCTAATCATTAACTTAATATGCGCTTTAATCTGAGCAAAAAAATCTGTCTCTCCATTTATAAAATCCACTTGATAAATTTCACCCATTTGCTCGCATATCCCTGTTACAAACGTATCAATCACTGCTTCATCTTCCTGGCCATATTGATATTGTCTAAGCGAGCCAATAATCGTTTCTAGCGCTTGATCAAGTTGATCGGCCACGACGAAACTAGTTTGAAACTGAAAATCCACCTTCGCTTCATGTTGCTTCAGTAAAATCGCAATTAGTGTTAAATATAACTGTTCATCCATTGCTCGACTTGCATTTTCCTCAACCGAATGGGCTTCTAAATTTACTTCCTGCAAAATTTCTAACTCAAAAAGATTATAAAAAAATAACTCCCCTTTTTTCGACAAGCTATTTTCAGAATCTAAAAACTGATAGAATTCGCGAATATTAATAAAACGTAGAAAGCTTCTGGCAAAGAGGGATGATTTCGTTATCAGGTTTCCGGTCACTAGAAATCCGTGCCTAGGCTGATGAGATAAATCTAGATTATTTAAAAAAAGTTCGCCTTCGATTGCACGCAGATGGTTTAACACTGATGATCGTGAAATAAACAGCACTTCTTCAAAATAAGTAACCGGGAGCACCTCTTCAGTTAAAAGCAACTTAAGTAATAAGAATTGCTGCACTTCCTCTTGGCTGTAACGGTATTTTTTTGGTGTAATTTGTTGTTTAAATTTATTAACCACCGGGCTGATAATATTTTTTTCCGGAAGTAACACCCCTTTCCTTGTATGCCTGACGAGCGTGGGTAAAGTTTGCTCACTTAGAAAAACATCAATTTTTTCCAAGCTATAACGAACACTACGTTCCGAATGTCCAAGCGCACTTGAAATATAACTAATATTTTTAAAGTCTTCTTGCTCCATAAGAAAGTCTAAAATTTGAATACACTGCTGATTTAATTTCATCAGGTATCACTCCTCTTTCTGCACTAAATTTATCATTTTTATGATAAGGCTTACAATAAGCTATATAGCTATTTTTGTCAGATAGCTGTCGACAAAAAACTATCCATTTTACTATAACTGGAAAAAAATCACATCGGAATAGGTCGGACTTACTGAAAGCACAAAAAAACCTTTTATAGTCGCTATAAAAGGCCTATTAATTGAATTATTTATCTTTTTTTAGATAGAAAGTTAAAATAATTGCGATTAACACCATGAAAAATCCGACTATCGGCATGTAACTTAATCCTATATATTCGTTGACAGAACCACCGATAGAGGCTCCTAGTGCAATACCAAATCCTAAACTTAAGGTCATATCTATTAGCCCAGTATCGTCCATGATGTCTTTCCCACTGACAACATAAGCAGATAATCTTAAAATGTCCGCACTGGTACCTGTAACTTTTTGGCCAGTTAAATAATTAACTCCCTTTTTCCAAGAGTCACTCACTTTGCGTTCTAAGTCTTCTCCAGATAGTTCTGTATAAGAAATAGGAGGGGGAATCTTGGCCGTTTTTTTCAAGAAAGTCTTGTAATTCCTTGTTTTCTACTCGTTTACCATTTTTTTCGATTAACCACATGGTTATGTTTTCCCCTTGATTGTTCACACAGGTATAGGCGAAAAAGTGTAGTTTTCAAAACCATCAGAATAGGATTTTTGTCATTTTTCTGGAGCATTATCCAGCGTTTTTCATGAGTTGCAAGCTCGAGGTGACACGGTGCAGGTACCTGCCTTATCATTAAATGTCCCATTATCTGGTAATGCTTGTACTACACTCCAGTCGCACGAATGAGTTCATCCAGCGCACTAAAAAACTGGTCACGATTCTGTTCGAAATCCAAATACCTTTCTAGAATGTTCTCGTTTTCTATCGCCTTCAGTAATTGCGTATGGACACTTCTTGATTTCACGACGTAAATTTGTTCCATATCTGGTTTGGTGTTAGGCGCCGTCAATTACCTATGTAAATCTTCTTCTTTGCGCTGTAATTGACTGACTTTGGCCATTGCCTCTTGTAAAACTTTCGCATCAATCTGAGCTGAAGGCGAACTATCTACTTGGCTACCAAACTCTTGGATGTATTGGGCTAGACGTTCTTCGCTTTCATCTAATGTTTCTACTATACTTTGGGTAATACTTGTATACATACTAGAAAAATAGGCTTTCGATGTGGCAACGGCTGCTCCTTTTAGACTGCTGTTCTGGGAGTAATCCATAGCTGCTTCCTTGATTTTTCAATCAATTCTCGGGCAATAAATGGTTGCGTATATTTGATGTCTATCCCCCCCTAAATAACTGGCTGTAAATCCATATACACTAATTCCGATTTACTTTCCTTTCCATAAACTGCCTTTTTCCATCGAAAGCTGGAGTATCTATGCTAACTCACTTGCGGCTATATCTCCAAAACGTTTTCTAATACGTTGTTTGATTGCTTCCTTCTTAGTATCACACCTTTTTTTATTTTTATATCAACTTTTCCTATTATATCCAAAAAGCAGCCTTTTTCTAGCTTTTATCCCAGCTAAATAAATGGTATTTGGTCTAACTTTAAGGGTGCATTCACTACAGATAATCTGAATGAGATTACTGCTTTTATTTTCGTTTTAGTAAAAGTAAACCACCTGTAGAAATAGCTACTAATAGTAAACCAAGTCCTACTGTTGAAAACGGTGAATGATCTCCTGTTTCCGGAAGGATTATTTTGTCTTCTTTTGTTATTTCCGTAGTCTTTTCTACTATTCCGCCAGTTTCTTCTGGTGGGGTAGGCTGGATAACGATATCACTACCGGAATTATTACTATTAGCATTATCACCATCAGAATTTCCGCTATCATTTGGTGGTATTATTGGTTCTACAATGACAGTACGAGTGAAAGTTACTGCATTTCCGTCACTATCTGTCACTTCATAAACTACTTGATAAATCCCTGGAGTATTTACATCCACATTGTTAGATACAATTTGGATGCTTTCTGTTAACTCACCATCTTCTTTATCATAAGCGACTAAATCTGCCATTGGATCGAACTTATCGCCTGGATTGATTGTCATTGTATCATCCCCAGTTATTACAGGAGCTGATGTGACAATAACTGTTCGTGTAAAATTTGCTACATTCCCATCACTATCTGTTACTTTGTATGTCACTTCATATGTTCCCGGCACATCTGTATCTACCGGATTACTTATTACTTCGACTTCACTGGTCAAATCACCATCTTCTTTGTCTGTTGCTGCGATTGTACTCATTGGGTCAAACGTATCATCTGGATTTAAACGAGTTTCATTTTCTCCTGTGATGGTAGGTGCTTCTGTAACAATAATGGTTCTTATGAAAGTTGCAGTATTTCCATCGCTATCTGTCACTTCATAAGTCATCTCATACGTACCTGGTACATTGGTGTCTACCGGATTGTTTGTTACTTCTACTTCATTTGTTAGATTCCCATCTTCTTTATCCGTTGCAGCAATAGTACTCATCGGGTCGAACGTGTCACCTGGATTTAAATAAGTTTTATTTTCTCCTGTAATTATAGGTGCTGATGTGACAATAACTGTTTGTGTAAAAGTCGCCGTATTTCCATCACTATCCGTTACTTCATAGGTTACCTCGTAAGTACCTGGTACACTAGTGTCTACTGGATTGCTAGTAACTCTTACTTCACTTGTCAAATCTCCATCTTCTTTGTCTGTTGCTGTAATCGTATTCATCGGGTCAAAGGTATCTCCTGGTTGAAGTGTCGTGCTTGTATCGCCTGTAATAACGGGTATTTCATTACTAGTTATTTCAACAGATGCATCTGTTGCTTCTGCGGTATAGGATTCTTCATCAAAGTTCTCATCATTATAAGTTACACTTGTATCCGGAGTTGCTGCAGGGGTTACTATCTCCCCTCCTAACGAAATAGTCATGTTAATAGTTGCATCTTTTTCGATTGTATTTGTTTTAAAAGTTAAAGTACGCGTTACCTCATCATAACTCTCTTCTGAAATGGTTGCATCTGCCGAGGTCAAGCTACCAGGTGTGTAGCTTAATTCTGCTGGGATTTTAATAGAAAACGTATTATTCGCGGCTGGCATTCCCCCTGTGTTTGTTACTTGTAGATGGTAGTCCACCCCGTTCTTAACTTGGATACTCGGTTCAGAAAAGGTCCCAACTAATTCTAATACAGACGGTGTTGCAAATTGGATATTGTCTAGATAATTCCCTAATCCTGTATCCCCACCTGCACTACTTACAGCTCGAAACTGAAAACGAGTAGTCGTTTGCCCCTCTGGAATAACATAGGTTCCTTTGTAAAGTCCCCAATCAGTGTCTCCATCTGACATCTGACTTTGTTCAGTTAATACTCCTCCTGGGCTACCAAATTCTACTAGTGCAACGTCTACTCCTTGACGTCCTTTATGATAAACTTGCCAATGCACTGTCGTGCCCGGTGTCGTTGGCACATCTTGATAAAGCGCAGAATTTTCGTAAGCATTTAGTTCTGCCCACTGATTTCCACTTTGCGCATACATTATTTGCCTAGTTGTAGACTCCAAAAAGCCATTTTTTTGAATTTCAATTCTATTCTGACTATCTGTAGTTTCCCATCCTGGAACAGAAGACGAATCAAAAATCATGGACATTCGATTTGAAGGGACAACTGGTTCTTCAAAACTCCCATTTATCAATGAAACTTTAGTATCATCCGCTTGAATCTTTACTTTTATTGGTGCAGAAACCGCATTCACTTGTAAGCGATGCATATTTAATGGAATAATTGTCATTAAAACTAGAAATATGGCCGCAGTGCTTTTTACTATTTTCTTTCCCTTCATTTACATACACTCCTTTTATCCTTACTATTTAGTAGCATTATTTATTTCGTTACTATATAAGTATAACCTCCTTCATTCAAATATATAGTAATTTAACTCCACTCCTCTTTACCACAGTCAGCGCAAAGAACAAAACGAAAAAATAGCCATACTGTTTTTTAGCTTCTACTAATGCTGCTTCTGCTGTTTGAAATTGACCCAACAATAGCATTTCTTTTTCGCTGCTTTATAACAGCCCTTTTATGTAGCCAGTGTACTCCCGTCTGAAAGGACTTGATTTCCGCCAAGTACCACAAAATCTTCCCCTCTCATAATCTTTATTTTTCTTTTATTCTATAGGAAATGTTTCTATTTTTAATTATAGCATTATTGAAAAAATTATGAATACTAACTGAAAACTTTAGTTAAAATAATGGGAGAATTGGTTAGTTAATGCCATTATTTTCTATATCAAGTGAGAGCCTTTTGAAAAATAAAATTTACTAATGAGTAGTTTCATAAAACTTAGAATAGTTTATTCTTTCTTCCTTCGCCTATCCGGACTTTTCTTATCCACAAATAATGCTGTGAAAATTTGTGATAAACCAGCTACCATTTCAAAGCAAACAAAAATCCCTGAAAGTACAAGCATATCTTTCATGGCTTGATATTGTTGCATCCAGATTAAATAAATCATGGTGATGAAAAAAATAATCTACAATTAAGCATTCTTCTAATTTTTTCTATTCGTTAGAACTTATGAATCAATCAACCCACTTGAAAGATTCGAGTCCAACTCTTTTTTTATTCGATATACTGTCATCCGTGTCACTTTATTTTTTTCTGCAATCGCTTTTATAGATAGCTCATCATTTAACATTCGAACAATTTGATGATAAACTGCTTGTTTTTGTGGGTCTTTTGCATTTGCAGTATAAAGCTTCGGTCTCCCTTTGTACACTCCTTTTTCTTTTGCAATTGCTATCCCTTGCGCCTGTCTTCTTTTACTCTCAGTTCTTTCTCTTTCAGCAATCATAGCTAATAACTGAAGAATTAAATCCTTTACAAATTTATCCAATAAGGGGTCTGCCAATGGCTCACTTAACAAAGATACACTAGTGACCAATAAGCCAACATTTTTCTCTTTAAGAAAATTTACTGTCTGCACGATTTCTGTATAATTTCTCCCCAACTGGTCAATGGCTTCTACCATGAAAAAATCATCTTCATGCGCAAAATTTAATGCTCGATTAAATTCCTCTCGATTAATGACATTCGCACCAGATTTCTTCTCGACAAATATTTTTTCAGCTCCATGTCTCTTAAATTCTTCCATTTGTCGATCTAAATTATGATCAGTAGAACTCACACGTGCGTAGGCTATTATCATTGATAAAACCACCTCTTTTTCAAGCTAATTAATATACATCCTAATTATACAAAAGAAACGCTGTATTTGTAATAACCCATTGTGTCTACTTTGAGTATACCCCAATCATACGCACTGAATACACAATATTCCATCGTTGTTGGTCTTTTAAAAAAACTGGAAAGGTTATGCTAAAGTGGACACTAAAAATACGTGGATTTGAGAAAAGACACTTTCCTACAACGAAAAAACTACTCCATAGAATTTAAACGATAGGTTGCTTAGTCTTATCTTGATAGATAAGCATTCTGTAAGATTTGTTTCTAAACAACTAGAAGCGCATGAAAATACACTTTATCGCTGGGGAGCTGAGTATGAACAATATGTAGAACGAGCTTTTTCTGGAAGAGGAAGCCGTGAATTTGCTGCACAAAAAGAAAACAAGCGTTTAGAAAAAGAATATCGCCGACTGAAGGAGGCGTTGGCTCTCCTAAAAAAGTTCCAAATTTTTCTCAAGCAAAACCACAGGTAGTTTTTGACTATATTAAACGTAACCTGTCCAATGCCTGTTAAAAGAGCATGTGCTTATTTAGGTATATCACTCAGGCTACTATAAATTTTTACAATATATGCCTTGTCTCTTGAAATTGAAAACACTGCACTTGCTGAACCATCTTTTTCCTCAATTGAAAGATTCTCTCGTCATGGACAGCCTTGAAGAGGCGATTCATCGAGAAAAACTGCACAAAAAAGCTCCTAGAAAGCTAGGAGCTTAAAATAATTTTTATTCCCCATGTCTACTTGACAAGGAATGATTTATTTTGTTTTTTGTTACAATTACATGATTAATAAAAGTAGTTGGATTCATGCTCCATATATCCGAAATCATTTGGAGATTTCACATACTATTTTTTCCTAAATAGAACTAAGCTACCTGTAGAAAGTGCTACTAATAGTAATCCTAAACCATTGTAAAGCGGTGTATCCCCTGTTTTTGGTAGTTTTGTCATAATACTTTCTTCTTTTATAACTTTATTTGGTACTGATGCCTCAGGTAATACTGTTAAAGGAGTTACTGGTTCTTCAGGTGTTACTGGTTCTTCAGGTGTTAACGGATCATTCGGTATTGCAGGTATTTTCGTGTTTTCTTTTGTAACAGATACATCTGTATTATCTTCACTAATTGTAAATGCTACTGGTGTGCTATCTAATTCATATCCTGCCGGCGCTTTTGTTTCTACTAGTTGATAATCTCCTAGTTCTAGGTCAGCTACCGTTAATACTCCCTCTTCATTTGTTGTAAGTCCTGTTTGTATGGTTTCTCCTGATGCATTTTGTAACTCAAACTCTGCTCCTGCTAGTACTTCTCCTGTTACACTATCTGTTTTTGTTAATGTCGCGGAGCCTTTAATTGTTGAATTTTCTTTTGTGACAGTCACGTCAGTATTATCTTCACTAATTGTAAATGCTACTGGTGTGCTATCTAATTCATATCCTGCCGGCGCTTTTGTTTCTACTAGTTGATAATCTCCTAGTTCTAGGTCAGCTATAGTTAACACGCCTTCTTCATTCGTTGTCAATCCTGTTTGTAATGTTTCTCCTGATGCATTTTGTAATTCAAACTCTGCTCCTGATAATACTGTTCCTGTTTCACTATCTGTTTTAGTTAATGTTACAGAGCCTTTAATGGTTGAATTTTCTTTTGTAACCAAAACAGATTGATTATCTGCATCAACGGTAAATTGTACTGGTGTGCTATCTAGTTCATATCCTGCTGGCGCTTTTGTTTCTACTAGTTGATAAGTACCATACTTCAACTGCGATATAGTTATTTTTCCATCAGAATCAGTTGTGAGTCCCTCTTGTATAGTATCTCCAGTTGAGTTCACTAATTGGAATTCGGCTCCTTCTAGAGGATTTTTTTGTGCCGAATCATCTGTTTTAGTTAAAACTACTGAGCCATTTGTTCCATCACCATCACCATTTCCACCAAAGAAAGGTGTTTTGTTGGTGATTTCTTTTGTTGTATAATTATCACCTGTTAGCACACCAGAATTTGAGTAACTATCCGATGTCCCTCCATCTGTTGCCGTGGTAGTATAGGTAATTTTCACTGTATCCGTTAAATCACCTAAAGTTACTTTGAATCCACGGTCTGTTTGGACAAAATTGGAAGCCGGAACTTGATTTCCACTGTTGATAAATGTATTATCAGGTAGAATATCCCCATGATAAGCTCTTACTGAGTCAAAGTTTAAAACTTGATCAGGTCCGATAAAGTCTTCATAAACAGCATTTTCAATATTTGTTTTTGCATAATTCACCCTAACCGACCAGTGAATAAGTTCTGGGTTTTGACTATCCACATAGCCATACTTATGCGCTGTTTCATTTGGATTAATTTCAATAAGTGGGTCTACAACCACTACAATTTCATCTGATCCTCCACCTAATGGGAAATCTAGGGATAGTGAATCATCTCCCTCTGCAGATACAGTATCGAAATTAAATCCAGCCCAAAAATCAAGTGATCCCTTAATATCAGAATTGTTTTCCACGTAATCAGAAAATGTTATCGTTACTTTTCCAGTATCTCTTATCGCAACTACAGTACCTACAACATCTCCATTATCAGTTTTCAAGTCGAATTGTAAATTAGTTCTCAATACTAAGTCCGATGGTAAAGTAAAATCCATCGTATCCCCAGCTTTCACATCAACTGAATTAGGTATTTCCCAAGTATAATGAACCTTTATATCATCACGGTAACCAAAATCGGTTGATTCGTTACCATCCGTATCTTGTAGTTCAACTGTTTTCAAAAAATCTGATCCGTAACTTGTTGCGGCTTTTACATTACTTGTTTGTACTGTGACATTTAAAAATAAAATAATACTGAGAAACATTAGTCCTAGTTTTTTTAGGCTATTCCTCTTTGTTCTATTCGTCATAAAAACACTCCTTTAATAGTATACTTAGATTTTAGCTGAAAAAATTTAGTTGCATTGTGTAATTTACAACTCATTATTAAAAATATATGTACAATTGATGAACAATTGGTTTTTAGTTATGATAAAACCTTCATCCCTTCTGATTTTATTTTATCATTTATATAGCCACCGCTTACTTTATCTTCTATTTATGTAGGCTTATTTATTTCTCAAAAGTGTAGATACCTTACTTTTAATTCCGTATACTACAATTATAATCCATACTGTAAATATCAACTTAGGTTACTTCTTCAACAGAAGTATAACCTCTCATTCTTTAATTATTAGTTTGTTTAATTACTTATTTCATCTATAAATTACTCTTAAAACAATATTTTTAGGCAACACCTCTTTTTAAAAATTTGAATTTTTGTTAAAAGATAGTTATAAAACCAGGTCAAATGTGATAGAAATTCCACTAGATTATTCGGAAGGGTAGGTTCTCCTTTCGACTTCCTTGGAACAAAAAAGAAAATATAAAAGCCCACTTTTCTCCACTATCTTCTACAATATTAGCAGGTAAATTATCTCTTTAATGTATTATTAATACGTTTTCACTACTTCTTTGTGAACAATTAACCTCTAATACATAAGTAATATCAATTGTTCTAAAAATATGAAGAAATATTTTTAGAACTTATAATAATGGCCTTCCCCAAAAGGTTTGTAGAATATTCTGTAACTAAGGAATTGTATACATTAAGTTATATCTAATCATTAAGTAGAATTTAAAAAGAGAAAACATAAAATGTCTTCTCCTACAGTACTTGATTATTCATAAGAAACTATTAAATTGCCAAACCGTTTTAAAATTTTATAACTGACTATATATTTTTGTGCTTATCGTTATATTACTAAAAAAACGTGTATTATATAATTGGATTTTTTTCACATACAATATATCTTATTCTATCCTTTTTTGCCTCACACTGCTCATGTGTCAAAATCATTTAGTTAGCTCCTTTGCATTTCCAAAAAATTCACAATACAATGATTCATAATTGAAATATTACCAGTCTACTCAATGAGATGAGCTTGCAAGAACAATAAAGGTTAACTCGTGATTTTCGACTCACGTTTTTCGTTTTCTAAAATTGGAGAATTATTAATCCAAGTAAGCGACATTCTTTATTTAATTTTACTCTCTGTTTTATAATCGTATTGATAAATTACTTGCCCATTTTCTTTTTTAATTTTGTACTGATAACGTCCATCCCAAGTATAAACAAAGTCACCTTTTGCATAGAAAGCTGAACTTGCGTAATTTTCATTGTCGCCAAAACCATCGAGTTCATTTACCAAATCTAATTTCCAAAATACTTTATGCTCTTTTAATGAAATAATTGCTAGTGTTTTATTGGTACTATTGCGTGCTGCTTCATAAGTAACCAGCACCCTATCTTCTCCAACATCAGTATTGCCTATGATAACTTCCATCAACTCTGGATAAAGTTGGTTGATTTTTTCAGTAGTCGAATTTTCTTCATTTATAGTTGATTTATTTGTTCCATGTATGAAATCTTTATATGCTATTTTTTCGGTAATTTTATTGGTCGCAAAATCCATCTTATAATAAAATCCATCTAAACCATAAAAATATAAAGTATTAGGATTAACTAGCACAAAATCTGTTTTATCATAACTCATATTATTGGCTAATACAGGAAACTTCTTTATTAATTCAGCTTCTGTCATGGACACATCTCCAGTTGCTGGATCTAAAAAGTATAATTTTTCTTTGTTTCTGTTTATAACAAGTAAACCATTGGTTGTAGGTCCAATATAATTTGTTGCATTCCCAACTTGCTTACTCCATATCTTTTTACCAGAATGTAAATCTACTGAACTAATTGCCACTGCTCTTGATATGTAAGTAAACCCATGTTCTCGACCAGTTATTGTATCTTTTTCTATTTGAGAAATAGCTACTAGTTTTCCGTCTATGTCAGAAACATTGACTCGGGAATCCATAGAATAACTTGATGGTGCTAGTATATTACTTATAATCCATAAAACTACTGAAAAAAAGATAAATTCTATCACTAACAAATAAATTACCATTGATAATAATTGTATAAAGGATTTATTTTTCCCTTTAAACCAAAAGAAAATAGTTAGAAAAATCGATAAAAAAATGATTCCATAAATTGCTAATAGTATGATAGTAGCTGAAGTCCATCCAGTGAACAACCAACTTTCCAAATTACTAGGTTGAAGACACAGCAATAATAAAGATCCTAGCAAAAAATTAGTTATAAGTCCAACAACCATAGTCTTTTTACGTTTCCCCTCAGTCATTACCTCCCTAGAGCCTTCCTCGGCTCTATTTCGATAGTAAATTGATTGTAAGGGGATACTTATTAATCTTAAATATACAATTGCAAGCACTACATTATGAATCGTGTCTTGATTAAAAGTAAAAAGCGCTAACCGATTTTCAAATAATTCTGATATCATTCCCATTATACTTAGATCTCCTTTTAATATGCCTTAGCAAATTTGTATTATACTTCCACCAATTAAATGAACCCCTACCCTTTGCTAAGTGAGCATAAAGTAAATCATTTTCGGTCATTATCCATTCATTCCAGTAAATTCCATTTCATATCCATCACCTAAAGTTTCTATGCTTAATGCATGCCTACCAAAATAATCAGGTGAAGTTACTAAATTAATCTCGAAAGTCTCTTCGCCATAAAAATATACACTACTAATAAAAATGCTTTCTTTTATTGTTTTAGCATCGATGGTTTCCATTAAAATCATACCATCTGGTAGTTTACATTTTCCTTTTTTAATTATGTCTTTACTTACAAAATCATTAAAATTATCTAGAAAATCTTCTGCTTCTAAAGCAAATGAAATAAAATTGTCTTTGTTATTCTCTATCCATGCAAGTTTTGTAGCAATATTTTCTTTTGCTTTTATTTTTTTCAGAATATTTTCAATGTTTACGGGTTGAACTCTTTCAAAACAATACTAAACTAGTTACCATATCCAGCTTCCAACAGCCAGTTTCCTTTGGATGTCCTAAACCCTAATTATTATAACAATAATTCTCATCTTTAGATTAACCTAATTACACAGTTTCATTGTTTATTTGTGACAATATATCAAAATCATGGTCGTCTAGAAACACCTTTACAAATCCGTTATTGACAAATACTAATCTTCATCTTTTATTTCGTATTATCAAAACTTAGACCACTTTTCGTAGTGACAGAAATGGAATGGCTATACTCGAATGGACAGTATAAAGAAGCGGATTTGAAAAAAAGAGTCCAACATGAAAAGAAAAAGTTAAAGGAGGAACTGGTGTGAGGCCTTTTTCTGCTACTTTTTTAAGCAGGTAATTACGAAAAATCCAGCCATCATTTAAAGAGTTTTGTTTTAAGTTTAAGATACGCTCGATTTTTGCTTCACTAGTGTTTAGGTCCGCGGCAATTTCTGCAATTGTTAAATTAGTTAAAGCTAGATTTTCAGCCAGTTCTTGTTTAGTTGCTATCTTTTGATCTTTAGTTAATGACATATAAATTCCACCTTTTATAAAGGTAATAGTTTTTCAGCATTTTTATAGGCAATTTTTGCTTTATTTGCATCACTTAAATCTAAACTGTCTAAAAAAGTTCCTGCATTTTCAGGTTTCACAAAAAGATAGTCTAGCGCGTAAATAATATGCTCTTCATCTAGTTCATTTAATAAAAATTTCCATTCATTTTTGTATAACAAACCGCTTGGAGCAAGGCTGAATCGATTTTTTTAGATGTAATCGCTGGAGATATCCTCAGAATTTGTTTATTAAAGGAAATTACTTTTTCAGACAATCTTTTTGTTCCCAATTATTTGGCGAGGATGATTTTAAATCTAGGCTTAGAAATTAGCTTCAATCAGCACAAGTATACAAATCAGCAGTTGGATGAATTAATTTCCGAAATTATTCATTTTTTGGCAAAATAAAAAAGCCTAAGTTGACCTCAGACTTGTTGTTTTCTAATCAATCATTTTTTTGAAATTTAGTCGTTTATTTAATAGATACATCAGTGGAATTCCGATACCCATTACTATAAATTCGCTTAGAGCTGTTGTCGCCCAAGTAATTAAGAATGGTAAATCAAAGACAATAACTAACTCCCAAGCAATAATTGCCATTGTTATGGAGAAAAGAATCGTGTTAATAATCATTCGTGGGATAATTCCTTTTACGTATTTAGAAATTCCAATCATTAGTAAAAGTGAAATGGCAGATTGAGCTACGCCGAAAACCAAATCGATCCAACCCAACCCGGAAAAGAACAAATTGGTAATAAACACGCCAAGAATAATTCCCCAAAAATACTTTTTATTAAAGACAATCAGGTGGTTAAAAATTTCTGGCAAACGAAACTGTAATGCCATAAAACCAATTGGTGCAACAACCATACCAAGCACCACATAAAGTGCAGCAATAATGGCATTCACCGTTAATATTTTCATTTTCATTATTATTCCTCCTAGTTTTTTTACGTGGGATGGTATGAATGAACCACGTGTGGCAGCAAAAATTTGCCAACAAGCTATTTTCTCATAGATGGAGGTCAATGTAAATGATGTTTTTCTTACTATACAATGAAGTTCCGTATAATAACATCAAAAAAGCGGCTACCAAATGGTAACCGCTTTGTAGTATGATTTTATTTAGATTTTTGTGAGTAGCTTCCTTTGTTTCCGCCACCACTTGGACGTTGTTCGCCGTTTCCACGACGATCACGATTTCCGCCGCCAGAACCGTTTCCACCACCGGAACCGCCGCCGCTACGACGACCTTTTCCACTGTTGTTACGATCGCGATAGCTTCCGCCTTTACCGCTTCCGCCGCGATAGCCGCCGCCACCTTTGCCGCCTTTACCATTTCCACCTTTACCTTTGTAGCCGCCACCACCACGAGATGGTAATGGACGCTCTTCGGTAATATGAACTGGTGTTTTGTCTGGTTCTTTAGCTAGCATTTTAAGCATTGCAGCTGCGATGTCTGTTGCATCATATTTTTCTAATAATTCATTAGCAAAAGTTTTGTAATCGGCAAGATTTTCTTCTGTAATTGCTTCTTGAATTTTTTCTGTTGCTACACGTAATTGGCCTGCAAAAGCTTCGTCCCAAGTAGGAGCTTGAAGTGGCTGCATACGTTTTTTCGTAGTTTCTTCTACGATACGCAGGTAACCCATTTCACGAGGTTGTACGAATGTAATTGCCATACCTTCTTTACCAGCACGACCAGTACGACCAATACGGTGAACATAGCTTTCTGGATCTTGAGGAATGTCATAGTTATATACGTGAGTTACGCCGGAAATATCAAGTCCACGTGCTGCTACGTCTGTTGCAACTAGAACATCAATTTTCCCCTCTTTAAATTTGCGCAGTACGCTCATACGTTTTGCTTGCGTTAAGTCACCGTGGATACCTTCAGCCACGTAACCACGCATATCAAGCGCACGAGATAATTCATCTACACGACGTTTTGTACGACCAAAAACAATAGCAAGTTCTGGTGCTTGTACGTCTAGCAAACGCGATAATACGTCAAATTTTTCTTTTTCGTGCACTTTTACGAAGAATTGTTCGATTAATAGTGCAGTCATTTCTTTCGCTTTAATACGAATAAGTTCTGGGCTATGCATGAAACGTTCACCAATACGGCGAATTGGATCAGGCATTGTTGCAGAAAATAGTAAAGTTTGACGTTCTGCTGGTACTTCTTTAAGAATAGTTTCGATATCGTCAATGAAGCCCATGTTTAGCATTTCGTCTGCTTCATCTAGTACAAGTGTTTCCACGTTGTCTAGTTTCAGTGTGCGACGGTTAATATGATCCAAAATACGTCCTGGCGTACCAACTACGATTTGTGGGTTTTTCTTAAGTGAACGGATTTGACGGCTGATATCACTACCACCATAAACCGCTAGCACACGTACATGTTTGTCATAGCTGAGTTTATAAAGCTCTTCTGAAACTTGGATTGCAAGTTCCCGTGTTGGAGCGATAATTAAAGCTTGTACGTTATTACTTTTTTGGTCAATTTTGTGAATCATTGGTAGACCAAAAGCGGCTGTTTTACCAGTACCTGTTTGTGCTTGTCCGATTAAGTCTTTACCTGCTAATCCTAGTGGAATTGTTTTTTCTTGGATTGGCGTTGCTTCTTCAAACCCCATCCGATTTACTGATTTTACAATTTTTTCGTCCAGTCCGAACTCCGAAAATTTTGTCAATGTCATTTCTCCTTTACCTGTTTAAAGTTTGGTAGGAGAGCTACTTTTATAATTCATCACAATACGCTTATTACGATTGTTTGTCTGTTCATTTGCAGTTGTTTTTATGAAAACTGCTATCTTTCATTTTCATTTTTCTGCAATAGAAAAGCCTGGGCGCACCAAGCAAAATGATTCACGGCATCAGAATTTTTCTCTGCCATTATAGCAGTTCTAACGCATCAAATAAAAAAGCCCTCATTAATCACTAGGCTAAATTTAAACCTAATAAACTTCCATCTATCATCATAACATACTAATCTTTTCTTTTCAACGTCAAAAGCTTATAATTGAACGTTATTATCGAATAAAAAACCTATTTATTTCTTAATTGTACGATTATCAGTGGCTTTTAGGTTTTTTCAACTACTTTCTCTTTTCAAAATAGCTGAAAATCACGAGAATATGATTTTCAGCTATTTATTAATCCCATAAAGTTAAAACATCTTTTTTCAAGTCATTCATTATTTTTTCGGCGATTTCTTTCGTTTCACCTGTGCTTTGGAAATAAATCTTGCATTTTGGTTCTGTTCCTGATGGGCGAATCGCAAACCAAGAATTGTTTTTTAAATAGAATTTTAAAACATTTTCTTTTGGCAAATTGATTGGCGATACTTTTCCGTTTGTAAGATTAACGCGTTCGCTTGCCTCGAAATCCTCCACTCTGCTTATCTCCGGAATAAACATCGGCTGCTTACGTAACATTTCCATTACTTGGATCATCTGTTCTTTCCCGTTAGCACTTTCGAGTGTTATTGTATGCAATATTTCTTCGTAGTATCCATATTTTTCATATAAACGAGTCAATTTCCGAAGCAAGGTAGTGCCTTCTTTTTTATAATAAAGAGCCATTTCCGACACGAGTAACGCCGCTTGGACTGCATCTTTATCACGAACAAATGGCGCGATTAAATAGCCATAACTTTCTTCATAACCGAAGACAAACTGAGCTTTTCCTTGTTCCATCTCCGCGATTTTTTCACCAATGAATTTAAAGCCAGTCAGCGTTTGGATATGGTTGATGCCGTGTTCAGTCGCAATTTTCCCGCCCAAGTCTCCGGTTACAATCGTATTAATCATCGTATCTTCTGATGTTAAATTGGGTTTCGCTGCTAAAATATAATCAAGTAACAATGCGCCTAACTGATTTCCAGTCAAAATTTGGTACTCGCCATTTTTCGTTAAAACTGCTACTCCGAGACGATCTGCATCAGGATCGGTTGCTAAAATAATGTCAGCGTGGATGTTCTTGGCTTGTTTTTTAGCAAGTTCGAAACTATTTACTTCTTCCGGATTTGGCGAAACAACAGTTGAAAAATTACCATCTGGCTCACTTTGCTCTGGTACAATTGCTACATTAGAAAAGCCGTTTTCGGTAAGACCTCGCATGACAAGTTCTTTTCCAGCACCATGTAGCGGTGTGTAACAAACAGTTAGTTCACTCCCATAATCCGCCAGCAGGTCACGCCGGAAAACAACTTTTTGAAGCGCTTTTAAATAAGCATCGTCCATTTCTTTTCCAAGAGGTGTAACAAGCAAGTTAGGAAGTTCGCGAATCGGGATTGTAAAAATATTCGTTATCCGCTCTAGGTACGTTGCAATTTCTTCAGCAGTGTCTAAAGTTATTTGACAGCCATTTTTATCATATACTTTAAAGCCATTATAAATAGATGGATTGTGGCTTGCGGTAATAACGACGCCAGCAAATGCAGCTTTTTCTCGCACGCAAAATGATAATGCCGGAGTTGGTCGAATCGTATTGGAAAGATAGACGCGCACACTTAGCGCCGAGAGAACCTTCGCTGTCTCTCTTGCAAACAAGCTCGAATTATTTCTCGAGTCATAAGCAATGGCAACACCACTTTCTGCGCCTCCGTTTGCCACGACATATTCACCAAGTGCCCGAGCCACTCTTCTAATAGTAAAAATGTTCATTCGTTTAGAACCAATGCCCATTTTCCCACGCATACCACCAGTTCCAAAAGTTAAGTAGCCTTCAAAGCGATCCTGTTCTGCTTCCACTTGCTTTAATTCCGCTTTCCAGTCGTCTGATAAGTCAGCTTCCTGCCAATCTTTCAAATAGTTTTGCCAAGTCATTTACTTTCCACTTCTAACTGGCGCAAAATCTCGCTTATTTTCAGATCACAACCAGCCATCGAGGTATCTGCTACGCCGTAATACATATGCAGTGTGTCGCCTTCTTGAATTGCTCCACAAGCAAAAACAACATCTCCGAAGAAACCATTTTTTTCATAATCCGCTTCTGGCTCCAAAATTGGTGTAGTCGTTCTTTTTAGGACAATCGTTGGGTCAGCTAAGTCAAGTAGTGCAGCGCCCATCACATAACGATTTTCTTCCGTTGCACCGTGATACAAAATCAACCACCCTTCTTCAGTTTTAATTGGTACACAACCACCGCCAACACGCCCGCTGTCATATTCTCCTGGTCGAATACCAAGTAAATGACGATGATCGCCAAAACTACGTAAATCAGGGGAAGAAGCAATCCAAATGTCTAAATTACCAATACTTTTTAAGCTTGGACGATGAAGCGCATAATACTTCCCACTAATTTTTTCTGGAAAAATAAGGACATCTTTATTTTCAGGAGCAAAAATATTTCCTTGATACTCTAAGTTTTCAAAGTCTTTCGTTGTGATAAGGGCATCTGCTACACCAAACTCCGATACAGCACTGAAATTCACATGATAGGTATCACCGATTTGTGTCACACGAGCATCTTCAATTCCAAACGTTTGATATTCATTGAATGGATATAAAAATGGTTTTTCGTCTAAAGTGAAATGATGACCATCTTTACTACGGGCAATTCGAATATAAGAAAGCGAAGTTAAATAAGAAAAACCTTCTAGTTTTGCTTTATGACGAATCATTCGCGGATCTTCAAAATCATATTTTTCATCATCTAAACGAAATGATTGTAACTCTAATTTTTCTTCTTTTGCATTATAAACTGGTGCAAGAACTATTTCTGGGTTTTCACTTACTGGTTTCTCAGCAACACGAAGCAGTAAAAGTACTTCGCCGTTGTATTTTGCAACACCGCCGTTAAACGCACCGATTACTTCAAATCCGTCGTGAATCGGTTTTACGTCTAGTGGTGTAATTAATGGGTTTTCTTCATAACGATAAATATTCATTTGTCTACAAAACTCCTACTATTAGTTATTTTTAAATGGATCTGGAATGATTATTTTTTGCGCGTCTGAATCACCAATTCCAGCATAAAGCTCTGCATATCCGTCCGATTTTCTAATTAAACCACCGCTAAATACAACATCAGCTAAATCAGGTCTTTTCGGCTCACTTGGCGCAAAATTCGCTCGTTCCGCAATAATTTTTTCTTGTTCGATTTGTGTAAAGTCATCCTTTAATTGAAAACTACAGGAATAATAATGGCGATTACCAGTTTCGTCAAAACAAGCAATATGACCAAGAACACCTATCTTACCATCCTCAAGTAAATGAATCTCATTCCCGCCGCCCCATTCTTCCCCAGAAAAATTCCGATTCAAAAGTGGTGCTGCAATGATTTTTTCGTTTGTTAATTCGTCTAAAGAATCAATAACAGTTGCGCCAATTTTTCCGCGTCCGCCTTTTTCGCCTTGAGGTCTGGTTAAAACCAAAATCCGACCATCCGCTAATTCTTTGATTCGTAAGTCTTTCATTCCAATTGGTCCGGTAAGAATTTTCTCGAATTGCATTAGAGATTTCGCGCGATATAAATTTGTACGCCAATCTAGTTTCGTCGGATCCGTTTCTTTTTCAAATACTTCTACGCCACCTAAAATAAGTTCTCCTTGCACAAAAGTAACAAAAGGATCTTGCAGGGCTAAAACTGTTGTATTTTCTACGATTTGATAGTTGTCTTCCGCTGTTTTTTCAAAAAAGTGTACTTCCGCTAACTCACTATCGCGTGATTCCACTCGGCCAGCGATAAATTCTTTTCCGAGCCACTGAAATGGCGCTGTAATATTATAAACATCTTTGTCTACCACTCCGTTCAAATGGATTTTCGTACCATTTGCCGTAGCCGTTTCACGGTATTCTTTTAGTAATACTTGAATTTGTTTCATGTTAATCCTCCACTCTCAGTGCAATTCCAGAATACGCCGCTATACTGATACTCGTTTTTTCAATAAATGCTTCCCCAAAAACAAGTGTGGTTTTTTCTTTAGGTGTATATGCTACGGGCTCTGATCCAAAATGAATGAGGAATAAAAAGTTGCCACGTCGGTAACTAAGCAATTCTCCATCGAGTTTTAAATAGGTATATTCTTTTTCCTTAAACTCATTTTCTTTTCTAAAAGTTAGTAGCGCTTGGTAAAATTCCCACATCGACTTAGCTTCTTTTTCAGGTAAACTAGCTGACTTTATCCATGATTCACCCGTCGTAAATGGTTCCCCGTCTGGAAATACCATTGGGCCACGCGCTTTATCACGTGTTTTTTGGACAGCAATTTCCAGTGCATTATCTAGGCTTTCACCTCGTTCAAACGCTTGATAATATGCTGAAACCCCTTGAATATCACGCATCTCATCCACTGAAGTAAAATCAATGTCAGGCATACCCATTTCTTCACCGTAATAAATAAACGGAATTCCTTTTGCAGTTAACATCAAAAAGGCCAATAGTTTTGTTTTTGAAAGATTCTCATTTGCAAGTCGCGACGCAAATCTACTCATGTCATGACTTCCAAAGAAAAGCGTAGGCCATTGTCCAGCTTGAAGTTCATTTTCCATCGCATTTAAAGAAGCGAAGACAGACTCCGCGTCGATTTTTTTGACACTCCCAAAATTAAAATTAAAGGTAACATCCAGCATTTTTTTCGAGCTATAGCGCGCAATTTCCGTTAAATTATCTGAGCTAATTTCACCAACTAAAAACGTTTCTTGCTCTCGTCGACAAAACTCGGCAATATGTTCTAATGCTGCTTCCAGTCCTTGTTGATTTCGGTCATATAAGTGATTCATTTCCCCGTTTTCAGTTGGGTTATCTGGAAATTCTAGTACTAAAGTTAAATTATTAATTACATCTAACCGGAATCCGGCAACTCCTTCGTTTAACCAAAATGCTAATACGTTTTCCATTTCTTTTTGGACAGCAGGGTTTGACCAATTCAAATCGGCTTGTTCTTTAGCAAAACTATGATAATAATATTCATTGGTTAATTCATCTAACTCCCATGCAGAACCTCCAAAAAAAGATTCCCAGTTGTTCGGTTTTTCTCGCCAAATGTAGTAATCCCGTTTTGGGTTTGTTTTACTACTCCGAGATTCCTTAAACCACGCATGTTCTGTGGAAGAATGATTCAACACTAAATCAATAATTACTTTTATTTCTCGTTTGTTCGCTTCTTTCATAAACGCACGAAAATCAGTCATAGTACCATAATCCGGATTGACTGCACAATAATCCGAGACATCATAACCATTATCGACTTGCGGTGAAGGATAAAACGGCGTCAACCAAATACCGTCTATCCCTAAATCCGCTAAATAATCCAGCCTACTCGTAAGTCCTTTGAAGTCCCCTAAACCATCTCCGTTACTATCCTGAAAAGACTTCATATAAATTTCATAAAAAACACTACCGCGCCAAAACTCCAAGACTTGTCGCTCCTTTTATTTCAAAGTAAATTGCATTCCCTCTTGGAACTTTTTCGAGAAGAATAAGAATAAAATAATGAGAGGAAGCGTTAGTAATACCGAAGCTGCATACATTGGACCAGGATAAGTTGCATACGGACCAAACATTTGCGAAATCAGTACGTTAAGGGTTACCGTGCTATCACTCTTCGTTACAAGCATGTCCCAAAGTAAGTTGGTCCATCTGTCTGTAAATAGGAATAAAAAGATAACCGTTGTAATCGATTTCGACATCGGCAGAACAACACGAAATAAAATTTTCAAATCGCTTGCTCCGTCAAGTTTTGCCGCTTCAATTAATGTATCTGGAATAGCTTTAAAGAAGTTTGTATACATAAACACTGCCCACAAACTTAGCATTGTTGGAATAATCATCCCAGCATACGTGTCTAACAACCCCATATCTGTAATCATTAGGAATTGTGGAATTAACAAAATAATTGCCGGGAAAAACATTTGGAATAAAATCGCATTATTAACCAATCGTTTCCCTTTAAAATCCACTTTTGCTAACGCATAACCAACCATCAGTCCAAACAACAGCATAAGTCCTGTTGCAATGGTGGATACAATAATCGTGTTAATAAACGCATGAATCCATGGTGCTGGGGCAGCTACAACAGAATTCCCAAACAGCCAATCCCACGAACGCATCGTAAATTCAGTAGGAATCAACTTTTTATCCACCTGATCCCAAGCCGCAAATGAGTTCAGCACCAGATAAATAAATGGGTAAATCATGACTAGCATTAGTAAAGTTGTTAGGATATATCGAACAATTTTACCTGCTTTACTATTACGTCCAACCATTTCGTTGACCCCATTTCTCCAACATTTTCTTAATAACACCAATCGATGCAAATGTGACAGTTGCAGCAATAAGTGAAATAGCAGAAGCATAACCAGAATTCAAGTTAACAAATGCTTGGTTAAAAATCTCCATTTGCCATGTGTTTGTTGCAAAGTTCGGCCCACCACCAGTTAATTGATAGACCTCAGTGAAAATCCCGAAGCTAACTCCTACCGCGAGTACAATAACAGTAAATAACGCTGGGTAAAGCATTGGTACTGTGACTTTCCAAAAAGTTCTAAACCGACCAGATCCATCCATTGCAGCTGCTTCGTAAATTTCATGATTAATACTTGCAAGCCCAGAAATTAAAATGAGCGCGTAATAACCTGACATTTTCCAAGCAATCATCAAGGAAATTATGACAAGTGCAGACATCGGTGTTCCGAGCCAATCAATATCCCAACCAAAATGGCCGCGCAAAAATACATTTAGCGCACTATTGTACGAAAGAAGACCTTGTACAATTAGTGACGTTACAACACCCGAAGATAAATATGGCAGAAAAAAAGCAACCAGATAAAGACCTTTAAATTTTGGAAGACCATTCACCAAAACTGCTACTACCATTGAAATAATCAGTGCCATTGGTACGAACACTATTAAAAACTTATACGTAACAAAAAAGGATGCTTGCACAGCTGGGCTCGTAAATGCTTTGATAAAATTATCCAAACCAACAAAATTGATTTCCGGACTCATCATGTTCCAATCCGTCACGGATAACCAAATCGACCAAACTAAAGGTACTAAGAAAAAGATTGCTGTGAATATGAGATACGGGCTGGTAAAAGACCAGCCCAACTTGTTATTTCGCCGCTTCATTCTTGAAGCACCCCGTCCTCAGCTTTCTTCATGTCTGACCAAGCTTTTACAGGTTTTTTCTCCCCACGAACAATCGGGTTCCACGCTTCTTCACCGATAATTTGTTGGATGTCATTGTATTTCGCATCATCCATCGCTGGAATGCTATATGGTACATTGGCTGCATAAACTTCTAATTCTGGATTCTCTTTAAAGAATGCTGTAAATGCATCATTTTTAGTCGCATCATCACGAGCTGGAATTAAATTGGTTGTTTCCAAGAATTTCAAATCATTTTCATCATCACTATATACAAATTTCAAGAAATCCATCGCTGCTTCTTTTTCTTTATCTGTTGCTTGTGCATACATGACAACGCCTTTAGAATCAGCGTATGTAGAAATGTTTTCTTCATCAGCCATGTTATCTGGTACTAATGGAGAACTGATTGTATAGTTTTCATTATATTTAAGTTCTGGGAATTTTTCGTCCCAGTTAGGGAAAGTCCAAGGGCCATTATCAGCCATAATACTCGTTCCTGTTTCAAACGGATCCGTTGCTTTACTAGAAAGAAGCAATTTATTTTTTTGTAATTCTGACATAAAAGTAAGCAGTTCTGTTCCAGCTTTATCATCAGCAACCAATTTGCCATCTTCTACAAAAGCATTGCCTTTTGAAGCTGCGTCATAAAGTGGGAAAAAGTCAAACCAACGCATCCAAGCGGTTGGATCAGATAAATCCCCTTTTGCCCAAAGTACTTTATCTGGATATTTTGCTTTTAGTTTTTTACCAACTTCAAGCGCTTCACTATATGTTTTTGGAGGAGCATCATAGCCGAGTTCTTTTAGCGTATCTAAACGCCATGCAAATAAAATTGGATTAGAATAAACTGGCAGCACATATTGATTGCCATCAGAGAATTCCCAAGACTTCATTGTTTCTGTCATATTCCGTTCATCTACTACCTTATCTAGGCCTTTAACATCATTTAAAGGAACGATTGCCTTGCTATCAGCTAATTGTGCTGCGAAACTACGATTGATATTTTCAGACATTGTTGGAGCCGTTTTAGAGGCAATAGCTGATTGAATGGTCGCTTCAGAAGATGGACTTTCTTTCATTTGGCTAACTTCAATAGTCACATCTGGATTTTCTTTTTCGTAAGCTTTAGCCATTTCATCCCAATATTTTACTTGTGTAGGATTTGGAGCGGCCCAAAATGTTACTTTTGTTTTCCCACTGTCATCGCTACCGTTACTTCCCGCGCCGCCACAAGCAGCTAAGAGTGACCCTGCAACCGCAATACTGAGGGCTGCATAAGCAATTTTTCTAATCTTCATATCAATAATCCTCCTAATTTCACTTTTTTGTAATTGTAAGCGCTTGATTACGATTACATTATCACATTACTTTTTTGTAATGTCAATAATTACTTTTTTAAAGTCTTTTTATATAGGTGTTAAAATGATATGATTTCTTTGGACATAAAATTATTTACGACATTACTTTTTAATTATATAATTTTTGCTATTTTATGAATTAACTTCTATAATAGAATAAAAAAGGAAAGATGGAGGGGGAAGTAATGAAGAAAGTAACGATGCAAGATATTGCTGATAAGCTAAATATAACCAAGAATTCCGTATCACAAGCTTTAGGCAATAAAAACGGTGTCAGCGAACAAACCAAATTAGCTGTTTTCAAAATGGCTGATGAACTGGGTTATAAATATAAAAAAGAAATAGCTAGAGAAGTTGTTAAAGAGAAATTTGCTCTTTTAGCCACTTCTTTCGCATTATCGCAGCGAAGTTTTTTTGGAGAAATTATTGATAATATGAAACAAAGCATCATCGCACGCCAAGGAGAGTTAGTTATTTTCCCCGTAACAGACGAGGAAGCCGAATTACACCAAATTCCCGAACAACTTCAAAATGAAAATTGGACTGGCATTTTCTTACTTTCACATATCAACACAGAGTATAGCAAACAAATTACCATGCTTGGAATACCTGTCGTCTTAATCGATCATCACGATCCTCATCTAAAAGCCGATGCCGTAATTAGCCAAAATAAAGATGGCGCATTCACTGCGGTTGAATTTTTAATCCAAAATAACCATCAAAAAATTGGGTTTCTCGGTGATATTACATTTTCCCCAAGTTACGAGGAACGATTAGAAGGATATAAAAAAGCGCTAAACTACTATCAAATCCCTTTTAATGAAAAACATGCTATCACTCAAATTAAAGAAGAACAAACGAGCCTTTATAAAACATTAGACGCACTAGATGAGCTACCAACTGCTTGGTTTTGCGTTAATTCTGGACTAGGATTTATTTTAAATACGTATTTGCAGTCCAAAGGCTACACTATACCAAATGACATATCGATTATTTGTTTTGATAATACCGAATTTACAGTACTTAGCAAACCCCCACTGACAACGATGTGCACCAATTTATCCTTTATGGGTGAAAAAGCAGTAGAATTGATGTACAATCGCATAAGAAAACCAGATGACGGATTTGTTCATCTGGCACTTGCAACTAATTTAATTGTCCGTGATTCTGTTAATGCAATCAAAAAAACGATTCAGCAACAACCATAAGCTGAATCGTTTTTATTAATTTACCTTCAAAACTGCGAGATCCTTTTGTAAAAATGCCAATACCGCTTCGAAAAGTTGCTCCGCTTGTTTATCTTGACAAATGACATGTTCCGAGCCTTCTAAAATAAATAACTCTTTTGGTCCCGGAATACTATCCATTAAAAATTGAACGCTTTTTTCAGCAGGAACCACAGAATCATTGCTACCTTGCGCAATAAAAGTCGGAATTTCAATATGTTCGAAAACAGGTTTGGCTAAAGCTACCATTTTTTGGAATTGAAGTGTGGAAGCCCAGGGAGTTTCCGTCACTTTTTTTTGGTAACGTTTGAACATTGGACTATTTTTAAGTGTGACTTCTTTTGCTTCGGCTAATACTTGCTTGGAATTTTCGACAATTTGTGGCCATTCCATCGCATTTACTGCGGTGCTTAGTAATACTAGTTTTTTCACTTCTGGATAGTGCCTGGCAAGCCATCCAGCAAGTAAACCACCCATGGAAAAACCAATAATGTATACTTCTTCGTCTTCTTTTAACATTTGACTCAAGATGCTATCTACGAAAACAATCCAATCTTTATACGTCACATTTTTCAAGTGGCGCAGGTGATCATGGCCTGGTAATGTAGGTGCGAGTATATCCCAATCTGTATGCTCTCGCAAATAATCAGCAAGTGGCTCCACCTCTTTTGGTGAACCTGTAAAACCATGAATACACAAACAAGCAACCATTATGCCTTTCCTCCTGTCCAAATTATTACCTGTTAATCGGCAATATCAGTCTATCCGAATTTATTCGTCACTTAATAATAAGATTTTCTACCACATCTTTCAAGCCCATTCCATAAGAACCTTTGACCAGTATCCATTCATTTCCATCCATTTCGCTAAGAAGGGCAGTTTCAAGCGATTCTTTCGTGTCGAAATGTTGAACTTTTCTCTGACCAATTTTTATTTTAGCAACTTCCTCGAAAGCTTTCATCGCTTCACCATATAAGAATACTTTCTCAACTGCTCCTTCTTCCAACACTTCCGCAGATTCTTTGTGCAGCTGCTCAGACAATTCGCCTAACTCTAACATATCGGCAAGCACTAAATATTTCCGTTTCCCTTGCGAATCCATATGCATAAACGTTTTTAAAACGGTTTTAAGGGCTGTTGGGCTAGAATTATAGGCATCATTTAAAATCCTTGTGCCGTTTTTTGTTGTTAGCCATTCTAAGCGACTTTTAGAGCGTTCCATATTCCGAAGTGCTTTTTGGATTTTTTCGCCTTCGATGCCAATCTCTCTTGCCGCTAGCATTGTCGCCATAGCATTAAATACGTTATGCTCTCCAATAATTGGTACAAAAATTTCTAAATCAGGTTCCCAATTTGTTACAAATGCGGTACCTTCTGCCTCAGCGTGAATAGCTAGAGGATAAATTTCGGCTTCCTGTGATTTCCCAAAAGTTAATTGTCTAAAGTCTCCATCAATATGGCTTAACAGCAAAGCTTCCTCATATGGGTAAATTAAAATTCCACTTGGACTGAGCCCAGCAGTAATCTCTAATTTCGCCTTCGCAATTTCTTCGCGTGAACCTAAGTATTCAATGTGTGCTTCGCCGATATTTGTGATAATGGCAATATCTGGTTTGGCAATTTTAGATAGCACTTCAATTTCATGTCGATGATTCATACCCATTTCAAGTACTGCCACTTCAGTATCTTCCGGCATAGTCAAAATCGTATAAGGCAGGCCAATATGATTATTAAAATTCCCACCGGTATAATGTACTTTGTAGCTTGTTTCAACTATCGCAGCCATAATATCTTTCGTTGTTGTTTTTCCGTTACTACCAGTGATTGCAATAACTTTTGGTTTCACTTCTTGGATATATTTCTTTGCCATCTCTTGCAAAGCTAGTAAGGTGTCCTCTACTAAAATAACTGGAAAATCAGTCGGTGGATTTGGTACATTCTTCTGCCAGAAAGTCGCGACCGCACCCATTTCTCGCGCTTGTCCGACAAATTCGTGACCATCACGCAATTCCCCAACAAATGGCACAAATAAGTCACCTGGCTTTATTTGCCTCGTATCAAAACAAACACCAGTAATAACGACATCGCGAAATGCATCTGTATGAATAGTGCTATCTAACATGCCTACTACTTCGCCTACTGTTTTTTTCAAAATCAATCGCTCGCTTCCATAAAAAAGCAGCTTCCTTGGATGAAAACTGCCTTTCGCTTATTTTAGTCTTCTAATTTATATTTAAGTGCATTTTTTGCTGCATGACGTTCTTTTGCTAAATCAACCAGTCGTTCAATTAGGGCCGGATAAGGTAATCCTGTTTCTTGCCATAAAAGTGGATACATACTATAAGGCGTAAATCCTGGCATCGTATTCACTTCATTTAAGAATAATTGATTATCATCTGTTAAAAAGAAATCAGCACGAACAAGTCCACTTGCATCTAAACCTAAGAACGCTTGAATAGCATATTCCTTCATTTGTGCTAAAATTTCTGGCTCTACTTCTGTCGGGATAATAAGCGCAGTATTATTGTCTTGATACTTCGCTTTATAATCATAAAATTTTGCCACAGCGCCTTCTGGCAAAATTTCACCCGGTACGGAACAAATGGGTGTATCATTTCCAAGTACGCCCATTTCAATTTCACGAGCAATTACACCTTGCTCTACTACTACACGACGATCATATAAAAATGCTTCAGTCATCGCTTCCGTTAGCTCTTGTTTATTGGTCGCCTTGCTAATACCAACACTAGAACCAAGATTTGCTGGTTTAACAAAAACTGGGTATTCTAGTACTTCTTCCATTTCGGTAACCATTTCATCCTGAAAGTTCTTCCAGTCAATCAAACGAACAGCTACTGCTGGAACTTGAGGAATCGCTGCATCTGCAAAGATCTTTTTCATAACGATTTTATCCATTGCCGCTGATGAAGCAAGCACACCATTCCCAACATAAGGGATATTTAATACTTCAAATAATCCTTGTACTGTACCGTCTTCTCCGTTTGGTCCATGTAACAATGGGAACACAACAGTCTCTTGTCCATCTGCTTCTAAAACAGCTGGGCTAATAAGTTCTCCCGCCGACTTCTCCGTTTCTACTAAAGCAAGTTCCACTTTATCAGCTGCCGCAAAACGCAATTGCTCCACAAAGTCTAATTTCCCAGAAAGGAGTGGGCCTTGTATCCATTCCCCTTCGTTTGTAATATATATTGGTTGTGCTTCAAATTTATTTAAATCTAGTGCATTAATTACAGAAAATGCCGTTTGTAAAGAAACCTCATGTTCTGCGGATTTTCCACCGTATAATAAAATTAACTTGGTTTTCATAATACCCCTCCGTCATTATTCGCTTTATCTATTTTACCATGTTTTAGCAAGATGAAAAGGCATAACTAAAAAATAGGTTGAAAAAATCTTCTTTTTTAAATAAGACCAACGCTCTCTTACTCCAAAAAGGACTTTTTCAACCTACTTTATTAAACTCCAGATGTTAATTTCAATCCAATCACACCGGCAATAATCATCGTAATAAATAACAATTTCCCAGCACTCTTTCGTTCTTTAAAGACAATCATGCCAAGTGTTACACTCCCGACTGCGCCGATTCCTGTCCAAATTGCATAACCTGTCCCAATTGGAATCGTTTTAAGAGAGAGAGATAGTAAGAAAAAACTCGCTGACATAAATAAAATAGTTAATGCCGCATAGCCAAATCGTTTGAACCCTTCTGAAAGCTTCAGCATTACAACAAAGGCCATTTCACATAATCCCGCAATAAATAAGAATATCCAATCCATTTTTATCTACCATCCTTTTCTGATTCCTGACCGTCGACCAACTTCAATCCAATAATGCCTGTTAATAACACAAGTAACGATATAATTTTCCAAAAAGAAACGCTTTCTGATAGAAATAACATACCAATAATGGCTGTCCCTGCCGCACCAATTCCGGTAAACACGGCATACGCTGTTCCAATCGGAATCGACTTCATGGAAATCGAAAATAAGCCAAAACTAACAATTAAAAAGGCTACTGTCAAAAGACTCCAACCGAGCATTGTAAATCCGTGCGATTCTTTCAATCCAAAAGCCCAAACAATTTCTGATAAACCTGCCAAAATCAAATAAAACCAAGCCAATTTCCTTACCTCCAATTATTTAAGTAAACTTGCGAGAACTTCCCAAGCGGAGTTCCGGCGCAATTCAAATTCCGTTTCATCATAAATTCCATGTTCCACACTTAGACCATCTAATAGTGCATAAAATACATGCATCCACCTTACTAGAACTGCTTCTGTTACTATAAGTTCCAACGTTTCCCGCAAAATATCATTCGTTAGTTGTTCATAAGTCCTCGTCTCTTCCTTTAGTTCTTGAAAAAGCGATTTTGGTGGATAGAAAACCGCCCGCTGAAAGAATTTTTTTTCATCTGGATTACTGGAAAAATCTGTCGCCACAAAGAATATCTTTCGGAGTTTCTCTTCTCCAACCAAACTTTCCTTTTGTGATACTTGTTGTAACCCCCTCAATTCCGCTTGAATGCTATCTTGATATACTTCTAAAAAAAGGGCTTCTTTCGACGAGAAGTGAGCATATAACGATGGTGTTTTGATTCCAACTACTTTAGCTATTTCTGAAAGAGCTGTACCATCATATCCTTTTTCTGCAAAAAGGGATAACGCTGCTTCTTTTACTAGTTTTTTCGTCATTAGCCATCCTCCTAACTAACGTTCATTAGTTAAATGATACCAAATAAAAAATCAAACGTAAAGGAAAAAGTTTGATTTTTTATTTCTCAATATAATTCCATTCATTTTGTTTCAAATCATAAACTAATTTCGCCACTTCTTGCTCATAATATATTTTTGACGAGATTTCGAGTTCGGTCATTTCTTCGGTTAATCCTAAACCAATTGGTACCTCGATTTGTGTTCGAGTTTTAACGACATCATCGAATGCGATACAGGCACCATCACGAAAATGATCTGACATCTTTTTCAGTAATTCTACTGGCGGTTCAGCAACGTATTTTTTCTTACCAAAGGATAAGAATGTTTTTTCGTTGACAAGATCTGATGTTTTTCGTGCAATAACAAAACTAAGTAATATATAAAAATGATTTAAATTGCGATAATAAATTTTATTATAGCGGCCGTCCTCTCTCGTTAAGTAAACAAAATTATTTTGCAACTTATAATAAAATGGAGAGCGCAGATGGCGACCTGTATGTGCTAAATAAAGCATTTCTGCCACTTCTTGCGGTGTCAATTGATTGAGAAGTTCTACATCTTCAAAATCAATCCAACAAAGTGGACTAAAGTTTTCTTTAGGAATATTTGCTAAATCGTTTGGTTCAAGATAATGAAAAGCTGTATGTGCATTGTATGACGCGTCTTCTATATTGTGTTTAATCAGTAAAATATTTTCAGGCGGTTGCCCGACTCCATTTAAAAAATCACCAAAAGAAATGCCACTTGTCGCTACATTATTAATAACATGATCAATATGAACATAAATAGCTTGTTGATTAACCGCTTCTTTTTTCATTTATTTGCCTCACTCTAATTCTATTTTCTTTTAATAGGTAAAAGCTTTCCTATCCATCATACAACATTTCTGGCTAAAAAGGATAACAGAAACATCAAAACTAGGTGACTAATTGATGACAAATAAAAAAGTGAAGAGATTTCATGTGTCATTTAATCTGTCTTATGACTTTTCCGAGTACACAGGACGATTGAAACACACATAAAAATCTTTCACTTTTCATTTACTGCAATCGAAGTTTCATGTTAGAGATTGCTTTGGTACTAACAGCTTGCCAAATATCTTTTCGCGATTTCGTTTTTTCTACTACTATGCCTTTTTCTTTGAGCTGACGGATTACTTGATTCAAATCTTTTTGATTACTATCCAAACTCATCACTCCATCTTCAAAAATTTGTTTTTCATTCTCTTTTTAGTTTTTCTCTCTATCTTTACTTTAACATATTCTCTTTCCTAAGAATACCCTATTTCTTCATAAATCAACCTAATAACTCGCATTTTTTCAAGAAAGCGTTTGAAAACCGAATCTTATAGCCTGTTTCTTCATTAATATAAAGAAACAAGCTACATTTATTGTCATTTATTTCGCTTTAGGGCTCCTTTTCAGTAAAACAATTCCTGAAATTATAAGTAAAGTGCCCGCAAAAAGAAAAATTGGTGTATTGGATTTCGTATCACCTGTTTTTGGCAAGTTCGTATTTTTTGGCGTTTCAGCTTTCACTTGCACGCTGATTTCTGTTGATTTTGACGGATCTGTTGCCTTCGTTGGGTTTGTCGGATCCACTGGATTAACAGCTGCTTCTTTTTTGTATATATAAGTAACGGTTTGTGCTTTCGTTTCAAATACACCAATTACATTAGTAGGCGTCTTGGTTAATTTGTAGCCACTCACTTTTTTGGCAGTTGTTTGATAAGGCTCGTCTACTTTTCCAGTTAAAGTTTCGCTTGCCGCAACTTTTGCTCCATTTTCATCCACATAGTTCACTGTGACAGGAGCAGCATCTGCAGCTGGTTCGTTCACGGTAATTGGTTGAATAATTCGACCATCAAAATGTAGCATTTCACTCGTGAAGTTCATAGAAACACCAGGCGCTAGGATATCTTTTTCGCCTGTTTTATAATCATATAATTTGTAATCAACAATGCAACCTTCTGTTATGTTCGACATGACAATTTTATCTCCCTCCAGCACCATACTCGGATTGGTTGGGAATGTGTAGTCAATTCCAGAATCATCAGGCTGAATTGGTTTATCAATTGCTAAACTATCGCCTGAGGTAACT
The DNA here is from genome assembly GCF_000763495.1 of Listeria ivanovii subsp. londoniensis. Lineage (GTDB taxonomy): Bacteria > Bacillota > Bacilli > Lactobacillales > Listeriaceae > Listeria > Listeria londoniensis. The sequence goes on along the minus strand of NZ_CP009576.1, from coordinate 1,020,359 downwards.
TCCTTCTCTGATAAAACGATTAATTGGTCTGTTGCATAAGTACTTGTATAAATAGGGTGATTCTTAAGCGGTGATAAATCAGCAATATTATTAACATTTAAATTAAGATAATTTAGCTTACTTAACCCAGCAATTGCTGCGACGTTATTCATGTTGGAATTGGTAAGGCTGATATAAGTTAAATTTCCGAGCTGGCTTAAAAACGCATAACTAGGATCGGTGGAATAAACTAAATCAAAAGTTAACATAGTCAAATTAGAGTTATTGGCTACAAAAGAAAAATCAAATTTTGCTCTTGGTTCAGCTGTAAATGCCTCATCATCAACCACATCCGGACCATTTGCAGACCAATCAAAACTCGTTAAATTTCGAAGTGGTTCTAGTCCAGAAGTGGTTTCAAAACTACTTGAATTAACGCATAAAGTAGTAAGTGCACTCATTTGACCTATATAAGCTACATCAGCATCTGGAGCTGTGATTCCGACAATCTGAAGTGTCGAAACATTTTTTAAATATTGCAAACCATTTAATGTAGTATAGTTTTTGTTTGTTAAATTTAATATCCCTGTAGCATTATTTAAATCGGCTTCGGTTGGCTGATAATCGCTTGGTTTCTGAAGCAATGCGTTAATGTCTGCTCTTAAATTATCATCGGGGACTAAAGAAGTGGCATCACTGTTTCCTGCAAGCAATACTGGTTCCGTTGATTCTTCTTTATTTTCAGTAGAAGGAGCATCAACATTGGTTTCTTTCCCACTAGCATTTTGTTGTTCTGCCTTATCCGTTTCTTCTGCTAAACTACTAAAAGGTGCGATGCTGAGAATTAATACGCATGTAATTACAACTAATTTTAGTATTTTCTTCATTTTCCATTCTCCTTGTAATATGTACTCTGTTTTTTGTCAAAAGAGGAAGTTGCTTTTATATCAACAGCTAGAGAAGTAGTCCTAACTGATTCTGAAAAACGAATTTTGTGAATGTTTGAACAAATGATTTTTCACATTTTTGCAAAAAAAATTCTGATGTAGTTGCTTCTTTTAGCTGGCGTTCTCACCGCAAGGCTAGGCTTAGTATTCCTTCAAGCTTTGGAGTTTCATTTATAACTTTAAAAGAAGAGCTGAGACTTTTCAGCCCTTCTTTTGAAAATTAGATGTTCACTTTCTTCTTAGTAAAATAACTCCCGACACAAGGAACAAACTTCCCAGCGTTAAGCCCATGGAATGATTTGTTGTATCACCGGTGTGAGGCAAGTTAGTTTTTTCTGTTGCTTTAACTACAGCTGGATCAGAAGTAGGATTAAGTGGATTCGTTGGATCATTTGGCTTAACAGGATCAGCTGGGCTTATTGGATTAATAGGATTTGCTGGATCTGTTGGGTCTGCTGGATCTGCTGGGTCTACTGGGTCTACTGGGTCTACTGGGTCTACTGGGTCTACTGGATCTACTGGATTAATTGGATCAATGTTGGTTTCTTTTTCATACTCATATGTGACTATTTGCGCATCAACTCCAAAAACTCCAGATGCATTCGTTGGCGTTTTGGTTAGTTTATAACCGTCAATCATTTTTTCACTTGTTTGGTAAGCAGTACCAATTTTTCCAGTTAACGTATCTGTAGGTGCTATATTTTGACCATTTTCATCTACATATTTGACTGTAACCGGCGCCCCATCGTTTAACGTATAAATATAAGTGACTGTTTGAGGCTCTGAAGTGAAAGTACCGGTTTGATTCGCAGGCGTTTCTTTCAGTTGATAGTTTTCGATTGTTTTGGCAGTAGTGTTATAAGTTTCATCGACTTTACCGTTTAAAATTGTATCATCTGCTAGCTTTGTTCCACTTTCATCTACATATTTCACAGTAACTGGGGCTGCATCCACTGCTGGAGCTTTTACATTGATTGGCTGGATGATTTGTCCGTTAAATTGACCAGTAGCTGAAAATCCGGTACTCGTAAAGTCCATCATAACGCCTGGAGTAGAAATATCATTTTCCCCAGTTTCATAATTATATAATCGATAATTCACGATACAATCATTTGTAACATTGGACATGACAATTGTATCTCCATCAATCGAAGTAACTGGATTCGCAGGAAGCGTATATTCAATTGCTGATGTATCAGGTTTAATCGGTTTATTAATGGTTAAACTATCACCTTGATATACGTCTCTTTCAGGTAGAACAACTACTTGAGAACCTGCACTTATATCCTTATAAACAGGGTGATCTTTTAGTGGAGATAAATCACTAATATAATTTGCATTTACATTAAGATAAGTTAATTTGTCTAATCCTGCAAGCGATGAAATATCATTCATATTAGAAACAGTAATGCTTACATGATCCAATTCAGGTAATTCACTTAAGAAGCTATATTTTGGATCAACGGAATATACCCCCTCAATTTCTAAAGATCTCAAAGTAGTATTATTTGTTACAAATGAAAAATCATAGGCAGTTCTAGGATCTAAACTACCACCCATTTCATTGCCTGAACCTGTACCTGATTCCTGTTGGCCATTGTTAGTCCATTGAAATGATCTTAAGCTAGTAAGTGGTTCAAGTCCTGCAGTTGTTTTAAAGCTACTAGTATTGATTTGTAAAAAAATCAAACTACTCATTTGAGCGATATAAGATAAATCCTCATCTGGTGCTGTAATCCCAACTGTTTGTAGTGCCATGACTTTTTTTAAATACTGTAAACCATTGAGGGTTGTATAAGTTGTATTTCTTAAATCCAAGCTTCCGCTTAAATTTCCCAACTCAGCTTCCGTTGGCATATAATCACTTGGTTTTCCCAATTTTGTATTAATGGTTGCTCTTAAATTAGCATCTGGAATTAAATTGGTCTCAGTAGCATCACCAGCCATTAATCTTGGTTCGGATGTTTCTTTTGCGTCACTTTCGGTCTTACTTGTTGTTTGAAAGTTGGTTTCTTTTGTGCCACTTTCTGTTTTACTTTTAGTTTCTTTAGCTTTGTCTTCTGTTGCAGTTGACTCGTCTTTTATTTCTGTTTGATTATCTGGAGTAGTCGTTTCCAAATTATCCCCTTTTAAAGCTGTAGTTTCTTGTTCTATATCAGTAGCATCCGTTTCTTTTGCAAAAGTGCTGAACGGAACTGCACTGACAATCACAACACAAATAATGACTAAAAGCTTAAATATTTTCTTCATGTTCCAATCTCCTTGTAGTATAAAATAGGTTGCTTCAATAAATGCATCATTCGATACAAAATTATTATAAACGACCCCCAAGTAAAATGAATCATTGTATAAAAGAAAAAAATTATATTGTGTCAAAAACGTGAAAGTATATTTATAGCGAATATATAAAATTATAAATCGTTGGTACTGAGCCATTCCAAACTTTTATTTTTGTCTAAAAATAGACTTTTTTCCTAATAAAGCAGCTTGAATCTTATTTTTTTTAGTCATTATTTTTTTCTAGATGTACTGTTTCAGACCAAAAAAACAGAAATTCTCTATTGGTTACTAAAGAGAATTTCTGTTTTTAGTGATTATTTTTTTACAAAACTTTATCTAAAAAGCTAATCGTTCTTTGATTTGTTGGATGGTCAAATATATCTGCTGGTTTACCTTCTTCAACGATATAGCCACCATCCATAAAGATAACCCGATCGCCAACTTCACGAGCAAATCCCATTTCGTGTGTGACGATCATCATGGTCATTCCACGTTTAGCTAATTCTTTCATAACGGCTAGTACTTCTCCGACCATTTCTGGATCGAGTGCAGAGGTTGGTTCATCGAATAGCATAATATCTGGATCCATTGCAAGAGCTCTAGCAATCGCAACCCGTTGTTTTTGCCCCCCAGAAAGTTGACTTGGGTATTCATCTGCTTTTTCTTTTAGACCCACTTGTTCTAATAAACGAAGCGCATTGCTTTTCGCCGCTTCTTTATCCATTTTTTTCAGTTCTACCGGAGCAAGCGTGATATTTTCTAAGACGGATAAATGTGGGAATAGGTTAAAATGTTGAAACACCATTCCGATATTTTCGCGTACTTTGTTAATATCTACTTTTTTATCAGTAATGTTAAAATCATCGACAATGATTTCTCCGGCTGTAATTTCTTCTAAGTTGTTCATGCAGCGAAGGAAGGTGCTTTTTCCGGAACCAGATGGCCCAATTACGCAAACCACTTCGCCTTCTTTCACTTCGATATCAATGCCTTTTAGCACTTCATTCGCCCCAAAACTTTTTTTAAGTCCGGTTACTTTGAGTTTAGTCATTTCGTACCCTCCTTTCTAAACGATCCGACACTTTGGTTAAAATAGTAATGACGATTAGATACATGATTCCAATAATGAGCCATGTCCAGGTACTTTCGAACGTACGCGCCATAATAATTTTTCCGGATTGTGTTAATTCAACTAGTCCGATTGCCGACATAATCGAGGTGTCTTTTAGCGTGATAACGAACTGATTGATAAAGGACGGAATCATCATCCGAATGGCTTGTGGCAATACAACTTTTAACATTGCTTTTTTGTGTGGTAAACCAAGACTTCGTGCAGCTTCCATTTGTCCTTTGTCGACGGATTGAATTCCTCCACGAACGATTTCGACCATATAGGCACCTGCATTCAAGCTTAGGGCAATGACACCGGCTAAGAATACTGGCATCCTAAAATCAAGCGCGGCTGGAATACCAAAGTAGAAGAAAAATGCTTGAACGATTAAAGGTGTTCCACGGAAAATGTCTACATAAACAGTCGCAATGCCCCGTAAAATTTTGCTGTTACTTACTTTCATAAAGCCAAATGTAATCCCAATTATAAAAGCAATAATTAGTGAAACAACAGCTAGTCTGATTGTTAGCCACATCCCAGCTAAAAGTGCCGGCCAAGAAGATTTAATAATTCCCATAAAACCTTTTTCTGTTGTATTTTCTTTTACTGCATCTTTTCCTAAATAATTTTCAAGAATTTCGTCATACTCGCCACTTGCTTTAATGTTCACTAGACCGGCGTTGAATTTTTCTAAGAGTTCTTTGTTTTTGCCTTTGTTAACTGCAAATCCATAAGAATTCCCCTTTTCTTTTTCCGTTACGATTTTTAACCCATTGCCTGTTTGAACACCATAAGCGAGTACTGGATAATCATCGAAACATGCGACAGAATTTCTTGTTTTAACGTCATCATACATTTGGGCTGAATCGTCAAATACAACAATTTCAAAACCGTATTTATCTTTTATTTTTTCTGCGAAGGCATAACCTTCTGTCCCTGTTTTAACAGCAACTTTTTTCCCTTTTAAGTCATCATAATTTTTAATTTTGTCGTTATCTTTCAGGATTCCCATAACAACACCGGAATCAAAATACGGATCAGAGAAATCGAATTTTTGTTTTCGCTCGTCTGTAATACTCATCCCAGCGATAACACCATCTACTTGGTTAGCTTCAAGTGCTTGAACTGCTGCATTAAATCCCATTGCTTTAATTTCGTATTTAAAATTTTGATCTTTGGCAATGGCTTTCAGGATATCCATATCAATCCCAACATGTTTTCCATCTTTTTCAAATTCAAAAGGGGCAAAAGTGGTGTCAGTCCCAATTAAGTAAGTTTCTTCTGCCGCTTTGGCATGTAACCCGTTTCCTGTGAAAATAAACATGGCCACACAAGCGATCGCCATTGTAAGTATGAAGCGTGAAAATTTCTTCATATTTTGTCCTCCCTTTATATATGTTTAGCTATAATTAATTATTTTATGTAGCATTGAATTTTTCCGTCCTCGTAAGATTTTACCATAAGGGTACATTATTGACCATAGTTATTTGCGATAAGATTTTCAACACAACATAAGAAAGAAGCTAATCAGTGAAAGCTAGCTTCTAACTATTGTGTAATTGGTTTTCGAAATCATATTCTTTCATTTTGGCATAAGCGATATAGGTACTCTTGGCATTTTCGACTGCTAAATTTATTTGTTTCTTTTTCCCGCCTTTTTGTGGAAAGGATGTTACTTTTTGAAGTGAGGCTGACAAAGACATTTTATCTATTTTTTCTGCAATCAGCAACTCTTTTGGTTGGATATTGTTTGGATCCTGATAAAATTGATTGATAAAGTCTGCCAAATCTTCTTGAAGCGACTTTTGGATTTCAAAAACGTGCCATTTGGTTCCATTGATTGCACCATTTCGAACGAAAAAGACAAAAACACTTAAATGATTATCTTGTTCGTAACAACCGATGAGATCACGGTTTTTTAACCCTGGGAAAATAATATGCTGCTTTTCAATGGTTTCATTAATGGCTTGGATGGTATCACGAAGTTCCGCAGCTCTTTCAAATTGTAGTTTTTCAGTCGCAACTTGCATGTCTTGTGTCAGTTTGGTTTTGACCGCTTTGACATCGCCTTCTAAAAACCGAGTGATTTTTTGAATTTGTGCTTGATACACAGCTGGGGCGATTTCGGCTTGGCATGGGCCTAAGCAAAGACCTAGATGATAGTACAAACACGGGCGACCTGGTTTTCCGTCGCATCTACATAATGGATATAACTTTTCGATTAACATCGCGGTTTGTCTTGCAGAATATCGACCTGGATAAGGGCCAAAATAGTGTGCCCCATCTGCTTTTGTTTCAACAACTACTTCAATGTGCGGATTTTTCTCATTGGTAATTTTGATATAGGGATAACTTGGCCCTTCCTTTAATTGTCTATTAAAAGGCGGTTGGTATTTTTGAATTAAAATCATTTCGAGCAGCAATGCTTCTTTTTCAGAACTTGTAATAATGAGTTCCAAATCGCGAATTTGCCGGACGAGTCGCGCTGTTTTGCCAACTTGTTTGCCAGTAAAATAAGACTTTACTCGGTTTTTTAAGCATTTTGATTTACCAATGTAGAGAATTTCTTGATTTTCATCTTTATATATATAACATCCAGGCGATTCAGGCAGTAATGTTAATTTTTGTTGTAATTGAGTGTTCAAAGGAATAGCCTCCTTCTAGAACACTTATTCTAGCGCTAACCGTCCTATTTGTAAAGATAAAAAAAGAACTAACTGAAAACTTTCAACTAGTTCTTTCACTTATTTAATCACCCCAAACATCTTTTGCAATTTTAACGATGTAACGTAATTTTTCCCATTGCTCTTCTTCCGTTAAAATATTTCCTTCTTCCGTAGAAGCGAAGCCGCATTGTGGGCTAAGTCGTAATTGTTTAAGTGGAACCATTTCACTCGCTTCCTTAATACGTGCTTTGATTAATTCCGCGTCTTCTAATTCGCCAGTTTTGGATGTAATCAAGCCAAGGACAATTTTAAGATCCGCTCGATTAACATATTTTAAAGGCGCAAAATCACCGGATCGCTCGTTATCATATTCCAAAAAGAAGCCATCAATATTTAGGTTACTAAATAAAGTTTCCGCTACTGGACCATAGCCACCAGAAGCGATCCAAGTAGAACGGAAATTTCCCCGGCAAATGTGCATTGTAATAACCATATCTGCTGGTTTATTTTTCACTGCTTCATTAATTAATTTTTTGTATGTTTCTTGTAGGGCATCTGGGTCAAAACCACGTTCCCGAACTACTTCTCGCTGTTTATCTGAGCATAAATAACTCCAAGAAGTATCATCTAATTGCAAATAGCGACAACCGGCGTTATAAAAGGCCTGAATTGCTTTTTGATATGCTTTTGCTAAATCACTAGCAAACTTTTCCGGATTATCCAGATATGGCTGATATTCAATATCCCCGCGATAATGAAGCATTGCTGGGCTTGGAATAGTTTGCTTTGCCACATGATCCGTACCAACGGCTTCTTTTAAAAACTGAAAATCAGCAATAAAAGGATGTGTCGTAAAATCAATGGCACCCGTAATTTTCACCGAATGCGATTTTGTTTGCACTTGGCTAAACTGAATTCCACCTGCTGCATCGTATCCTTCTACCCCATCCAAATTTTCCAGGAAATCAAAATGCCACCATGCTCGGCGGAATTCTCCATCCGTGATTGCTTTTAGCCCAACTTCTTTTTGTTTCTTAACAATATAGTTGATTTCTGTATTTTCGATTTTGCGTAGTTCTTTCGCTGAAATTTCGCCTGCCGCGAATTTGCTTCGTGCATCTTTAATCGCCTTTGTCCGTAAAATACTTCCTACATGGTCTGCATAAAATGGTGCTACTTGTTTCATTTTGTTCGCCTCAATTCTAGTTATTTTTATGTACAAAAAAACTTCCCCTTAAAAGACAGCTTTTGAGGGAAAGAGAAATTTACCTGATTCGCATGCCTTATCTATCAGTATTATCTGCTGGATTTGGCACCGTGAAAACTCCGGTTGCCAAGGTTTCATTGGGCCAGAACCCTCCACCTTTCTTGATAAGTTGCTATGTAATTGATTATTATTATATCGTTTCGTCTAATTGATTGTCAAATTTTTTCTGAATATTTATGCTTCTGCGACAACTTCGATTTCAATTTCAGCATCGAGGGGTAATTTCGCTACTTGGAAAGCACTTCTAGCTGGGAAATCATTGGAAAAGAATGTCGCATATACTTCATTAACTGCTGTAAATTGGTTTAAATCTTTGAAAAAAACCGTGGCCTTGATAATTTTATCTAGTCCTGATCCCGCTTCTTCTAATACAGCGGAAAGATTTTGAAAGGCTTGTTCTGCTTGTTTAACCGCTCCCTCAGCTAATTCTTTTGTTTCCGGATTAATTCCAAGCTGTCCAGATGTAAAAATAAAATTATTTACTTTTACCGCTTGTGAATAAGGTCCGAGTGCTTTTGGCGCATTATTTGTTTGAATAATTTCCTTTGCCATTTTATCCCTGCTTTCTTTTGTGGTATGCTTTTATTCTAATCAATAAAGTTTATTTTAGCAATTTAAAGGGGGAGTTAATCATGGTTTTAACGATTTATTTCATCGCGATGACAGTTATTTCATTTCTAATGTTCGCTATTGATAAACGAAAAGCAATCAAGCATGCCTACCGTATCCCAGAATCTGCCCTTCTTCTTACAGCGTTTCTCGGCGGAGCATTCGGCAGTTGGATGTCGATGCAACTTTTTCATCATAAAACACAAAAAACAAAGTTCCGGATTCTTGTTCCGCTAGCGATGGTTTGGACTGTTGGTGTAGTTATTTGGTGGGTATATTAAAGGAGGACTATAGATGCGCCTCCGTTTTGTCCAGTTGCTATTATATGATAAAGCGATTGATTTACAGGCTAGTTCCCATCAGAAATAAGTAGCAACACATGATATTTACTTGTCACTACGCTAGTTATTTTCTTTTATTATTAGAACCAAAAGAACGCAACCATTTTTTCCATGGAGGTCTGCTTTTGGTTCTATTTATATATTGGATATTATAAAGGATTCACTAATAACCAGGGAGTTACTTCACTATAAATTTTCTCTTTTTGGCACAGTTCATTTTATTTACAATACAAACAAGTAGCTGCTTACTTTTCTTTTTCTGCATTTAAATAATATTCTATCGTTGTTAATACTCCTGCTTCCTTATTTGAAGGAGCCACATACTTAGCTCTTGCAAGCACTTCTTTGCTACTTTCCTTCATCGCGTAGCTAAGAGGGGTAAGCTCAAGCATTTCTAAATCATTATTTGCATCTCCAAAAGCAAGTAGCTTTTCACTACTCATGTTCCATTCTTTCAAAAGCTGCTTGATTGCACTTCCTTTTGTTACGCCTGGAATAATAATATCAATGCTACCATGTCCACTTGCTACTGCGCGAATATCGCCTTGAAATGTCTGATTCAGTTGTTCGACAATTTGCGCTGTTTGGTCAATTGCTACATCTAAAGCAAATTTAATAAAAGTGTCCTCTGGCAGCGTGACAAAAGATTCCACTTCTTTTAATTCAACATAATATTTTTTGGCAAATTCTTTAAAAGTGGGATTAGCTGCTTTAAGTAAATAGGCACTCTTCACCCCGCAAAGAATCACTTGTAAATCTAGGTATTCTTGAGTCAATGTATAGAGAATTTTTTCAACTAAATGTTTTGGAAATTGATTGACAGTTATTAACGCTTCATTGTGAAAAATCACAGCTCCATTTTCGGCAACATAATAAATCTCTCTATCTTTACCTGGAAAGAAAGATTTAAGTTGATAGTATTGATTGCCACTCGCCACGATAAACTTCATTTCTTTTTCTAACAAATTCGCATAAATTTTTTCAAAACGTCCACGATCATATTCACCATGCGCATCTAAAAAAGTGCCATCCATATCTACTGAAATAGCTTGAATCATTTTTTCTCTCCTTTATCGGCTTGTCTTTAACGCCATTATAGCATACTAAAAAAGCAGAAATCCCCTTGGTTCTAGCTGGGAATTTCTGCTTTTCTTATGCTTCTTTGAAAAATTTGTTTTGAATCACTTTGATAATCTCCATCATAATGACTGCTCCAAGTGCAAGTCCAGCTGCAATCGACCATTCATGTAGCCCGAATGATGCCGGGATAGAGAAGATTTCGCGGGCTCCTGGTAAAACAGTAACTCCATATAATACGAAACAAAGTAATACTGCACCGATAACATATTTGTTGCTGAAAAATCCTGCGCCAAATGCAGTTTGGACATTGGAACGAGCAGCAAATGTTTGCAACGTACGAGCTAAGATAAGTGTCGTAAAGGCCATTGCCACGCTCATCTCAGGTGAAATTTGCATACCGATGTATTGTGAAATAATAACTGCAACACCAATTAACACTCCGCGACTAATGACCGCGCGCATCGTTCCGCCAGCAAAGATACCTTCATTAATATCTCTCGGTTTGCGTTTCATCACATCAGGTTCCGCTTTCTCCATACCAAGGGCAATCGCTGGCAAGGAATCATTGACTAAATTAATAAATAGTAATTGTAACGCTGTAAATGGATTAATCCAATCTAGTACGAGCGCAAATAAAATCGCAATAATTGCTCCCAGGTTGCCTGCAAAAAGATACGCAATCGATTTTTTAATGTTGTCGAAAACAGTACGACCAACCCCAACTGCATCCACAATCGATACAAAATTGTCATCCGTTAGAATCATTGCCGCCGAGTCTTTAGCAACGTCTGTTCCGCTCCCCATTGCCACGCCAATATCGGCTTGTTTCAGAGCGGGAGCATCGTTCACACCATCTCCGGTCATTGCAGTAATTTTTCCTTTTTTCTGCCAAGCTTTGACGATACGAATTTTATTTTCTGGAGAAACACGAGCATATACAGCGATATGTTCTAGTTTTTTATCAAGTTCTTCTTCCGGCATCGAGTCTAGCTCTTGACCAGTTAAAGCAATATCATCGGCATCCATTAAGCCAATATCGCGACCAATTGCTTGTGCCGTTGTTTTGTGATCTCCAGTAATCATGACTGTGCGAATTCCTGCTTTTTTCGACTCCTCAATCGAAGCATAAACCGCTTCCCGTGGTGGATCAATCATTGCTGTTAAGCCAACAAGAACAATATCTTGCTCATCTTCTAAGCTTAGCTCTGTTGAATCAGCTGCCATCCGTTTGTAACCATAAGCAAGAACTCGGAGCGCTTGATTCGAAAATTCTTCATTTGTTTCTTTTAGTTGCGTTAAAATTTCATCGGTCATTGGTTTTTCTTCTCCATCAAGGAAAACATAACTACAGCGAGCGAACATCACATCAGGTCCGCCTTTTGTCAACATGGCTTTATTTTCGCCGAATGTGTGGAGCGTTGACATCAGTTTTCTATCAGAGTCAAACGGAATTTCCCCTTCACGAATGAATTTTTCACGAATTTCATTATAATCTTGGTTATTTTTATTACTAAAAGCAATTAGTGCCACTTCTGTCGGATCACCGAGTTCTTTTCCTTCTGAATTAATATTCGAATCATTACAAAGAACAGCAATATGAATCAGTCGACGCTCTCCTTCTGACCATTTTTCGGGACTGTCAGGGAAGTTTTCTTTCGTTCCATCTGGTAAATAATAGTCAACCACCGTCATTTTATTTTGTGTTAATGTTCCGGTTTTATCAGTACAAATAACACTGGTGGAGCCAAGTGTTTCAACTGCCGGTAGCTTTCTAATAATCGCATGCTGTTTCGCCATCTTGTTCGTCCCAACGGCAAGTACAATCGTCACTATAGAAGAAAGTGCTTCTGGGATAGCAGCAACTGCCACTGCTACTGCAAACATGAAGGCATTTAATATCGCTGTTGCCATATCCGCTGAATCATTACCAAGGAATACGCGTCCAGCTTCCACAGCGAAAATCAAAATACAGAGCGCTAGAATACCAAGCCCTAATTTTTTACTGAAGGATTCTAATTTTCTTTGTAAAGGTGTTTGCTTTGCTTCAGCTGTTTCTAAAAGACCAGCTATTTTACCAATTTCTGTTTCGCTAGCTGTTCCTGTTACGACAAACATACCACGACCATACACGACAAGTGAGCCACTAAATACCATGTTCACACGGTCGCCAAGCCCCACTTCCTCTGAAATCGTATCGATATATTTTTCAACAGCTTCCGATTCTCCTGTCAGCATACCTTCGTCAATTTTCAACGAACCACTTTCAAATAAGCGCCCGTCTGCTGGGACAAAATCACCTGCGTCGAGAAGAACGATATCGCCAGGAACAAGTTCACGCGCGTGGATACTCTGTTTGCTGCCATCACGGATAACTTTTGCAACCGGTGCAGACATTTCTCTTAAAGCATCGAGTGAACTTTCTGCTTTTCTCGTTTGGACGACACTAATAATGGAATTGATAATCAGTACTAAAAAGATAATGAGCGATTCAACCACTTCTCCTAAGACTAACTGAACAAGTGCTGCAATGACCAGAACAATCACCATTGGATCTTTAAAGGTTTCTAGAAAAAGTTTCCAGACTGGATCTTTCTTTTTATTCTTCAGTTCGTTAAAACCGTATTTTTCTTGCCTTTTTGTAACCTCACTAGTTGTTAAACCTTTTTCAGTTGCTTCTAGTTGTTCCAATATTTCTGCCGCGCTTTTGCGGTATATCTCCAATCCATTCAGTCCCTTCCGAATATTATAAATTAAGTATAACAAATCTTTACATGGAAATAATATTGATAAGAATGATAATTTACATACTCTTAACAAAAAGCGCTTTCATTGCACGCAACTGTCATACTGCCGGCATTTTTCTTGCAAAAAAACCAAGAAGCTTTATCTTGGTTTTGGTGTTTCTTCATTTAAAAGAGTTATTTTCGGAATTTCTCTTGAAGCGATAAATGTAAGGAAGGAACCGATAAGAATGATGATAATACCAATCGCGGTATGGAAGTTAATGCTCTCGCCAAGAATAATCCATGCGAATATCGGTGCTAATGCTGGTTTAATAAAAAAGACAAGTGAAGCAAGTGATACACCCACATTTTCCATTGCAAGAAAATAACTAGAAAAACCAATTCCTGTCACGCCAATACCTAAATAAAACAATAGTGGTAAAGACGCCCATCCAATCCCGCTAAAAACAGGAACATTCGCAAAAGCCGGTAAGCCGTTTGTCATAAAACTATTTGCAATCACTGGAATATGAGTGAATAGCATAATGACTAAAAGCTCTGCGCTACCAAAAATAAAGGAAAAACAAGTGATTAAAATGCCATTATAATGATATTTCTTTGTACCGAAACGACTGAAAACACTATAAATTGCAAAGGTAATCGCTGCTAAAACTGCTAGCAATATCCCAATTGGATCTACCACTTCAAAAGGATTAATAATGACCACAATACCAATTAGACTCACAATAATAGAAATAATCGTTAACCCAGCAAGTTTTTCCTTCAAAAAAAGAGCAGCAAATGTAAGCACAAAAACTGGATTACAACTAAAGATAATTGCAACCGTGGATGCCTTTGTATACCCGATTGCTAATTGGAATAAAATCATACTAATAACGACACAGAAAAAACCTGACCAACAAAAAAAGCGAATATCTTTCGCTGTAAGTTTTTTAGCCTCTTTTTTTAATTTTTTTACGGCTAATGGTAATAAAAATAGCCCACCCAGCGCAAACCGTAAAAATGTAATTTGAATGGGGTTAAATGTTCCGTTCGTTAGTTTAATGGCAATCTCCATCGAACTAAATAGAATCGTTGCGATTGCAATATACAAGTAGCCTTTTTCCACTGGCTAACACCTTCATTTCTTTTTTGCACCTTTTATTATATAATGAGCATTAATAACAAACAAATCATTCATTCGATTGTTTCGATGCATTTTACACATAGAAAGAAGGATGAAAAGTGGATTTTAATCAATTACATTACTTTATTGTTACTGCTGAAACCGGTCACTTGACACAAGCTAGTGAGAAACTCGCACTATCACAATCTGCGCTTAGTCGCTCAATTGCTAATTTAGAGGCAGAACTTGGCTTACCTTTATTTGACCGAAAAAATCGAAGTATCCAGTTAAATAAAGTCGGCAAAGTCTTTTTAGCTGATGCAAAAGAATTGCAACTTAAGTGGCTGGCTGCACAAGAAAAAATCCACACCTTAGCAAATCCAGACTTTGGTGAAGTTTCAGTGTCCTTTGTTCCTACACTTGGATTGTCGTTTATGCCAGAGCTATTAAAAAAATTTCAATCAAACTATCCAACAAATATTTTACGACTGAAAGAAGTCCCAGCCAAACAAGTATTGAAGGATATCTTAACCAACAGGAGTGATATTGGAATTAGTACTATAAGAGATAGACAAGAAGGACTTGAATATATCCCACTTTTCACAGAAAAATTTGTTCTGATTGTATCAAATAAAAATAAATTAGCTCAGAAGAAAAACTTAACTTTACAGGATATCACTGATGAGGAATTTATTCATTTCGCAGAGCATACTTATTCTCGAGAAGTCATAGAAAATGCGCTTAAGCAAGCTAATATCGCTTTAAAAGTCCGCTATGACGGCTTAGAAATTGGTAGTATTCTCGAACTAGTAGAAGCAAATATGGGTGTTTCCATTGTTCCTAAAACGGCTATACTAGATTTTGAACGATTGCAAATTTTTACAGTCCCCACTTCTGGAATGGAGCGAACCATTTACCTTACTCATGCAGCTAATGGATACATTTCCAGCGCCGCAAAACGATTTATCCACTTTGCGCAAGAACATACGAATAGTTGAAAAGGACACAAAAAATAGCTATACTACTAGATACATCTAATTAGGAGGTCATGACATGGATAAGGACGAAGAAGTCATGGTAGAAATACGAGAATTATTTAATAAACTTGCTTGGATTAATAAAGTGAAAATGGAAAAATCTCTTAAAGGATATAAACCATCCGAGGTGCACTGCATTGAATATATCGCTAAAAATGAAGATCCTAATGTAACCAAGCTCGCCGAAGCCTTCTACATGACCAAAAGTGCTATTAGTAAATTAACCAAAAAATTAATGGAAAAAGGATTTATTGAAAGTTATCAAAAACCAGACAATAAAAAAGAAATCTATTTTCGTTTAACATCTAAGGGATCTGCCATCAATCAAGTCCATGATGAATTACATCAATCCTTTCGTAATCGAGACAAAGTTGTTTTTGAACACGTTACCGATGAACAATATGCTGCGGTTCTGCAGTTTGTAGACAAATATAGTAAACACTTAGACAACGAGATTAAAAAAATGGGTTTAAATATCAAAGCAGAATAAAATACGAACAGCCAAACCTTCAAAGTTTGGCTGTTTTTTTATTTTTAGTTGACAAGGAAACAAAAAGGCATTAAACTGTTGTTATGTTTCCTAGGACACAAAATAACATACATCGATTGGAGAATCACATGTTTTCATCTAAATCACACGATACAAACAACTTAGTCAACAAAAAGACTTTATTATTTGGACTTATATCCGTCTTTCTTTGCGGGATGGGCTTTAGTATTATCATGCCAGTTGTCCCATTTTTAGTTGCTCCTTATGTAAATAATGCAAGTGATCAGGCACTGATGGTCACGCTTTTGACCTCAGTTTATGCTTTTTGTGTTTTTTTCGCCGCACCTGGTCTCGGCGCTTTAAGCGATCGTTTTGGTCGCCGTCCCGTTTTACTTATTTGCCTATTTGGTTCAGCGATTGGCTACTTCACTTTCGGCCTTGGTGGTGCGCTTTGGGTACTATTTGCTGGTCGTATTATTGAAGGTATTACTGGTGGAAGTGTTAGTACCCTGTTTGCTTTCTTTGCTGATATTACCCCACAAGAACAGCGCACAAAATACTTTGGTTGGGTTAGCGCTGTGGCTGGGACGGGTGCCGCTATTGGTCCTGCACTTGGCGGTCTGCTCGCACACTTCGGCTATGCTACTCCCCTTTTTTTCGGAGCAGTCATCACCTTAATCAATTTTGCATTCGGCTATTTCTACATGCCAGAAAGTCTTGCAAAACAAAATCGTTTGCAAAGCATCCCTTTGGTAAGACTTAATCCATTTTCACAACTATTCCATATTCTTTCCATTCAAAATTTAGGTCGCTTACTCGTATCCGCTTTCTTAATTTGGATTCCAAATGGCTCACTTCAGGCCATTATTTCTCAATTTACGATAGATAGTTTTAGTTGGAAACCAGCACTAATTGGTCTGATGTTCTCGATTATGGGAATTCAAGATATTCTCTCGCAAGCCTTTATTATGCCTAAACTACTACTTAAATTACGTGATAAACAGATTGCCATTTTGGGGATGTTCGCAGAGATTGTTGGTTATAGTCTAATTGCGGCTTCTGCGATATTTAGTCACGCTTCCTTGTTGATAATTGGCATGTTTATTTTCGGCTTTGGCGATTCTATTTTTGGGCCTGCATTCAACGGTATGGTTTCCAAATCAGCCGATGCCAGTGAACAAGGTCGTATCCAAGGTGGTAGCCAAGCCATTCAATCACTTGCCCGAATTATCGGTCCACTAATTGGTGGTCAAATTTATATAACATTTGGTCATGCTGCCCCTGCTTTTATGGGAGTCATCTTGATAACCGTAGCTATTTTTATCCTTTATAAAAAAGCTTCTGTAGTGAAATAACAAAGCATTTCTTACTCATATTTTTTCCATACAAAAAAGCATCTCTATAAATTCATTTCCCATGAATTCAAGTAAGAGATGCTTTTTTAGCCAAAAATTTATATGGACCTGTAAGTAAATCAAGCCTAATTTTTTGTTAGCTAAACAACGATTTTAACTTATTTTACGAATAGTCCTCTCTTGTTTTAATGCGACAGGAATCATCATTAATCCTGCAATAATCAAAGCTGTAAACATAATCGTGAATGTAGCTCCCCACCCGTGCAAAGTATAACCAAATATATTCATACCTGATTTAGTTGGGTCTGCTATATAACCAAGGAATACTTTTGCAAAAGAATCTCCAAATAGATAAGCAAATGTTCCTGTTAAACCATTTGTTACAGCTAAAGCGCTCTTAGGGACAAATTCTATCACAGAAACTCCAATTAAAAGTTGAGGACCGAATACTAAGAAACCTAGAATAAATAATACCGTAAACATACCATAAACACTTGTTACTTGCGAGTAAGCAATTAGCATAAAGAATTCAATAGCTACCGCAATGATAGAGCAGAGCATTCGGCGACCTTTCATTATATCTGAAAGCCAGCCCCACGATAAAGAACCTAATAATGCACCTATTTCAAAAAAAGAAATGGTAAGAATTGCGTCTTTCGTATCCCATCCTAAAGCTTGAATACAATAAACTGGAGCCCAATTATCAATTCCTATTCTAACAATATAAATGAATATATTGATTATACATAAAGTCCAAACCCACGGATTATTAATAACAAATTGGCGAAAAATCTGAAATTTAGTTAAATCTTTCGTTGTTGATTCTTCATGCTCTTCTGGTTCTTCAAATATTTCGGGGGCAGAATTCCAACCTAGTTCTTCTGGTTCATCATAACCTATATAAAAGCAAATGATAGCAATAATAAGCGCAATAATAGCTGGAACAATAAACATTCCTCCTACTCCACCATTAAAAAAAGTGGTAGCGCCCCAAAAGGCAATAATTCCAGCCAAAGCCCCACCTATATTGTGCGAGGCATTCCAAAAACCTAGCCATTTCCCCCTTTTCAGTTTCGGTGTCCAACGTGTAATTGTTGAATAAGAGGCTGGTCCCCCTGGTGATTGTACAAATCCATTTGCTCCCCAAAGAATAAATAAGATCCCTGTTGTGGCCTGTTTTGTAATTAATAAAATCCCAATAATAATCGAAATAATAGCGGAAACACCTAGTAGAAAACTCATTATTTTTTTCGCATTTCTACCGTCAATACCATAACCTAATATGGTTTTTCCAATTCCATATGCAACGGAAAAAGCTAAACCAATCATCCCTAATTCCGTCGTGCTGAAATTATTCTGTTCAATTAATAATGTCTGCGCAGCTTTAAAGTTATTTCTTAGAAGGTATACTGTTAAATAGCAAACAAATACAGCCATAAATGCAACAATAAAGTTCCTGAACCACTGCTGCCTTTGTATTTCTAATGGGATATGATAGTTCTTTCTTTTTAAACTGAATAATGACATTACTATTTTCCTTTCATGTTTAATCTTCATTCCAAGCTAAGTTTAGAATGTTGTGATAGGCATTGCCCTCTATATGATGAGTGCCTCCACTCGAGCGTTTATTAGTAATTCCCAAATAATTAATCTTTCTAAATCATGGCCAATGATTTTTGTAAAAGTACCCTGAAAGTAATCTTCCTTTGCAAACGGTTTCATTGAAAGTTCACGCGATACTTCCTTCTACCACTTGCTACTAAAAAAGTTTTAATAACTGATTTTCTCTTTCATGCTGTTAAACACTATGTTTAAAATATAAACTAAATTAATTCTGCTCGTCATTAACACTTGTTAAACTCTAAGTGAAAACACAAAGAAAAACAGAAATTATCTTTACTATTTTCTAGATAATTCCTGTTTTCCAATAATATGAAAGCTCCTAGATAGGAAGCCAATTTTTTATTAAATCGTATTAAATTGAGCATCGTATAATCTCTTATATGCACCTGTCTCCCTAGCTAAAAGTTCGTCATGGATGCCGGTTTCTGCAATTCCAGTTTCATTAACAACAATAATTCGATCCGCATGCTTAATTGTCGCTAAACGATGCGCAATGATCATGGTTGTTCTTCCCTCTGCTAGCTCTTCTAAAGATGCTTGAATAACTTGTTCTGTCTCCGTATCTAAAGCAGAAGTTGCCTCATCTAAAATTAAAATAGGTGGATTTTTCAAAAACATTCTCGCAATTGCTAGGCGTTGTTTTTGTCCACCAGATAGTTTTACTCCGCGTTCTCCAATAATCGTATCGAGTCCATCCGGCAATTCATCTACGACCTTAGAAAGATGTGCGAGTTTGATGACATGATTAATTTCTTCATCGGTTGCATCTAGTTTTCCATATGCGATGTTTTCACGAATGGTTCCTGAAAACAAGAAAACATCTTGTTGAACCACACCGATTTGCGCACGTAATGATGGCAAAGTGACATCTTTAATATCATCTCCATCGATGGTAATCCCCCCATCCGACACATCGTAAAAACGCGGTAATAAATTGCAAATAGTTGTTTTCCCTGCTCCACTTGGTCCAACAAAAGCAACTGTTTCTCCCGCTTTAATAGAGAGGTTAATATGTTTTAATACATTTTTCCCATCGCTATATTGAAAGGATACTCGGTTATACTCAATGTCTCCCCGAAAGTCTTTTGCAGGTACGGCATCTTTTTTATCTTGAATTGTAGGCTCTGTGTCCATTACTTCAAGAAAACGTTTAAAACCAGCAAATCCTTTTGGATAACTTTCGATGACGTTATTAATTTTCTCAATTGGTCGGATAAAAACATTGGTTAATAAAATGAAACCAACAAATTCTCCATATGAAATTTCACCATTAATTGTAAAATAAGCACCAAACAAAAGCGCGAATAAACTAATCAGTCGCATCAGAAAATAGTTAAACGAAAAACTAAGACCCATCACTTTATAAAACATTAATTTTGACTTGCGATAAGCTTGATTAAGTAATGCAAAACGTCGATTTTCATGTGGTTCATTAGCAAAAGCTTGCACTACTCGTACGCCGCTAATCGCATTTTCTACTCCAGCATTGAAATTTCCTAAATCTTTAAAAATTTTCGTCGTTACTTTTGTCATTCGCTTGTTGAAGTAGACAATTAGTATCGTTAAAATGGGCACTAAAATAAAGGTCGATATCGCTAATTTCACATTTATATTCAACATTAAGAAAAAAGCACCGAATAATGACATAATAGAAATGAAAATATCTTCTGGACCGTGATGCGCCACTTCTCCAATTTCAAATAAATCTGTCGTCATCCGTGACATTAATTTCCCTGTTTTTTGATTATCGTAAAAGCCAAAAGGTTGTTTTTGTAAATGGCTGAATAAGTCACGGCGCATATCTGTTTCAATATTAAGTCCAAGCATATGTCCAAAATAAGTAACAACATACTGCATAAAAGTATTCAATATGTAAAAGAATAATAATGCTACAGCGGCCGTCATAATAAGCCCAAAATCTTTCCCTGGAAGCAGTGTATCAATCACATGATTTACTGCAACAGGAAATGCAAGCTCTAAAAGGGCCGCAATAACAGCGCATCCAAAATCTATGATAAATAGTGTCCGATATGGTTTATAATAACTAAAAAATCTTTTTAGAATAAATAGCCCCTCCCTTTAAAATAGTCACGCTTCTCATTATAGTGTAAAATAACTAAAAAAGCGATATCGTTTTGAAAGGAGGAAACAAATGAAACGGTTAGAAAAAATTTCTTCCATTGTCCCAATTTTACTTCGAGTGACTTTAAACTTAGCACTAATTATGGTCGGGTTTACCCTCACTGCTTTTTTAATTAGAGAGGCATTTACGATATTTAATAATATTTTCTTTTTGGACACGGATGTTTCTTATTATTATATGACACAAGATATTTTAACGTTCTTCCTTTATTTTGAGTTCATTGCATTGATTGTTAAATATTTTGAATCGCATTTCCATTTCCCATTAAGATATTTCATTTATATTGGGATTACGGCGATTATTCGCTTTATTATTGTCGATCATTCGAGTGCGACTTCTACACTCATTTTATCTGGAGCAATCTTACTTCTCGTTGCCGCACTATTTCTAGCTAATACGAAGATGTTGAAACGAGAATAAAAAACAGGAGCATTCGGTAATTTTTATAATTACTAAGTGCTCCTGTTTTTTATTTTTCGATGTTTTTTTGTGGCATTGGAACACTAGCTTTTTTGTTTTAGAGTTCCTTCTCTAATCTATAGCGGTATCGCTTGATTTCTTTGGGAAGAAACTGTCCCTTTTTCAACTGCAGTACTTATCCGTTACTTATGCCTCCGCTTTTGATGAATCGAACTGGATTTCTATACAAACCAAGGTCTAATTCTTTACGAACTCATTTCTATTCTACGGTTACAGTAATTGAATACTTACCCGAGAAATGACTACCATAATAATCTTGTACATATAGTTCGATATTATGAATCCCAGTTGTTAAAGCTTCTGTGGGGATAGGGACGTAATAATCGGTTGGTGCTAATACGTTTATTCCCTGACTGGTTCCATCTATTAGAAATTCCCCCATGAGGCTAATTTCAGCTTGTTCAGTGAACTGATTCACGATTGGAAGGTATATGGAATAGGCCTCTCCTTGTTGAATAGTAATCGGTTCAAACGTGTAGATTTCATTTAAAGCGGTGATTGGAAAATCCATTTTCTCATTAAAATAGAAACTATCCGGAATTTCTGTTATATGATTTCCAGACAAATTAGCCATATTGTCATTTTCACCAATATGTTGTAAGTTACTCCATGCATCAAGCGGAACATTCGTAATATTACAATCAAATAAATTTATATTTTGCAATGCATCCATACCAATAAACATCGGAAAAGCATCGCTAAAATCATTTTGACTTAAATCTACATTGGTTAAACTTGGGTAATTAGCATCCGGAAAAGATGTAACATAGTCATCAACCAAAATCATTTGTTCAATGTTCGGAAAAGCTGTAAAAACTGGTAATGCTCCAATTCTTCCATCATCAATCGTTAATCCTTTCATATTTGGAAAAACCTCGTTATTGAAAACACTCAATTGTTCTCCTGTCAAATGAACGCCTTCCATTGTTAAATGTGTAATCCCATCTAAATCATCTTGTGTAATCACATCATCCACACTATCTTTCCCAGTGGCCAGTGCAACCCAGTTAGCAATATCTTCATCTGGAAAGGCATCAATAATTGGTGCAGGTAATGGATACGTTTCTGTTACTTCACTGGCACTAACATCTAGCTTAAATCCACATAAACAAACCGCGACAACAACCAACAACCATATTTTCATCCAATTTTTCTTCGCTGTTAACTCCATTAGCAATTCCTCCTTTGTTTTTTCTTATTAAAAAATAACATGTTTCACAGAGAAAAATGACTTTGCATCACATTTGAACAAATAAATGACACTAACTAAAAATACTAATTAAATTCTTATACTTTTTTCGAATGTGGTACAATAAATCTACAATCCATATAGAAAAGAGTGATGCTATGCAATTTTTACTTATTTTACTTCCAGTTTTCGGGATTTTTGCAATTGGATTTATTGGCCAAAAGACATTAAAATTTGATATTCCAAACTTGTCTAAATTAACGCTTTACTTAATGTCCCCGTTTCTAGCATTTAATACTTTTTATACCAATCCACTTTCGATGGATTATCTTTATTTAGCGTTTTACATTTTTGCCCTATGTTTAATTTTAATTTTACTGGTCAGTTTGATTAGTTTTTTACTCGGTTATAATTTGCAAGATCGTTGTGCACTAATCCTAGCTAGTGCATTTATGAATAACGGTAATTACGGGACACCCGTTGTACTCCTTGTTTTTGGTGCAGTTGGGCTTGATATTGCTGTCGTTTTAATGGTTTTGCAGCAACTCGCAATGAGCACGATTGGTATATATTTTGCTGCAAAAGGTAGTAAAGAATCCGATGGTATGAAAACAGTTATGAAAAAAGTTGTTCGGATGCCGATTGCTTACGGGGCGTTGCTCGGGTTAGCACTTCAATTGCTACATATTTCACTACCATCTGCTTTAATGACTTGCGTAAAACTCGTTGGAGATGCAGCGATTCCAACAATTATGATTGTTCTTGGTATGCAGCTGGCGGTCATTTCCTTTAGAAGAATCGAGCTTGGGAAAGTAGGTATTGCCCTAGTTTTAAAATTGCTGGTTGCTCCACTAATTGCACTTGGATTAACATTTATTCTTCCGGTTGATGAGATGACCAAGCAAATTATGATTCTGCTTGCGGCAATGCCAACAGCAGCAAACACTACCCTAATGGCAGTTCAGTTTGATACGAAACCTGACTTAGTTTCTAGTGCTACTTTTATTAGTACGGTATTAAGTATTATCACACTACCTATTGTTTTATATTTCCTTCATCCAGTATTCTAAGACGGGCCTATGCTCGTCTTTTTGTATAGACCAATATTGGAACAGAACATTTGTATTACTTGTATTTAAGAAATATAATAGCTATACCAATTATAAAAGGGGTAGTGGCTCATGGAAGAAATTGACATGAAATATTTACGTTTACTTGCAAAACAATATCCTACTATTGCAAAAACTGCTACAGAAATCATTAATCTAGAGGCAATTATGAATTTGCCAAAAGGAACGGAGCATTTTTTAAGTGATGTGCACGGGGAATACAGTGCTTTTGAACAAGTTTTACGTAATGGCTCAGGGGTGGTAAAGCGGAAGATTCGTGATATTTTTGGCACCGAATTAGATGATGCAGAAATAAACTCGCTTAGCACGCTTGTTTACTATCCAGAAGAAAAAATGGATTTGATTGCGGAAGAATTAGAAGATATGGATGGTTGGTATCGCACGACGCTTCTTCGATTAATTGAATTTTGTCAATATGTTGCTTCTAAATACACCCGTTCCAAAGTACGAAAAGCAATGCCAGCAGATTTTGCTTACATATTAGAAGAGTTACTACAAGAAAACTACAATGACGATGATAAACGAATGTATTATGAAGAAATTATTCAACATATTATTTCGCTTGACCGTGCGGAGGAATTTATTAGTGCCTTGTCTCGCCTAATTCAGCAACTCGTCGTTGATCATTTGCACATTGTTGGAGATGTTTATGATCGTGGACCGTACCCGGATAAAATTATGGACACGCTAATGAATTACCATTCGCTTGATTTCCAGTGGGGTAATCACGATATTTTGTGGATGGGAGCGGCAAGTGGTTCCAAGGTTTGTGCAGCAAATGTGATTCGAATTTCCGCTCGTTATTTAAACTTAGATATTTTAGAAGATAGTTATGGTATTTCCCTTCGTCCACTCGCTCTTTTTGCTGATGCTATTTATCAAGATGATCCATGTACTTATTTCCAACCTAAGAATGAAGAGAATCTCGAGTATAGTAATGCCGAAATCACACAAATTGCACGGATGCATAAAGCTATGGCGATTATCCAATTTAAATTAGAAGGAGAAATTATTGTACGACATGACGAATTCCATATGAAACACCGTCTCCTTCTCGATTTTATTGATTATCAAAAAGGGACAATTCGTTTAAAAGGACAAGATTATGATTTACTTGATACACATTTTCCAACAATTGATCCGGAAAATCCGTACCAATTGACTCCTGCCGAACAAGCGCTTATTGAAAAAATTACTGCTTCTTTTAAAAATTGTCATCGCTTGCAAAAACATGTTCAATTTTTATATGCGAAAGGTAGCATGTTTTTAACTTATAATGGGAATTTGCTTTATCATGGTTGTATTCCCCTTCACGAGGATGGAACTTTTATGGCCATGGAGTTACGGAAGAAAAGTTATGCTGGTCGCCAACTTTTGGAACAATTTGAGATTCTTACACGAGAAGCTTATGTACGCCCCGCAGGTACAGTTGAAAAGAAATATGCCAGCGATATTGTTTGGTATTTGTGGACTGGCGCCATCTCCTCTTTATTTGGAAAAAGCGAAATGACTACTTTCGAGCGATATTTTATTGCGGATAAAGCAACTCATACGGAAGAAAAAAATCCGTATTATAAGTTGCGTAATGAGGAAGCAATTTGTCAACAAATTTTAGAGGAGTTTGGACTTGATGCAAATTGTGGTCATATCATTAATGGGCATACTCCAGTAAAAGAAGGCAAGGGAGAAAGTCCAATTAAGGCGGATGGAAAAATGCTTGTTATTGATGGCGGCTTTGCAAAAGCGTACCATAAAAAGACTAAATTAGCGGGATATACGTTACTATTTAATAGTTATGGGCTACAACTAGTTAGCCACCAGCCTTTTACAACGAAAGAGGATGCTGTTAAAAATGAAACTGATATTCTTTCTACGAGGCAAGTAATTGAGATGGAAATTAATCGGAAGCGGGTTAAAGACACAGATATTGGTCAACAGCTCCATACACAAGCAGAAGATTTAAAAAAACTTTTAAACGCGTATCAAAATGGTTTACTTCACGAAAATCATTGATACAACAATAAAAAATTGTCATAAAACTTTCACAAGTCTATACTTACTACTACCGCAACAGATAAACTATATTTATCTATTTATGTACTATTTTTACTAGTGCAAGTTTGCTCAAAAGACGTTATATTAAAATAGTAGCTATTTCTTTATATTTTGCTCACTAAAGAATATCTATTCATTCCCACATGGTTTATGATTCCCACAAATCATAAACGAAAAAAGGATCCAGAAAAAATTTCTGGATCCTTTTTTTATTTTTCTTGTTCGCGCGCCAGTCTTCTAGCTTCTCTAGCTGCTTTTCTTGCAGCACGTTCGTCATCAACTGGCACTGTATTGACAGTTTCAGCGACTACTTTTTTCTTTAAGATTTTTTCTAAGTCTAGACCAGCCATTGTTGCATATCGTTTAAAGCGTTTTTCTGCATCTGTCCGTGTTTTTTCCGATAGCTTACGAGCTACTTCTGGATTTGCTTTATATAAGGCTGAATAACGCGTTTCTCTTTTTAAGAAATCTTCAAATTGGTCAAAATCCACTTTTTTGAAGTCCATCGTCATTGGATTTTTTCCTTTTTCTTCTAGCGCTGGATTATAACGATATAAGCTCCAATAGCCGCATTCTACAGCTTTTTGAGTTTCTGTTAGCATCGTCTTCATACCACTAGATATCCCATGATTAATACATGGTGTGTAAGCAATAATTAAGGACGGGCCAGGGTATGCTTCTGCTTCCTCCATCGCTTTTAAAGTTTGACGTTTACTTGCTCCCATCGCAATTTGAGCTACATAAATATTACCATAACTCATTGCCATAATACCGAGATCTTTTTTACCAACAGATTTCCCGCCAGAAGCGAATTTGGCAATAGCTGCAGTTGGAGTTGCTTTAGATGACTGACCACCTGTATTGGAGTAAACTTCATTATCCATGACGAATATATTAACATCTTCTCCCGATGCTAGAACATGATCAATTCCACCAAAACCAATATCATAAGCCCATCCATCTCCACCAAGCATCCACTGCGAACGCTTGATAAATAACTCGCGATCATTATAAATCGATTCTAATAACGCGTTTCCATTCATTTCACTCAGAAGTGCAAGTTGTAACTGTTCTGCTCGTTCGCGAGTGTCTTCACTTACGTCCATTTTAGTTTGCCATTCGACAAGTGCCTCGCGCAAATTGTCTGAAAGTGTTTCTTTGGCAAGCACTTTTGACACCTTGTTACTTAGTGCCTTTCGCATCGTTTGATTGGCCAAATACATGCCGTAACCGTATTCTGCATTATCTTCTAATAGTGAGTTTCCCCATGCCGGTCCTTGACCTTGATCATTGACTGTGTATGGTGTTGCAGGTGCCGATGCTCCCCAAATAGATGAACAGCCAGTCGCATTGGCAATCATCATTCGATCGCCAAACATTTGCGTTAATAATTTAACATAAGGTGTTTCTCCACAACCTGCACAAGCGCCCGAAAACTCAAGTAATGGTTGCTCGAACTGACTTCCTGGAACGGTATTTTTTTTACTAGGATTTTTCTTTGGTTTTACATTAATCGCAAAGGACCAGTTAGGATTTTCTTTCGCTGCTACTTCTTCAAATGGTCTCATCACTAAAGCTTTTTCTTTCGCTGGACAAGTTTCTGCACATAAATTACAGCCTGTGCAGTCCATTGGCGATACTTGAATTCGGTAACGAAGACCATCTTTCCCACGCATTTCACGAGTCATAAAGCCTTCTGGAGCCTCTTCCATTTCTTCTTCATCTGTTAAAATTGGCCGAATAGCTGCATGTGGACAAACGAAGGCACATTCATTACACATCGTACAATTTTCCGAAATCCATTCTGGAATTTCTAGTGCAATACCACGTTTTTCATATGCTGCTGTACCTGCTGGATAAGCGCCACTCACCATCCCGTTCGAGATTAAATCCCCGACAGATAAGGTATCTCCTTCCAAACGATTCACTGGTTCAAGAATATTTTTCACGTAGGATGGACGGTCAACAGAAGTTTTCTCAAGCGCCGTAGTTTCTGGATTGGCCCAGCTTGCTGGTACTTCTACTTTGCGTAAATTAGCAACCGTTTGATCCATCGCTGCGATATTTTTTTCGGCAACTTTCATATCTTTCTTCCCGTAAGTCAAAATAGCAGCTTCTTTTAAGTCAGCAAGTGCTTTCTCGAACGGTAAAATATTGGTAACACGGAAAAAGGCGGTTTGCATCACAGTATTAATTCTTCGGCCAAGTCCCGCATTACCAGCGATTTTCATTGCATTTAAGGTATAAAATTGAATATCATTTTTCGCAATATATTCACGCATACTAGCTGGTAAATGACGTTCTAACTGTTCGCCTTCCCAAATCGTATTGAGTAAAAATGTTCCACCTGGTTTTAAACCTTTGAGCAAATCGTACGAACGTAAATAGGCGGAAGTCGAACAAGAAACAAAGTCTGCTTGTTTGATTAAATAGGCAGACCGAATCCGGCTCTCTCCAAAACGCAAATGGGAAACCGTTAACCCACCTGATTTTTTCGAATCATAGGAAAAGTAGCCTTGTGCATATAAGTCCGTATTATTCCCAATAATTTTAATCGCTGCTTTATTAGCACCGACTGTTCCATCTGAACCAAATCCCCAGAATTTACATTGGAACGTTTTTTCAGAAGTTAAATCACTAGGTCCTTTGCTCTTTATTGAAAGATTTGTGATATCATCCGTAATCCCAATTGTAAAGCGCGGTTTTGGTTTTTCTTCCCTTAGGTGCGAATAAACACCAAGAATCTGGTCTGGTGTAACATCTTTTGAACCTAAGCCGTACCTTCCTCCAATAACACTTGGCCTAACGTCACTATCATAAAGGACACTTTGCACATCTAGTAAAAGTGGTTCGCCGCCTGCCCCTGGTTCTTTCGTCCGGTCAAGTACAGCCACACGCTCCACTGTTTTCGGTAATTTTGCTAAAAAGTTTTCTGCTGGGAACGGACGATATAAACGGATATTTAGTAAGCCAACTTTTTCGCCTTGCTTTATTAAATAATCAATGACTTGCTCTATCACTGGAGTAACGGAACCCATTGCAACAATAACAGCTGTTGCATCTTCCGCACCATAATAATTTACAAGATCGTAATTTGTTCCACGTAGTTGATTAATTTCTTGCATATAATCCTGCACAATACCTGGAATTTCTTCATAGTAGCGGTTAACCGTTTCCCTTTGTTGGAAAAAAATATCTGGATTCTGGTTAGAACCAATTGTTTTGGGATTATTTGGTGTCATCGCTCGATCTCTAAATTGTTGCAAGGCAGCTTTATCAAGTAAATTTTCTAATTCACTATATTCAAGCACCTCAATTTTTTGTAATTCATGACTTGTTCTAAACCCATCAAAGAAATTTAAAAATGGTAAGCTTCCTTTTAAAGCGGCAAGGTGAGCAACTGCAGATAAATCCATTACTTCTTGGACAGATCCTTCTGCTAACATCGCAAAGCCAGTTTGTCTTGTTGCCATTACATCACTATGATCGCCAAAAATATTAAGGGATGCTGCCGAAATGGTTCTTGCAGATACATGGAAAACGGTTGGTAAAAGTTCTCCGGCAATTTTATACATGTTTGGAATCATCAGTAGTAAACCTTGGGAAGCGGTGTATGTACTAGTCAGCGCCCCTGCTTGAAGTGAGCCATGAACTGTTCCAGCTGCCCCTGCTTCTGATTGCATTTCTACTACTTTCACTGGTTCATTAAATAAATTCTTTTTGTCTTTTGATGCCCATTCGTCTACAAGTTCTGCCATTGTGGAGGAAGGGGTAATTGGATAAATTGCTGCAACTTCTGTAAATGCGTATGAAATATAAGCTGCAGCAGTGTTTCCATCCATTGTTTTTCTGTTTCGCATAAGACTAAACACTTCCAGTCATTCTAGTTTTATAATCATTCTTATTTTACACCACAATTTGGTTATACTCAATGCTTCACAAGCACTAGTAAAAGTGTAGATTTTTAACAAAAAAAGAAACTAGCTACTTTGTGCCAGCTAGTTTCTTATGGATAATTTCTATTCATTAAGTTCGAGTACCGCTTCAGCAATATTATTTGCATGGTCGCCGATTCGCTCTAAGTCACTCACAATATCGATATATAAAATCCCGCTCACCACTTGACATTTGCCTTCATTCAATCGGCGAATGTGAGCTTTCCGTAGTTTACGTTCTGCTTTATCAATATCTTTTTCAACAACGATGGTTTCTTCTGCGAGGACACGATCCTTCTTGTGCATTGCTTTTACTGCCCGTTCGAAGTTTGAGGTCGTTAACTCGAACATTTCAATTAATTGACTAGATGCTTCTTCGGACATTTTTGCTTTGTTCTTAATTAATTGGTCGATATTTTCAACAATGTTTTCCATGTGATCGCCAACTCGCTCAATATCTCGGACAGTATCAAGCATTAGCGCATGTTCTTCTGTTTCATTATTTGTTAAAGCCACCGAAGAAATTTTCGTTAGGTATTCGGTGATTTTTCGGTCTAAATTATTGACAGCTTCTTCCACTTGAACAGTTGATTCGGCATGTTTTGGTTCACGATTCACTAAATATTCACGAGCTTCTTGTAAACCAAATTTCGCATAATCTGCCATCCGCAATGTTTCTTCCCGTGCCATTTCAAGTGCAATCCCTGGAGACTGATCAATCAAATTGGTATCTAGATGCTTTGTTTTGTAATCAATTCTAGAATCATCTCCCGGTATAAGCTTCGTTACAAGCCATGCAAACGCACCAATGAACCAGAATTGGATAAATGTGTTGGTGATATTAAAGGTTCCATGTGCTACCGCAATCGTCATTTCCGGATTCAAGCCGAAGAGTCCTTGCAAATAAGTAATAAAGGAAGTAAACAGTGGAAGTATTAACATAAAAATGACGGCGCCAATCAAGTTGAAAATAACATGAGTTGCTGCTGCGCGTTTGGCAGCCACACTCGCTCCGATTGCTGCTAAAATCGCCGTAATAGTTGTCCCGATATTATCCCCGAATAAAACTGGTAACGCTGCTTGTAAATCAATGGCACCTTGTCCGTAAAGTTCCTGCAAAATTCCAATCGTAGCACTAGATGACTGGACGACAGCTGTGAATATCGTCCCAATTAATAAACCAAGGAATGGGTTGGTACTCATTTGAGCCGTCAATTCATGGAAAGTTTCCATCCCTGCAAGAGGTTTCATCCCTTGCCCCATCAAATCAAGTCCATAGAATAGCGCACCAAATCCAAAGAAAACTTGGCCGATATTTTTCACTTTATGATTTTTAAAGAAGAATAAAAGTACTGCACCAACAGCAATTATTGGTAAAGCATATTCGGATAACTTAATACCAATAATAAAGGCGGTAACGGTTGTTCCAATGTTCGCCCCCATGATAACACCAATTGCTTGTTTTAACGTCATAAATCCAGCACTTACTAAACCGACCGTCAAAACAGTTGTACCTGAGCTACTTTGAATTAATACAGTAACTAAAATTCCGGCTAACACACCCATGAAAGGATTCGTCGTGTACTTATCTAAAATATCACGGAGTCTGTCACCAGCAGCCATTTGCAAGCCGTCCCCCATGTATTTAATACCGAAAAGAAAAATTCCAAGCCCTCCGATAAATTGAAAAATCATTTGCTGAATATCTATGTCTCCCATGAAAATCTCCTTTTTGTTTGTAATCTAGTTTTCACCTTCTTTTTTCATCATAAAAGAAAGTAAATGTAAGGTAAATAGATTTTTTTGTTTTCGTAAAGTTAACTCTAAGCAAAAAGCGGAAATCCATTGGTATGAAAGAAGTTTCAACGTTCGGAATGTATTGTTAAGTTTTTGTAAAGGCGAAGTATATAAAAAAAACAATGACGCCTACTCTAACTTACAGAAATAATAAAAGAACGCAAATAGTCCAATATGTTGGAAAAAATTAATTTTGTCCACATCGGAATCTTCACTACCTTGCTAATGTGCCTTTCTATTAAGCTAAGATGAAAAACCACCTATTTGTTCTACTAATTATTCAAAAATATTTTTTTTGTGTATAATTACAGTAGAAAAAACATATCTAGGAGGACTTACGATGGAAGAATCAAACTTACTAAAGAAAATAGTTGATAAAGATATTTTACCAAATTCACCTCTTTTTGAAGAAATTCATTTAGTTAAACATGCGAATGAACGACTAATTACGGAGCTTAACACACAGTATCATAGTAAAGAGAGCACATTGGATTATTTGCAAAAAATCACTGGAAAAACAATCGATTCCACAGTAGATATTTCGCTACCATTTTATAGTGATTTTGGAAAGCATATAACTTTTGGAAAAAATATTTTTATTAATCAAAATGTCACTTTTGTAGATTTAGGCGGAATTGTGATTGAAGATGATGTATTAATTGGTCCTGGAGCCATGTTAATAACAGCTAATCATTTAATGGCACCTGCAAAAAGACGCGGAGTCAGAGTATCTCCTATTTGTGTAAAAAAAGGAGCATGGATTGGTGCCAATGCCACTATTTTACCTGGAATAACTATTGGAGAAAATGCTATTATCGCCGCTAATTCCACCGTAACAAAAGATGTCCCTGCTAATATGATTGTTGCAGGAAATCCCGCAAAACCAATTAGAGAAGTGGATACCAATTGACAGGCATACAAAACCCCAGCTAGATTCACAAAAAATGAATCTAGCTAGGGTTTATTTTTTTATAACTCATTAGCTTTGCCGCAATTTCGTAATGTATTCCTTCGCTGCCATCACATTCATTTGCTTACTGTCTTGCAAAAAATTTGCTACAGCTTCAATTTCATTTGCTTCTGCGCCTGCTGTCATCGCAAGTGATTTTGCTTGAAGTGACATATGACCACGTTGAATTCCTTCTGTGACAAGTGCTTTTAAAGCTGCTAAATTTTGTGTTAAGCCGACTGCGCAAACGAGCATCGCAAGTTCTTTTGCAGATTCCACTCGTGCGATTTTTTGGGAGAGGGTAGCAATTGGATGAACCCCAATCGAACCACCTACAAAAGCAACCGGCATCGGCAACGTCAATTCGCCAATTAAAAAGCCCTCCGCATCTTTGGTCCATTTTGTCATCGGTTTATATCTACCAGAACGCGCCGCATAAGCATGACTAGCTGCTTCAATTGCACGCCAATCATTTCCAAAGGCCATCACAACAGCGTCAATTCCGTTCATAATACCTTTATTATGGGTTGCCGCTCGGTAAATATCTGCATCTGCAAATTCATAAGCTGCGATAATCCGATCACGAACCCACTCCCCTGTTTGGTTTTTAGTTGCTAGACTTTCTTTTGCAATCCGGCATGTTACAGTGGCTGTAGCATCATCCACTAAATTCGATAAAATTCGCATATTGGCAGTTCCGTTTGTTAATTTTTCTAATTTAGGTGCTAATGTTTCCACCATCGTATTTACCATATTAGCTCCCATTGCTTCTCTTGTGTCCACTAGCAAATGTACAATCAACAAAACTTTTCCCGCTTCTGTTGCTACAGTTCTAACAACTAAGTCAACTGCTCCCCCGCCTCGCTTTTGTAAAGACGGATGAGCCTCATTAGCATTGGAAAGTAAGTTAGCTTTATTGTTTATTATTTTTTTGGTTGCTTGGCTTATGTTTGGAACATTAATCAATTCTACTTGACCAATCATTTTCCGTTCTGTTGCTGTTCCTTTTATGCCACCATTTTGTGCAATCAACTTCGCTCCTGAACTTTGAGCAGCAACAACAGACGGCTCTTCCATTGCCATTGGAACAATATAGTTTTTATCATTTAATCGCATATTCATCGAAAGCCCTAGTGGTAGTGAATAAATTCCAATGGTATTTTCAATCATATGGTTCGCTTTTTCCAGTGAAAGTGCTCCAGTAGATGTCAAAAATGCTTGCTCTTCTTTCGTTAAATCTGCATACTCAGCCAAAATTGCTCTACGTTCTTCTAAAGTTTTTTTATAAAATTTATCAAAAGCGTTCATTACTTGCTCACCTCAAATTAAATATTCTCCTCTCAACAACTATAGCACATTACGAAATTGGATGTAACGGCTCCAATAATCTTCTTTCATATCAGTAAGATTTTTCGGTTTTTCCCACTTAGCAACCACTTTTCCAGCCGTAATGATAGCCGGTCTAAAAATACCGTTTTTCGTGATAATCTCCTCGTGCCATTTTTCATCTAATACAATGGAACGATTTCTGTAACCAATAATCCACTCATCAAATCCAGCGAGAGGTATCGTTTCAAGCGAAACTGTATTTTCTACTAAATCATTTATAAAAAAATCTCCAAATTGTGTGAAATCTGCCAAAGCAATTTTTGCATCTGTCACAGTGAATCCTGACCAAAAGCAAAAATCTCTTAAAGTTGCTGGTGCATGACTTTGGAAATAACGCTTTGCTAATTCTTTGATTGCTTCTTCGCGCGTATAAACTTTCGTTACTACAGGAATATGTCGCGTGTCACGGTAAGTTTCATCCGGGCCAGAACAAATAATTTTTCGCGAGCTTAAGTAAACAAGTAGCTGTGCAAAAGTAATTCCAGCACTTGGTAATTCGTTTTTAGCCAAATGTTCAGCTAATTCTTTTCGCGTTCGATGGCTACCTGCTACAAAGGCATCCACTACTTTGCTAGCTTTATGAAGAACTTCGTTGGAAAGCCCTAATTTAGTTCGATAAGGCTGGCAGATTTTATCTATCATTGGCGCCGTTAAATCAATCATCCAGTGGTAATCGTCTGCAGAAAAAAGGTGAATGGTACCTCTTAGAAGCCATGTGCGGATAACTTTTCCTTCATTGATAGCAGCTTTCACAGTAGTTTCGCTTGGTGAGATTAATCTACTTCCAACTGCCCAAAGAGACTGTCCATAATTTTGAGCTTGTATCGCACCAAAGTGAGCTACTACTTCTTGAGGGGATTGGAGCCATTCAGTTGGAGCTAATTTTTGGTTGATATAGCGATTTTGAATAATTATACTTCTTTCCATTAGCAACCTCTTTTTTTAGTTTATTGTAGCATAAATTGGCAAAAAAAATCCCCTACAGCTAGGAATACTGAAGGGGATAATGCTTAATTAGCTTTAGTAGTTTTCATTAATCGATAAGCAGAAAACAGCAATCCTACTCCTAAAAGAGCCAAAAATAATGTTTGGTTCTTTTCTCCTGTCTTTGGTAGTTTTTTGGATGATTTTTGGTTTTCTTCTTTGACAGAGATTTGACTCTCATTTGAATTTTTTGGCGTCACTGGTTTGCTAGGTTCTGTTGGTGTCACTGGAGCTTGTGGCGCTTGTGGAGCTGGCGCCGGTGGTGTTTTTACATTTTCCACTGTGATATTGCTTGTTTCGTCTGCTTTCACACTTACTGGAATCGGTGTTGAATCTATTTGGTATCCTGCTGGTGCTTTTGTTTCAATTAGTTGGTATTCTCCTGGTGCAAGATTACTTAAATCTGCTTTTCCAGCTTCATTGGTTGTGACCGTTTGCACTACATTATTATTCTCATCTACTAAATTAAATTCAGCATCTGCTAAATAAATGGTTGCATCTGCACTATCTACTTTTGTGACTTCAACAGCTCCATTCATAGGTGGCAGTTGTTCGTTTTCGAAAGTATAACTTGCTTTACTAGTACTGTTGATTGTTACTTTTACTGGATTACTATCAAGGTGGTAGCCTGCTGGAGCTTTCGTTTCTGTTAAAGTATAATCTCCCAGCGGTAAGTTATCTAATGATGCTTTACCAGATGTATTCGTTGTCAAATTATAGATAGTACCTGTAACATCTGACTTAAGAGTAAACTCAGCATCCGCCAAATTAACGGTATGATTATTTTTATCCACTTTTATTAATTCAAACGAGCCAAAATCTCCACCCGCTGTTCCACTGCCGCTCGATGTATCGCTTTCGACATCTATGGAGTAAGGCTGAATATTGTCACCTGAAATGACAATGTTATTTGTGTAGACATCCAGCGAAGTATCTGTGATTTTTGTTTGATAAGTTAATCGATAACTTTGAGTAATATTCCCCAAGTCTAATGTCATTTTCGTTGGGCTATCAAATGTTAACGTGTAATCCGATGTAGGCACAACTGATGATGGCGGAATATCAACTCCGTAAGCATCGAAAGCTTGTTTAGTCAGTACCACACTGTCTTGGATAAACTCTTGCCCTGGTCCAAGGGAATCTACTATTATTGCGTTATTGATCGGCTCATTAGCAAAATTTATCCTTGAGTTCCAATTAATAACACTTGGATTGTCTTTTGAAATTGCCCCACCTTTAATTAAAATTTCATCTGGATTAACTACTGGTGTTGGATTGACATCTACATCTATTGTTGTCGTAGATCCATTAAAGGTATATTCAAGTGGAATTACGGTTTCGCTTGAGATAGTCCTAATTTCAAAAGTATCCAGTAGCTGGATGGTACCTCTCACATTCGCTCTTCCTTCAACATAACTATTGAACGTTACTGTCATTGTTCGCGTTGCTACGTCGACAACTGCTTCCCCTGCAACTTGATTATCTTCCGTCACCAACGGAAACGTTAGATTATTTGCTAAGTGGATATTACTACCAAATACTACTGTAAATGTATCTCCACTTTTCAAATTATTCGATTTTGCTGACCAAATAAAATTTGTCGTAAATGATTCATAAAAATCATAATTACCTGTTTTCGAACCATCTGTATGTGTTACTTGTACTGAATCAATCACATTCATTAGTTCGGTAGCTTTTGCTTTTGTCCCTCCATGAAAAAATGGAGTAGTTAATGTAAAAATAAGTGTAAAGATAATCATTAATTTTAACCCTTTTTTCAGCCCCATGTCGTTTGCCTCCCAGAGAATATTTGAGTAATGTTCTACATTAGAATACACCCAAAATCTCTATCCGAGAATGGCTTTCCAACAAACTACAATACATTGACACAATAGCTTATGTAATGCGGAGATTTTGCTTATCTACATCACTTTAATTTTTTATAAAATAATTTAGATGGGATTTTATTAACACAAAAGAAAAATGGGAAATAAAAGTTGTTCACTTTTCCATCACAATTCCAACAAAATCAGTACTACGAATGGATTTTTAAAGGTCGACTGGTGTGGTATTATAATTTTACTCGCCACTTTTCCATCTATATTTTTACGTTTTAAATTCAATAGTTAAAATACCTTCTTTGAAAATATAACTCGTCTTATCCTTGCATCTGTCCCATTTCATATAGTGAATTTAACTAAAGATAATCAAACTAGCAAAAATGCCACTTAAGAAAAAATAAGTAACTCCAAGTATTTCTGAGATAGCAAATGACCAAAAACTATATTCTATCAAATAGCCCTAGCCATTATTTGAATTGATTAGTCTGTTCCAAGCCTCTTTATAATTATTTCCTAGTTTTCTTCTAGATTCCTCCGTAGCTTAGTAACAAATATACTACACTAATTTGTTTGTCTTTGGCGCATTCGGGAAATAGTATAAAAGAATCAATCTATCTCTACTTTTCAATAGTACATAGTAACACCCGTTCATCTCTAAAATCCCATGTGCAAGGAGCTGTATTAATGAAAAAATTCTATCTATCTGTTGTGATAATATGCCTTGTTTTTAGTGCAATTATCCCTATCCCTGCGACTGTTTATGCAGAAACTACTACCGAAGATGCTTCACCTAATAGTGCAGAAGAAAAAAACGTGCCAGAAACTGAGATAAGCGAAAAGGAAGCAACTAATCCAGACACACTAAAAGAGGAAAGCACAGATTCTAGCGTTACTCCTACTGAAGAAACTACCTCTAAACAAAAAGAAAAAGCTCCTGCAGCTCAAGTTTTTGCAGCTGGTGACACCTATATAGATACATTTCCAGATGAAAATCTTGCTAAAGTCATTGCCCTGCAAATAACTGGAAGCTACGATACAACTCAAGTAGTCACACAAAATCAGCTTGATTCAGTAACCACTTTGAACGCCTCTGCAAAAAATATTGCCGATGCAACTGGAATAGGTGAGTTAACCAATCTTACTTCGATTAATTTAAGTCAGAATCAACTTACAAGTATTGCGCCAATTACTAATCTCTCTGCTTTAACCACTCTTGATGTATCTGATAATTTACTTAATACCATAAGTATTACTAGTGGGCAAAATATAGCTAATCTAAGCACACTCAACTTATCGAATAATCCATCAATAACCAGCTTAACTATCGAGGACTTACCGAATCTAACCAATATTAATACAACCATTGGCGTCGGACAAACTTCTCTTTTAGAAGAATTGACTCTTTCCAATCTTCCTTTACTAACTACTGCTGGGAAAAACTCTTCCAATGCGGTTAATTTTTCTAATTATTCTACGGCCCTCACTACAATCAAACTAGCATCTCTACCTAAAATAATAACCATTGACTTTGATAGTAACTTTATTGCGGATGCAGATATTCAAAATATGGCCGCATTAAATTATATCGATTTGCATGGGAATAAATTAACAGACGTAAGTAAACTGCTAAATCTTCCTGTACTAACCTCTCTAGATTTAAGTTCTAATCAATTAACAACAACTGGTGTGTCAGGATTATTCCAATTAGACTCTTTACAAATTCTCAATTTAGATACTAATTCACTCAACAGTTTTGAATTAGATGCGAATAATGACTTACCTAATTTAAGTAATTTATCCCTAAGATACAACCCAACAATTACTAAACTACACATTGAAGATCAACCAAAATTAGTTATCATTTATATGACTCTCAACAGCAATCAAACTTCCCTTTTGGAAGAGCTGACGCTGTCAAATCTTCCTGCATTAACTAGTACTGGAGCTGGTACTTCTAATACCATTAATTTCTCTGGCTATTCGGATGTCCTTCGTACGGTCAAACTAAATGCACTTCCAAAAATCCAGACTGCGGATTTAGATAGTAATTTGATAAACAATATAGACGTGCAAAACATGGCTGCACTGACTTATCTAGATTTAAACTCTAATGAGTTAAGTGATATCACAAAATTGGCCAACTTACCTGTTTTAAATCACCTGGATGTAACTTCTAATCAACTAACTAACACCGGCATAGCAAACATCACACAGTTGGATGCCTTACAAACATTAGAACTAGATTCCAACAAGTTAACTAGCTTTGTTTTAGATGCTGATAATGACTTGCCTAACTTGACTGGATTATACCTAAGATATATGCCAACGATTACAAAAATAACTATGGAAAATCAACCCAATCTTGTTACAGTCCTTTTAACGCTTAATAGCAGCGATAATTCACTTTTGGAGGAATTAACACTTTCTAATTTGCCAAACTTAGCTACTGCCGGCAATAATACTTCTAGTGGGATTAATTTTGCTGGCTATTCTGATCAACTTTCTGCAGTTAATTTAACTTCACTTCCAAAAGTTTCCCTAATCGATCTTAGTGAAAACAGTCTCACAAATGTTAATATACAAGACATGGGAATTTTAAATTATATAAATCTAGATTCCAACAATATAGCAGATATTAGTAATTTGGTGAAGCTTCCTACGTTAAGCAACCTCCAAGTTAATAATAATCAACTTGGCGTTTTACCAACAAACTTAGAAACAGAAGCACCCGCTCTTACAACTTTATTTGCTACTAATCAAACAATATCATTACCAAATAAAATTGTAACTGGGAATTTATCCATTGCTAATGAAATTAGTAACAATGGC
This sequence comes from Listeria ivanovii subsp. londoniensis, assembly GCF_000763495.1. GTDB lineage: Bacteria > Bacillota > Bacilli > Lactobacillales > Listeriaceae > Listeria > Listeria londoniensis. Next base: position 981,004 of record NZ_CP009576.1, on the reverse strand, counting down.
GTTATTTCTACCCCAACGACTATCTCGAATAACGGTGAATATCAAGATGGTAATATTAATTGGGAGTACGACAACATTAAAAATTTATCCAATGTGTCTTATAATTTTAGTGAGCCGGTTAAGTACTCCTCTACATCAGGAACATTTTCAGGCACAGTTACTCAACCAATTACAGTTTCATTAGCACCAGTAATTACTGCTGATGACAGTATTTCTTATCCAAAATTTTCGGAAATTACAGAAGCAGAATTTCTAACCGATATTCAAGCAACGACCAGCGATGGCTCTTCCATCTCAAGCAATTTTGAAACTGTAGTTGATTTTTCAACAGCAGGAAACTACACCGTTACTTTAAATGCAGTGAACTCAGATGGCGTCGCTGCTGATCCAGTAATAGTTATTGTCACCGTTGAAAAAGCACCTGCTCCGATTATTACTGCAGATAACGAAATTACTTACATGAAGCATAGTACTATTAGTTCCGCCGAGTTTTTAAGCGATGTTCATGCAGCAACGAATGATGGCTCTCCAATTACAAGCGATTTTACAACTGTAGTGGATTTTGATATTGCTGGAGATTATACCGTCACACTTCAATCGGTGAACTCAGATGGTATCGCTGCGAATCCTGTTAGTGTTACTGTCCACATTGCAAAAGACCCTGCACCAATTATTACTGCTGATGATGATATTTCATATGCAAAAAATAGCACCGTTGATAGCCAACAATTTTATGATGATATACACGCAACTACTAGTGATGGATCAGCTATTACCAGTGATTTTGATACTGCTACAGACTTTACGACAGCTGGAGATTACGATGTGACTTTGAATTCTGTGAACTCAGATGGGGTCGCTGCGAATCCAGTAACAGTCGTTGTCCACATTGATAAAGATCCAGCACCAATCATTACCGCAGATAGCTCGATTTCTTATCCGAAAGATAGTTCCGTTGATAGCCAACAATTTTATACTGATATCCATGCATCTACCAACGATGGTTCTCCGATTACCAGTAATTTTGATAATGTAGTAGACTTTTCCAGTGCTGGAGATTACACGGTCACTTTGAATTCTGTGAATACAGATGGGGTCGCTGCGAATCCAGTAACGGTCACTGTGACAGTTGAAAAAGCACCTGCGCCAATTATTACTGCCAATAGCGAAATCACCTATATGAAACACAGTATCATTAGTTCTGCGGAGTTTTTAACCGATATTCAAGCGACTACTAATGATGGTTCTCCGATTACAAGTGATTTTGCAACGGTAGTGGATTTTGAAACAGCTGGAGATTATACAGTTACTTTAAATGCTTTGAACGTGGATGGTGTTGCTGCGAATCCCGTTAGTGTTACTGTTCATATCGCAAAAGATCCTGCACCTATCATTACTGCAGACAGCGAGATTTCTTATCCAAAAAACAGTTCTGTAAATAGCCAACAATTTTACAACGATATCCATGCATCTACTAGTGATGGATCAGCTATTACCAGTGATTTTGATACTGCTACAGACTTTACCACTGCCGGGGATTATACGGTCACACTTCAGTCTATTAATGAAGATGGGGTCTCCGCTGCGCCTGTTTTAGTGACAATACATGTTGAAAAAGCTCCAGCACCAGTAATTACGGCGGATAGTGAAATTTCTTATACAACAAATAGTACTATCACGCCTGAAAAATTCTATACAGATATCCACGCCACCACTAGCGATGGCTCTTCAATAACAAGTGATTTTTCAACTGTAGTCGATTTCCAAGTTGCTGGTGATTACACGGTTACACTACAATCTGTTAATGTAGATGGGGTTCCTGCTGATCCTGTTTCAGTAACAGTGCATATCGTAAAAGCTGCGGCACCTGTTATTACAGCTGATAGCAACATTTCTTACGCCAAAAACAGTACTATTGATAGCCAAGAATTTTATTCAGATATTCAAGCTACCACGGATGACGGATCTCCAATTACCAGTGATTTTGATACGGTAGTTAATTTCCAAGTTGCTGGCGATTATACCGTGACACTTCAATCTGTTAATGAAGATGGTGTGGCCGCTAATCCTGTTTCCGTCATTGTTCATATCGATAAATCACCTGCTCCAGTTATTTCCGCGGATAGCAAAGTATCCTATGCAGAAAAAAGTACAGTGAGTAGTCAACAATTTTATAAAGATATCCATGCAACGACAAACGATGGTTCTGTAATTACAAGCAATTTTGATACGGTTGTCAATTTCCAAGTTGCCGGCGATTACAAAGTTACACTTCGCGCAGTCAATGAAGATGGGGTTGCTGCTAATCCTGCTTTCGTTATCGTTCATATTGAAAAAGCACCTGCTCCAGTTATTTCAGCAGATAGCGATATTTCTTACAAAAAAAATAGTAAGATAACAATTCAGCAGTTTTATGATAGCATTCACGCAACGACAAGTGATGGTTCGCCAATTACAAGCGACTTTGAATCTGTTGTGAACTTCACTGTAACCGGAGACTACACAGTTACATTGCAATCGATAAATAGCGATGGAGTCATAGCTAGACCAGTTCAAGTCATTGTCCATATTACAGCAGGTGAACCTACTCCCCCTGATAATACGGGAAATGATGGAAGTAATACTAGCCAACCAAAACACCATGCAGAAAAAGGCCAACCAAACATTACTCTTCCTCACACTGGAGATACAAATAACAGCCTAATGGGGATAGTCTTCCTCTTTATTGCCTCTAGTATTTTATTTGTAATGAGTAAAAATAAAAAAGGGAGTAGAAAATAATAATAAAAGGGCGACAAAATCAGTTATTGATTTTGTCGCCCTTTTTCAACCTATTTTTAGCAATTAAAAATTAAAATTATCTGGATCTGGACCAGTTCTTTTATCTTTGTTTAAAGCGCTAATTTTCGCTACTTCTGCTTCTGTTAATTCAAAATCAAAAATATCTGCATTTTGGACAATACGTTCCTGGTGAACTGATTTTGGAATAGTCACTACGCCAATTTGTAAGTCCCAACGAAGAATAACTTGTGCTACTGATTTTTCATGCGTCTCTGCAATTGCTTTTATTTCAGCATTATCCAGTAATTTCCCGTTACCAAGTGGTGACCACGCTTCTACAACAATATTATGTTCCTCACAGTAGTTACGAAGTGGTTCCTGGGTTAATTCAGGATGTAATTCAATTTGGTTGACCATTGGAGTAATTTCCGCATCTTCCATTAATTCTTTTAAATGATGTTCGTGAAAATTACATACACCAATTGCACGTACACGTTTATCATTATAAAGTTTTTCAAACGCACGCCATGTATCTTTGAATTTCCCTTTAACGGGCCAGTGAATCAAATATAAATCAACATAATCCAGTTCTAATTTGCGTAAACTTTCATCAAATGCTGCCAAAGTGGATTCGTAACCTTGCTCTGCGTTCCAAAGTTTCGTTGTCACAAACAAATCTTCTCTGTTAACGCCTGATTCTTTGATTGCTTGTCCTACACCTTCTTCATTTTTATAGGCAGCAGCTGTATCAATACTTACATAGCCAGCCTCTATTGCCCATTTTACCGAATTCACTGCTTCATCCCCATCTTTCACTTTCCAAACACCAAATCCTAAACGTGGCATTTCTACACCATTTGAGAGTTTTACCGTATCTTTTAAGTTCAAAATATTCGCCTCCTAAAAATAATCACAAGTTCACTATACACCTTAGAGTATACTCAAAGGCAAACATTTAGCTTTTCGAATAAAGTGATGCTATGATTAATAAAAAAAGAGGTGTTTTTGATGCAACAAACTATTAAAGAGGCGTCTTCTCTCACAGGTTTAAGCGTGCATACAATTCGCTACTACGAACGTGTTGGATTAATCCCTTTCCTCGCGCGAGATAAAAATAATAACCGGATTTTTGACCATGATGCCTTACACTGGCTGGAATTACTTACTTGCTTGCGTGCGACTGGGATGCCACTTTCCAAACAAAAAGAAATTGTTGAACTGACCAAATGCGGCGAAAATACTGTGTCTGAACGCATCGAGGTTTTAAAAGAACATCAAGCGGAATTAGATCGCCGTCAAGCAGAATTGGATCGAGCTTTTAAAAAAATGGAGAAAAAACTCGCTTGTTATCGACAATTAGAGCAGAAAGTAAATGAAAAAGGGGGCAAGCTAGGTTAAGCTTACCCTTTTTTCCAGACCAATTTTTTCTTTTTACGATGTTTACGAACTAAGTAAATAATCAAAACTATCACCGCTATAAGAACAATCCCGCCAACTATCGCAATATTTTTCACATTGGGCAGTGTTACATCAAAGTACAATTCAGATTTTTCCGCTAGTGGCACATCCCACATTAGCTTTCCGCCAGTGACACTTTTGGCATTATTATCGCCAATTGTCGAAATCGGTAAATCTAAAATGAGTGTATAATCGATTTTGTTTAGAATTTCTTTTGGAAAAGGAACGTCCGCTACTTGTTGTTTCCAGATTTTTTCTGGATCAAATTTCGCGTCAATGCGTACTTTTTGCGTAAAAAAACTTTTTGTATTCGTAATTTTCACGCCAAAATCTTCTGGTTTCATGTCCGTTTTAGTTTCACTTTTTTCTAGTTTCTTTTCGATATGATAGCTAGTGTCTGATCTTTTATCTACTTTAAAACCCGCATCTTTCAGTTTTATGAGTGCTTCATCTGAGTATGTTGATGCAAAAACACCTGCAACGGATGAAATATCAATATCAAAAGAAATTGTTGCATCTCCTTTTTTATCCACTTTCACCGTATTTGTCACATCTGCACATCCTGATAGAAGTAAAACCAAACTAAAAATCACTGTGAAAATTATTTTTTTCATCCGTTTTGCCTCATTTCTTATTTTTGCATATGGTCGTAAATATGTCCATTTAGCGTCACTTCTCCGGTGACATGGAACCCCATTCGTTCGTATAAACGTTTCGCATTTGGATTTCCTTTATCGCAATTTAAACCAACTACTTTTTCCCCATCTCGGGCGGCAATTTCTGTTAATTTATTAAGCAAGGCTGTTCCAACTCCATAACCACGATATTTTTCATTCGTGACAATAGAGTCTAAATACCATTCTCCAGCAAATGTTTCATTATCTTCAAAAATTGGTTCTTCAAAGGTAATACCGTGTTTTTTTGCGATATCATTCCAAACATCATCAATTTCTGGTTCAAGTTCCCCGGGATATCCTGCAAGAACTCCGGCAATATCACCATCTTTTTCATAAACATGAAGATGATTATAACTATAACGATAGGTTTCGGTTTGGATTGCCTCTACTAGTGCACCAATAATGGCTTCCTCTGACTCCCTTTCCAAAATTGGTAATTCCATATCTTGCCAAATTATTAATAAAAGTGGTGCAATTTTTGCTGCATCGGTTTTTTTAGCTTGTCGAATCAATTTCTATATCCTCATTTCTTTTTTCATTGTATCATTTTACTATCTTTCTGCTACCTCTTGCAAAAATAAAATGCTATTTAGATACACTTTCTACTAAATAGCATTTTATTCTTATGTCTGTGAAAGCTTTCTTAAGAATTCTACAGCCTTACTCATTAAATCTGTATCCTCCATGATTTTGGGTTCTTCTTTTGTTAGTAATTTCGCTAATTTTTTCATTTGTTCGGCAGTTAAAGCTTGTTGCTCTAGCTTTTCAAGACTATGAGCTACTGGTAAAACGGCTTTTGTGTATACTTTCAAAGCAACTAAATTCAGATTTTCGGTTACAATTCCTTGCCGTAAAAGAAGGCGCGCTTTTACTTCTAAATCGACATCTAAACTAGCATCATAGGCCAAATGTTGTTGCTCCGTATCATGATTGTCAAGGAAATGAATTTCAAGTGCAACCTTGCTTACTTCATAAACCCGCAATCGAATTCGCATATCTGATTCAAATACTAACTTCACCCGGAAAGCTGCACCCAGTTGCGTATTTAATTGTTGCACTGTTACTAAAAGCCACTCATGATATTCAAGCATTTTTTGTCTAACAGGATTGCGTTTTATATGTTCTAGCACATAGGGTAGGGCAATTTTGTTCGCTTCATCTGTCCAATAGGTTGGCAAGTCACGCCAATATTTTTCCGTATCCGCACTCGTCCCATTTACAAGAAGAAGCGGATAAGGATAAGCACTCATATCACAAAATTGGTTCTTTTGAAGTTCATACAGAAATGGAATCGTCTTTTTCAGTGTTTTGCTTTCGCTTCCAAGTGAAGTTACAAGCGGTTCCACTAGCGTAGCAATTTTTTTGATAACTTCTTCCGACCGAACCTGCGCCGATTCATTATCTTTATAACGCAAGCTAACTTCTTTACCAAAGTTTCGTTCGAGTATTGAGGCAACTATCTTTTCGGTATCAGTCATTCCGCTCTCCTCCTTTTTATGCAGTCGATTTTTTACGTTGAATGAATTTTTGAATTTCCACAAATACAAGTGGTAACATTGAAAGAACAAACGCGAGAATCCAGTGAGTCAAACTCATTTCTACTAAGAAAAACATATTTGCTAGTGGAGGAATTATCGCTAGCCCTAGAATTATAACCATCGAGCAAATCGCACTAAAGAAAAGTCCTCGGTTAGATAAGAAACCAACGGTAAAGATAGACTTATCACTTCTTACATTAAAAATGTGTGCGACAGATGACCAAGCTAGGATAACAAATGCCATTGTCATTCCAACCTCATAACTTGCACTGATGGATTGGTTGATAGTCACAAACTGCCCGATGTAAAATCCAGCCAGCGTTACAATCGTAAAGACAACTGCTTGTGTCGCCATTTTCTTCCCAAGACCATTTGCAAAAATCCCTGCGTTCTTCGGAATTGGCTTACGCTCCATAATCGAATCATCGGCTTTTTCACGGCTTAAGAAGAAGCCTGGAATCCCATCAGACACAACATTGATAAGCAGTAACTGAACCGCTACAACTGGCGCTCCCCACCCAAAAATAATGGCAATTAACATAATGAAAATTTGAGAAAAGTTGGTACTTAATAGGAAGTAAATTGTTTTCCGAATGTTTTCATATGCAGTACGTCCTTCTTTCATAGCATCTACTATCGTTGCAAAGTTATCATCCGTAATAACCATATCCGCTGCATTTTTGGATACATCTGTTCCAGTGATACCCATTGCCGCGCCAACATCAGCAGCTTTCAAAGCAGGTGCATCATTGACGCCATCACCAGTCATTGTAACAATTTCTCCATTTTTCTGCCATGCTTTCACAATTCGAATCTTATCTTCTGGACTAACACGAGCATATACGGCATAATCTCTAATATTTTTCTCTAAGTCTGCTTCTGACATTGCCGCAAGTTCTGCGCCGGTTATCGCTTTGTCGCTCTCTGTTAGAATACCGATTTCTTTTGCAATGGCAGATGCTGTCACAATGTGGTCACCAGTAATCATTACTGTCTTAATACCCGCTTTTTTCGCTGCTAACACGGCGGATTTACTTTCTGGACGTGGTGGATCAATCATCCCAACCATCCCAGCGAAAGTCAGATTGGTCTCAAGTGCCTCACTAGACAGCTCTGTAGGCATTACAGCATACTTTTTGTAAGCGACAACAAGTACTCGAAGCGCATCTCCAGCAAAGCTATCATGAACCCTCTCAGCCTCGCTCAAAAGTGTTTCTGAAAAATCAACCGGAATTCGGTCAAATGCACCTTTTGTAATAGAAAGGAAACCATCTTCTACTTGGTGAATCGTCGTCATTAATTTTCTATCTGAGTCAAAAGGAAGTTCAAAAACACGCGGATATTTTGCTTCAAGTGCTTTTTTCGTTGTTCCTTTTTCTTCTAATAATCGAATAATCGCACTTTCGGTCGGATCCCCAATGATGGTTTCTTCGCCATCTGTCACTTCAATTGTTGCGTTACTAGAAAGACTAAGCATCTCTAAAACTTTTGCTTCTTCTGTTCCTAGTTCGGCTGTTGCTTTCATTGGCTCATGCTCGGTTGCCCAAATTTGTTGGATAATCATTTTATTTTGTGTTAATGTTCCTGTTTTATCAGAGCAAATAACAGAAGTGTTTCCAATGGTTTCAACAGCAGGAATTCGGCGGATAATCGTGTTTTTCCGCACCATATTTTGAACCCCATAAGCAAGTGTCAATGTTACAATTACCGGCAACGTCTCTGGAACCGCTGCTACTGCAAGGGAAATTGCAATCATTAACGTTTCAATAATAGTTTCCCCGTACACATACACATCAATAATAAAAATTAATATACCAGCTAAAAGGGCAACAATACTCAGACGTTTCGCTAATTCTTTTAAGCGAAGTTGTAATGGTGTCATTAATTTCGATGTGCTGTTAAGTAATCCAGCAATTTTCCCCATTTCCGTTTCCATTCCAATTTCTACCACTACCGCAGTTGCTCGTCCATTAGTCACAAGACAGCCGGAGTAAAGCATATTTAGTCGGTCACCAATTGGCGCTTTTTCAGAAACTTCTGCAGCAGCATCTTTTTCTACCGGAACACTTTCCCCAGTGAGTGCCGATTCTTCCACTTGTAAACTACTACTGGAAATAATCCGTGCATCGGCTGGAATCATATCTCCTGCTACAATCTCCATAATATCCCCTGGAACCAATTCTACTGCGTCTACCTGCGTCCGGATTCCGTCACGTAACACAGTTGTCAAATGCGCATTCATACTTTGAAGAGCAGCAAGGGCTTTCTCGGCACTACTTTCTTGATAAATCCCTAAAACCATATTTAGTACGACAATCCCTAAAATTACAACTACTTTCGCCCAACCATATCCCGTTGTAATGGCTAAATAAGCGGAGATCGCTGCTGCAAAGAGTAAAACAATCGTCGTAATTTCGAGTAAGTGATGCCCGATTTTTTGGAGAAGTGATTCTTTTTCCCCTTCCTCAAATTCATTTGTACCAAACGCTTCCTGTTTTTGTTTTACTTGCTCTTTTGTTAATCCTGTGTCTAAATTTGTGTGTAGTTTGCTGAGAAGTTGCTCAATTGACTCTTTTAACCAAAGCATCCGTCTACCTCCTACGCACCCGCCCTCTTAATAAAGCAAGTACTTACTTTATTTTTATTCAAAAAAATATTAAAGATATTTATACCAATTTCTTAATTAAATTGTATAGTATATTACATTAAATAGCAAGAACTTTGTTTTTTTAATGAATATATTTTGGCTTAAACATGACACTTATACTATTTAGCCGTATACTTAATTAAATAATATAAGAGGAGATGGTCATGATGCCTTTTGCAGTTCCTTATCTAGTTTTTAATGGTGAAGGTCAAGAAGCTCTAATCTTTTATTCAGAGGTTTTTGTAGCCGAAATTACGAACGTCCAGCGTTTCAAAGAGATGAATCATTTTGATGGAGATGCCGTTTTCGGTGAAAGATTAATGCACAGCCGGTTAGCAAAAAATGGCGAGGAATTTATTTATATTACTGATACGCCATATGAAGGCTTTACGACTGGTAACCGTGTAACGATTTTGATTAATTTTGAATCTAAAAGTGAGCTGAAACGAGCCTACGAGGCGTTACTAGTTGGTGGTAAAGTAGAGATGGAATTACAAGTTGCTTTTTGGGGTTCTACTTATGCCCAAGTAACCGATAAGTTCGGGGTATTCTGGCAACTTAACTTTGGTTAATAAATTGAGGCTTTGACATTACTAAAGCTCAGCAATAAAAGTAGGAAAATAGAAAAGCAGAAATCATTGTATAGAGCCATTTCGAAAAATGGAATAGACATGTTTTCTGCTTCTTTTTCATTTTAGAGACCCATTTGCCCTGGCTTCATAATTAATTTAGTTGCAAATTAAAAATAACTTGTTTCGTTTCAGCCATCATTTCTTCTATGACATTTTTACATGGTTTGATTTCCGTAACAAGTCCTGCAATTTGACCAGCCATGACAGAACCATTATCTGTGTCGCCTTCCTGAACAGCTTTTCTAAGAGATCCTAGCGTTAGTTCTTCTAATGTATCACGGTCCGCATTTTCTTCCTCTAAACGAATATATTCTTTGATCATTTTGTTTTTGATAGAACGAACCGGAGCACCTGCTTTACGTCCGGTAACCATTGTATCACGGTCTGAAGCTTTAATGACCGCGGCTTTGAAGTCCGGGTGAACTGGACATTCTTCTGTTGCTAAAAAGCGTGTACCAATTTGAACTCCTTGTGCCCCTAAAGCGAGTGCTGCCACGATTCCTCGCCCATCAGCAATTCCTCCAGCACCAATAACCGGGATTGTTACTGCATCAACAATTTGTGGTAAAAGCGCCATTGTAGTCGTTTCTCCGACGTGCCCACCTGCTTCCGTTCCTTCCGCAATCACTGCATCTGCGCCCATTTTTTCCATCCGTTTTGCAATCATAACGGATGGAACCACTGGCATAACAATAATTCCGGCTTCTTTCCAAATCGGCATAAACGTTTTTGGTGTACCGGCACCAGTTGTGACAATACCAATTTTTTCTTCAATAATTACTTCGGTTAATTCAGCAATATTTGTCATCATTAACATTAAATTAACGCCAAACGGTTTATCTGTTAAGCTTTTTGTCTTTTGGATTTCTTCTCGGAGCATCTCCGCACTCATGCCACCAGAAGCGATAATTCCAAGCCCACCCGCATTCGAAACAGCAGCAACAAGTGGAGCTTTCGCAATTTGCGCCATAGCCCCTTGGATAATCGGATATTTAATATTTAATAAGTTCGTAATCGACATTTTTCCCCTCCTGCATCCTTGTTTGTTTTATCACAATTAAGTATATCAAAAAAACATTGGTTAAACTAGCCACTGTTGGGGATTTATTCGTAGCGAAATAATTTCTTGTTATCGGCAAATTTCCGATTACTAACTTTACAAAAAAACGCTAATTATTTCTCCATTAACTTCAACTTTGATGGGGTGTTTACGTCTAATTGGATTTTAAGTCCGCTGCTAGATTCTGCAAATATTTCCCCAGAAGTACTTTCGGTAACAGTCCCAAATGGATTGGATGTATCTGAGTAAATAACCCCCACTAGTTTTAATTAGTAATTGTCCTTTCTTCCATAGTCCAACTATATGCATCATGAAGATCACTCACTTTTAGAAGAACAGTTAGCTTTGTTCTCATTTCCAAGTTAATTTGTACTACTTACTAAATGCTTTTCTGCCTATAATTTTATCATTTTCGTTAATCCTATGTTATGGCTGTTTTGAAAAATCTCAAAAAAACACCACTTACCAAATTTAATTCCAATTTGATAAGAAGTGCTTTTTTATAACTAGGCAGCTCGTTATCTGCTGAGCCTTTTATTAATGTTTTTTGAGGCTTATTTTGCTTTTCTAGTTTTACGCAAGAAGATGAAAAGTCCACCTAGTAAAACTGCTCCAAGTCCAACTAATAAACCACTTTGTAAAGCGTTATCTCCAGTTTTTGGTAGGGAGTTTTTCGCCATTGTCGATGTTTTAGCTGGAGTACTTGTTTGTGTTTTTGCAGTAGTTGTATCTCCACTAACTTGCGGAGTTGTTGTGCTTTCATTCACATCGCCATCATTGGTGCTTTTGCTATCACTATTACCTTTAACTGTGTCCTTATCGGTAGGAATATCCGAGCTATCATCAGATTGGGCTTTCGCATCGTCACTTGAATTATTGTTATCATCTGGATCAACAGGTGTTGGCGTTACATTGTCATCGGTATTTTTTTCATACATATAAGTGACGGTTTGCGTTTCGTCTGTAAAAGTACCAGTTGCGTTTGCTGGAGTTTCTTTTAGTGTCCAGCCATCAATTGTTTTTGCTTCTGAAGTATAGCTTTCATCTACGTTGCCGCTTAATGTTTCTGACGCCGCTAATTCATTGCCATCTGCATCCACATATTTTACGGATACATCTGCACCAGCTTGAACTTCTGCAATTTTCTTGAATGGTACTTGTAAATTAACACTACCACCATTTTGTTCAAAGGTTACCATTTTATCTAAGTTTGCTTGATAAGCTGCTTCATCAAATTCATAGCCTTCAAAGTTTTCTGCGATGAAATCCACATCGAATGCATCTACAGTTCCACCAACTGCTGCTTCAAATTGTGCAGCATCGATATCGCCATTCATGTAAGCAACGGTATTTTCCAGTACCACATTCCACGAAATTTCCGTTGGTAATGTACCTGGTCTTAAGTCATTATAGCTTGCTCCATTTGCTAAATCACCAAATGTGACTGTGTCCGATGGTACGCCATCTGGATATGCATAAGATAAGTCTAATGATGTTACAAGTTCTTGACGCTCACCATCTTCTGCATAGAATGAAATACCTACTGTTCCTTTGTTGACTTCACTTTCATTTTTAGTGTAAGTGTAAGTTACTGTTTGGTTCGTTTCACCAAATTGTCCATTTTGGTTACTTGGAAGTTTGGTTTCATCAACGGTGTAGCCATCAATTGTTTTCGGTTCTGTTGTATACGCTGTGTTTAAATCTCCAGCTTGTACAGTGTCTTCTGCAATTTTATTTCCATCTTTATCTACATATTTCACCGTCGTAGTTGATTGAGTGTTAACAGTATATGATCTTTCTCCACCATTTCCGGCGCCATCATAATATTCAAGGCTAAAGCTTCCAGTGCCAGCCTTTGTCGGTGTTCCTGAAAGTGTCACATCTGCATATTGATAATGTGTTCCATCTGCACTTTTTGGACCGTATACGATGTTATAATTCATGCCATCCATGTTTGTTAAAACTACTTTCACGTCAGAAATATTACTTCCATATTCAAGCTCCCCAATTGGTTGGTCTTGAATATGAATTGTTTTTGTTACTTGTTCCCCGATAGTTAACTCCAAATCACTTGTTGCCGTTAATGCTTTGTTGTTCATATATGTGGTTGGTGCAGCTTTTTCTGTTTTATTTTGATCAATAGTATCATTACTGGCTGCATACACTTGAAATGGTGCTTGGACGATTAATATTGTACCTAATAATAGAGCTCCTATTTTGCTTGATTTCATTTTTTCATACTCCTTAATTTTTATTTACCAAGCCTACTAAAAATATGAGAAAATCGTTGGTACGACTTGACTTTTAAAGTATAGCACCCTTATTTTTTTGACCGTGTAAAGAATTTCACACCGAACCCCTTATTTTATGTCCATTTTTAGGATGGAACTATTTCATCAAAAAAAGCTGTAGATTTAGTGATTATTCACCTAATCTACAGCCTCAAAAATAGAAACTATTTACTTAAAGCCTCTCTAATTCTAGTTGCAGTGTTTTTCGAGAAAATTGGATATATAAGGCTAAAAGTCATCATAAAAAAACAGCCTCTAGTTAAGGCTGCTTTTGTTAGACTATTCAGCGTGGGTTTCTACATTTTTACTATCTTCTTCATCAAGCTTTTTCTTAATGTATTGATCGATATATTTAGTTACCTCGCTCCCTTTTAGTTCAGTAAAATCTGGCACTTGATCAATATCCAGTGTAACCTTATCTAATCCGTAATCTGGTAAATCTTGCTGGATAATTTGGACCTTACTCTTTGGCATTGGAGCTCCAGATATTGTCACGGTAAGCAGTTCTTTATCCTCGTTATAGCTTTGATTTAATACTACGTAATCTGCAAATTCATTCGTTACAAATTGGTTGATAGATGATTTTTGGATACTTTCTTGGACTAAAATCGAGGCAGAAAAAATACTTGGAACAACAATAAATAGCGATAACACAATCGTAAAGATGATAATACGCCTGTTTTCTTTTTTAGTTTTTTCCATATGAAGTGGAAATCGCATAAAGCGAATACCAATAAAAGTAGCAATTGTTATAAAAGCACAGTTAATAATAAATAAATAAGAGGCACCGATAAAATAAGAAAAATTAAGTGTCGCAATAGCGTAACCAATCGTACAAACTGGTGGCATTAGTGCTGTTGCAATCGCAACTCCGGGAACAATATTGGTACTGGTCTTTTTGGTAGCTCCAATAATTCCGGCAATCCCTCCTCCAAAGGCTATTATCACGTCCCATATGGTAGGAGAAGTTCTAGCAATAAGCTCATCGCTCGCATAGGTGATTGGTGATATAGTGAAGTAAAGTGTTGCCACGACAAGACTCACCAAAACTTCTACCAAAAGTAACTTTGCGGCCCTTTTTACAATATAAAAATCAAAGACAGAAAGCCCGTACCCAACACCTAAAATAGGAGTCATTAATGGTGAAATCAACATCGCACCAATGATAACAGGAATCGAATTCATATTTAATCCTATGGAAGCAATCAAAATTGCACACATCAAAATGACAGAATCACTTGTTTTAATTTTCAAATCCGCGATAATTTTTTCTCTAAATTCCAGTGCATCATAATTCGTATTAGCCATAAATTCTCCTTATGTGAAAAATTATATTTTTTTGAAATCAATAGCTATTAGCCTAATTTTGCGGTTTTTTCCACAAACGGTATAATTCGGTAATATGCGCACTAAGAATTAATAGGAAGGAAATCACAGTTCCAATAATAAGTAGGTTTTCATAATTTTTAACTTTATCAAACCATTCAGAAAGCAAGGTGAAAATACCTGTGTGTTCATCTAGTTTACTGGAGATTTCTTTGAATTTTTGAATAGACTTCTGCGGATCATCCAGAATAGTAGCAACGGCCTCTTCCACTTCTTGTGAGTTATGAGATAAAACAATTTTTTTAGCTGTAACCACATTTTCATGGATATTTTGGTACGTATGTAAAGATTGAACACTAAATAAAAGTAGAAAAGAAATGAGCGAGATGAGCAGTAGGCTATATCCACTTGTAATCGCAATACTTGATTTTGTCCAGCCTTCTTTCTTTTTTGCACGAAACATAATTACGATGATAAAAACAGGAACAGCAATAATAAATAACAACTCAATGATAACAAAGATAACCGTACTCTTCAGTGCAGCAACAATTTGATGTAAAAAGAAAGTAACTAAATCTTTCCCCGCTAAAAGATTAATTATATTGGAAACAGAAAAATCAAAGTGCCCCGAAACCATATTCCAAATAATTTCTCGCTCAAAAAGTAAAACTAAAAAAACAATTGCAATAAAAAATATACTAGTAATAAGTACGATTTTTCTTTCTCTTATCAATTTAACTCCCCCTTTTTATTTATGCTATTTCCTTTTATTCCCTGAATTAATAATAAATAATCACAAATCACCCTGATCTTATAAGTTTTTTATCAATGAAGCTACCTTATTTGCTCTCACTTGGAAAATATAAGTATTTCCTTAGTTTTAGTGTAGCGCGTACTATCATAAAAATAGCTACCGCAAATATGATAGTCCAAATAGCTATTCCCGTTATAGCAATTATCGTGTGTTGGAACAAAATATCGTGCCTTGTATCAAACTGTGAAAGCATAGCTGTTTCAAGTGCAAATATAGCCACCAATGCGACCACAAGATTAATTACCTTGGAAGCAGATAGAACTGGACTACCTTGTTTTCTAAACCTAATCACATTGATAATCGAGATAATGACAGAGTAAAAAGCATAAATTGCCATTACATAAATAAGCATACCAATATATTCAAAACCTTTATTTTGTTGTAAAACTAATATAATAACACCAACTAGTACAATATTCATCAGTAACAGCATAATACCGCAAAATCGATAATATCTCCATTCCAAGAAAATATTTTCTCCAAATGTATTTTTATTTGCATATCGAAGTAATAAAAATCGCATGACAGCCAAAAAGCAATAATAAAAAGCAAGTGTGATAAACCATACAGATTTAGAATACCATCCTGTACCTAAGTTAACCGTCATGAAAAAAAAATTTATTGTAAGTGACAAGTATAATGAAAGGTGTGACCTGAAAGACAAATCAAATATGTACCGCTTAGCAAACTTATTTTTAGAAGCAATCTGTAAAAAATGCTTTTTTAAATATCCCCAAAGCTGTACACTAATAATGATGAATGAATACGCAGAGATTAAGTAAGAGATATAAGCAAATGTCCCCTTCTCTTGTGGCATAACAATGAAAACCTCTAACATTAAAAAAAGTGTTACTAGCACACAAGCTAGCACAATATACTTATGTGGTTTGAAAACATGATGCACTATTTGTCTGAAGCGTTTCAAGCTATCACTCCTGCTTTATTATAAGATTTTTAGCTTTATCGGTATTTTATTTCCTTTGCCAAGAAACATTTTACCATTAAAGGAAGCGGATTCCTACTATATATATATATGTTATCTCCTTTTTCGAAATATTTATATGCTAAAATAACAAAGAAACCCTACGATTATAGGATTTCTTTGTCAGCTTTGTTTTCTTAACTAGGCAAATCTACTTGGAACGGGGAAACCGGGATACCGTATTCATTAACTAAATATCCCCTCGGAAAGTTTTCATAGGCGTATTGAAAAACAGGCTCACTTGCTGTAGCTATAATAAGTGTTGCACCCTTGATTTCTACACCTGGGAAGTTAAAAGGATACTCGCCAATAACTGTTAATTGTTTCGCGTTTTCTATTACTATAGTAGATTGAATCAAACGACCCATTCTCGGTGTTACACTTTCTACAGCTTGATTTAGTATCTTATTTACGGTAAAGGCTGTTCGTTCTCCTATAACTCGTTTGGAAGGTGGATGAATATCATAGGCTTCTCCTGTATCAATCGTTGTAATCAAATAAGCTCCCAAAGTTTCCTTAGCTACTTGCTCTTGAATTTCTCTAATAATCGGCCAACTACCATCTGGTGCATTGGCATATCTTGGAAGTTGCACGATAAAGAATGGTAATTCATCCTGCCCGAAGATTTGTCGCCACTGTTTAATAAGCTTTTCAAGTAGTAATTGGTAGACTGCACCAAACTGGACATCTTCCTCTCCTTGATACCATATAATTGCTCGAAACTTCATCCCGATAATGGTTTGTAGCATCGTATGAAATAATCCAGAAGGTCTACCATAACTTTTTGGTGTCATTGGTGGCGGCCAAGGAGAATGTCCCAGTATTTGTTTAACTTCCATTAAGGTCATCTCTGGATGTTCAGCAATAAATGCTTCCTTCTTCCGAGCAAATGATTGGCTTTTTGCTTCGAAAGCTTCTCGTTCCGCCTCTAATTCCGCCTCATTTTTATTTAAAACTGCTCGTTCAAATGGCTCAAGATAGGTTTGTTTTAACGCCTCACTTTCTGCCAGCACCTCTTCAGAAACCCAACACGAAGCCGATGTACCACCTTTATAGCAACCAATAATCCCAATCGGAATTGCTGGATTTTCTATAAATAATTTTACTGCAAAATAATATGCTACTGCTGACATATTTTCATTTGCCTTTTCCCAGTTCATCATACTTAGCACATGTCCCGGATATTCCATTTGCGGTACATTATAAAAACGGATTTTCGACCAATCCATTTTTTCTTGAGCTACTTCTATGTCATTTTTCAGTTGGAATTCCATGTTAGATTGTCCAGCAACTAAGTAGACATCTCCAAATAAAATATTTTTAAGTGTTATGTGCTCCCCTTCCGAGATAAATTCGCATGATACAGTCTCATTTGCTGAAAAAGGGGGAACTTCTATTTGAAATTGTCCAGCTTCGTTGGCGATTGTTTCTAAGGCAAGATTTGGCAAAAATAATTTCACTTTCGCCCCGACTCTCGCTTCTCCAAAAAACAAGCTGGGTTTATCCCGTTGCAAAATCATCTTATCCGAAAAAATTGGCGCTAACTTAAAATCATTCGTCATTGGCTTGACTCGTCACCTTCTCTAATTTGCTATATAATACTTGAAACCGTTCTGCTATATCAATCATAATGTTGGCAGTTGTAAAATGATCTTGAGAATGAATAAGGAGAATCGATTTTTCTATTTCTGTTCCATTCATTTCACTAGTCAACCAACCAGTTTGAATCCCATGTGCCTCATGTAGCGTTTGTTTTGCTTCTTTTACAGTCTTTATTGACTGCTCCAATTCCCCTTTTTCTGCTTCTAAAATTGCATTCATCGCCATCGACTTAGCATTTCCAGCAACAAAAATCAGTTGCATTGCTTGTTCTAATTGCGTTTCATTCATTTAAAATCAAACTCCTTTCATTTTTTTCAGATTCATTTGGTTCGCTATACGTATAAATGGAATATAAATAAGAACCGCAACGGCTAAATTAATTAATTGAACTATCGCACCATTGATTGTCCCAGTGAACAATAATCCTGAAATAAGTGGCAGAACTGTCCAAGGTACATTATTAGTTATCACATCTATAAAACCGATATGGGTAAAGAAAACAGCTAAATAAAAACAAACCGGTTGCACCAGCACAAAAGGCACAAACATTACTGGGTTTAATACAATCGGCAAACCAAACGTGATTGGCTCACTAATATTGAACACAGCAGGCATCAAAGCTATTTTAGATACTTTCTTCTCTGCGTTAATTTTGGAAAAAATTAAAATAGCTAAAACTGGTGCAAGCGCGAATGTTCCAGCAGCAATGGTAGAAAAATTCATAAACATTGTTGAATATAAATGTTTCGCCGTACCTAAAATATTTTCTGTATCAGCAACATTCCAAGTAACACCAAAAACAGGTCCCCAAATAGATGTTGGGTGAATTCCAAACCATTGTAATAGCGGCCAAGTAATTTGAACGACTAATGCGAAGGCAGCCGTTCCAGAAATCGCCATTGCTGGTTTTTGTAAAACTTGCAGTAATAATTCAGGCAATGAAACTCCTGCCAAACCAACACTAATTCCAGTACCAATAACAAATACTGCTAAGGTGATAATCCCCGGAATTAATGATTCAAAACTACGTGCAACGGCTGGCGGTACAGAATCCGGCATCTTGATAATGATGTTTTTTTGCAAAACTTTATTATAAACAAATACTGCAATCCCACTAATCAAAAGTGCTGAAAAAACTCCTGGTGTTCCTAAAAAGTTAGAATTCAGCATTCCTGTTATCTCTACATTTTTATTATTCACCATATAATCGTAATTCCATGGTAAGCAAATAAAGAAAGAAGCCATTGCATACAATACAGATGTCATATGTTCTTTATTACTCGGGAAAAACTTTTTCGAGAACGTATAGGAAAATACCACAACAATCAGTAAAGAAAATACCGATAAAGCACCTTGAGAGAATAAATTAACAAGCGATTGAATATATGTAAGTGTTTGAGCAAAATCAGAACTAGCCCAAGCACTCCAAGAACCACTTATTAATTTCCCAATATGTAAGCCCTGTTCTCCAAAAATCAAACCATTTGGATCTAGAAAAACAGAACTAATCATGACAGCAAATCCTGCTATCATTGTCACAGCTGCGACAAGTATAAATGTGTCACGAAGCGTAAGTAGCAATTTATTTCCAGCAATTTTTCCTACAGTGCGAGTGAAAGAGGCCTGAAATCCACTAAATCCACCTGGCTTCATTCTGGAATCACTCCCTCATCATTTAATCTATTAATAATAGAAACACCATCCATTGCACCAAATTCCGCCATGGTTAAGGAAATTATTTTTTTATCTGGGTGTGCTGCTTTCACTTGATCAAATGCCCACGAAATCTGAGGAGCAATAATGATTACATCTACTTCATTTCCAACCTCATCAATCATTGCAAAGTCATAAGCATCGACATCTACGTTTGTTTTCCCCATCGCTTCATACGCTTTTTTCATTTTTGATCCTACGAGACTTGTTGACATTCCACCACTACAAAATAATGCAATTTTCATTTTCATTTCTCCTCACTTTTTTAAATAGAAAACGTTTTCTTAATTAATAGTATAACCAATAAAAAACATAAGTCAATACTTATTAATATAAGTTATAACAAATTTAAACAAAAAAAAGAAATGAAGTTTAGCTCATTTCTCAAATAATATTCACTGTTTTAAATTCGTATTCATCCGTTTTTATTTTAGTAAGTGAGTATTCACATGGCCTACCATTATCTAAAAATACTGTTTGTTCGATTTCTAGCAGTGGATAGTTCCAGTCTACCTGAAGCCATTTTTCCTCCAGCTTGGAAGGCCTAGAAGCTCGAATGCTACGATGAATACTTTTAGGTGTTAGACTAAGTTCTTCTTCCATAAACGTATATACCGAATCTGCTAAAACGTCCAATCGCATTCCCTGGATTAACTGAATTGGCATAAAACTACGCTCTATCGCAATAGGTTGGTCGTTCTTCTTTCTTAGTCGATAGATATCATATACAAATTCACTCGAGGACAATTTTAATTTTTGTGCTATATCATCCGGTGATTTAATCACTGTAAAATCTATTACTTCTGTTGTAATCTCTCTTCCATTAAAATTTTCTAGCAGTGTTGAATGTGTGAATTCTTTTGGTTCTATATCTTTAACATAGCTTCCTGATCCACGTCTTTTATAGATATAGCCTTCATTCACGAGTATGTCCATTGCTTTTCTTATAGTGATTCTACTCGCATTATACGCTTTGCACAGGTCTTTTTCGAATGGAAGCTGTTCATTTGGTTCATATGATTTTTCTTGAATTTTCCTGCGTAAATCATTCGCAATTAATTCGTACTTTGTATTCGCTATATCCATTTTATACATCCTTTATTATTTGTCATATCTTTTAATAGTGTAACATAATTTATATCATAGTACTGCTTTTTTCCTCCCAGATGTTCTGCCTCTAGATTTTATACAAATAAAGTCCATTTCCCATCCAGGGTTTAGGCATTTCCATTCTACCAAAAGTAATCCTTTCTGTGTATAAAAAATGGATTTAATCACTCCTTTCAAAAAGGAATTCTTAAATCCATTTTTCTTTTTACTGAGATTTATATCTCATTACTTGTATATGATTAATTTGTTTTTTCAGCATCCACAGCAAGTAAGACACAACCAGTAATTCCAGCATCATCCTCCAAGTTTGGCGGAACGATATATGTTTCTAAATCGGGCAACTGTACATAATTATTTACTAACGCTTTTAGTTTTTGACGAACTAATGGGAAAAGTTGACGTTGTTTCATCACGCCTCCACCTAAAACAATTCTTTCAGGAGATAATATCAATGTATAATTCATTAAGGCTTGGGCAATATAATGAGCTTCTAAATTCCAAACTTCTTCATTATCTGAAAGTTCGGCTGCTTTTTTACCCCAACGTTTTTCAATTGCTCCACCCGCTGCCAGTCCTTCCAAGCAATCACTATGACTTGGGCAACTACCAGTAAAACGATCTAACTTATGACGGCGAACCATGATATGTCCCATTTCCGGATGAGAAAATCCTTCTAATATTTTCCCAGAAACCACTGCACCGCCGCCGATTCCTGTTCCAATTGTTAGATAGACACAACTTGATAAACCTGCTGCGGCTCCAAGACTAACCTCTCCAAGCGCTGCGGCATTTACATCTGTCGTGAAACCAATCGGGATATTAAATTCTTTTTTGATTGCACCAACAATATCATAATTTCTCCAGGCGAGTTTTGGCGTTTGCGTAATATATCCGTATGTAGGACTAGATTTTTGAATATCAATCGGACCAAACGAACCAATTCCAATCGCTTTTAATTCATCTTGATACTGTTTGAAAAATTGAATAACTGCTTTCATTGTTTCTGCTGGTTCTGTCGTTGGGTAGCTTTCGCGTTTAATGATTTCCCCAGATTCTTTTCCAATTGCGACAACAAATTTTGTTCCGCCTGCTTCAATTGCTCCATAAACCATCCAAAAAACTTCCTTTCTCGTATGTTTATAACGCTTTCATTTTACATTATTTTAGCTGAAAAGGAAATTCATTTTCTAAAAACTTTAATTTTTGATTATAAGTACCTAAATTGACAGTTATTTAAAACGAAAAATTTACCTCTTAAAAATCCACTTAACTAAACGAGAATACTCTTCAAAAAAAGCAGGAATTTCAGACGGAGTTAGCCCATATTCCATATTATTTTTAATGCCTTCATTATACCATTTTTGCTTATCATAGCCGCGTTTGAAATAATTCCATACTGAATCCCCTTCAGAGCTTAAAGCATATCTTACAGAGCTTAGATTATCTAACTTATCCGCAACAATAAGTGCTTTTTCTTCCAAAGTACCTGTACGAACTTGTTCAATTGTATGAGCTTTGCGTTCTTCCCATGATAAAGTTTTATTTTCCGTATGAGAAGCAACCAAATCAGCCACAACATCACCGAAGATTTGCCGAATATCTTGGTCTGTCATCAAAGTATCCTCAACAGCATCATGAAGCAAACCTGCGATAACCACGTCTTCGGAAAAACCAGCGCGACGCAAAATCCGTGCCACATTTAAAGGATGCGAAAAATAAGGCTCACCAGTAATTTTACGGACTTGCCCCTTATGTGCTTCAATCATCATCTTGCGCGCTTTTTCATACATAAAAATAAGCCTCCACTCGTAAATCTATGCTTATACTATACAAGATTCGAGCGAGGCTTTCTAGTTTTTTAATTGTAAAAAGTAATTTCGCGACCGTTTAAATCTTGAATTGGTCGGCTGGTATTGCCAATCGCTTTATCTAATTCTGTAAAATCAGCTTGTTTCAGTGATTTCGCATTTTTCAACACAATCCACGTAACACCTTCCACTGTTGGCGGTGTTGTCCGTGAACCTTGATACGTATAAAAAACACGTTCTTCTGGCAAGAATTCATTGGCATCTAACGTAATTTCACGTTCTGTTTCAAAATCTACAAAAACTTCTGGGAAATGCTTCGGTAAATCTTTTAATTCCACATTGGTCGTATTATCGATTTCCATCCAAGCACTCATTACAAGCGTCGTTCCATCTGCTTTTTCATGTACAAAATGCCATTCGATTGGATAAATATACCCGTCTAAAAGATGCTCTGCCGGGATATGGGCATGAAATGAAACAAGTGGAAAATATTCACCATTATAGCGTAGCCCTTGCTCTTTATCATGCGGAAATACATGCACGGATTGTTCTATTCGTTTAATCGTATAATCGGTCTCTTTATAGTAAAATTTCATGGTCGATGGTTTGATTTGCTCTACATCGGATTGTTCGATATTCACCGGTGATTGAGCCCTACCAGTATCCGCTATTTCAAAGTCTGAACAAATATGTCCCCACATATCTGGACCGGTCTTTTCATCATAGCCCCACTTCACTTTTTCCACTGTCATAATCAATTCCCCTTTTCAAAAAAAAATTGCGTAATGTTATTTTAGCGGATTGCGGATCTATTCCACAAGTTATTTGCCTAATGTTCGTATTTCAACCTGGCAAATAACTTGCGTAAAGATACCGGTAGCTTTATTTTCGGTACATATTTAATAGAATTTTGTTGCTACTAATTCAAAATTTAATATAGAACGGCTATCCATATGAAAGCTATTGATATTAGTATTTTCAAGATTAAGTATATTTTTGCTTAAGTTTGCAGACATTATTAGAGATAGACTATTTTTTATAGCATATTGTATGTTCATGTTCCTCTTAATCTATAAATTATAGAGATAAAACTGATTATCTGCCGCCTGCTCCTAGCCTTCTAAAAGTAAGTCTTCTTCCTTTTAAAGCGATTGACATGGTGTATATTCCTTCTGGTGAGCTCATACCACTTAAACCTGCATCACCAATTGCATGAATGTCAGCACCAGTCATTTTAGACCATAGAGTACATTGTCTGATGGAATCATCATCCGCGCCTTCTACAGAGCAATCTAAGAAGGACATTACCAAAGTTCCAGGTTTATAAGTGTGCGTAAAAGTTGTTAATTCTCGAATATCCTCCACTGTGATACCCGGTCTACAGCCAGGCATTGGTAGGCAAATAACATCAGCACCGGCATCAATCAGTTCTTGTACAAACTGTTTATGAGTAGACATAGGAACTTGTGGATCTCCAAGTACTTTCTCAAAGACACCATCTTCCCACTTTCCAGCAAATAGTAACATTTTATCACCAACAACAGCTTTAGCCTGTCTAGTTGCTTCAACAATTGTTTGATAAGATGTTCGAGTGCCTGGATTTCCAGCTAATACAACGAAATCACACTCTTCCTGAATAGCCTTCTCCAAATTTTCTTTTGAAGCAATTCGATCATTTTTAATCAGCTGCTTTTCTGGAGCTGTTGAAGTAGTAGCATCATCACCTGCACCACATTCTAAATAGACTCCTAAAGGGACATTAATTAGTTTTTTCATCTCTTTCAAACGATATTGCTTAGTATCAAAAGTTTCGGTAGCTTCATTCCATTCCTCGACAATCAGACCTTCTTGAATAACACTTGTATCCATTGAGTAGCCATTAAAGAAAATCATATCTGCCCCAAACGCTTGACTAACTTCTGCGTTGGTAGTTCCTTCACATAAAGTATGACCAATAAAATTTTGACAAAGGACAGTTCTTCCTTCACTTGCCAAAATAGAAGTTTTTAAGTCACTGGCACTCATTTTTCTAATTTCACTTCTACTGCTGCTAATTAATCTTCTTACCATATCAAATACCTCCTAGTTTTTCATTATATATTCTAAATAAAAAGCAAACATTTCTCTCTACTTGTCCTCAGTATAGCATTGGCATATACTAAGTAAATAGAATCCAGTTATATTGGAAAATAGTACCAGTTTATTGTTTTTATGCGAAAATAATAACGGTACTTTTTACCAAAAAGCTGTTGTATAATTAAAGAAACCAAATTAGGAGAGTGAATAAAATGATTCTTACTAAGTTAGCAGATATTTCTCTTTTTTCTGAAAGGGAAACCGAAGTCGCTCACTTTATTTTAAAAAATGGTAATACTGCATGTAATATGAGCATTAAAGAATTGGCTAAAGTTACTTACAGCTCACCTTCAACTATTATGAGGTTATGTAAAAAAGTAAAAACAAGTGGATATTCCGAGTTCAAAATTAAGCTAAGTAGAGAGCTAGCAGAAAATGAAAAAATATCTCCTACTAGTAATTATAATTTTCCATTCACACAAGAAGATTCTTATGAGACTATCATTGATAACATGTATTATATTTTTAAAAATTCTATCCGTGAGGTGAAATCTGAATTCAATGTGGAAGAGCTTTATAGTATTATTGATAAAATGAACCAGTCCAGTATCATTGATATCTATGGACAAGGTTCTTCTCAGGCAGCAGCTTACGAATTCAAAAGTAAGTTAATACGGTTGGGTAAAAATGTTCACTTGGAACCTTGTTATACAGAACAGATACATCAAGCAATTAATTCTGATTCCACACATATGGCTGTAGTTATTTCGCACTCAGGTGAAAATCCAGAAACGCTAAAAATTTCATATAATTTAAATAAAAGTCAAACGCCAATTGTTGCTATTACAAAAGATAAAGCTACAATGTTAGCTAAAATAGCTGATTATGCAATCTATACAGGAATAAATGAGGCAAAACTATTGAAAGGAAAAATGGAAACTTTTAGTTCTAGTATTGCTACACAATATATTTTGGATTGTATATATAGTTTTATTTATCTAAAAGATTTTGAATCTAATCTTGAAAATACAAAACGTAACGAAATTGATTTGCGTAAACGATTTTTTGAGTAAGTTATTATCAGAAGATTTAACATGAAATCATTTAATATTTCCTGTTATCTAATAAGAATCTACTACGAGACAACTTTTGTCCCATAGTAGATTCTTATTTTCGTTATTATTCTGTAGCAGGAACATCTTCACTTGTATTGATTCTTTTTAACTCTTCCCGTTCAAATGCTTTCACAAATGGGTAATAAATCAAAGCTCCTAAAACAATGTTGAAAATTGCTGCCAGAATATATTTCCAGTCACCAGATGCAATAAAGCCTATAAGAACAGGGGGTGTTGCCCATGGTAATTCTAAAAAGGGTCTTGCAAGTATAGCAATTTGGCAAGCACCATAAGTTAGAAAAGCTCCTAATGTTCCACTAAGAATAAATGGGATAAGTAACATAGGGTTCATCACAATAGGTAACCCAAAAACTACCGGTTCGGCAATGGAGAAAAAGGCAGCTGGAAGGGCAGCGAAAGAAAAGGTTTTTAAATGCTTAACCCTTGAAAACATTAATACTGTTAATAGTCCCAATACTGGTCCTGTCCACAAGCAAGTTCTTTCTAATGCGGTGGTCCAAATATGGGGTAATGGGTCGCCGGCAATTTTTGCTGCACTATTTTCGGCAATCCAAGTTAATTTGAGTGGGTCAAAAATACCTTGAAAGAGGGAGTCGGCGTGAATACCAAAAGCCCAAAGTAATTTTGTAAAGAATCCATAAAATGTAAATACGAAAATATTATCCGTTCCACTAAAGATTGGGCTCATAACATCTCTCATTATTTCTGTAATGTTAAATTGTAGCATCGTTCTAAGGAACCAATAAAGAAGTCCGATAGTTACAAAAGGAATCAGAGAAGAAAACGCTTGCCCAACTGCTGGTGGAACACCTTCTGGCATACGAATAACAATATTTTTATTAATAAATATTTTGAATATCTTTAAAGCTAAAATGGAAGTGACCATTGTTGGAAAAAGTGCGTTTGCTCCAAATGAAGAGACATCAATAGTCCCATCGGTTACTTTATCTATATTTATCATTAAAAATGACATTAAACTCACAAGTGCAGCATTTATTTCATTAAGCTTATATTCTTTCGCATAATTAAGTCCAATTGAAACAGAAAAATATAATGTCATAAAGCCCATTGTCAAAGAGTTCATCAATCCAATTTGATCCGTATAATTTGCCAAAAAAGGAAGTATTGGTTTCTCAGTTCCCATTGACGTTGTTCCTAGTAAAGACACAAGTAGCGTGACACTTCCAAATAGTATGAAAGGCATAATGTTAACCATACTATTTTTAATAATATTTAATGTTGGACGATTAAATATTTTCATTAGTACGGGTGTCATCTTGAAAGTAATATAGTCCGTAATTCTATCCATTATATTCAACTTTTTATCCATAGTAATTCCTCCTGGGTTTAATTATCAAAGAGTTTTGATTGGCGCCGAAATCAATATGTTCTTGATAAATGTAGTATAGCATCAAGAAACATTAAATAAATGAAAGTCTGGGTAAATGGAATTTAATTCCAAGAAATCGCTTACTAAAATCCAACTAAGCGGTAAATTTTACCGCTTAGTTAGTAAATTTTTGGTAGCACATGTATGGTTTCTGATGTATAAATTTAGTTTAATTGAAAGATTCATTCATGGTATGACAGAGTTTATAATATAAAGGCTGTTTTTTCATAGGTTAGTTTATCAATTATATCTCCTTAGTATTTCGATAATAGACTTTTCTTTTCGCAGTGTCTTCGTTAAGAAAGGAATTCCTATATTAGAAAAGAAAGAGTTGATTTTTACGGCAAGATCATTCATCAGAGACATATTTTAAAGCTTTGTCATTAACTGAAAAAAGAACCTCCTTTCGGGCTCTGATTGATTTTCCAGAATGGCAAGAAAAACAATCTCCATTACGATTCGGGCATTTTGCTATTTCAGAAGAATTATTTAGAGTAATTGTCTCGGCAATGGGATTTCAAAAGAATCGTTTTCTCCATACTGAATAGTAAGTAAAATAATAAGCGCGAAACAAAATTCTCTTAAAACAAAAAATATCCTAGTGAAAATCAGAATAGCTGATAATCACCAGGATATTTTTTTGTATTGAGTAGATTAAGCTAATTTATAGTCAACTTTTTCAAATTTAACACCATCAATATATCGAAAGCCAAAGCTAACTACAATTGATAGAAACGAGTGTAATACAACAAAAACACGCTGCTACTATAGCAATATTTAATAATCTGACCATCAAAAATGGAAAACTAGAAAAAAACACTTATGGAGTCAGTACATATAAGAACATTTTTCGATATTAATTAGTTTCCTTAGTGAATAAAGAAACAACATTTGAGTTATTAAAATATTCTCTATTTGACTCTTCAGAGTACTTGCTTAAAAATTCATTTTCAATCCCCAATAGAGATTCTAAAAATGAACGTTCAATGTAACAATCATTTAGAATATCATTTAATGAAAATAAGTGATTTTTAAAAATCAGGTCTAGCAAAGAACGAACTTTTCCAGGTCTAATAATCGAGATATCTTCATCTAAAGGTTCATTTTTTTTGTAACCTTTTCGATTTAGAGCTGCGTAAAAGTAACGATTTTCTTCAAATGTCAGTAGTCCCATTTTATAAGCACGATACTCTAACGCACCAATTGATACCATATATTTCATTTTCAAATCCAAATAAGACTCAGGATTTGATTTCTTTGAGATAGTTAAAAAGTCTTTTAAAAATTGATTTTTTGGAAGGAGGAAAAAAGAGGCAAAATCATTTGCTTCTTTTTCAATTATTTTATGTTCATCTTTTGTTAAGCTGTCCATATCAATCTTGTAATGCAGTAACAAGTGCCCTAATTCATGGGCTAAATCAAAATTTCTACGAACCGCAGATTTTTTTTTATTGCCAAGTATAATAAAAGGTTTTTCTTGACTAGTCCAAGTACTATATGCATCAATACTTACTCCCATACTTTTTTCTAAAATATATATTCCTGAAAGTTCAAGCTTGTAAAGAAGCTCTGAATTTGATTGTACGTCCAATTTTTCTCTAGCATTTTCAGCAATAATCTCTAATTGTAAGAGTCTGTCACTTGCTTCTGTTGATGTATTATAAAGTTGAATTGATTCGTTTCTTAATTGTGAAAGGAGACTAGCTTGTAAATTGAGCTTACTTTCAAACTTATCTAGAAAATAACTAGTAAAATCAATAAAAGTCGTTTCCATTTTTGTTTTTTTACGAGCCTCCCTATCCTCAGCTCGATAGGCAATGCTTTCAACTTTAGAAATATTAGTTACAAATGACTCTGTATAGAAAAATTGAGCTTTTACATTAAAAACTTTTTTTAGTTCATTAACCACTTCAAATTTTGGTACAGTATACTGGTTTTCATACTGCCAGATTGCTTGTTCACTTAAACTTAATTTGTCAGCAAGTTCCTTTCTGGAGAGACCATTTAATTCTCTGACACTTTGTAATTTCTCTCCGAAAAACATTGTAATCACATCCTTGCTTATTTGTTGGAAATTTAGTTTCCAGATTCTTCTTTTTCTTCTTCAGGTATAGAATAACCAAATGCGTTTGAATCACCTGAAAAGATAGTCTGATCAGATACTTTTTCATTCATAATTGGTTCTACATCTTCAATAGTAGCTTCATACTCACTAGCTTGTATAAGATAACTTAAATCTTCAATTAGCTCTAGGTTCATTGTTTGACGATTAGGCATGGTTAATTGAATGGATTTAATAATTTTAGTTTCATCATCAATCTCATATGTAACAATATAAAAGCGTGCGTATTTTTGAGTTACGTTTAGTTGCTTGCCTTCTATAACAGCTCTTATTTCTTCTGGGTCATTTAATTCAAGTTCAAGCTGTTCTGGTTGAGCAACAAAGTTTTGCTTGCTATTCTTTAAAACATCTGTATTTATGTCAGCAAAATTAACTAAGTAATTATCTTCATTGACTTTCTTTTTTTGATCATCAAAAGATTTTTTCACTCGTCTAGAGTTTTTTACGATAACCATATAGTTTTCAGCATTTTCGCTAACTGTAAACTGTAAATATTCCCAAGTATAGCCAGCTTTTTCAATTTTAAACTGTACATTATGGTTTTGTCCAATTTTAGAAACTTGATCGTCAATGTGATTTCCTTTTGTCCAAGCATATGCACCACTAACACTCATTGACTCTTTTTTGCTTTTTCGCTCTTCAAGATACTGTAAGTACCCTTTCAAAGTACCATCAACTATTACTTTACTGATTGCTTCGTCTAATTTAAGTTCATCCATCCTTAAACCTCCAATCTATTTGTCTCTGTAAGTATACAACATTTTTAAAATAAAAACATTATTTTTCGGTTTTATTTAAAGTGGATGTCTTTTTCGATTAATAAATTTTTATTTCAAAGCAATAAAACAATAAGAAATAGCTACAGTATAACTTCTATTTTCACTATAAAAGCTTACATATTCCAGTAATTAATCTGCCTCGCAACATGCACTCTAATACACTCCTAAAAAATCCTTATTTTTTTAATAATAGAGTATAAACATCTTCAACACTTACAGTATATATTTTAGTGCTTAAAAAAACTATTCTTAACAAGCCCTTTCAAATGATAATTTTTCTCTAAAAACATTTATGCTTATCCTTACATAAGCCCAAGTTTCTAGCTGAAAATATCTGAATGAATCTTCAGTTTTAAAAAACAAAAAGCGACATTTCCATCGCTTTTTGAGTGTTTTTTGGAAAACTGGCTATAAAATTATACTCCTGAATGCTTGCTGATATAACACGTTTCCGCCGAGTTTTCCGATCACTTACGGTACATCTTAAACTCTAAAAATAGTTCATTATAATAAGACAACATTCGCTTACCTAAGTTGTCATATACTTCTAAATTCGTCAGCTCATCCATATTTGGATAAAAACGTTCGTCACTAGAAATTTCTTTTGGTAATAGTTTCACTGCTTTCTCGTTTGGTGTAGCGTAACCGACATATTCGGCATTAATTGCTGCATTTTCTGGTTTTAACATGAAATTGATAAATTTATGCGCTCCATCAACGTTTTTCGCGGTTTTCGGAATGACCATATTATCAAACCACAAATTAGAGCCATCTTTTGGAATCATATATTCTAAATCTTCATTTTCACTGAGCATTTCTGCCGCTTCACCGGAAAAAGTTACTGCAACACCAGCTTCATTATCTGCCATCAACAATTTAATTTCATCGCCAACAATCGCCTTTACGTTAGGTGTCATCGTTTCAAGTTTGTCACGAGCTTCCATTAAGTGCGCTTTGTTTGTATCATTGAGTGAATAACCGAGGCTATTCAAGCCAAGCCCCATCACCTCGCGCGCGCCGTCAATCAAAAGAATTTGGTTTTTCAAATCCGGGTCAAATAAAGCATCCCAAGTGTCAAAGTTCTTATCTGGAAACATTTTTTTATTATAAATAATTCCGAGCGTTCCCCAGAAATACGGCATCGAATATTTGTTATTATCATCAAACGATAAATCCATAAAACGCGGATCTAAATATTTTTCATTTGGTAGTTTGGAATGATCAAGCGGAATCAGTAAATCTTCTTCTTTCATTTTACTAATCGCATAATCACTTGGTACCGCAATATCAAATGTTGTACCACCTTGTTCAATTTTCGTCATCATCGCTTCATTCGAATCAAACGTCTGGTAAATCACTTTCATACCTGTCTCTTTTTCAAATTTCGTAATTAAAGATGGATCAATATAGTCGCCCCAATTATATATCGTCAGTGTATTACTCCCAGCATAGCCTTCTGAACGGTTCATTGTCGTTGCGAGTAGCATCATTAGGAGTGCGACAACAATAACAGGCACAAAAATTTTCAACAGTTGCTTCATTCTTTTGTCGCCCCCGTCCGAATATTTTTGCTCGTATTCCGTTTACTAATAAAGTAATAACCGATAACAAGAACAATCGTAAATAAGAAAATTAGCGTAGACAATGCATTGATAGAAAGCGAAATCCCTTGTCTAGCACGAGAATAAATTTCTACCGCTAATGTGGAGAAACCGTTCCCTGTTACGAAAAAAGTGACTGCAAAATCATCTAGTGAATAAGTTAGTGCCATAAAGAAACCTGCTAAAACACCTGGCATAATATATGGAAGAATCACCTTAGAAAGCACTTGCCACTGACTCGCGCCTAAGTCCCGCGCTGCATCCATCAATGTCGGACTCATTTCTTGTAGCTTCGGTAAAATCATTAATACAACAATCGGAATGCTAAACGCGATATGAGAAACTAGCACCGAAATAAAGCCCAGTTTTACACCCAAAATCGTAAAGAAAATCAAGAAACTCGCACCAATAATAACATCCGGACTAACAATCAACACATTATTCAAACTAAGTAACGAATTTTTCGCAAACGGTTTTGGCATAAATTTTATCGCTAGCGCCCCGCAAACCCCAATCGCAGTTGCAATCACTGAAGAAAGTAGCGCAATCACAAATGTATTTAAAACAATAATGAGTAAACGCGTATCTTGGAAAACTTCTTTATAATAATCAAGCGTAAAACCACTAAAACTATGCATCGTTCCGCCTTTATTAAAAGAGTAGAAAATCAAGTAGAAAATCGGTGCGTATAAAATCACAAAAACTAGTACTAAATAAATCGTACCCCACTTACTTTTCTTCATTTACGCACACCTCGTTTCTTTTTGGAACCTGTTAAGAACATAATGAAAATCATCGCAATAATTAAGAATACACCAATTGTTGAACCCATTCCCCAGTCTTGCGTAACAAGGAAATGTTCTTCAATTGCCGTTCCAAGCGTAATCACCCGGTTTCCAGCAATTAATCGCGTAATCATAAATAACGATAGCGCTGGAATAAATACAGCCTGACAACCAGATTTCACGCCGTCTGCCGTCAGTGGAAAAATCACCCGTCGAAAAGTAGTCAAGCTAGATGCGCCTAAATCGCGCGACGCTTGAATCAACGTCGGATTAATTTCCTCAATTGCATTAAAAATCGGCAAAATCATAAATGGGATGAAGATATACGTGGATACAAATAAGAAACTAAAATCCGTAAATAAAATCTGCTTCGAGCCAATTCCCATTAATTCTAAAAACTGATTTGCAGCCCCGTATGTCCCAAAAATCCCAATAAATGCATATGCTTTAAGAAGCAAATTAATCCAAGTCGGTAAAATAATTAAGAGTAACCACAGCTGTTTATGTTTCAGTTTAGTTAGTAAATATGCCGTTGGGTAAGAAATAAGTAAAGTAAATACCGTAATCAAAAAAGCATACCAAAACGAACTAGCTGTCATTTTTAAATAAACTGGTGTGAAGAAATGAATATAATTATTAACCGTCAAATTACCATCGACATCAAAGAACGAATAATAAACAATCAATAAAATCGGTGCGACAACAAAAAGCAAAATCCAAAGTACATAAGGAACAAGGTAAACTGTCCGAGTGCGTCTATTCATTACTGCACCTCATCGTAGCTATCAAGCCGCTTATCGAATTCTTCCTCCGTTTCCCCAAGACGCATAACATGAATTGCCTCTGGGTCAAACGCTAAGCCAATTTTATCGCCGACACGCACTTTTCTCGTAGTATGAACGAGCCACTCATTTCCGTCTGTATCGATACAACCCACTTCATAATGCACACCGCGGAACAGCATCCAATCCACCGTCACTTGAAGCTGACCTTTTTCAGCAGAAGTTATTTCTAAATCTTCTGGACGAATGACAACTTCTACCGTTTCATTTGGGCGGAAACCTTGGTCGACACATTCAAAGCGTCTATCCACAAATTCCACTTCGAAGTCCTGAATCATTTTGCCAGTAACGATATTCGATTCTCCAATAAAATCAGCCACAAATTTATTAATCGGCTCATCATAAATATCAATGGGTGTCCCGCTTTGCTGAATTTCTCCTTTGTTTAACACAAAAATCTCATCACTCATTGCAAGCGCTTCTTCTTGATCATGTGTAACAAAAATAAACGTAATTCCCAGTCGTTTTTGCAAATCACGAAGCTCATACTGCATTTCCGTCCGAAGTTTCAAATCCAGCGCCGAAAGTGGTTCATCTAGCAAAATAACTTCTGGTTCATTTACAATCGCACGTGCAATCGCCACACGTTGCTTTTGTCCACCAGACATTTCGCTAATTTCTCTTTTCTCATATCCTTTTAAATTAACAAATCGAAGCGCTTCTTTCACTTTTTCCTCGATAGCTTCTTTTTTTAATTTCTTAATTCTGAGTCCAAAAGCGACATTTTCGTATACATTTAAATGCGGAAATAACGCATAGTCTTGGAAAACTGTGTTAACTGGGCGTTTATTAGCTGGGATTTGATTAATGACCTTTTCACCAAGATAAATTTGTCCTTCTGATGCTTCTAAAAATCCGGCAATTAAGCGCAAAATAGTTGTTTTCCCACAACCAGAAGGCCCGAGTAATGTATAAAACTTCCCTTTTTCTATTTCAAAACTGACATTGTCCAGCACTGGCGGATCGTTGTCAAATTGTTTCGTAACGTTTTCGAAACGAATGATTGTTTCTGCCAAAATAATTTACCCCCTTATAAATATGAATCTGTTGCAACTAGGATGAGTGTTGCTTTTTCACTCGATTGGTTGATTATCTGATGTTCGTCTGCAGCATGGAAATAAATTGCTTCTCCCGTTTTTGCCACATATTCATTCCGCCCAAGCATCACCGTAACCTCGCCCTTCAATACATAGCCAAAAGTCTCAGAAAGTGATGGCTCAAAGCTTTTGAAACAACTTTTTGCTTCTATTTCAAGTAATACTGGTTCCATTTCTTTTTCATTTGATTCTGGAACTAGCCACTTAATTCTGTAACCTTTCTCTTCATCTTCAAAAAAGGTGTGCTCTAATTCGCCGTAAATGACTTTTTGATTATGTTCTTCTTCGTCAAAAAAATCTTTTGGCGTTGAGCCAAGCACTTCCAAAATCGCAAACAAGGTTTCAATCGACGGTGAACTTAGATCTCGCTCTAATTGCGAAATATAACCTTTTGTCAAATCCGTCCGCTCCCCTAGTTCTTCTTGCGTTAAATTCTTACTAAGCCTAAGATTTTTTATGCGCTTGCCAATTTCCATGTCTGCTTCCTTTCTTTCAAGTTTAGTGATAGTAAACCTCAAGTTAGATAAGTTTACTAATATTAAACACAGAGTTTACTTACAGCAAGATACATTATACAACAAAGCATTCAAGCGGACAATAGTTTTTTGTGTTTTTATTAGCTAGGAAAAGTATTTTTCCATAATCATTTCAATTTATTATATACTTTATAAAAGCTAAAAAACTCCACAAACTTTTTAAAGTCTGTGAAGCTTATTTTACTAGCTTAATCCGTTGCTAAGAAATCATCGTACAAATAAGTCTCAATCATATTTAGGTTTTGGCGGAGTTCCCGGGCTAAGTCTCTTGAAATTCCACCTGTTTCGAAAAGATGTTGAATAATATCACGTTCTGTTTGGAAGGCAACTATTTGGACTTCTCGTTTTTTCTGTTCGGATTTTGCTTGTTTCCCACGCGATAACGCTTGATCATTTCTCACTCGCTCTAAGAACATCGTATGCTCGGTAATAAGTGGTCCGATGAGATCTGCATTTTCTTCGGTGAGTTGATCTTTTAGTTTTTGAATAACTAGTATTTCATTTTCTTCTCTTAACTTGCGAATTGCTTGGAAACGTTCGTTATCTTTAGAAATACCTTTTTTCATTTTATGTCTAATTTTACGCCATTTTTTTGGACGGATAATGAGCATAATAAATCGCTGAACAAACAACCAAGCCGTTTTAATTTTTGTGCGGAATCGTTGTTTGATTGCCTGCTCTAACATATTTAAGTAATGTTGGTACCTGTAACTGTCGGTTGCTACAAGTTCCCCATTGTCTGCCATTTTTTGCGTGTTAGCACGTTGCCATTCAATAATTTCTAACCGTTTTTCGCGCTCTCGTTCATCCATCGCTCTATTGGTATTATTATCATGTTGCAAATCATAGATACGTCTTCTATAGTCTTCAATCACTTCATCCGTTGCAGCTTTCGTTTCAGGTAAAGTCTGTTCTTTCAGTTCCCTAATAACATTCCGCAAAATCCGAATCCGCGTCGCTTTCTCTGCTCGCTCATCTTCCGTCGTCACTTCTTCATTTTTTGCTAAAAGTGGTAAAATGAAAGTGGCAATGATAAGTGTACAAAGGATTACCCCTGATGCTAAGAAAATAATCAAAGCTCTTTGCGGGAAAAGTGTTCCGTCATCAAGAAAAAATGGAATTGCAAGCGCACTGGCTAGCGTTACTGCCCCGCGAACCCCGGATAAAGAAGTAAGCAAAACTGGTCGCAGTTTCGGACGGGTTGTTTTTTTGTTTTGTTTTTCACGTTTTTTCGCACCAATATTCCATGACAGATAAACCCAAACAAACCGAAGTAATATTAAAGCAGCTGTAATTGATAAGATATAGGCAATCACTTGCAAATTACTAATACCCGAATCATTCCAAACCACCTCTATAATAGAAGGAAGTTGCGTGCCTAAGAGTAAAAATACTAACCCATTTAGTACAAAGATAATAACTGACCAAGTACTCTGAGATACAATATTGAGTTTAACTGATTGCGGATCCATTTTCTTGCGTTCCATTGAGTGCATGATCCCTGCAGCAACTACAGCCAGTATCCCAGAAACATGTAATTCTTCTGCTGCTAAATAAATAATAAATGGTGTCAAAATCTGGATAAGCATATGGAAAGTAACATCTTCCATCCCAAGCCCACGAACCCACTTCAAAAACCTGAATTTCAACCAACTGAGTACAAGTCCAACTAAAACACCACCAATAGCAATTACAAAAAAGCTAACACTAGCATCTAATAAGCTGAATACTCCCGTCACCATCGCTGCAATTGCAAATTGGAAAGCAACCAAGCCTGAAGCATCATTAATAAGTGCTTCACCTTCCAGTAAATTCATAATCCGTTTAGGTAAATTAATTCGCCCGGAAAGTGAGCTCACGGCTACAGCATCAGTTGGCGCAAGTGCTGCTGCCAAGGCAAATGCTGCTGCCAGTGGAATCGTTGGAATCATCCAGTTAACAAAGTAGCCAATAACAACAACAGTCGCAAATACGAGACCGAGTGCCAAAACCAAAATTGGCATTCGCATTCCCCATAACGCTTTCTTATCCGTTCGTCTGCCATCATTAAATAATAAAGGTGCAATAAACATTACCAAGAAAAGCTCTGGATTTAATTTCAAATCGAACGTAATTGGCATAAGAGCAATCATTACACCTAAACCAATTTGAATTAGTGGCACCGATACAAAGGGCACAAAACGATTAAGTAAATTAGAAATAAAAATAGCCACAAGTAGTGCTAAAACATATAAAAATATTTCCACTATGTATACGTCCCCTTTCGTTTTTTCTCCTATATAATTATGAAGCAAAATGAACCATCCCGCAAATATAAAACAGCTTTATTTCTTTATATTAATTAGTCATACAAAGAAATAAAGCTGTTCTATATTTATTTTTCTTTCTCTTTTTTATACTGGTCAATTTGATCATTTAAGTTTTTCATTTTCTCATCTAAGTGGGTGATTATTCTCGCAGCATCTTGCAATTCTTTGACTAATTCAGCTGGCGCTTCTTGTTGATATTTGTAGTAAATCTTATGCTCCAAACTCGCCCAAAAATCCATCGCAACAGTCCGAATTTGAATTTCTACGGTCATTTTCTCGGAACGATTCGTTAAAAAAACAGGTACCTCACAAAGTAAATGTAAACTTCGGTAGCCATTTGGTTTAGGATTCGTCACATAATCTTTAACTCGTAAAATCGTAATATCATTTTGACCTGCAAGCATTTCATGAATTCTAAAAATATCAGTTACAAAAGAACAAGTAATTCGGATTCCCGCAATATCATGGACATGCTTTAAGGCATTTTCTGGTGTGATATCCAAATTTTTCTTTTCCAGTTTTGCACCAATGCTCTCTAATGATTTTACCCGAGACTTCAAGTGTTCCATTGGATTATAATCATGAATAAATTGAAATTCTTCATTTAATATTTTAAGTTTCGTGTTTACTTCTTCTAAAGCAAAACGATGAAGAAGCATAACATTTCGCCAGTTCTTCAGCTCATCTACTGATGGTTGTTCCATCATGACACTCCTTCCATATGTAAAACTTCCCTATTCCATGTTACTACAAATCAGAAGCCAGTGTCACTATATGTCTAAAGTTTTACCACATTCTCATGAGATTTTCATCAAAAAACCTAGGATAGCGATTCATCCTAGGTTCTAATTCCAAAATATTAGTTTGCTCCAATTGGACAGCTAATTACTCTATCTTCATCAGTTACGAGCAACAAATTACGATTATAGTACTGTCCATCACTTTTTAACATCATTGTTTTTTCTATATCATTATAATCAATCGTCAGCTCATCTTCTAAAAACATCTCCGTCCAACGTTTAATTAAAATCGGACCAATGTTTGACTCAATTTCATCATCTTCTTTCGTACGTTCTTCTACTAATCGAAGTGTAAAAATACCACTGTTTTCACATGAACAGCCCTCCGTGTCATAATACAGATGTAGTTGTCCTGAAAACCCAGACCGTAATGCAGCCAGCCGTTTTTGGGCGCTATTTGTAAATGTAATAAACATAACTCATCACCTCTTATTCTATTATACATCGATTTTTATTTTATTTCTCTTTAGCTGTTTTGACCCGACTTTATTCACAAATTAGACATTGGGATTTCATGCGTTACCGTGTTATGATAGAGATGTATTTACAAAGGGGGAGAATCACGCAGATGGCTGCTTATCCAAAATTTGATATTATTTTAGAAGCATTAAATTTATCTAGCGTAGGGGTTATTATTACTGATGCCGAGCAAAAAAACAATCCAATTATTTTTGTGAACACGGGCTTCGAAAATATTACCGGTTACACGAAAGAAGATGCACTAGGCTCTAATTGTCATTTCTTACAAGGGGAAGATACCAATAAAAATGAGATTGAAAAAGTTCGCTATGCTATTCATAACAAAACAACCGCCAACGCTTTACTAAAAAATTATCGCAAAGATGGTAGTTCTTTCATGAATGAACTTACAATTGAACCGATTTATGATGATAATAATCATTTATATTTTGTTGGTATTCAAAAAGACATTACAACCGAGCACAACTACCAGCTTGAACTTGAAAAATCATTACGAGAAATCGAAAAGCTTTCCACACCAATTGTCCCAATTAAAGATAATATTTGTGTCTTGCCTTTGATTGGCTCATTAACCAACGACCGACTCCAAAACATGTCTGAGTATGTAAGTGAGTATATGGATAATGGCAAAGAAGATTACTTAATTATGGATCTTTCTGGTCTAGCTGAATTTAATGAAGATGCTGTGATGAATCTTGTGAAGTTTCATGGCTTTATGAAATTAACTGGCGTGGAGCTAATAATCACCGGCATTTCACCTAAATTTGCGATGACTTTAATCCGCTATGAAGAAAACTTGTCATCCTTAACAACTTATAGCACCATCAAAGAAGCCCTACAATATTACTGAAAATATGCTATTGCCAAATTACTCTTTTTCCGTTATTATGGGTAAATAATCAAATATAAACCCTCATCCAAATGGTGAGGTAGAGGTTGCAAGATTCACTAGTACTTTTTTTGAGGCGAAACAAAGACGCCCATGACAAAAAATGAACAGGATGATTGCCGAAGTGACTATTCTCTCTTTGTTCAAGAATAGTTGTTGGGACAGTTGCCAAAAGGTGCTGGACTGCTATAAGAATTTGTCGAAATTTCTTATAGATGTGCTATCTGACAATCAAGATGTTGGTAAAATATGTAACAGCCAATTTCTCGCAGATTGGCTGTTTTTGTGCACTTTCATCTGAAGACAGAAAGGAAGATGTATTTTGGAAAAAGAAACACACGGCGAAATTCGACGTGACTTAAAAACGAGACACCTATCTATGATTGCTATCGGTGGTTCTATCGGAACCGGGTTATTTTTAGCGAGCGGGAATGCTATTCATACTGCAGGTCCTGGTGGCGCACTCGTCGCCTATATCGCTATTGGAATTATGGTTTACTTTTTAATGACTAGTTTAGGTGAAATGGCTACCTATATGCCAGTATCAGGATCGTTTAGTACATATGCTACTCGTTTTGTTGATCCTGCTTTTGGATTTGCGCTTGGTTGGAATTACTGGTTTAACTGGGCAATCACACTTGCAGTCGATATTTCAACAGCAGCTATCATTGTTCAATTTTGGCTACCAAACACTCCT
Organism: Listeria ivanovii subsp. londoniensis; assembly: GCF_000763495.1. Classification (GTDB taxonomy): domain Bacteria; phylum Bacillota; class Bacilli; order Lactobacillales; family Listeriaceae; genus Listeria; species Listeria londoniensis. Next base: position 941,026 of record NZ_CP009576.1, on the reverse strand, counting down.
GCATGGTTGTGGAGCGCAATATTTTTAATCCTCATCTTTGGCCTAAATGCTTTATCTGTGAAAGCTTATGGTGAGTCTGAATATTGGTTCTCCATTATCAAAGTTGCCACTGTGATTATTTTCCTTATTGTAGGTTTGCTAACGATTGTTGGAATTCTTGGTGGAGAATTCATTGGCTTTTCTAATTTCACAGCTGGAGATGCACCATTCAAAGGTGGTTTCTTCGCTATCCTTGGAACCTTTTTAATTGCTGGTTTTTCTTTTCAAGGAACTGAAATGGTTGGGATTGCTGCTGGTGAAAGTGCTACCCCAGAAAAAAGTGTTCCAAAAGCGATTAAACAAGTTTTCTGGCGGATATTATTATTCTATATTTTCGCGATTTTCATTATTGGAATGATTATTCCTTATACAAGCCCGCATTTACTAAGTGCGGATGCGACAGATGTTGCTATTAGCCCTTTTACACTTGTTTTTGAAAAAGCTGGACTTGCTTTTGCTGCATCAGTGATGAATGCTGTCATTCTTACATCCGTGCTATCGGCTGGTAACTCTGGCTTGTATGCTTCCACTAGAATGCTCTGGGCAATGGCGCGTGACAAAAAAGCACCACGCTTCTTAGGAAATGTCAACAAACGTGGGATTCCAATGGCAGCTTTAATTGTAACAACTATTATTGGAGCAATGACCTTTATTACTACTTTGACTGAGAATGGAACAGTTATCTATACTTGGTTATTGTCCGCATCTGGCTTAACTGGTTTTATCGCTTGGGTTGGTATTGCTATCAGCCATTACCGATTCCGAAAGGCGTTCATAAAACAAGGGCATGATTTAAATGAACTTAAATATAGAGCAAAATTTTTCCCATTTGGTCCTATTCTTGCCCTAGTTTTATGCATTTTGGTTATCGTCGGTCAAGACTATGCGGCTTTTTTAGAACCACAGTTTGCTAATCCTGCTTGGTGGCAAAAAATTGGTATCTCTTATATCGGCTTACCTATCTTCCTTATTTTCTGGTTATCCTTTAAATTTGTTAATAAAACCAAAGTCATTCCATTAGAAGACTGTAAATTTGATAAAAAATAAAAAAACATCTCTTGCTCATTCAAGTTAGCCCGAATGACAGGAGATGTTTTTATTTACTTTTTTTTAATAGGGTTTCTACTTTTTTATTTAAGCGAATCAATTCTTTCACTTCGGTTTCGTTCAGATTCTCAAAAACCTTGATCATTGCTTTGTACATAAATGCGTTTGCAGTAGATCGTTTAGACAAATCTTCCCCTTTTTTAGAAAGTTTCAAGGTTAAATCCATGCTATCATTCGGAATCGTTTTGTTCAATTTCACTACTAAGCCTAAGCTAATTAACCCGTCAATATTTGCTGCTGCTGAACTTCCCGTGATAATTAAACGTTTCGTTAATTCTGCAACTGAAATTCCGGGTGTCCCATAAATCACATTGATCATCGCTAGTTGCTGTAGCGTCAGTCCCAAACTAGCCGCATTTTGATCAGCATATCCCGCTGAAATTCGCTGTATCGACCAATATGTTTTTAGAAGTTCACTAATGTTTTCTGTATCTGTATTCACGCTTGTCATCATCCAACCTCCTCTTATAACCTATTCTACGCACTTTAGGACGAAAACTCAATCATATTTACAAAAAAAACATAAAACTTATTACGATTTTATAGTTGCTTATTAAAAGTAAGTGTGTTATAGTTTATTTATTAACAGTTAAGCAGTACGCTTTTCTTATTCGTAAAAGTATTTTTCACTAGGTTTAATCTAGGCCCAAATAGGTTAGATTATAATAGAATGCTTTTATAAAAAAACATATTTGGAGGAATGAAAAAATGACAGTAGAAAAATGGAACGTTGACCCTGCGCATAGTTCAATCGAATTTCAAGTAAAACACATGATGGTATCAAAAGTAAAAGGTGCTTTCAGTAATTTCACAGCTGACATCGAAATGGATCCAGAAGACTTAACAAGCGCAAAATTAAACTTCTCCGTTGATGCAGCATCAGTTGACACTCGTCAAGCTCAACGTGACGGACATTTGAAAAGTGAAGATTTCTTTAATGTAGAAAAATATCCAAATGTAACTTTTACAGCAACGAAAATCACTCCTGATGGTGATGATGAATATGTTGTTACTGGTGATTTAACTATTCGCGACGTAACAAAACCACTAACACTGGAGGTAAGCTATGAGGGAACTGGTAAAGATCCTAACACTGGCAACATGGTAGCTGGTTTTGAAGCAAAAGGTAAATTCAACCGTAAAGACTTTGGCCTGAACTACAACGCAGCACTTGAAACTGGCGGCGTACTAATTGGCGATGAAGTTAAATTAAACATCCAAATCGAAGCAAGTAAATAATTTCCTGAAAATGCGAATAGCCTAGCCTATTCGCATTTTTATATAGCTTTCTATCCTCTTTTACGCTAAAATAGGTTTATTGCTTAAAAAGGGGGCTAACATCACTATGGAAAACAAACAAAATGGACAATTAGGCGGGATTATGGCTGGTGCTCTTGCTTATGTGTTCTGGGGAGTCCTTCCGATTTACTGGAAGTTAGTAACAAATGTTCCACCAATGGAGATTTTAGCCTATAGAATACTATGGTCTTTTATTTTTATGTTATTTTTGATTGTCTGCTTACGAAAGGCATCCATGGTATTTGAGGAAACGAAAGCTATTTTACTACAACCAAAAACGCTGATTGCGATTATTGTTGCCGCGTTTTTAGTAACAGGCAACTGGTTTTTATTCATTTATACAGTTAATAGCGGGCATGTAACCGAAGCAAGTCTTGGCTATTACATAAATCCACTTGTCAACGTATTACTTGCGACTGTTATTTTAAAAGAACGGTTAAGCCGTGGCGAAATTATTGCTGTTATTTCGGCTACAATCGGTGTACTAATCTTAACTTGGCACCTTGGATCCGTTCCTTGGGCAGCAATCGGGATGGCTGTGACATTTTCGCTTTATGGGTTAATAAAAAAACTTGTTCCCGTTTCTGTTTGGACTGGATTAACGCTTGAAACCATGATTATTACGCCATTTGCATTGATTTATGTATTATTTTTCGCAACAAATGGTTTGATGCAGTATCCGTCCAGCACAAATATTATTTTAATTGGAGCAGGAGTTGTCACCGCAATTCCACTTCTACTCTTTGCCACTGCGGCTAAGAAAATCAGTTATACAATGGTTGGATTCTTGCAATATATTGGACCTACCTTGATGCTTGCAATTGGTGTGTTACTTTTCAAAGAAAGTTTTGATCATATCCAGTTGTTCGCTTTCGCATTCATCTGGCTCGCATTAATCATTTTCACGATTTCACATGTTTATTCTGCAACAAAAATCAAACAATTAGCTGCAGCTGCAAAAGAACAATCTTAAAAAATGTTTTCGAGTCCCCTCTTTCGGGAATAATTCTTCTAACAAGCAAGAATCTATTCCACAAAAATGAATAGGGGGCTTTTTTTATGAAAATTGGTATAATTGGTGCTACGGGACGAGCTGGTTCAAGGATTTTAGAAGAAGCTAAAGATCGAGGCCATGAAGTGACAGCCATTGTTAGGAATGCTGGGAAAATTACGCAAACACATAAAGATATCAATATTTTACAAAAAGACATATTCGATTTAACACTTTCTGATGTGTCCGATTTAAATGTAGTCGTTAATGCCTATGGTGTTAGTCCAGAAGAAGCTAATAAACATGTCACCTCACTGAAGCATTTAATGAAAATCTTAAATGGTACCGTTTCACCGCGACTTGTTGTTGTAGGTGGTGCAGCTAGCCTTCAAATTGACGACGATGGAAATACGTTACTTGAATCGAAAGGGCTAAAAGAAGCACCGTACTTTCCAACTGCAGAAGCACAAGCCAAACAGTTAACCACTTTAAAAGAAAATGAATCTCATTTCAGTTGGACCTATGTTAGTCCTCCTGCAATGTTTGAGCCTGGCGAGCGCACTGGCAGCTATCAGTCAGGGGAAAATCATCTCTTATTTAACAGTGAAGGTAATAGCTTTATTAGCATGGAAGACTTCGCTATTGCAATCGTGGATGAAATCGAAAAACCCAACCATTTAAATGAGCGTTTTACTGTGGCTGGAAAATAATATTAAAAAAATCGAAGGACAACTTAGTTCCTTCGATTTTTTTGTGCCAATTCCGAGTATGTTACTGTATAATAAAGTTATGGTTTAAAAGGGAGGAATAAAATGGTTTTACTTGGTGCGCTAGTTAATGGACTTGGAATTTTGATAGGTTCCATAATTGGCATGAAATTACATAATATCCCTGAACGCATAAAAGACACCGTAATGAAAGGCATGGGCTTATCCGTCATTGTCCTCGGAATCCAAATGGCTTTTAAAACGAGCAATTCACTTATTGTTATTTTAAGCATTTGTTTTGGTGCAGTTATTGGGGAATTAATTAATATAGACTACCATCTCAATCAACTTGGTCACTGGATTGAACGAAAAGTTGGAGCTAACGGAAAAAGTAATATCGCTAAAGGATTTGTTACATCGACACTTATTTTTGTTATTGGTGCAATGGGAATTATTGGTGCACTTGATAGTGGCATTCGTGGTAATCATGACGTACTTTTCACCAAATCCGTTATGGATGGTTTTATTGCGCTTCTCCTTAGTACGACGCTCGGTTGGGGCGTTATGCTCTCAGCTATCCCAGTATTTCTTTTCGAAGGAATTATTGCCTTATTCGCCACTCAAATTGACAAATTTGTCCCAGCAGACTTAATGACGCTAATTATTGGTGAAATAACGGCAACTGGTGGTATTATGATTTTAGCAATCGGTCTCAATTTACTTGGCTTAACAAAAATTCGTGTGGCAAATTTAGTTCCTGGCATTCTGATAGCAGCTCTTATCGTCGCGGGACTTTATTATTTTTAGAATAGGCTTTCCTTATTAATTAGGAACAAAAAAGCATCCATAAAATTTTGTAGTACACCCCCAAATTTAGATTCTATAGTCTAAATTTGGGGGTGTACTACATTACGGCTGCTTTTCTATTTTATTGTAAAACTATATCTTGTAACATAATCGATCCTTGGTCTGTTTGATTAAACAAGAAAGAAATACTTTCTATTTTATTCATATCTATCCCTTTAATTAAATCTAATGGAATTCTTAAATCGGTTAAAGGGGTATAACCAAGCCATTCAGATGTCTCTGAAAGTTTAAATTCAACACCATAAAGATAGTTTAGTGCTGGTGTTTTATTATCCATGACAATTTTTGCTTCCTTGCCTTTATTATCTTCAAAAACAATCGTCATCCCTTGATCTTTTGCTTGATTAATTTTATCTGTACTATCTTGAGCGATGGAAAAACGGATAGTTGAAAACTCGTTAAAATTAGTATCATTCATTTGGATAGTTGCATACCCATCTTTTTTTGTCCATTTTAAATTTAGCAGATTTAAGTTGGGGCCGTTAGTATTAAATTCACTTTCAATAGGATGTTTGAAAAATCTTGCTGTATTGTCATTTTCATTGACAGATTCTACAACATATTGCGCTTTTGCATCTGATGTAGAAATTTTTGTTTTTTTATTAGCTGAAAAAATTGTCTTACTATTTGATACGTACATTGAACTCATAACCTTCATACCATACATACTTGCCGGCGCAATTTTACTTGCATTAAAGTTATTAGTCGGTTTTATTTTATTATGAATAACATCTAGAAACTCTGTTGTATATTTAGTAATAAACATTTCATGCTGTTTTCTATCAATCGTATTTTTTTTTAATATGTTATCAGTAGGAATATTTTGTGACATTCCTAAATCTAATTTACGACTAAAATAATAGTGATTTCCTCCTCGTAAAAAAACATTATTAGCAAATGATTTTCGATTTTTATTTGCTTTTAATTCATCAAAAGAAACTTGTCCTTCCAGATTACTAACATCCAGATCATATTCAGCTATAACGAAACCATGTGGAACATCCGTATAAGGTGCATCTTTTAAGTTTTTAGAAGGGGTTAGTGAAATCAAACCTTTAATAGAATCATCGCCTGATTTTTGTAAATCTGTTGCTAAAAAATCAATCCCTTGACCGCCACGCGAATGACCAAGTAGTGTTACATCCGAGAGGTTAATTTTATTTGTTATATTCGAGCCATAAATAGCAGTATCTCCATTAACTGCTTTGGTTAATCCTTTGATGTGTTCTTTGTATATCGTGATTAGGCGTTCAAAGTTTTCTGAGTTACCATAATCCTTAGCGTCATCTGTATTTTTTTCATTATGTTCAGCATTTACATCAATTGATATCACTGCGTATCCTTGTCTAGATAAATTCTGAGCTAAATAAGTAAAACCTTTATAATAATTTTCTTCTTCAGGTATGTTCTCCATATCTGAAATATTATGTCGACCATGGATGATAACGACTAAAGGAACATTTTTCTGATTTTTAGGGAATGTCAGTACTCCTTGTTTTTGATATGGCAAATCAGCTTTTCCGTTTTTCCTGAAAATTCCTTTGCCTAAATTATACTCCACCGTTTCGATTTTTGTATCTGTTTTCAATTCATACTTTTGTGTCGTTGTCGGCAGTGCAGTGACTTTATTTTTTCCAACCACAATAACAATGGCAATTGCAACAATGGAAATAAGGAAACAAAGTAGTACGATAAATTTTTTGCTTTTCATGAGGTTCTCCTTTTATTTCAAATATATTTCTTATATTACAATAATAATACATAAATAATAATAAAGCTAGTCTTAAAATAAAAAAAGATGCGTTTATTGCATAAAAAAACCAACAACTTGTGGGTTGTTGGTTAATATTGTTCTTATTACATGCCGCCCATAAAGAATGCTGTAGTTAGCTCTTGCATGAAGGCCATGTCGTTTTCCATTTTCCAAAGAGAATCATCTTTTGAATCTACGGTTAATTTAAGATTTACATTTTTTGTTTCTGATACTGCATCTGCATTTTGTACAGCTTTTGTATAAATTTCCATTGTTTTCTTCGCCATTTTTTCATCATCTGTTGCGATTGATGGATCAGCTGTTACTGCTTTTGTTAATTCTTCTGTTAATTCCGTCTGAACGCCTTTCATGTCCAATCCTTTAACTGCAAATTGAATTTCTGGACTTTCTTTGTCGTCATTTGTTACTTTAGTAGTGTAAGAAGTTTTTTCGTTTACTTGCTTGCGTAATGCTTTGTAGAATTCGTCTACTTCTTTGTCTAAGTTAACATCACTAGAAAAGCTAGCGCTGAAAGTACTGATGAAGCTTTCTTTAAAACTTGTTTCGAATTCTTTTTCGAAGGCTGTACCGTCTTCACCGTATACATCTTTCACTTTGTCAGTATCTTTATTGTAAACAACAGAGTTTACAGTAATTTCTCCTGCTTCTTTTGGTTCAACTCGTGATGCTCCACATGCTGTTAAAACTAACATCATAGCAAGCAACATAATCATGCTAAATAATCCTTTTTTCATTAATAATCTCCCTTTCCTTTTTAGATACCTCTACATTGTAACCAAACAATGCAGAAAAACCAATGGAAATAGTGAAAGTGTCATAAATTGTACATAAATAGACTGATCTCGAGGTGGAATTGTGAATAAGAAAACAAATGCTTGTCGAATGTTAGATCAACAAAAAATTTCTTACCAGCTTCGTGAATATGCTTGGAATGAGCATTCTCTTGATGCCATACATGTTGCGTTAAAAACAGGTGATGAACCCTCTCACATTTTCAAAACTATTTGTTTAATTGGTGATAAAACCGGACATATCGTTGCTTGTATTCCAGCGGATAAAACGATAAATCTTAAAAAAATTGCTAAAATAAGCGCAAATAAAAAATGTGAATTAGTCCCTGTGAGCACTCTTGAAAAATTAACTGGATATGTTCGCGGTGGCTGTTCACCGATTGGGATGAAAAAGTTATTTCCTACATTTATCGATAGTAGCGCAGAGACTTTAGATGAGATACTAATTTCAGCTGGAAAAAGAGGTTTACAAATCGTCATTGCTCCTGCTGACTTAATTCAAATTATCCGCGGCACATTTGCTTCGATTACTAAAAAATAAAAAAAGATTGTAAGCAATCAGGTTTCCCTATCTGCTTACAATCTTTTTTAATCGTTATCTGTTTGAACATGTTCACTAGTGGAGGAAGCGACATGTTTTACTTTTTGAGCAATTGCGCCCACTGGATCAGCTTCTCTAGCCTGTTTGACTTTATTGCCAATCATTTCAACTGGGGCACTCTCTCTAACTTGTTTTGCTTTGCCAAGAATTTTTTCTCTTGGGTTAAATCTTGTATTTGTTTCTTTTTCAGTAACTACTTCAGTTCCTTCTAGTTGTTTTCTTGCAATCGACAGCATTAGCTTGATTCGGTTTAATTGGTTAACTGAACTAGATCCTGCATCGTAATCAATTGACATGATATTCGCTTCTGGATACATTTTTTTCAATCCCTTAATCATTCCACGACCGGTGATGTGGTTTGGCAAACAAGCAAATGGTTGTAAGCAAGCAATATTTGGCACATTACTATCTAGTAACTCAAACATTTCTCCTGTTAAAAACCACCCTTCACCCATTTTATTTCCAAGCGACAGTAACTGGCTTGCTTTTTCAGCTATGGATTCAATACTAGCTGGAGCTTCAAAACGCTCACTTTTCTTCAGCGCATCTGTAACGGGTTTCCGGAATTGATTAATTAATGGGATTGCGACACTTTGTTTTGCGAAAGATTTTACTTTCGAGCGGCCAAATGTATTTGCAGCAAAATGATCATCGTAGCAGCAATACAAGATGAAATCAGTCAAATCAGGTACTACCGCTTCCCCGCCCTCTTCTTCAATAACATCAACAATATCATTATTTGCACCCGGATGGAATTTTACAAGTATTTCCCCAACTACCCCTACTCGTGGTTTCACTTCGTTTGTTATTGGTAGTTGATCGAAAGCTTGCACCATTTCGTTTGCAAGTTTTTTGTATGCGGATAGAGAATAATTCTCCATTAAATCGCGGCCAGCATCCAAATATTTACGGAATAGTTTATTTGCACTTCCTTTTTCTACTTCATAAGGTCTTGTCCGGTAAAGCATCCGATCAAGCCCATCCCCTAAGCTAATCCCTGCTAAGAGCCGAACAAGTATTTTCGGTGTTAATTTAAATCCTGGCTGCTTTTCTAGCCCATTTGCATTGAGAGAAATGACTGGGATATGATCAATTCCTGCTTCACCTAACGCTTTTTTCAGCATCGAGATGTAGTTAGTTGCCCGACATCCGCCACCTGTTTGCGTCATTAAAACAGCTAAGTTATTCAAATCATAATCACCATGTTTTAGAGCATCCATCATTTGTCCAATCGTCAAAATGGCTGGGTAACACGCATCATTATTTACATAACGCAAACCTTCATCCACTGCACGAGGCGTAACGGCTGGAAGAACTTCTAAATTATAGCCACCTACTTTAAAAGCAGCTTCTAACATTTCAAAATGAGTCGGCGCTAGCTGTGGTGCTAAAATTGTATAAGTTTTCTTCATTTCTTTTGTAAACATAACACGCTCTTTTGGTTTTTTCATCCTAGTTGGTTTCACATTATTTTTTTCACGCTCTTCCATCGCTGCTTTCAAGGACCGTACACGAATTCTTGCAGCGCCCAGATTATTAATTTCATCGATTTTAAGTAAAGTATACACTTTATTATGACCTTCAATGATTTCTTGGCACATATCTGTGGTGATCGCATCAAGTCCGCAACCAAATGAAGTCAATTGAACAAACTCTAAATCTTCACTTTTGGCAGTGAAACTAGCAGCACGATAAAGTCTTGCATGGTATTTCCACTGATTTTCGACGCGGAGTTTATGGTCTATTTCGCCGAGATGAGAAATGGAATCTTCGGTTAGGACGGCCATTCCGTTCATTGTAATCAATTCTGGAATTCCATGATTTACTTCAGGATCAATGTGGTATGGGTGACCCGCAAGAACGATTCCTTTGATTTTATTTTTTTTAATGTAAGTAAGTGCTGCTTCTCCCTCTTCCTGTATATCTTTACGACAAAGTTCTGCTTCTTCAAGTCCTGCTTTCACTGCCTCTTCCATATCTGCAGCAGGTACTTCTGGGAAGGCTAAGCTCATTTGGCTAATTAGTGCTTTTTCATTATCTAATGTTAAAAACGGGCTAATCATTGGAATATTTTTCTCTTCTAATGCATCAACATTGACACGAATAACTTCCGGATAACCAGCAACAACTGGGCAATTAAAATTATTCGTTGCTTCACCGAATTCTGGTTTTTCATACACCACTGATGGATAGAAAATTCGGTCCGCTTTTTTCTTAATCAAATCCATAATATGTCCGTGTGTTAATTTTGCTGGGAAACAAACTGCTTCTGATGCAATCGTTTCAATCCCCTTATCATATAGATTTTTAGATGATTTAGAAGAAAGGACTACTCGAAATCCTAAATTCGTCAAAATGGTGTGCCATAGTGGATAATTTTCAAACACATTAAGTGCACGTGGAATTCCAATCGTACCACGAGTAGCTTCAGATTTTTTTAGGGACTTATAATCAAAAGTTCGTTTTAATTTGTAAGCATATAAATTTGGTAAGACGTTGCGCGTTTTTTCGACACGTTCACCGCGTTCACAGCGATTTCCACTAACGAACATCCGGTCATCACCAAATCTAGTTACTGTAAGTTGGCATGTATTACTACAAAGGTTGCAACGTGATTGTGAAGTTTCTGCACTAAATTCACGTAATTTTTCAAGTACGAGCATTTCTGTTACTTCGCCTGTTTCATAGTGTTCCCGGGCAATTAGTGCCGCCCCGTATGCGCCCATCATCCCAGCGATATCTGGTCGAATAACTTCTCGTCCAGTCAAAAGTTCAAAAGCTCGAAGGACAGACTCATTATAAAATGTGCCGCCTTGCACGATTACTTTTTCACCAATATCTTTTGGACTACGGAGTTTAATTACTTTTTGCAAAGCATTTTTTACAACAGAATAAGCAAGGCCAGCGGATAAATCTTCCATACTAACGCCTTCTTTTTGCACTTGTTTTACTTTTGAGTTCATGAAAACGGTACAACGAGAGCCAAGGTCTACTGGTGCTTTTGCTTCCAATGCCCGGGCAGCAAATTCTTCAATAGACAAATTTAGCGTTTGTGCAAATGTCTCTAAGAACGAGCCACAGCCAGCAGAGCACGCTTCATTGAGCATTAAACTATCGAGTGCTCCTTTTTTAATTTTCATACACTTCATATCTTGTCCGCCAATATCTAAAATAAAATCTACATCCGGTAAAAATTCGCGAGCAGCTCGGTAATGAGCAACTGTTTCAATTTCACCAACGTCAATTTTCAGTGCGGCTTTAATGAGCGATTCGCCATAACCGGTAATACCGGACTGTGCAACTCGCACCTTTTCTGGCAAAATTTCATATAAATCACTTGTTGCGTCAATAACAGATTGAAGTGGATTCCCATTATTACTAGCATAAAAAGAGTATAAAATTTCGTTTGATTGACTCATTAAAATAAGTTTCGTCGTAGTTGATCCTGCATCAATACCTAAATAAGCATCGCCTTCATAGTCTTCCAACTTCGCTCGTTTGGCTTTCATTTTATTGTGTCGTGCTCGAAAATCTTCTAAGTCAGTTTCATTTTCAAATAACGCAGGTAAAATTACTGTATCAGTTGCCATCGTTGTCATATCCATATTAGATAGACGATTAATCATGTCCTCTACTTTGGTTGGGACATCATTTAGGCCTGTAAAAGCAGTTCCAAGCGCAATAAAATATTCCGCATTTTGTGGAGCAATAATATCGCTTTCTTTCATTTTTAATGTTTCTGTAAAACGATATCTTAGTTGATCAAGGAAAGTGAGTGGTCCTCCGAGAAACGCTACTTTGCCGCGAATGGGACGTCCACAAGCAAGCCCGCTAATTGTCTGCGTCACAACACTTTGGAAAATTGAAGCAGCAATATCTTCTTTTCTAGCCCCTTCATTTAATAATGGTTGTACATCTGTTTTAGCAAATACACCACATCTTGAAGCAATTGGATAAATAGTATTGGCATTTTGCGCTAATTCATTTAAACCTGTTGGATCTGTTTGAAGAAGCGTTGCGATTTGATCGATAAAAGCTCCCGTACCGCCAGCACAGGCATTATTCATTCGTTGCTCAATCCCGCCACTGAAATAAATAATCTTCGCATCTTCACCACCTAGTTCAATAACTACATCTGTTTCAGGAATAACTTGTTCAACGGCTTCTGTACATGCAATAACTTCTTGCACAAATGGTACGTTCAAAAATTTGGAAATCGCTAGTCCTGATGATCCGGTGATTTTGAATGTCATTTCTGTCATTCCACATTTTTTTTGCATGTCTTGCATGATTTCTAATGTTACTTTTTTAATGTCCGAATAATGTCTTCTGTATGTTTGAAATAAAATATCCCCCTGGTCGTTCAACGCTACGGCTTTCGCTGTGGTTGATCCAACGTCTAATCCTGCATGAATCATTTACATCATCCCTTTCACTGCGCATTCATTATTATGTACAAAAGTTCACATATAAGCGCCCAATTGTATACAACTTCACATGAATAGTCATTTTTAAAAATGAGTGAGTACTCACTCGAAATGCATAAGCACGGTAAAGTCTCTAAACACCTATCATTCTACACGATTTTTTATAATTGTAAAGAATTTCGCGGCAATTTTTCGGAATAAAAAAAGACGTTCATTTGCTAAAACTGCTTTCTTTAGCGAATGAACGTCTTTTTACTAATTATGTCGAATTTTCGACTTTTTGTTGGAAGTTTTTAAAACTTGATATGCGATAGCTAAAAGAAGAAACCATACTGGCGTTACAAAGAGTGCAATTCGCGTATCAGCTGCAAAGCCAAGGATAATTAATAATCCTCCAAAGAAAATTAAACTAACCCAGTTCATAAATGGTGATAATGGCATTTTAAATTTACTTTTAGCTGCAATTTCTGGGTGTTTGTGACGAAAACGTAAATGAGCTACTAAAATAATGCCCCAAACCCAGATAAAACAAATCGTCGCGATACTTGTAACTAAAATAAATACTTGTTCTGGCAAGAAATAGTTTAAAAACACACCAATAAGTAAGCATGCTGTTGAAGTGATTAATGCTGTTGCTGGTACGCCGTTGGAGCTTAAATGATGCATCTTTTTCGGTGCTTTTCCTTCTGCTGATAGTGTATAAAGCATCCGGCTCGTACTGAAAATACCGCTATTACAAGAAGACATTGCTGCTGTTAATACAACAAAGTTTATGATTCCAGCAGCTGCCGGGATTCCAATCATCGTAAATACGCTAACAAAAGGACTTGTATTAGGGTCAATATTACTCCACGGATAAATCGACATCAGAACAAGTAATGCGCCGATATAGAAAATCAAAATCCGAATTGGAATATTATTGATCGCTTTTGGAAGCGTTCGTTCTGGATCGTCTGCTTCTCCAGCAGTTACCCCTACAAGTTCAATTCCAACAAAAGAAAAAGTTGCCATTTGAAATGCAAGTAAAAATCCAGCTATTCCATTTGGGAAAAAACCACCATAATCCACTAAGTTAGAAAATGATGCAGTGCTTGTTCCATGCTTGTAGCCTATGAAGACTAACACGAAACCGATAACAATTAGCGCAATAATAACTACTACTTTAATAATAGCAAACCAAAATTCAATTTCACCAAAAGCTTTTACAGTTGCTAAATTAAATAGAAGTAAAATTAATACACATGCCAGTGCAGGTATCCATTGCGGTAAATCTGGTACCCAGAATTTGACGTACATTCCAACTGCAGTTATTTCGGCAATACCTGTGACAATCCAACAAAACCAATATGTCCAGCCAGTAATAAAACCAGCCCATGGCCCAATATATTGTTCTGCAAATTCTGTGAAAGACCCTGTAGTTGGGTTATGTATTAATAATTCACCCAAAGCTCTCATTACAAAGAATAAGATAGCCCCAATAATTAAGTAAACTAACATGATGGATGGACCAGCTAAGTGAATCGATTTTCCGGCTCCTAGAAAGAGCCCTGTACCAATTGCTCCTCCTATTGCAATCAACTGAATATGTCTATTTTTCAGTCCTCGTTGCAATTCTTCTTTCTGCTCTACCATCTTAATTCATCCCTTTCGAGTAATTAAATAGAATAAAGTGCCGAGGAAATCAGCACTTTATCTATGAATTCTACTTCTCTACTTTACCAATTTCTAAAGGGATTAGCAATCTTTTTTTGGGGATTTATTGGTATAGATAGTTGATAATACTATCTTAACACTTCAGTCTATTAATATTTTTTCACAAACTTTTTTAAAATCCAATTGCACTTTCACGCGCTACCACTTTAGCAGCTGCAACGATTTCCGCTTCTTTGCTTGGATTGTGATCGATTCCTTCAACAAAAATTGTCGGAGCTACTTCGATACCAATAAATTGCAAAATAGTTTTTAAATATGGTTCTCCGTGAGTAAATGAACTTGTTTGTCCAGCAGAATAAATACCACCACTACCATGAATTAAAATCGCTTTTTTATCTTTTAGCAAAGCTTCTGGACCATGCTCTGTGTAACGGAAAGATTTACCAGCAATCACAAATGTATCCACATATGCTTTTAAAAGTGGCGGAACTCCAAGGTTCCAAAGTGGGAAAACAAAAACGTATTTATCAGCTGCTAGGAATTGGTCAGTTAGTGCATTATACGCGTTCAATCTTTGTTGTACTTCTGGCGCTAAATCTGTAACGGCTTTTCCAGCTTGTAGTTCTCTACCTGCAGTCATTAACTCTAAATCCAGTAATGGAACTTCCGTATTATATAAAACTAATTCTTCTACTGTATCAGACGGATTTTTTGCTTTGTATTCCTCCATGAATGTTTCCGCTACTTGCGAACTTCTTGATACTTCATTTGGAAGTGGTGATGCTTTAATAAAAAGTACTTTTGACAATATGAACACCTCATTCGTTTTATTTGTTACTTCTATTATAGTAGTACTATCAAGAGTACTAGTCAATTTGTTTTTTATTCAATAATCATTGACTTTTTCACTAGGCATGCTAAACTAAATACAGAATTTAAGAGTGTATTAATTCGTTTTAATACACTAAACGTTTTCGGATACACTAAATGGAGGTATTATAATGAAGCGTATTGATCGCATTTATGAATTTATTTTAGAAAATCCCTCTACCATGACGATTCGCGAACAACTTGAGAATAATGAAGGATTTACTGCATCCCGTATTTCAGAAACTTTAGACATTCTAAGAAATAATGTCAGCATGGAATTAAATGAACTTCACAGGCAAGGAAAAATCATCAAAATCGTTGGCCGACCAGTGCTATATTTACCTAAAAAAGCTGTTGAAGAGGAAATTGGCCGTAACTTAGCTGATACTGAACTTGAATTTGAAAGTTGTGAGGCTCTTTTAAAATTACTTAAACCCAAAATCGCGGAAAGAAGCCCTTTTGATGATTTAATTGGAGCAAATGATAGTCTAAAAACACCTGTCGAACAAGCCAAAGCTGCTGTCCTTTATCCACCAAACGGACTACATACGATGATTCTTGGGCAAACAGGTGTTGGTAAAACGCTTTTTGCCAATTTAATGTATCGGTTTTCGCAACATGCTAAGCGTTTACCTACTGATGCACCGTTTATTATTTTCAATTGTGCCGATTACTATAATAATCCACAACTTCTGATGTCCCATATTTTCGGTCATGTTAAAGGTGCTTTCACTGGCGCCGAAAATGACAAAGGTGGTCTTGTTGAAAAGGCAGATGGCGGTATCTTGTTCTTGGATGAAATTCATCGTCTACCGCCTGAAGGTCAAGAAATGATTTTCTACTTAATGGACTCTGGGACTTACAATAAACTTGGCGAGACAGATCGGACGCGAACATCAAATGTGCTTATCATTGGTGCAACGACAGAAAATCCGGAATCTTCCTTATTAAAAACATTTATGCGCCGAATTCCAATTATTATTACGTTACCCAGTTTGGAAGAACGAACTGCTTTTGAGCGTGTCGAGCTACTTAAATACTTACTTTCTAGTGAAGCTCACCGCGTGAATAAACCGATTAGGATTGAAGATGAAGCCGCAAAAGCTTTACTAGGCAACACAACTTACGGAAATATTGGTCAATTAAAATCTAATATTCAACTTGTTTGTGCTCAAGGATTCTTGAATAGTTTTGATAAAGATGATGAAATTTTGATTGATTTTAAAACTTTACCAATCAACATTAAAGATGGATTCTTCCACTTTAGTAATCGCCGAAAAGAACTTCAAGCTATCGCCGAGTACTTAGAGCCCTATACAACCATTTTCCCAGAACTTAACAATACTTTGATTACATCCGATGAATATGAGCCTAACTTTAACTTATATAAAATCATTGAAGATAAAGCATCCATACTAATGGATCAAGGCGTGGAAGATGATGACATCAAAAAATTCATTAAAATGGATATTGATATTCATCTTAATAGTTTTTATAATAAATTTAAAAACACCATTCACAACCGAGAAAATATTTTAAAAATTGTCAATGAAGAAATCCTTAATTTTGCAGAAGGCGTAGAGCAGAGAATTGAACATCAACTCGGTAAAAAGCTGAATGAACGCTTCCTGCTGGCCTTTAGTCTCCATTTGACCTCCTTTATTAAACGAATTGAAAGCAATAAACCACTCAAATATACGAATATCGAAAATGTGGTCAATGATCAACCGGAAGCATACGAACTCTCGCGCGAAATTAAAGATGACATCGAAGCAACTTTTCACATTCGCGTACCTAATATGGAAGTTATGTATTTAACCCTACTCATTAGTTCGCTTTTAAAAGATCAAGAAAATGCGCGAGTTGCTGTACTTGTTGCAACTCACGGAAATAATACTGCGAGTAGCATGGTCAGTGTAGCCAAAAAACTTCTAGGTGAGGGTCTAGTAGAAGGAATTGATATGCCACTAGATCAAAGTCCAAAAATTGTTCTTGATAAATTAACAGAACGTGCCCGAGAAATGGATATGGGGCGTGGCCTCCTGCTTTTAGTTGACATGGGATCGCTCACAAGTTTTGCGCCAGTGATTTCCGAGCGTACGGGAATTCCGGTTCGTTCGATTGATATGGTTTCTACAGCGACAGTCATTGAAGCGGTTCGAAAATCCAATATTTTGGAGATGGAGCTAGATAGTATTTATGACTCTTTAAAAGACTTCCGCGGTTACGGTGGCTATACTTCCGAAGATGATTCACTTGATTCTAGCCCAAAACCACATGCTATCGTTACTATTTGTGCAACTGGTGAAGGAACAGCCGAAAAACTCCAACTTTTCATCGAAAACATTTTAGACACTATTACAACGGACGCAATTAAAGTCATCCCAATTGGTCTACACGAAATGGATACCCGGCTTGAGCAGTTACAAGAAGAGAACGATATTATTATGGCAGTCGGTATTCAAGATCCAAAAATCCAGATTCCCTTCATCCCACTTGAAAGACTATTTGGAGATGACGGTGAAGAACAACTAGTTAGTCTTGTAAAACAACGCAATATCATTGTAAAAACAGGTGAAACTGGCCGAATTGCTAAAGAGATTATTGAGGAAAGTTTAAACGAATTTTTAACCTACTTGAATCCAAAGAAAACCATCGAGATCTTAAGTTCCTTTGCAAATGTGCTTGAGAAAAAACTCGGCTATGAACTCGATAATACCTTTAAAATCAATTTACTTATTCACGTTGGTTGCGCACTCGAACGGATGGTTTTAAATGATGGTCTGACTTATCATGAGCCAAAAACGATGACCAATACGCTTGTTTTCAAGGCACTTGAGGAAACCAACAAAGAAATTATTTATAAGATGAATTTAAAATTAACCAATGACGAATTATGCTATTTGTATGATATTTTAAATGAAATCCAGCCAGAAGTAATTTTATAATCCTTTTCATACGAGTTAAGACACCTGTTGAATTTTCTATCAATAGTTGTTTTAGCTCATTTTTTCATTAATAATGTACAAATGGCTATTATGAAGTTTTCTAGCTAGTTTTTTAGGGTAAGGTTGTATGTATGTCTGAAAAGAGTTTTATAGTGTATTAAGGTAATTTTATAGCGTATCAAGACCTCGGCCAACTACTACTTAGTGCTTAGAAAAGCCTTAGAACACTTCTATTTACAAAGGAGGTCGTTTAATACAGAAAAGTTGGCATGGTTATTGCGTTAGTATTAATGGAGGATTCATATCCACGCTTTAAGGAGGAGATACTTATGCCAGTTGGAATTGTTATTGGCACACATGGTGAATCTGCACGTGAACTCTTGAAATCAGCCGAAATGATTATCGGTAAACAGGACAATGTTGAATTTATTACTTTTGTCCCCGGAGAAAACACGGATACGCTTATTACCAAATTTAATGAAAAACTAGAAAAAATGGATACTTCTGAAGGCGTTATTTTTATGGTTGATCTATTTGGTGGCAGTCCTTATAATGCTTCAAGCCAAATTGCATTACCAACAGAAAATATGGATGTTGTCACTGGTGTCAATATTCCGATGTTACTTGAAGTGCTATCAATGCGCGCCGCAAGTAATCAAAAAGATTTAGTAGAAACTGCTCTTAAAGCAGGAATTGGTGGTGTTAAGTCACTAAAAAAATCATTACCAAAAATGGAAAAACAAGTCGGGGAGGACGATTTATAATGGAAATTCGCTTAGCACGTATTGACGACCGTTTAATTCACGGACAAGTAGCAACAGTTTGGACAAAAGAAACACAGGTAGAACGTATTATCGTTATTAGTGACGATGTAGCAAAAGATGAAGTTCGTAAAACACTTCTTACGCAAGTAGCCCCTCCTGGAGTAAAAGCAAGCGTTGTAGACGTACAAAAAGGGATTCGCGTATACAACAATCCAAAATATGCAACTACTCCTGTAATGTTACTATTCACCAACCCAACAGACGTATTAACTTTAGTGGAAGCTGGAGTCAATATTACAACCGTCAACATTGGTGGTATGGCTTTCCGTGAAGGCAAACACATGATTACCAATGCTGTTTCCATTGATGAAAAAGATGAAGCAGCTTTCCGTAAATTAGATGAAAAAGGCATCGAACTAGAAATCCGCAAAGTCGCTTCTGATAACAAAGTAAAATTAATTCCACTACTAGATAAAGAAAAATAATACCTCTATCACTCAAATTTCAGGAATGCAAGTGTTTATAAAGAATACCTTAAAGGGGTGATTCATGATTAAAGCTCATGCATTAAACACCTCCGTTAGTCAGTCAGCATATTGAAATTATTTTATTTTATTATTTGAAAGAAAAATTGGGAGGGAAAAATATGACTGCAATACAATTAATCCTTGTATTCCTCGTATCATGTATTAGTGGTATGGGCAGTATTTTGGATGAGTGGCAAACACATCGTCCATTAATTGCCTGTACACTAATTGGTCTAGTTCTTGGGGATATTACGACCGGTATTATCATTGGGGGAACACTTGAAATGATCGCGCTTGGATGGATGAACATCGGGGCTGCGGTTGCACCAGATGCGGCACTTGCTTCAATTATTTCTACTATCTTAGTTATTACAGGTGGACAAGATATCAGCGTAGGTATTTCACTAGCGATTCCTTTAGCTGCTCTTGGACAAGTACTTACTATCCTTGTTCGTACAATTACAGTTGCTTTCCAACATATGGCTGATAAAGCTGGTAAGGAAGGTAACCTCAGAAGTCTCGACTGGATACATGTTTCAGCACTCTTACTTCAAGCAATGCGTATCGCCATTCCCGCAATGATTGTCGCGGTAACAGTTGGTACAAGTGCTGTAGAAAATCTACTTAATGCCATTCCAGATGTGATTGTTAATGGACTTAACGTAGCTGGCGGATTTATCGTTGTCGTTGGTTATGCCATGGTTATTAACATGATGTCAGCTAAATATTTAATGCCTTTCTTCTTCTTAGGTTTTGTTGTCGCGGCATTTACAGCTTTCAACTTAGTAGCGCTAGGTGTTCTAGGTTTAGTTGCAGCAATTATTTATATCCAACTTAACCCTAAATATCAATTAAAAGCAGCTATCGAGCAATACGGTGGAGGCGGCGGCGGACGGCAAGCAGACGATCTCGACGACGACCTCGATGACTAAGGAAGGGGGAGAAAAAATATGAGTGAACAAATTATAGTTAATGAAAAGAAAATAACGAAACGTGATTTAATGGGCGTATTCGTTCGTTCCAACCTCTTCCAAGGGTCATGGAACTTTGAGCGGATGCAGTCTTTAGGATTCTGTTTCTCCGTGATTCCAGTAATTAAACGTCTTTATCCAGAAAAAGGACCAGAAAGAGAGCAAGCAATCAAACGTCACTTAGAATTCTTTAATACCCATCCTTATATGGCGGCACCAATCTTAGGTGTAACCACTGCGATGGAGGAACAAAAAGCAAATGGCTCCGATATAGACGATGGTGCTATCAATGGTATCAAAGTTGGTTTAATGGGACCACTTGCAGGTGTTGGGGATCCGATCTTCTGGGGAACTGTTCGTCCAGTATTAGCTGCATTAGGCGCTGGTTTTGCAACGGATGGTAGTATTATTGGACCGATTTTATTCTTTGTATTGTTCAACGCAATTCGTTTAGGCTTCCGTTATTGGGGCGTGTTCTATGGCTATACAAAAGGTACCGATGTTGTATCTGATATGTCTGGTGGTTTACTCCAAAAATTAACAGAAGGTGCTTCTATTTTAGGACTATTCGTAATGGGTGCGCTCGTAAATAAATGGACCACAATTTACGTACCACTTGTAGCTTATACTACAGAAGACCCTAAAACTGGTAAAGAAGTTCCGACTACGGTTCAAAGTATTTTGGACCAATTAATGCCAGGTCTTCTTGCCCTACTTCTTACATTCGCATGTATGTGGGTACTGAAGAAAAAAGTCAATGCACTTTGGTTGATTTTAGCTTTATTTGTAGTTGGTATTCTGGGTTACTGGTCCGGCATCTTAGGACTTCCACCAGCAGGTTATTCACCACTAGGTTAAGAAATTAGCATTAACTTATATGAGGGGAATCGGAGTCAAGTCCGGTTCTCCCTTTTATTTGAATAATTATGTTACAATATGTTTAAATGAAATCAATGATAGATTGTGAGTGATAAAAAAATGGTTTGGGATGCTACGAATATCTTCTTATTTGTTGCCAATATATTAACTTTACTGTATATCTTGTATAATGATGCAGTAATTCCACTATGGAAAGGCAAATCTGTTTTAACCGTCAAATTGCGTTCTCGAGGTCGTTGGGATGGCTATATTTTCGTCGGAATTATCGCGCTACTGTTTGTTTCCAATACGTTTTTCCGGGAAGGTCCATTTTCCACTTCGGTATTACTAGCAATTATGGGCGTGCTTTTTATCTACATTTGTTTTTTCCGTAGTTCAAGAGCAGTCTTTAAAAAAACCGGTATTTTCTACGCCTTATTATTCTTCCCTTATGACAAAATTGAACGAATGAATTTATCGGAAGACGGCATCCTCGTGATTGAAACAAATCGTCAACGGTTAATGTTGTTTGCGAGATCTGAGAAAGATTTGGAGAAAATGCTTGCTGTGTTTGCTACATATAGTTAAAAAAAGCTATGCCTCGTTTTCCTGTTTGTTAGGAATGGAGTCATAGCTTTTTTTGTTGGTTGAATAATGTGTTTAGTGCTAATAGAAAGTAATTATTAACGGTTTTGGAGAAAGAAAACATCCTCCGCTTTCTTAAGATCTGGTTTGATTATTTGAACCTTAAATATTCTTTAAAAACCTTTTAATATCAATGTTTTAGATGGTTTTCAGCTACAAATATTGCATTGACTTTCAGAATAATTGAACACTTTGGTGTCAATTTTTTTACAAACACATGTGAACCAAAATAGAATACTTGCTTAATTAGTGTGACTTAAAATAATTATTGAAATTATATATCTTTTAGCTTATCAATATAGAAATTTTTAGATTTGAGTGTATCAGTTTTGATATCATTTATAATTAATTTTAAAAGCGAATTACAGATCGTTCTTAGCTTACTAATTTCGTATATTCCCAATTTATCTATTTCAGTTTTTTTAAAATCAAACGGATGAATTATATAGTCGTTAAAATAGAGTTCAGTTATTTTATTTATAGTGTCATCTTCTATGTTAGGAAACTTTAAGATATCCCAGTACTGAACAGCAAAACTCCCACCTTGCCCACCTACTGATAACTTATCCATTATCCCTCTTTTTTTCATATAATTTAGAAACGTACTTATTAAAATAGTATTTTTCAAATTTACATTTTCTTTATCGAGTGGAGTAATAATTATTCCGTGAATATTAGTTGTAAATCTTAAAGAATTGTCACATATTGCAAATGTTTTGCCTACATTTCCCTCAGCTGAAAACAGAATATCATTCTCCTCTAAAAACCATACTTTCCCAGCTGCTCCTAAAAAGATAGTTTTATCAATATATCCATAGTCAGAGATATCACTAGGATATATTAGTAAAGAATAATTAGGTTGAAATACCTCTGTTTTTATTGATCTTCCTAAATCTCTTTTTTGTAGCGATGGACCTCGTTTAATTCTATATCCCAATTCTTCCAAAGTCTTATTACCAGTAGGAAATTGTTCAATTTTGCCAAAGAAGCTCTGCACCTCTTCAGAATAAAAACCTGCATCAATTCTTTTAGCCGATAACAGATTGGAAGCTTTTATAAAAGGTTTTTCTACAAAAATTGTTTCTAATTCTTTATCGAAAATACTGAAAATTTCTTCTTGGATTTTTTGAGCTCGTCTTTCAGAAAAAATAATGTTTTTTGTCAAGTTTTCAATTATCTGTATGACCCAATAATCATTTTCTCCAGGAAATGGTATATAACATTCTAATAAATTAGAACCCGAGTGTCTTATGGTTGAACCTTTTGGAGTTATTGAATCTAATTGAATATTAAAATAGCTATCCTTTAAAAAAGAAAATAAATAGTATTTATTAATGTTACTTTTCACGTTCAATTTTATCATCCCTGATGATAGTAGACATGAACAATTATCATCATTAAAGAAAATAGCACTATCTCCAATATTAGCATCTGTAGCTACAATTACATCATCATCTTGCAATAATTGATTTTCATTGTAAGATATTTTATTTTCATTTAAAAAAAACGATTTTTGAACTTGAACAGTATAATTTAATTTATCAATACAACTATTACGTACGAATTTTACATTAGAAACTAAATCTTTAAGATAAGAAGACGCTCCTGGCTCTGTTCCTCTAACAAAAGGAATAGTTTCCAATAAATCTTGAATTGCAACTTTACGCTTAGCCCGGACACCAATCTTTTTATAATTATTCGGGGATAAATTTGTTTTCCCCTTTACTATATCACTTATCTTTATCTCTTTAGGAATTATAATATCTTCCATTTATATCACCTCAATCCAGAAAACAATCTCTCAGTTCATCTTCTTGTAGCATACACCATTCACGAAATTCATCAATAATTTTAGTGAAATCTTCATTTAAAACATTTTCACCAGTTTCAGTATCTATAATAGTTTCAAATGTTTGTGGGTTTAATTTATAATCATTTTCAAATATTACATTTCTGCTTGCGGTTCTTTTGGTATATCCAACATTTTTAACTTCTCTAACAAAAACAGAATAATCATCATTTTTTAAATGTTCTATGGTATTTCTACCTATATTCGTCGGCTTATATCCAAAAATTATTGTCGTATTTACCCCCGTCTCAGCAAATATATTTGCTGGTAAATCAACGAGTGCTACTATACGAATTTGATTTAATAGCCATTCCCTCGCAAACTCAAAGCTTTTATTTGACGCAATACTGTTACTCAAAACTATACCAAATCGTCCACCATGTTTTATTGAACGCACAGCATTTTCAAGAAACACAACCCCTAGATCTAGTCCATCTTTAGGATTAGTTTCTATATATTTATCATAGGTCTCATAAAATTTAGCTACACGTAAATCATCATATTTCTTAAAGTCCAGATTTCTGCCCTTGCCAAATGGAGGATTTGTTAATATAACATCATATTTCATCAACTCTGCTCCATCTGGTCTGTTATCCCAATTTCCACTTAGATTATAATCAGGGTTCAAAGCTGTAATATCTCCACTAGTAGTTAATTTATGGTCGATTGATCCTTTATCTTCTGCATAGAATATATTGGCATTCCCATCACCATTCAGAAGCATGTTAAGTTGCGCTAAAACTGTCATATTATAATCATTGTCCAGACCATACAAGTTATTATCATTTAATCTCAAATCAGAATTCGCATAGCTAACTGATAAGAAGTCCGCAATTCCACAACAGGGATCACAAATTGTATCGCTGCGTTTAGGATTAACCATATCTACTAGAAAATTTATTATTGGTATCGGGGTTAGAAATTGTGCATTTTCTTCTTTTTTAAATCTAGTTGCGAAATTATAAAATACTAATTGATATAAATCACCACGGGCAGATTTAGTAAATGCATAACGCTGAAATTCTCTCACTATAGTTTGAGCTACACGTACATGTCTTGTATTCGTCCACGTTATCTTCTCTTCAGCTAGAATATTTTTATACTGTCTTTTAGCATTAGTAAAAATAATCTTTAACCTATTAATAAATGTTTGAACTTCGGGATCAGAAATATTACCTCCTACCATTTCTTCATCGGGTGAAATATGAAAATTTAATACTTGACCATATTTATCCGATTCGTGTTCGTCAAAAATCTTTACAGCAAGCAATTGAATTAACAGCATATAACCTTCTTCGTTAAACAAACTATCTTCTGTTAACTGCCGTAAAATATTGTTCAAAGATTTTCTTAGATTTTCATCAGAGATTTTATCAACAATATCGAGATCTTCTATCTTTAAATTTTTCTTTTCAAGATCAACTCCGTTTACTTTTTTATCCAGTTCAGCAAAACTTGGTATCATATAATATGGATCAGTTAATTCTAACTGATATTGTTCTAAAATACGTTGGCTATTGAGAAAATTCTTACTATTGTCATATCTTGTAATAACCCCCATTTGGTCTTTCTTAAAAAGATATAGTCTACCTTCATTGTAGTAAACTCCCATCACAAAAGAAGAATCTGATTCTTTAATTGTTGCTTTAATTTGAGAATTAAATACTTGGTCAATTGTTTTATCATTTTCTCTTTTAAATTCAATCATTACAACTGCTTTTTTACGTAATTTATTTAAAGCATCTTGATTTTTATTCATTCTGTATTCTTGATATAAAGCAAGCCAATCATTATCGTCAAAGATTACAGCATCAATTTTTATAGGTTGTGAATTTTTATTTCCTTTAGGGAAATATATTTCCGTTCCAATTAAATCTCTTTTATACAACCCTGAATCAATCAAGCCATATACAAACTCCCATTTGTAAAATTGTTCATTTGGTTTACCGTGAATATCTTTAATCTCAATATTATCTTTAAAGCTTCCATCTTCTGTTACTAAAGAACGTTGAAGAAAACGCTTTGATAAATTTTCATTTCTAAATTTTAATCGTGATTCTGCAAAAGTTCCCATAAATCGAACGCCTCATTTTCTTTAATCTTAGTAATTAATTATAATAATGTATTCACTCTTTACTTTTCTTGATCTCTTTCCATGTTTTCCAAAGCGTATTCGCATGCTTGAATAACAAAACTCGAAAATGTTGCATCATTTTCTACAATTACTTCTTCAATTTTTTCTATAAGTGGTGCAGGGAATCTAATCGTCTTGTTTTCTGTTTCTTTTCGGTTAGGTTTAATTTTGAAATTACTCAATTAGCATTACCTCCTGACCCAGTTAATTGTAATCCGTTTCGCACAACAAATATGCATTGCATTCAGTGTTGCGAAAAGCAATATTTATTATTAAAATGACTATAATGGAAAGAAAGAGAAATTGAAAGGAAAACAATGATGAAAAAAAGCAAATCGCATTAGTAGTTGGAATTAGTTTGCTATTGTTGAGCTCATGTTCTATGAATAAAAAGATAAAACATACGACTTCATCAACTAGAAAACACTTACTAGAAACTACTAGTATATCAACTCAAGCTACAATTGAATCCACATTATCAGAGAACATATCAGAAGAAAAACCGTTAACATCACTATTTGATGCGCTATCACAGGAATTAAAGGTAGTCTTGATGGCAGATACTGTTGACTCACATGTAAAACATTATTCTAATTTAGAGGGATTTACTCTGTATTATACTATTGATAACAAGGATATTTATTTACAAATTACAAGTGGAACTGGAACTGGTCATCCAATTTATAAGCTTTTAATGAGTGCCGAAGGAGCCACTCCAATACAAGGTATCTGCTATTTAGGCAATAGCGCTTATGATGAAGTTGAAGTTAACAACGAATTAGTACCAATTAAAAATCTCTTGCAAACCAACAATGAAAATAAATCTAGTTTTGACAATGCTACAAATAATGTACAACATCTAGATAATTTAAAAGAGCTTTTTGAAGAACAGATGAGCTATGTTAGCAATGATAATCCTGAAGAAAAAAGCACTAGTGTAAATCAACTTTCTGATGAGGACATACTCAATTATTTTATAAATAACATTCTTGATGATGTAGGTGTTACAGATAGTTTAATAAAGCAACAAGCTAACTCATTCTCTAACAAAGCGTTAAAGAACAAGTTTCATTTCTTTCTATTAAAACTATATACCAACATTACTTAATTTAATTTCTGGAATAACAAATTCGACAAATCTACCATGAAGCATTTCGATTTCTTCACTGAACTTGGTGTCAAAACAAATAATACTTTCTTCTAAACGAAGCACTGCAAATCCATCTTCCTCGTAGTCTTCCAACTTCCCTACTACGTGTACTAAGCCCTCTTCATCTATTTCTAACACACAATGTTTCTCTTCACTTTCATGCAAAAGTTCTGCACTAATCATTTCAGGTATCGTAATTTCTACCGTGTAAACCCTACTTGGTTCTGGGTCTTCATCGGCCCAAATCCCAACGCATTCACCGTATTCACTACTAAAAGCGATTCTGCCGTCAGTCAATTTTCCTTGAACCTTTATCTCCACTAACCATTTCCTCCTGCGCTTTAAATTCTTGCTTTATTATAGCACAAAACTAGAAAGTGACGGTAATTTTTAGCTAAGTAATTTCACTTTTTATTTGTTATTTGGCTTAATTAAAAGTATTATAAGTATAGACTTTTAAATTAAAGGAGAACAGATTATGACTATTCTTGCATTTGATATGGGTGGTACCGCAGTGAAGTATGGCATTTTAACAAAACAAGGTGAGTTACTTGAGAAAGGGAAATTTGCTACTCCTGATAATTTGGATGAGCTGATTCGCTTACTCGTCGAAGTGAAAACAAGTTATGATTATTCCTTCCAAGGTGTAGCATTTAGTTGTCCTGGTGCTGTTAATAATGAAACCGGCATCATTGGCGGAGCAAGTGCGATTCCTTATATTCATCATTTCCCTTTTAGACAACTATTAGAAGAAAAATTAGCGTTACCTGTGACGATGGAAAATGATGCCAATTGTGCGGCACTCGCAGAAGTTTGGCTTGGAGCAGCGAAAGATAAACAAGATATTATTTTTATGATTCTTGGTACTGGTGTAGGTGGCTCAGTCATTCGTGACGGTAAAGTTCATCACGGAGCAAATTTGCATGGCGGTGAGTTTGGCTATATGTTAATGGATCAAGATGGACATACGCTTAGTGATCTTGGAACGGTTGTCAATGCTGCCAAACGGATTGGCGAACGACTTGAACCTACAGAAGAAATAGATGGCGTTCGGGCTTTTGAGCTTAGAGAAGATGGAAATTTAATTGCGACCGAAGAGCTTAAGACAATGTTCTACCATTTAGCGCGCAGTATTTTTAATTTACAATATGCGCTTGATCCTGAACTTGTTGTTATTGGTGGTGCGGTTAGTGAACGCAACGGTTTTATTGATGAATTAAATACGTATGTGGATGAAGTTAAAGCAAGTGTACCGATTGCTAAAATCCGTCCAATTGTTGTTAGTTGCGAATTTGGGAATGATGCCAATCTTATTGGGGCGACTGCATTTCATTTAGCATAAAAAAAGAAAGCTGGACACTAGTTGCGCCAGCTTCTTTCTATGCTAATTTTTCGGTTTCGCCGCGACTTTCTAGAACAGTTCCCACTGCTTCAAGCCATTTCTTCTGTTTATTGACTACAAATTGGTATTTAACACCTGATACCATATCAATTTCTAGAATATTCGCTAGAAGAGGTTTTCCTAGTATTTTAGTTCGAACGCCGCGAATTTTCGCTACTCTATCTAATGGGATATTGATTTCTTCATCAAAGTAATCGTTTGGCTTGTGTACGATATAAGTTTTTGTTAAATATAGTTTCCCTGGGACTGCCTTAAAACCATTTTTCGCATTGGCAAGACCTTTATGAATGACCTCTAATTCCTCTTCCATAAAGCGAATCATCTCCTTGTCTTCTATATTTATTATAACCTATTTCTTTAGTACAAATGGGCCAAAGCGCTTCTTGCCGCTTTCTTTTGGAGCAAGAATATTCAAATGGCTTCCGAGCACTTCAATTTCTGCTGGAACACCTGGACCTGGATCGCCGTCGACATTAATACTCAAATCTTCCCCACTCGCATCGATCGTTAATTTCTTCGTTTTAATATAAACTACCCCGCCGCTATTTTTTAAGTTA
The DNA here is from genome assembly GCF_000763495.1 of Listeria ivanovii subsp. londoniensis. Taxonomy (GTDB): domain Bacteria; phylum Bacillota; class Bacilli; order Lactobacillales; family Listeriaceae; genus Listeria; species Listeria londoniensis. Next base: position 912,095 of record NZ_CP009576.1, on the reverse strand, counting down.
CCACGAATTAGTTGTGGAATCATATTAGCAGCATCAAGTAGTCCGAGTTTAGTTAAAATAACGATGTGCAGATAGCCGTCATCGATTTTTGCATCTGGCGCCCATGATTCAATCCCACCAACAGACTTTGTTAATCCAGCAACAACGAGAGCTGCTTCCCCCTCCCAAACTTTATCATCATACTCTAGTTTAAAATTCAGTAACTCATTACGGTTAAATGCCTTTAAACCTTCTAAAAAGTAAGCAACTGAACCAAATTTGGTTTTTTGTTCGACACTAACTTGGTCGACTGCTTGTGCAATCATTCCAATTGCTAATACGTTCATAAAATATTGGTCGTCGATGCGGCCAATATCCATTGGCACCGCTTCCGCATGTTCTAACGCTTGAATTGCTTTTTCGGGTTTTAGCGGAATACCGACAGAACGAGCTAAATCATTTACTGTTCCTAGTGGTACAAACCCAAAGTCAGGACGATTTTCGTGGGTAGCAAGGCCATTAATCGTTTCATTTAATGTACCGTCTCCTCCCATGGCGATAACTGCTTCAAATCCCTGCTCAGAAGCCCAGGAAGCAAATTCCGTCGCATCGCCCGCTTTTTCTGTTAGGCGAACTTCTACTTCTTCATAGCGTTTTTTTAGTATTTCTTCTGCTTTTCCTTGGTATACTTTTCCTTTTTCTTTACCTGATGATGGATTCACAATCAATAATGCTTTCCCCATCGCGCTCACCCTCTCTTGCAAAAAAATCTGCTTATCAAATTACACACATAGTTAGATATCTTCTCTATTACAGTTTACCTTGAAACAGGGATTAGTACCAGTGACAGCCTTGAAAAAAATGGAAAAAAGTCGTAAAGTGAAGAAGAACACAAAATAGAATTGTGGAGGAATTTATAGATGAAATCATTTCAAGCGCTTTTTATTGAAAAAGAACAAGAAAATACCTCGCTTCACTTTAGAGAAACTAACATAGATACATTACCAGAGAACGATGTGATTATTGAAGTACATTACTCCGGTATTAATTACAAAGATGGGTTAGCAGTGCTTCCCGATGGCAAAATTGTTAGTAAGTATCCTTTTATTCCTGGTATCGATGCAAGTGGTGTGGTTGTCGAATCAAAGTCTGAGCGCTTTCAATCAGGCGATAAAGTTATCGTAACTAGTTATGATTTTGGTGTTAGTTACTTTGGTGGCTATAGCGAGTATATTCGCGTCCCTGCTGAATGGATTGTACCTTTACCAGCTGGTTTATCTCTCAAAGAAGCAATGATACTTGGTACAGCAGGCTTCACAGCAGCGCTCTCTGTAGATGCACTTGAATTTAGCGGAGTGACACCAGACGCCGGAAAAATTGCTGTAAGTGGTGCCGCTGGAGGTGTAGGGAGTCTATCTGCAGCCATCTTGACTAAAAGAAACTATCAAGTTGTAGCTTCTTCCAATAAAGCAGACGCGAAAGAATTTTTACAAAAATTGGGCGTTTCTGAAGTTGTTTCCAGAGAAGCATTTCAACCAGAAAAAATTCGTGCGCTAGATAAACAACTGTTTGCAGGTGCGATTGATTGTGTCGGCGGAAAACCACTTGCTTATTTATTAACAGCTGTTCGGTACGGTGGCGCGGTGACAACTTGTGGAATGTCTGCCGGTGGGAAAATAGATACAACGGTCTTTCCATTTATCTTACGTGGCATTCAACTTTTTGGTATAGATTCAGTGCTTTGTCCGATGCCAAAACGCGAGCGAATTTGGAACCGACTTGCAACTGACTTCAAATTAGCCAATTTGGATGAGTTGGCAACGGAAATTCCGTTTTCCAAATTACCAACTGCGCTTCATCAAGTAATGAATGGCGGGGTTACTGGAAGATACTTAGTGAGAATTAAATAATAAAAATGAGCATCACCTTCAGTTTACAGGAAGGTGATGCTCATTTTTACCGATACGCGACTAAAACATGCGCGTCAATCACATCATCAATAATCTTTAAACATCTGTCATAATCATGCACATCAAGCGCATCAATGAAATTTTGAATATTATCGATTGTTTTAACCGAAGCATTTTGGGCGATTTTGATAACTTCCTCATCACCAAACTCTTTAATATTGCTGAAAAAGTCTTCGCTTATTTTTAAATAGTAATTATTTTTCAAATAGGTAAGTAAATCTTGTACAAACCATTTTTCATAATCAAAATATACTGTTGGGTCGCTTTGTTCTTCTTGATGTTTTATTTCTGCTAACTTACCAGTTACTTTTAACTTGTTATAACTGATTTTCTTTGTGCGGATTTTATGGATGGCTTGTTTCAAAAACAACCCTAGAATTTCCGTCATCTCAAAGTAACGTTCCTTATTGATAATACTGTCTCTAACAAACGCACCTCGAAAGTCATTATATTCCACATAACCATCTGCTGCTAACATACCAATAGCTTTACGAATCGGCGTACGACTAATATCTAATTGCTGTGAAAGTGTATTCTCAATTAAACGATCACCTGGCTTTAGTTCCCCGTTACGAATCTTCTTTTTGATTTCCCGATAACAAACACTTTCTCTCGTCTCTTTGCGTTTGGTTGTCATGATGATGCCTCCTAAATATGTCTACAAAAAGGATCTAGATGTAATAATCTCTTTTAAAAAATCGTTTTCACTCACTTTCCTTTCCATTGCCAAAAATGGGTGATAACTGGTATTCTCACTAACTAGCATAGCTGTTTGAATGGCAATAATTTCTTTTGTTAGCTCGTGCTCTTTTCTTTTATTTATTTCTGGTTTCGAACGAACTACTCGCATCATAAAAGTTCCAACCGCATAAAGAATAATCGCGAGTACAATGATTAGCACTGCAGCAATGAGTCGTTCTACCACATTCTCTACTAAAAATAGAAATGAGCCACCCAGAATAGCGAGAAAAACTGCAACAAAAACGCCTACCACTGAATTAAGTGGTTTATCATTTTTCTTTTCTTCTGCCATTTCCGAATGAATAAAGCGAAGTAGTTTTTCCAAGTCATCTCTCGTACTAAAACCACTTTTTTCTAAATAAGCAAATAATAGATAACGTCGCATCATTGTAAATTCCGAGAAATTTCTTAATTGATAACGCACACAAATGAATTTCTTCGCGCGTGTATAAATCAAGATATAGTAAAAGAGCGGAATACATAATAAACTTAGTAAAATTGCTGGAATAAAAAAACGAGAATCCATCAGCTCGATAACAACAATGTCACCAATGATTAAAAGTAATACTAGCAAAAAAAATGTTCTCCAAAACCCCTTCATAAAGCTATGTATTAAATTCCAGTTTCCTAATTTTTTAAAATAAAAATCATTTAATTTTTTGATGGCCATTTCTACACCTTTTCCTTTTTTCCTAGCTTTAAGTTTAACATGAGTCATCCATTTATTAAAGTTTGTAAATGAATTTTCACTTTTTTATTGTAATTAGTTTACTTTGGCGTCGAAAATAAATATAATTAATATTATAAAATATATTTAATGGGTGAGTAAATGAAAAAACTATTGTATCAGCAAGTCTATGACCAACTTAAACTGGCTATTCAAGATAGTGAAATCCCAGTTGGAAATAAACTGCCAGCAGAAAAAGAACTAATGGATCAATTTGATGTGAGTAGTATTACGCTAAAAAAGGCACTGGAACTATTAAAAAAAGATGGTTATATTTCCAGACGTCCCCGTGTTGGTACTTTCGTTATTAGTGCATCTCCAAATAGTGAACAATTGGAAACTAGAATGTTTGATAAGCCTCTATTTGGTTGTATTATCACTAACTTCGATGACACTTTTGGCACGATTTTACTTTCGGGAATGTTAGAGCATAGTAACTCGAAGGCACATATTGTTGTTAAAAAATCACTTGGGGATACCGAACGTGAAGAAGAAATTTTACAGGAATTTATTGAAATGAATGTAGCTGGTATACTGATTTTACCTGCTAGTTCAAAATTTGTTTCGCCAACTTTGCTGGAACTTGCTTCTCAAAAATTCCCCTTAGTTGTTATTGACCGCACATTGGAAGGTTTACCAATTTCATCAATTAGCTCCGATAATACGGAAGCGGGTAGGATTATTACCGAAAAGTTATTTGAGCTGGGCCATAAACATATTGGGATGATTACTTCTACAAGTCCTGTTTCAACCCTGGATAGTCGTGTGAATGGCTTTATCCGTGGACATGCTTCATTCCATACGGCATTTCATTCTGATTATGTATTTCGCGAAATCGAGTCAGTAATGCCCAATTCAACTGTTTCAATTCAAACGGATATTAATAAAATTGCCCTGTTTTTAGAAACGCATCCAGAAATTACCGCACTGGTTGCAACAGAGTACAATATTGCGCTGTTAATAAAGCAAGCTTGTATTAAACTGAATAAGCGCATCCCTGAAGATTTATCGGTTGTTTGTTTTGATCACCCAGATAATTTCTTTGATGCATCTGCTTTTCGTTTTACCCATATTAAACAAGCACAATATAAAATCGGTGTTAAGGCGGTTGATATGTTGTTAAAACAAATTAATCAACCTGACGCGTTTAAAAAAGAAATGTTACCCCCACTTCTTGTCGAGGGAGATTCTGTCAAAGCACATAAGAAAAATTAAAAAAGCCTCCACTACTGTCGTAATCTCCAAAAGTCAGATTAAGCATTCTAACTTTTGGAGGTCGATTCACTAGTGGAGGTATTTTTTATTTATTTTTCTAGTTTTGCTGCCATCTCAAGTACTATCATTCCACTTAACTCTGCTGAATAAGGAATTTGACCACTTGGTTTTTCTTTCCAGTTCATTCCCATTAGCAAGTATCCGTCAACCATCGCATTGTCAATTAACACTTGGCAACTACTTGTAACAAAATCCCGGAATGTTTGATTATTTGTTTCTTCAATTAAATCAGTAAAGTAACGATAAAAAATCCCTTTGAAAAGTCCTTCGTCCCCGCCACTTCCTTCTTCTTTGAAAATACCGTTTTCAGTTAGCTCTTGCAATGAAACCTCTGCTGTTTTGTTGGCCATTTCAAGGTATTTACTTTCTTTTGTAATTCGGAAAAGCTCTAAACTTGCACCAATGTATACACCTTGATTATAGGTAAACTTCCATTCCATGTCGATAGCGCCATCTTCTAAACGGTTAATCCCATCTTCTACAAACCCATCGGCACGAACAAGGACTTTTGTTTGCCATTCATAGGTTTTAAGCGCCCAATCAAGGTATTTTTGTTCGCTTAGCTCATTATAAAGCCAGCATGATAAAATGATAAATGGTGCATTCACTGGGGTATTTTTATAATACATTTGCGGTCTGCGCCAAGCAAATCCTCCACCCATCGTATCATTCCAACCAGTATCAACTAAATCTTGCCATACTAACTTTGCGTCACTCAAATAGATATCTTTACCAGTTACTTTGTATAACCGGAAAGCTGCAAGTGCATTCCACAGCATATCATCATAGAAATCATGAATAAGTGTTCCGCCATTACGGTTCTTATTATGAGCATATGTCCATTCTGCTACCTCTAAATCAGCTTGCTTATTTGTCCGCAAGTAAGCATCTAATCTTACTTCTACTAGATGTGCTAGCCACCAATAATTAAAAACTTTATTATCTTCCTCAATATTTTTGATTGGATAAAAGTTATTTAAAAACTGCTCTTCTGTATCAGCTTTATAAAATTTCTCTAAACTTTTTTGTCCTAAAGTTGCATAATCTGACCATTTCATCAATTATTTATCTCTCTCTTCTTTTAAAATTTGATTACCTTCTTTTTCCGATTGCGATAAAGCTTTTTCAGCACTAATATTTCCGTTCATGAATTTTTCGAATTGTGGTTTCATCGCTAATCCTTCAACGTCTGCGTAACCAGCTACAGTTGGACGGATTTTCGCATATTTCATCGTATTAACAAAAACAGAGTAGTTGGGATCATCTGTGAAATAAGCATCTTCAGCAGCGACTTTATTTGCTGGTAACCAACCGCTAATTTTAGCAAATTCTACCCCATTTTCTGGTTTTGTTGTCCACCATTTCATAAAGTCCCATGCGCCATCTTTATGTTCTGCTTGTTTTGGCATTACTAAACCAAATCCGCCCATGATTGCGCCTTTATCTCCATCTGGTCCTGTTGGTGGTTCTACTACACCATAGTCAAGATCTTCTACTTTATTGTAATCAGCAAGTGCCCATGGTCCATTAAATGTCATGGCTTCTTTTCCTGCAGCAAATGCATCTGTTCCATCATCAAAACCACGTTGATACACTTTTAAATCATTTTGCATTTTATCCCAATAATTAAGTACTTCTAACCCTTGTTCTGAATTAAAAGCTGTTTTTTTGTTGTCACTAGTTACTAACTCTCCACCCGCTTGCATTAAGTAAAGATTGAATAAGCCCACATCTTGTAATGACATACCTGCTTGTGTCATCTTTTTACCGTCCCATTTAGAGGTTTTCTGAGCTGCAGTAGCAAGCTCGTCCCAAGTTGTTGGTGGTTCAACGCCTGCTTCTTTAAGTAATTTCTTGTTGTAAAATAAAACACGGTTATCATTTAAAAGTGGCAAACCATATAATTTATCGTTGTATGTCATTTCTTTAACGGATTCTTCATAGAAGTCACTTAGTTCCACTTTATCGTCTTTAACTAGCTTATCTAGAGGTTCAAGCACATCTTTTGGAGCATAAAGTGCCGTTTGATAACGATCCCACATAATTAGGTCTGGAAGTTCTCCACCAGCAATTCCTGTTAACAGTTTTTCTTCTACATTTTCTTGTAATACATATTTTACTTTATAAGTGTCTTGAGATTCATTATAACTAGCAATTTGCTTATCTAATTGTTTAATTTGATCCCCTGACCATGACCCCCACATAATAATTTCTTCTTTTCCATCTTTTTCTTTACTACTAGTATCTTTGCCACCACCACAAGCTGCCAAACTAAGTAATAACACTGTGCCAAGAATTGCTAAAAGTACTTTCTTCATTGTATACACTCCTTTTTTCGTTTATTTACCGCCGTTATGGGCAATACCTTCGACAAAATATTTCTGTGCAAAAATAAATACAAATAATACTGGAACTGTGGAGATAATTGTCCCCGCCATCAGTGCCCCGTAATTCGCGCTCTCATTATACTGGAAGGAGGCGAGTCCGACTTGCACGGTCATCATTTTCTGCGAGTTGAGGACAATCAATGGCCACATAAACTGATTCCACCCTGCTTGAAAAGTCATAATTCCAAGTGTAGCAAGGGCAGTTTTTGCAAGTGGCATATAAATTTTCCAGAAAATCTTAAATTCAGAGCAACCATCAATTCGCGCTGCTTCTGAAAGTTCATCTGGAAGTGTTTCAAAAAATTGTTTCATAAAGAAAATTGAGAACGCGCCAGCTGCTCCGGGAATTAGAATTGCCCAGTAAGTATTAATAAAACCCATTCCACCATGACCAGTAATATCATTTCCACCCATCAGCGGAAAATTCTTTAAAACTAGAAAAGAGGGAATCATTGTTACAACTGCGGGAATCATCATACTTCCTAGGAATGTCATAAACAATCCTTTTTTTCCTTTAAATGGCAACTTAGCAAAGGCATATCCGGCAAGTGAGCCGAAAAATAGATTTGTTAATACACCACCAACTGCAAGTATCAGTGAGTTTACTAAATAGCGTGCAAATGGAGTCGTACTAAAGACATCTTTGTAATTATCCCAAGTAAACATTTTTGGAATTAAATTCATACTATTACTCAAAATTTCACTTGCTGGCTTAAATGATGTTGATAAAGTCCAGATAAGTGGAAATACCGTAATTACGCTAATTAATATGACAGCAATGTACCAAAGTACCGATTTACTTATTTTTTTCAATTTTATGGTGTTCATTTTAAGCCTCCTTAAACTGTCCTATCTTCTTTATTTATGCGCATATTAATAATCGAAAATACTAAGATGATTAAAAATAATACAAAAGAAATCGCGGAGGCGTAACCCATTTTCAAGCCACCAAAGCCTTCATTGTAGATATAATAAACAAGTGTAATCGTTGAGTTCCCTGGTCCGCCCTTCGTTAATACATACGCTTGGTCAAATACTTGAAATGCATTGATAATTAACATTGTTGTCACAAGAAAAGTTGTTCTTGAAAGTGATGGCCAAGTAACATAGCGAAATGTCTTCCATCTAGATGCGCCTTCGATTTTTGAAGCTTCATATAAATTGGCTGGAATTCCTTGAAGCCCTGCAATGAAAATCATCATATTTGTTCCAAAAGTCATCCAGACGCTCATCACAACAATTGCAAACATTGCCCAATTAGAATCATAAAGCCAAGCGGGACCATTTATCCCAAACCATCCTAACACACGATTAATTAAACCGTACTGTGGATTTAAAAGCCAATACCAAATTGTCGCCGTAGCAACTGTGGAACAAAGTACTGGAACATAAAAGAATGTTCGAAATAACCCTGCTCCTTTTTTACTCATATTTATTAAAATAGCTGCTCCAAGTGATGCTACAAGCCCAAGCGGAACAAATAATGCTGTATAAACGATTGTATTTTTCAATGAAATGAAGAAATATGGATCGTGGAACATCTTGACATAGTTATCAAAGCCAATCCAATTTGGTGTATTAATAATATCGTAGTCGGTAAAACTTACTACTAGCGCCATACCTATGGGCAAAATCATAAAGATTGCTAATAATAAAACAGGAAGAGCAATAAAAAGATACGCCATTCTTTGTTGATGTACTTGGACAGATTTATTTCTAATTTGTGCCATGATTAGCCTCCTTTCGTTACTTCGGTAAAGCACCCACCAACTTGAACCCTGCTGTATCAAGCACTAATTCACAAAACATCATATTCGCCCATGAAAACCATTCACGAGTAAAGTCTGCTGGATTATCTGGGTGAAATGATTCATGCATTAAGCCAGTATCTGCATCCGTTCTAAGCAACATATCAAGAATGCTATTTTTTTCCGTTTGGTCTGTTGCAGTTAGCCCCTGAATTGCAAGTCCAATTGGCCAAATATAACCGTTTGGTGTATGAGGACTACCAATACCCTTTGCATGTTCTCCTTCAAAATAATATGGATTATCTTTACTTAAAATATAATTTCTTGTATTTTGATAGATTTTCTCTTCTTTCTTGCTATAGCCAATAATTGGCAGTGAAAGTAAGCTCGGAACATTAGCATCATCCATTAATAATTGATTACCAAAACCATCAACTTCAAATGCGTAAATCTCTCCAAAAGTCGGATGGTTATACGTGCCAAATTTCTCAATTCCAGTTTGAATATCGGCTTTCAAAGTAGCTGCTTGTTGTAATGTTTCTTTTTCATCTGGATAAAATGCTTCGATAATTTCTTTCGCATAGCCTAGCACCACAACTGCAAACATGTTAGATGGGATAAGATAGCCATATTCACATGCATCATCACTTGGTCTAAAACCAGACCAAAGCATTCCCGTATAAGTTGTTTCGGTACCTCGGCCATCTCGTTTTAATGTGTCGGACGGTACACAGTCCATTCGTTCAAATCGATAAGTAGATTTTGTTTCATGATGTTGTTCCACTTGCCATAATGCAAAAATTGATTGCAACATTTTTAAAAAGGCTTGATCAAATTGTTCTGTTCTGCCTGTGATTTTCCAAATATAGTATGCTAATTGAATTGGATAACATAAGGAATCAATTTCATATTTTCTTTCCCAAACTTGTGGATGCATTTCTGTAATATCTGCTTGATGTCCGGCACCATTAGCAGTCTCATTAAAGGCATTTGCATAAGGATCAATCGCTACTAATTTAGCTTGTTCTTTACTAAGACCAATTAACATCGATTGAATTTCTTCATTCTCTGCTGCAAAAAATAAAAACGGACGAACCTGACAAACTGAATCACGTAGCCACATCGCCGGAATATCACCAGTTAAAATAAATGTCATCCCGCTTTCACGAATTTTAATAGTTGTATCTAGCGTATTAATCATGCAACGCTCATACATTTCTACTAACTTAGGATTATGTAATTCCTTTTTTATTTGTGCCGCACTTGATTGGATAAAAGCACGATTTTTAATAACCAAATTCTTCACTCCATTTCAATTAATTATACTTAATCATTATTTATCATATTTAAATAATACTATATATATTTAATTCCTGTCAATATAAAAATGAAATCGTTTTCTTTTTATAACAAAAAAACTCTGAGTGAAGCTTCTCAGAGTTTTTTCTTATTCAAATAACATATCAATAATTGCTTCTTTTTTAATATTTCCAAAGTATTTTTTCATATCGACTGATTCAAAAATATTACTAACCGTTTGTCGTTCGAAACGAATTCCACTCATTTGATTAGCTAATTCAGCAACATCTTCTGTACCAAAAAAATCACCATAAATTGTCGCTTCTTTTATTCGACCTTTATTTAACTCCAATTGAAATTCAATTGTGCCTGCTGGAAATCTTTTTTTGCGTTTTATGCTAGCTTTAGGTGACTTTCCATAGGTCCAATCCCAGTTGCGGTAACGTTCCACACGTAATTTTTCGATACCGTCCATATCCGCTTTTGTAAAATGATACCGCGGAATATTTGTTGTACCAAAAATTGATTCTAATAAAATTTGTTTAAAAGAATGAATATCCATATCTTCTGCTAAATGTTCACGTATCGTTGTCACACGGCTTCGGACAGATTTCACGCCTTTCGATAGATACTTTTCTGGGTCAACTTGCAATGCTGCTTCAAGCCTATCTAGATCAACATCAAAAAGTAGCGTTCCATGGCTATAAAGTCGACCTTTTGTGACAAACTGGGCATTGCCACTTATTTTCTTTCCATCTACCTCGATATCGTTACGACCACTTAACTTGGCATTTACACCTAAATTTTGAAGAGCACGAATCACAGGTTCTGTGAATTTAGCGAAATTTTGAAAGCTATCTCCATCATCTTTGGTAATCATACTAAAGCTGATATTTCCCTCATCATTATATACCGCTCCACCGCCAGAAAGTCTTCGCAGTACGTCAACATGATGCTGCTCCACAAATGTATGATTGATTTCTTCCAGCGTATTTTGATTTTTACCAACAATAATCGTTGGTTTCATGCGATAAAACATAAAATACGTTTCATTTTCATCTAAAAAACGCAAAGAATATTCTTCCATTGCAAAATTATATGCTTGATCAAGCATATCTTCATTATCTAAATAAATCACGTTTTTAAGACTCCTTTTTTGCTTTAAGTGTAATCTGTATCACTTCTGGGTCGTTGAAAAGTCGTGGGATTATAGTAGCATTTCCAAGTCCACGGCTAACAATTAGCGCTTTTTGGCCAGCACGATGAATACCTGCTGTCCATTTTGGTAAAAAGCCTTGACCAGGAGCGAATAATCCTTCTGTAAGCGGAAATCTAAATTGACCTCCATGAGCATGACCAGATAATACGACATCAACCGGATAGGCTTGATATAAGGGCCAAAACTCCGGCCGATGCGCAAGTAAAATCGTAAAGTAATCAGGTGATAAATGATACGTTGCTTCGTCAAGTGATGCCGTTAATGCTTCTTTTTCCCATTCGCTTTTTGGTAAATCGGCTGCTAACCAATCCTCTTTCGAAAAACGTGGATCCATTACGCCTGCAATCATAATAGCAGCGTCATTTTTCTTTAGAAAGTAGCGTTCATTCTCAAGTACTGTGACTTGATGAGCTTCCATATCCGCCTTAAAATCTTCATAAAAAGCGCTTCTACCTTCATGATTTCCGCTCACATAAAATGTCGGAAAAGCTTTTGCAAGTTTTCGTACTAAAGCCATTGCGACAACAGGAGATTCATCCCCGTCCAGTATATCACCTGTTAAAAATACGGCATCTGGAGCTAGTTCATTCACCATACTTAACAAAGGATTATTATATAAACCAAAACTTGCACTGTGCAGATCTGAAAGTTGAACAAAGCTTGCTCCATCCCATTCTGCTGGTATTTTATCAGACACTATTTCATAATTAGTGCATGTTAAATGTTTTGTCGACCAATACGCATACCCTGTAAAAGCAGCTACTGCCCCGAGTATACCCCAACCTGTTTTTTTCATAGATAGAATGCTCCTAACTAAATTTGCTGTATGGTTCATTATAGCAAATCTAATAAGAACTCGCTTTATTTAATTACACTTCTATCTGATATTTTTTTAATTTTTGTAGGTCTGCCGGGCTCACTTCTGCTAAGATTTTTGTTCCATTTTCCAGATACTCAGTCTCCAAAACTTTGGCATGATCATTTAAATAAGCAACAATTTGCCCTGCTTCAAATGGAATCAGATATTCACATTTTTCATAGCTAGCGAATAGTTCTTTTTTAATGATTTCAGTTAAAAATGCTAGACTTGGTTGTTCTCGTGCGGAAAAAACGATTGTATTGTCGGTTTGTTTTGGATAGATTTCGTCCTCTAAAAGGTCTGCTTTGTTATAAGCATAAATAACGGGAACATCTTCTACACCAACAGCTTTCAATGTTTCTTCGGTTGTTTTCATCATCGTTTTGTAATGCGGATCAGAATAATCAACTACATGAATGAGTAAATCTGCATCACGAGCTTCTTCTAGCGTGGAACGAAACGCTTTGACAAGTTGATGTGGTAACTTACTAACAAATCCAACTGTATCTGTTAGTAAAAATTGTTTATTGTCTGGTAACACGATTTCGCGGACGCTCGTTTCAAGTGTCGCAAAAAGCATGTCCTGCTCAAAAACTTGTTTATTTGTTGTTTCACTATAAGCTCGTACCAAACCGTTCATCGTAGTTGACTTCCCAGCATTAGTATAACCAACAAGTGATACGACCGGAATTTCATTTTTCTTCCGTTTACGACGACGTACTTCGCGGTCATCCACAAGCACGGCTAACTCTTTTTGTAAATGACGAATTTGATCTTTAATCGTTCTACGGTCTGTTTCAATTTTCTTTTCTCCAGATCCCCGGTTGCTAAGCCCGCCTTTTCCGCTTTGTTGATCCATATCTTCGCCTTGCCCAAAAATTCGTGGTAGTTCATATTGAAGTTTTGCAATTTCTACTTGAAGTTGGGCTTCTTTTGTTTTTGCTCGATTCGCAAAGATGGCTAAAATCAATCCCGTTCTGTCCATCACATCCAGTTCAAGTGCTTCTTCTAAGTTTCGTATTTGTGACGGCGATAGTTCATCATTAAAAATAATTAACTGAGCTTCTTGCATTTCTGCTAGCCCTTTAACTTCATCTACTTTTCCTTTACCAACATAGGTTGCTCGGTTTTCACGATCCATATTTTGTCGCAGTTCTCCCACAACTTTCATATTATTTGCAGCCGCTAAGTTGGCTAATTCTTCCATTGAATAATCAAAATCTTTTTGTTTTTGGCTCACACCAACGATTAATACTTTTTTCTCCATAAAAAAGGACCTCCTGAAATAGTTTCAGCGCGGTCAGGGTTTCTGAGTAAAATAAAACACAAAAATAGCATCAAAAAGATACTAGCTTGCTGTTAAAAAAGGGAAAACTCCCCCTTATTCTACCCATATTTATTTTGGGTGCCATACATGCACGCAAGACCAATCCCGTTATCCATACTAAATAAGCATAGATATTCCCGCACTATTAAATTAGTTGCATAGATTCTTTGGGAAACGTAGTCTAATGTAATGCATGATGGACAACCCTCCGTTCGATTTAAGTTGCTCTTAGTTTAACATGATGGCTATTGTTTCGCAACTACTTATTACTAAATTGGCCGTTCCAACTGAAAAATTTCACCTAGTTTTGTATAATCATTTCCAGCCATTCGTCCAACTGGTGCCAGTGCTTCTGGTAAAATGTATCCATTCTCTTTATCAAAAACTGTATCGTCTACTTCATATGTTTCTACACGTGCAAGTATTAAGTCAGCCACCACTTGTCCTTCATCATCAGCAATTGGAATTAACGCCTCTAACTTAGCCGTTAATACGATCGTTGCTTCTACAATTTTAGGTGTTTTCATCTCTGGTACAGGCGCTAAATGTAAATTAGTAAGTGTCATTTCACTAACGTCAGGAGCCAGTCTAGCAGCAGTTTTATTTACTTCTTCTACTATTTCTTCATTCACAATATGAATATTTAGCTCTTTAGTAAAAGCAGCATTTCTTGCAGTATCTTTCTGCACTCCGTTTACACGCTGAACGGCAATGGAAATAATGGCTGGATCACTTGAAACTATATTAAAAAAACTGAATGGGGCAGCGTTCACCGTCACCCCATCTTCAGCAAGTGTTGTTACAAAAGCAATTGGTCGCGGAATAATACTTCCTGTCAAAAATTTATAATTCTCTTTTTGTGTTAAATCAGCACTTTTAAAAATAGCCATCTGTCTACCTCACTTTTGGTTGTTTTGATACCATTTTTTTGCTTCTTCTAATTCTTCCATTGTTAATGCATGCCCTGCAGCTGTCCAAACTGTTTCTACTTTTGCTCCACGTTTTTCTAGAATTTCCACAAGTTCTTTGGAAGCTTCCGCGGTAATTAGTGGGTCATTTAAACCTGCTGATAAAAAGACACTTCGATGGTTAATTGAAAAATCTGGTTGGTTATTTCCTGCTGGCATTGCATGAAACAAAATTGCTTGGTGAAAACTATCTTCTGCTTGAAGTAAGGCATTGGCAGCAATATTGGCTCCATTAGAATAACCAACTGCAATAATTTTTTCAAAATCCAGCTCATATTTCTGCGCTAATTCCCGTGTTGTGTCAATTAACTCTTTTGTTTTAATCTCTAAATCATTTAAATCCAAACTGCCATCATGGAATCGTTTAAAAAATCGATTTGCACCGCCCTCTTTAATATCACCCCTTAAAGAAAGAATTGGCGCATCACTATTGATAAATTCAGCTACTTCGATAAGTGATTTCTCATCTCCACCTGTACCATGAAGTAATAATAGTGGTGCAAGGTCGTTCTTCTTACCTGGAATAAAAAGATGTTCCATGGATATTCAACTCCTTTTTGTATAAATGGGACGAACCATTTTTTCGATTTCTGCTCTTTTTGGTTCTAAAAATGGTGGTAAAGCAAGTTTTTCTCCTAGCGTTTCATAAGGTTCATCGTTTGCAAATCCTGGACCATCTGTTGCAAATTCAAATAAGATTCTCTCTGATACTGGAACATATAGCGATTCAAAATAAAAACGATTTACATAGCCAGAATTTGGTATTTCAATGGTATTCATTCGTTCAATCCATTTTTGTAATTCATCATTATCTTCTACACGAAAGGCTACATGGTGAACGCCGCCATATCCTTGCATCGCTGCAGGAATATCGGTTCTTTCTTCAACGATAACCTGTGCGCCATTTCCACCTTCGCCAACTTCATATAAATGCAAACTATTTTCTTCTGCTACTTTTCTAAAACCAAATATTGATGATAAGATTGCCTCCATATTAGCTAATGAACCTACTGTTAAAAATACTGGTCCTAAACCGTAAATAGCATATTTTTCTGGAACTGGTCCATTTTTCCAAGGGGTTCCTGGGGCTACACCTTCATTATTTTCATCTGAAATAAGTTGTAGCTGTTGGTCATCAAAATCCTGGAATGTTAGATATTTTTTACCAAATAGCGTTTTAATATCACCATGTGGAACTTCTAACTGGTTAAAACGATTAAGCCAATATTCTAGTGCGGCATCTGTTGGTACACGGAAAGAAACACGCGAAATACTATCTGTACCATGTCGTCCTTTTGGTAAATTCGGAAAATCAAAAAATGTCATATCTGTTCCAGCAGACCCTTTATCATCTGCAAAAAACAAGTGATACGTATGAATATCATCTTGGTTTACAGTCTTTTTCACTAAACGCATTCCTAAAACTTCTGTGAAAAATGCATAATTTTTTTCAGCACTACTTGTCATCGCTGTTACATGATGGATTCCTTTTAACTCTTTAATCATTATTTTTCTCCTCCAAAATAAGTTTCAATTTCCGTTCTTTTTTCTTCTAAAAAGCTTGGTAAAGCAAGTTTTTCTCCGAGTGTTTCCAGTGGCTCATCAAGCGTAAAACCTGGTTCGGCGCTTGCAAATTCGATTCGCAGTCCACTCGGTTCTTTAATATATAAACTTTTAAAGTATTCTCGGTCCACGAATTCTTCTATTTTCAATTTGTTTTGAAATGCTATTTTGTGAAGCTTATCAACCGCTTCTTTTGTTTTGACTGTATAAGCAATATGGTCAATCGTTCCTCGACCAGTTCGTGATTTTTTCTCTGACCTTGTTTTATAAAGCCTAGTAAAGCTCATTTGGCTACTATCTACTAATACCCCATTATGACTTTCTAATCCAAAATAATTCGTAAAAAATTGGCTCGTTTCAATTGGGCTTGGTACGTGATAGTCTGCTCCGAGAATCCGAACGATTTGTTTTGCGCTAACTATATCAGTATGGATGGTAGGGTGCGATGTGGTTTCAGCAATTTCCATTAGGATGATACCCATTCGGTCGGGATCGTATAAGATTAAAGCCTTCTCTGTTTTTTCAAAAGGTATAGTAAAATCGGTTAGCCTTTTTTCCCAGTAGTTGGTTGTGTCTTTAGGTATTCCTAACGTGATATTACCAAAATAGGACCGTTCGTAATAACTTGAACCAATTTTTGGAACTTCAAAAAATGTGAGCAAAGTTCCTGGAGTACCTGCATAATCTCCATAAAACAAATGTCGCATCTTAATATTTGCTTGATTGACTGTATTTTTGACGAGCCTAAGCCCTAATATATCTGAATAAAAATGGTGATTTAGAGTAAATGATTTGGTTAATGCAGATATGTGATGTATTCCTTGAATCATTGGTTTATACCTCCTTTTTGATTACTAACTAAAGTTTATAACTAAACTATTGAAAAAGAAAGTGATATGCTCACAAAAAGTAAGTAACTTTTATTGCACGTAAAAAAGAGCGCAAATCTGCGCTCTTTAATAAACATCTCTTTTAGTGAAAATAAAGTAAGATAAGACGAATGCGACTAACATCCATACTGTTAAGACGAGCATCGAAAAATTCAACGTCATTCCTTCCACTGGTGGACTGGATCCGTTTAAATAGTTGGTAAGTTGTAGATTAACCATAAATAAATATTTCGCACTTGGCCAGGAGCTGACGAGATTGGTTAGGATTGTTCCAGTAATTAAGGAAGCAAGCATAATCCCCATGACGGCTGCTGTCGAACGAACGAGAACCGACACAAACATTGTAAGCACACCGACAACGACACTAACAAACCAGGCAAGACCGAATTCCATTAATAAAAGTTGCCAAACTGGAAGCTGGTATACGCCTGCTGTACTTATTGCTCCATCTTTTACACTAAATCCAGTAAGGACTGGAGCATTCCAGCCACTATAACCGAAAACAACTCCCGAAATCAAGTAGGCGATAACTGCCGATAAGATCATTATCGCCGATATCGAGAGGAGCATCGAAATATACTTACTCGTCAAAATTCGCCACCTTTTCACGGGTCTAGTGAGTAAAAATTTCATCGTCCCAGCGCTTGTTTCTGCGGAAATCAAATCAGCAGCTATAACCATAATAAACAGTGGAAATAACAAACTAATCCCATTTTCGACAAATGTTTTTAAGAAAGTGGGGGCGCCTGGTGCATTTGGATTAATATCTTTATCCAAATAATATTGAAGTTGTCCGACTAGCACTTTAAAGTATTTTTGATATTCTTCTGGAAGTCGTCCTGTACCGAGCCTATTTTCAAGGTCGACAATCTCTTGTTGGGTCTGTACGTGCCAATCACTTGTCCCTGCTTGTTTTTCATCTTCCTGATACTGTCTGAACTGTGCATAGGTAAAAATTGCAACAATAATTGCAACAAGCGTCAGGATAACAATTAATCTTTTTTTGCGCCAGAGTTTTAGTTGTTCATTATAGACTAAATTAATCAATAGACTGACCTCCTGTTAATTCTAGGAATAGGTCTTCTAGAGAAGGTTTGCGTTTATCAATTTCGTGGACTTGAATTCCTTGTGCCACTAGCTGCTCGTTCCACTCTGCACTCTTTTCGTTCATCGGAGTCACTAGGCATTCCTCGTCGATTTCAAGTGTCGTTAGTTTTTCTAGAATTGTTTTTGCCTTTTCAAAAGGGGTTACACGCCAGCGAAGTTGTTCACGGGAATTGAGTAAATGCGACACTTGATCGGTTTTAATAATCGTTCCGTCTGTCATAATCGCGACACGGTCACAAAGCAATTCAATTTCACTAAGTAAATGAGAGGATACAAGTACGCTAATTCCTTCGTTTCTGGCGAGTGCGCGGATAAAGTCGCGCATTTCGTGGATGCCAGATGGATCAAGCCCATTCGTCGGTTCATCAAGAATTAATAATTTCGGTTTTGAAAGTAACGCCTGGGCAATTCCAAGCCGTTGACGCATGCCAAGCGAGTAAGTAGAAACACGATCATTTATTCGTTTTTCTAGACCTATTAATTCAGTTACCTCTTGGATTCGTTCTTTTTTTATGGATGCATCCATTCGAGCAAAATAAGCGAGATTTTCTTGTCCGGTCAAAAATCCGTAGAATTCTGGATTTTCAACAATTGATCCAAGGCCTCGCATTGCTTCTGTAAAATTTTTCCGAATATCTTTTCCGCCAATTAAAATTGTTCCTGATGTTGGCTTAATTAGACCAACAATCATCCGAATGGTTGTTGTTTTCCCAGCTCCATTTGGTCCAAGAAATCCGAATACTTCTCCTGGCATGACTTCAAAAGAAATTCCTTTAATAATAGCTCGTTTGCGAATTTTTTTATGTAAATCAGTTACTTGAAGTGCTGGATCCGTCATCATTTGCTCCGCCTCCTGTCTGGATAACTTCTGTCACTCGGTTACCAATAAACTGATATCCGGCATGATTCGGATGAAATTTATCTGTTGCTAAATATGCTTCTCCGTTTTGCTGAAATAAATCAAAAGTCGGGATATAAATGATCCCCTTTTCTTTTTGCGTTAAGTTTTGGCTGTCCATATTCCACTTCGCCACCACGCTCGACATTTCGGTTGCATTTTCCAATGTCATAAATGGATTATAAAGACCAATATGGAAAACTGGGGCAGTGGGGTTTAACTTCTGAATTGTTTGGTAGATTTGCTGCAAATTTTTTTCATAGCTAGTTTCCGCTTGTTTAATAGCATCACTAGCGAAATCATCTAGCGCTTCCCCACCGCGAAACAAATCGTTTCCACCGATTGTCATCAGAATAATGTTCGCTGATTTAATTTGATTTTGTACCTCTTTTTGATCAAGTTGTTTCAATAGTTGCTCCGATTTTGCGCCACTAATGGCTAAGTTCACCTGCTCTACGTTTTTAGTAGCTTTTTTATAATAATCTTCCACAACTCGAACATAGCCGCCACCTTCTATATCGCCCACCCCATAAGTCAGCGAATCCCCAAGTGCTGTAATTTTAAAAGTAGCTTGTTTTTTATCAACTTTTGTGTCACTTTGCTTTGTCTCTTTCTTTGTTTCACTTGCTGGATGATTTTTTTGTCCAAACCAGATGGAACCGACGCCAATAATGCTTAGAATAAGAGCTATAACTGAAAAAAACAGTAAAAATTGGACTGTTTTACTTTTTTCCATTGACTAATCACCCGCCTTTTATGAGCTTTATTTAGGACTAAGTATACCATATTTCCTGTTTTAACACGCTTCATAAAAAGGATAGCTAGTTTTGAATTAGCTACCCTTTCCCTTATTGCAACAACCATTCATCTGCTTCTTTGAAAAATTCAGTCACTTGTTCCGGCCAATCAATTCCTGGTAAGCTATTGTCGATTTCATAGCCATTTAATGTTAAAGAAAGTGCTAAACAAGCATAACTTTTTCTGAAATCGGCTAATAGATTGGCTGAGACATTGGCATTTTCACTTGGCACAACAGGGGTTAGCGAGTCTTTTTCATAAACGCCTTCAAATGCTTTAATATACCAAGATCCGTCTATTCGTTCGACACGTGTAACCAACTTAGCATCTGAGTTTAATTCCATTTCCACGCCATTTATGATAGAACGTGTTTGGATTGTCGCTTGCATGATAGTAACAGCGCGGTTACCGTTAATCCAAATTTGCGTGTTATAGATTTTGTGTGGTGCTGGATTAGTCATCTTTTTAGAAGCTTCGATAAATCCATGGCCAGTCCCTTGAAACCAAGATATTTTTACACTAGAATCTTTCATAAAACAAGTTTCCATCGCATCCCAAAGTGCATTATCTCGGCAAAATCGCTCAAATTGAACCAATTCTAAAATATCCGCTTTGGCACGCATTGTTTCATCTGTATAAGGTAAATTTCTCGTCAATAACATTGGATCTCCTCCATATTCGGTTTAATACAGCTAGCTTATCATTTTGCCTATGAAGAAGATGTAACAGTGGTTACGAAATCGGTTTTTATTCGATAAAAGCATCAAAAATAACTACATCTAAAATTATGACTTTATTTCCTTCGATTTGAATGATATTTTCTTTTTGCATTCTACCAAGTTCTCTTGAGAGTGAGGGCCTAGTGATATCTAAATAATCGGCAATTTCTTCTCTAGTTTCAGTTAATTCAATACTTCCATCTTCTTGTTGTAATCCTAATAAATAATTACTAATTTTGGCTCGAACGGAATCCTCTGACGTGATCCGTACTTTTTCACCGATATATTCAAATTTTCTCGTTACGCTTTTTAGTAAGTTTACTAATAGACAGTTTTGAAGGGTTAAATCTAATTGTTGTAGGTTTTCTTTTTCAATCCCACTAATTTCGAGAACGGTGGTTGGCTCTAAAGCAATCGCATATTCCCAAAAAGGATTACGGTGAGAAAAATAGTAAATTTCACCAGTAATCTCTCCTCGTTCTGACACACTTTTCCCAAGAATTCGTTTACCACTAATGGTGTTTTTCGCAATCGCCACATTTCCATTCACTAAAATAAAAATTTTCGTTGCTTCTTTTGTATAAAATAAGATTTCATTATTTTTATAATGTTTTTCTCTTACGGTAATTTGGGTCATTAATTCGGTCAATTGATTATCAGTAAGATCTTCACATAATTGGCTTTTTTGCAGTTCTGTTCGAATATCCATCATGTTTACTCCTTTGAAAGAAAGTTGTTTTTTCTAGGTAAGCATAGACCACTTTCTTTCAAATAGCAATTTCGAACAAAAAAATCCCGCTAAATTTTTTATTTAGCAGGATTTCTTTCCTTTAGCGCCACATTTCCAAAAGTACTTCAGCAAATCCAGCAGGTTTTTGAATGTACCCTAAATGTCCACCCGGAATCTCTACGATTTCAAGTCCAGTTTGTTCGGATAAATATTTGTTTACATCTTGCGGGAATGAACCTCTAGAGTCAGTCCCGTTTAGTAAAGTAATTTTTTCAATATATGGCTTGAAATCCGCTACTGAAATGTCAGAACTTGTATATTGGCGAATTTCGTATTGGAACCAGTATTTCATTTGTTTCGTTACTGGATCTTTTTCTATCGCATCTTCTGTAGATACTGCTGGTTTGGACATACTTAACGCATCAATTGGTGCAATATGGAGTGTTTTTCCAAATAGTTGCATCGCCTCAGCCATATTTTTATTTATCGCAGTTTGGACGATTTCTTCATTGGAATCTTGCCATTTTTTTGCATCTGGTAAAAAAGTATTGATTGGCGGTTCGTGAAAAGCAATTTTTTTAACCACTTCTAGATAATCTTTAAGTACATGCATAGCAACAATGGACCCTGAGCTGGAACCTAAAATATAGACTGGTTCGTCGCTTACTTCTTTTGCGAGTGCCGCAATATCTGCTGCATCTCTTTTCACTCGGTAGTCATCATCAGCTAGGCTTGCACGTTCGGGTAAAGCTTCGGTTACTTCACTTTTCCCATAAGCACGACGATCTACAGTTACTACAGTAAAATGTTCTTGCAATTCCGCTGCGAGTGGCAAAAAGATATCACCTGTACCATTTGCACCGGGAATAAAAATAAGTACTGGCCCTTGTCCAACTTTTTGATAGGCTAAATTTGCTCCTTCTAATTTCAAAATACTCATTAAAACCATCTCCTCTAATTTATCTAGAATATAGTCATAGTATAAACAGTAATAACCATTAAATCTGTAACCGCGGTTACGAAAAGTAAAAAAACGATGTAACGAAAATGATTATATCGTTTTAGCAGTTTAGCCAGCAACAATTCTTAAGGCTTTGCAATATTTTTTATAAACTCTATAACTTTCAATTATGTAGGTTTCGCCTTTATACTCTTTTTCCAGCAATTCCTCTGTTGGTATTCCCGACCGTTTATTATACTTCACAGCATCCATTAAAAATGATCATTCCAATTTCCCCTCACATCCTTTTGCTATTCTGTTTTTTTGCAAACAAGTATGTAAACCTTCTTGTCATGATATTGATAAGATAACTGCTTCCAATTTTTTCCAAAATATTTTATCTAAGTGATATGCTTCCATAGATAAGTATTTTCCTAGTTTGGAGGAAAACGTTGACTTTCCGGCACCATTAGGACCAATTACTAAAATTCTTTGTTTGTTTTTAATTTGCTTTGTAAATCGTTGAATTGATTCATGTCAGCCACCTCTCGTTCTTTGGCATTTTTAATCGAATTAGCTCGCCCAAACATTTAGAAGGGATAATTATATCAACTAATTGCTTATTATGAATTTATTCCAACTAAAAAAGTGTAATATGACAAGGATTCCTCATCATATTACACTTTTGCAATTCATATTTACTTCAAAATCGCTTGTGACAAATCATCTACAAAATCTTGTTTATTCTCACTTTTCGATGCTTCCGATATCGCATCTACATCTTTTGGTTGCTTGTCCCAGCGTCCAGAATCAGCGGTAACAGCGATATGGATCCCTTTGTCTTTGTTATCATTCATAAAAGTTGTGACATTTTCAGGGATATCATCCGATTGAACGGTGGTAAATAGAACTATTTTGTCATAATCATCGGCATTTACTTTATCTAATTTAGTTGTATCCATAATCGAAATATGAACATTTTCTTTTGCCATATCTTGTTTTATTTGGTCAATCACACTATCTTTAAAATCACTTCCCTGTGTTGCTAACAATACGTGATTTCCAGTTGCTGATTCATTTATTTCTTCATTTGCGATCACGTTCATTGATTTTAAGAAGCGATAAGAAAGCATCACTCCGGCAAATATAACTACGGCAATTCCTACAATAATTAAACTGATTTTTACTGATTTTTTCATATTTAAATTCCTCTTTTCATTTTTTGTTATTCTGATCGTAATGCTTCCGCAGCATCAAGTTTTGCGGCTTTATTACTTGGATAGATGGAAAAAATAAAGCCAATCGTAATGGTTATTGCAAGTGTAACTAAGAAATTCCAAACCGAAATATGAATCATATCTTCAAAGCCGATTTTTGTTTCTAAAATTGGACTAACTAATTTGGCAATCGCCATTGCTACTGCACCAGATAGTACATTTGCTAAAATAATAATGTAACTCGCCTCCATCATAAATAAACCGCGGATATGACGTTTACGATAACCAATGGCTCGGAATACACCAATTTCTCTGGTTCGCTCTACGACACCAATATAGAGCACAATCGCAATCATCACGCCTGCAACTGCTAAAGAAAGTCCTGCTACAAAGGCAATTAAATAGACAATAATATCGGTAAATTGGCTAAAGGTATCTACAAAAGCATTCGCATTTGTAATCGAATAATTGGCCCAGTTCTTATCATTTTCGTATTTTTCTACTACTTGTTCTGCTTGTTTGGTTGTTTCTGTAAAAGCATCCACAGATAAAATTGGTTTTTCTATCCCGGTATTTTTTATAAAATCGTTCATTGTTTTGGTGGAAACATTAAATCCACTTGCAAAGCCTTCTTTTGATGGATTAGTGATACCAGTGATGACTGTTTCTGTTTTGACGGTGCTAGTTGTATCACTGTTTCTACCAGCGAAAAGCAAGGTTATTTTTTTACCAATTAGTTTGTCACCATCTTTTTTCGTTAGCTCAGCTGTATCTGATTTTCCGAGTGCCTTTCTAGCAACACTTGATGGAATGACTACTCCGGCTTCATCGCTTTTGACCATTTCTCCACTTAGTAAATATTCATCTTCCACTGTTAAATCTTCATAACGAGCTGGTTTAAAATTTGCCTCTTGCATTTCATTTGATGCACCTTTTAAATCTTTCCCATCGTATTCAAATTTTATTCCTTGAATCGTTGTACGCTCGTATACTTCTGAAATATTTTCATCTTGATACAACTGCTTAATTTTTTTAATTTCACTTTCGGTTAAAGGCGTCGTTGGTTCAGGTGACTTTGAACCACCATCTTCCATATAATAGGTCGTAATTTGATTGGGTGAAAAAGTTGTTCCAAAAATCTGGGATAGGCTTTGATTAACCCCATTTCCAAGACCAAAAGCTAGCAAAATAGCGATAATTCCAATAGACGTTCCAAGTGCAACGAGCAAGTTTCGAAATTTCCGATTGAAGAAGCTTCGAAAAGAAATCTTAGTAATTGCCAAGCCATTTAGGCGTAACTTTTTTTCTTTTTTCAGACTAAAATTTTGGTCTATAACTTGTTTTCTTTCAAATGAAACTACTTCGCCATCTGCAAGTCGTAGTACTACATCGGTTTGATCAGCAATGTTTAAATCATGTGTAACTACAATGACAGTTGTTCCTTGTCGAGTTAAGTCTTTTAGCAAGTTAATAATCTCAGCCGACGTAACGCTGTCAAGTGCGCCAGTTGGTTCATCAGCAATGATCATGTCTGGATTATTGGCCAGTGCTCTAGCAATTGCAACTCGCTGCTTTTGTCCACCAGAAAGTTGGGACGGTTTTTGTTTTTCAAAATCTGCTAAACCGACCTGACGAAGTAATTCTAGCGCACGGTTATTTCGTTCACTTTCTGACAACGCCGGGTTCAAATATAATGGAACTTTCACATTTTCAAGAACGGACATATGGCTCACTAAATGGAAACTTTGGAAAATAAAGCCAATATGATTAAAATGATATTTGTCTAAATCAATTGCTTGTAAATCTTCTCCATTGTAGAGAACTTTTCCAGTGTAATCCGTATCCAGTCCACTAATAATATTTAATAATGTCGACTTACCACTTCCGCTTTTTCCGATAATGGCTGCGAATTCTCCATCGTGAATGGTCGCATCAATATTCTTCAAAACAGGTATTTCTGTCTTCTTTCCTAACTTATAAGATTTTTGTAGTGATTTAATTTCTAACATTTATTTTTCCCTACTTTCAGATAGTGTCGCTTTTTTTAGATTTATGATAAATATAACTTCCAGCAATAATCGCACATAAAGTCATATTCCAAACAATTGATAGTAGCGAAATCTCAAAATTACCATCTGGAAGAATCGAAATAACTCCCGCGCTATTATAAATATGCAAGTAATACTCTGCTAGTAAATTAAAAATCAGAATGCCAAACAGTAGAATAATCACACCTGCTTTTTGTACGTAACTAGCTTTCACATGGTCTTTCAACCAACTTACTGGAATCACAAAATAACAAACAAACATAAAGATAAACAAAAACATCATGCCTAATCCTGCGATAAATGACCAAACATCTCCAGTTGCAATACGGTCCGTCGTGAATCCGTAATACCAAATAAAGGCACTTTGTGTGATAATCACGGTAACTGCTGCTATATAGGCAGCAAATAGTTTTCCAAAGAACTTGGTTACTTCTGCATATCTAGAAAGAGAGACTAGTGTTATATTTTCTTTCGACGAGTCCAGCTTCGTGATTTTCCATGTCGTAATAAGAATTAATAGTAAACTCATTACCGTCGTTCCACGGATAGCTCTAAAAAGCAAATCTGGTCCTTCTAACATATTCATTGTCACCCCTACTAAATTAAGTCCTAAAACTATTGCTAGTCCGATAACTAGAATGGGGCTTATTTGTTTAAGATAAAAAGTAATCATTTTTTTCATTTGTTCATTTCCTCCTTATAAAAATCGATTAACGAATTGCCTGTTTCTTCACGGTAATTTTCTGTATCTATTGTCTTAAGGGCGCCTTCTTTAATGAGCCATAATTGGTTATAAAGTGGTTCCATTCCTTCTAAATGATGGGACGAAATAATCGTTATTCCATCTGGATCTGTCTCACTAATGATGGCTTTCATCACTTCCGACCGAGCTAATATATCAATATTTGCAAATGGTTCATCATAGAGGTAAAGTTTTACCTTCCTAGCGAGGACGCTCCCAATTTTCACTTTCATTAGCATTCCAGTAGATAGTTCCGAGAGCTTAAGTTGTTTATTTATTTTCCAAGTGGCGAGTAATTTATCCCACTTTTCTAATTGAATATCTTCAAAAAGTAAGGCATGTTGTTGCATGAAGGTTTCGATAGTAATGTTTTTTTGTGCAAATAGTTCGTTACTTAGATAGGCTATATGCTGACGGATTTCGTTGCTATGATATATTTGACCATCTAACTCGATAGTGCCATCTGTTGGTTTCTTTAAATTTGCCAAGATATTCAGTAAAGTCGTTTTCCCACTTCCATTTTCACCTGTAAGGACAATCATATCGCCAGGTTTTGCTGTAAAATTCGCATGCTGTAAAATTAATTGATTAGCATAGGATTTTGAAATATTATTTCCAACTAGCATTATTTTTCTTCCTCCTTTATTTGCATAACCCAAGCGATTATTTTTTCTTTATTTAGACCTAGTTTCAGCATTTCTGTAATAAAGTGTTCTGTTAGTTGTCTTGCTGTCTCATTTTCCAATTGATCGATTCTCCTCTTGTCCTCTGTCAGATATTTACCAGTACCGCGAATCGTGTAGATGATTCCATGTTCTTCTAATTCGGCATAGGCTCGTTGTACTGTTGTTGGGTTTACTTCTAATTTTGAAGCTAATTCTCTTACAGACAATAATTTGTCGCCCCCTTTAAAAACTTCTGTGATTATTTCTCTATGAATAAAGTGAACGATTTGTTTATAAATAGGTTTACTATCATCAAATTTCATAATTGCCTCCTTTCGTCCGTGTCACTGTATCACTTAAGTCACACTGGCTATGTATGTAATATATCAAAAGAAAATCCAGCCATTTATACATACAATATATTCAAAAAGTGATTTTACAGCTGATTTCCTGTTTTTAATGTTTAAAAGCTAGTATTTACAAGCGTTTAGTCGTAGTCACAAATCTTTCACAACTAAAATTCAAAGAAAATAGCGTATAATAAAGAAAATCCGATAGAAAAGGAGTTTGAATATGTCAACCAAACTAGATACCGTTCTTAACTATTTAAAAGAGTTTCCTGATTACTATAAATATGTCTCAAAGAAAACCTATACTATGAATGAAAAGATTATTTTAAAAGAAGAGAAATCAAAACATATTTTCTTTGTCGTGGAAGGTTTTGCTGCGGTAGAACTCGAAGATCCACTTAGAAAAACAAATTACATCTCGATTTTTGTGTTGCCGAGTAATATTTTAGGAATTGATACTTTTTCGAGCTATCCGAAAAAGCAACATAGTATTTCTGTTATGAGTAATAGGCTTGTTCTTTATAAAATTGAAGTAGAATTTTTACTAAATGTATTAGCGATGAAACCTGACGTTAATGATTTTTTATTAGCAAGTATGGCGGACGTTTTCGCGAGGCACTATGCATTACTTGCAATGATTGCTAAAACACCGAAAGAACGTATTTTGATGGCATTTCAGAACCTAGCCGCTGATATGGGGATAGAAAGCGAGAATAATGAAACGGTTATTTTGCCGGAATTTATCAATCAATCCGTGTTAGCGAGATATTGTCGCACAACACAACCGAATATTTCTAATTTGTTAACAGAATTAGTGGAAGAGGGTTTTTTAGCAAATAAAAAAAGCCCTTATCAGATTGATAAGGACTCGTTAGATTATGAATGAGTTTTTCTTCTTCTCAGTAAACTAATCGCTAGGAAAATGGCTGTGAAACCGACTACACTATAAAGAATACTACCCAATGTATTGTCGCCTGTTATTGGAAGTTTCCACTGGGAAGCACTAGTTGACTGCTCACTTTGGACAACGGTTTCTTTTATTTGGTTCGGTTGATTTGGAATGAAAGATGGAGCGGGTTTGGTTGGGTCAATCGGATTTGTTGGATCAACCGGATTTGTTGGATCAACCGGCACATCTTTCGCTTTCACCGTCACGTTAATTTCCGTTTCTGCTCCATCATACATATATTTCACAGAATAAACACCTGGTTTAGTCGTATCTACTGTACCTTCTACAGTAACCTCGTCAAAAGGTACTTCCTTTCCATCTTGATCATAGGCAGTGTCAAAATTGTCTTTCGCATTCCAATTATCTCCTACATAGATGGTAGAATCATGTGCAGTTACTTTTGTTTGATTGGTTTTATACGTATAAGTGACTGTTTGGCTGTCTGCTGTAAAACTTCCACTTGCGTTCGTCGGAAGTTTGGTTTCATCCACAATCCAACCAGAAATATCTTTAGCTGTTGTTTCATAAGGAGAATCTATTTTTCCAGTTAATGTATCTGGTTTTGCTAGCTCTGCTCCATTTTCATCCAAATATTTCACGGTTACCGGTGCCCCGTCTATTTTGTCATATACGTAGGTCACAGTCTGTGGTTCATCCGTTAGAGTTCCGATTGTGTTAGTAGGAAACTTCGATTGATCCAGTACATAGTTAGGGATGGTTAACTGATATGCTGGTCTTTTAGCGTCATAATAGTCTCCCACGTCTCCACTAATTTGTTTCGAATCATGAATAGTGGCCCCATCTTCATCGACATATTGAATCGTCACGTCTTCAGCTTGAGTTGGTAAAATCTGAATAGTTACGTATGCTTTATTTTGCGGATTGTTAAATGCTTCATCAAGCACAAAGCCAAGACTATATGTGCCTGCCTTCCAATCTGTAAACGGAATGCGCACCTCTTCTGTAAGTTCTCCATCGTAAATGACTTTCTCAGTATTTTCGTCTGTAATCGTTACGTGATGTCCAGCAAAAAGTTCTGATTCAAACATGTAAGCTGCCTTTAAATCAATATATGTTTTACTCCCTTTTTGAAATGGAGTAAAAATTGTACTATTATCCAAATTAGGAAAAAAGTAATTACCTGCTTCTATATGTCCACTATAAGGAATGTATGGTGTAGGGTAAATAAAGGTGTACGGAGAGTAAATGCTAGGAACATTATCCATGCTGTTAATTGTTACCTGATTTCCAGATACATTGACTTCATTCGTTCCTGTTCTATTCTCGTATAGGCTAAGTGGTAATTGCCCCACAAGTTGATTAGACTGCAATTGGATTGAATCGATATTTCCTAATCCATCCGGAACAGTTCCTGTAAGTTGATTGTAATCTAATCTCAGTGTATTCAAGTGTGGTAACTCGCCTAATTCAGCTGGGATAGTTCCCGTCAGATTATTGCTATACAAAAGCAAACTCTCTAAGGAAACTAAATTATTAATTTCTGGTGGTACTTCACCAGTGAGGCTTCGATTATTTAGATAAATGGATGTAATTTTAGTAAGATCCTCAAAAGTTAAGTCTACTCCTACTTTTTTAGGAGAAAGTTGTCTATTCACTTCATTAATAAGCCAAGTTTGTCCACCTAAGTCTGCTGCCATTACGATATCTGTTTTTTCATGATTTACTGTTATATTCTCGTTATCAAATGCCATAGTCGTTTGCGGATAAAAGCTAAAGCAAATCGCTACAATTAAAGTTAAATGGAATAGTTTTTTTG
Organism: Listeria ivanovii subsp. londoniensis; assembly: GCF_000763495.1. Lineage (GTDB taxonomy): Bacteria > Bacillota > Bacilli > Lactobacillales > Listeriaceae > Listeria > Listeria londoniensis. The sequence continues at coordinate 882,203 of NZ_CP009576.1, read as the reverse complement.
TTATTTTTTTCATATTGCGTAGTAACCTCCTGCAAAATTCTTGATTGACAGGTTAATAATACTACAGCGAACGTCAGAAAGTTACCCTTTCTTCAAAATTCCTGACTTACTTGTGAACAATTTGTGACTCTTATAGAAAATTTGACTGAATTAACGCATCTCAAAAAATATAAACGCTTGAAAAATCAGATTATACATCTAATTTCCCAAACGTAATTTTTATAAATAAGCTTTTTATTCTGTTTTGGTCAAAACTCCAATCATTTCCGTTTGTTTTAATATTCGTTACGTTTCGAACTTTACCTTAACTTGCAAATAGTAAATACTGCCCATAATAACTCTACCTTCTGATTTAAAAATTGTACTTTTCAAGTTACGTCCAGTCATCGATTCAATTTCATGCTTCAATGCACGAATGAGTCTTGTTACACCTTCCGTCATTGTAACTCATTCCTCCTCAGTTTCTATATCCGCAATCATTTCCACTCGTTTCGCATGACGACCGCCTTCAAATTCTGCTTCTAACCAATTTTGAGCAATCATTTTTGCTAGCTCAGCGCCAACTACTCTAGAGCCAAATGCTAAAATATTCGTATTGTTATGTTCGCGGGATAATTTAGCAGAATATGGTTCGCTACAAACAACTGCACGAATTCCTTTGACTTTGTTGGCTGCGATAGAAATTCCTACGCCTGATCCACAAATAAGTATTCCTAGGTCTGAATTTCCAGCAGCAACATCTTCTGCTACTTTTTTGCCGTATGCTGGATAATCCGTTCTTTCATTTGAATAAGCACCAAAATCTTTCACTTCATGTCCTAGTTCTTGTAAATACTCTATTATAACTGGTTTTAGTTCGATTCCAACATGGTCATTTCCAATTGCAATTTTCATTGTAATTCCTCCAATTTTTCACTTTTTAATTTCTGGATAATTTCTTGATAACTACCAGCCTTTCCAAATAACGTAGATGTGCCAAGGACGAAACCTTTTACACCCATTTTAGAAAGTTTAGCGATTTTTTTTGGAGCAATTGCCCCATCTACCATGATTTCAAAAGAATAATTCGATTTTGCCGTTAATAACTCACTAATTTTCTGATCAACATAATCGAGGTAGGCTTGCCCTGCAAAACCTGGGTTTACGGTCATCACCATGACATAATCGACAAGTGGCAATAGTTCCTTCACGGTCGCAATCGATGTTCCAGGATTAATTGCAATTCCAGCTTTTTTCCCTTTTTGTTTTATTTTATCTAGTGTTCTTGCTGGATGGATGTCTGCTTCTGGATGAATATAAATAATATCCGCTCCCATGTCGGTAAAAGTCTCTACATAATCTCCAGGATTCATAATCATTAAATGAACATCCACTAACTTCTTCGTTAATTTTCTAATCGCTTCAAAATCTTGTAATCCCATCCCAAAATTCGGTACAAATTTTCCGTCCATGATATCAATGTGAAAAATATCACTTCCCGCTTGATCTAGCACTTCTACTTCCTGCTTGAGGTTAGCAAAATCAGCGCACATCATGGAAGGACATATCAATATATCCTGCATTGTCAGTTCACTCCTTTGAGATAACGATTACTCATAATTTAAATAAAAAACCACTCTATTTTTTGAGTAATCGTTTTACCTTTTCGAGTTAAATATATCACCTTCATTTGATTATGTCAACGCTTTATTTTTCTGTTCTATTTGATAAACTTAAAAGTATGTGCGAAAATAGGGTAATAAAGAAAAACGTTTACTCATATAAGGAGGATACGATGAAAAAAACTTCCATAAAAGATATCGCGAAATTAAGCGGCGTATCGGTCGCAACCGTATCAAGGGTAATCAACAATAACGGGCGATTTTCAGAAGAAACACGAAAGAAAGTCTTAGAAGTTATTAAAGAAACCAATTACCAAATGAATTTCAGTGCTAAAAGTTTGCGAATGAATAAATCTTTCTCTGTTGGTATTTTGGTTCCTGATATTAGTAATTATTTTTTCTCCAGTGTTGTTCAACAAGTGGAAGCCATTCTTTTCGACCAAGGTTACTCTACTATTATTTGTAATACTGGACGTAATTTTGATAAAGAAATGGCCTACTTAAACATGCTAGAAAGTAAAATGGTCGACGGGCTAATTGTAATTTCTGGTGCAGATGAATTTGGATTTAAATATACCAATGCGGAAAACGGGATTCCTTATGTTTGTATTGACCGCCAACCAAAGGACAAAAACACCATTTTCATTTCTTCCAATCACTATCAAGGAGCTTTTGAAGCAACCGAATCTTTAATTCATGCTGGCGTAAAAAGCCCAGCAATATTTATGCATAGTCGGCAGTCTTCTTCTGCCAAAGAGCGTTTGAAGGGTTTTCAAGATGCTTTAAAGAAAAATAATATCGGATATGACGAAGAACTTTCTAAATTCACAGTTGATCTACAAAAAAAGGATTATCAAGAAAATATTCGTACTTTCCTACAAAATGCAGCTAGTGTTGATGGTATTTTTGCGATTAATGATAACATTGCTCTCGAGTTATTAGCGTTTTTACCAACGATTGGCAAAAAGATTCCAGTGGATATTAAAATCATTGGTTTTGATGACACGCCGCAATGTAAATATACCGTCCCTAAACTAAGTAGCGTAAAGCAAAACATACCAAAAATCGCTCAAATAACCGTTGATAATTTACTTTCAATTATTGCTAATCCTAACCAAAAAAGAAGCATAACTGAAATAGTTCCCATTGATTTAGCTTTAAGAGAGTCTGTATAAAAATATGATTGAGGTAGCAACCAAGCTCTAGCATCTTTCTGTTTCCTTTTATTGAAACAACATTATTACATGACAAATAATCCGCTTATATTTATCACAAAAAAGCAGAAATCCTCTTTCTATCATGGAGAGAATTTCTGCTTTTCTAATAATCAAATACGTTTTTTATTCCAACTAAAACTTGCAGTACCAACAAACATCAATCCAATCAGTACCCAATAAAGCTTGCTATCACCTGTTTTTGGAAGGCTGTTTCCTGAAATTTGAGTAGTGCTTTTTTCGCGTGATGCTTTGGAATCGGTTGAATTTATGGTATAGGCTACATTACTCTTTGATTCAACCGGATTGACTGGCTTCAAAGGATTATCTGGTAAATTTGGAATCACTGGAGTGTCTGATGTTTTTGGGTTCAATGGGTTAACTGGTGTTATGTTTTCCACCACATGAACAATTACCTTTGTCGAGACTGATCCTGTTGCATTAGTGGAAGTCAGTATCACTTCATAGTCATCTGCGACTGCTAAATCTACTACTTGATTGAAGTCACTCGTTATCGTTGCGTCTCTTTCAGTTGTAGCAGATACATCATTGAAAAATTCCGCTTCATTTTTGGCTATTCCTTTATCATATGTTACTTCTGGACTCGCTGTGATAGTTGGTAAAACTGGTACTGCAACAACATGAACAATAACTTTCGTTGTTACAGCACCCACTGCATTGGTAGAAGTCAGTGTTACTTCATAATCCCCTGGGATATCTAAGTCAACAACTTGATCAAAATTACTCGTTATCGTTGCGTCTCTTTCAGTTGTAGCAGATACATCATTGAAAAATTCCGCTTCATTTTTTACAGTTCCTTTATCATATGTTATTTCTGAATCCGCGGTAATGAACGGTAATGTTGGCGCCGCTACAACATGAACGGTTATTATTCCTTGTGACTCCTTATGTTTGTTGGAACTCCAAATAGAGACACGGTAATCTCCCACTGTATTCATCCTTACCTTACTTTCAAAATTCGAATTGATTTCCGCATTAGCATCTGTGTCAGCGGAAACATCTGACAAAAATGTTGCTTCATCTTTTAGTGTATTGACAGTATAAGTTATCTCTGAATCAAAAGTAAGTTCAGGTGCTAAATAATCAATTGGTTGATTTACCGTCCCAGAGAACTTTCCACTATTATTAAATGTGTAAGAAACCTTCATTGGATCAGCAGTTAAATCATCCCAAGTTACATTGGGCGCTGTATAAGTCCCTTTATTATCGATTTGTTTTGGCGCTAGTAAATCACCATTTATATCAAAAAGTTTATTTTCTACCGTAACAGCATTCTCTTTTGTTTCAATAGTTGGCAATGTAATTACCTGCTTTGTTACATCGTAAGTAGATAGATTTCGGTGCGCATTTCTGTATGTCATTAATGGTCGAATATCGCTTATATGATTACCTGCAAAGTACACATATTTCAAGCTAGTTGAAGTACAAGTATTAAAAAATGATAAATCCGTAATATCATTATCTCCCATTTCCAATGACCTTAAACTCGATAAAGAATTAATTATTTCTAAATCCTTTTTCACAAAATGATTCGACCTCGCTTCAAGTGTTGTTAATTTTTGCATCGAATTTAAAGATGTTAAATCTTCTATCGTATTCGCACCAAGGAAAAGTGAGGTAAGGTTGGTTAGTGAATTTAATGCACAAATATCACTAATTTCATTATTATAAATGTCCAAATTTTCTAAGTTTGTAAGTCCTTTAAGCGGGGTGACATCGACAATATTATTTCCCTCTAAATCAAGCCTCTTTAATTTTGTTAAATTGGCAAGTGGACTTATGTCAACAATACTATTCCCATCAAAAGCTCCTAAATTTAACGTTTCTAAATTAATTAATCCCTTTAGTGGCTCTAAATCAACGATATTATTATTTCCATCAAAATCTACATAAATGAGATTAGTAAGATTAGCTAATGGACTCAAGTCTGTCACACTGCAATAAGTGAAATCAATGGTTGTTAAATTTTCCATATATTCAAGACCAGCAATATCACTAATGCCCGATGAATCGCATTGAAGTACCTTGATGCTATCTAAATCAGTCTTTGTAACAATATCCGTGGGTTGTTTTCCGCTTAAGACTGCTATTCGTTTTGCTAAATTTTGATCCGGAAAAATTTCAGCATATGTTTTACCTTCTGGAAAATTTTCTGCTTTTACCATGATTTGTGTTTTAGTTTTTTCCTCTGCTGATGCTATGACACTAGGCATACATAAAGAGAAACTTAACATAATCAAGCTAATTTTTTTAAGCATGATATCTACCACTCCTTTCATTCTATTTCCAAATTATACATCACTAGAAAACAAAATATTTCCGCATCTAACACTATTTCTCCATAGAACTGTGTCTAAAAAGTCACCTAGCTATTAATTAAAACTTTAGATATGATGTTTTTCCTATCGGGGACAAATTCATACAAAAAAAGACTGTAAGCAAAATGCTTTCACATTCGCTTACAGCCTTTTTATGTCTTCTTTAAAACTAATTCCTTAAAAAGCCGCTGGTACTTTTCTTGCTAGGCACATAATACCTGCAATAATTGCAAGAATACCCGGGACAACCCATAGGAAGCCAATTAAGAAGAAACCTACCACGCCAAAAATAAGCGTTAAAATCCCAAATACTTTAGCATTTTTCTTAATAAGGAATGCAAAAATAAATAATGCAATCCCAATAACAAGTGCTAAAACAGCAAAAACAACGACTAGTCCACCAGCGCTAGCTAATGCATCTACATCTGTGTCGTATAAACCAGCTTCCGAAGTTAATTCAGGTGAACTAAATACTGCAGACATAATTCCACCGCCAATTATTCCTGTAATCCCAGCAATTACACCAGTAATCCCCGCTATTAAAGTTAGAACGAATTCTGTTTTTCTTGGATTCATTTTTCCAACCTCCCTTTTTAAAATAATTCAAATTTCATTATATCATTATTCTCATTGGAGAAATATAGATATTTTGTGTATTTTTCGAAAAATTGACTATACTTATGCGTACTACAAAAAAGACTATGAACTAACCTAGCCTTTTCATCATGCTAACCATTTACTTTTTCCAACCATAAACTCAATAATATATCATTTTCTTGTTTGATATCTTCTTTTGTCATTTCTGGCTTAATATCTACTTTTTCTAGTATTTCAAAATCAATTGATTCTATCCCGAATTGTTTGGCTTCTTTTGCCATTTCAGGTGGTAACATGTTCCCGGCACCAATTTTCACTCCAAATGCTAGCTTGTTTGCTATTCCTTTTAAATCCATTGTGTTGTCAATCAAGGATTTCCCGCTTTCTCGGCTGATGAAACGATATACACCTGCGTCTGGTGCTTTGTCTTTGTAAGCACGGATAAGTTCTTTGCGGTTATCTTTATTCATTTTATCACGTCCCTTAATAGCCGGCTTCTTGTAAAAGTTTGCTAAGTGTGCGGAGGCGTTCACTAAGAAGCTCGTCGTCATTTTTTAATGCTTGTTCAAATAGTGCGATGTCCTCATTAATATATTCATTATCTTCGCAAACAGCGATTGTCATTGCATCCCCTTGTAAACCAATCCGATCGAGTGTTGGATTTTCTTTATCATAAAAATCAGGTAAACGGTATGCATCTTTAAAATGTACTTTTGTTCTAGCAATTAAGATAGCAAGGTCAAGTACGCGATGTAGTGGTAATTCCTCCGATTGTCTCGACCATTTATCACCAGTATGACGCCAAACTTTAGCTGAAATATCTACTTTTCCACGATCATTCCACTGTGCAAGTCCAAGTGAGAGTCCTTTTGCATCAGAATGATAAGCACTCTTGCCATCCACTTCTTCGTAATTTTCAACAACCATAACTGGTTTATGTTTTAAGGTAGTTGGAATCTTCATTAGATTTCTCCTTTTAAAATTTAGTAATTTACTAAATTAGTATATTACTAAATTTATAAAAAGTAAAGAACAAGCTTTCCTATTTCTAGGAAAGCTTGTTTATCATATGAATTTGGTGAACTCCATCTGGCATATCTAGCTGAATAGTTCGTGCATTGGTGATATATACTATTCCAATATCGGTCTGGTATTTTCCCGTAGCTGGAAGAACATAATCGTCCAATCCAATCATTTCACCATTTTCAACAGTTCCAGTAATATACCAAAGATGTCCAAGCAACTCTTCCGCTTCTTGAAAATGGCCCCGCCGAATAAATGCACGGATATTGGTGGAACTAATTTTTGTTTGGTTCGTTTGGATAACTGGGACCGAGATGACACCAATATTACGAGGAACACAAAGGTCCCGTAGCAATTCGACATCCGAGTCTCGCCCTTTTCCAAAGTTAAATTCGGAACCAACAATAATATGTGATAAGTTTAATTGACTCAAATGACTCTCTACAAATTGCTCTGGTGTAGTTTCTGCATACTTTGGTGTAAAAGCAGTTTCGATAAGATGGTTTACTCCAAAATGTGCTAGCCAACGTTCTTTTTCCATTCGTGGCGTTAACATTTCACGGTATATTTCGATTTGTTTTAAGGCCCAGAGTGGATGCGGGCTAAAACTAATGGCGGTTAAGATTTCCTGTTCTCTTTTTATGGATAATGCTTTATTTAAAATTGTTTGGTGCCCAATATGTACCCCATCAAATTTGCCGATTGTTAAAACAGATGGGCGGCTATCTTTACTCGGTTCGAGTGTTACATGTGATACTTCCATTGGCTTACTTCCCCCATTCTTATTTAGTTTATAGCAAAACAGGGGGATGGTGCAAACTTATTGATTTATACTAAAAAAGACCTCCTCCAAATGGGAGAAGGTCTCAAAATTTTATTCTACTGTTACACTTTTTGCTAAGTTTCTTGGTTTATCCACATCGCAATCGCGGTGAAGTGCTGCATAATAGGCTAAAAGCTGGCACGGGATAACACTAGCTAGTGGTGTTAGCAACGGATGCACTTGCGGAATGATGAATCGATCACCCGGTTGCGCGACATTTTCCATTGCGAAGACACAAGTATTTGCACCACGAGCCAGGACTTCATTAACATTGCCACGAATATTCCAGTTAATGGACTCTTGCGTAATAAGAGCTAAAACAGGAGTTCCATCTTCAATAAGCGCGATCGTTCCATGTTTTAGTTCCCCACTAGCAAAACCTTCTGCTTGAATATAAGAAATTTCTTTTAATTTGAGTGCAGCTTCCATCGCTACGAAATAATCAATATGACGACCTAAGAAGAAAGCATTACGAGAAGTTGCTAAAAATTCCCCTGCAATATGTTCAATCACTTCCTTGCTTGACACCATTGCTTCCATTGCATTAGCAACAATTCCAAGTTCAGCAGCTAAGTTAATGGTTTTGGCTTCTTCTTTACCAATCGCACGTCCGAGTGATACAGCTAAAACAGCTAATACCGAAATTTGCGCAGTATAAGCTTTGGTGGAAGCAACTGCAATTTCTGGTCCAGCATGTAGATACATCGAGTGATCTGCTTCACGGTCAAGCGTAGAACCAGGAACATTCGTTAAGGTTAATGTTCGGTAGCCTAAGTCTTTCACTTTTACTAGACATTGACGGCTATCTGCTGTTTCGCCACTTTGAGTAATAAAAATAAATAATGGTTTTTTAGACATTAGTGGCAAATTATAGCCAAATTCACTTGAAACGTGAACTTCTACAGGGATTTCCGCCATTTTTTCGATTAAGTTTTTTCCAACTAATCCAGCATGATAACTTGTGCCACATGCAATAATATGAATGCGATCAGACGCTAAAATTTCATCAATAATCGTTTGGTTTACATTGATTTCGCTCGCTTCGTTCTGGTACGCTTGGATGATTTTTCGAGTTACAGCTGGTTGTTCGTCAATTTCTTTTAACATGTAGTGAGGATAAGTCCCTTTTTCGATATCCGATGCGTCTAGTTCAGCAGTGTAGCTCGCACGAACGACTTCTTCTCCAGCCAATGTTTCTAAACGGAAATTATCCTTTGTTAAAATAACTAATTCTTTATCCATAATTTCAACAAATTGATCTGTTTGTTTTAAAACGGCCATTGCATCACTAGCGATTACATTGAACCCCTTACCTTTTCCGATTAATAATGGGCTTTTGTTTTTTGCTGCGTAAAGTGTTTCGCTGTCTGTTTGATCAATTAAACAAATAGCATAGGAACCATGAAGTAATGATAATGCTTTTTTAAATGCTTCTTTAGTGGAAAGTTCCTCCGCAAATAATTCAATCAATCGTACAATTACTTCTGTATCCGTATCGCTAATAAATACATGATTTTTAAGAAATTCTTCTTTTAACAGTGTATAGTTTTCGATAACGCCATTATGAACAATCGTAAAACGACCTGATTTACTTTGATGTGGATGCGCATTTTCATGGTTGGGTTTACCGTGAGTTGCCCAGCGTGTATGGCCAATCCCTGTAGTACCAAATGCATCACTTGGTACTAAGCTAGCAAGGTCCGCAATCCGTCCTTTTTCTTTTACTACTGTAACAATTTCTTTATTTTGTAACGCAATACCGGCTGAATCATAGCCACGATATTCTAATTTTTCAAGTCCTTCTAGTAAAATGTTCTTTGCATTATTTTCTCCAATATATCCAACGATTCCACACATAATAAATTCCTCCAATAATTAACTTCGGGCAGACTTATCCAATTTCAAGCCCTCTTTATTTTTTTGGTTTCCTTGGAGGGTAGAGCGCATGTTTCTTTACTACTCTGTCCATCTGGTCACCCAAATGATTTGTAAGTAAGACTTAACGACTGCATGCACAGCCGGGAGACTCCCGCCGAAACTTCGATTAATCTCCTCCTCGTCAACTGACCCGTTACTTTTAGGAATTTCACCTAGAAAGTAATTTCGCTCCGATCAGTTCTGGCGCTTCTATTCAGTTGTACTTATCCTCCTTATTCGCTTTTCAAGGAAACAAATTCATTTTACAACAATATGTATACTAGGTCAAGCATTATACAAAGCCATTTACTCGAAATTGGTCTATACATTGACAAAAAATAACAAATGACTAATAATATAGATAAGATTCAAAAAGGAGTGTGCGGAATGGTTTTTTCTAAAAAATGGTTGTCGAGCATCATACTTATTTTTTCTTTTGGCATTGCTACATTCCATATTAGTTCGGTATGTGCAATGGAAAATAGCTCAACAGTACTTCCAACCACAGGGGATGCATTTTCGATTTGGCCGATAATTATTGGTGTTTTCTTAGTTCTATTGGCCATCGTATTATTTGTTAAGAAAAAGATGTAAAAAAGCCGTTTGAGAGCAGCAAATGCTTTCAAACGGTTTTTTTATGGCTGGCTTAGATAAATAGCTTGCTTACCCATTGCATTCCAACCTTCTTCTAAGATACTTCTTTTTACAGTACGGTTTTTATGACCATACGGATCGTTAATATAGAAATTTTCTTTGTCGTAACCAGTAATGACTACACTATGCATGGAATAAGTGATTTTCTTTTTACCCTCTTTGGTCATCACCGTTTGCCAGTTTTTGGGGGCTTGATAGTCTGTTGTCGTAATAATCCATACTGGCGCACCGGTGCTAAGTACGGTAATCACATCTTTCAGCTCACTACCTGTAATGTCATGAACGTGGGATTGGTCAATATACTGGGTTGCTAATTTGGCAATTGGTGCGTGATTTACACCTAGACCCGGACTATTCGCACCACTAATACTCCCAACAAATGCTTTATCTGGATTACCATGTTTTCCATGTTGCTCGATGGGTGTAGTTGGTAATCCTTTAGCAAGTTCATTTTTGGTAACATTTTTACCAGCAAACTGTAAAATCATTGCTAAACTAGCGACTTCACATCCGTTGAAAAGTGCTGGCGCATCCATTTGATTAACTAGCGGCACATCTAATTGGACGTTGAATGGCTCATGGTCTAATTTGTAGACTACTTTAGCACTTTCTAGTTTGACGCTTGGTGAGTAAAAGTTATATTTGGTATTTAGAAGGGAAAAGCTAAAGATACATGTCGAAATGACTAATAGCGATTTTATCCAAATTCGCATTTTTATTAATTCCTAGACGTTCTCCGCTAGGATAGGTTCTCCGCCATCTTCATTTCCCGCTTCTTCCTCTTCTACTGTTTCTTCTTCACTAACTTCCGTATTAAAATTAGCGACATACCCTTCTAATGAACCTGATATTTTTTGCATTTCTTCGGAGATTACGACTAACTCGTCTACTTTCATTTTGTTTACTTCTGCAAATTCAAGCGCAGCGGTTGATTTTTCACCGATTTGGTTGGAAATTTCGGTTACATCGCTAATAGATGTATTTACTTCTTCAATTCCAGCAGCCATTTCTTCGGTTTCTTGTGATACATTTTGCATTTGTAAGGAAATATCGTTTACTCGATTTAACAGATCAGAAAATGTTGCTTCTGTTTCAGAAATGATTTTTTGACCAGCTTCGGATTCGGAAAGACCAGTATTCATGACTTCAATTGTTGTTTTCGATTCAGTTTGGATTTTTTTAAGTACAGTATTAATGTCGACTACAGCAAGGCGTGATTGTTCGGCTAATTTACGAACTTCTTCCGCTACAACAGCAAAACCCCGACCATGTTCACCTGCACGTGCAGATTCGATGGCTGCATTTAGTGCTAGTAAATTGGTTTGGTCTGCGATATTCGTAACTGTATCTAATGCTTTTTCCACTTCGCCAACCCGATTTACTAACTGGGAAACGACGTCAGTACTTGAGCGCATTACACCACTAATACGATCCATTTGTGATACTAAATTATTGATAACAGCAATTCCATCATTGGTTTTTTCAGCAGAGTCTTTCGTTAAATCGGAAACCTTCAAGGCATACTCGGCCACGTTTTGAACGCCACCAGTCATTTGGTCCATTGCTTCGGTACTTTCTTTCATGCTACCAATTTGCGTTTGGATTTGTTCGCCCATCATTTTCATTTCAATATCCATTTCTGTTGTCATCGCAGAAATAATTTCCGAACTGATAATTACGTTATCGCTAGAAGCTTTTACATCTGTAGAAGCTTTTTTCACGTCTTCTATCATTAAACGTAGATTTTCGCTCATTTCGTTAAGGTCGTTGGTAATATCCCCTAACTCATCTCTACCATTGTATGTGCTTCGGTAAGATAGGTCTCCACTCGAAACTTTATGTACAGCTGTTTGTAAGTGACGAATTCCTTTTAAAATTACTTTTGTGATATAAGCATTGAAAATAAATAAGGAAATTAACATTGCGACAATCACAGCTGTGAAAATCAAGCTGATTTTTACTCCGAAGTCGGAAATAGCTTGGGATGATTTTTCTACTTCTTCATAATTCATATCATTTAAAACGCTTAATTGTTTTGTAGCATCATCAAATTTTGTTTTGACATTTTGGTAATAACGGTTTTGTGCACCTAATAGTTCTGCATCGTCTAAAGCGCTTGATGTATCGCTAATGACGGAAGATGCGGCGGATTTCATATCAGCTAGTTTTTCTTCAAAATAAGCTAACTGTTTTTTATCTTCTGCTGTTAAATTGGCTTTTTTGAACGCATGGAGCGCTTCGTCGTTTGCTGCATAAAGAGAATCAATATCTTTAATCAGTGTTGCTTTGCCGTTGATTGTATCGAACATGGTCAGGATGTCGATATTGATTTGTGCCATGTTTGTTTGGATTGTTGCAATTTCTCGCATCGGCGCCACGTTATTATCGACCATATTATCTGAAAGGTCTGCTACATGACGAAAACCAAGGAAACTAGTTGCCCCAAGTCCAATTAACATGATGGTAGTTATAACAATATTGATGCTTAATTTTGTTTTTAATTTACGATTTTTAATTAAATTCACCCATTCCACACTCCTATTCTCTAATTCTACTTTATTATCTCATATTTTTTAAAAAAACTCCATATTTTATTGTAAAATAATTAGTTTTAATAAAAAATATAAATGAGAAATGGAGAATATCTGCGTGAAATGGGTGGTAAAGTTGTTTTTTTATTAATTTTTTATAAAAATCTACGTAAAATTGTTTTTAGCGGTGGCATTTTAGCAAAACGGTGATCTTCTATAATTGACCCGATTTCAAATTTGGTGTAGCCAAGTGCTTCGTCCATAATGATTTTTCCTGGTAGTGGCGCGGCTGAACTATCTACGGAAACATCTATGATTACTGGTTTAGTTGCGAGTTTTGCGCTTTCAAAAGCATTTTCTAGGTCGGCCATTTTTTCTACTCGGAAACCGATGCCGCCACAGCTTTCTGCAAATTTTGCGTAATTGATATCTGGTAAGTCAATTGCATAATTTAATTCTCCGGCTGATTGTTGTTCGTATTTAATGAAAGAAAGCTCTTGGTTATTTAAAACTACGACAATCATGGGCATTTTTTGTCCGACTGCGGTTACGAAGTCTTGCATTACCATCGAAAAACCTCCGTCTCCTACGATGGCGATAGCTTGGCGGTCTGGAAAAGCTTTTTTCGCAGCAATTGCTCCTGGCAAACCGCAACCCATCGTGCCTAACCAAGCAGAAACAAGGAAATCATTTTGTGGGGTTAAATGTAAATAACGTGTACTCCAAACAGTAGCTGTTCCGACATCAATGGAGAAAATAGCGTCTTTCTCGGCGATTTTCTGAATGTTCGCCATCACAACTTCTGGCGCGATTGGATCAGTTGTTTTACTTGTATCTTCTTCTAGCCATTTCCACCATTCTTGCATGTTTTCTTGGCAAGCTTGGAGGAATTTGCGTTCTGTTACAGGAGCAATTTTTGCTGTTAAATTAGAAATGATTTCTGCTGCGTCACCAACTAATCCCACAGTCACTGGATAGCGTTTGCTAATTCTGGAAGGATCAATGTCGATTTGAATACAATTTGCTTTTTTAGGTAAATAATTGCTGTACGGATAATCATTTCCAAACATTAAAAGTAAATCGGTTTCCTGCATGGCTTCATAGGCAGGTTTCGTTCCGATTTTGCCAAGGTTTCCAAGTGCATTTAAGTGATCATCTGGAATAATGGTTTTGGCTGGTAAGGAGTTAATGATTGGGATTTTAGCTTTTTCCGCAAATGCTAAAAGTTCTGCTCCAGCATGCTTTGTTCCAAGCCCTGCTAAAATAACTGGTTTTTCCGCTTTATCGATTAATGCGATGGCTTCTTGAAGGTCCATTTCATCGAGTTTCGGATTTTTTTGTTCGAATTTTACTGGTTTTGCTTCTAGGTTCGCTTTGATTGTTTGCGCAGGAATGTCATTTGGAATCGTGAGAACGGCAACCCCTTTTTCTTTATAAGCAGTACGAATGGCTTCATCGACGACATCTGCAAGGGTTTCAGCATTATCAATTTGTTTATTATAAACTGCTACATCTTCAAAAATTGCTGGTAAATTTACTTCTTGAAAAAAACCGGTATTTAGAACATCTGTTGTAACTTGCCCAGCCAGGACGAGCATTGGTACATGGTCCATTTTGGCATCATACATACCATTTAACATATGAATCGCACCAGGTCCGCCGATAGATAATGCGACACCAATTTTTCCGGTTAGTTTAGAGTAAGCGGCAGCGGCTAAAGTGGCTACTTCCTCATGACGAACGTGAATAAACTCAATTTCTTCTTGCTCTTCTCTTAAAGCATCAACTACCGTATCAATCGAGTCACCCGGCAATCCGTATACATGGTCGATACCCCAATTTTTTAATGTTTGTACGAGTGTTTCACTTGCTTTTACTTTTGACATTGCTATTTCTCCTCCCATAAAACTTTTCTATTTTGTGTAATAGTTTTCGTTTACCCTATTTTGTGAAAAATATTCATGACCGAGCATTGACGAAGAATTCGAAAGTGCTTATAATGAAGGCAAGGTGGTGATCAAACAGATGCATTTAAAATTGCACTGCTCTGTACTTTCTAACAATGGCTTTTGGATTGCCTAGAAAGTAAGAGTGAAAAAAATAGACTCTTCAATCCCGAAGCTAGTTTAACCCAAATTAAACTATTAAAGGAGATTTACTAATGAAAGAGTTTATAGAACCTTACCAATATAATTTTATTAAAAATCAATTAAACAATGTTTCTCGCGCATACCGTTCCGCAAATGATACTTCGACGCTTAAGGCTTTGAAGTCATTAACGGAGGAGAAAATCAATCAAATTTTTTCGCAAGCTGAATTAGAAGAGCATCAGGATTTATTTATCCAAATGCATGCGATTACTACTACGAAAGAAGCTGAGCCATTTCTTGAAGAATTGAAGGCATTTGTTATTCCATTTGTATCGCCTAGTGATGCGAAACTTAAAAAGGTATTTGCCAAAACAAAGAAATTAAAAATACCTACGTGGTCAAAACTTAATTTGCGCGATTACACGTTTTATGGTTGGAATGATATTGCTCAACAGCGGAAATATATCATTACTTATAACGATGGAAACTTGGTTGGTGTAGAAGGAACCATTTCTGCTGATATCCAAAAAGGCGTCTGCTCTATTTGTCATTCCCACTCGAAAGTCTCGCTTTTCATGGCAAAAACAAAATCTTCGGGCGATGGAATCTATACGACAAATGGAAATTATATTTGTTATGATAGCAATGTATGTAATGAGCAAATAAAAGCTCGGGAAACTTTAGATGAATTTATTGCGGTTGTTCGGAAACGAAAATAAAAAAAGAGGCCGGGACTTATCTCCCGCCTCTTTTTGTTAGATTTTTTTATAAACAAACATTCCACCAATATAAGAAACAATCAATATCGCAAACATCCAACCAAGCGCTAACCAGATATCATTTGAAAGTGGTGCGGATGTAAACAAGTCACGCAAGGATTGGATAATTGGCGTCATTGGCTGGTTTTCAGCGAATATCCGGACAACCTTTGCCATCCCTTCCACTGGAACGAATGCTGAGCTGACAAACAAGAGCATCAAGATAATGTAAGAAAATGCTCCTGCTCCTTCAACGCTCCCAGCCATTAAGCCAAATGGTACAGATAGCCAAGTGAGCATGAAGGCAAACAAAACGAGCAATAATACAATCAAGCTCCATTCACCAAAATTCGCATCCGTTCTAAAACCAATTACCCACGCCACAATCAAAACAGCTAAACAAGAGATTAACATAAAAATAACGGATGCAACTACGTGTCCACCTATTACTGCTGATTTAGCAATTGGCATTGATTTAAAGCGTTCAAACATACCGGCTGTTTTATCTAAATTAATTCGAAGTGCTGTATAAGCGGATCCTGTTGCAATCGTCATCAAGAGAATTCCTGGGACGATGTAGTCGATATAATCTTGCTGTGACAAGCCTTCAATCTTCACCGACCCACCAAAAATATAAACCATTCCAAGCATTAACATAATCGGCATTGCAACAACTGTAATCATCGTGTCCAAACTGCGGATGTTATGTTTAATAATCCGCCCTGCCAGTGCAAAAATATCCTGAAAATATTCTTTTATCATCATTCTAATTCACCCTTTCGTTAACGCGATAAATACGTCATCAAGCGTTGGACGAATAGTCTCAAAGTCTTGTGGCTCAAGCTGATTCAAAGATAATTCTTTCAAAATGTCTAAAGTCGTTTTTATTTCCTCCACAAGCTCTACTGATAAAATTACATCGCTTAGTTGTTTTGGATTAAATGCTCTGAGTACTTCTTTTGCTTTTTCGATGTCTGTTGGAGCGAATGTAAGCATCAGACTGTTTTCCCCAGCTAAACGCTTCATTTCTTTTGGCGTGCCTGTCGCAATAATTTCACCATTTTTCAAGAAACCAATCGTGTCGGCCAATTTATCTGCTTCTTCTAAATATTGCGTCGTTAGAAAAATCGTTTTTCCCTTGTTTTTGAGTTTTTGAATAACTTCCCATAATTCGAAACGGCTGCTTGGATCAAGGCCAGTAGTTGGTTCATCTAAAAAAAGTATTTCTGCATCCCCAACCAAACTCATAGCTAAGTCAAGGCGGCGTTTCATTCCACCTGAATAGGCAGAGACAGACTTGTCTTTACTATCTAATAAGCCAAATTGTTCTAAAAGTGAAAGTGCGACTTCTTTTGGCCGTTTCTCGTGGCGGAGTTTTCCGATTAACAGTAAATTTTCATATCCAGTCAGCACCTCGTCTACACTAGCCTGTTGCGCATTGTAACTAAATAAACGCTGTACTGCTTTGGTATTTTTTTGGACGGATAAATTTTTGATTGTTACTTCTCCGCCATCACTTGAGAGTAAGCCAGTGATAATTTTAAGCAGTGTGCTCTTTCCTGCTCCATTTGCACCTAGTAAAGCGTAAATCTTTCCGGTTTCCACTTGTATGGTGACTTGCTTTAAAACTTCTTGCTTTTTAAAATTCTTTTTGACTTGCTGAATATCAATGATAGCCATGATTAGCCCTTCTTCCTATTTCATTGATTTGCGTAGTTTTTTACGCTCTTTGTCTAGCCATGTTTCTTCGGGGTATTCAAGTAATAAATTATCAGCAAACTCAGCTAAATCGTCGCCAACAACTGCTTTTAATTCGAGATTATCCGCGACAGCATTTTCAAACATTTCTAAGACGTTTTTTAAGACATAAAACATCCCTGCGCCTTTAGCAAAACTCCATAAATAGGTTTCGATTGCTTTCATTGCAGTTTGATAGTCTTCAGGCAAAGCAGCAATTCTTTTCTTATATAGTTTATAATCTCGTTTTTCTTCACGATATTTCTTATACCATTTAAACATTATACTTGCCCTCCTTTTACTTGAATCATTTTCGCTTGAATAAATTCCCAACGTTTCCAAAAAAGCGCTAACTCTTCTTTGCCACTTTCACTTAATGTGTAAAATTTTCTAGCTGGACCTAAATCCGATTTTTTCTTTTCTACTTCTACTAATCCTTTTTTTTCAATACGGAGGAGAATTGTATATACCGTTCCCTCTACTATCTCATCAAAACCCAAATCGTTGAGGTATTTCGTGATTTCGTAACCATACGTTTCGCCTCTGGAAATGCGCTCTAATATCATGCCTTCTAAACTCCCTTTAAGTAGCTCTGTTAGTCCTCTCACTCGAATTCACTCCTCTACTTTGTATTACTAGGTACAACTACATAGTAATACAAAGTAGGGTGGATGTCAACAGCTATGTTTAAATAAAAAACTGGCATACTTTTGAATTAGCTGATTCAAAAGCATGCCAGTTACTATTTTAATCATGTGCTCCTGCCCAAGAAAAGCGCATGATAACATGTCTGATAAACCAATATAATGGGCCACAAGAAATGAGAAGTGGTACGTAAATGAGCATCATTTCCCAATCAAAAATCGAGACTAACGAAAAAATATTTCCAGCGAACAAGAATAAACAAACAAATGCAGCCATCATTGTTCCGACAAGTAATTTTGTTTTTGGACCAAATGGATGTCCAACACTAATTAAAGCTACAAAACAGGTTGCACCCGTGAGCATTACATTCATCGTTGAAGTTTGTGCAAAAGTTAATCCTAACATATTACCAAATGCTAAAATCAACATGATATAAGCAATGACACAAGTTGCAGCAGGCACGGAGGTTTGTAAAACTTTATGCAAGAATTGCCCTTTGATTTGTTCATAATTTGGTTTTAGTGCTAAGAAGAATGATGGAATTCCTACCGTTAATGAAGAAATCGGGCTAAGCTGAATTGGTTGGAATGGATAGGCACCCGGTACAAAAATGAAGGTAAGTGCTAAAACTGTAGAATACATGGTTTTAATCAAGTACAGTGCAGCAACCCGTTCAATATTGTTAACAACACGGCGTCCCTCGCGAAGCACATCAATCATGGAGTCAAAATTATTGGATAACAGCACGAAATCCGAAACACTGCGTGCCGCGCCACTTCCTTCAGCCATTGCAATACTGCAGTCTGCTTCTTTCAAAGCGAGCACATCATTGACACCATCTCCAGTCATCGCTACAGTATGACCTTGTTTTTGGTATGCGTTAATTAGTGATTTTTTTTGGTGTGGAGTAACGCGACCAAAAACAGTGTATGATTCAATTAAACTTTCCATATCTGCATTTTCACTAACGGTATTCATATCAATAAATTTATCTCCGTTTGCGATTCCGGCACGAACAGCGACATTGGAAACAGTAACAGGGTTATCCCCAGAAATCACTTTGATGGATACACCTTCATTTGCAAAAAAAGCAAAGGTACTTGGTGCTTCCTCACGAATATTATCGGCAAGCAAAATATAAGCAAGCAACTCACTTTTTTCGGGTAAAACAGCTTTTTTCATTTGTTCAGAGGTATGAGCTACCGCTAAAACTCGAAATCCTTCGCGTGCATAGCCATCTAGTTCTCGCTTATTTTCTATCGATAAGTCTTGGAAAAGGAATTCTGGTGCACCAATTAAAAATGTTCCTTTTTCAGCAAAGCTACAACCACTCCATTTTCTAGCAGAAGAGAAAGGGTAACAGGTAGTAGCTTGCCATTCTGGATTTTCCGTAAAATGTTTTTTTAAAGCGATACTAGTCGCATTATTATCTGTTAGTGAACTCACTATCGCACTAACGCTCGCACTTATTTGAGCGGCAGAGACATTTGGATTTTTCAGCACGATATCTGTTACATCTAAATTTCCATCTGTAATCGTTCCTGTTTTATCTAAACAAAGCACATTGACACGTGCAAGTGTTTCAATACAAGGCATAGATTTTACAAGGACTTTTTGTTTTGCTAAATTAATGACACCAACTGCGAGTGCAATACTTGTTAGTAACACTAAGCCTTCTGGAATCATCCCAATCATTGCAGCTGAGGTCCCAAGCACTGATTCTTTAAGTGGCAAATCTTGAAAATATTTCGAGAAAAACAAGGCTAATCCTAGTGGAATAATAATGAAAGTAAGCACTTTTATAATCTTTTTAATAGAGCGAATTAATTCACTATCAGGACGCTTCTCTTGCTTCACTTCCATGGAAATTTTCGAGACAAAGCTTTGTTCTCCAACTGCCGAAACTTCCACATAGGCTTGCCCACTTACGATATAGCTTCCCGACATTACTGTGTCTTTAGATCCTTTTAAAACAGGTTCTGACTCGCCGGTTAATTGCGACTCATCAACTTCTAAGCCGTCTGTCCGATAAATCACTCCATCCGCGCAAATCTGATCTTCCCGATTTAAAACCATAATATCACCAAGTACGATTTCTCCTTGTTCTAGTTCACAAAGTTTTCCGTCGCGCATGACTTTCACTTTGGCTTGTGTCAATATTGTTAATTTATCGATATTACGCTTTGCTCGAATCTCTTGAAAAATTCCC
The DNA here is from genome assembly GCF_000763495.1 of Listeria ivanovii subsp. londoniensis. Classification (GTDB taxonomy): domain Bacteria; phylum Bacillota; class Bacilli; order Lactobacillales; family Listeriaceae; genus Listeria; species Listeria londoniensis. Next base: position 862,065 of record NZ_CP009576.1, on the reverse strand, counting down.
ATTGCAGTATTACAAAGGGCCACTCCAAGAAATAGTAAATTCTTATAACTTCCTACAAAAATAATAAAACTTGCAATCACCACATTAATAATATTAAAGAGCGTAAATGTATTATCGCGAATAATTCCAGCAATACTACGCGTTAGTGGTTTAAGCGCATGATTGACTTGTCCGTTTCTAACCCGCTCCCTCACTTCTTCGCTGGATAAGCCTTGTGGGAGATGTGTGTTTGTTTCCATCTTAACAAATCCTTTTCGATTTAGAGTTTTTCTTTTTTAGCTTACAAATGATGTAGTCATGTAAAATGTAAATGATTGGTTTCTATGGATATTTTCTACAATCGAAAGAAACCTGTTCTTTTATTTATACGCTTTTCCCGATTGAAAAATAGTGATTCTTTTATTTATCTCTTATAAAATTTATTTTTTCTTACTATTAGTATAACATTTTCAGTCCCATTTTTTATGAGCATTTAGTGAGTTTTTAGATAAAAAATGGAAAGAATATTCAGCTGGGATTTTTTTCTGTAATACTAGCTTCTTGTTTATTTATGTAATAAAAAACTGTAGGCAAAATGACTTCTCACTTTGTCTACAGTTTATTTTAACTTATTGATAAATGTGCTTACAATACTTTTTTACTTTGATTGTCTTTTTCTAAAATACAACCACACACCTTCTCATAGAGCCAAGTCGTCAATTATATCTACAGAATTTGTATTGCCTGTATGTAAAAGTTTTTTCTCGTTAATAGTTAACTTATTTTCAGATTTGGCATTAGGCTTCTCTTTTGTTTTAGCAAGATGCACTATGAATGATCCTTGTTCTGCTGAACCACCATCTTCATTCAGCGCAATTCCATAAACCTTCTATCATAAATCATATTTGTACTGCGCATAAATAAAAACCGCCTTTTTGCAAGAATAGGAGTAATTAAACAACGGACTAACAAGGTGACTTTTATATAGCAATAGAGCATAAGAAAAATTATTTTGTGGCTACATTTAGAAATAAAAGTCATTATAAAGATAGTGCTTTTCCTTATTGAAAAAGCACTTCCGGATTTTGTTTCATTGCTTCTAGGTCAGCAATATTGATTGTTAAAAATTTCTTTTTGGGAGCTTCAAGGGTTTCAAGCCATTCGTTTGTAAGATCCGTCGCGATTTTTGCTGCTGCTTCGGTTTGACAAATAAAACCAATATTTTTGTATTGGCATTTTTCACCCAGTTGAGCGTAATGCACAGCCGTATCTTCTTCAGGATTAAAAATAGTTAAATAGAAATTACGGTTACCTTTTAAAAATTGCATATCGATTTCACTTGAGTCTACTAATTTGAAATCACGTTTTGTGAACTGGTTGATAGCTGCTGATTTCACCTCTGACAAATCTAAAGTTACATTTACAAATGGATTTTCCAAGTTTTGAAGTTGGCTTGCTTCAAAGGATTTCGTTACTTCCTGTTCGGTTGTAAAAGCTTGAAGTTGTTCTTCTACTCGAGCCATTTTCGCTTCAAAATCGAGTTCGTTTAGAAGGGTTTCCGTTTGTCTAATCACACTAATGGCTTCTTCAAATTGGGCATTTTTTATGTAGGTAGTCACTTTTTCAGCAGCTTCAATGTTGATTTCTTGCTGCATCGCTGTGGTCATATCTCGCCAAGACTCCCATTTTTGTTGCCAGTTTCCCATCACTTTATCTCCTTTATCCAATAATTTTCGTTAAATAGTTTTGTGTTTCTTTGAATGGTGGAATGCCGCCATATTTACGAACATTTCCTGGCCCGGCATTATAAGCTGCTAGCGCTAGTTTTAAGTCGCCGTCATATTGTTTGATATAGCCTGCTAGCTGTTTCGTACCTGAATCGATGTTTGTGGCTGGATCTGTTCGATTCGTTCCATACATCAGTTGCATAAGGCCTGTAGCTCCTGCACTTGAAGCCACATTTGGATTAAAATTAGATTCTACTTGGATAACTCGCTTAATGAGTGCTTCTGGAACGTCATATTTGGCTGCAGCTGTTTGAATTAATTCGCTATACTTTCCTTCATTTTCCGCACTGATTGCTTTGATCTGATAGTTATTCCAATTGATTGATTCAGAGCTAGCTGTTTTTTCGGTTGCGCTGGTCGGAGCTTTAGTAGTCTTGGTTTCCGTTTGGTTAATTAATGCTTCGTAGACTACCCGAGCATGGTTTAGTTCGGTAGCTGTTACGGTTGGAATGTTGGTCGTTTTTGTTTCCGTAGTTCCGCTGTTTAATCGTTCATTTAATTTAGTTTCAAAAGTGGTTGCAGATTGTTTCGCTACTTCGAAGGCGCTAGCGAACTCGGCTTGTCTTGTACTCATTATTTGTTCTACTGGATTCACTGACGATACTCCTTTTTATATTAAAGTTTCCATCAATTGATTTGTTTCTTCGAGCGTGACACTTTCATCTCGCAATTGTTTCAAAAATTGATGAATAAAATATGATTTTTCTTTACTTGTAAAAATGGCGGCATTATCGCTCGTTTGTTCGATGGTTCCGAGTTTGAAATAGAGTTCATTTTCTTGGTAAATACTTATCCATTCACGAATCTTCGAGGCCATTTCCCACTGGCTTTCGGGAACGATTTCTTCCATTACTCGACTAACAGAACTAAGAACATCAATTGCTGGATAATGATTTTTTGTTGCCAAGTCTCTGGTTAAGACAATATGCCCATCTAAAATTCCTCGAGCTAAATCGGGTACTGGTCCGTTCATATCATCGCCATCGACGAGAACAGTATAAATACCTGTTATCGAGCCTTGTTCTGTTTTTCCGGAACGTTCAAGTAATTTTTTCATATAAGATTCCATCAATAATGTTTTTCCACCAATTGGTAAATCTTTAACAGCGATATCAACACTTCTTCTGGCGTCAGCAAAACGTGTTACAGAGTCCATCATTAACAAAACGGTCTTTCCTTGATCGCGGAAATGTTCTGCAATGGATGTAGCAAGTTTAGCAGCTCGTAATTGCATTAAGTGACTTTCATCAGAAGTAGCTGCAACGATAACGCTTTTACGCAGTCCTTCTTCACCGAGATCTTTCCGCAAAAAATCCTTTACTTCCCTGCCCCGCTCGCCAACTAATCCGATAATATTAATATCCGCCTTTGCGTTTCTAGCTATCATACCTAGCAAAGTCGATTTCCCGACACCGGATCCGGCGAAAATACCAATTTTTTGACCAATACCAATTGTTAACATGCCATCAATTGCTTTTATGCCAGTTTCAAGCGTTTCGGTAATTTCTGCGCGATTAAACGCATGGATTGGTGGTGCTTCCAGTGGCATTTTTTGCTTATATTTTGCCGTGCCAGCTTCTTCGTTTAAAATTTCTCCAGAAGCATTTAGCACTTTTCCAAGTAAAAATTCGTCCGCTGGAATGGTGATGTTGGTATCCGTTACGTAAACCCAATCGCCATATGCCACCTTATCGCTTTGATTAAATGGCAATAGCATATTGTTTTCTTTTTCAATGGAAATAACTTCGCAAAGGACTTTATTTTCACCGACCATGACTGTATCGCCAATTTTCACTTGCGGGCCTTTGGAAATATACATTTGTTCTTGAACGGTGTGGATTTTGCCTTTTTGGATGTAAGGTACGGTGTTTTTCAGTTCTTGCCAGGCTTTTGTTTTAGGCGACCAGTTCACGAATTATCGCCTCCTAGAATTTTCCGTTCGTCATTTTGTGTATGAAGTGTCTGGAAGATTTCGGTGATTCGGTAGTCAAAGTATTCTTTTTCTTCTTCTACTGTGAATTCGCCGTAATCAAGTCTCATGTCAAAATTCCAGTGAATATTTTCTAGTAGCCAGTCGTATTTTGTGCCGGTGTTTTCTTCTTTTAGTGCTTGTAATGTTTCTGGGTGGGTTGTGACGTTTAGTTTGTCGAAAGCTACTGGGAGTTTTTGGATGACTTCGGTTAGCATTGGCAAGACTTCGATTTGGCGTGTATCAATTGCTTGATGGACGATCCTTTCGGCAAGATCAATGCTTTCATCCCACAGAAAATCGGTAATGGTTAGATAGATTTGTTCTTTTTCTTGTTCAAAAGCTATTTTTTGCTGTTCGAGTTCTGTTGCTGCTTGTTTTTTCAGTTCAGCAATTTCTGCGCGTTCAGCAGCTAATAGGGCTTTTTCCTTTGCTATTTTTTGTTGTTCGATTTCAATGGTTGACTTATGTTTTTCGAGTTCCTTTTGGTGATTTTCAAGTTGTTCTAGTTCTTTTGCATAGGGGGACTCGACTTCTGTTGATTCGGCAATGTCATCCAAATAAATTAGTTCCATTTTCACGTCGGATAGCGTTACGTCGGTTTTCGGGATGCGCGGATTAGATAAGGACATCCTGTTCACCCCGTTGAATAACTATTTTTCCGTCTTTTTCTAAGTTTTTAACAACATTCGCAATATCTTGCTGTGCTTGTTCCACATCTGAAAGTCTGATTGGGCCTAAGACTTCTAGTTCTTCGGTAATCATATCGCGACGGTTTTTCGATACGCAAGATAAGATTTTTTCTTTGAGTTCTTCTTTTTCGTTTTTGAGTGCGCGGGCGATTTTGTTGTTGTCTTGAATTTCGGCTAGTACTTGTTGTAAGGTCATGTTATCAAGCAAGATAATATCTTCAAACATAAACATTTTTTCTTTGATTCGTTCGGAAAGTTCTGCTTGTTGGACATCCAAATACTCAAAAATCGTCCGTTCTAAGCCACGCGTGACGTTATTTAGAATGTTCGCGACATTTTTAATTCCATCGGTTTTGTTTAGAGAACTATTCGACATTGTGTCTAGTTTAATTCGTAGTAAATTCGATACATTTTGCATGACTTCGCTGTCAAATTGCTCCAAGCTAGCGATGCCGATGACGGTATTAATCATTTTTTCTTCAGGTAAAAGTGCGAGTAATTTGGAGGCTTCTTCTGGTTTCATGTAGGAAGCAATCATCGCTATTGTTTGTGGAGACTCATCGCTTATTATCGTGAATAATGAGTCTACATCATCAATTTCGCGTAAAATATCTAGTGCTGTTTCACCGATTCTGGATTCTGCTTCAACGCCATAAATTAGTTGGTTTAGCTCTTCTGTTGTCATATCTGGGAATAAACGTTGTAAATGTTCACGGTCAAGTTTGGCAATGCCTCCGGAAAGAAGTTCTAGTTCACCTAAAAATTCTTTGGTTGCTTCTTCTACCGCTCCTCCGTCCATTTCTTTCATTTTAGCCATTTCGCGCGCAAGGCGTTGTTTGGAGGCATCTGGTAGTAAATCAACAACTTCTGTCGCGATTTCTTCCTCTAGACTCCAAATAATAAGAGCGGCTTTTTCACGCCTTGAAATACCTGATTCTGATGTCCGTGTTGTGGTTTCATCTGTTGACGTTTCTTCTTCTGTAACTGCTTCTTGCTCAGACATTGTATCTTCTAAGGTTTCTTTTAGTGTTTCTGCCATTTTCTATTCCTGCCTTTCATTCAGCCATTTTTGGATGACTGCGGCGGCGCGCCCTGGATCTTCTTTGGCCATTTCACCGAGTTTATTTTTCAAGCTTTCTTTTCTAGCTTTCAGTTCTGGTTCAGATAAGTGGAATGCGTCTGTTTGGAAATTGAAATCTGGATGATCCTCTGGCATAACGATTGCTTCTTCGGCAGGGATGTAATCTACTTCTTCTGGTTCGAGTGCTTCTTCTAGTTGTTCTTTACGTTTAAGGAAGATAATGTAGCCGATGATTCCAGCAGCAATAATTGCAAATAGTAAACCACCTGCTAGCCACCAAATCCAAGCTTTACTTGCTGGTTCAGGAGTTTTCCCGGCGTCTTTTTCTACTGGTGTTTGGTTATCTAGGAACTGAATTGGCATGATGGTTACGTCTCCGTTTTGGAAAGTGCCTTCAAAAGTTGGAGTTGCTCCTTCTTCGGCGCCTTCTGGAGTTGCCATATTTGGAGTTAATCCAGCCGAAACGCCCACTGCTTTCGTAAATTCAGCCATATCTACGCCGTTATTGTTTAATGCTTGTTGATCTACCCAAACAACCACATTTGTTTTCGCAAGTGCTGGGTGTTTTTTGATTTCTTGGATAGTGGAGTCTAATTCGTAATTGGTTGTTTCGCTTGATTTTTCACTGGTGTATGTATTCGTGTCCCCGCCGTTTTCTTCTGTGTAGTTTGGTACGTCAGCATTAGCAGCGGTGCCTGATTCGGTTGTATTTGTGGAACCTTTCGATGTGTCAGTCGAGGTGTCTTTTTGATTACTACGAACTTTTCCGTCATTTGGATAACGTTCAGTGTTTTGTTTTATTTCATCAAAATTTACGGTAACGCTTGTATTGACACGGAAATTATCTAAGGCAAAAATGCTCGAAAGTGTGCCTTCAATGTCAGTTTTAACGTTTTTTCCGATTGCATTCTGGATGTCTACTTCATTTTTGTACGCGGAACTGCCTTCTTCTTTTGATGTATCTGCTTCTGAAATAACGCCATTTTTCGTATCAATTATTGCTACATCTTCGCTAGCAACGTTTGGTACTGCTGCACTTACGGTTCGCTGGATGCCAAGGACTTGTTCGCTCGTCAGTGTTTGATTGTTTTTGGTTTTAAGTGTAACTGCGGCGCTTCCTTTTTGGCTAGCTTCTTCAAAAATCGAGCTTGATTCTGGTAATGTTAGCTGCACGGAGGCACTATCTACTGTTGTTCCATAGCTTTGAACGATTTCTTTTTCTAAATTAACTTTTGTTCCGACTTTTTCTTGCATTTTTTTATCTTCTTCACTGGCACCAAGAGAACTATTAAGTAAAATGTCGTTACCGTCTTGACCTGTGTATGGTATGCCTAGATCGGCGAATTTATCGCGTACGAGTGTCTCGACTTTTTCGTCTACTAAAATATTACCGCTTTTATCGACGGTGTAATCAACGCCCATTTTAGCTAATTGATCGGTAACTTGTTGCTGGCTTGTTTCTGATAAATTTTTATAAAGTGTAATTTCTGTTTTAGGCGTGTTTAAATAGAGTAAAAAGACCGTGACTACGACAAAAAGGCCGACAAAAATCGCGCCTTTGTGCCAATTCTTCAATTTCGAATACATTGTTTTTATTTTTGCCATTTTAAAAACTTCGCTCCATTTTTCTCGTGTGAACGATTGACTAAAACTCCCCCGACTAGTCTAACCGCTACACTTGCATATTTAAAAGCTGTTTGTAGCTTTCGATTACATTATCACGAATGACCGCAGCAGTTTTCATTTCTGATTCTGCTTTTTTCATTTGAATAAGTACATCACTTGCATTTCCTTCTCCGGTAGTTAATAGGTTGGAAACGGAATTTTGTGCGTTTGATTGTACATCACTCATACTATCCAGCATTTGCGTGAAGGTATTTCCGGCACCAGCCGCGTTGTCTGTTTTTGCGGTTTCTAAAAGCGTGACTTTGGGCATGACGCTTGCTGTATTAATACTTTCCATTGCCATTGATTACGACACTCCTTTATACTTTGCCAATCTCTAAATCTTTTTCCATCATTTTTTCATTTGCTTGTAAAGCGGAAGTATTTGCAGCATACATTTTTTGACCGACCATTAAATTGGTCATTTCGGCAGTCATATCAACGTTTGCATAATTTACGTAGCCAGCTTCATTTGCATTTGGATGTGTTGGATCATAGACACGCTTGACGCTGCCTGTATCGCTTGATATTTCGCTTACTTTGATGCCTTTTGTACCGGTAAGTGCGGTTTCGAATGGGCTTATTTCTGACATGACGACACGTTTTCTAAGGAAAGGTGTTTCGCCAGGTGCGGCGCTTGAGTCCGCGTTCGCAATATTATTAGAACTAACTTCCATCCATTGTTTCGCAGCATTTAACGCTGAGCCACTTGTGTTTATCCCTTCAAACATGACCTTTCACCTTACTTTCCACGAGCTGCTGTGTTGATTGATGAATTGTAGTTGAGTGCACTGATCGCGAGCGCGTACATTTGGTTATTTTTCGTTAAGCTAATCATTTCAGAAGTGACATTTACATTGTTGCCATCTTCATTAATAGAACCGCCTTTAGTTGTTACTTTCGCATTTGTTTGGTCTATTTCTGTGCCAGCTAAATGTTTGCTGTTCGTCTTAGTTAAACTGCCCGTTGTTGCCTCATTATTTTGACCAGACGGACGAAGACTTGATCCAAGCGATTCCTCGAAACTCGTCTCACTTGCTTTGAAATTCGATGTATTGGCATTGGCGATATTATTCGAAACTACTTGGTTGGCAGTTTGGAGATAATTTAAATAATTACCAATATGCGTAGTGTAATTTTCCACTGATTGTTTCCTTCTTTCTTTTAGAAAAATTTCGCATAATTTCGGTTGGCGGCTTGACGACTTTTATTTTCTGTAAAGGCATTTTCGGTTCGTTCTAATTGCGTTTCGGTAAAAAGGAGGCCTTTATTTATGACTGCTTTTGTTTCCTGATAAAATGCTTTCTTTTGGTCGTTTGGCATCGTTTCAGCGCTTTTAAGAAGTTCTTTTAGTTTGGTTTGATATTCTTGCAGTGACACGGTTAATTGGCCTGTTGTGTGAAACATCGCCTTTAACTCAGCCAAATGTGTCTTTGCTTGATTCATGTTTCATCACTCCCTCGTAGCCTTCTTTCAGCTGCGTGATGACGTGAATGATTGTGTTAATGTTAACTGGTTGTTTTAGTAATTGCATTTGGCGAATTTGTTCGGAAATCCATTCGTATAGTCCAAAAATATTATCGTATAATTCTTGACCGGCTTCTGGATTTAGTTGTAATTTTAATTCTTCAAAGATTTTTTCCATTTTATCGAGAATCAAATCTGCTTCAGAAAAATGTAGTGCTTCTAGTGCTTTTTCTAACTTTTTAAATTCGATAATACAACGTTCGTATATATAAATCGTATTTTTGATGGGGTTGCTTGTACTTAGTTCATTTTGGGTATACCGTTTCCAAGCTTGCATTTAATCCACCTACCCTTGTTTATTTATTAGAACTGTTCATGCCGTCAATTAGCGCGTCTAGTGTCATTGCATCACTTTGCATCGCCTGCATCATTTCCAGCCATTTATTATATTGATTGGTAATATTCGTTAGTAGTGTGTCATTTCTGCTAGTAATATCGGTTAGTTTTAGGTTTAATTTATTGATTTCATTCGACATCGAGGTAGTTTCGTCTGTAATAAAACCAGTAGAGCCAAATGTTTTGTTCAAAGATTGATAAAGTTCGTCGCCAAGCCCACCAATACCAAAGAAAAATCTTTCAACGGCGGTTGGATCTTCGGCTACGATTTTTTTCATTGCTGTTTCATCTACTTTTAAAACGCCTTCTTTGTCGACACTAATACCAAAATCAAATAAAGTATTTCCATCTTTTTTGTGTTGGAAAACATTGTTTAGTGCGCGATTAGCTTCTAAGTCGGCAAGAGAGGCTTGTAAAATAGTTCCTTTTCCCGTATAAGTTTTCATTGTGCTTGTTAGTGCGTTGTATGTATTTACAAAACTAGTAATCATCTTCGCGGCATTTTCATCGGATTGATCTTGGATAGTTAGTTTTTCTGTCCCAGTGGTTTCTTTTTTGAGGTTAATCGTAACTCCTGGGATGTAGTTTGTTACTTTGTTCGTTGCGCTAGTGACAGTTGCCCCGTTGATTCGTAACTTGGCATCTTCGGCAGCTAAGTGGTCTGGAGAATTTTGTACTAAACCGAGCGCTTCTAAAACAGCGGCGTCACCTTCGAATTTGATGCTGTTTTCTACACCTGTTGTTGCTGAAGTCACAACCATATTTTCGCCTAACGTATATAAATTCACTTTAGCTCCGGCGCTATTAATTGTATTCATGACATTTTTCATTGAGCTATCTGCGTCTACTTTGATTTCTTTGCCATTGATTTTTATCGTGCCACTCACGCCGATTTTTGCTTCAATGTCTGGAACTGCTTTATTGTATGTGTCTGCTGTTGCAAGGTTCTCAACTTCAATCGAATAACTGCCATTGACGGAACTACTCGTCGAAGAAACGGTAAAACTTGTTTCATTAGATGATGTTGCGAGTTTTGTTTTGCTTTCGTATGTAGTAAAAGAACTCATCGTTTTCAGTGAATCAGATAAGGCATTTTTCAAACTAGCGTAAAGATCAATTCTTGACTGATAGCTAGAAATTTGGTTTTGATAAGGCGTTTTTGCTTTTTCCAAACTAGCTTTTTGAAGACTAATAAATTGTGAATAATATTGCGTTGGGTCCATTAAACTGCTTGCAATCGAACTTCCCACTTGGATTCACCTCACATATAATTTAGAATGCTTAATTTTTGTACCATGACACTTGATTGTAATGCTGCTTGGTAGGCAATAGATGTTTTATTTAAATTGCTTACTGCTTCTGGCATGTTCACTTCTTCTACATTCGATTTACGTTCTGAGAAGTCGGTGATTTTGCTGGAAAGTACATTATCATAAGCAGCAACACCATTTTTTTCCCCGCCAATATTTGTCATCGAATTGGTGATAATTTCGATATTTTGGCTATTAATTTCTTGCAAACCAGAAAGCGCATCTTTGTCGCCAGTTTTCATTGCGTCGACAATCTTTTGGATATTATTGAATACATCGGTCATCGCGCTTCCATCGTGGAAAACTTCGACTTCGAGCGTGTCAGTAACACGGAAATTTTTGTTTTCGGTTGTTCCATTGTAAATGATTTCGCCGGTTGTTTTATCGGTTGTAAAGGGCTTAACGCTAGTGCTTGACCCACTAAAAACGTATCGTCCATCATCTTCTGCATTAGCAACGGAAAGAAGTACACCTAGTAATCCTTTAATTTCTTCGGCCGATTGAGACATATTATTTTTATCACTCGTGCCATTAATCGCTTGTAAGACTAATGCGTTCACTCGGTTCATCGAGGTTGTCATCGAAGAAAGGGATGTTTCTGCCGTATTTAGTAACGACTTAGCTTCTGTCACATCAGTCTTTTCGCGGTTTAACTGGCTAAGTACGTGGTTATAGGATAAAATTTGCGCCGTCGCACCAGGATTTTGGCTCATTGACTCATATTTCTTCCCAGATGAAACTTGTAATTGGTATTTAGCAAGATTTCCTGAGACATTGTTCAACTGATTAATAATGGTATTTGCTTGTTGGTTCGTTGAAATTCGCATCATTTTCCTCCTTATAACATTGCTAAGAGTGCTTTCATCATATCGTTTACAGTATTCATTGCTTTCGTATTTGCTACATAATAGCTTTGATACTGCATAATGTTCGTCATTTCTTCATCAATATTGACTCCTTCAAGCGACGATTTTGACTCTGAAAGTGAACTTAAAGCCTGTGTATCTGCGGTAGATGTTGCACTACTTTTACTTGCATCTGTTGCTACTTCGGTAATTATTCCGTCCATAAAATTTGGAAAAGTGGTTCCTTCGATATTTTTATCTGTTTTTAAAGAAGCGATATCCGCCGCAATCACACCTAAGAATTGTTTGTTTTCTGCATTATTTGTAATTGTAGGATTAATCATCCATTTTCCCGCATTTTGAACAAAAATTGGTATCGAAAAGTCGCTCACATCATTTACATACGTGCTTGTGCCAAGTGAATCAATCGAATGGCTCGTCCCACCAATATCAATTGTGTCTCCAGAGCGTGTTACCCCAGGGAATTTTTCCAATTGACGTAAAAGTTCTTCGCGATTACTAAGTAGTTTTTCATCATTTGGATTTGCTTGGAGCGCATCATTTATTTTTTGTAAATCGTCCATTGTTTTATTGACGTTTTTTACTTGAATATCATCTAGCGCTTTCGCTAAGCCATTTGAAAAAGTTTCGATTTTAGCTTGATAGGATTTAATTTCGTTTTGATTGACGCGAACGGAAGCACTAATGGAACCTTCTGGCATATGGAGCGTTTGACCGCTTACGGAGAATTCAAAACCGCTTGCTGTACGCGTTGAAGTGATTTCAGTCGTTTCGTCGCCTTGAACAACTAAGCGACCGCCAATTGTCACATCGTATACATCCGGATTATTCGGGTGTGCGCTCACAGAAATCCCTGCATATCCTGACATGGTCGTTAAAAGTTGGTCACGTTGATTTAGTAAATCGTTTGGTGGGTTGGAACCAGCATTCCCAATTGCTTTATTGATACTGCCTAGTTTTTTAATTAATGTGTTTAAGTCTTTCACGGCCGCTTCTGTGTCAGCAGTAATGGTTGTTTCTAGTTCTTTTAAGCCTGAATGAAGTTGGTTTAATTGATCGGTAAAAATCGTCATGCTCGAAAGAAGAGCAGTTGTATTGGTTGCTTGGTCAGGATTTTTTGCAAGTGCACCCCAAGCAGTGAAAAAGTTATCTAAATTATCACTTGGCGTATTTTTACCAGGTGTTCCAAATAAATTTAATGCTTGGTTTAATGCGCCACTTTCGTATAACGAAGCAGATTGTTTGGCAATTTGATTGTTGTATTGCGTCGTAAGTGCTACATTGGTCAGTCGTTTTATGTCTGTAACTTTGACTCCGTATCCCGTTTGCTTGTTTCCACCTAGAAGCCCACCATCACTATAAATCGCTTGTTGATCCACTGCTTGCCTAATATAGCCTGGCGTATTCATATTACTAATATTTTGCTGAGCGACCATATTAGCGATTTGCGCCGCTGACATGCCCGATAATGACGTATTAAAATCACTTAAACGCACAAAAAATCCCTCCGTTTACTAAAAAGTCTCGTTAATCATCATATTATTTTCGGCTTGCGTTTCTGCGTGATGGCCGGTAATAACATCCACCATATGTTCAGAAAACGCTAGCTGCATTTCGGTTTTAATTTGATTTTCTTGCACGCTTATTCTTAGAGCAGCTTCTTTTTCAAGCAGTAAGCCTTTTCGTTCATTAATGAGTGCATTTTCAGCTGGTGTCAAAGTTCTTTGCCATTGTTGTAAGGTACTATTTTCACCAATCGCCACTCTCAGATTTTCATATTCTTTTTGTAAAATGGCTAATTCACGTTGAAGCCCTAATTGGTGCTCTTCCGCTTCTAACCAATTCTCGGCTTGAATTAGTTTTCCTAATAAAATGGCTTCTTGATTCGCTTTTTCATTACATTCAATTAATTTTTCCAATTGTTTTTGGATTTCTTCCTGCATTCCCATCACCTACAATACAACATCGAGAATCATGCCAGTAATTTCACCAATTCGGTTTAACATGTCTAAATGTCCAGTTTTTGTATCAATTAAATTCATCACATCATCTAATTCACTTGTTTGTTTTTCTACTTGCTTTAAAATCGTCATTTTTTGAGAAAACCCATATTTTGGATGCCTGCTTTCGACATTATCATAATCCATCACATTATTTACATAAAAATTCAAAAATGATTGGACAGCTTTTTTATAGCTTAAAACGTTATCGACCGTCATATCCATTTCGACGAGCGTTTTTTTATCTGTAACTTCGGTAATTAATTCCTTGATTTCTGTAAGGGATGGACTTTGTTTCTTGCCATTTGCTTTCATTTGCTCGAAATAAAGCTGCTGCGTTTGGTTTAATTCTTGCATTCCCCTAACTAAATTTGTCTGTTTGGACTGCGAAATCTGGCTTATTGAAACATTATTCATCCTTTTTCCCCCGAAAAACTCATTTTCGCTTTCTAAACGTTATTTTTCTATTCAATTATACTGAAACAATCCTAAAAAGTATATATTTTTTTAAAAAATATCTTTTTTAAAATAAAATAAAAAATAATAAAATAATAAAAATGGCTACTATCAAAAAAAAGACTGGTTGTTTCGACACGCTCCGGAAATCTTTAACTAATAAATCTAAAAATGACATTTCTTGTTGCGCTAATAGCATCATTTTTGTCATGTCACTAGCAGATTCGGCGTCAACACTTCCTAAAATTCGTTCAGCATCTGTAAAACCTGCCTCCACTTCCATTTTTTGGAAAAGTTGCGACAGTCTAGTTAATTGTCCTTGCATTCGGTCCAAAATAACAGCGATACTTCCTTGCGTCATTTGTCCATCAGCTAATCTTTGCAACTCTTGGAATAGTTCTGTTAGTGGTTTGGTTGCTTGCTGATGAAAAATTTGGATATTGCCATTTGGAAAAGCGCCGATTTGAGGTAAAAGTTGGTTCATCATTTTTAAATATTCACTGCCAACTTTCCAAATATTGATGTTTTCAGCTTGTAGTTCATACGGCATTAAGTGACGTGCGTGAAACATATTGCCAAATTCACGCAAAACTTTAATCATCCAGTTCGTTTCTTGTTTTGCTTCCACAATCGGATCTAGCTTCGTCGCATGCTCGATGTGTCCTTGAAACTCGCGCATCATTTGAATGCCTTTTTCCATGTTTCCGGAAGCAATTTGCATCGTCCGCAAGAAATCGTACTTGCCAGTTGTCTCAAATGTCAAAGTTGGTAGCATTTTTAGCAGAAACGATATTTCGTTCATTATCTTCTGATTGGCTAAAAAAAGTTTTTGATTTGCTGGGTTTTCTGAAAAATAAGCTTCAAAATTATGTTGTTTCATTAAAATCGTGCTTAGTTGGCTGCTAATTTCTCTTCTAACTGTTTGCCATTTTGTTGAATCAGTCGGATTTTTAATTCCAGCACGCATCACATAGAAAATTAAGTCATTGGCTTTTTTAGCATTGTTCATCATTAATTTCATGTATAGTTCTAAATTTGTTGCGGTTCTACTCAGTTGTAAATTACTTAGCTCTTGAAAGGAAAATGATACGGGCGGTGTTTTTCCTGTTGCAACTTCGGTAGTCATCTGGGCTCTCGTCACTTCTTTTGCCAGTGGATTTTGTTTAATTATTTCCCGGTCTAATTGGTTACGATTTTCCGCGGATTCTTGAATGCCATCTATTTTCATACCCTCCACCTCACTTCTGCTTTTTATTTCATTGCTTTATTTCCCGAAAAAATAATGATGCCGATAATGATGAGCGAAGGAACCCAAAACGGGATACTGCTAGAGTTGTTAGTTGATTTATTTTCTTTCTTTGCTTGCTTATTTGAAGTATTTTCAAGCTTTTTCACTGGATTTTCTGCCTTAGGAGCGGGTGTTGTGAAAACTGGTTGATTTTCTTTTGGTATAACTGGTTTACTGGTAATTATTTCTTTATGTATTGGAGGAAGTATCGGCTTAATTTTTTGCACTAGTACTTCACTGTAAATTTGCCCGTCCCAGTCTGTCCAGTAAAGCGTAATGTCTCCAGTGGTCGTTATTTCTTCGCTTATAAATCGAGCTCCATCCCGCATCACCCGATAGCGACTACCATTTACTTCAATATAAAGTTGTGAAATAGTAGCAAAATCTTCATTAATCATTCCTGTTAAAATAGTGTTTTTAATTAATTCGATGGAATGAAATGGGGTGCTATTGGTTCGAATTAGTAGTTTCGGTCCAAACGCTGGTATTTGGATGATTTCGCCTACAAGATCTTTCTTAAGCGTCAAACTTCCTCGCCAGCCAGTTGGATTTTTTTGCCAGTTTAACGGGATTACTTTTCCACTATCAGATTCAAAAGCAGGAAATTCAGTTGCATATTTATCTAATGTTAGTTCGATTTTTTCGCCAACTTGGACGATTTTCTTCTGTTCAGTTAAGATATCTATTCCGTTATAGCTGATAGCGGGGTCTTTAGGTTGATATAATTGTAGTTCTTTTAAAGTATCCACCGTTATTTCATTGCCAGCAAAATCCATTAGTTTTACTGCAAAAGTAATTTTTTCTCCTGGCTGAAAATCTGTTAAAGCTAGTTCGCCTTCCCATTTCTCGGTCCAAATGTTTTGTATTAATTGTATTTCTGCTTTGTTAGAATCCCCTTGAATGATGAGCGTTGCAGCTTTCACTCCTGATCCAGCATCGCTAGCATCGATGGATACGTGCAGCATACTTGTTGGTAAAATATCGGTATCATGGCTAATATCTATAGCTGAAAAACTGGGCGGTGTATTGTCTAGATTTATTTCATCAAGTTGCTTCACCTGAAATAAATCTTCGGCAACTAACACTGGTTCAAGCTTCTCTTTTTGATATAGCTCGGCGCGGTAGCTACCATCTAAATCCGAATCAGTTATCGTATAAACCGGCTCCTTCAAAAAACGCTTCTGACCTTGTTCATTAATTAAAACGATTTTTAAGTCTTCCGCATTTTCAAGGCGAAAGTGAATTTCTTCTCCGGCCGTATATTCTGTTTGTTCATTTTCAAGTGAAATCGTTGGTGGCATTATTTCCGTAGCATCTACTTGATACGAAAAAATTATCCAAAACAAAACGATTAATACTCCCAGTTTACGCACATTTTTCACCTAACTAACTCAGTCATTTGTATCCCAAAATGATCATCGACACGGACTAAAATCCCTTTGCCAATGATAACGCCATTTAACATCAAGGCAAGTGGCTCATTCATACTTTCTTTTAAAATAATCACATCTTTTTCACACCAGGAAATAAATGTTTCTAGTTTCACTTTTGCTGTTCCAAAAACTACTTCTAGCTTCACTGGAATAGCTTCTAAAATTGCTTCCATTTCCGACAAAGTTTCTTTTTCCTCGATTGGAAGTGGCATTTCAGGTTTCATTTCTTGTGTGTCAGCTTTATTTGCTACTTCTTGAGCTTGAATGGCAAGCATGAGTTGCGCCATTTCTTTTGCAGCAGCTGGGTTGAAGATTTGGTACATCGGTGTTTTTAGTAAGCCTTCTACTTCAAGTGGAAAAATCACTTCCACTGTTTTACCTTCAGCGATATTTTTTTGAATCATCGTATCGCCAAAATTACAAAATTCCATCGTTGGGGGGCTAATATCAATTTTTGTTCCGAGCATTTCTGACATTGCTGTAGCAGAAAAGCCCATCATCTGGTTCATTAACTCTTGTACGGCGCTGACTTCAAGCTCAGTTAATTCTGCATCTTCTTGAACTTTGCCATCACCCATCATCATTAAATCAGCCATAATTAGCGCGGCATTTTTGCTAATAATAAAGGTGTTGCTTGAACGTAATCCCTCGACGAATTCGACACTAGTCACGAGACACGGACGTTCGTTAAATTCAAACTCTTTACTATCAATTACTCTGGCTGTTGGGATTTTTAACGAAACTTTTCGGTTTAGTAGCTTGGATAAGACAGTAGAAGCAGAACCAATACCGATATTACATACTTCTAAAAACACGTCTAATTCTTCCGCAGTTAAATTGATTTCTTCTTTTTCTGGCTCGGTATCACCAAGTAACCTCTTGGCAAGTTCTTTTCCTTTATTTACGGGAATCAGTTGCATTAAATTGGAGGTAATAAGATCGCCAATGATTAAATCAAAACCAACTTTTATCATCGTTTGGTCTTCGCTATCTTCTAATTGTTCTTTTAAAGCAATGACTTTAATGTCTGGTGTGGTGATATCAATCATTTCTCCAAACATATTACTCATCGCGGTTGCCGAGTGCCCCATCATTTGGTTCATCGCTTCTTGTACTGCACTTAAATGAAGTTCTGACAATTCCTCGTTTGGATCAATATTTCCGTCGCCCATCATCATTAAGTCAGCGATAGCGGCAGCAACTTCTGATTGCAACACAAATAAATTCCGCATTTCGATTCCTTTGTGGAAATTCACTTCTAAGACAACATGCGGAATATCAATGTCTTTCGTATTATAAATATCCACAATTTCTACTTTAGGCGTGGAAATTGTCACTTGTTGGTGTAATAAATCTGATAAGACCGTAGAAGCTGAGCCAAACGAAATGTTGGCGATTTCTCCTATCACATCTAGTTCCATTTGCGTGATATTTTTATCTAGTAATTGCTCCACTTCTACCTCTCCTGCTCTGTCCGCCCTGTATGACGCATAAATTTAACGGCTTTTTGGTTACCACTTTTTCCCATATAACATTCAAATTTCCATTTTTCGGTTACATATCCTTTTAGCGTGTCGCGGATGTGTGTTTCCGTTAGCAAAACATCGCCCACTTCTAGCTTATTCAGTTCTTTCCAAGTAGTTTTAATTTCGCCAACACGAATACGCGCTTCTTTTTCGACTTGATGCAGTTCTTGTTCCACTTCTGCATCAAAATTCCGTCGCTTGTCAAACGTGTATTCAACGACATTTTCGAGTTTATTCATAATCTCTTCTACAGAGAAAAATGGCACACCAATCCGCATCGTGCTAATCCAAAACTCTGATTTGATATCCACATTTACAAGCGCCATCATATCATTTGGGGATGTCACACGAATAAGTGCTGGGTTAGTTTCGACGCTGACGATTTCTGGTGCAATTGGGTGCACAGATTTAAAACTTTCTTTCAGCGCTTCGCAAAATTTTTCTAAAATCGACTTCAGTGTCAGCTCTTCAAAAACAGAAAGTAATCTACGTTCACTTAGTTTCCGTTTTGGATTTCCGCCAGACAAGCATTCATGAATATAAATGACATACGCCAGATCAAGTTCAATAATGATTTGGCCAAGCTCTGGATCACCAAGGTCAATAATGCAAAAAATGTAGCTGTCATTGGGCATGGTTTCAATATAACCACTCGCAAAAGAAACTTGATCCGCAAGAGTTGCTTCGGTGTGAATCGGAATTCGAATACGCTGAGAAACAAACTCCATACTTTTTTTCGTAAAAGCAGATGCAACGGTTTTTAGGCTTTCGAGGTGTTCAGCACCAAATTTTTCTGGTTTATGAAAATCATAGGGATGAAAGCGCCCAAAGTCGCCAATTTCCGTACTTTCATCGACTACCTTACCTTCACTCATTTGGGAAAGCAGGGCGTCAATTTGTTCTTGACTTAATTTATCGCTCATTTTTTGTCACTCCCTAGCTCTCATGAAGAACTTCCCTCTCCTAATTTGGTTATTTTAACAAACATTTTTCCGTCTTTTGTCAGAATTTCACCGTAACCAATACATTTGCCAGAAATCGTAATTTTGACAACATTAGCGACAGAATCTTCTAGCCTAAAAACGGTCCCTTTTTTCACGTCTAGTAAACTGGCGATTGGTTGTTTGGTTCGCCCTAGCTCAAAGTCGATTCTGAGTGGAATATTATGATTTATTTTCATTTAGCTAAACTCCCTACTGAATCAAGTTTACGATTTGTTTCATCACGTCATCGGCTACACGAATAACTTTTGTATTACCTTGGAAACCACTTTGGTAAGTCATTAAATTAACAAACTCCCGTGATAAATCTACATTAGAGCCTTCTAGAGAAGAACCACTAATTCCCCCTGCGCCGTTTTGTCCTGCAACACCGTATACTGCATCGCCTGAAGAAAGTCCAGGAACATATTCACCGTTCCCCATCTTCACAAGACCATCTTCATTTGAAAAAGTAGCGACTGCGAGTTGGGCAACTGGAATTACAGTACCGTCTGAATAGCTCACTGCGATATAGCCAGAATCAGTTATCGCGTAGTCTTTCACTGTTGCAGCGCCTTTTCCATCAGAAGTTGGTGAGAAAACTTGGTTAGTGCCGTAGTTTGTTAAGCCGCTTAAATTTAAGTCCATATCAATTTGTTTGCCGTTCACTGTCGTATTGATTTGGATATTTCTTAGAGCTGCAGCGTTCGTAAGTTCTCCTTGCGCATTATAGTTAAGCGTTCCAGTTACTGGTGGTGTCAGCGCTTTGCCGTCCATTTGGATTTCGTAATCATAAGAAACATTACCGTTTGCATCTGGAGTACTAGCTTTCATATTCACTTGTAGTTTGTGTTTTCCGCCGGCGTTATCATATACCGAAAGCTCGGAATTAATGGTATCTTTTTCGCCCCAATCAAGTGGAATGTTCCCGCTCAAGCTACCTGTTTTCGTTGCTTCACCAGGAATGGCACTATTTAGAGGGATTTGAATTGGTTGTAGATTTCCACTTAAGACATTCCCGTTTTTATCTGTTGCGTAGCCCATGACATATTTACCTTGTTGCGTAGTTAAATAATTATTATCTGATACAGCAAAACTACCATCACGAGTGTAGACGATATTTCCGCCAGCATTATCTCCAGCGATGAAAAAGCCACGACCTTGAAGTGCAGCATCTTTGTTTCTGCCAGTCGATGTTGGTGAACCTGCTGTATAATCTGTTAAAATTGCGCCAATTTTTGCTCCTGAACCGAAGCTCATTGGGTTTGTTCCAGCATATAATCCACCTGCTACTGATCCCATCGTGTTTTGGTAAAGTAAGTCATTGAAAACGACGCTTTGTTTTTTATATCCTGTTGTATTGGCATTGGCAATATTATTTGATGTAACTGATAGCGCTTGTTGAAACGCATTCATCCCTGAAATAGCTGTGTACATAGTTTGATTCATAAGTCACACTCCCAAATTTTAATTAATTTCTGTTACATATGTCAGTGGCACGAGACTATCTTGTTCTTTTAATTTCAACATTACGCCATTTGTCGTCTGCTGAACGCTTTCTACTTGACCGCTAATCACTTCTCCATTTAATGAAACGCCTTTAATATCTTTACCGATAAAATTAACCGCAGATTGCAAAGCTGAATTTTGTGCTTGTTCGGAAAGTTTGTCGACGGCGGTCGTCATATTAGCAACTTGTTCCATCAAAGAGAGCTGCGCCATTTGCGACATCATTTCATTCGTATCAAGTGGACTAGATGGATCTTGATACTGTAAGCTTGTTAAAAATAATTTCATAAAATCGTCTTTACCAAGTGTTTTCGATACACTTGATGTGACAGCGTTGTTCGTATCTTGAGTAGCCCCTGATAAGCTTGTAATTCCGTCCAAATTACGTCTCCTCCTCTAAATCAAATACTTTCGGTTTGTGTTCCTCCCGGTGTGGGTGTTCACGTTCTTTTTCTTTTTTGGATTCTCCTTGATGTCTTCCTTCTGACCCTTGTCCGCTATCTTTTGGTGCCTGCTTTTCGGTCATGGTCACAGCCACTTCTACGCCGCGGTCGCGGAAACGATTATGCAAATCTTGCGCCATTTGTTCGAGTTTTTGTTTGGCAGTCTGCTCTTGATATTCAATATGTACAAAGATTTTATCTGGCATTTTTTTGAGTAAAACTTCTACTTTCCCAAGCGATTCAGGTTGAATAGCAAAGAAAGCTTTATTTTGTTTGACTTGAAATTTTTGAAGTTGCTCGATTTGGTCGGTGATTGTTTTATCAAGTTGTTTTAATGTGACAGGGCTTTCAAGTTTGGCTATTGGTGCGGTTTGTTTGGTTGATTCATGCCAAATATTCGTTGTTTCTGCTGGCTTTTTAACAACTACTTCTTCTTTTATCGTGGTTGGTTCTTTTATCGTTGCTTTAAAAAGTTGGATAACTTCTTTTTCCTGAGGTAATTTAGTGAGTATGGATTGATTATTTAGGACGTTTTCTGCCAATTTTGGTGTTTCTTTAGTAGGCTGAGTCTGAACAGGTACTATTAATGGAACCATTACCGGCTGCTGTTGGGTGGGATTTTTCACTGGTTCTTTTGCTTCTTGAGGAAATGTTTCTACTTGGGGTTTCATTGCTTGTTTCGCGATGGCTATAAGGGTATCTTTTACTTCTTTTAGCTCTAAAGGTTCAGCAGTTAGTTTCTCTGCTTCGGCTTTCTCTAGTAGTTTTGCTGAAACGAGTGGTGTTGCGATTTCTTTTATCGGCATCTGCGTTTCGCTCTCGTTTTTCGAGTCTCCCTTTAAAAGCGGTGCAGGATTTTTCTCCATTAAAAGTGAAATAAATGGTAAGTCTACTAATTCTTCTGCTAACAGCTCTTTTGGCTCTATTTCTTTTTTTCCGATAAGTGGTTGTAGCAAATTATCTGGGATTAGCACGATTTTTCCTCCCTTTTACTTTAGTAGCACCATTTTTAAATCACGTAATGTTTGTTCTTCCCTTTTATTTTCAAGTTGTTGCCATTTTTTTCGTGTTTCAGCGTACATTTTCTTCGCTTGCTTGCCTTTTTCTTCTAATTGTTCTAAAATCTGCTCATTACTCTGAATGTACTGGCTTATTTGGCTAATTTCGCGCTCCATTTGTTTGATACGGCTTGGTGAGAATGCGTCTAGTTGCATGCTACCAGCTAACACAGATACTTGGAGTCTTTCTTTTTTTGTTCTCGAATAATAAACCTCTTGTTCGTGCGCTAATTTTGAAGCGACTTGTTCCCGTTTTGCTAGAAGTAACTGCAACTCTTTTAAAATGGCCGTTTTTTCTTGGTCCACTTTCATCTTCACTGCGTTATAAGCCTCTTGTTTCAAATCTCTTGCCTTCTTTCTTTAGTCGATTTCTGAGATTACAATTCCAAAGTTCTCATCCATCAAAATAGCTTCACCGATACCAACTTTCTTTTCATCTAAAAAAATCTCTACTTTATGGCCTGGTTTTTTCTCTACTTCGAGGACATCGCCAATGCTTAACTCAGCAATATCCCCAACAGGCATTTCTCGTTTTCCTAGGCGAACGATTAAGTTCACGCCAATATTTTCCACTTGGCGGATGGTTCCTTTTTCACGACCTTCTTGCGTCGTTTCTTTTGGTTCCCATTCAGGAAGTTCTACTTGAAATATTTGTTCCATCCTGGTTCCTCCTTAAAAACTCTCTAAATTTAAAATTAAAACAACACGCCCATCGCCTAAAATAGTTGCTCCGGAAAAGGCAATTTGGCTCTCACTGAAAAAGCTTCCCAGTGTTTTTAAAACGATTTCTCGTTGACCAATAATATCTTTAATTACTAGTCCAAAAGTTCGTTTGGCATTTTTTACAACAAGCAATAGTAACTCTTCTGTATCTTTCAGCGGTGTTTCATGGAAGCATTCGCCTAAATCAAGCACTTCAATAATTGTTTCGCGGTAATTGATTAAATCCTTACCGTGAACATGTTGAATATCCGCACGGTCGATGGTGATTGCTTCTGCGACGTTTGCAAGCGGCACTGCATAGCGATATTCTGCTGTAGTCACAAGCATCGACTGAATAATCGAAAGTGTTAGCGGAATTTCAATTCTAAAAGTGGAACCTGCATTTTCACTTGATTCAACACTTATTTTTCCACCGATTTTCAAAATAGTATTTCGAACCACATCTAGCCCAACCCCGCGACCAGAAAGATCAGACACTTGATCAGCGGTACTAAATCCAGAGTCAAATAACAAATCAAAAATCTCCGTGTCAGTCATTTTGGTTGATTCAGCTCGAGTTACTACATTTTTAGCAATCGCTTTTTCTAAGACTTTACGCTTATTAATTCCTGCACCATCATCGGCAATTTCGATAACGACATTGTTGCCACTATGGAATGCTTTTAAGTTAATGGTAGCTGTTTCGTTCTTGCCATTTTTACGTCTAACTTCCACTGTTTCCGCGCCGTGATCAACGGAATTACGTATTAAATGGACAAGTGGATCGCCAATTTCGTCAATAACAATTTTGTCCACTTCTGTATCGGCACCTTCAATAACTAAATCTATCTTTTTCCCTAGTTCTTTTGCTAACGTCCGAACCATCTTTGGAAAACGATTGAAAACACTATCTACCGGAACCATTCTCATATTAAGCAAACCATTTTGGATTTCCTTGGATATTGAACTGAATCTGCCGAGATGTTCCATTAATTCTTTGTTATTGGTTTTTTCAGCGATTTCATCAATTCTTGCTCGTTCAATGACGCTTTCTTCAAATACATTCATTAATTTTTCGATTTTTTCAAGTTGTACACGAATAGTTTTATTTTCTAATCGTTTGGTTGTTTGTTTGGCAGTTTTTTTGATTTGTTCAGCTATTTGCACTTCTTCTACTTCTTCTTTAATGGTTACTTTTTCAATTTCAGAAATATCAAGGAGAACCGCTTCGATTTCTTCTTTAGTCTGGGATGATTCTAAGACTACATCAAAAGTTTGCTCGAATTCTTCTAGCTCAATAGCTTCCCGGTCTGGAGTTGTGTCTGAAATAATGCCAATTTCTGCAAGTCGTTCTAAACACATTACTGCTCGCACTGCTTTTAAAATCGCTGCATCTTCAATTTTTATACTAATTTGGTAAGTTGCTTCTGTTGATTCTTCTTGTTCTGGGGAGAGAAGCGCTTCTAAGTCAGCTACTGTTTTTGTAATATCCGCAGCACCTTGTCCACCGTGCTGAATATCCGAAACCATTGTTTCCAAATGGGAAGTGCATGTAAAAATAATGTCGACCAAATGCTCTGTTACAACTAATCGATTATTACGTACCTCATCTAATACATTTTCCATTGCATGCGTTAAATCAGCTACTTGCTGAAATCCCATCGTTGCTGACATACCTTTAAAAGTATGAGCTGAACGGAAAATTTCACTTACTAATCCGCCATTCGTCGGGTCTTTTTCAAGTTGTAACAGATTATCATTTAGTGCCTGTAAATGTTCTGAAGCTTCCTCTATAAACAGGTCTAACATATTTGTAGTCATGCAACCCACCTCCATTTCTCTATCTTGCTGCTTTTTCTAACGCCTCTAACACTCTATCCGCTTGGAAAGGTTTTACGATAAAATCTTTTGCTCCTTTTTTAATGGCGTCAACAACCATACCTTGTTGCCCCATTGCCGAACACATGATTACTTTAGCCGATGGATCTTTTGCCATAATTTGTGTTAACGCTTCTAACCCATCCATTTCAGGCATCGTGATATCAAGCGTCACAATATCTGGTTTTACTTCATCGTACTTTTTCACTGCCTCTAGCCCGTTTTCCGCTTCAGCAACTACTTCAAAATCACTGTCCTTCACAATATTCTTAATCATCGTACGCATGAACATCGCATCGTCGACAATCAACAACTTCAACATAAAATACAACTCCCATTCCTATACCTATTAAATATTTTTTAAAAAAATCGCATAATATCATTTTATAATAAAAACAAGACAATTTCTACCTTTTTCTGAAAAAATATCCGTTTTTTATAATAATATTAATAAAAAAATAATTAATCTCCATTCATTTGGCTTTATAACTTGTTTTCAATAAAAAAATATTTTCATAAAGTGAATTAAAAAGCCCCTCGTCCGGGGTGACGAGGGGCTAGGGGTAAACAATGTTCGATAAATGAATTTGATATGTTTATTAGCTGTTAATTAATTGAGTTAACATTTGCGGTGTTTGGTTTGCTTGAGAAAGCATGCTGATTGATGTTTGAGTAAGAATTTTGTATTTAGTCATTTCGGACATTTCAGCAGCCATATCTGCATCTTCAATAGAGGAAGCAGATGCTTTTGTTGCGATTGATTGGTTGTTCACGTTAGATACATTGTAGCTAAGGCGACTCATACCAGCACCAAGAAGCGCACGACCGTTAGAGATGTTGTTGATTAATTCGTCAATTGCTTCTGTAGCTTCTTGGGAAGAATCAGCATCAGCAACAGATAATGCACTATAACCAGCTACTGTAGAACCGCTACCTAGTGTAATTGTTCCAGCAGAAAGACCTTTTGCATTGAAAAGATCAATGTTGATTAAGTCATTAGCTTTATCAGATGCTTGGATGCTTACTTGAGTTGCAGCTCCTGTAGCAGTTTGATCTAGCAATTTGATGTTGTTGTAGTTAGTAGTGTCAGCAACGTGATCAAGTTCTTTGATTAAGCTACCGAATTCAGCAGTGTATTGTTTACGATCTTCGTCACTGAATGAACCGTTAGAAGATTGTACTGCTAATTGACGCATACGTTGCAAGATGGAACTCATGGAGCTAAGAGCTGAATCCGCTGTTTGTAACAAGTCAATACCCATGGATGAGTTTTTGCTTGCTGCATCTAAGCCTGTAGATTTAACGTTCATACGAGTTACAACTGCAAGACCAGCAGCGTCATCAAGAGAACTGTTAATACGTTTACCAGATGCCAAACGTTCTTGTGCTTGAGTCATGCCTTCGTTGTTTTTACGAAGATATTCTTGTGTTTTCAAGCTAATAATATTTGTATTTACTTTCATTTGTGTTTCCCTCCTAGATTTCGGTTTAGAAAAGACTGCTCTTCTCTATATGCTTTATTATATCTTCGTTTTTTAAAAAAATCAAATGTTTTTTGTTAAAAACATAAAAATAAGTTATTTCAATATGCAAAAATACTTTAAAATGGCTTTAAATAAAGATTTTATCATTTTTATAATTAATTAGTTTTTTAAAAAATAAGTGTTTGAACAAATCAGATTGTCCAAACACTTATTTTTATAGTACGAGTTCATCTAATATATTAATCAATTGGTGAATATTAGGCTTACTTACTTGCGCATCAGCACCTACACCGGCACCTTTGTGTTCAAGATCTTCTGTAATTAGCGACGAGAAAATAACAACTGGCAAGTCGCGTCCAATTTCATCTTCTTTTATTACTTTTGTTAAATGATGCCCGTCCATTTGCGGCATTTCAATATCGGTAATAAGCAAATTGACATTATCAAACGTTTGTTGTTTTTGTTCTTTTAGTAATTTGAAAATGTGTTCTTGGGCTTCTTTCCCATTTGCGAAGAATTGCAGATTCGTGTAACCAGCCTCATGAAGCGTGTCCTCCAGTAATTGTCGAAGCATTTGTGAATCTTCTGCGATAAAAATCGTTTTCTCTTCACGGTTTACTTTTCTAGTAATTCGGTCTTCGCCTGTAACTGCAAAATCAGCATTTCCGCTAATTTCATAAATAATTTTTTCGTAGTCGAGTAGTAGGACTAAATTGCCCTCTAGTTTCACGATCCCAACAGCCAACTCTTCTAAGCCAATCGAAAGTTTTTCTGGCTCTTCAATTTGTCCCCAAGAAATACGTTGAATCCGGTGTACTTCATCGACACGGAAAACGATTTTCATTTGGTTTAATTCAGTAATGATAAATTTAGTGTTTTCTGGTTCAATTTCTGGAAGTTTCATGACACGGGCAAGATTGACAACTGGCATAATTTCGCCACGCACTTGAGAAACCCCTTCAATTGCCGGGTTAGAGTCTGGTACTGGTGTGACTTCTAGAGGATGAATGATTTCCTTTACTTTTAAAACATTAATACAAAATAAGTTTTCGCCAACTGTAAAAGTAACAATTTCTAATTCATTTGTACCACTTTGTAGTAAAATCCCTTTTTCTTCTGTCATATTACTGGCCTCCTATCGATTATTGGTCATAGCATCTTGAAACACGGTAACTTCATCTAACAGTTTTGCTAAATAGCGGTTGTTCGGAAATTCGTCCATTGCTTCGCTAATTCGGTCCGCGCGGTTTTCCGCATCAATTTTGATTGCCCAAAGGTAAAAACGGAAATCAGTGCTAAAATTATCTATTCCTCTTTCAGCAATCGAAAGCGCCTCGTCTTCTACTCCAGCATCCACTAAATAATTAATTAAATTAATATAGCCTTGTTTTGTAACTTCATTGGCATCAACAATATTATAAAAATCAAGCGCGATATCAGCAAAATCATATTGGAAGAATAAGTCAGCGATATGACTGTTAATGCTATCATGATATCCAGTTCTTAATGCCAATAAGTAATCCGCAAATTCGCCTTTTCCGAGTGCAATTGCTCGTTCTAATACAAATAAATAACGTTTTTTACTAATTCTTGGTCCATTTTCGAAAATAAAATTATAAATATCGCCAACATCACTATTTTTCATTACTTTTTCAATTGGTAATTGTGGATTTTCGTAATGCCACAAACAAAGATCTGCCGCGTCAATCAATTCTTCTTTTATCCCAAATACAATTGCAGTTTCACTAATAACAGGGAAAACGTTGCGAATCGTACGGATTTTGACTTCGGTTGCTTCTGCGACTGGCGGATAAACATCAGTAAGTGACTGAACAATTAGCTCAGACAGTTCTGCATAACCTTGTTGTGTCGTCATCGAAAGCAAACGTAACCCCGTCTCCGTACTTGAAATAAACTGATGACGTTCCATAAAAGCAAAAATTTCTTTTGGCTCGTGGAATTTGCTTAGTAGCATGATCATTTGGAACATCACGCCATAATCCGAACTATTTTCAGCGTAGGCTTTAGAAAAATATGTCATTGCTCGAGTATAATCTTTTTCTTCTAAGTAAATGTGTCCCAGCATTTTGTGTGGAATAAAGTTGGTTGCTTCGTATAAAACGATTGGTTGATAGTCAATCGTTGTCGTTTCGAGCAAACTTTGATAAATTTCTTTGGCGTCTTCTAGTTGGTGACTTAGGTAAAGAATGTTCGCTTTTTTAAGTGGGAATTCTGGCACGTTTGGCCAAATAATTCTTGCTTCCTCAATAATCGCCAAGCTTTCTTCGTAGCGTTTTTCTTGTTCTAATAAATCCGCAATATGGTAAGCACTTAATTTCGCCCAAATATACTGGTTATCGTCACGCAGCCGAAATGCTTCCGAAAACTCTTTTAATGCTTCTTTATTCTTACCAAGTCGATTCATTTCTTGGCCAATATTAAAATGAACGAAACCACTATCTTTATTATTTTTCACTTCTTTTTCAAGCAAGCGCAGATTACGATTCGATTTCCCTTGTTTTTCAACAATTTCCGACATATAACCATAATGATAAATTTTTACATCTGCAATTCCCGCTTCAATGCTATGTTTATCAACTGCTTCCAATTGTTCATGAATAACCCCACGAAAACAAATCGTTCCATCATTTTTGTAAATACGAGGCATATGGTTCGTTGTCGTCACACGCCCTTTTTCCCCTGTAAAGCTAATAATTTGCGCCATATAGATGGATTCGTTTTGTAATTTCAATTGTTTTTTTAATTTCAAATAACTTTCTTCTTCCAAGCATTCATCTGCATCAATCGCCATAATCCATTTTCCAGTTGCTTTAGTTGCAGCAAAATTTCTTGCATCAGAGAAGTTTCCGGTCCATTCAAAATCATAGACGAAATCAGTGAATTCTTTGGCAATTTTTTTCGTTTCATCCGTGGAACCAGTGTCTACAATAATGATTTCTTCAGTAAACTTTCTAAATGATGCTAGGCTTTGTCTTAAAATATGCGCTTCATTTTTGACAATCATACAAATCGAAATTAACGGCCGCATGAACTTTCCCTCTTTCTATCAATTAATTCACTAATTTTATTTTATCGCTACTTGTTCGGTGCAGAAGATGTTTTTTTGTTTTCGGTAAATCATAAATCATACTTTGGACATCGCATGTTTTAGCCACATCTACTGGAATCACATCAGTTGGCTTATCTCCGTTGTAAAAACAACATACCAAATCCATTTTACTAATAATCTGTGCTAAAAATTTCTCATAAGTTGGTTTTGCGATGATCGTATTAAAATAGCCAAATGACTGATAACTACTCCCCAGTCGTTCCAAATAATCAATGGCTGATAAAAATGGTTCTGGTAAACACTCTTTCGGCGCAAAAGTATAAATAGACAACCTCGGAGCCAGATGTTCTTTTTTAAGAAAAAACTGCAAAACTTCATTTTCAATCGACTTATAACAGAGTAAGTGAATATGATTAACAGGTACAAATTTTTCTAAATAGCTTTCGATTTCTTGTTTGTCATAATCCGTTAGTGTATGGGAACCGCTTAAAAATAGTTGCAACTAATTCACCTCATTTATCTTCGTCCAGTTTATCCGGGTTAATCGGACGAACCATGATTTCAACACGTCTGTTTTTTTCTCGATTGGTCGCGACATCATTTTTCGCAACTGGTTTAAATTCGCCGTATCCGCGCGCACTAAATTCGCCAGGGTTCACTTCATTATTTTCTTGGATTATCGCTTCCATAAAATTAACAGCCCGAGCTACACTTAGTTCCCAGTTGGAGGAATAGGTGGAAGTACTTATTGGCACATTATCCGTATGACCTGACACAATTCCTTCCATCGTTCCTTTACCTTGAGCAAATAAATCACCAATTTCTTTTGCAATTTCTCGTTTGCCTGCGGATAATTCTGCGCTACCAGATTGGAACAAGATATCATCACGGATAGTGATTAAAAGCCCCTC
This sequence comes from Listeria ivanovii subsp. londoniensis, assembly GCF_000763495.1. Classification (GTDB taxonomy): domain Bacteria; phylum Bacillota; class Bacilli; order Lactobacillales; family Listeriaceae; genus Listeria; species Listeria londoniensis. Next base: position 832,115 of record NZ_CP009576.1, on the reverse strand, counting down.
ATCCGAATATTTCGTCGTCATTTTTGTTCCTAATTTTTCTGCTTGGATATAGCTATCAATTTGTTTTTTAAACGCTTCGATTTTTTCTTCATTTTGCTTTTTAAGTAAGGCAGCTGCTGCTTTTTTCGCTTTCTCTTCTTCATTTGCCTGCTTCTTCTTATCTTGCTCATCCATCGCCTTTAGTACTGCATTTACATTTGGATCATCCGGACCTTCTCCTTTTGATACATATGCTTGGTTGCCTGCCGCGCCTTCTTCTACAATCTTCTTAAAAGCATTTCCCATTTGTTCAAATTTTTTCGCATCAACTGAGCTAGAAGCAAACAGAACAATAAATAGAGCAAGTAAAAGTGTCAGCAAATCACTATATGGAATTAACCACGTCTCATCAACGTGTTCCTCCTGCGGTTTCTTGCGACGCTTGGCCACGCTCAAATTCCTCCACTTCTCTCGTTTTCTTCCCTTTTCCATTTCGCAGCACATCTTTCTCTTTTGGACTTAAAAAAGATAATAAACGTTCTTCCACAACACGTGGTGCATTTCTTTCTTGAAGCGCAACGACTCCCTCAATCATCATATAGCGCAAATGCACTTCTTTTTGCGATTTTACTTTTAGTTTGTTAGCAAACGGTGTCCAAAGTACGTAACCGGTGAAAATCCCGAAAATGGTACAAATAAATGCGGCGGCAATCGCTTCGCTTAATTTGTCTGGATTCGACATTTCTCCCATGGCGTGAATTAGCCCCATTGCAGCACCAAGCACCCCGAGCGTCGGTGCATAGGCTCCGGCAGATGCAAAAATCTTGGCGTATGCTGCGTGACGCTCTTCCATGCTAGAAACTTCTTCTTCAAGGACATCTCTTAAAAACTCTGGGGAAGATTGACCATCAACTACTAAGCGCATGCCTCGTTTCATAAATGGGTCTTCCATTTCATCAACAGAGTCTTCTAAAGCTAACACACCACTACGTCTTATTTCATCAGCATATTCTTTGTACTGAATTAATACGTCTACTTTGTCTGGGCCTCGTTCTTTCGTGAATAGAATTTTAAAAAGTTTTGGTACAACTTTTACATCACTCCATGGGTGCGCCATCATTACCGCTGTAATCGTTCCAAGTATAATAACAATTAAAGCTTCTGCGCTAAACAGCATTGCAAGTGATATATTTTGAATCATAAATGAACCTGCGATGACAATTACTGCTAAAACAAGTCCAACAATTGTTGTTATTTCCACGTTACCTCATCTCCCACCTACTTTTTTCAGCGAACTAATTCTACTTCATTTAACCAAAAAGCAACTAGTTCATTTTCCATTTCTGGTAAATGAACGAAAAACGCTTTTGCATCCGCTTCACTGGCAAATGCCTGCGACCGGTAAACACTTTCTTCCACACCTTTTAAAGCCAGGAAATAAAATGATTCTAATCGACCTAAGATGACTTCTTTTTCGCCGATTTGATAAGCGACTGTTTGTCTAATCTCAAATTCATTTGGTAAGAAAATTTGTTCTTGCTTTTCAAGTGCCAAAATTTGCTCGGCAAGTCCAGGCTTATCCTCGAAAAACGCTAAATTTTTAATATTTTCCATTCGTCCCATCTAACCAACTCCATTTCTTTTTGCTATGTTTTTATGTAAAAAAAGTTATTTAACGTTGCCAGCCCATATTCAGCTGGATTAAGAATTTGCTCTGAACCGCCAATGAATAACACGCCACCACGCCTCAATGAATCTGCAAATTTCTGATACGCTTGATGCTTCCCTTCCGCCGTAAAGTAAATTAGTACATTCCGACAGACAATCAAATCAAAGCCTTTTTCATAGTAATCCGTTAATAAATCATGACGTCTGAACCGAATCGACCTTCGATATTTTGGTAAAATTTGGTATGTATTATCGTTTTGGATAAACGCATTTTGTCGTTCTTGTTCGTTTAATTCTTCCATTTGGCGACTTTGATATTCACCAATCACCGCTCGTTTTAAAATCGCTGGTTCAAGATCTGTTGCTAAAATATCATAATTCCTCGCCCCAACCGATCGCTCTAACATCATAGCTAAGGAATAAGGCTCCTCGCCCGACGAACAAGCCGCACTCCAAACCCGAAGTTTTCCGCGACTATTTTCAAGCAACTGCGGAATCACTGACTTTTCTAATGCATCCCAACGATTTCGATTCCGGAAAAACGACGAAACATTAATCGTAATCAAACTAATAAACTCATCTAAAAGTAGTGTGTCTTTTTTCAAATGCTTAAAAAATTCCCCAAAAGTACCATATTTCTTTTTTACAATGAATGACAGAATCCGCCGTTTCATTTGTGTTTCTTTATAAAGCGTAAGATCTAAACCTAAATCCCTTTTGACGACACGAGTAAAGTAAAGATAATCCTTTTCCAAATCTGGAATCATTCTTTTTCCTCCCTCTTAGCTAGGCCGTTACTGACGAATTAATCCGCTCGATTCTTTGTCATAAACCTTATCAAACATATTCACAATATTTTTCGAAGCTTGCACCATTCGCTGGTTATCCATCAGTTGCACCATTTCTACACCTAAATCGACATTAGACGTTTCGAGTACACCGTTTTGGATAATCCCTTGTCCAGCTGGTAAGTTCATTGTGTTTGTTCCGTTTACATGCAGTCGTCCTTCCCCATCTTTTGCTAAATTATCTACTTGGTCAGCGGATACAAATCTTGTTCCTAAGCGACCGAGATAGGCATTTGTTTCAGCATTGTATAAAGCTCCATTTGCTTCAGCTCGGATAGATGTTTTCACACCAACTTGAACCGCCTCTCCTGTTGCACTTAAAAGGTTAGCTCCATCAGCTGTTCGCAAAAAGCCGAATTGATCTGAGTGGAACTGTCCACCTCTAGAAAGTGAAATCTCGCCATTTTTCGCAGTGATGAAAAAATTACTACCTTGTTCTGGGTTTGCGTCTTGCATGAAGAAATCTCGATCTCGGTTAGTAATATAGCTTGACCCAGCTGTTAAATTGATATGTGTTGCGGCAGGGCGAACCCCGTAATCAATCGTTCCTACTTGCTTAGCGACTGGGTTGTTTTGATAATTGACTTTGTTTTTTGAAATAACTTCACTTGTTAACTGGTCGAATTTAAAACCAGGCGTTTGTGCATTTGCCACATTATTTGAATGGACTTGAATATGTTGCATATAGTTCATCATCCCAGCTGCACCAATGTATAAACCTTTCATTCCAACACCTGCCTCCTATCTGCGCCAACAAACCGCTCCGCTAACCAACGACTTTTTGGTCTAAAAATGTTCTCCGTAATGTTTTGCCCATCTGTCATATATAACACCGGTAAGTTCGTTTCCTGCATCACCGTGTATAAATCACCAATTCTCGTTGTTTCATCCATTTTGGTAATAATAAAACCATCCATCGGAATTTCCGCTAACTTCGGTAAAATCGACATCACATCGGCACTTTTCATACCTGATGAAAAAGTAAAGCAAGTTAAGTCAGGATGAACCACATTTGTATAGGCCGCGATTTCATTTACCGATTCCTCTGCTAAATAATTTCTCCCCACAGTGTCAATCAAAATATGATCTACACCACTTACATACGTCATGTATTGTACTGCTTCTTCTAGTTCGGCTGGGCTTGTCGCAACAATGAGTTCCACATCAAGTTTATCCGCATAACCTTGGAACTGCTCTACCGCCCCTGATCTGAAAGTATCTGTTGTAATAAAACCAACTGTCCGATTTTGTTTCAAAAGTTGCCAACCTAGTTTTACGAGCGTAGTTGTTTTCCCAACCCCAGTTTGTCCAATTAAAGAAATAATCCGGTGGTTGCTTAAATCAAACATGTCTTCAAGCGCCAATTTGCCCGATAAATACGGTACAAACCAATCCGTAATATCATCTAAATGGGCTGATTCCACTTGTTTGAACTGCTTTCTTCCCGCTTGCATAAAATCTGCAACATACGTATCGCTTATGCCCCGACTCTTTAAAAATTTCACGAAATCACTATTTTGTTCACGTTCTTCGCGCATCTTCACAGCCAGTTCGCGGTTTAATGCTGCTAATTCTTGTCGCATTGCTGAAAGTTCTTCTTCCTGTGTTTTCCGTTCTTCCAAAAGCGGCGTTGAAGTCGCAAGTTCTGCTCCTGAAGCCAGCATTTCTAATAATTTTTCCTTTTTGAGTAAATCATCTGTTTTCGGACGATTTTTCACTACTGATTTTGCAAATGTTTCTTGAAAATCCATTCGTCCATCCGCGATTGCTACTTCACTCATAATGACCGCTGTCACTTCATATTGCTTCTTAAACATACCAAGTTTTGTGACCCGTTCATCCGTAATCCTATAAGGTTCATTCGTTACTAAGCGAATCTTTTTATGAATTTCCCGCTTAGAATTCGCTTTAAAAATTTCCATCTTTTCGACTAAATGTTTTCCCATTTCTACGGATTACCTCCTTCATCAAGTTGGTTCAATAAGCGCAATTTGTTCCACTTCTGTTTCTGGCGAGAGTTCACTAATGGCTAGAACTGGCACGTCTAATTGGTACCGTTCTAAAACACGTACAAAGCCAAAACGGAAATCTTTCCGCCTCGTTAAAATGACTGGTTCGCGCCCTGTCAGTTGTGCTTTATTCACTGTGTCGCGCACCTTTTGAATAATCGGCAATTCCTTATCCAGCGCCCAGTTCAGTGCATATCCATAGTATGGCGTGTTAACAATTTCGGTATCCATTTCGATAGAATCCTGTAATAGCAAAGCGTATATTTTTCCATCTTGATTTTTCGCCTGCTCACAGATGACTTTCGAAATCCGTTCTCTGACAAAAGCAGTAATTCCGTCCAGATCATTCGGATAAATCGTTTGCCCGTCAATAATACCTTCGACAATCGTTGGCAAATCGCGGACTGAAATCCCTTCTTTAAGCAATTGTCTTAACACACCTTGAATCAGTGAGTAATCTATTTCTTTTTTCTTAATTTCATCAATTAAAATTTGATTTTCGTCTGCCAAGCTATCAATTAAGTCTTTAATTTGTTGTCGCATCAAAAGTTCGTGTAAGTTTTTCCGTAAGACAACATCCAAATGGGTGATTAAAATACTCAATGGTTCAAGCACCTGATAATTTTTCATTTGCGCATCTTCTAATTCACCTGGCAAAATCCAGTAACCATCTTCCCCAAAAATCGGGTCCTTGGTTGGTTCAGCATCAAGATCAATCATCACTCCCGGTGTTTTAAGCGCTAGTAAATGCCCCGCTTTCAAAACGCCACTTGCAACAGCAACACCTTTAACTTTAATTTCATATTTGCCACGTGGTTGAAAACTGGTGTTATCTTTGAAGTTAATCCCCGGAACGCCGATTCCTAAGTCTTGTAGGATTGATTTACGCATTAACACCACTTTGTCTTTGGCAGTTTCGCCGTTCATTTTTTGTTTGACTAATGCCGCAATATTAAGACCTAACTCCACAACAACTGGAAATTTCTCGCGTGCAGCACCAAAGGCTTGGTTATGTTCTGCCTCTGCTGAATTGTTTTCCGACTGAATTAGTTCCATTTCTTTCGCTAAATCTAGCTGTTCTTTTTTCTTGATATTAAATTGCGTCCGGTAGCCAATCACTCCAAGCACAACACCAATCCCAACAAAAGGAATCGCTGGCAGTGGACTAAACACGCCCATTAAAATAAACATCCCAGCAAGTGTATACACAACCACGGAATTTTGCATCAGTTCTTTAAAAATACCAACCGCAACGTTATCATCAGAGCCATCAAATACCCGGGTAACGATGACACCAGCTGACATCGCCATGAGTAGCGAGCCAATCTGACTAACAATCCCATCACCAATTGTAAGCTCGGTATACTTAACCGCCGCCTCCCCGAACGAAAGGCCACCTTGGACCATTCCGACAATTAAGCCAAAAACGATATTAACGACTGCCAACAGAACCGTAAAGAGAACATCACCCTTAACAAATTTCCCAGCCCCGTCCATCGCACCGTAAAATTCCGTCTCCATATTCAAGTAAGCCCGTTTTTCTTTCGCTTCTGGTTCAGTAATCAGCCGCTGATTCAAGTCCGCGTCAATCGCCATTTGTTTCCCAGGCAATGCGTCTAATGTAAACCTTGCAGCTACTTCCGCCGTTCGCGAGGAACCATTTGCTACGATAAATTGAAAGACAATTAAAATGATAAAGATAACAATCCCGACAACAAAATTACTACCAATAACAAAGTTCCCGAATTGCTTAATCACTTGTCCCGGGTCTCCTGTAGTTAAAATCGCCCGTGTTGTTGAAATATTAATCGAAACTCGAAAAATTCCCATTAACAGTAGCAAAGATGGAAATGACTTTAATTCATTCCAATCTTTAATCGAAGTCGCACGCATGTATACTAACACTGAAAATGCTAGTATCGTTACCAACACTAAATCCAACACAAATGGAGGTAGCGGCACAATCAGCGCAATGACAAATGAAACTGCAATCAAGATAGCAAAATATTTTTTTATTGCCCCTAAACTCCCCATTTTGAAACCCGCCTTTTCTAATTTTAGAAAGGTCGCTCATATGTTGTTAGAACTGGATTTTGTCTGCGTCCATCAATTCTTTCATTACTTCAATCACATCTTTATATAAATCTTCTTGTATGTATTCATCTGGATTCGTCGTGTAATAAATACTCCGAGCCAGCTGTCTGTTCGTAATCATCGGTACTTCGTCTGTTTCTGCCACTTGGCGAATAAAAAGCGCTAATTCATCTTCTCCTTTTGCAAGAAGTTTTGGTGCATGATCTTTCGCTTTGTCATAACGCATGACAACAGATATATGCGTCGGGTTATTAACAACAAACGTCGCATCCGCCATTTTCTTCGTAATCGAACCTTGCAAAAGTCCTCTGGCAATACTTCTTTGGCGCTGTTTCACTTCCGGGCGTCCCTCAGAATCTTTCATTTCGTCTTTAATTTCTTGCTTTGACATCCGTAGCCCTTTTTTATAATCGTATCGCTGGTAAAAAAAGTCGAGCAAGCCAATTACCGCAATAACTAAAAATAATGCTAAAAATTCATTTTTAAATAAAGAAAAAATTTGTTTGAGCGAATAAAGCCAATTTTGCCCGGTGTAACTAATTAGCGTTTGGAGGTGATCCCGGAAACCGATATACGCAACATATGACAGAAGCGTGATCAACAACAACGCCTTCACGACTTCCACAATACCTTTAACACTAAAAACCCGTTTAAAATAATTTGCTGGATTTAAGCGTTTAAATTGTGGTTTTACCGCCTTTGCTGAGAATAAAATCCCGACTTGCACCCCGTAATTCATTAAGCCAAAAATCACTACCATTATCATGACAGGAAGAAGTACTTTGCCAAACTCCATTATGTAAAATAAACTATAGCTTTCAATACTAGCAAGATTTGGTGGCTGTTTCAAAAGAGCAACAAAACCTTGGATGGTGTTTTTAATAAACATCTCGCCAAAGAAATAAAGAAGTCCTGCTACAATCAGCAATGAAAAAGCATTATTAAGTTCTTTACTTTTCGCCACATTACCTTCGTTTCTAGCTTTCTTAATGCGGCGCGGCGTTGCTTTTTCCGTTTTATTATCTTTCGCCAAGCTTCATTTCCTCCCTATTTTTTCAGTAAATAATCAAAAAACGACACATATTGCTGAATCATCTCATCTGTCAAATTTTTAAAAACTGTACTCAAGATAGGAACCGCGCACGCTAATATGAAAATCCCAAAGGTAATTTTTATAATAAATGCATTCATAAAAATATTAATTTGCGGCGCACTCTTGGAAATAAAAGCGAGAATAATATTGACGATAAAAATACTGCCCATAATCGGAAGCGCAATCGACACAGCCGAGGCAAGCGCAAAACCAAGCGTCCCGAGAAATAAATCAATAAAACCTTTTTCAAATAAAATCGAAACCGAAGCAGTAAATTCAAACGATTTCATTAAGTAAAAAATCAAGTAATCAAGTCCCTGCAAAGATAGAAAAATAACTACAAAAAACGTATCTAAAATCGCTGCTGTAATCGAATTTTGTGTCCCGTACGAAGGGTCTATTAAGTTTACCTGTGAAAATCCTAAATCATAATCAATCATAAAACCAGCCATTTTAGGAATGACGGCAATAATTTCCACTAATTTTGCAAGTGCGAGACCAAACACGACTTCTGACGTTACTCGTAAAAGCAAATCAGGCAATGTCGTAATCCCAGAAACATCGACTACCGTTGCCACTGGAATCGAAATCGCCATTCCGAATATCACTTTGACACTGTTCGGAATATGACGCCCTTTTAACAGCGGAAAGAAGAATAAAAAACTAGCAATACGGCAAAAAACAATTACTACAGCAAGAAAAAATTCAAACTCCATGTTTACACCCTAATCATCAGGGGTAATTTGGAAAAGATTCCTACAAACAAATCCGTCATGTGTTCAAACATCCACGGTCCAAGAATAAAGAGCGCCACTACAAAAGCAATAATCTTCGGTAAAAACGTCAGCGATTGGTCTTGAATTTGCATCATTGCCATCAAAATCGCTACCACAATCACCACTACGATACAAATAAGCGACACCGGCAAAATAAGCGCCAGCCCACTATAGAAAAAATCTTGAAAAATTTGTGTAATCGGCGTTAAGTTCATTTTGCTACTCCCTTAAAAGTTGATTGTTTGAAAGATCATGTTGGTAATTAACCCATATCCACCAATGAAAATAAAGACTAGAATCTTAAATGGCAAACTAATCGTCATCGGTGGAACCATCATCATACCCAGATACATAAGTAAAGTACTAACGATCAAATCTATAAAAATAAACGCCAAGTAAATAAACATTCCAGTTAAAAATCCTTGGGTAATCTGTGTCAAAATAAAAGCCGGCATAAGCGCCATAAGCGGTGCATCTTCTTTTTTTGTTACCGGTTTTTCTCCTTCTGCTTTTAACATCATGTTGATATCATGCTTATATGTATTTTCAGCCACATACTTTGTCAGGAGCGGTTTTGTTTCATCCCAAACTTTCGATGCACTCCATTCTTCTGTTTGTGATGGTTTATACACATCGTCATACCATGCCGTAATCAAAGGTTGCATCATAAACAAAGATAGGAAAAGTGCAAGACCAACAAGTACCTGATTAGGTGGCAAATTCGTCGCTCCAAGCCCCTGTCTCGTTAATCCAAGAACGATAATACAATACGTAAAATGTGTGAACATTAATACAATCGAAGCAGACAAAGAGAGCACTGTCACTAAAACAAATAGGGCAACACTAGAATTAACCCCATCTGTTCCATTTACACCCAGCGAGTCCAGCCAACTTTCAGCATGAACACTCGTACCTGGCCAAAAGAAAATCAAAGAAAATACAAAAATAGCAACAAAGGATACTTGAAATACTCGTTTAGAAGCTATTTTACGCATTTTCTTTCGTCTCCTCTTTCAAAAGTAATTCTCGGAAAAGTGACTCATCTTGGACATTATTTCCTTTTAGTGACACCGTTCTAATATCATTATTTGAAATAATCGTCAGCACTTTCTCTCCGTCCACTTCTAAAAGAACTGCGCGTAACTGATGAGAGATGAGAAGCGTATCTTCCAACTTTATAAGGTCATTTTCGCTTTTTCTAGTTCGAGCCGCTTGTTTGTTTTTCTTTACTAAAAAGTAAGAAATACCTGCAAGCACAGCTAATAGTGCAACAATTTTAAAAAGTGATAAAAAATATTCCATTCAAGTAAGGTAAATTCACCTTTCACTCCCTTCATCAGATTACAAAAATAAATCATTTTTTCAAAATATATATCAATAAAGTATTTTTTGTAACTGCAATATAAAATTTTACACCAAATCTAAAAAAAATCTATACTTTTTTTAAAAAATGAAAAGTTGGTAAAAATTAAAAAAACAGCCATAGTAATAGCTGTATCAAAGGAAAGCTTCTCATTATTTGATTAATATTTTTTTATTTAACACAAAAAAAGGTTCTTCATACCCACTCCTTTTGACCCATTTGCGTTCCCTTTACACAACTAACATATATTGTTATTATAAAAATAAACAGAAAATCAATAATACTATAGGATAGAGAGGTATGTGATTGTATGCCTAAATCAGAAATAAGAAAATTACTTCAAGAAATAAAAAAACAAGTAGATAATCCGGGGAATTCATCTACTACCGACATTAAAAAAATGGCGTCAGAGTCTGGTATTGACGAACAAACATCCGAAGAAATCTTCCATTTACTCACTGATTTTTATCAAGCCGTTGAAGAACATGGTGGAATCGAGAAATATATGCACTCCAACATTAGTTGGTTAAAAATTGAATTAGAACTACTTTCCGCCTGTTACCAAATTGCTATTTTGGAAGATATGAAAGTACTTGATATCTCTGAAATGCTAAGTTTAAACGATTTGCGGATCTTTCCAAAAACACCGAGCCAGCTACAAAATACCTACTACAAACTAAAAAAAGAATTGATTCAAGTAGAAGATATTCCCAAAAATAAGCCGGGTAGAAAAAGAAAAACGCAAAAAAGCAGCCAAAAAGAAAAAACAAATATTTTCGGAAAAGTTGTTTCTTCGGAATATAAACCACCAACATCTATCAAAGAACAAATCAATTATGACAAAACACGCGAAAAAAACTTGGTAGATTTATTATCCGGCGTTAAGAGCAATGTGCAACTTTTAGGCGAAAACCAAGGCGAAGAAAATAATGTCTATGACTTGCTGAAAAGCATTTATTCGCTTTCATCTCTTGCTGTGCAAAAAGAAGAACTCGACCGTAAATATCAAGATTTACAAACAAAATACCAAGAGCTTGAACAAGAGAACTCTTATTTAAAGCAGCAAAACGAAACAATGACTGAATCTTTCCACACACTTGTCATGCAAGTAGCTGACTTTGCATATGCGAATGATTTAGACCAAATCCAAGCATTACCACTTTTCAGCCAGCAACTTGTTGTGACGCTTAATCAACTCGGTATTTTTAAGGAAAACTATAAACAAATGTAATTCAGAGAGGATGGTACGATGTATATCGAAATTTATACCGCAAACGGAGAATCGATTCGTCTTGATGACGACGCAAAAATCAACAACATCAGCATCCACGAATTATCAAAAGCTGACTTAAAAAACCTATTTAACGAAAAATGTATTGAATTAACAAAATATGACTTAACTTATTTTATTAATACAAGCCAAGTTAATTGGTTTCTCGTAAGCGAAGGAATCCATTAAAAAAACGAGCTAGGATCAAATTCCTAGCTCGTTTTCTATTTAAATATCAAATTGACTATTATCATCACCATATTGGTTTGGTCCGTCACTTTCAAGGCACATAAATACTAAAATAATAATTCCCCCAACAAATGGAATTAAGTCAAGAAATGCAAAAAAACCACTTTTCCCTGAATCATGTAAACGCCGAACAGTAATGCTGATTGTTGGAATTAAAACCGCAAGTAGATACAGCCACAAAATAATTAAAATAAATAGTGCGCCACCACCGCCAACCATACCAGTGCCGCCCATACTACCTTCCATCAATGCGGAAATACCAAAAATAATTGCTAAAATGTAAAGAATCCCAATAATAATTGCATTCCAAAGTACTACATACCAATACGCCGAACGAGATGCACGACCACTAAAATTGACATAATTCTTCCAAAATGACTTATAAGCTTCTAAAAATCCCATGTTTCCTCCTATGTATATAAAAAATTTGTTGTTCCTCTAAGAATATACGCAGCCACCTCATTATACAAGGTCATAACAAAAAGATTCATAAAATAGACACATTTCTATTTTATTTACCAAAACGAATCTTTAGTCGCATTACTTTCGACTCTTTTATAATGAAATTTACTCTATATTATTGATAGGAAAACCATTAATACATGAAAAATTCACAAAAAAATACCCCTAGCAGCAGTGAAACAACCACTAAAAGTATAAAAGGGAGTTTAAGGTAAGTAAAGACAATCCATACAAAAAAGGGAGAAAAAGTAATGGTATTGTCATTGCTTATGTCTATATAATACCCGTATCTATCAGCGCAAACCCTTTTTTTGTATTAAAATTAGATGACGAATTTAACTAAAATGAAACAGAAATGGATAAGCTTTCCTCGGATTAGCTTCTTAAGCCTCTGCCCTTACTAATTAAGTACCAACAAATCGCATAAAGTACGACGATAAATAGCACTAGAACCAACATCGAGACCATAATTGGTACATCGGTCACACCAAGGAAACCGTACCGGAAACCAGAAATCATATAAACAATCGGATTTACTTTCGAAACGGCTTGCCAAATTGGCGGAAGCATCGAGATAGCGTAGAACACACCACCAAGGTATGTTAATGGCTGTAAAACAAATGTTGGAACAATAGAGACATCATCATAAGACTTAGCGAAAATCCCATTGAGAAGGCCTGCAAGCGAGAATACAATCGCAGTCATCAAAAAGGTGATAATCCCGATAGACCACGAATAAACATGAAGTGGCACAAAAAATAAAGAAATAATAGTAACCAGAGAACCTACTAAAATACTTCGACCAATCCCACCGATAAGAAAACCCCAAATAATAATATGAGTTGGCACTGGCGCAACCAGAATCTCTTCAATATTTTTCTGGAATTTTTGCGAGAAAAAAGAAGAAGATACATTGGCATAAGAGCTCGTAATAACAGACATCATAATTAGTCCGGGTACGATATACTCCATATAAGAAAAACCACCCATATCCCCAATACGACTTCCAATCATTTTCCCAAAGATAATGAAATAAAGAGAGGTCGTAATAACTGGTGGTACTAATGTTTGTACCCAAATCCGCATATAACGATTCGTTTCTTTCGCTGCTAAACTTTTTAAAGCTGTAAAATATAGATTAAACATGTTTTTCCCCCACTTGATGTTTTTCATCGGTAATTTTCAAAAATAGTTCTTCCAATCGATTGGACTTATTACGCATAGAAAGCACTTTAATACCATGAGCACTCAATTGTTCAAAGATGTGATTCACGCCTTGATTACGTTCAACTTCAACAGATAAGGTTTGTTTATCTTCAAAAACATACTGATATCCAGAAATTTCGAATGCTTGATCATATGGCTCTAAATCAAAAATAAATGTCTCAAATTGTAATTTCGCAAGTAATGATTTCATGCTCGTGTTTTCAATCAACTCTCCTGATTGAATAATTCCGATATTTCGGCAAAGCATTTCCGCTTCCTCTAAGTAGTGTGTAGTTAAAATAATCGTTGTGCCGCTCTCATTTAGCTCCCTTAAAAACGTCCACATTTCGCGTCTAAGCTCAATATCCACCCCAGCAGTCGGTTCATCTAAAATCAGCAACCGCGGTTCATGCATCAATGCGCGCGCAATCATCAGGCGTCTTTTCATTCCTCCTGAAAGCATTCTAGCCCGTTCATGACGCTTTTCCCATAAATTCGATTGTTTTAAATATTTTTCGCTACGTTTAAACGCTTCTTTACGGGAAACACCATAATAGCCCGCTTGGTTAACGACAATTTGTTGAACCGTTTCAAATGGATTAAAATTGAATTCTTGTGGCACAAGACCAATTTGCTGTTTCGCGCGGACAATATCTGTATCCAGGTCATAACCAAATACTTTTACTTTTCCAGATGTTTTATTGACTAACGAGGTGATAATGCCGATTGTAGTCGATTTCCCAGCACCATTAGGACCTAGAAGTGCATAAAAATCCCCTTCTTCCACAGTCAAATCCACCCCACGAAGAGCTTCCACCCCAGTCGAATATATTTTTCGTAATCCTGTTATTTCAAGTGCATATGTCATGTAATTGCTGTCTCCCTTATCAAATATGATTCCTCTATTTTAGCACTTATTTGCCAATAATAAAAAATAATCGTCTTTATGCTCGAATAACAGCACAAAGACGATTATCTTAAAGTTAATTTTTGCCTAATAAAACTTTGTCGACCTTCTCGATACGCCCATAATCAGCAAGAACCATCCGGCGACAAAACAAACTCCTCCGATTGGCGTAATGGCACCTAACACAGCCACTTTTGAAATACTTAAGACATATAAACTTCCGGAAAAAAACACAATTCCAACCGAAAATAAAATCACTGCCCACGTATATAGTCTACTAGTTTGTTTTTCCATTAGTAAGCCGACGATTAAAATTCCAACTGCGTGAAACATTTGATACTGAACACCGGTTTCCCAAGTACTTGCATAACTTCCAAGCATTTCTTTTAAAGCATGTGCTCCGAAAGCTCCAAGTAGAACTGCTAGCCCAGCAAAAATGGCTCCAGTAATAATTGTTTTTTTCATAATAGCCCCCTAAAAATCAAGCAATGAATCTCCATTTGCTCCATCTTCTAACTCGATTTTCTTTCCGTCCATGTTGACGATTTGCGCAGGTTCTGATTTTGGAATTGCACTTGGTCCCACTTCCAAACCTGTTTCATCACCAGTTTTCGCAAGTTGGACAAGTAACATCAAACCATGCAAATGCTTATCTTGACTCGCCTTTGTCGTTGCCGCTCTTGCTTTTGCTAACTCACTTTCCATTTGTTCAAAAATCTTTGCATCTGAAATAATCATTTATCCTTAACCTCAATAGTTTTAATTACTCGCGCTGGATTTCCCGCTAAAACAACATTATCCGGGAAACTTTTCGTTACAACTGCGCCAGAGGCAACTACTACATTATTCCCAAGCGTTACACCAGGATTGATAATCGCACGTCCACCAATCCAAACATTATCACCAATCACGACTGGTTTTCCTAATTCCTGACCGCTATTTCGTTCAACTGGATCAAGTGGATGTGTAGCCGTGTAAATATGAACACCAGGCGCCATCATGCAATTTTCACCAATATGTACCTCGCAAACATCTAAAATAACACAATCAAAATTAGCATAAAAATTTTCACCAACATAAATATTAGAACCATAATCTACTCGAAAAGCAGGTTCCACATAAACGTTCTCTTTTGTACCACCAAATAGACGTTTCAGCACGCTTTGACGGGAATCAGCATCCATCGTATCATTTATTTCCCGACAGAACTTCCGCGCACGACTTCTACCGTGTACAAGCTCTCTGTCGCTTGGATCGTACATTTCTCCTGCAATCATCTTTTCTAGTTCTGAACTCATCCTGCCACATCCAATCCACGTTTTATTCTTATCTATTATAACCAAATGACAGAAAGAAATATAGTAAAGTAATCAGACTGCAAAGAAAACTACTCGCAGCTACCTTTTGTGCATTTTTCTTTAAAAAATGCTATTCTAATTAAGTAGGTAAAATTGGGGAGGAATTAAATATTATGATTAAAGTTATTGCTTCAGATATGGATGGCACACTACTTAACTCTGATATCGAGATTGCACAAGAAAACGTCGAGGCAATCGAAAAAGCTCGTACAAAAGGGATTCATTTTGTCCTATGTACTGGACGGATGTATGACGATGCGATGGGATTAATTAATAAAGCAAATTTATACGCACCAGCTATTTGTATGAATGGTGCGGAAATTCGTGATGAACACGGCAAAATCGTTTTACAACATCCAATTGACAGAGACTTAGCACGAGATACGTATAATACACTATCTGACCTTGGCATGTATACAGAGTTTTTCACAGATATGGGACCAATTACAACCGACAAAGCACGCGGCAAAGAATTTATGATAAAAATGCATCAGCGCATCCACCCAGATATTCCTGTAACAGAAATCACCGAAAAAGTAGAAGAACGTTTTGAATCCAAAGACGTTCACGAAATTCCTGATGTAGAACGAATTTTAGCCAATAAAGAACTAACTATCCTAAAATTCATTTCCTTCTCATCTGACAAAGAAGTCCTTGCAAAAGCTAAGGCAAAACTGGAAAAAGAAAATGAGCTCTCTGTTACTTCTTCGTTTTCCGACAATATTGAAATTACCCACCGTGAAGCACAAAAAGGAATTTCCTTACAATATTATGTAGAAAAATTAGGCATAACGCTTGATGAAACTTTTGCAATTGGAGATAATATGAATGACATTTCAATGCTCAAAATGGCTGGTTACAGTGTCGCAATGGGAAATGCCGAAGAAGAAGTAAAAGATTTAGCAGAACACGTTACCTCAACCAACGATGAACACGGGGTTGCAGCTGCCATCTATAAAATGCTTGAAACAAATGACTAAAGTTTATTTTTAGGAGGAAAAATCATGACAATCAAAAAAACATTAACTATTGCAGGCTCTGATTCTAGCGGTGGTGCTGGATTACAAGCAGATTTAAAAACTTTTGAAGAATATGGTACTTATGGTTTTAGCGCAATTACAACAATCGTAACAATGGATCCAGACAACAATTGGGCGCATGGCGTTACTCCAATTGATGCAGGTCTTGTACGTGAACAACTGAAAACAATCCTTTCTGGCGGCCCGGTTGATGCAATGAAAACAGGTATGCTTGGCTCGATCGACATCATCAAAGCTACTCGTGAAGCGATTGATAAATATGATTTAAAAAATGTCGTTATTGATCCCGTAATGGTTTGTAAAGGCGAAGATGAATTAATCCAACCTGAAAACGCGGAAGCTATCCGTGACTTGTTACTTCCAAAAGCAACTATTACGACACCAAACCTGTTCGAAGCTGGTCAATTATCTGGTCTTGGCAAATTAACAACTTTAGACGACATGAAATCAGCTGCGAAAAAAATCATCGAACTCGGCGCTAAATACGTTGTTATTAAAGGCGGAAAAGCACTAGAAAGCGACAAAGCCATCGACTTACTTTATGATGGAAAAGATTTCACTGTTTATGAAGTTGAAAAAATTTCTCCAAGTCATAATCACGGCGCTGGTTGTACTTTCGCAGCCGCAATTACAGCTGGACTTGCGAAAGGCTTAACAGTAGAAGAAGCAGTTGCTAAAGCGAAAGATTTCGTTACAGCTGCTATCAAAGGCGGATTTGCTTTAAATGAATTCATCGGACCTGTTTGGCATGGTGCTTATAATAAAGCGGAGAATAGATAAGATATTGAAAAAAAGAGCGGACAAATTTGTCTGCTCTTTTTACTAGCTTGGAAAGACATATTGCAATTCACACAGAAATACGTTCTTATTTGCGGCGCGTCTTTTTTCTCATTTTTGATACTAAAAGGTTAATTATTACTATTTGCGAACGTATATTCATGCATAAAAGTAAATACATTAATTTTTTGTACTTCTTTATTTATTTTTTACAAGCGGGATGATTGCGAGTGCATAACAAATAGTTCCAACAACCAATACAAATATATTGAAATTATCAAATATAATTCCCGTTACAATAAATAGCACGATATACAATAGTATACTTGCAATCAATTTTTTATAATTCAACAGCTTTACTTCCTCTCCTATTTTTACTTTCTAACTTTTTGATAGCTTGTATTTACTGGCCCCTTCCATTTAGTTTTGCTATTTGAAAACTCATCTATTACTTTATAATAATAATAGTTCTTGTCAGATTTTTTATAGATTGTTTGCTTCATATAATTATAATTTTTAAAACTATTACTTAATATTGTTCCAACCATTGCTTTTGCAACTACACCTCCAAAGGATACTTTAGCTAATCCTCCAGCTAATAAAGCACATACACATTTCTTTGCTTGCTTTTGTATTGTCTCTGTTGCCATTTGACATTCGCTCCCTTTTTGTGTTTTTTAGAACAATTATAATATAATCACTGGATGTATAACCAAAAATGTAATGAAATGTCCGATTCTTGTCATGAACAACAAAATTCAGCTTAAATTATGGTTTTTTTCAACTCATTTTGAATATTTCACAGAAATAATTGTGAAAATAATCACCATTTGTGTTATTATGCACGAATTTATACACTTTTCGAAAAAACGTCACAAAGTATACAAACATAAACAACATTAATGTTAAATATTTCTCTTTTATTTCATTGAAATACATTTTCCAATGTATATTATCTTATGTTTATTCATTTGAAAGTTTAAAATTACTATAAATCTTTTAACTTTTACATTCCATTTTACCCAGTATTTTCTAACTAACCACATTTCAGACACCTTATAAGATAATCCTTTACAAATCCTTCTAGATTGCTTGGATAATCCCCCCCTAACTCTCACAATCTATTTCCTATTATACAACTACATCTTTAATTGCCTTCTCCATAATTAGATTGTTATTTCCACTGCTTCGAACAAATTTCGTATCTCTAATATACTTATTAAAAAGAATAAATATTAATAATTGGTCCCCATTAATTTATAAATTCAGGGAATACACAGTAGCAAACCAATCACTAGGAACTAATTTTCGTTTCCAAGAATTTAAGGATTAGATTAAAATGGACTTATTAGTATATGAAAATCTCCACATCCAACCAATAACAAGAAAGCTAGCCGACATCAACGGCTAGCTTTTTCATCCTATTATCCGAAAATCATTCCGATTCCCTGTCATATCTGGCATTAACTCAAACAACATTTTACTATTATCCGGTTTATTTCCAACAATCACTTGCATAAAATAATCATGTACCATAAAGGTATAACCGTGCTCTTTCGATGTGATTGCATAGCCTTCTAAGTCATTTTCAGAAACAAACAACCATTTCCATCCGTATTTTTCTCGCACTGCTTCCCCGTATAAAGAACCTAACACATAACCCTGTTCTTCTGCTAAATCTGGGTCTGGCGAGGTATTTTTCAAGTAATCTACAATTTTCTGAACGCGTTCTTCTGGAGTCCCGTCTGTTTGTAGCATGATTTCGCCTTCTTCTTTCAAACGAATGATTTCCGCTTCTTCTGCTTTCGTTAACTCTCGCGCAATTATTGCCATTAGAAACACCCTTTCCCAATCATTATACCTCAAAAAGTTCAATTTTTCGCATCCGATATGTTCGTCATGTATAATGAAATAAGGTACAGCAATTTTTTATTTAGGGGGCTATTTTTTTCATGGAACAAAATAAAGAAAAACTCACAAAGCCGACATCAGAAAAAAACTATTTTTGGCCGATAATGATTATTTCATTTATCGCAGTTGTGGTGATTTTACTACTCTTTTTTTCACCAATTGGCTATCAGGGAGCCGTGCATTTTGATATCACGATTTTCCCACGGATGAACGCCATCTTTAATAGTTTTACCTTTGTATTTTTAGTTATTGCACTTTGGGCGATTATAAAAAAGAAAAACATTAACATGCACCGCGGATTTATCCTTGCAGCATTTACATCTACGCTATTCTTCTTAGTATCTTATTTAACATTTCATTACTTATCCGCCGAAACATCTACATTTGGTGGAACTGGAATTATCCGTCCGATTTACTTCTTTATCTTAATTACACATAGTTTCTTAGCTGCAATCGTCGTTCCACTTGCACTCTTCGCACTTGTTTGGGGCTGGACTATGCAAATTGAAAAACATAAAAAAATTGTTCGTTGGACGATGCCGATTTGGTTATATGTAAGTTTAACTGGCGTATTAGTTTATCTTTTCATGGCGCCGTATTATTAAAAATAAGCGTTCAAGATGCTCCTAGAGAGAAGCATCTTGAACGCTTATTTTTTCGCAGTAAAGCTTTTTGTAATGACTTTTTCTTCCACAACAACGCCGTGAAGTTCTCCGCCAAAAACAGCCCCACCATCGATATCAAGCCTTGTTTTATCTGCTGAAACCCAGATGCCTGCGCTTCCATCTTTATGTAAATTTTGCACCGGGGTATGTCCAAAGATAAATACTTTCCCCGTTTTATTTTCACCGAACAAAAATGGCTCTCGAATCCAGTAAAAATCTCGTTCCTCCGTTTCATGCCAGTCGTCTTTAGTAAAATCAACTCCTGCATGGGCAAACACATACTTACCTTCTTCATAATAAAGCGGTAAATTCCGGATAAACTCAATTAGTTCAGCCGATTCTTGCTTAATTCTCTCTGCTAAGCCTTCTGGTGTGGTTTTTTTGTCAAGTGAGTCCGAAATAAGTGATTGAATGGTTTCCATGCCACCTTGGCTTAAATAGTAGTGCATTTTCTCGGAGGGAATTTTTAGCCAATCCAGTAACATTTGTTCGTGATTGCCTTTTAAAACAATAGCTCCTGCATTATCTGCTAACGCTTTTACCCTTCTAAGGACCGCTGCAGGATTTTCACCGCGATCAATTAAGTCCCCCACAAATAGAAGTCGTTCCCGCTTTTTATCCCAGTTTTCGAGCAGCTCATCTAAAAGAGTTATTTCTCCGTGTACATCCCCTACAGCAAAAATTGGTTTCATTTTCATTCCTCCAAATTCACATAAAAAGAAACATCCTTCCGCTAAATTTATATTAGCAAAAGGACGTTATTTCCTTATTTAGTATTACCTTCTACTTTTTTAATTTTTTTCTCCACTTCTGAGATTTCGTGACGTAATGCACTTAATCTAACTTCCGCAGCATTAATCGGTCCGTTTTGGAGTTGTGGGTCTTCAAAATCTCTCGTTTCACTAATTGTTTCTTGATACTCTTGTCGTAATTCAATTAAGCGATCTTCTAGTTCTCTTAAATTCTCATGGGCCATTTGCGCCACCTCCAAATTAATCATACCATATAATCTTTTCCCCAAAAAGAATTAACTTACACCTAATTTAAATAAAAAAATGAAACACTTCATATTACTGTATTAGTCCCGGAAAGTATGCTATTTTAAGAGTAGGTATTTTTGCTATTATACTTAAAAATAAATTAAAAAGGAGTTTTCATTATGATGACTATTTCACAAGTAAAACAAACAGCGAAAGAGTCGCTTCGTGGCAACTGGGGTATTGCCATTGGAATATTTGTGCTTGCATGGTTGCTTGAAACAGTTGCAAGTGGCGTATTGGGCTGGATTCCATTTATTGGTTGGATTGCCTTATTCTTACTAACAGGACCTTTATATGTGGGGGTTTCTTGGGTATATCTTGCAATTAGCAGAAGGGAACAACCTGATGTTGCGTACATGTTTAGTGGTTTCAAAGAGTTTGGCCGTACTTTCTTAGCTTACTTGCTAATTAGTATTTTTACATTCTTATGGAGTTTACTTTTAATCGTTCCAGGAATTATTAAAACTTACTCTTACTCACAAACTTTCTTCATTTTACGCGATAATCCAAACATCTCTGCTTTAGATGCTATTACAGAAAGTCGCCACATGATGAATGGACATAAAGGCAGACTATTCGGCATGTCTCTTACGTTCCTACTTTGGTACTTAATTCCTATCGCAGTTGCAATCGCAGGTGGGGTTATTGTTGCAGGTGGAATGGCTTCTACCTCTTACACAACTGATCCTACTGAATTAATTAGCGCCCTAGCAGCCGGAGCTACATTTGGTGGACTCGTCCTCATTTTAGCATCTTGGGTCATTTCTTTAGGGATTTCACTTTATGTGTATCCTTACCTAATCACTTCTATCGCTGTATTCTATGATGATTTATATGCTGCAAGCGAAGGAGCTTATGTAGAAGAAACCGTTATTGTTGAGGAAGAAAGCGTTGATCCATTTGGAAAAACGGAAGAAGATCCTTTCGCTCGCGACTCACATCCAGATGGTTTTGGACCCGAAACAGTAAAAGAACCCGAAGCTCCGAAAGACGAAAATGAACCAAAATAAAATTTCTGCTGGCGGACTGGAATTTCTAGTCCGCTTTGCTTTGCCAAATGACTACTCAAAAATGAATGAACTGATGCTAAATACTGCTCGCTGGCTTAAAGAATCGGGTTCCAGTCAGTGGAATGATATTTTGCAAGGCTTTGATGTCCATCAAATGGAAGAACGGATTAAACTTGGCGAGGTAGCTCTTTTTGAAACACAAGAAGGTTTGCTTGCTGGAGCAATGATTATTCGAAAGACACCCAGCAATTGGGATACAGATTTATGGGAAGACTTAGCGAATGAAAATGCTTATTATCTGCACCGGATTATGGTTGCTCGTCAGTTTAGCGGGATTTCTTTAAGTGCGCAGATGATTAACTGGTCTGAACTGTTAGCAAATACCAATCAAGTTCCTT
The DNA here is from genome assembly GCF_000763495.1 of Listeria ivanovii subsp. londoniensis. Taxonomy (GTDB): domain Bacteria; phylum Bacillota; class Bacilli; order Lactobacillales; family Listeriaceae; genus Listeria; species Listeria londoniensis. The sequence continues at coordinate 809,992 of NZ_CP009576.1, read as the reverse complement.
ATATACGCTTGGATTGTATTGAAACAAATGATAAGCTTAACCAAATGTATCGCCGTTATGATTTTCAATTTATGGGTAAGAAAAATGGCTTTCATTTATATCAAAAAAAGCTTCCACCTATCTAAATAAACGATAAGTGGAAACTTTTTATCTATATGCCTGAATTGTTAACTCGGCAAACATTGCTTTAATTGTTTTTCGAGCGGCTTCGGTGTCTTCTTTTGCAAGTAGCTCATATATTTGGCTGCTTTTTTTATTTGTCCATTCACGAATCTCGACTGATTTAAAAATATGAATTCCATCAGAGAAAGAGACTATCTGAAAGAAAATCTGCTTAGCGATAGTCATTTGATAAGGATTGTCTGCAAAGCTAATCAAACACAGAATAAAGCGATGATGCGCATCAAAATAATTTTCTAAATCCGTTAAATAAGAATAACGTTCCATTTCTTGAAGGCGTTCGTGAAGTTTTTCTACCTCCATTTTCAGTCCATAATGTGCTGCTTTTACCATTGCTGCATCCACTAAGATGTTGATGGTTTCCATTAATTGAACATAACGTCCTGCGTCAATTAACACATCATTTAAGACCGCACCACTATTTTCATGATAAGTTACAATCCCTTGAGCCGCAAGAGTGGCAATGGTTTTTCGAAATGGTGAGCGACTAACGCCAAATTCAGCTGCCAATTTTTCTTCTGCTAAATGTTGATTGGGACTTAATTCACCCTTTTTAATTTTTAATAAAAGTCGATCATAAACCATCTTTTCGAGTGTATTGTATCGATTTGCTACCATTGTCTGCCTCCTCGCTGCTCGTAATTATACCATAAAAATATTTTTAATGGATTAACTTGCTTCGTTTGGCTTTTTCCGACAGTTTGGGAATAATTTTGTCAAGCGGTTTCTTGAGCAATATTCCGAATCCAATAAATAAAATCGCAAATCCAGCAAGAACACTAATATCTATCCAAACAGTTGGCATGTAGAGTCCACCAACACTTTCTCGAATTAAACTAACCGCATAAGTAAACGGTAAGAATGGGTAGATTGCTTGGAAAAACGGCGGAGATACTTGGATTGGGAAATTCCCACCCGCTCCGGAAATTTGAAGCACGAGTAAGATAATCGCGATTCCTTTTCCGACATTGTTAAATAGCGACACGAGTGTATAAACGATTGTCATAAACACAACGCTAATGAACATGCTAAAGAGTACATGTAAGAGTGGTTCTGCAATAGAAACACCTAATAAGAAAATATTACCTAGTGTAACAATTAAAGCCTGCATCAATCCAATAGATAAGAAAGTAAGCAGTCGACCGAAATAACGGTGGTAATGGTTAAAGATTCCCGCCGGCACTTCTACATCGACTCGAAGTAAGGAAATAAGCAACAATGCCCCGACCCACAAACAAAGTGCTGTATAGAATGGGGAACTAGCAGAGCCATAATTCGGAATTGGATAGTAACTTGTTTCTTTTAAGCTCACAGGACTCGCAATAAACGAACTATCCTTATCTGCATCATTTCTTAGCATTTTAATGATACTTTGCAAATCATAATTTTTATCAAAGTCGGTAATTTTATTCGCTGCATTATTAATTGCTTTTTCAAATTCTGGTAATTCTTCACGAGAAAGGTTCGCGGCAATCGTCACGGCTTTTTCAAATTCTGGCATTTTTTCTTGAATCAGGTTGGAGGCTTGATTAATTTCTTTTTCTAAGCCTGGTAAATCGTTGCGAATAAAATCGGCAGCTTTTTTGATATTTGCTTTCACATTAGGGTAATCATTTTGATAAAAGTTAGCAGCTTCATTAATGCCAGCGATAATTGTATCCAACTTGGTGTCAATTACTTGGGTTGCATCATCTAATGTTTTTTGAATTTCTGGCAAACGAGCTTGGAATTCTTTTAAATAGGTCTGACCGGTTTGGAGTGTTTTTTTAGAGTCTTGTAACACTTGAGTGATTTCCGGAATTTTTGCTTGTAAATTTTGCAGTAGCTTTTGGCTATCTTTTAAATCAGCTTGAATTTGATTTAAGCCCGTTTTAATGTTGGGAACAATTGCTGTATCATAATTGGCCAAAATTTGCTGCAATTTCTCGCTCACTGTTTTTGCTTGTTCGTTCAACGTATTTAAAAGTTCTTCGGAAGGCTGCTCGCCATTTTCAAGCTGTATGCGAACTTTTGTAATCGTTGCTTTTTGCGCGGTTAACCCTGAATGGATGGATTTTAGATTGGCAATCAAATCAGTAAACGGCTTATTCGGCAAAGTCTCATTTAAACTTTCTAACGTCTTGGTTTGTTCTGTAATCATTTGTTGCAATGAATCAATGTCTTGCTCCATCTTCTTTAATTCCGTAATTGCCTGGTCTCGACTGATGGACCCATTTTTGATTGCTTCGGTAACTTGATACACATTATCTGCCATTTGTTTCATTAAGGTCAGATTTTGTTTAATTGCTGGCGCTAATGTGTTGAATGACTGGTTAATCTCCTCTGCAAAATCGGCTACTTTATCTACATAGCCACTACCATTTTGAGCAATTTTTTGAACAGTAGGAATGGCATCCATTGCTCCGTTAATGACATCAAGTGCTTTTCCAGACTCATCCACAGCATCGTTCACTGTCTTTTTAATCGTTCCAAAATTTTCATCCACTTCTTTTACTGAGGAAGCAATTTGCTTAATTTCAGGAATTTTCTTTTGAAGAACGAGTATATCTTCACCGAGTTGATCTATTTTCGGCAATTGTTGCTCAACTAATAATACATTTTCGGTTGCTTGATTAAGTTCTGGAATTTTTTTATTTAACTCCACAACCTGATTCGCTTTGGCTTTTAATTCTGGGAGTTTCGCTTCGATTTTCACAGCTTCTGCACCCATTTTTTTTATTTCTGGTAATGCATCTTGTACTTGGAAAACTTTTGTTTTTAAACGTCTAATTGTTGGAAGTTCATTTTCAAGATCAATTCCAGCTTTATTAAATTCTTCTAAAACAGCTTTACTGACAGTCCCGACAAATTCCGAACTAATTTGATTGACAATGGTTGTTGCGCCACTTTCTGTCATTTTTGGCGCGATGGCATTAATCTTTTCGTTGACATAGTAATCAATGGTCGGCTTTTTAATATTATCACTAACAACTGAAACCATGTCGGCAGAAAAATCTTTCGGGATATGTATAGCTGCGTAGTACTTCCCGCTTTTCACACCTTTTTCAGCTTCTTTTTCACTAACAAAAGTCCAACCAAGTTTGTCATTTTTTTCTAATGCTTTTTTCAATTGATTTCCGACATTAATCTGCTCTGGCTCGGTTCCAGGGACATCCACTTCTGCCCCCTCGTCATCAATCGAAACCGCTACTTTAATCCCAGAAGTATTAGAGTATGGGTCCCAAAGTGCTTCGATATTAAACCAGGCATAAAGTGATGGTAAAATAATTAGTGCTATAACTAATAATAATGCTAAAGGCGCTTTAAATAAGCGGCGCCAGTCTAAAATAAAAATTTCGTATACTTTCCGCATCAAAAGCACCCCCTAATTTTGCGGTAAATCTTATCTAAATGTACGAATTATATACAAGTTCACTAATCTATTTATTACTTCTTTTGCTAAATCATATTCTTTTGCCACCATATGATTTGTCAGTTGATCTATGCCATCAAGCGTCTCATCTTCTAACAGCACTGGAATCATTTTAATATCTTTTTGTGCTTTATTAAAGAAATCACGCTTCATTTTCCGCACAATATCTTCTGCATAAATATTGGCTAATTGTGAAACGAATTGTAACAGCCATTTGCTGAGTAATGTTAAATATACATCCACGTCTTCTTCTGTATGTATTTGCCGCATTTCATTGAGTATTTCGTCTCCTTTTTCTGGTTTGTACGTTAAATTTTTATTTTGACACTTGTCGATAGTTTGGACAATAAGGATTTCTGCCATTTCTAACAATTCAATAAAACGCCCCGCACTCATACTGCTTTCAATCACAATTGCTCCGCGGTTTAGTTCATATTCAATCAATTCTTCTGATACTAAAACTGCGATTGCTTTTCTTACTGGTGTTCTACTAATAGATAATTCTTTTGCAATACCCGCTTCTGAAATATGCTGCCCGACATGGAGCTTACCACTGAGAATTTTTTCTTTGATTGTATAATATGCTAGTTTTTCGTATGTTTGTTTTTCCATGCTTATTCCCCCGTTTTCTATATTTAAAAGTATTTTCTACGCCAAAAAATCACTGTTACTCCCGTTGTGATTAGTAGCGTAAATAAAAGAATTAATGCAAATGCATGATCGTTATGCATAAATGGTAGCTTAATATTCATCCCATAAATACTCGCTACAATGGTTGGTAATGATAAAATAATTGTAAAAGAAGTTAAAAATTTCATAACAATATTTAGATTATTAGAAATAACTGATGAAAATACATCCGACATTCCGCTAATGATTTGTGTATATGTGTCCGTCATCGCAATTGCTTGTTTATTTTCAATAATAACATCTCTGAGTAAATCATGATTCTCTTCTTGCTGCATAAAATGTTCGACATCTTCCATTTTATCGAGGATAGCTTTATTAGATTGAAGCGCTGTTGCAAAAAAAACTAAACTTTTCTGAACAGCCATAAACGCATAGAGTTGCTCGTTTTTCATGGATTGTTTAATCTGTAATTCTAAATTATTTGTCTGTTTGATGATTTGATTTAAATATTTGAGGTAATAATAAGAAACAGCATATAATAATTTTAACAAAAATTGCTTGTGATTGGTTGTCTCATAGACTTCTAACTTCATCGAACGCACATCCGACAAGATTGGCAAGTCTCGTAAGGAAATGGTAACAAGGTGCCCTTTTGTTAAAACAATACCAATCGGAAGTGTTTCATACATTGCGTAGCCAAGCTCATCCTCCGATTCATAAGGACAATCAACAATAACAAGGGAGTGCCTTACATCTTGCTCGGCTCGTTTTAATTCTATTCGAGAACGCTCTTCTGAATCAAGTGCATCTAAGATATAAGGTTTTGGAACGTCCATTTCCTTGCTTAAGCGCCCAATTTCTTCTTCGGTAGGATCAGTCACTTTAACCCAGCAACCTTCTTCTAAAGACGAAAGTTGCTCCATTTTTTCATTAGTTGTCTTAAAAAATTCAATCATCTGCGAATCTCCTCTCTTTGTATTTCTTTACAATACATTTCATTTGTGTTACATTATTATTAATAATAATTCATTTGTAACAAAGGAGCGATGGAAATGGAATTTATGTCGATGATAGTAACTGGACTTATCTTAGCTACCATTATATCTGGACTTTCTTTTGGAGTAAGTAAGCTCAGTGGCATGTCTTGGTTTTGGATAGCATTTTGTGCAAACAGCGGTTTCTTCATTACTTTTCTCGTTGTACAAAGCGCATTTCCAGAAAACGCCGCATTAGCTCTATCTTACTTAAATCTTGGAATTGGGATTTTTCTCATTCTCCAAACCATTTTTGGGTCAAGCAACTGGCTTCTTAAGAAAACCATACAGCGAAGACATTGAAAATATTTATACTTATGTACCTTTCCCTTATTATTACATCAAAAAACTGTTTAAGCGCATTTTTTGCTTAAACAGTTCTTTTTTTATTTAAAATGAATCATAATCCCACTAGTATCTATTACAGAAATCGTATTTTCAAAGCGATTCACTTGATAACCTTGTTCCTCCAACTGTTTGCTAATCGCTTCTTTATCCGGAGTTATAATGGTAAACCAAGCAAGTCCCACTTCTCGCTCTTGCCGATTTTCAAGATTTCGCCCCGCCCACATATTTGTTCCAATATGATGGTGATAATCCCCTGCTGCAAAAAAACGCGCAGAAGGAATCGTCGTCGTTAAATTCATCCCAAGCGCACTGCGATAAAACTGTTCTGCTTTATCAACATCAGCCACTTGTAAATGAACATGACCAATTTTCGTACCAGCAGGCAATCCAGCAAAAGTTTCCTCTTTAGCAATTTGAAGCAAACTATCCACATCTACTTCTTCGGTCACCATTGGCAAGTTCCCTTCGCCATCACGCATCCAATCTGCCTTAGCTCGGTCTGCATAAATTTCAATTCCATTTCCTTCTATATCATGCAAATAAAGTGCTTCACTGTAAGCATGATCTCCTGCTCCATCAATTGGATAACCTGATTTTGCCAGATGAACTAATACATTTGCCAAGCTCTCTCTCGTCGGTAAAAGAAAAGCTGTATGGAAAAGACCAATCCGTGGCACTTTTGGTACGACTGCATCATCTATTTTTCGTAAAACGAGTAGCGCTTCATTTGATCCGCTCACTCCAAGCCGAACTACTCGTTCATTTTCTTCCAGTAATGTTAAACCAATGACTTCTTGATAAAATCCTGCCATCTCTTCTAAATGACCTACATTTAGTACTACTTCACCGAGTCGCATCATCTCATTTATTTTATTCATGTAAAAACGCTCCTTTTATTGTAATACATTCATTACAACACAAGGAACGTTTCTTTTCCATTAAAATGACTTACAAAAAGTAAGTTAATTATTTTTTCGACAATTCACTATGTTTTCTACCATAACTGAAATAGACAATGAAACCAATAACAAACCAAATACCACAAAGAATCCAGGTATGAACTGATAGACGACTAATTAAAAATGCGCATAACAGGAATGATACAACTGGTAATACAGGATAAAACGGTACTTTGAAGCCACTTTGTTGAATTGATTTATTTTTACGTAAGAAGATAATTCCAATTGACACCATCATAAAAGCAAGTAAGGTCCCAATATTTACGAGTTCTGCTAGTTTATCGAGTGGTACAAGTCCACTGATAACAGCAACAATCACCGCAAATATCCAAGTATTCTTAACAGGAGTTTGATGTTTTTCACTAATTTCCGCTAATACTTTTGGTAAAAGCCCGTCTCGTCCCATTGCAAAAATAAGCCTTGTTGCTCCGTAGCTCATAACTAAGATCACGGTAATCATCCCCACAACTGCACCAAGCGAAACAATTCCCGCCACCCAGTCTTGATGAATTACTTGAAGAGCATATGCGACTGGATCTGTCACATTTAAATCTGTATAAGGAACCATCCCCGTTAAAACAGCCGAAACAGCTACATACAATATGGTACAAATTAGCAAGGAACCAATAATTCCTATCGGCATCGTTCGCTGTGGATTCTTCACCTCTTCAGCAGCTGAGGAAACAGCATCAAAACCTAAGTAAGCAAAAAATACTAATGCCGCCCCGTTCATCACACCGCTTATTCCAAATGGCATGAAAGGTTGCCAATTATCAGGTTTGACATAAAATACCCCTACAACTAAAAATAATAAAATAACCCCCACTTTAATCGCAACCATAATCGTATTAATTCGCGTTGACTCTTTTATTCCAAGAGTTAGTAAAAAAGCAATGATGAGTACGATAAAGATAGCAGGTAAATTAATCCATGTACCTACTTCTGGATTAAAAGGCCCAGAAATGGCTTGCGGTATTGTAATATGGAAACCAGAAAGCAGTGCATTTAAATACGAAGACCAGCCACTTGCGACAGAAGCCACAGCAAGCCCATATTCCAAAATAAGTGCCCACCCTAGCAACCAACCAATTAACTCTCCAAAAACCACATAGCCATATGTATAAGCACTCCCAGCAACAGGAACGCTAGACGCGAACTCCGAATAACACATCGCTGCGATGGCACAAACAATGGCAGCAATAACAAAGGAAAAAATAATTGCCGGACCAGCACTTTTCGCAGCAACCGTCCCTGGTAAAATAAATATCCCTGTCCCAACAATCGCTCCAACTCCGAGCATTGTTAAATCCAGCGGACCGAGCGTTTGTTTCAGTTGTGTACTGCCGCTTTTATTATGCAGTAATTCGTTTAATGGCTTTTTTCTAAATAAAGAATTCATTTTTTCTCCTACCTTTTTACAATCTTCTCAAATAATATACTTTTGTGCTTTAAAGGTCAATAACTTTGTAAGAAATAATACAATTTATAATTAAAATTCCCTAAACTAGCACCTATTACCTAAATATATCTGAATCATCTTTCACGATTTGCACAGTTTGCTCGTATAAGCTAAAATTAGAAGGAATGGATTTGTGTGTATTTACCACAAAGCATGCTAGAAAGAGGAATTAACTTGATTTTATTTTATTTTTTATTAATTATTGGTAAGTTTACTTTTGCCTATTTCCAAATTTTTAAAGACCCTAATTTTCTGGCACTTGGAATGGACCTCCTTTTCATTGTATTAATTCTTGGGCTTATTCATTTGTTCGCTCCAGTTCGCTCACATATTTATTGGTATGCCGGAATGTCGTTATTTGTTGGTATCTTAATGCTCGTTTGCGTGCTTTATGCTCGTTTTTATAATGAAATTCCCACTTACCATAGCTTTTCCCTTATCGGCGAAGTTGGCGTGGTAAAAACGAGTGCTACCAGTTTACTTAGCGGAACAGATTGGCTCTACATTATGGATATTATACTGCTTCCTTTCATCCTTTATTTCAGTATAAAAAAAGGACATGAGTTTCCTTCGTTCCGTTTAACTAGCCGGGTGTATGGTATGTCTTCCCTTAGTATTTTACTTGTACTTAGTGGATTTACTTATTTCATGATGCAACAAAATATTATTAGCGACTCCAAACGTGCTAAAAGAATGGGTATTTTCACGTTTAATGTTAGCGCAGCAATTACCGGTTCTGATCATGTAAAAGCAGCTGATATCACTGCAAAAAACGTCCGAGATATTAAAGGCGTTGAGCAAAACAAAAATCCAAATTATTTCGGTGCAGCTAAAGGGAAAAATCTTATCATCGTTCAATTAGAGTCATTCCAACGTAATTTAACGCATGTTGAAATTAATGGCCAGTCGATTACACCTACGTTAGATAGCTTAGAAAGCGAAACGATGTATTCTAACAAATTTTTCCAAACGGTTTCAAAATCAAATACAGCAGATGCGGAATGGTCGGTTTATACTTCTACCTTCCCAAGTGGTTATTATACTAATACGCAAACTTACGGCGATCGTGTAATTCCGTCAATGCCACGTTTGCTCGGTAAGAATGATTACGCAACAGAAACCTTCCACACAAATGATGCTAGTTTCTACAATCGTGATGAATTTTATCCAGCAGTCGGCTTTGATAATTTTTATGATCGAAAATTTTTTGGTGATGAAGACGTTATCGGATTTTCGCCAAGTGATGAGGTTCTGTACAACAAAGCCTTCCCAATTTTAGAAGACCAGTACAAAAACAACCAAAAATTTTATGCGCAATTGATTAGTGTAAGTAGTCATATGCCATTTGATATTCCAGACGATAAAAAAGAAATTGATTTACCAAGTGATTTAAAAGATACCGAACTTGGTAATTATTTCGAAGCCGTTCATTATGCAGATAAGCAACTTGGCGCCTTTGTGCAAAAATTGAAAGATAGTGGCATTTGGGATGATTCAGTAGTTGTTTTCTACGGTGATCATCATATTATTAAAACGGATCAACTTCCGGAAGAACAAAAAAAATACGTTAATCGTTCCACTGAGCTAAAAGCAGACCCAGCAGACGACTACCGCATTCCGTTCTTCTTACATTATCCTGAGATGGAAAACCCCGGCGAAATCAAAAATGTTGGTGGTGAAGTTGACATTATGCCGACTGTCATGAACTTGCTTGGTATCAATACAGGCGACCAAATTATGTTTGGCGATGACATCTTAAACACAAAGAACAACTATGTCCCTGAGCGTTACACGATGCCAGAAGGAAGTTATTTCACAAACTCCTACATGTATCAACCAGACGAAAGCTTCGAAACTGGTGCAGCAACTAATTACAATGGAACAAATAAAGCGTTATCCAGCGAAGTGAAGAAAAAATTCGATGCTAGCCGAAAACTCTTGCAGTACTCAGATAGCTATGTAAACAATTTACCACTGCGCGATGAAGATAAATAAGCAAAAGGAAGTATCCGTTTTTGATGGATACTTCCTTTTTGGTTATTTAGGTAAAGCTTCATTATCCTCGTTAAATTTCTCAATACTTTCAAGTGCTAGTGGTTTATTCATCATTTGTAAAAATAAGTCATAGCTAATGGTAACAGTATCTGCTCCACTTGCTAGTGCCTGCATGATTTGACGACTGTTTTTAAAGCTTGCTCCCATAATTTTCACCGTTTGCAACTCTTGTAAGTCTAATACATAACGCAATTCTTCTATCGTTTTCGCAGCGTCTAACCCACTAATTTCCATACGATTGTAGTAGGGTGCCAGGTAATCTGCTCCTGCAAGTGCAGCAATGTAGCCTTGCTCAGATGAAAAGATTGCTGTTGCTAGAATAGTCGCTTCCGGAAACTTGGCGCGAACGTTGGTAATTACTTTGATTCCCGCTTCATGGGCAGGTATTTTCAAACCAATCATCATTCCATCAGCTGGTTGAATTGCTTGAATCCGGAGAACATCTTCCCAGATTTCTGCTTCAGATAATCCTGCTGCCTGTACAAAAACCAGTTTGGCAGAAATTTGAGTAATATGCGACTTTCTTGGTTGATTTTCTTTTAATAAAATAGTTGGATTTGTTGTTACCCCTTCAAAAAACGGAAATTGAAGCGCTTTCTTTATTTCCTCTAAGTTCCCCGAATCTAAAAACATTTCCTCACTCCTTTATAATTTTCCTGCTCACATTAAGTGTAGAAAAGTTCCAAGATAGGGTCAATCATTTCCGAGACCCAAATTTGTTCGTAATAGTGTGCATCAAAAAACATCTGCTCCACGGAACAGATGTTTTCTCGTTTATTTTTTCTTAGGCTCTTTTTTCCAGTTTTTTCGTTTGAATTCAAATCGTTCCATCCACGGGCGACCTTTTTTCAAAGCGAAGTAGCCAATAATGACGATGAATAATGCGCCGATAATATCGACAATAATATCGGTCATCGTGTCTTGAAGGGCAGCTCGGCCAGTTAGCGGCGTTCCGTTTGATAGGTTATAACGTTGCATATTCAAATTCATAATGCCGTCAAAAGTATACTCATAAACTTCCCAGAACGCACCCATCGTAACCGCAAAGCAAAAAGCAAAAACGGCGATGAAACCAGGCTTTAAATTCATTACTACTTTACTATTAGCATTTAACAAGCTGACAAAAGAAAAACCAATTGCCCCTAACATTGCTCCGCTAAAGGTATGGAGAATTTTGTCCCAATGAGGTACGTTGGAGTAAAACTGTTGCACGGTTCCGAGATAAATGGATCCATATAAAAAAATAATAAACAAAATATAAACAAGTCCAGGTATTTCAAATTTAAATCGTCTTGAAATAATGGATGGTAATAACAAAATGATAATACCTAACAAAATTTCAAATAGTAAAAAAATATAATCCCCTCTTAGCGTTACATGCGGTCCAGTGGCCGGTTGCTTTATTGGTGCTGTGAAAATCTCGTAAATAGTAAAAATGACAGAAACACCCATTGATGCAAAAACGAACAGCGCAATCCATTGTGTCCAATTAATTTTCTTCATGTACTCATCTCCAATCTATCTAGTAATACCCCTTTTTATACAAAAAGAAACTGCTCATCTATCTTAGACTAGTAATAGATGAGCAGTCAAACAATTTATAGGTTTCGATTATTTTTTAACAACCTTAAACCATTCAAAATAACTAATATCGTACTTCCTTCATGCCCTACGACACCAAATGGCAAATTAATTAATTGGAATACATTTGCGGCAATTAAGGAAACTATCACTGCAATCGCAAAACAAATATTTTGCCAACTAATCCTGTGAAGCCGTTCCGAAAGTGTATACGCATAGGCAATTTTTTCTAAATCATTTTTCATCAATACAACATCAGCCGTTTCCATGGCAATATCTGTTCCTTCCCCCATGGCAATACCAACAGCTGCATGTGCAAGTGCTGGCGCATCATTTATTCCATCACCAACCATCGCAACACTTCCATATGTGACGGCTAATTCTTTTATAACATCGACTTTTTTCGCCGGTAAACAGCCCGCAACGACGTAGTCCATTCCAAGCTCTGTTTGAATCGCTTCTCCTGTTTGTTGATTATCACCCGTAACCATAATTGTTTTGATACCTTTTGATTTCAACGCCTTAACAGTCTGAATTGCTTCTGGCCGACATGTATCTTTGAGCGCAAACATCGCCATTACTTCGCTATCTGCTGCCACATATACAATGGTTTTCCCTTCGCTAGCAAGTTTTCCAGAAGCCTCTCCTGAAAATTGCTTTGCCACTTCTTCACCAACAAAACCAGCTTTCCCAATTTGCCAAGTTTTACCTTCATAAATCGCTTTCACACCCCAACCAGGCACATCGGTGACTTCGATTTCCATCAATTTTTCGGTCACTTCGGCTTCCAATTCCTTTGTAATGGCAGCAGCAAGTGGGTGTAGTGATTGTCGTTCCATCGCAACAACCACATTAATAATACGTTTTTTATTCAGATTCGCTTTAAATAATTGGTCTGTTAGTCGTGGCGTTCCATTTGTCAGTGTCCCCGTCTTATCAAACGCAATTGCCTTCACCCCACGCAAGTTTTCTAAATGAACCCCGCCTTTAAACAAGATTCCGTGGCGTGCTCCATTTGAAATAGCAGCAAGTGTAGCTGGAGTCACCGAAGCAACAAGTGCGCACGGAGATGCTACCGTGAGTAAGACCATGGCACGATAAAATGTTTCATTCCATGACCACCCAAGGACAAAATGTGGTAAAAACATCATTACTAGAACAAATAAGAGCACGGCTTTTACATACGTGTCTTCAAATCGTTCAATAAATCGTGCCGTTTTTGAAGGTTCATTCTGAGCAGTTTCCACCAGTCGAATGATTTTACTGAAAATTGTATTATCAAATGTTTGTGTTACTTTGACAGTAATCGCACTGCTGACATTTATCGTTCCGCCAAATACTTCTGCACCACGTGTTTTCATCGTTGGAACAGACTCCCCGTTGATTGCTGCCTCATTTAAAGTGGTTGATCCGCGCACAATTACACCGTCTATCGGTACGCTCTCGCCCGGACGTACAATAACCAAATCCTCCAACTGCAAATCTTTCGCTGCAACTTCTTCTAAATCTCCATTTGGTCGTTGCCGGGATGCTCTTTCAGGTTGGAATGCCATTAATTTCGTAATTTCCCGTTTACTTTTATTTGTTGTATACGTTTCTAATGCTCCACTAATGGAAAAAATAAAAATAAGTACGGCCCCTTCAAACCAATAACCGATTATCGAGGCACCTGTAGCAGCTAAAATCATCAGCAATTCTACATTTAGTTTTTTCGTTTTTATCGTAGCTTGTATTCCTTCTTTTGCTTGCTCAAAACCGCCGATAATAAATGCACTAAGAAAAATCACTGCTGTCCAAAAGTTTCCCACTTCACTCCCAACAATACAACCGATAATAATCAAAATCCCGCTGATTCCAGTTGTAACAAATTGCCAATTCCGCTCCATCCAGTGTCTCACCACGCTCATCCTCTCTAATTGATAATTATTCGCATTACCCTTAAAAACACAAAAATCTGCTCTCGCAATCGCGAGAAACAGATTAAACAATAATAATTCTAATTAAGAATGCACATAAACATTCCTTTTATACTCATTATATTAACACTTATAGATATTCACATCAAGCTAAATGATAAAATATTTTTCTAATTGATAATGAATTTCACTATCATTAAAATATAAAAAAACACTTGAGCTATTGTAAGCTCAAGCGTTGATGAAAATCATGGTAATTGGTTACCAGCTGCACGATAAATTTCATACCATTCTTCACGGCTTAAGGTAATATCTGAACCTTTCGCAATATCTGCTAAACGCCCTGAATTCATTGTACCTACCACTGTTTGGAAATTTGCTGGGTGACGCTGAATCCAAGCAACCGCAATCGCTGAATTTGTCACAGCTTTATCTGCAGCAATTTTATCAATGACTTTATTTAATTCAGGGAATTTATCATTATCGAGGAATACCCCTTCAAAAAAGCCATACTGGAACGGAGACCAAGCTTGTATCGTCATATTGTTCAAACGACTATATTCTAAAATGCCGCCATCACGATCAAGTGAAGGATCAATTGTCATATTTACATTAAATCCAGTATCAATCATTCCTGTGTGCATAATACTAAATTGTAGTTGGTTCGCAATTAAATCTTGTTCCACATATTTTTTAAGTAGTTCAATTTGACCAGGATTTTGGTTACTTACGCCAAAATGACGAACTTTCCCACTTTTTTCAAGTTCTGTAAAAGCTGCTGCTACTTCTTCAGGCTCAAATAATGTATCTGGACGATGAAGTAAAAGTGTATCTAAATAATCTGTTTTCAGGCGCTTCAAGCTACCTTCCACAGAAGAAATGATATGCTCTTTTGAAAAATCAAAGAATCCTTGACGAATACCACATTTTGATTGAAGAATCATTTTTTCACGAATCGTTGGGTTCATATCAATCGCATCAGCAAAAACTTCTTCTGATTTACCACCACCATAAATATCCGCGTGGTCAAAAAAATCAATACCGTTTTCAAGTGCTGTATTAATCACCTTGTTGGCGTCCGCTTTGCTTAAGTCCGCCATTCTCATACAGCCAAGTGAAATTTCTGAAGCTGTTAAAGCGCTATTACCAATAGTTATTCGTTTCAAATCAAGCACCTCTTCCTAAAAGTATATCCTTATTCTACCACTTTGTTGTAATCGTTACCAAACTTAACCTTCTGAATAAAAATTAATCCCTTTTTCCGTATCTTCTACTAGTATTCCAGCTGGCTTATTAAGCAGTAAAATACAGTAGTAGAAATCACCAACACAACCTGATGTATGTAGTGCAAATATCAAATATACGACTGCTTCATTCACACCAAGAAAACGAAGAAATAAAAACAAACCTGTAAGAACGACAAATGGAGCAATCGAAATAATAAAAAATTGTGTTTTCGTATAAAAAGATCCAGGACTCGTTGCATAAGCCATCCCATTTTTAAAGCCAAATTTCACTTTTCCTTCTGGATGAAATGTTTTAAAGAATATTCCGTGAACCGCTTCATGAATGACGAGTGATAATAAATAGCCCAAACAAAGCCAGACGACACCTACAAAGCCATTTACTATTTCAAAACCTCCTGAAAAAACAATTCCTAAAACGGTTAATACAAGTACAATAACGATGGCTACAATATTCAAATTTATAACTAACTTTTTATTTTCAAGTAAATTTATTTCCTCTATTAATTTTCTTTCCAAGTATGGTCCTCCTTTTTATAAAAAATCGGTATTTTATACTTTAGCTAATTTTATTATACAATACTTCCAGTCAGCTTTCTATGTCATGAAGTTAGCCAATTATTTCAATGTATTTATTGACTAGCTTGTCAGAAAAACTTTAAAATCAGATCGCACATTACGCTTCTACCGAGGGAGGTATGAAAAAATCTTTAAATATATTGATTTAATTCAATAAACATACAAATACGCAATGAGATGAGTACTTGTGGTTAGATAAATAGAACAATCTCCAGAGCTAACTACCTTAGAAGACGACTGTTATTTTTCATTCTTTCATCTCACTTTTTGATATATTAGCTAATTATTCAACTGATTATTGACAAAAATAATTCTATAGAGTATTATAAGCAAAGTTAAACAAGCCTTCTTAAAAGTCATTAATCCTTGGGAATGGGCATAAAACGGATTTAATTGTTATTTTGTTTAACTAAATAATTAGCTTATGAATATTATAAAGTATTCTTTGGAGTTCTAGTTAATCGTTTCATTAATTCTTTTTAGTACTTTTGTGAGCTTTTTTTGGAGGAAATACTTATATGACAACATTAGGAAGAGTAAAAAAGTTAGCAGAAGAAGCGAGAATATCTCTTAAAGAACTTGCTATAAAACTAGAAATGGGTGAGAATTCGATTTACTCATGGAAAGTAAAGACTCCTGGAGCAGATAAATTAAAATTAGTTGCTGATTACTTCAACGTATCAACTGATTATCTGCTTGATCGCACTGATAATCCATACATGGACAACGAGCAAACAGAAATAATTACTGAAATCGTGTCACATATTGATAAAAATGTCAGTGAAGAAGAAATGAATGAAATAATAAACTACATTGAGCTAATAAAATTAAAATACGGACGAAAATAATAAGCAAAAAATGCGCATCACTCGTATAATAGTCTGGCGGTATAGCTGTGCTTAAAGCCGATGAAACAGCTATAGGAATGTCAGATGAATGGAATGCAAAAGATAATATTTTATAAAAGGAGATTTAGAATGAAAAAATTACTTTTATTAGTTAGTCTGTCAATTTTTTTAAGTTTAGGTTTAACTGCATGCGGAAATAATGGTGCCCAAAAAGAAGAAAGTGCTCCAAAAAAAGCAGAAAGTGCTTCTAAAAAAGAAGATGCGGGAAAAGAAAAAAAGAAAACCAGCATCAAATTTCCTGATAAAGAATTAGGTAAAGGAAGGTTTATTCTAAGAACAGAGTCAGGCTCGTCTGAGAACGGAAATATTCCATTTATGTATAGAGAAAAAGATGAATTAACACCTTTTATCGGTTTCGAAGCATGGGAATTCGATGATTCCAAATTGTCATATATCTACATTGACGATGCACTTAATCTAAAAACAAAATTTTCAGATATACAAACCTTTTTAGACTTAACAGCAGCAAGTGAATATGAAGTAGGGACACATGAGATCAAAGTCGTTCAATTTGATAACGATAAAGAAACAGGTAAAGTAGTCACATATAAAACAGCTAAATACGAAATAAAATCAAAATAATAAAAAATGCCCTTCCCTCACTAGTCTCCCCCTTTATATGGGGTTGATGAAAAGCACCTCTTAGGTTGTGCAGTACGAAATAAAGCGACCCAAAAAAGTTAGACCAAAAAATCTAACTTTTTTGGTCACTACAAAATACAATACAAGGGGTGTTTTTTATGGTAAATAAACTCTAAACTTATCATCAAATCATATACATATGGTCAAAGTTTAATCCAACCTACTAAATGCGTATGAACAAAAGGGAAAAAGTATCAACGTGAAAATCATCCTACTTTGAAATTAGATAAAGCTCAAATCATATTCGTTATAAAAGCGAATATGACCATTCTAGTTCAACATACGCATGGTTAGAAACCTTTTTTAAATATCGCTCTGACCTAAAAAAACTTATCGCGGATTCCATCATACGCACACATCAATGCTATTTGAAGCTGGCGCATCGCTAAAAGATGTACAAGAACGTTTAGGACATGCGAATATACAAACTACATCTAATATTTATACGCATGTTACACAAGAAAAGAAAGATTCTACAGCTTCTCTTTTTTCTGATTTTATGCTAAAATAAAACCTGTTGAAATCGATTTGATAGTCAATAAAAATCATAAAAGCTCTCAAATCATTGATACGACTGCATGGAGAAATACCCAAGTCCGGCTGAAGGGGACGAAAAGTTATTCTTCTGCTAATTTCTATAAATTTCTACAACCCTCTGAAACAGCTATTTAAAGCTATTTTAAGAGGGTTGTTTTTTTCTACTACTCTGACGATTTACTAAAACCTCGTTTAAAGTGATAGTCAGAATGATAGTCAAAACCTCTCAACCGCTACAAATTTATTTGAGTATTTTAAAATTAATTTATAAAAACACTTGCTATATTATAATACATGTATTATAATATAAATATAGAAAGGA
The DNA here is from genome assembly GCF_000763495.1 of Listeria ivanovii subsp. londoniensis. Classification (GTDB taxonomy): domain Bacteria; phylum Bacillota; class Bacilli; order Lactobacillales; family Listeriaceae; genus Listeria; species Listeria londoniensis. Next base: position 792,186 of record NZ_CP009576.1, on the reverse strand, counting down.
GTTGAGAAAGTGAAAGACATCTTAGAGGAAATAAAAACAGTCCTTGAAATTATCACTCTTGCAGTAGCGCTGATAACATTACGCAAGAAGGACAAAAACAAGGACAAGTAAAGTTGAGGGGTGAAACTCCCCTCCCTCTATTAAAAGTATATCACGTCTTTCATAAATTATGAATAAATATATCTGGGTTATATTAATTGTTATCTGTGTTAACGGACTCGCTAGTTACTTTCAGAATATAGCATTGACCATCATTGCTATACTGACCACATTAGCTTGTCTAGTGTACTTAATAAAAATTAGGAAGTGATTAATTATGACGAAAAAAACGACCTCTGACGCGCAGTTGAAAGCAAACAAGGCATGGCAAGATAAAAATAAAGAACATGCAAATTATTTAAAAAGCCGTTCAGCTGCGCGTTCTTTTATAAAGAATAAAGCTACGTTGGAAGATTTGAAGGAACTTGAAAAATTAATTATAGAGGGAAAAATTAATCATAAGGGAATGATTAAGGATAAATGATGCACGCTAAGCACATGCTTGGCGTTTTTTGCATAAAAAAAAGCCCTAACGGTGAGGTTAGGGTTGGTTAATTGCGAGAAGCTATTCATCATTTTCAGTTTCCATTTCAGTTTCCATTGGTGCCACCACCATGGGTATACCAAATAATTTTCCTGTAATAAAACCGATAATTAAAGATGATTCGCTTAGGACAGGTATAGTTAACCGTTCTCTTTCTTCCGAAACATCTAAAATAGTTCGGATATCTTCGATTTTTTCATCACAAGTAAAATGGGATTCTAAAGTTATTTGAAATAACACTTGTTCTCCATCTAAAACTATTTTTTCTTCGTTTCTAACTATAATATTTTGTATTTCATCTTCGTAAACAGCATCAAACATTAAACTGTTTTTACGTTCTAATTCTCCTCCACTTATTCCTTCAATAGAAGTATTTATAGATTTTAGTTGCGTATCTTTATATGTTATTTCCATTTGTTTTACCACCTTTGAAAAGACTTGCGAAAGTAGAAGCCAAACTATTTTTATCATTACTTTTTAATTTAGCATTAGTTTTATTTTTAAGTACAATTGCTTCATTCCTATTATTTTCAACTTTTAAAGCATTTACGTAGTCATGAGCTAGTTCTGATTGAGCTTCTATTCTAGCAACTTTTTTATTCATTCTTTTAATATTTTCTTCGACATACTTATAAACAAAACCTTCTCTTTCTTTCAGAAGGTTGATAATTTTATTTTCAGTTTTCTTATAAATATCCTCACTTATTTTGCTTTTATTAGTAAGCATTACCATATGAAACGCATTTGGGTCATTTGCCATTATAAACAAGGTATTATGCAAATCAGTTTGTAAAGCTCCTCCTTCATATCGGCTCAGTGTGGCATGTGACATTCCCAATAATGTTGCAAAAGTCCTTTGACTTAGACCGTATTGCTCTCTGACAGATTTAATTTCATCGGGAGTAAGCCAATTCTTTGCTTTTCGATAGAAATTATAGTCAGATTCTAAATTTCTATCCAGATTTGCAGGATTTTCAATTTGAACACCACAATTTTCGCACTCTAAATAATGATGAGTATTTGAAAACATTTCACCTTTTATTTCAATATCTTCTTTAAATTCTACTTCTTTAAATTCGGTCTCATTTAAACATTCAAAGCAAAAATGTCTAGCCATTTATACCACTTCCTCTCCTAAATGGGTATATAATTGGATATTCGCATTCATGAAAAGACAAACAAGCTGACTTAAACTCACCATTTTCTTCCAAGATGCTTACCTTAACGTACACTTCGTAATTTTCTACTCCCATTCCAAATTCCCAAATAATAGCTCCTTTACCACCGGTAGAACTACGATTTGCATTAGGTCCCTTATAATAATTTTCACAACAAAGATTGTTGCAAATATAGCTTTGTATTTGGGTATAAGTCCACCCTAACTTTCTCATGAAATTCCCATTTTTTTTAGTCTGCCACATTTGGAATTTATTATCTTTAAATGACTTTTTCACTTGCTCAATAACAATATCCACATCTCGTCTTGAGGTCATATACGTATCCCTTTCATCTAGCTATAATATATAATTATAGCTTAAATGTGATACTTTGCATAATTTAAAAACGTTATCTCTTAATAACACAATAACCCAAACAAGAAAGAAAAGAAAGATATATACTCATAAATTCATATTTTGTTCCCCTATAGCGAACGTTTTTAGTTAATAAGGTCTACTTTTATTAGATTTTTCGGATAATAATTCAGATACAATAATGGATATCTTTATAGTAATGTATTTAATGATTTACAAAGTATCACAAAAGTATCTTTTTTTATACAAAAAAATTAACCCCCGCAAAAGCGAGGGCATTCATTCTATTTCAAAAAGTAGTTAGCTGTGTAATACCACCCATCTGCGGGATACCACAACTCCAAATAACCTTTTTTATTGTCATACCAAGCCAATTTAGTGCCCGGTTTATACCATTTAATTTTTCCGCTGTTTAGTTTAGTATTATTCCACACTGGAATTCGCAAATCTTTCGCCGATTTAATGCGAACAGGAAGGCGACCTTTCGAGTCTTTTTTGCCAGCAACAACACAAAAACTTTTATACATGTAATATAGTTTGTTGTTGATATACGTTTTATACCAATATTTATTATGTTCATAGACTAAGAATTTAGTTCCCGCTTTGTACATGCGAACAGGATTTGTTTTAAAGTCCATTTTCGGCAGTAGCGGCGCACTATCAACCACTTTCCCTTCGTGTCTGTTCGGATTTTTATTTTTTTGAGCTGGCACCTTCTCACCACTCACAGCGTCGCATAATTCAAAATGTGGATAATCTTTAAAAATTTTCCAGTCTCCGCCCCATTTAAAGCCTTCCGCCTTCATCGCCGCAACAACCTTTTTCCATCGGCTTGTTGTTGACTCCCAAATGACTTTTTTTCCGTCATTTGAATACAAACATAGGTCTACAGCTACACCAAAATTATGATTCGATTGCCCACCTTTTGCATTTGTGACAATGCTTCCCGGCTTTGTCCTTCCTTGCGCATATAGTGCGTTTTGTTCTGTTTTAGAGCGGTATCCTTGTGCAACACATAAATAAATACCTTGCTTTGCCATTTTTTTTATGACATTGCGAGTTTTATCAGATGTGGTTTTATTCATCCCTGCTACATTTAACTTTCGATTAGCTTTCTCAATTAACCAAGCCTCTGTTAATGCCATTTTTACTCATCCTTTCGTGGTTCAGAATATTCCTTCGCCTGTTCACTATCACCTGTTCCTGCTGTTGTAGGGTCGATAATTAGCCCCCATGCAGCAAACACACCAGTTACTACAGTTATTAAACGCTGTAACAGCTCGTTGTAGTCCCATGTAACATTAAATACAAGCAATACCGCTTGTACAATGAAGAAGAGTGCCGCTATCATCGCAATCACCCACGTTTTGTTTTTAAATCGTACTTTCCAATTAATATTTTTCATTTTGTTCACTCCTTATTTTTTAATTAATAATTGCTTTGATGATAGCTGTGACAATAGCGCCAATCACTACGGCACCGCCGACAGTTGAAGCCCATGACAACGATTTATAAGCTGTTTTATACTTGTCTACTTCTAGCTTTCTAATACGTTCGTCCTGTGCTTTTATCTCATTCATCACATCACTTAGTCCGTTACGTACAGCGTTCTCCATCATTAGCGATAGAGTATCCTCATTTAAAACACGATTGTGTTTTACTTCTTCTAGCTCCGCTTGCATTTTACTCATTGCTACGCTGTGTTCTTGCAAGTCTTCTTTTAGCGACTCGACATATTTTTCATTGCTTTGTATTCGTTTGTTCAATTTTAAATACTCAGCATTCGAAATTTTTAATTCTTGTTCCATTTCATTAACTCACCGCCTCAAAAAAATAAAAACCTTAATCAATATCAAACGACACTTCAACCCAAACCGGCGAATCTTGCGATGCGGCAACAAGTTCAACATCGCCATTTGTTTGAAAGTATACTGTACCAACGTTACCACCTACGGAAGATACGAGAGATACTGAAAAGCCTCTTCTCTCTGATGTTCGAAATCCGACGGGCAAGTTAAACATTGCACCTTTTGCTGATGTGCGCCCCACAGCGCCTTTTATTTGCAATTTAGACCCTTTTAATCTGTAAAGGGGCGGGAATCTACTGTCTAATATAGAAAATCCGCTATTCAGCACAGGCACCGTCCATGCCGTTTTCGTGATTTTCGGCTCGTACAAACTTGCAGCATCTGTTTTCGCGTCATCAAGCGCTTTATCTGCTTTTGCTTGTGCGCCTTCTGTTGTTTCCTTTGCGTTCCAATTCGTTTTATCTGCTGAAGTTACGTGAATATCCGCATTATTTACATGTGCATTTAAGTCCGTTTGTTGTGCAAATTGTGACGGATTAAAACTGTCAAATTGCGTTTGTAGATTACTCGCTTCTGTCTGTAGTTTGCTCGTTTCTGTGTCAATTTTTGCGTCAAGTCCAGCTATTTCATTATCTAGCCGCATACTTTCACTTGTCACTTCATCGTGCAAACCTGTAATTTCTGTTTCAACATCAGCAATCAAACTTTCTAATCGCTCGAAATCACTTATATAACTCTCAGCAATAACTTTACCTTGAAGCGGGTCTTTCTCTACGTAATATGTGAAGCGAGGCATTCCGCTTAGTTCAGTTTTATCCGCTTTTTGCAAAATAAAACGGGCTGTATCATATACGCCCGGAACGGAAAACGCTTCTTTTACGAAAGTGTACTCGAAATATCCTTCGCTCAATCTGCCGGTATCAAAATGTAAATCGTCGATAACGTATTCGTTTGTTCCCGGTAAAACTACCGCAAACGTGGGCGTATACTCAGTTAAGTTCATTCCTTTACCGTCTAAGACGATTCGCGCCGCAATTGTTAATGAATTAATATCCCCCTGAACCGCCTCAATACGTTCAATACTCCAGCTTTTTCTGTTTAAATCTAGCGTTGCATTTATTTTTCGTAAGTTGCTCATTTGTTCACCTCATTTACTGATTTATTTACTAAGTCCTTCAACTCTTTTACTTCTGCTTTTAACGCTTCTTTTTCTGCTTCATTTTCTTTCGCGTATTGATAAAGCCAAGCAACCGAATTATATAAATCAATTGCTTTTCCGTCCGCTGTGGTCAATGAATCAGAAGCTTGTTCCGCAATAAAACCGATTTTTTTCTCATTAGTTTTATCTGCGATATGTGAATACGTATAAACGTCCGTTTCAGTAATAACTTGCTTAGCAGTTTTACCAAAAGCGGTTTTCTTCACTTTTCGTATGTTTTTCTTATATTCTTCTGAACTAGCAGTCTCAAAATTACTAGCTCGATGTGGCACGTAACGTAGTTGAGGACCTCCACCAGAAACCCACGTGTAGCGGTCAATTGAAGCTGTTTTGCCGTCAGGATTAGCGCCGATACAACACCAGCCGTCACTTTGAAGTAAAGGCGTTTCGATACCCGCGAAAGGAGATAGTCGAACAACTCTATCCGCATCTACTGCTCCTGTATTTTCGTTGACCGCTTCAATAGCAAGCCCTAAATCGCCGTTCGTGTTCAGTCTGACTTGCATTGCAGGATAAGCTTTACTTGTTGACTGTGTAGTTAAGTTAAAGCCTGTGCCGCCACCCATTTGCAACTCTTCGCGATACTGAGGCGCAGGGAGTCCCGGTAGAAAACTAGAATATAAAACATCGAAATATCCGCTCGAACCTGTGATGGTTACACCTTCAATGTCGATTGCTCGGAGGGTTCCAGTTGCAATTAGATCAGCTACTATTTTTCCGTCTTGTGTCAGACCAATCGTGTATTTTCCATTATAACCAGTCTTTGAATGTCCAAGACCCATTTGATTAAATCGCCACAAATTTACTGCCGTGCCAACATTATCCGTATCCATTATCAGTAATTCCGCCGGTTTTTCAGGAGGGCGAATGACTAGATTACCGCCCTGATTTCCAGTAATCTGATTTGTCAAATCGTCAACATATTCTTGCATTCGATTATCGCCAGCTTCTATTTCGTCCAACGTTGCCATTCCTGCGGTCATAGTTGATTTTAAGTCACTTTTGACAGAACCGACAACGCAAGTAATATATTTACCTCTCAAGCTGTCCATCGTGAACTCTACCATGCGTGCAGTTGCTTCTATATTTAACTCAGTATGAAATACAGATAATGTATCACCGATAAATATTCTATTCATATTTTGAAACATTTTATACTCTTCTGTTTGTCCTAAATCTTGAAAGCTTATTTCTAAATCTAATTTAGGCTCACTAATAGTATTACTAGAAAAATAATTTTTAGCTGCATTCCGAAGTGTGATTTCATCAACTACATTTTCATCAGAGGAATAATCAATTTCAACGGCGTTTATCTCATCCCCCATTTTGTAATTAGGAGAGTAAATATAACTCTCTAACAAAGAAATAACTGTATCTGAGTCGTTCACTGTTTTAATTGCGTAAGGCATGATTGCGTTTACCATATCAAGCGTATCAGTATTTATGTTCAAACCTGTCATATTCTTTCTATATGCAATCACAACACCGCTGTCTGTCCCTCTTTTTTTCAACATTGAAATTTTGTTTGTTGTTCTTTCAATTTCACCGCGCCATGTATCTAAAATAGAGCCTTCCACGCCGCCTATGCACGATAATGCATTTTTAAAACGCAAAAATGTACTATTCAATGTAGAAATATCTGAATAAAATTCAATGTTTGTAGGTTCAAGTAACGAGTCTTTCAATCTATTCATCGCAGTTCCACACGAAACTTTCTCTACTTTGAATTCTTTGACCATTTTTTTTCTTAATTTATTTGTTTGATGTGACGCTTTAATAATGAATGTATCAGCAAACAAACTCTTTTCCACCGTGTCTATTTCAAAAGGATTATAACCTCTCTGCGAATCAACAAATGCAGAAATATAACGTCCGTTTATCAATTCGTGCGCCTGAGAACCGTTTACAGGATATTCTAGTTCAAGTTCAAACTCTGCATTCATGACCTCATGAACCTCACAACGCACAGTTTCCGACAACGAACAAATTCCACTGTGAAGGAACTCTGTTTCATTTACTTCGTACAGAAGCGGAATATTTAAATTACGCTCGCCCATCGAGTCGTCACCTGCACTTTCGAAACATTTCCGCTCCAAGAAATCGTATTTTCTTCTAAATCAAAAAACGGAAATATGTTTTTGCTATAATATTTATTATTTATCGATACATAAGCGCTATCTATCACTTGATAAACTTCTCGCACTTCACTGTCTATTCCATAATCTCCTTGTAGTAAATCTTTAAATACAAATTCATTACCGTTCACATTAATAGTAATATCTCCCGAACCTGAAAACTCAATGAGCGGTTGAGAAATGGAAGAATTCATTTTATAAATTTTAGCCCCGTTTTCAATTACGGTAGGATAGATACCTGACAAATCATTTTTTAAAGGCGAGCATGTGACTTTCACTGTGAAAGGGACACCTTCGATATAGCTTGTTTGATATGATAAAGTTATTTCTGTGAATTTTACAGAATAATAATAGTTTTCATCAAAATAGAATTTTGCTAGATGATTCACAGAATCTTGCAATTTAGAAGTAATTTGATAATATTCATCAATAGCAGTTTCTGTATTTTGTGCTTTCAAAAATAACGATAATGTAAATTCGACAGGTAAGTATGTCCCGTCCCAATTCGTCAGTGGAACGAATCTTCCCGGAATATCTACAAGTGTTTCATTCCTTTCAGCTCGCGGAATTTCCGGTCGTTCTTGAATGTATACATTATTTTCATAAAAATTTACACCGTTAAAAATAAACTCTCCATTCCTCATATTGTCACACCCCCCATGCTACTATCTTTCCGTCTCGTTTGTTCAACAAGAATTTTTTGCATTTCTTTCTTCATTAAATTAATCATTGACTTGTCCACATTGCCATTCACATTGATAGTCAAATCGTATGTGTCTCCACCACTTTGCGGCATTGTGTCAGCAATCATTTTACCTATCGTGCCTAAATTTTTTGCATTCAACGGCAACACAGCTTCTTTCCCAGCTTCTCCGCCGACCATCGCAGAGCTTCCATTCATGCCAAACATGGTAGGTTTTGTTAAAATTCCACCTTTTGCGTACCAATCTACATCTATGCCTGACGGGAATTTTATCTCTTTGCCGAAGACCTTTTTTGTGCTTGTTTTTAAACTGAAATGTGGTAAGTCGGGCATGGATGGTTTAGGAATTTTTAAGATCAAGTTTTTGAAAAATCCTTTAATTTTATCAATAATTTTTTTTACACTGTCTTTTGCTTTTTCAATCGGATCAATGATTGATTTTTTTATTGCATCAAATTTTTCTTTAACAGCCCTTTTTGCGTCATCAAATTTTTCTTTAATAGAAGAAACTAAGTTACTAATTTTCTCTCTGACTTTGTTGTATGCTTCGACAACTGGGTCAATCATTCTTTGTTTCAACGCTGCCCATGCAGCTTTTGTAATAGCTTTAGCAAACTCCCATTTTTCTTTTATCCAATTTGCTAAATCAGTAAATTTTTGTCTAACATAGTTATAAGCCGCAACCACAGGGTCAATCATATATTTCTTAAATAGTAACCAGGCAACTTTTGTAATGAGTTTTACTTGTTCCCATTTCTCTTTTATCCAATTCACTATTTTTTTAAATATATCCTGAACCCATTTCCATACATTTTTCAAAGGCTCTATTATAAATGTTTCGAATGCTCCCCAAGCTATTTGAGTCACCGCAACAATTGTTAACCAAGCCCCTTCGATTAGAGTAGTAATTAGACTAATAATCGGGTCTAAGAAAGTCATTAACCCGTCCCAAACGGTAACGATAGTATCCACAATAGATTGCCAAACTTCCGAAGCAGTCGTTTTTATTAATTCCCATTTTTCTTTAAACCACTCAATAATCGGGTCCCAGAACTCCATCCATTTTTCTTTTAATCCATTCCAAATGTTTGCGAAAAACTCAACAATACCGTTCCAAATATCATAATTCCATTTAGCCCACGCAATGAAAAGGTCCATAAGCCATTCTTTTATTCCTTCCCATGCATCTGAAAAAATTTGCTTAACATTTTCCCATAAATCACTGAAAAAGTCTGCTATCGTTTCCCAAACGCCTTTCAACCAATCGACAATAGCGCCCCAGTTTTTTATAATTAGAATGACGGCGGCTATTGCTGCGGCTATTGCAGCAATGACGGCAATCACAGTACCCACAACGCTTCCTAATATTACAAACGCAGCAATTACTGGAGCCAATGCAGATACAATTGACATAATAACTGTAAACACCCCTGTCATTATTCCTACAAATTCCATGACTTTCTTCGAAAACGGGCTTAATTCATCAAACCATTTTTTTAAATCTTTAATTACACTTACAACTTTCGGGACTATTGTATTAGCTAGTTCCAATAAATATTCTCCTATTGGCGCGAGTGCCGTTTGTAATTCATGCCACATTTTAGTTAAGTCTTGTTTGCTATTTGTCTCTGTCAATTTTTCTGATGCGCCTTTTACATCATCATATTTCCCTTGTACTGCACCTAGCTCACCATTTAAATCGCCCATCGCAGTTAAAACTTTTACAGTATTGTCTTCTCCGAGAGACCCAAATATTGCTGATACAATAGATGCCCTTTCTTGTTCATCTCCAACTTTATTTATTTCAGTAGCCAAATTAGCGAAAATTTCATTGTTATCGTAGCCATCCTTTTTCATGTCCGCATACATGGTTTTCCACTTTCCGCCCAGACCTTCGACAGCTTTTTCTATCGAGTCATCTGACACACGAATCCCAAATTCTTTTACTAAATCATTAACCTTGTCTAAATTATAAGCGCCTGAATCCAAGCCAGCCTCTAAAGTTTCGAACATCCCTTGTGCGCTATAGCCGTTTTGCTTGAACTGCCCGGAATATTCTGCTAGATTGTCCCCCAATTCGTCCGTTTTATTGAGTCCGTTTTGCGCTCCCACAGTCATTAAATCAAATGATTGTTCAGCGGACAGCCCGTAGGTTTCCATCAAAGCATTAGCGCCGCGCAAAGTTTCGTTCATATCAGAATCGAATGTCTTAGAAAATGCAAGTGCTTTTTCTGTCACACTTTCTAAATCTGTTGCATTGAGGTCATTCAATTGTCTTTTCGTTTGAGTCAGCGCTTCGCCGGCTTCTTCGTACGAGTCAACTAAACCAGTATTGTAAAAATCTACAATTGTATCTTTAGTTTTCTTTGCTTCGTTACCAACCAGACCAAAATTTTTGTTAAATTTTCCTGTTGCAGCATCTGCATCTAAAGCACTGTCAAATGAAGCTTTCCCAAGCTCAATTACCTTATCTGTAACGCCTTGAACTGCTTCGGCTCCTTCCAACAGTATTCCAGTGTCCATTTTCTTACTCATGCCTTCGAGGGCTTCGCCAGTCTCATTACTTTCTGTCGATAAACCTTTTAAATCTGTTTTTACATTTTGAATACTTTTTCCATCATCTACTGTATCCAACGCATTTTTCATTTTACCCACATCTACATCAGTGCCTAACGCCGCGCGTCCAATTTTATTGATTGCTTGTTCGAGCTGGTCAGATGTCGCTGTACCATTTCTTATTGCATTTGTCAAACGACCACCTAAAATGTCAGCAAAATCATCTACGCTGGAACCTGTCGCTTCAAACAGTGTGTTAATGCGTTTTGTATTTTGACCTAACTTTTCTTGCTCTAGTTGCGCATTGTTTAACTGACCTTTGTACCCGTTTAAAGCGCCTTCTGTATATTCTATCTCACGTCTGAAAGCTCTATACTGTTCTTCTCCAATTTCACCGCTGTTAAATTGCGCTTCAACTTGACTTTCTGCTTGTCGTAATTGGTCTAATTTCTGCGTAGTTGTCTCTATTTGCTTCGTCAATAACTGTTGTTTTTGCGCAAGAGCTTCAACATTTCCGGGATTAAACTTCAATAGTTTTTCAACATCTTTTAGCTCACTTGTCAATTTAGTTGATTGACTGTTGACACTTTTAAGAGCGCTATTTAATCCCTTTGTATCACCATCGAGTTCAATAGTAATACCTTGTATTCTACCTTTTGCCAATTTATTTCCACCTCCTAAAATGCATCGAAGTCTGCTTGTGATGCTCTTCTAGCTTTTTTCTTTTTCTCCGGATTTTGTGCTTCTTCAAATTCTGCAAAATAATCCAAGCAAGAGCCTAGAGTCATTATTTCTAAATCATCAATCGTCAATCCAACTTGCTTACAAATATAAAAAAACGACTCAGCAGTCAGCGGTTCATCGCTAGCACTTTGAGACGTATCAGTTACTTTTTTTTCGTTTGAATACTTGCAGCAAGAAGGTCCTCAATATCGGGCATGATATCCACGATTGGGAATGAGTCGAATCCATCCAACCATTCTAGCGGTTCCGGAATATTGGGATTAGCAGTTTTAGCAAGAACCCAGATGAAATTATAAAGGACCTCAAAATCCAGAAGTGATAAATCACTATCCGCTAAATTGGTCATTTTTTTATTTTTCTTCATTGGCTCAATAGCTTTTGTCATTTTCAATAATTCACCAAAATAATCTTTACCGAATTGCTGTTTATATCTAAGTACAGTTGCCCCAGTGCTTTTAAGCGGGATTTTCTTACCATCAACTTCTATTGTTTTTTCCATTTCTCATCCTCCTAAATATTAAAAAAAGAACCTAGAAAAATTCTAGGCTCCCGCTGGTGTTTTTTCATAAACTGCTTTATACCAATTGTTGTAAATTTCATCAGGTACTCCCGCCGCTGTTTTTGTTTTAACTGCTTTATCTGTTGCGCGTGGTCCTGCTGAAAATGAAAGCTCATTCGTGTTAGGTTCTACAGAATCAGTTTTTGTAGAAGAAGCAACTGTCGGTCTGCTAGCAGTACAATTGTACAGAACTTGACGAACTGATTTTACATCACCATCAAATTCAAATAACAAAGCGAATGGTTTCGGTTTAGCATCCGATTTTTCGGTAAGTACACCATCAACCGTGTCCAGTTCTTCCCCTAAGCAGTCTGTTGCGAAACCTTCGGGAATACTTGCAATTGTCAACGTTCCTTCGTAACCTTGATTATTCGGTGCTTGATAATAAACAATGTTGTCCGCATAAAATTTAATCATATCTCCTTGCGGTTCCACGGAAATTTCTACTCCACCCGGCAATGGTTTAGGAGTATCGTATGTGATTACTCCATCAGTTTCACTGTATGTTGCATAATGTACATTTTCAAGTCCAAACAATACTTTATTTTCTTGTCCTTCCATTTAAATCATCCTCACATAATAATATTTTACAAACATTTTTTCGCTCTCAATCCACTCTGTAGTTGAAGAGTTAAAAGGCAGTTTGTTAGCCAATAAAACATTTTCTAATTTTCGTTCTATGTCTATTGCTTTAAATTCTGTGTAGAGTTCAATAGTATAGTCATTGATGATTTTCCAAACGCTATTGTCTGCCATCGAGTTGTCACTATCTCCTTCTACATAAGTTATAAAAGGCAGAGAGGGGATAGGTGTTTCACTTGTTTCTGTGAAATGATCATACGCAACTGGTATTTCAGTGCTATCTAATATTTCTTTTAAATTCATTTTTTAAGCACCCTCTCCGTCTCTGCTAAATAATCTTTGATAATTTCTTGTTCTACAGGTTCTATGTGTTTAATACCTTTCACTCGACCACCACCACGTTTAGCATGACCATTTTCTAAGAGATGTGTTAGTCCAGGTCTTTTCGCATTGTAGATAACATAACCATTAGCCACTTTTTTCATTTTCCAGCCAGAAGCATATGTCCCTTTTAGAACTGGACTTTTTTGTTTTATCTTTCGCACACCGTCGCTAACAACCTTTTTTTGAACTACTTCCAGATCTTTTTCAACATCTTTTGTATATGCTTTTAATGATTCAGCGATAACGCTATTCAAATTTTTAACTTTCAAATTCTATCACCGCTTTCCCAAATCACGTTCACATGTTAATTCTAATCTTTCTAAATCAACATTATACGTTCGAATAATTACATACATTTCGCCTTCAAAAATAAGCTTTGTTTCATTGTTATATTCGTAAGCATGTATATTCAAAACGAGGGATGGTTTGAATCCGCTAGAACTAGCTTCGTAGAATTCTTGACGTGTGACGTTTTTCTTTTCACAGAGTATGACATTTTCGAATGTTTGTGGAATTTGATTCCCTACATCGTCCATAATCAATTTTTCTGAAACTAAAGTGACCTCATTGTTCCAGTTCATCTATGCCCACCTCTCGATATTGAATAATAAGATTGTGTAAACGATACTGTAAATGGCGTGGCATGTTTTCAGATTCACGATTGTTGTATCTCCAAGAAGTGTAGTCAACTACAAACATTAAATGATTCGCATCGTCAGCATTTAAAACAATGCTTTTTTCATTTTCTAATTCTTGAATTACTCCGCTGATTATTGCAAGCAAATAGGTATCTCTAACATTGCTAGAAATACCTTCCCTTGCTTTAACAAGTTCTAAAACAGTGTCTGTATTCATCACTTATCACTTTCTAACTCTGCAATAAGCGGTTCACCTAATTTATTATCAGATGACAATAATTCATCTACACGAGGTTTTTTCGGTTTCCCGCGAAAAGGATATTTATCCCCTTTACGATAAATATGCTTTCCATCTTCCAAATCAGAAAAACTTTTTAGCACAACATATTTACTCATATTCTCACGCTCCTTGTGTGAATGTTAAGAAATATCCAGCTTTAGAATCTGCTTGTTTTACATCAAAACGAGTGCCGATTTGTAAATATTGACCGTAGATTTCGTTCTCTACCCAACGCGCGGTGATGTCCACACGGTCAGCAAATAGAACAGCACGTTTTAAATCGCCTAAAAATGCATGTGCTTCTCCTGCGAGACCTAGAAGTTCATCATTAACAACTTCCAATTTAATTCCGAACAGAGAAGTTCCGGAAGGTGAAGTAATATCACGATGTAAAATATATTGACCGTCGGAATCTTTCAAAGTATCAACCCACTGTAGAAAACTTTGAGATACGACCGCATTACGTTCGTATGCAGGATCTAATGTTACATTTAGAATTTGTTTAATATCATCTGTATCTGTCACAGCTTTAGCAGTAAATGTTTTTAACACTTCTGAAATAGCATAATTTGTTGTATTGATTTTTTGTTCCTGTGCATTTTCCGATACGATGCTAACTAAGTCGACTGCCGCATCGTCAATAGATTCTTGAGAAATCGGAATAGCTCCACGATAAGTTACAACTTCCCAATTAATTTGCTCAAATTCAGGTTTTGCTAGTTGAGGATTAGCTTCCAGTTCAGGTACAGAATTTAATCGAGCTGTAGCACGTTTTAAAATCGGATATTTACCAGAAGCGGTGCTAACTTTTGTTTTAGATACTAATTCAGCTAAATTAGTGACAGTCTTGACTTCCTTTTCAGGTGAATAAATAATTTCTTCTGGAATAATAACGCCTGCATCAGTAGATACTAACCCAGCTCGCGTTTGCCCTTTCGTACGAATAAATGTATTTACTGCACTACGTACTTCTTTATCTTTATATTTTCCCATGCGCTCTTCGTCCTCTCCTTTTTCTTCGTCTTTAGAAGCGTTAGGTTTTTCATTTGCTTCTTCTAGTTCTTTTTCCAACTCTTTTATTTTTGCTGTTAATTCGTCACGTTCTTTTTCTAATTTTTCTTTTTCGTTTTCCAAATCATCAACACTTTTTTCAACAGTGTTAACTTCTTCTTCCGTTTTTGCTTCTTCAAGTGCGCGAGTTAATACGTCTTCTTGTTCTTTAAAAGATTTAGAACGAGTTTCCAACTCCTCTAATTCACTGCGTTTTGAATCTAATTTTTTTTGAATCATTAATTGTTTTAATGCCATAATTTCAATCTCTCCTTTAATTGATTTTTTTTTGCTTCTAGTTTTCGTTGTTCATGTTTTTTGACATCATTTTGTCTCGCTTCGACACCTGTATCTGAATAAGCTGGAAATGTACAAACAGAAACTTCATGTAGTTCTACTTCTTCTAACGACCATTTGACTGAACCATCATCACGCCATTCTTCTTGTTCTTTAATAATGTTGAAACCGAAACTGCATTGACTTACATCCCCTCGTTTCACTCGTTCATACAAATTAATTGCATCGGAATCTAAAGGATTAATTTTTATTTGTCCCCAAAGTCCTTTGTCATCTACACGGAGTGATAGAGTCTCAGAAACATTCCGTCCTAAAACAAGTGCGGTATCATGATTGATTAAAGCTCTAACATCGTTTTCTAACGTATTGTCAAAAGCGCCGGGTAATATTTCTTCAAAAGCGCCGGGAAATAATTCTGTTTCAGAATTAAAAACAGCGAAATAGCCTTCAATGACTTTTTCGCTTTCATCTGTTTCATTTGTATTTAGTTCTGCTCGTCTATTGACTATTTGACGTGCTCCATTTCTATTAGTCATTCATCATCACCTCCTTTAAGCTTGTTTTGGTTTCCTAGCTTTTCAACAGGGATGAAGTTTTCTAACGCAAGTAATTCTTCCATGTCTTCACGAGGCGCCATACCAATCCAGTCACGAAGTTCGTTCCTGCTCATTGCCATTCTATCCACCATTTGACCACCTGCAGTAACTAATTCCGTAATGTCGTATGAGTATAAACTTCGAGGATTTAGTTTGAAAAATCGTGATGGACTGATTAATAAATCTCTAGTCAACGTTTGCGAGATAATCATTGCGATTGACATAATTCGAGTATTGATAAAATTATTGAATTCATTTTTGTTAAACTCTCCAACACCAAGAAAAAAAGCAGGTACTCCTAAGAGTCCCGCTACTGTTTTCTTATCAATATTTACTGCTTCATTAATAGCAATATCAGTCAAGCTCAAAGGTTTAACCTGTTCTATTTCTATTAAATCCGCTGGAATTATCCAAGGTTTTCCTTCTTCTGTCCGTTTTAAATACATATCTTCAATTTTGTTTTTGCCTTTTTCCGATGCCAATTCTGCCGCATTTGCATCTACTTTTACAATCAAGTTCGGCATAAATTTACTGCTCATAAATGCTTTTTTTGTTGCTGTTGCTTGATTTAAATTATCCACAAGTGATTTTAAAGCTATCCTATAACCTGTTCCGATAAACGGATATTCCGGATCTGGATTAATAGCAAAATGGACCACTTCGTCAGGATAGTATGTTTTATTTTTATAATGAATCTTATACGAATCGTCGCTTACATCGAAATCAATTAGAGCTGGGTCAAGGGGTTTTAACTCGCTAATCAATCCATTTTTTATTTCAGGTAAAACAATCGCATTTCCATCACCATAAAGTAACAAATTAGATACGATGTTATAAATCCATGTTTTTCGAGTCATGAGTGAGTACGGATTAATATCAATCTTTCGAGACAATTCGTCTCTAATTCTAATATCTCCTTTTTCCGTATTTTCCATCAAATGCACCGTCATGTTAGAAACTAAGTCTGCTATTTTATCGACGGCAATTTTCACCTCTGCATTATCGGAAAGCTTAGTATATCCGCTATTCAACGCAAAATTATAAGACTCTCCATTCCAAACAAAACCAAAGTCTTGAGATCGTTTCTTTCTCCACGGAACTTTAATTCTCCAATTCATTTGTTCACCTCCCTCAATTTGAATTAAGCCATTTGCTTGCTACTGCACTCATTTGTATATCTTCTAACATTTGCACAGCTCCAAATACTGCGGCATCGAACAAGTCAATACGTTGCGAACCACCATCGCCATCTACTTTTTCGTATTGAATCATGTCATCCGTTTTTTCAATAGCTCGGACATTTTGAACACAATATTCAAATGATTGATTGTGACAATAATAAAAATGTCCATCTTTTGCTTTTGTTTCAATACGTCTAAATCCTTCTGATTTTTTATAGAAATATTGAGGTTGGTCTACTATTTTAATACCGCTCTTTTTCATCAAGTAAAAGAATTCACGACCGAATTTTTTGTCAAAGCCTACAAGTTTAATGTCAAAACCTTTATTCTTCATTTCTTTAAACCAGTTGACTATCACCGCGAAATTGGTAGTCGGAGTGTTCGTCATTGTCAATACTCCATCATCCTTCCAACCAAATAATGGTATATTGTCCTCATCCGCTTTTTTATTTGCCATTACAACTGGAAAGAAAGCATGTGTGATAACAATGTCTACTTCCACACCGTCATTCATTACATATCTTCCATAAAGCGCGGCTGCTGTTAAATCATGAAGTTTTGCCAAGTCGGCACCGCCGTACCATTTAATCGGCAGTTTAGCTAATTCTTCTAAGGTCCAGTTATATTTTGAATCAGAAGTTTTAAACTCATCTATATTAAAGTATGCTTTCATTGCGCTAGTATATATATTTAAAGATTTAGATAGAAAGTCTTTTCTTTGCTGCGGATCGTTTTGCGCTTGTAAACTGTCATTTGTCATATCAGCAGGTCGGATAGTAATCCCGTAATTTGGATTTGCTTTTTCATGTTGTATTGGATTTGTGTAATCCACTTCGCCTTTTTTATCTTCATCCGCTTTTGCTATAAAAACAAAATAAGCCTCATCTTTTACAGTGTCGTCTAAAATCTTTTTGCAATACTGTAAGCGCTGATAACAAAAAGAGCTCATATTATCACCAGCCGTAGTGATACCAATCATCAGTTTATTTGTATATGCCTTCATTGCTTCCTTTATAATGTTGTACTGTTTAGGAGTTTTATACGCATGTAATTCGTCTGCAATTCCTACATTGCAATTGAGGGAATCTTGTCGGTCTGGGTTAGCAGCTAGTGCTTTAATATATAAAGAACCATCTCCAAAATCACCAGAAATGCTATGCTCTTGGTTATTATCTAAAACACGAAATGAATCCTCTTCTCCCATTTCTTTAATATTAAAGTTAATGAAATTAAAGCTTTGTAAAGATTGTTCCAAAGCAGCGCCAACGATATAAATTTTTGACCCCGACTTTCTTTCTAAAAGTGCTAACGCCCACGACAATGCTGCAACAAATCTAGTTTTACCGTTTTTTCGAGGTAAAAAAATAAACGCTTCTTTGAAACGTCTAATGATTGTACCCTTTATATAAAATCCCAATAAGGAATAAATAATAAATTTTTGCCAGGGCTCTAAAATAAACGGACTACCTCGAAGCGGAGTTCCGTCAATTCTTTCCCCTTGATCATGAACAAAAGTTCTTTCAATAATCCCAATCACAAATTCTGCATCTTTAGGATTGAATTCGTATTCTTTATTTTTCAAATCCTTTTTAAATCTTTTCGCCGCTTGTTGTATTTCTTTCCCCGCTATTTTTTTGCCTTTCACAACATCATTTACATAATTCATCACACTATCGTAATTTGAAAAATCTATTGCAGTCATCGCATTTCACTCAATATATCCGATAAGCTAGATTGCTTTTTATTTTCAGTTGTGATGTTTTCGATTGCACGCGGGTTTAAACACAATCGGTCAGAGTAAGCAATGATGTCTTTTCTTAGATTTTCCAGAGTTGCTACAATAGCAGATTTCTTTGTTCCGCCAGCTGCTGTTGAAGTTTCGTATTGATAATTAGAGTCAATAAATTTCTTCTGCGCATCATCGTATTGAGTTAATAAATCACAATAAATAGTTATGATATTGTCGTACTCCGTTTTATAAACTCCCAATCCTTTCATATCTTGGATCACTCTTTCTTTTACAGAGAGAGGTTTATATTTTTCTATACTTTCAACTTTACTCTTTTTTGCCATTGAAGTTCCTCCTTTCTAAAAAAGTTTTCTCATCATCGCGCTATTGGAAAAAGTCCCCACCCTCGGTATCCCCAGAGCCTTTTTTTAGAACGTTTGGTAGGGGGGATGAATAAAATGCCTCGAATTCCTTTTTGCGCTTTTCTTCCCACATCAGACCTTCTCTGGTCAATTCATGAGATTCACGCTTATGCATTGAATTATGCGAACGATTTGATAAAGAAATTAAATTCCAATCTTCAAATGCAAGTTCTGGGTATTCTTCTTTTGTAAAGATATGATGAACCATCTCAGCAGACTCCGTTCGACCATAGCGCTTCGCTTCTTGACAAAGGTATTCATCTCTTCTAAGTATCTTCTTGCGTTTGCGTTTCCACTTCTGTGTTAGATAAAATGGGTCTGTTGGTTTGTAACTCATGATATGCAACTCCTATATAAAAAGCCCCGAATGATTCGGAGCTGTGATTATTAATATAATCCGTAGTTATAAAACCATTAAACTTCTACGGTGCCATTCGTCAATGACTTGTTTTTATTTCCCTCATTTAACAAACTACTGCTTACCGATTTGGCTGAGGTAGCTACTTACTGCGTACAGCAGTTGCATGGATATTATAAAACGTCCTCGGCTGTGGCACATTTCTAAGAGGTGTCCGAAGTTCTATTCAGTTAATATACTCGGCAAGGATTTGCACCTTGCATGAACTAATTAGTTTGTTTTACAGGAGTTTTAAGCTAAGACATACGTTCCTTAGCTACATTAGTTCTATCCTGTGCTTCGTCTACCTATTCCGCCACGAGTATTGAGATTGAACAAGAAGGTGTCTCTTGTTGGGACTAGTGAGGTTGGAATGAGATGCGTCTCCCATCAAGACCAACGATCAGATACAAAGCCTCTGCCAGGCAACATAGCATCCTCCTGCTATGTCATCATGTGATTATAGATGCTCAGTTCCGTCTAACAGTTCATGTCCCATTGCTTCGATTTCATTATCTGAAGCAACACCTTTAATCGCTGATATGTGAGACATCTTATTTGTTCTTGAGTAATAAGACGGAATGAACCCATTATGTTTGTTTCTTAGTTCTTGACGTTCTTTATATAATGCTTTAATAGAAGGAACAAGACGTCTAATATTTTGTTCAATAAATCTAGTTGGTATTCTAATAATTTCCCAACCGTGTTCAGATTTATTCAAAGTATTAAGGATAAACACATCTCGTTCTGAATCTTTACCAATCCTAAAACGATGGTGCCCTCCATCAATCTCTAATACAACCTTCATGTCTGGCAAAATAAAATCTACTCGTTTGCGCCCTATTCTTTGTTGTGTTTTTACTTTAATCTGACTTCTTAACAATTCGATACAAGCCATTACTTCATGGGCAGAATCAAACTTGCTACTGTCATTCCTATAAAATTGGGCTACTGTGTTATATGGGTCAAGGTATTCATCCATTTTCATACTACAGTGTTCTTGCATTTCTATAAGATGTATTGCTCTTTCAAGTGTTGCTTCGATTTTGTGCGCAATATATTCTTTTTTCTTTTCTTCTATTTTTTTTCGATACTTATGTTGGCATTCAACGCATAAGTTTCTACCTCCAGACAAATCTCTGAAATGTACGGAAGCTTCCTGCGAAATATATTGCTCGCATTCCCAACACCTAACTAAATTCATATAGTCCCCTCGACTTTCATTTTTAATAGGCCCTGCCTATAATACTATAATAAACCTTTTTCGATGCCCGAAAGTCTCACTTTCGTCTCACAATTAAAATCCAAGAAACCTACCAATTTCTTTTATTACAACGTCTCGATGTCTTATCGCTGTTGCTCTTCCCATATGAGACTTCATTCCAATATGTTCCCATGTGTATCTTTCACGTGACCAGTAACGAAGCTTAATAACCATCCTGTCATTCTCGTTTAAGTTTGCAATCACTTTATCAATGACCCTGACAACTTTATTCATTCGTTGTATTTGAACATCCATATCAAGCAATGTAACTCTTTGTTCAACTTGATTACTAATATTTCCTGAAGAACTACCACCGATGTTTTCATCTGAGTATTCTTGATATATTGAACCTGTTATAACATTTAACCTTAACTGCTCTAATTCTTTTTTGGTATCGTAGTAATGTCTAAGCTCATCTTCTATATATTGAAATTGCGCTTTAGTTAATCGTTTTGTCATTGTATCACTCCATCCATTCGATTAAATCATTTAAATAAAACCGCGCTTTCTTCAAGTCTTCTAAGCCGTTTTTATGTTCATATCGCGAAACATATTTAAGTATATTTCCGACCGCATATGACGGATAATCAGATACTTTTGCTTTGATGTAGTCTAGAGTTTCAATGCCACCGCTCGTATAATGCGCGGGATTGTTTACGTTGTCGCTGCGAAATACTCCATCTTTGTCAAATCCGGAGGACACTCCAAATGAACGGTCCTTAAAAAGTTGTCTTTTATCTGCATACTTATTAATTATGTTTATAATATCTGTATAATCCCCTACTGGACCTTTTTCGTTCCAAGTATCCCAGAATTTAACAACTGCCCCTAAAACTTCTTCTGGTATATCACTGAACTCTTCTAGATTTTTATTTGCATTAAAGGTTTCAATCGGCGTATCTGGATACTTATTTTTATAATATTGAATGTGTCCATAGTGTAGTACCTCTTCCCCTGCACGTACAACACTGTCTGACCCATGTAATTCCCAAAAATTCCGCTCCTTCGAGGTAGGACAAGTGCATCCCTCCCAACTGTAGCCTTCATTTTCCAACTCTTTCATTAGCTCATCATAATCTATTTGTGTTTCTACTTGGTATAACTTTATGCTGTCTTTTAGTTTCTCCGCTTTGTATTTTTCAATTGGTATGAAAGGGTATTTATTTTTAGCATAACTAATGTTCCAATACATTACTACTTCTCCCAATACGAATACAACAGTATTTTGCTTATAAAATTCCCAGCAGCCAGAGTCATCTGACGTAATAACTTTACCGGACCACCAGCGATACCCTTCTTTTCCCAGCTTTTTCAGTAAAGCATCAAAATCTTCTTGTGTTTCTGTGCGATATAACTTTAAATCTTCTTCTAGGCTCTTCGCTTTGTATTCTTTAATTTCAATTTCGGGATAGAGACGCTTACGATAATGTATATTGCCGAAAGAAAGTCCCTTTTCCCCTACAGATATCGCCGTATCTTGTTCATATTTCTTCCATAATCGATAGTCATCTGGCGTAATAACTTCATCGGTACTCCAACAATACCCCTCGTTTTTTAATTCTTCCAATAAAGCATCAAAATCCTCTTGTGTCTCTGTATGATATAATTTCATTTGTTCATCCTCCTTGTTCAACGGAATTATCACATCGAAACTCATAGTTTCAATGTACATACCTTGATTAAATTTCCATTTGTTTATAAATTTTCGAAACCAGTTAAACATTGTTAACCCTCCACAATTTTCAAAATCACTCGGTTACAAAACCTATTTTGTAACTGTAACCGTCAAACCCACTCTCCCAGAACGCGGTTACAGGTTACAAAAAAAACGGCGAAAAAGTTTTTATTTTCGTACACAGTTCTTAAATATAAATTAAATATAATACTTTTTATTAAGAAAAAAATGTAACTTGTAACTTTTACGTGCCTAGCTACTGGTACTATGCGATTTTGGGAGGTTACATTTTTTGCTTCGGGTTACATTTTTTTGTAACCAATTGTCAGAATATTACTCGTATTCTACATAATTAACACCTCTGATAAATCCTTGCAGTCTTCCCATTTATTTTGACTGCCTTCGTCTCTAAATTCATCACATCTTTAATTGTCGCATTCAGTCCTCTTTTACTCTGAACATTCAATCCATTTTCTTCTGCCCAAAGTTCATACTCTTCGTAAATCTCTGGCCCACGCTTACCTTCTACATCTAAAATGTCCAGATCATGCACAAATTCCAAAGTACTGTCATTGTCTTCATGATACCTTGCGTTAAATTCTTCCACTTTACTCGTCTTGGTAAAATCCTCATTTTCATAAATACGGAAATATGCTTCAACTACCAATTTAGTCCAGTATTGCAACGCTTTTTCGCTCGTGATGTTAGATATAAACCTTTTGTCCTTTTTATTAACTTTCGTAAACATCGGCATCCATGTCACTCTTCGTTTATAAGAATCTCCTTTTTCAAATGATTTAATAATGTGATTACTAGTAAATATCAATGTCGGTGTCATCTCTACACTTCTTGCGTTTCCGTATAGCTTTCTCATTTCGACAAAGTCACATGTAGATATGTTTTTCAAGACTTTCATCTGCTCATTGTTAATTGGCTCATCTTGTATATCATCACCTAAATTTGCAAGTCTACCTTGCAACACATTGAAATATCTCTCATCTGTCATATTCTTAATAGACAACCCTGTACAATTCTTCTGATTTAAAATAGACCTTATAATAGAAAGAAGTGTTCCTTTTCCGTTTCCTCCACCTCCTACAAGAATAAAGAAGCGACCAATCATTCGTTTTATTTCTTTATCTACAACAAAGCAATATCCCATCATTTCGAGAACGAATTTCTTATAATCCTCGTCTGAATCTGTCAAGTGGTCCAAATAATCATCAACTATTTGCAATGATTCCGTTTCAGGGTCATACTTTGCATTAATGGAGTACGGTGTGAAATCGGTGTAATCAATTTCAATAAACTTACCATCACGCAAAATCCCATTCTTTAATTTGATGTCAAACACATCATCATCAGGTATCAACTTCGCTCTGTAGTGCATTTGATTAATAACTTCATCTACATATCTTGTTTTTTGACCATTGCAGTAATTAAATACTAATCTCTTTAACTGATCGTCATCACTGATATACTCGTTCCCATCAAAGTAATACAATTGTTTTGAATATTTGACAATACGTTTTTCTTTCATTATCAAGTCCGCAATTGCAGCTTCTCCATCTTTCACTGCTTTTACTTCCATGTCACGTGATATTGTGTCTATTTCATCTTGAGGAAGTGGAGTAGCAAATATCACGTTATTTATAAATGTCACTATTCTTGACCATGAAGAAATATTTGCAATCACTGTTCTATGTCTAAACAACGCTTGATTTCTACCATCTCCTTCATCTAAACCGTTCAAATTAGAAGCTTTTCGAATGTTTTTGAATATGTCAGGCAGTTCTTCGCGGATACCATTGTTTTCTATTTTTCTCAATTGACCGTGTCGTTTTATTGTTATTGACTTTGTATTAGTAACATGTTTATATTCAACTTCTATTCCTAAAGCACAAATCCCTTTTGCTCCTCTAAAAGCGCCAGGTTTTTTAAAATAAAAATGCGCTCCTCTTTCAGTCCAGACAATTTGTGTTTTTATTTCAAAAAAAGAAATGATATCTTTAATTTGCTCTTTACTTAAATTATCAATATCAATAATCAAGTCAACATCTGTTAGCAAATAACCAGCATCTTGAAATGTTTCATGGTTTTCTGATATGTCTGCCCCTGACACATCGTGTTTTTCCCCTTCTAAATATTCGACATACACATTTATTCCCACCTCTCAATGCGTTGTTTCGCTAAATTATAGTAGAAAGTAATATCAATCAATTGACTAAAGTTTTCTATCTTGTCACACTCATCATTCCACACAAGCATGTTGTCAGGTGTATCGGGAAATCTTACTAACCCATCATCCTGCCTTTTTTTCTGTAACAAAACTCCTTCTTTTCGTGATGCAAATACACGATTAATCTTATTGTATTGTTTACCACTGCTGTCAAAAGTGCCTTTATAAGTCCCACCTGCTTGTAAAATATACTGAAACAGGTGCGGTTTATCTAGATTTTCTTGTATTGTAGTTAAAACGTCTTGATTGTTGACGAGGTATTCTACTAAACAAATATCTATAATTCGTATACTATTATTTTTAAACAACTGGTCTGAATGATAACGACTTACATCGCCACCTTTTGTCTTAATTTCACCATTTTGTAGAGCGATGTAGTTATTTACATCTTTCTGAATCCATAGTTCGAAATTGTCTTCTTCGAGTGTTAGGTGAAAGTCTTCTTCCCATTCTTTCCAGATTGTTTTATACTCATCACTTGTAGTAGTAAAAGCAACTCCATCGGTATTTATGTTGACTAAAGTAACAAATGGTGAAAGGCGTTTACATAACTCGTATAAAGCTATCTGTCCGTAAATACAAACACTCAATGCTGCGTTTGGATTATTGAGCAGTGAGTATTGATTTTTCAAATTTCCGTAAACTGAATTAAGAACAAGCTTTAATGCATCAGATAATTTTTTATCTTTGTGTTTCACTTCAATTCGTTTATTTAAAATCTCATGATATTTATTTGTTGCTGGTCCCAATGCTTGTAGATTTAAAATGATATGCGGATACATAGAAGCTACATCTAATAATTTTACATTTTCAAATCTTTTTCTAGTTGAATGAACACCGTGCAATCCACCAAATCCAAACTGAACATCACAATCAAATTCTTTTATTGTAATACTTTTCTTCTTCTTCTGTTCTTTATCTTGCCAAATATCGACTACTTCTCGAGGTATAAGTTTTAACATTTCATAATTTCCCTCTGGATCATATTCACCAAGTCGAACATCTGACCATTTTGGTGATGGTTTATCCATCAAAACATTTGCGCTAATTGTCGTCGTGTTCCATTTGTGCGCTTTAGATTGAAGATTGTGAGGAAGCATTTCGATTAATGTGTCTTTGACATTGAAATAATTATATTCACGCATTTGAAATACTTCTATAGTTGTATCTACATCATAAGAACAGTAATCAATAATTTCTTCTAACTCCCCATTTGTAAGCTTTCTATCCAGTGTAAAGTCCACACTAGATTCTAAAATCATTTTCCCCATATTCCCTTCAATCTTTTTCAAACCGGGCTTTGCGACATCTATTTGTTGAAAACAATCGAGAGAATGAATAGAGGGATGTATTCTTTTCTTTCGCTGTCCTCCGATTATCTCGTCATTTAGTTTCTTTATTTGACACGGAGTAAATCCATCTAACATTGCGGTCAGTATAAAGTCATCGTAAAAATGGTTGTTATAACCTACTAGTGTTTTTTCAGTGATAAGGTCTTTTATACCATCAAAATCATTATGAAATAACTTGATTAGTTTCTTGTCAATATCTTTAAACACAACTAGTGTATCTTCTTTGAAAACTTCTATATCGTAAAAAAGTAGATTGTTCATTTGTCCTCCTTATTGAAGAGCGAACACGTGGCTCGCTCTCAAGTTACTAGATTGTCATTTCATGATTATTTCTTTTTCTTTGGAAATGGTTTGATGTCAGGATAAACAAATTTACCGAAAGCCGACTTAACTTCGACCATGATATCTTTACCAATCAGTTCTTCTTTATTGTCAATACTAATCCCAAATTTCTCTTCAAATTTTTCATATTGTTTTCTTTGTCTCTGAGGATTTGTAAACCACTTTTTCATTGTTTCCACATAATCTGAATAGGTCATATTAGATTGATAAACTTCCCCCTCATATTCAAATTTAATATGAACTCCGATTCCGTCATCTGTAACATCTTTTACAGTGGATGAAATAATTTGTCCAACCATGTCTTTATCAAACTTAGCAATTTGCTCGGATTTCCACAGACTGTTGAATGTATCATAAGCATAAACATCTTTTTTCACACCGATCGCTTTTGCTAATTCATCAAAAGTTAATTGGAAGTACTCTTGACACCACTCTTCCACTTTTACTGCCTTTTCCTCATCTGGTATAAACTCATTTTTTTCTTTATCAAATACATTCTTATTAAAAATAACTTCTCTCAATTCCCCACGTTCCATATCAACGAATTGTAAAGTCGCTTTGCCTTCTTTGATTACTACTTCTACCAATTCTAATTGTTCTAATTTTTCACCTTGTGCCATTTTACTTCTCCACCTTTTCGAATTTTATTTTATTTTGTTGCATAAACATTTCTACTAATTTTGCGTCTTTCTCATCAAACAATGTAAATATAGTTTTGCTATGCAGTTGATCATCTTTAATATCATTCTTCGCTTCTTTGATTACTTCTTGCGCTTTGTGCCTCTCAGAAACCAATTGCGCACTGACTGCTAAATCCTTTGTTTCTTTATACTCTGCGATGATTTCATCAGCATAAGGCATTGTTTCAATGACTTTTAATTCGTTCTCAACTTTAGTTAACCATTCAACCATTTCATTTTCTATCTTGTTGATAGATAGCGATTTATTCAAATGCCTGTTTTCTAAAAAATCATCAAATGTGAAATATGTTTTAAAATCATATGCTTTAATACGCTTTTCAAACATTCGTTTTAGCACAAGCTTTTTATCTTCTCTTTCTTCTTCTTCCAATTGTGTAATTTGTTGTCTAACCATTTCGTCTGCCTTTTTTACGATTGATACAATTTCTTTTACTTGTTTTTCAAATTCGTTATAAGGTTCCAGCATTTCTTTTTTGATTGAAATACGTTCCGATTCTAAATTCTTTACTTCTTTATTCACTGCTGCGAGTAATTTTTTAGATTGTTTAACGTTTTCTTCTGTCACCTCAATGGTTTCAATCTGCTGTGCTAACAATAAAGAGTCGCTTTTTATTTTTTCATATGCAGGAAATAAGATAGAACCTCGCGTGACAACAGGCGATTCGATATTAATTTTTGGCAAAGTGTTCAATTATTTTCACCTCTTTTCAAAAAAGCTATAACGTCGATATTTTTATGTTTCGAAGTAAACCAATTTAACACACCTAAATTTTCATCATAGTTACTTTCAAAATTAGGTTTATTAGCTAATCTGGTAAAACTTGTTGCTTTTTCCACGTTTGTATTAAATTTTTTAAACTCGACACTGTCGCATTCCTTATATAGAAGCAAAACCATCGCCTCTTCCTCTGTCATGACCATTTTTTTCTGTCCCTCCTTAATAAAATCTTTCGCTCTTGTGCAGTTCAATCAATTGACTTTCTTTGTTTCGTCTATTTAAATAGTAGAAAGTTTTACATTGTTGTGTGCTAAGATGTCGTTTACCACCTTTATAAGGGTCGTATCCATACTTTGATTTATTACGCGCCATTTCAAGTTTTTTCTCATCATGATTACTTTCGAGAAATAAATAATCAAATTTCAATGAAGGAGCATTTTCAAGTGAACTAGTATCTGTTGCGTAAATAATGTTTTTACCATCCACACACCACGTGTAACCTTGTGTGATAACATCATGAAAACACTCAAAAGGTGTGACTTCAAAAGATGATGACCTAATTGTAAAACCACTGTTTCCAATGATATCAATGTCATACATTTGTGCTATTTGATAATTTCCTATAATAGTTATTTTAGGAAACAACTTTCTGATGTTTTCTAATGTACTAGAATTAATATGATCAGAATGAATATGAGTTAACAATAAATAGTTAATATCATACAAATGTTCTTTAATCCTTTTAAATGAGACTCCACAATCAACCATCACATTATCAATAATCACACAATTCCCTTTACTGCCTGATGAAATTATTTTCCATTCAATCAATAAACATTCACGTCCTCCACAACTTTTTTAACTTGATTGCGTGGAATAAAAATCACTCCAAATCCATCAATATCTTGAATCTTTAACATTCCACTTTGATGTAATCCAATGACTCTATAAATTTCCCCATCGATTACATATTTTTCCACTCCTGCCCTATCCTGCACTTCTACTTTATCGCCCGGTTGAATACTCATTTTAATCCCTCCACTTCATTTTTATAATCCCACATATCTTGCGATAATTTATCAAGCCCAATCGCGAAACGTTCGAGATCTTTAGGCGTTTTGATGATTGATTTACTTAGTTCTTTGCTTTTTCTGTGAAGTAAACTGTTAGCTTCGTTGATGATGATTTGTTTTGTCAATTTAGAACCTCCTTTACAGTTAACTTTGCATTTTTATATCTTTCACAGGTGCTTACTAAAGTGCAAATAGCTTCTGCTTGAGCAAGTGATACAGTCGTGTACATTTCATCATTTTCTTTTGTCCACGAGAATCTTAGTTGTCGTGTTTGCGTATTGTTATCTATTGCGAATAAATACTGTACTATCCCTAAATCATTTACATATTCAACAAACCATTTTTCTAGTATTTCTTCTACTCTAAATTTATACATGGCATTCTGTTCTTCTAAAAATCGGATTAATCGTTCTGCAAATAGTTTTTTCTCTAATACCGTTTCCTCCGACGGTCTCACTATTGCCCAAGATAACCTTGTTGATGTTATCCCTGTTAGTAGAATAGGACACCCACTCTCTACATCAATAATTCTATATTTCTTCACCTACTTTATTTCCTCCTCCTTTACAACAATATGAAAATCTGTTTGAGTATTTATCCGTTCTACCATTTCGTCTATCGACTTTGCATTTTTAATAATTTGTTTAAGCTCATAATGACGTTTGTCTACTCTATATGTGGGAAAAACATTACCTAGACGTTTGATAGTAGATATTTTCAACTCCTCGAAAGTTACCCCATATTTAGTGAAATTGAGAAGTGGATATTTTACAAAATATAGTTCCTCCTTATTTTGTTTTTCTCTTCTACTAAGCTCATCAAGAATCACTTGTATTCCGCAGGTATATTCCTGCACGTCACGATTCATTTCTTTTAAATTGTCAAATAGTTCCTCTGTAGAGCGTTCTGCCACCATTTCCTTTGCTTCTGCTAGTTCTTCTTCAAATAAATTCACTTACTCTGCATCCCCTTTAATAACTTTAATTTCTGCGCGATATTCTATATATTCAGCCTCGAATTTTTCATGCACATGAAAATGTTTTAGTTGATCAGCTAGCGAATGAGCTAAACGCTTGTGGATAAATTCGATAGGGATAGGTTCGTCGTTATTTACTTTGTAGCTAGCTGTTATTTTTTCGATTTCTACATTGTTTTGTATGACTTTTATTCCTTCATTCGCTTTAAAATAATCATCTGGATTTACCTTTCTGTTCAGTTTTGACAGGAGGCTTTTTATTTTTTTCATGTTTTTTCCTCCTTCAACATACTAAAGTCTGCCGTTCTGAGAATATCCTGTCCCTTTGCACTTTGGACATTCTATATATTCTTTTTTGGTTAGCGCACCTGCATCATATCGAGCGTAACCCACAAGTGTTTTTATAGTGCCAATTCCGCCGCACCACGCACATATGTTTATATTTTCCAGTTTGATTAAAGTGTCAATCTCGATAAATCCGCTGAAATCTAATTCTACTTTCATAATTCCTTTCCGCACATTGGACAGTATTTAATATTAAATTCAGCATAAGTAAATCCATGTTGCCAGCCTGCTGCAACTTCTAATTGACTTGATTTATTCAACCGCATTTCGTCGTTATCGTCGCTTATATTCTTAACTCTCTTATTTACATCCTTATTACAAAATTCGCACATTATTCCGACACCTCTTCAATCACAATTAATTGAGCAAATTCAACATCAACATACCTAATATCAAAATCATTATCTCTAATCCAGATTCCTCCATAAAGTTGTGTCGGATTTGCAGATACTGTATAGTCTATGTCTAAAACAATTCCAAGTTCGGTTGAATCGAAGTGATTAACCCAGCGATTTTGAACACCATATTTATATTGAGCTGTTAGTAATATTTTATTTGCATACATTAATTTGTCATGAGACAGTATATTGTACTTTTTACTTTTGTGTATTAGCATTGTCATTCCGACACCTCCAACAATTCCGGATTTTCGTGTATGTTTCCAATAACCTCTATTTCGTTTATTTCAGACCACAACGGAATAGCGAAACTCCCACTATCTGTAACTAGCCAAGCGCCTTCTAAGAAAATAACTTTGCCTTTAATCACATTCCAACCTAAGTGATCATGTACATCAATTTCTACTATGTCCCCTTCAAATATCTTCTTTCCGCTCGGTGTATTGACGTTTGTATACTGCCCAACTGTTTTCGAGTCTACTGCACACCACTTTTCAATTGCAATATACTCAGTATTTGCTTCCACGACTCCGTCAATAATAAAACCATCAATGTAGCTCCCGTAAATCCATCCGTTTGTGTGCTTGATTCCGATTTCTTCCAGTTCTTTGATACTGCATGTTACCTTACCTCTAAACTCAATTGGTCTCATATCCTACCTCCAACCTGCTTTTTATTGCATCTAGCAATTCCCTTACCATTTTCACTTCCTGTGCTAATTCTTTAAAACCACTAATCTCTGATGTTCTGATGTGGTTTTCAGCGAATGCTTCTAAAGCTTTTTCTATAGTAGGGAAATAGCCAATATCGTTGTATTGTTCCATTCCATTTTTATCTGTCGTGTTTTTTATTATTGTTTGTGTCATTTTTAGCCCTCCTCTTTTCGCTTATTTAAATTCTTCAATGTCGGAATCCATCGTCCCAAAAATCATCAACTATTAGCGGATTTTCTACGTTCATTCTCTATCACCTCTGGCAAGTAGCATTAGCAAAAGAATCAATGCAATAATCGTTATTAATTCAACCATTTAATATCAGACTTCCTATACAGACCACAAATGCAATTAAAACAGTCAAAGCTAAGCATACTACTGTATTTATGTCTGATTTTTCAATGTATTCTTTTCCGTCCTCGTCAATACTTATAAGTCCGAAAAATCGTAATATTTTCATTCTAAAACCTCATTTCATAAATAATTGAAACCATTCAAGCAAAATATAAATTACTGATATAAACATGCCGACTTGTAAGCAAAACAGATAAATTAACAATGTATTTTCATGTTTTTTGATTAATTTCTTCATTCTCAAAACTCCGCTTCTGTGATATAATTAATTCAAATATTATTTCGTAACTCACAGTTTTAGTAAGCTCTAACTTACTATTTATAGCTGTGGGTTTTTCTTTTACCAATGCCTCTCAAGTGAATTAGCGAAGCGATGTTTGTACTTTGGTCTTTTTTTATATTTAATTTGATGATCTAAATGCTTTGATTGAAGTTCAACTAGCAAATATTTTCCAACTGATTTTGGAACGTAACTTGGGTCGTATTTTCGTATCTCAACAATTAAATCTTGAATTTCTTTGTTCATCTTCACACCTTCTTATATTCATATTCACCTCTTTAGCATCCTGTCCCAAGAATCTAGAACATCTGCACCTTGATAGTAGATAGTCTTTCCTAGTTTACGTGCGGAAAGTTCTCCTTTGATTTCAAGTTTCCTTAATGTTTCATAACCAATACTTAATTGTTTAAGTAACTCTTGTTGCGAATAATAACTGTCCTTGTCTAATTTGATGATCATTTAATGTCAATCTCCTTTCTAATCAACATCTATTTCTAAAATTTCCGCAATCTCTTTTCTAACTTTCGCCGCGTCTCTTTTGCCGTTTATGATATCTGATAAATAAGGATTGCTAATACCTAACATTTTTGCTAAATCAGATTGTTTCATGTTTATCGCTTTTAATTTTGCGTATACTGCAACCGCAAAACGCTGGTGTTCAACTGACATGTTTTTGCTCCTTTCTATCTTTTTAGCTAATTATTTAGCATATTGTTGACAAAATTTAAACTTTAGTGTAGAATCTAGACATAGCTAAATAAGCATACAATCAAGCCATAAATCGTTGGGGAACGAGAATTTTATGGGGTTATTTGTTGACTTGTTTAGCTAAATAATTAGCTTATGAACATAGTATATTAAACTTTAAGTTAGATGTCAACTGTTTTCTTTATTAAAATTTAAAATGTTTGTTGCTAATATGAAAAGGTGTATGATATGACTACGTTTGATAGAGTAAAATTTTTATCTGAGAAGCAAAAAATTAGTATTGTTGAACTAGAAGAAAAATTAGGATTTGGCAGGAATTCGCTCTATTCTTGGAAGAAAAAAATTCCAAATGGAGAAAGTTTAAAAAAAGTAGCCGATTTTTTCAACGTTTCTACAGACTATCTTTTAGGAAGAACTGAAAACCCCTATGTCGACAACGACATTCCTCAAGAAGCGGCAACACTTGCAGCGCACATTGATCCCGCTGCAACGGAAGAAGATATGAAAAAAATTCTTGAATATATTGACTTGATTCAACAAAAATATAAATAAGAAATGAGATGGATTTATGTGGTTAGATAAATACAGAGAGCAATATCCTGAACTAACTATCATTGAAGACAAAAATATGCAAGAATTTCACAAAGGATTATATTATAATAGTAGAATATTCGTAAATCCTCGACAAAATGACATTGAAATGCGTTGTACTTTAGCTGAGGAAGTCGGACATCATAAATTGACGGCTGGAAATATCATTAATCAGAAAACAGTTAATGATAGAAAACAAGAAAAACTTGCAAGAGGCTGGGGTTATAAATCACTTGTCTCTTTACGTAAAATCATAGATGCTTATTATGAAGGATTCACTGATTACTACGAAGTTGCGGATTTTCTAGAAGTAACCGAAGATTTTTTAAAACATTCTATAGAGTATTATAAGAACAAGTACGGAAATACAGTTGAATGTAACGGATATGTAATCATTTTTAGAAGTAGCATTCAAATTATCGCTTGCTAGGTATTTGCACAAATGTGTTTATATAAAAATTTGATAAAGGGAGAGATGAATTTGGATTCAATTTTTGCGATATTAGGAATTCTGGGGTTTTTAGTTGGGATCGTTTGGCTAATTGTTAATCTTTTTAGAAAGAAACAAAAGAAGGTTCCTATTATTATTTTGATAGTTGGTTTTTCATTATTTTTAATAGGATTGATAATGGGAACATCTGCTATTAATGAAAAGAATTCCAAAGAAAATGGATATCAAATTGTAGAAACAACAAAAAAAGAAAAGATTAAACAAAATTATTATCGAGTGACTTTAAAAAACACATCTGAAAAGAACATTAAAGAAAACTTAAACAAGATTATCGATGATAACAAAGATCTTAATAGTATATTCATCTATTTCTATGAATCGCCAGAAAATAAAGACTCAAAATTTGGAGACCTGATTGCTACTTATAAACATGCTTATACAGACGATGGAGCGATACAAATTGGAGCAGATGGACCTGGTGAAACCATAAAAAATTAAAAGGAGTGATTGGATTTGGCTTTTGATTCATTAGCAGCACTGCAAAGAATGAGACAAATGGAACAGCAAGCGGCAATCAATGGAAATAAATTAATTTTAAAAAGAATGAATGACAAGATTGACATTTGGTTGTTTGTGCTATGGCTTGTTTTGTTGATACCGACTTTAGGCATTTCATTTATTTTGCTCTTTATTTACTTATTCAAATATTTTTTCGGCAAAAAGGTTTATGTTCAGGATATCAGTACTTACGATAAATTCTATATCACAAAAGATGACTGGAAGAAATATAGAACAAATAATAAAAAGAAGAATGTAGAAACTAGAAAACTTGATATTTAAATAACAAAAAACGCCCTCTCCGCACAGAGATAAGCGTTTTCAAATACACACATAGGAGTATGTAAATTCATTTTAACATAATTTGCTGTACCCTTCAAAAGAACATACATTCGGTTAGGAGGATAAAAATGGATAAACGTATTAAATCATATTTGAATTCAAAAAATGAAATTCGTTATATGTTTCGAGTTTATGCTGGTATAGATAACATGACTGGAAAACGAAAACAGACCACTCGCCGAGGATTTAAAACAGAGAGAGAAGCTAAAATGGAGCTAAAGCGCATTGAAATGCAAATATTAGAGGAAGGTGGATTGAAAACCAAAAAAAAGGCGCTGAAATTTGAAGAAGTGTATTTTTCATGGTTAGATCTCTATACGCAAACAGTCAAAGAAAGCACGTTAGAACGCACTAAAATATTCTTCAATCATCACATATTACCATTTTTTAGCGATAAGTTTATCGATAAAATAGACATACATTTCTGTCAGCAAGTCATAAACGCATGGTCAAAAACAAATTCGACATCATATAAACGTTTGAAAAATTTAACTTCTCGTGTCTTTAAATATGCAATATCATTACACTTAATTGATACTGATCCGTTTGCGTTTGTCATTATTCCGCGCGGAGAAATGATAGAAAAAGAGGAAAAAGATATTACATTCTATGACAAGTATGAATTACGTTCGTTTTTAGATACTGTCAAAGACGATATTTTCAAATATACATTTTTCTATCTGTTAGCTTTTACGGGATTGAGAAAGTCTGAGGCACTAGCGCTGACATGGAAAGATGTAGATTTAAACAACAAACGTTTGTATATAAATAAAACTCTCTCACGTGGCGAACATGCTCGCATTTTAGTGAATACTACTAAAACAAAAGCTGGTAAGCGAGACATAAGTATAGATGTATCTACAGTTGATGTGTTAAAAAAATGGAAAAAGTATCAACGTGAAAATCATCATATTTTGAGATTAGATAAAGTACAAATCACATTCGACAATGAAGGTAAATACTATAACCCCAGCGCTACTTACTCATGGTTAGATACCATTTTTAAACATCACACTGAATTTAAAAAAATAACTTGTCATGGCTTCCGTCACACGCACGCTTCACTGTTATTTGAAGCTGGCGCATCACTAAAAGACGTACAAGAACGTTTAGGACATGCGGATATACAAACTACGTCTAATATTTATACACATGTGACTCAAGAAAAGAAAGATTCTACAGCTTCTCTTTTTTCTGATTTTATGCTAAAATAAAATCTGTTGAAATTGATTTGATAGTCAAAATGATAGTCAAAAAATCATAAATACTCTCAAATCGTTGATACAACTACAAGGAGAAATACCCAAGTCCGGCTGAAGGGGACAGACTCGAAATCTGTTAGGCGGTGTATGCCGCGCCGGGGTTCGAATCCCCGTTTCTCCGTTTTATTAATTCGTTAAAAAAAATCATCTTTTATAAAACGGCTCTACTAATCCGGCTTATAAAAGATGATTTTTTCTATTTAAATCAGCATATTTTAGAGAATTTTTACCACGAATTTGCTATGACATATGATGTTGAATAATTCTTTGTAAAGTGCAATACTAAACGCATGAATAATTTTTTTCGATTTCATTCAACTTTTCGCTTAGTACTATTGTCTTTATCACGTTTTATCTCTAGTAAACATGACAGTGCCAGCGATTTTGGCTTGATATATTTTTCATAAAAAAGAGCAAACGAGTTTATCAATATACGATTTATTTTAGCACTAGTTATATGATTTTCTGTTAATAGCTGTATTTTGCTTATTCTTTAATTTTAAACCGTTTTGGATTGCTTATATCGTACATGATTGTAACTACTTTGTTTTCATATAACCATGAGCTATGTTTAGTCTTTATATTTACCCACCTTTTCCCTTCAAACTCACTTCCATCTCGTAATTTGAACCGTACTGTTAGCTCCACTCTACGGACAGTCTCGCCTTGTGCACGTGATATTTCATCTCCCATTGTTCGGCTAGTGAATCTGCTAGCTACGACGAGAGCATTAGTCTCCTCCCAGTTTGTATTGCTCGCTTTTTTCACTGCAGTCGCAATAATAAAGTATAACGAGATAATAATGACAATAACTATCCCAACAATAATCAATAAAGTAATAATCAAGTAAGCTACTCCTCCTATTGTTCATTTTCACCTGTTCTTATTATAACAATTTTTTTAGAAGATAAAAAAGATTATTAAAAGTACTAAATGAAACCTTTTGGAAGCGTAAATAGATTGCCCATATACAAAATAATTGGTTACTCGATAAATATGGAATTTGTCTCATTTTCATTACTCCAATTCTCTACACGCTTCTAACATGGTTGAATTCTTCTAGGAAACTCACTTATATACTACCAAATCTTCTTTTATAGTAACATTTTATTCTTATCAATTGGGCACCTATAAAAACTTAAAACAGTCAAAATATGTGCAAGAGAGATCATAATACTTTATGTATATATACCTCTACCAATCAATCTCCACTGCTAAAATAGCGTTAAAAAGTTTATCCATATGCGCCCAATCTGCTGGTGTTGGCATTTGTTGAGACCAATACATAATTGCGCCCAAATTAGCAGCATAAATATAAGTAAATAACTCAGCTGGGATTTCATCGGACAATTTTAACTTATCCATGTTTGCCTCTATATCTTTTTGAAACTCCGTAAAGAAAAAAGTGGCCATTGTTTTTAAGAAAAATTCATCATCCTTTTGTTTTTCTAAAATAAGCTCTACATTTTGATAAATTGTGTCAAAACCTGACTGAAATGGATGTTTAATACGTGCTTTAATATCTAATGCAAAATAGTCTTGAAACTGCTCATGTAAAACATATAATAATAAATCATATTTATCCAAAAAATGTTTATAAAAAGTGGTTCGATGGATTAAAGCTTGTTTACAAATACTATTTACAGTAACACTTGAAAATTTTTCTGTTTTAAGTAATTCTAAAAGCGTTGTGTAAAGCGCTTTTTTTGTTTTTTGTACACGCAAATCTGTTTGATTCATCTACACATCCCCTAAACTGTCACTTAACTATACACTATATACAATCTGGTGCTTACTTTTTCGCTTATACTCATGTAATATACACTGTATGCTTATAAATATAATAGCTCGAATTGGAGGAGGAAACAACTAATTGGCAAATTTACTTTACAAACTAGGACAAACATTCGCTAAACATAAATGGAAAACCATTTTCTCTTGGTTTGTTATTTTAGGAATTATCGTCACGGTATTAGCAATCAAAGGTGTTAATTTTACGGACGATATCAAAATGAATGGTCTAAAATCACTTGATACATCAAATAAAATCGAGGAAGAGTTTAAACAGGATAGTCAAAAAGGGAGCATTCGTGTTGTTTTCAAAAGCAAGCAGAAGCAAGGCATCTTAACGCCGGAATCTCAAGCTGCAATCACAGAAGTATTAACTGAAATCGAGAAAAATGATCCTAAGATAGATGCTATTGCAAATCCTTATGAAGCAAAAACGATCAGCCCAGATATGACAACTGCTTTTGCTGATATTAGTTACAGCATCAATGCTTTAGCTGTCAATGAAGAATCCATAAACAAAGTCAAAGATTCCCTTCAAGCTATGGATGATAAAAATCTGCAAACAGAATTGACTGGAAACGTTATGATTACACCAATGGATATTGGCGGTTCATCAGAAGCAATTGGTATCGTCGTAGCCCTTGTCATTCTAATTATTGCTTTTGGATCAGTTATCGCCGCTGGATTGCCGATTATCACCGCAATTCTCAGTCTAGGTACGAGCATTGGTATTATCGCCATTATTTCCAGCTACTTTGAAATGCCAAATGTTACACTCACACTAGCTGTTATGATTGGTCTCGCAGTTGCTATTGATTACGCGTTATTTATTCTATTTAAGTATCGTCAAATCATCCGTACAGAAAAAAATCACATAAAAGCTGTCGGTCTTGCAACCGGAACAGCTGGAAGTGCAGTAATATTTGCAGGAATTACCGTTATTATTGCTGTTTGTGGTTTATCACTTGTTGGTATTGACTTCTTAACTGTTATGGGACTTGCCTCAGCACTCAGCGTATTATTTGCTGTTCTTTCCGCATTAGTTCTAATACCAGCATTCATCGGCATCTTTCATAATAAAATCAAGCCACAAAAAGATAAAAAGAATAAAAAAGATGAAAATATTTGGACGAAATTCGTTGTTGGAAAGCCACTTATCGCATTTTTACTTGCAGTTGTTTTACTTGGTGGACTAAGCATACCATTTGGCTCAATGGAACTTGGAATTCCTGATAATGGCTCCAAACCAAAAGATTCCACGGAGAAAAAAGCATATGATATTTTATCTGATAAATTTGGTGAAGGCTTTAATGGACCATTAGTTATTTTAGCAGATATTAGAGCGGATAATAGCGCGGCTCATTTAACGGAAGTTGCTAATCATATCTCTGGTATAAAAGATGTAGCAATCATCACACCGCCAATGCCTAGTGAATCTGGTAACTACGCACTAATTAGCGTTATTCCAAAGACTGGTCCTACAAATAATAAAACAACGCAACTCGTTCACGATCTCAGAAGCTACGCAAAAACTACAGACAGTAAATATAATATTAATTTAGAAGTCACTGGTCAAAGCGCAATTAATATAGATATGTCACAAAAACTAAACGATGCAATTCCAGTTTTCGCAAGTGTTATCGTTGTGTTAGCATTCATTTTATTGACAGTTGTGTTCCGTTCACTACTGATCCCTTTGACTGCAGTTCTTGGCTTTGTACTTTCTCTAACGGCAACACTTGGCTTCACCACTTTAATCATGCAAGAAGGAGTATTTAGTAATTTATTCGGTATCAGCACAACCGGACCAGTTCTCGCCTTCCTGCCTGTTATCGCAACTGGAATTTTATTTGGACTAGCGATGGATTATGAGGTATTCCTAATGTCACGTGTTCATGAAGAATACACCCTAACGAAAGACAATACCCACTCCATCAAAACTGGTTTACGAGAAAGTGGTCCAGTTATTATTGCAGCAGCGTTAATCATGTTCTCTGTTTTCATCAGTTTCGTTTTTGTGCCAGATCCTATGATTAAATCCATTGGTATCGCACTTGGCTTTGGTGTATTGTTTGATGCATTTATTGTTCGTCTAACAATCATTCCAGCCATCTCTAAACTCTTTGGAAAAGCTACATGGTATATGCCAAAATGGCTAGATAAAGTTCTCCCTTCACTCGATATTGAAGGACATCATTTAAAAGATAAAGAATAGAGTAATGAGAATCAATCTAAAAAGGCTATAAACATCCCGCTTACAGTAATTAAGATTACAGATTACGAGACAATAAACAGTGAGAAGTTTAAAAAAATAGCACTCGATTTAATCAACTAAATATATTTTCATTATATCTACGCCCCTAAAGCCAGTATCTTCCACTTGGACTTTAGGGGCGTATTTTAAGTAGGATTATCCTTTTGGCAAATTAACTTTATTTACTTCTAAACCGTCATTTTATTATAGCTACTTCCTTTCACTCCCCTAATGTGTTATACTCGTTTTGTTGTAAATGCAATAAAAAGGAGGTTCGCAATGAAAGATATTTTAAGAGATATAGGGGTTATTGCTCGCGCGCTAGACTCGATTAGCAATATAGAATTTAAAGAATTAAATCTATCTAAAGGGCAATTTGTTTATTTAGTTAGAATTTGTGAAAATCCCGGTATTATTCAAGAAAAATTAGTCGATATTCTAAAAATCGATCGGACAACTGCTTCTAGAGCCATTAAAAATTTAGAAAAAAACGGACTTATTATAAAAAAAGCTGATAAAAACAATAAAAAAAATAAATTACTATTTCCAACCGAATATGGACAGGAGTTATATCCCCTAATTATTCGCGAAAATGAACATTCCAATTCAATTGCCTTAAAAGGGTTTAATGAGTCAGAAATAAGTGCGCTCTCACTAGCACTTAAAAAAGTAAAAAATAACATTGCTGATGACTGGCTATATGTAAAAAAAGGAAATAAAAGAAATTATTAATTGTTGGAGGAAAAATAATGATACGTTTATGCACAATAACGGATTTAGAACCATTATTAGAAATAAGCTATAAAACATTTGATGAAACATTTAGAGCACAAAATAAACCAGAAAATATTGATACCTACTTAAAAACAACTTTTACCTTAGAAAAATTGCGCAAAGAATTAGATAATCCGCATTCCTATTTTTACTTTATTTATGACCAAGAAGCAATCGCCGGATATTTAAAATTAAATCTAGAAGAAGCTCAAACAGAAGAAATACTAGGAAAAACTATTGAAATAGAACGCATCTATCTATTAAAAGCATATCAAAAAAAGGGATTAGGAAAGGAATTATTTACCCAAGCATTAAAAATCGCAAAAGAAACACATGTAGAAAAAATATGGTTAGGTGTCTGGGAACAAAATAAAAACGCTATTCAATTTTATGAAAAATTGGGTTTTAGCGCAGAGGGAAAACATGCTTTTTACATGGGGGATGATCGTCAAATAGACATAATTATGAGTAAACGTTTAGAAAAATAAACTAATTTACCTTCCATTGTAAAGAAGATTGATTTAAAACAATTGTCTTAAATCAATCTTTCCCTGTTTACCTTGCCAGCAATTATCTCTTTTTCTTGGCGATAGTTACATACATGCCTTCTGAAAGGTTCCAATTTTTCACGACTTCAAAGCCTGCATCAGCTAGTGCCTGTTCCAACTTATTAGCTGTAATCTGGATTTCCATTGGAGGACCTTTTAATTCAGTTCCTATTGTATCGAATTCTAAACAAGCGAAGTAACCGCCCGCTTTTACCACTCGACTCACTTCATTTAAAACTTTGCTTAACGAACTTACCTCATGGAGTACGAGTGATGCAAGTGCAATATTTATTGTCCCGGTTTCTAGCGGAATTCCCTCCATACTTGCTTCTAAAACATTCACATTTGTTAAATTTTCGTTTGCTGCTTTTTGCTGGATAAGTGCTAACATTTGTGGATCCAAGTCTAAAGCAAAAACAGTATTATCCACTAATTTCGCAGCTGGAATTGTTAAAAAACCTGTTCCTGCACCTAAATCCAGTATAGTGTCTGCTTTATCCACTGGCACTTCTTGGATAAATGCTTCCGGAGACAAAACTTCCTTGCGTTCCGGACGGTCTAAATAATCGACTTTTCGCTTAAAACCAGCTTCTCCGTGGTGATTGTGATGATGATTCATTTTCCCACTCCTTTAATGATGATGTTTTTCGATTTCTACGACAATACTTCCAATAGTTTGTTCACTTAAATAAGCTTCCATTTGTTGCTCGGCATTGTCCATAACTTCTCCAATTAAACAATGTGGCTTACTTTCGGCATGATTTTTAGGGTCGCAATGAAAGAAAGCTGTTTTCCCTTCAATCGCTTGAATAACGTCTAAAAAACTGATATCATTTGCTGGTTTTGCTAATTTATATCCGCCATTTACCCCAGTTATTGACTCGACAAAACTAGCTTTTACGAGCATCGTCAGCACTTTTGAAAGGTAGGTTGGTGATACATTTTGTTTGATAGCAAGTTCTTTCACACCTACCGTCTTTTCAGCAGATAAATTGGCTAAGTATACCATCGTATGTAACGCATAACTAGTTGCTTTTGAGTATTTCATTATCTCACCTTCTTAATCAAAGACTTAATGTATCTATAATATCTCCTTTCGTTTTATTTGTCAATCAAAAGAAAAAACCTCTTTCAAATAATGAAAGAAGTTTTCATAAAAAATCAAGTTAATTTTTGTAATAAAGCAAGTAATTGTTCTTCGTTTGTAACACAATATTCGGGTTGATAGAGTGCGTCTTTCGGTGTTAGATGCTTACGTCGATTAAGCCAAATTGCATTCCATCCAGCTTGTTTTGCCCCAATCACATCATTTTCAAAAGAATCTCCTATATAATATGTTTTTGAACCAATCATTCCTAATTGCTCTTCTACTAACGCAAATAAACGTTTATCTGGTTTTTCATAGCCAATATTCCCAGAAATAAAAGTGTTTTCAGCTGGAATCCAGTCATTTATACATAAATCATTTATTTTATGCTGTTGATGCAAGCTTGGTCCATTCGTAATAATCCCCATAATCGCATTTTTGCTTTTCCCCCATGTAAAAACTTCTTTTATTCCTGGTAAAAGCGTGATTTTCCGTTGATTATTTTCATAAACCTGTTGGAATATTTCTGCTTGTTTTTTGGTAATTTGGTAATCAAAATCATTTAATGCTCGCGTAATTCGGTAAATATGCATCTCTGCTTTTAGCATTTCCCCATTTACAACCCGGTGGTACACTTCATCGCTATAAAAACGACTTTTAATATATAAATTTTCGATTTCTAGTTTGCTTTCATCACCAAAAACGGTTTTAAAAGCATCTTCAAATGGTTTTAATTGATCATATACTGTATCATCAATATCAAAAATCAGATTAATCATGTTTTCCTCCTACAAAATAGCCACTTCTCTTACTCTACCATTAAAACGCAATATGAGGAAGAGCCTAGGCAAAAAGCCCAGACTCTTATCGTTTTATTTAGCTAATTGTTTAATTCTTGTTGTTGCTCCTTTTAGATTGTAACATTCAGAGTAACTGCGGATTGGGCGCTTTATATGGTCAATTACAAAACGCTTGCCATCAATATTATTGGCTGCTAAATTAGCATATAAAGTATTTATTTCTTTTTTTACAGCGGCATCATTAAATGTATAATGACCTGCGATGTCTAGTATTTCCAGTGATAGTTCGTCATCTTGCATAATTTCATTAACGGTAATATCCTTTTGTCCATCTAGCATCCACTTGCGCCAG
The DNA here is from genome assembly GCF_000763495.1 of Listeria ivanovii subsp. londoniensis. Classification (GTDB taxonomy): domain Bacteria; phylum Bacillota; class Bacilli; order Lactobacillales; family Listeriaceae; genus Listeria; species Listeria londoniensis. The sequence continues at coordinate 748,843 of NZ_CP009576.1, read as the reverse complement.
CGTTCACTCTTAATAGATTGTACGAGTAAGACTTCACGTGTATTAGAAGGGTTTTTAATTAAGCCATTTCCCGCTAATCTCCGCTCCAATTCCACTAGTTTCAAGTATGCTCTCGTTTCTTCTGTACCATATTGTGGAGCTACATTCGTTGCAGTAATTTCAGATGGGATATGCTCGAGAAGCGTCACATCATCCAAATAGTCACCGTTATGCTCTTTTAATCCAACGCCATATTTCTTCGCCATTTGCGCTAAATCATACGCATTTTTAAAGTTAAAATGTCCAACTTGTTCTGTTTTCCGTGTTAAAGTTCCCGTTTGACCAACAATAAAGGTTGGTAATGGCAAATCACGTTTTTCAAGTTCTTCTTTCAGTTGAATAATAAATTTTTCATATGTTTCAGTAGAGGTTAGCCCGCCGTTTGTCTCTTCTGTTCCTACTTCATAGCCAATTTCCGGGAGATGACGCTTTTTTCGTTCCGCTTCACAAAAGGCAATTAAGTCCACTGTGCGCTCTAACACTGTTTCCAGTGGGATTACTTTACCAACTTCAAACGGGTCTTTCGTTGGATCAATCATCAGTAAATCGAATCCCGCCTCAATATCAGCTACATACGACTGCTTACCAAGCTCCATTGCCTTTTCTGTAGGTAAATGCTCATTTCGTTCTTGATCACGTTGCCAAGGGCCTCCGTGGTCGCGACAGACATAGTACAATCCATCAAAGTCTACTTCATCCGCAACTTCTTTAATGGCGTCAATAAAACTAAATTGATTCCAACCATTCACATAACCTCCACCAAGTTCATCTGCATCCACTTGATTTCGACTTGCAATAAACATTAATGGATAGTCATCTTCTTTCGCTAATTCAAAACTTGCTTGTAGTAAATTTCGTGACATTGGACCAACGCCAATAAGTGTTGCGCTATCTCCGGTTGTTTGTAATTTTAAAAGGGATTCGACTGCTTTTTTAATAGGTAATTTCAATTGTTTGTTCCTCCTAGAATTTAATTTTATGAAAACATTGTTTGTAGTTTTTTAATAAGTGCGTCAGATTTTTTAATAATATCGGAAACGCTCATTTTCACTACTTTTTTACCTTTAAAACGTTGACTTTCTCTAATTTCCACATCATTTGTAATAATGACGCAATCTGCTTCCTCGATTTCTTTAGCAGTTAATTTATTTTCAATTCCTGAAGAGCCTTGTGTTTCTACTTTGATAGTAACGCCCATTTTTTTTGCAGAAAGTTCGAGTGATTCTGCTGACATATACGTATGCGCCACTCCACTTGGACAAGATGTTACAGCTACAATTTTCATTAATTATCATCCTTTCTAAATATCTTCAAAATTAATATCTAAATCATCAATTTCTTGACCTTCTTCCAGTGCCTCATCCAGCTCGGTTGCATCTTTTTTCAATATCCTAAGCATAACCGCTGTTACAACGGCTCCTAAGGCAATCGAAATGACATAGCCAATCCGATTTTCTACTACCGGAAGTACAATGAGCCCTCCCCATGGTGCATGATTCAAACAACCAAATAAGAACGCCGATATATTCCCAACAATCGCTCCGGTCATTATGGAAGGTATAACCCGTAACGGATCAGCTGTTGCAAATGGGATGGCGCCTTCTGTTATTCCCACACTTCCCATAATTAGAGCCGCAATACCAGAGTCTCTTTCTACACGAGTAAATTTTTTAGGGAAAAGTAGGGTTGCCGCTCCAAGTCCTAGTGGAGGTACACAAATCGCTACACCAACACCACCCATTAAGTAGGGAAGCGTATCTACTTGTGTCTGCGCAAATGTTGCTGCTACTTTATTGACTGGACCACCCATATCAAAGGAAATCATCGCTCCAAGAAGTGCTCCAAGCGGAACTTTTGCTGCACCAGATAAACTATTTAAGGCACTTGTCATCCAGTCCATAAAGCCAGAAATTGGTTCCCCAATAAGGAAAACGATAATCCCACCGGTTATTAATGTTCCGACCAGTGGATAAATGAAAATAGATCCTAATGTTTTCATCGAAGTCGATAATTTAATTTTTTTCAGTTGAATAACGACGAAACCAGCCAGGAAACCAGCAACAATTCCACCGATAAATCCTGCACCAATTTCATTTGCCAAGTATGCCCCAATCATCCCTGGAGCAAGTCCTGGTTTATCCGCCATACTAAATGCTATGTAACCACCCAAAATTGGAATAAATAGTGCTAATCCTGCTGCACCAATCTGATTTAATTTTGCGAGCCAACCTGCATCCGGTACAGCGGCTTGACCACTTAACATAACCGATAGCGCAAAAAGTATCCCCCCTGCTACGACAAATGGAATCATGTAAGAAGTTGCAGTCATCAAATGTTTTTGCAAAAATTTAAGCGTTCTCATTTAGTTACCCTCCGTCACACTTTTATTTAATAAAGCTACTGTTGCTGCATCATCCAGCACTCTTAATTTCATTCGAAAATCTTCATGCATTAACCATCTTGCTAATTTTGAAAGTACTTTTAAATGCAAATTACCTGCATTATCTTCTGGGACAGCAATTAAAAATACTATTTGGACAAACTCGTCATCTGTCGTCCAGCGTACTGGATCGCTTAACTTGCCAATCACAACACAAGGACGATTTACACCACGACTCTGAGCATGAGGTAAGCCAATTTCATGTCCGATATAGGTTGAAAGTTTTCCCTCTCGCTCTAAGATATCTTTTTCAAAACGTACTTTATCTTCCAAATAATCGGCTTGCTCTAAGGCATCTACCAGTGTTAGAATTGCTTCTTCTTTCGTTTTCACTTCTAAGTTAGAAATGGACAAGAAGTCGATTTCCATGCTCATACTATCCTAACCTCCTCCTCGTATTTTTTAATAATTCTATCTGCATCAATCACATTTTCCGCTTGTTCTAATTGGGAAATAAAATCAGTTTGGTAGGTCATTTTCGTTAAAGTAATGATTGCTGGAATCTGTTCTTTTTTATCCTTACTTGCGAGAATAAAAATTACTTTTGCTTGTTTATCACCAAAAACGATTGGTTGTTTACTTATGAGAAGTGCCATACTATTCATTCTCACTAAGCTGCTATCATTTCCATGAAACAAAGCAAATTCCTCATCTTTCACTGAATAAAAGCCTAATTCTTCTTGTATTTCAATAATATTATTTGCATAAGCTGGAAGAACAAACTGATTATCCGAAAGTAGTCTTGTAGCGAATTGAATTGTTTCCTGCCAAGCTGTCATTCCTGAAATGATTTGAATTGCATCTGTTCCAATTAATTCACTTAAGCCCAGTTTTCTGTTGGGAATACTCACATGCCCATAACCTAGTTCTTCTTTGATTACACTAATCACTTGCTGTTTAATTGAACTCTCTAGAAAACTAAGTCGCTTGTTAATAGCAAAATAACTAGTTAAAATATTCTTCTTTTTTAAGCCTTGCTGCTCTAACGCCACAAAATCGCATTCTTTTAAAACCGGGCTTACTTTAACAGTTGGCTTTGGCAAAGGTGTGGTCATTTTTGCAGTCGTAATGACTAAATCCACTGCTGCAAAAGACGTAAAATCTTTCAACATATATTCTGGAATAGTTGCAACAAACGCAATTTGGTACTCACTATTAAGTGTATCTTTCATCATTGCAATCGCACCATAACCAAGTCCGCAAACAAGTAATACATTTAACTTTTCTTCTCGCTGGTTCCGTTGAATACTTGCTAAGAAATGAATCGATAGTAGCGAAATCTCATTTTTATTTTCAACACTTTCAAGCAATGGTATGGTTTTAATCGCTTTACTTGTCGCATCAAAAACATAGAGAAATTCTGCTGGAATAACATCGAATGTATCTTCATAAATTTGTACCTCGCCTCGAATTCGCTCAATTAGTGGGGCTACATGGTTCAAAAGTCCTTTATACAAAATGGCATCTTCCAAAAAAGGTAAATTCAGCTCTTCACTCATTTTATTTATAAGTGCGTTTACCAGCGTTTCGGTTGTAATTAAGTCCATTTCTTCATTAAGGCTCGCGTATTTATTAGTAAAGAAGACGAAACCAACTAGGATATTCAACTGCTCCTGGGTAAGTTCTGAATCTAAAATGGTTTCCATCCCTTGAACGAGCTGCGAATTAAAGATTGGAAATACCAATTTAGCATCATTCAACGGGTTTTCGATTTCATTTTTCACATACCAACAAAACACTAAAATATTCGCTAAATACCAGTAAAAGGATTCGTCATTTAGCATCCATCCCATCTGTTTCAGGAGTTGTTTGGACCATCTATTCACACCACTCAAGTCAATGTTTTTAAAAGAAATTTTCATCTCGTTCAATATGCATTTCTTGTAAAAATTGGTTTCGATATCTTCGTTTTGGATTAAATCAATATAATCACGAAGTACTCGAACTCGCTCATTCAAAATAGCGCTTTCATTCCCATTTAAATGATAACCTCGCTTATACACCAACTGGAGGTTCACTTGTTGGAAACTGTCTTCTACTAGTAATAAATCTTTTTTAATCGTCGTTCGCGAAACGTTCATCCATTTACTTAAATGCTCCAGGTTCACTTTTTTAATATTAAAATACAACAAATACTGCAAAATATTAATTCTTTCTTGTGGAGTAAAAATATATACATTGTTTTCCTCTAGCGCTAATTTGGCCAAATCCGCTGATAGAACGAGTCTCCCTTTCCCCTCCTTTAAAATTGGTTTTAATTGATTTAGGGTGAGTGCATCGTTAATATTGTCGATATCATATCGGATTTTTCGCTCAGATATTTCTAATGCCTTGCTGATATCACGAATATTTGACTCATCCTTGCCTTCTAAATATTTTATAATTAGTATCATTCTGCTACTTAACATCTCCGTCACCCTTTCATACTAGTTGCGATAAAATGACTTAGAAGGCGTGTTCCTAACTCCATGTTACTGCCCTGTAAGCACTTCCACAATTTACATAATTCGAAATATTTTTTTACAAAAACTATAGGTCTTGTAATACAAATTTTGCTATTTATCCTTTCACTAGTCATTATACCTGTTGAAAAATAGAGCAACTAGAAGATTTTACCGAGATTACAACAAGAATGTTCCATATGAATTTTGTACGTAAAACAAAAAAGACTATACCACTCAATGATTTTAAATCAAAGAATGATCTAGTCTTTTTTTTAATTATTTAAAGCTACGTTTTCTGCGGTTAAATAGCCATAGAAGAAGACTAAAGCTGAGTAAGCCAAGGCCTGTCCAGACTAGCCAAGGGTCGGTTTGATTCCCTGTTTTGGGTAGCGGTTTGGTGGCTTCGTAGTTAGTGGTGTGTTGATGGTTGCTGTTGCCTGAAGGGGTCGTCCCACCTCCGGAAGGGCTACTTGGCTTGTTTGGGTCTTCGACTTGAATGGTAGCCGTGACGGATAATTGGCTTTGGCCTGCATCTGCGGTACCTTCATTTGGATCGATGGTGTATGTGACCTGGTATTTCCCTGCTTTGTTTGGTTGGACGGTACCACTTGTTTGTACATCCTCAAAAGCGATTTCTTTTCCATCACGGTTAGTTGCCTGGATGAAATTATCTTTCGCGGTCCATTTACCCCCTACTGGGAGATGGCTATCTTGCACAGTGATTTGAGCTTGGTTTTTTAGGACAGTCACATGCGCTACGACTTTAACCCTATCGTAACTATAGCTAATTTCATAGGTGCCTGGGACGTTGGTGTCCACGGTTCCTGTGACGGTCATCGCCGAGAAGGAGACTGGCTTGCCTTTTTTGTCCGTGGCCTGATCGAAATTAGTTTTTGCCGTCCATGGGTCGCCTGCATATATCGTGCTATCATGAACGACAATGCTAGTTTGTCTTGGTTCGACGGTCACATGAATCGTCGTGGATATCCCGTCATAGCTGTAAGTCACTTCGTATACTCCCACTTTCATCGGATCCACCGCTGGGTTTTCGCTTACAGTGATGTCTTTATACGAAACGGCGTTGCCGTCTTTATCGGTCGTGCTATCCAAGTTATCTTTCGCAGTCCAGCTGTCTCCAGTATATAGCACAGAATCATGAGCGTGGATGGCCGTTTGTGGATTTTTGACGGTTACTTGAATCGTCGTGGATATCCCGTCATAGCTGTACGTGACCGGATACGTCCCTGCTCGTGCTGTATCGACTGTACCGCTTACTTGGATGTTCGAGAAAGGAACGGATTGACCGTCTTTATCGCGTGCGCTGTCAAAGTTATCTTCCGCGGTCCAGCTGTCGCCCATGTAAAGAATTGAATCATGGGCATTCACCGCAGTTTGAATGTCTTGGACCGTTAAGGTAATCGTTTGTGCTACTTTCCCGTAGCTGTAGGTGACTTGGTAAGTGCCTGCTTTGTTCGTATTCACGGTTGGTTTTTCAGTCACTTGAATAGCTTCGAAAGCGATCAGGTTACCATCTTGATCAAAGGCGCTATCGAAATTATCTGCGGCACTCCAACTATCTCCGACATAAATAGCAGAATCATGGACACTAATACCGGATTTATCTTCTTTGACAGTGACGGTAATCGTGGTCGACGCGCCAGCATAGGTATACGTGATGTGATACGTTCCTGCTTGATGGGTATCGACCGTCCCCGTTACGGTGACATCCGCTAAAGGAACCGGGTTGCCATCTTTATCGAGCACGCTGTCCAAATTGTCTGTGGCACTCCAGGTATCGCTGGTATAAATGGTTGAATCGTGGGCATTCACAGCGGTTAGGTCATCTTTGACGGTCACTTGAATCGTGGTGGATACGCCGTTATAGCTGTACGTGACCGGATACGTCCCTGCCACACTCGTATCCACGCTACCAGACACGGTGATATCGCTAAATGGTACGGTATCTCCTTCTTTATCAATGGCACTGTCAAAGTTATCCGCTGCTGTCCAAGTGTCTCCGATATACAAGGTCGAATTATGGGCATGGACGGTAGTTAAATCTTGCGCCACAGTGACGGAAATCGTCACTCCGACGGTCTTCCCCTCTTTCGCTAAGGTATAGGTGAGTGGGTAAGTCCCCCCTTGCTTCGCGCCATGTTGGATGGCAGCTAATTGTGTTGGATTCACTTGCACGAAGCTTAAACGATCTTGGGCACTGGATTGAACGCCACTTTTCACTTCTTCGAAGGCCGCTGTTTTTGCGAGGCTTACTGCCTGGGCATCGGTTAATGCGACAGCTGCTTTATATTCCAGCGAAAAATCGGTCGCTCCCATGGTGAAACCAGCTTGTTGCACAATGGTTCCATCCGGAGAAGTAACATAGACCGGTGCTGTGGAGCTTTGTTCGGTACCAAAGATGTCTTGCAGGGCAATCGTTAAATCGGTCGCTGCGATTGTTTTATTGCCAGCTGAAACACCTACTACAGCGGCAGAACCGTCTGTTAAGGTTTGTACCGTCGCTACGCTAGTGTTCGCGCTTGTCCACTTGTATCCATTCGTGCTTGCTTGGATATTTTGGAAGAAGGCTGGTTCAATCGTATCTTCGGCAGCTTGCCCGCTGGTGGAGGCTACTTTTGGTAAGGTAATCTCCAAGCTTCGTCCGGTTTGTACGCGTTTCTCATTTAAATTGACTTTCAAATCTTGCGCTGGTGTATAGGCGTAATAACCCGCATTGATGGACTGAGAAGTAGGCCGTGTGGGATCAATGTTTTTCGCCCAACCTTTATCAGTGCCACTGTAGGGGACGTCGCTATCAATAGACGTATCTTTCCCGACATTTTTCAACGTATACTGATACCCTGCTTTGTCTGGGAATTTCACAGCGTAATTACCGTACCCTACGTCGGAAGTATAATCAAACGTATAGGCGCCGTTGGCATCGGTTTTGGCGGTGATGTTCTCCCCATTTTTCGTTGCTGGTTCATAGGCGGAAGTGGTGCTATTCCATTTGTAAAGTTCGACAGTTTCGCTAGTGAGGACTTCATCGCCTTTCGTTTTTTCCAAGAGTCCGTTGGCATCTTTGTCGTTAAATAATGTCCCAGCGACTTCGCCAATCACGAGTTCCGCCCCTACTTTCGTGCCGGCTAATGACCCGGAGAATGTATTCGTAATCACCCGATAATACGGGTTGTAGACATCCCGCTCACTGATTTTATTTCCTTCATTGGCCGAATCAAAAGTTTCGTTTACTTGGAGTGGGACTTGGAAGGTCTGAGTTTCACCGGCGTTGATTTGTGTTTTAACGTTGATACGGACCATATTGACTTTTTCATAGTCGGATACGGTAGCGCTATATAGGCTAGTTGAATCGTAATTATCTGCGGTCGCTTCGGTTGCGTAACTCACGTCGAACTGCGCTTGTTGTTCGGAGGTGATATGGATAGCATCGCTTAGTTTCATGTCCCATTTAAAGGCGTCATTTTGGAATTTGGATCCGAAGTTTTGCCCTGTTTTTGGGATTGGAATATAGAGTTCAAATGTGCTTGCTTCGGCGCTAGAAGTATTGGTGACTTGGACCGTATAGTCTGCGTTGGTTCCTGGAGTAAAGTAGGAAGCAGTGCTGTCATCCCCTTCCACGTAGGCAGCTTTGGCGCCTTCACCGGCGACGCTTAGGAACGTTTCTACGGTGACGGTGTCTTGTTTGGGGATGCTTAGCGCGCTACTGTTGACGGAAAGTAGTTTTTCATTGTCTTTGCCGTTTTGGTTCACGTCTAGTCCGGTATCTAAGAAACTATTTGAACCGATTGCGGAAGTAATATTTGATCCTCCCCAAGCAAGTACGTCTTGGATATCCATATCAATGCTTTTATCAAGAGTTACATCGAAGGTCGTGTCATAACTAAGATTTAAATACTGTGTTTTGTATGGATAACCGACAAATGTACCTACAGTCACGTCTGTTGTCTTTAATACATAGACTTTATTTCCATTATTTGCTGTTTCTTGCTTAATTGAAAAAGTAACTTCTTTTCCATCTTGATTAGTTAGTCTAATAGTAGATGGGTTTATGGAAGTTCCATCTATCTCATGAAGGTAAACTTCTGGATTATTGATTACAGTTCTCGTTCCATAGGGGTAATCAAATAAAAGTAAGCTCGCTTTAGTCGTAACAGTATCTCCCGCACTTGCTACCTTAATGGCTGAACCTGCTTTGTTATAAAAAGAGGCCGTTCCATTGGCAGCGCTGGTAATTGTATTGGAAACACTATAGGTCGATACGCCAGAAGCCTTCGTATTCGCTTCATCTTCCGCATTCCAAATGGAACCTTTGAAATCCACCGAGGCAATTCCAGGCTTAACTATTCCGTAAGACGCTGTACTATTCCATCTAAATGTTCCGCCTTGGTCAGTATTTACAAAACCAACAGAAAAATCTCCTACATTTGCTTTTACATCCGTAAAGTATTCTCCTTCTTGTAGACCAACTGCACTTGCTTCCAGTCTTGCCATTTTGTTATTGCTAACGGGAAGCTTCCCTGAGTAGGTTTGATAACTTGAATGGAGATTTGTTTTATACTGAATATCTGTTATTTTATTTCCAGCAATGGTTCCATCAAATGGTAAATTAACAGAATATGCTTCCCAATTCGGGTCAAACTCAACCTGATATATTTGATTGGTTTTCTTACCAGCAGTTTGTAAATTATTGATTTGAATACTTCCTGCCCAGGTTTCATTATCTGGATTAATATTTCTATTAGCAGGTACTAAAGCCAGTTTATTAACAGTAGTATCAACGACCTTACATGTATCTAGTGCTGCTTTGGTTGTTAAATCAGTCAAATTAGTAGTTAGTGCATCTGATTCAAAGATTGCATCATCATATGTTTTGATACTTGCATGAGGTACTTTAGTTGCACTATAAGTTCCCGCCACTGTCCCTTTAGGTATTTTGTATTTTACTGAAAAGACAGAATTAGATACACTGTTTAAATTCATTTGTTTATAATCAATGACCACCTTATTTTCACTCGGATAAGCTGTAACAGAGATGTTAGAATTATTAGGTACTGCATTTCCGCTATTGTCGATAATTCCTACATATTCCATTCCTTCTGGATAGTATAATGTCACTGTCAGATTTTTAGCCATAAAAATAGCTGCTCCTCGGTCATCTGCTTGATTTAGACCATTAACCACAGAATATGGCTTTGTATAATTATATGAAGGATCCGTATCAGTACTAGCTAAAACCTCTGATGTGCCATGATTGATATACCAAGTACGGAACATGGTTTTTACATGGTCTTGATTCGCATAACCGACCACTTTATTTCCTTCCGCATGAATCGTTTGTTTAGCGGAGGCAACTGGTGTGCTCGCTCCGCCGACAAACACTTCTGCTTTTATCGGCGTTTTTAAATCGGTTGCTCCGTAATATTTTGCTGCGTCTACTCGGACCGAAAAAGTAAAACTCGCTTTTTCTGTTCCTGGTTCTAGTTCATAACTCACTGTGCCAAATGTTGCTCTATTATAGTTAGTTTCTCGATTTGGCATTGTCATAGACGTAATTGCAATACCAAGCGGGTCACTTGCACCTAAATAGTTTATGATGTTCATATCGCTATTACTACTTGGCTTATAATCATTTGGAGCAGGGAGTGAAACAAAACGCATTCCATCTGGCAACGTAAAATCAACTTTTTTACCAGTGAAGCTACTATCACCAAAATCTACTGTAGTTGTAACGGTTTTGATATCTCCATTTGCCCAAGCTGTTTGATTGTAATCTGGAACACTTAAAGATACTGTTGTTTGACTATTTTTAAAAAGTGGCTTGTTCTCTTTTTTTATATCTTGGTCTTGGTTGGTTGTATCTTTTTGATTGGATGGTTCTTGTTCATTGTTTGGTTCGCTTGCTAAAATAAGGTCACTCATATTATAAGATGCTGTATAGTTGTTAACTTCTTCACTAGTTTCTGTATTCTGATAGCTAATAAGAAAGTCCACTACACCATTTTTTTCTGTTATATAAGTTGTTTCTGACCTTTCCGTTTTCTTGCCATCTGGTGTCTCGATAGCAAGGATTTTTATCTGCTCATTTTTTGGTGTTACTTTTATTTTAAGGGTAGCTTTCTTTTTATCGTTTGATAGCTCTTTTTGAACTTCATATGAAAGATCCTCATTGCCATTTTCTTTTGCTAATGCACGAATAGGTGCTAAATTCAATTGGCCAAGTAATAAGAAAAAGGCTAGTGTTAATAGCATATAACGCCGCATTGGATTTGCTTTTGTCATAAAGAATTCTCTCCTCTAGTATTTTTTTCCGAGTTATAATTTCCTGTGAAATTCACCCTATATAATAGATATTACAAGCACAACCATAGCCTGTACATGCCATTAAGATACTTTATATAAATAAATGAAAAAAAGGGATGCTATCTACAAAATTCTGCCACATTATACGTCCGTTTTCGTCACATTTCTGTCACATTCATTGCGGAAACTACTATTTTTATATTCAAAAACCCGACTAATTAGTGCCCCCATCTCGCTATTCTGAGCCTTTTTCAGATAAAAAAAGCACCTGTCACCTCACAGGTACTTTTCATCATTTCAATAATTTCACATAAATACGTTGCCATAAAAACAGTACAAATCCAGCCACTAGAAGACTAAATACGACTAAATATATTCTTACTCCAAATTGAGTACCTAAAGAAAGTTCTGCTAGATTTGTGAATAAACTATATAAAGCTCTAATCGCAAAATAGCCTATAAAGTATAGTCCTGTAATCAAAAGGACACCAATGATCTGCATTATTTCTTTGGATATTTTTTGCGGTGCTCGCATTTTTTTCCAGAGCATGATTGGAAGGAAAAGCCAGCTACTCCAATAGATAATCACCGTAAATAAAAATGGAATCGCAGGTATTTGTACCGTGAATAGACATACTAGAAGTGTTGCGCTGATTACAACGAGAAAAGCTGTTACTTCTGCATCTAGTTGATAATGGTCATGCCATAGCTGATAGCGTTTCATTTTCTCTAATACTTCTCCATCTTTTGCTAAATAGTGACGAAGAACAGCAAGAATCACTAGCAGAACTAGAAAAAAAGCAAGCATTAGTCCACAAATTAGCAATAGTGTATCAAAAAATCCGCTCGCCATTCTTTCCCCTACTCTCTGTTGGTTTTCTTTTGCTTAGTCTTTCGAAAATCCGCTCCGCTTGTTTAGAATCTGTTGAAGCGAACTGAGCCATAATATTTGCTTCATTTTGAACAAGGTGTAAATAACCTAGAGCAACAAAAATCGGCTCAGAAGCAATACTATCTAAAATGATAATTTCACTGTAATCAAAGAAGCTTAAGAAATCAATATGTTCCTCTAATACGGTTTGTTGTCCTTCTTTTGTATTGATGACAAAGCCCTCTACTTCACCTTCAAAAAATTGCCCCATAGGCGAGACGATTTTAAGTTTCATTTTCTTCTCCTCCTATTTCAAGTCTTTGTAGGATCCGATAAACAAGAAGTCCCGCTCTGAGCGTTCATCATAATCGCCATTCAAAATGCGTTCAATACTAACGAGCAAATCTTCAATGTCAACGAAGATACCTTCTGACCCAGTGAATTTTTCAGAAACATAGAATGGTTGAGAAAGGAAATTACGAATTTTCCTCGCCCGATTTACAAGGTTCTTATCATCATCACTTAATTCGGCAATTCCTAGCACATTGATGATTTCTTGTAGTTCCATATAGCGTTGTAAAATAAACTTCACTTGTACAGCTAAATTATAATGACGTTCCCCTACAAAATTCGGGTTAAGTGCGCGTGAAGAAGATTGAAGCGGATTAACAGCAGGGAAAATACCAAGGGCGGCAATCGAACGTTCCAATACGATTGTCGAATCCAAATGACTAAATGTTGCAACGGCAGAAGGATCATCAATATCATCTGCTGGTAAGAATACACATTGAATCGAAGTAATAGAGCCATCTTTAGTAGATGCGATGCGATCTTGAAAGTCTCCAACTTCTTTGGAAAGTGTTGATTGATAGCCTCCTGTAATCGGAATTTTACCTTGTAATGAAGAAACCTCCGAACCAGCTTGGATAAAGCGGAAAACATTATCAATGAAAAGTAGTACATCTTTCTTCTCTTCATCCCGTAAATATTCAGCAATGGTTAAACCAGTTAAAGCAACACGCATCCGAACACCCGGTGACTCGTTCATTTGACCAAGTACAACGGTTGTTTGTGGTAATACACCGCTTTCTTCTAGTTCTTTATATAACCCAATTCCTTCGCGAACACGTTCCCCAACACCGGTAAATACAGCATTTCCACCTAACATACTGATATTATTAATTAGTTCTTGCATGAGGACAGATTTACCAACACCCGCACCACCAAAAAGTCCAGTTTTACCACCTTTTAAAATTGGGCAGATTAAATCAATTACTTTAATTCCTGTATATAAAATTTCTTTATTTGTATCCAGTTCGGAGAGTTTCGGCTGGTCACGGAAAATGGGCCATTTAACTTCTGTATCTGGTTCAGGTTTCCCATCAATTGCTTTTCCATAAACATTCAGCATACGACCTAATACTTTTTCACCAACAGGAACTTCAATTGGGTGTCCTAAATTAACAACAATTGTCCCTCTTGAAAGCCCACTAACTTCACCGATTGCAATAGCAGATACAGTATTGATTCCAGTGTGCTGAACGACTTCTGCTAGATATGTCCCTTGGTGTGTTTTATATTCTAGTGCATAACCAATTTCTGGTAAATCACTTTCATTAAATTCTATTTTTAAAACAAAACCACTAATACTAATAATGGTCCCCGTGTTTTTTTTCATCTATTCTTCTTCCTTCCTGATTGTCTGTGCACCACTGATGATGTCTAAAAGTTCGCTTGTTTTTTGTTGCAGGGCTTTTTTTCTAGCATCAAAAATTGCTTCTTCAAGCTGTTTTTGGATATTATCCTTCGCTTGCTTCATCGCGATTCGACGCATACAATATTCGCTGGCAACCGAGTAGCGGAACATACTATAAAGCAATCCACATAAATAGTTTTCGAGTAATAGTTGCTCGACCTGCTCATCATCCTCCTCATAGTCAAGAACATAATCAACCTCAATTGGCTGCATACCTTCTTCTTCAGGAATATCAGGATAAATTTTTTCACACATCGCTTCTGAATGAACAGCATTAAAATATTTGGTAAAAACGACATATAGTGCATCAATCTCTTGGGCATTAATTTGGTCGATAAAATCAGCAGTAATCGCTGTAGTTGTTTCTAAATCAATATTCTCAAGCGATACTTGCAAGTAAGCAGTGATGCTCTGACCAAGCTTAGTTAAATAACGATGCCCTTGTTCACCGATAACCACCCAGTTAATCTTCACTTGATCACCAAGCGATTCAATAAGTCTGTCAATTTGCGAAAATACTTCACTATTATAAGCGCCGCAAAGTCCACGTTCAGAAGTAACCGCAATAGCAGTGATATTCTTTTCCACAACTGCTTGATTATTTCCATTATGCATCGTTTTCCTCACCCAACGTAGACTTTTTAGAATAGTTTCGTAATAGCTAACAGCAGCTTCGGATTTTTCTCGAAGTTGGGGTAGTTTTCCAAGTGTCGCCAATTCTGTCACATGGACAATTTTGCGCGTGGAGTTTAGTGCTTTGATTTTTTTTTGAGCCTCATTTGTGCTACTCAACTAAAAGGCCTCCCCGCTTCCAGAATAATTTCTTCTAGCATTTTAGTATGCGACTCATTCAAATCACTAATTTCACTAATCTGACTTGAAAATTGTTCGAATGCTTCATTTTTATGTGCTTTTTCTAACAGTAATCCCTTAAATGTTTGTATTTTAGCAGGTGGGATTTCCGTTAAGAATCCATGTTGAAAAGCGTATAAAATAGCTGCTAAATCTGCTACTGATAATGGATTTAAAATATTTTGTTTGAAAAGTTCTGTCAAAATCCGACCATCCGTAACCATTTTCATACTCCCATCATCCAGTGCGTTCCCGAAGTCAAGTAATTCTTTTAATTCCTCATACTGCGAAAGAATCAATGTTAGGTTTTTGCTAAGTTTTCGAATAATTGGGTGTTGTGCATCTCCACCAATCCTCGAAACAGATACCCCAACATCTACTGCCGGTTTTTGGCCACGGTTGAATAAATCAGATTTTAAAAACAGTTGACCGTCTGTAATGGAGATAACATTGGTAGGGATATACGCTGTTACATCATCGGATAATGTTTCAATCATTGGAAGTGCTGTGATAGAACCCCCACCATGCTCTTCATTCATTTGGACCGCTCGCTCAAGCAAACTAGAGTGGATGTAAAAACTGTCTCCCGGATAAGCTTCTCGACCTGGTGGGCGATTAAATAGTAAACTGATTGCCCGATAAGCATCTGCATGTTTTGTTAAATCATCAAAAATAATCAGTACATCTTTCCCTTGATCACGCAAAGATTCTGCTACAGCCATTCCAGCATATGGTGTTAAATACTGAGATGTAAGCGAATCACTAGCGGCTGTTGCAACAACGGTTGAATAATCCATTGCCCCGTGGCGTTTTAGTGTTTCAATGACTTCGGCAATGTAAGCTGCTTTTAGTCCAATTGCTACATAAATACAATGAACATTTTGATCATGCTGATTGATAATTGTATCTACTGCAATTTGTGTTTTTCCTGTTTGTCGATTTCCAAGTATCAATTGACGTTGGCCACGACCAATTGGTGTAATCGAATCAATAGATGCAAGTCCAGTATTTAATGGACGAGTAACACTATCAATCGTCATAATTGCCGGAGTTACACAAAAAAGTGGATAACTACTCGTTGGCTGTTCATCCATTTCGTCATAAAGCATTTTTCCAGTTGTATCAATAATACGACCAGCCATATCTTCAAAAAGAGCTACTTCCATAAAACTCTCAGCAACAGAAACATTCATACCTTCTAAAATATCATTTGTTTCATCTATCAGGCCAATCCCAACGAATTCTTCATTCAGTTCAAGAATAATGCCACGATGCTTTTCGTCAATTAATACAGCCTGATGAAGCGCTGCATTCTCCAAGCCAGAAGAAAAAATAACACCATCGGAAATTTTTTCAACGCGGCCATGCTCTTTTAAATAATCTAAGTCCACAGGGGTTTCGTATTTTTTCATATCAAAATGAATTGTTTTCAAATTTTCACTTCCGCTTCGATTTTTTCTGTTGAGCGCTTAATTAATTCTTGGTAGCTCATATCAATGGATTTCATTCCATATTCTAGAATTACTCCACCAATTAATTCTTTTTTAACATAGTACTCGATTTTATAATTATCATGATTTGGCTGCCAAAGTTTTTCAAAATGGTTCGCTGATTCTTTGCTAGCAACTATTACACGAATAAGTCCTGTGTAAAAGTGAATATTGTAAACACCTAAATAATTTCGATAAAGCGAACGCGATTGACGGTAAGAAAAGTGTGTCAGCATATAAAATAGAAACTGTACAAATTCCGCATCTAATTCATCTAACGTACCGTCCTCACGCATTACTTTCAATTTTTGTTCTGGTGATAAATAACTGCTTTGATAGATTTGTTTAACAGCCAGTCTGCTTGACCGCTCATTGTATTTTTTAAATGACTCCATAAACATATGCAATTGCTCTGCTGAATACATTTCGAATAACTGCAAAATCACTTTATAAGGAAGTGCACAACGTATTTTTTCCGCACGTATTAGTGCATCAAATTCCCGAATAGACTCACTGAATAATCCAGCTTCATCTTCCTCCGATTCAATAAAAACCTGTTGAAGAATTTCCTCTACATAGCTGCTAAGTGATTTCCGCGGTGCATGAGGAGTCGTTGCAATACTTGGAACTTCTACAATTTGCTTTGGCTTTTCATTTTGCCAAACATGAAGTTGCTGTTCATACTGTTTATTCTCCGCAATTAATTGATCGATTTCTTCTAAAAAAATCACTTCTTTTTGTTCTGCTTCATTAGCCAGCTGCCTGTTTTTTTGTTCTTCGCGTGTTGTCGCTACCTTTTGTCGCTTCAGCCGCCGTAAAAGACTTTCCTTTTCAAGCGACTGATCTTGGCTAAGTTCATAGAAGAAACTGGTTAGTATATTTTCTAGTTTTTTCAAGGCGAAATGAAGCAGATATAAAAAGCCCACTGCAAAAATACCATAAAGAATGATTGTTTCAATTATTTTTTCCATGTGTACACCCATCATATAAACGGATTAACCCAAAGCAAGATGACTGCAATCGCTAGTGCAAAAAGCATCAACGCGACAATCATTAGGAGTCCCAAAAAGAGACCTCCCATAACTTCTTTTTTAGCATTTGGGTTTTTTCCGATAATTTCTGTTGCTCTACTAACCGCAATCCCTTGTCCAATTGCAGCGCCAAGTGTCGCTAGTCCTACTGCGAGCGCTGCGCCAATTACGCTACATGCAACTACTAAATCCATTATTAAATTCCTACCTTCTTATGAGAATTGCGATACGATAAATGCGTATCTCATCTGTTAATCTTGATATACATAAAGCTGTAGCATACCGTTTTTATCATAAACAGCCACGCGATATTTAAAATTTTCTTTCGCTAATTTGGACATTGTTTGAGTAAAGTTTACCAGTCCAGTCTCATCTGTACTTGCTTGTTGTTGATTCCAAACTGTCCAAGAGCCATCGCTTCCATCCGTGCTTCTTTCAAAGTCTAGTTGGTAAGTTTCACCAGCTGAACGATTCATTGAAAATGCCATATCATATGTTGCGTTTTGAGGAGCAAGGACTTCTTCAATTTTGCTTGACATGTTAGTGTTTTTAACAGTTCCCTCTTCACCAATAGCTTCTTGCTCTGAGTTTGCTTTTGCTTCTGTTTCACTAGCTTTTTCTGTTTGAAACGGTGTTAAAGAAATCGTGAATTTAGCATCTTTGTCATAAGTAACTTCTTTTTTCACGGGATACTCAAATGTCTTGCTTTCTTTCGTTTCGTTGTTTGTCGTTTCAAGAATTAGTTTGGCTTCTAAATTGGCTGAATCGTCCGTGATAACTGGAACCATCCGAATGCTTCCTTTTTCTTGATTGACAATTTGATAATCCACTTCGCTATTGTCTACTTCATCTGTTAGTTCCACTTTTGCATTCTGAAGCGTGTAATCAGCTGAACTCCAATCATATTGAACTTGGAGCAGTTTATCCGAAGTTTGACTTGCTCGTATGCTTTTCAAAACAGTTGCTTGCATGGTGTAATATTTTTCTGAGCTGTTTAGTTCGATTGTTTCACCATTTTTCATTTCGATTACTGTTTGGAACTGGTAAGCAGTGCTTGGATTCAGTCCTGTAACATTAAGGAGCTCCCCGCCACCACCACTTACAAGGTTTGTACTAATATCCATATAAAATGAATCGCCATCAACTTTTGTTACTTTGATTCTCGTACGTTTAACACCATCGATTTGGGCATCTAATGCTACATTAACTTTCATCGTTGTGCTAGTCACACTTTGCATTTGATAAATAGCCGAAACCGTTTGTGTCGTGAAAGAATCACTTTGCATTTTAACTTCTTGAATACCTTTGTCTGTTCCTAAATCGTATTGATAAGTGAATTCAAGATGATATTTCCCGCTCGGTGAAAGGTCAGTTAATGTCGCTTCTGTATCCACAGCGGAAACATATTGTGTATTTATTGTTTTACCAGTACTTTCATCTACTGCACTAATTTTTGTCACACCGATTAAAGTGTTATTTGGATCAGCATAAGTGTAGCTAACTTTGGCACTAGTAACTCCTGGAGCAATATAACCGATTCGTAGTGTTGGGATGTTTCGTTCTAACTTCTTATTGAGCTCATCAATTTTTTTCAGAACTTCATCATAATTGTCAATTTCATCCAAATTACCACCATTACCATTACTGCCACCGTTCGTATTGCCATTTGAATTACCTTTAGAACCTCCAGTTGAACTTCCACTAGAGTCATTGTTGGCATTCTCATTCGAGTTACTTGTTTCATTACTGTCATTATTACTAGATCCGTTTCCAGCTTTTAAGGTGCTGCCATATTTTTTAGTAGCATTTAAATCACTGCTAGCCGTTTCGGTTGACTTGTTATTAGCGCCCTCTGATTCTTTATCTTTTGCAGCTATTTTTTTAGCAGTTTCTTTTGCTTTTTCTTCTTTTACCACTGTTTTTTCATTATCTGTTCCACCAAAACTAGCCAGATCAATTTTGCGTTTGTCGATTGTATAGGTTTCGTTACTAGCATCTAACACTGTCTTATCATTGACTTTTAAGGTCATATGGCCCAAATAACGACTTTTCTTTTTGTTTTCATAAACAGTCACACTACCTGTTTTATCAATCAGAAGAAGTGGTTTCGAGACTTCTTTAATTTTTTCACCACCAAGATAAAGGGTCGCATTTGCATTTAAAAAGTATTGTCGATTTGCTAGTTTAACAACACTATTCTCCGCAATTATCGAATTTTTATATTGATATGTTAAATTGCTTGGTTCATATATTTCTCGACCTTTAAGCTTGCTACTTACACCATCTATATCAATTACTGGCACGCTTTTTGTGAACATGAGCGAATCTTTATCCAGATAGAGAATGGTGCTTTCCATAATTTCGTTTCGGGTGTCCTCTTTATCATTTTTGGCAATTAATTGATCATCATTCCAACTACGATAAAGGGTATTTCCTTTCTGAAATTGCAATGTTTCCTGTTCGTTATTTAAAACCACACCATTATCAGGGAGGGAGACAAGATTATATCTTGCCTCCTTAAAGGAACCCCATAAGACGACAGCAATAATTATTAGCGGAACAACTGCAACGATTATGCCTATTTTCCATGTAGGTTTCATTTACTTGCCTCCAGTTCAATAAGTCCAAATGTTTTCCCTGATTCTGTTTCTTTTACAGTTACTTCAGAGTCTTTATAATCTGCATTAATTTTGACTCCAGTATCTAAATCTTCTTTTTGGATATTGTATGTTTCTGTAAAGTCTTTGCCAAACCAAGATTGAACAGTTTGCCATGCGGACAATTCTTTCGGTTCAACTGTAATGGTCATTTTCGTGTTAGCATCGGCTGTGTTGTTGCTCATTAACATAAAGCTGTCTTTCGAAATATTGGCTTTTAGGTTATTCGCTTCATTATTACCTTGATAAATCGCAATTGGTTGCTTCTCTTGATCAAAAACAGTTAACGTATAGTTGCTCGTTGGTTCCATGGATAGTGAAACCGCGTCAGAAGCGTCTTTTGCAGCAACTTTTTCTGTATCAATCACTTTGCCAGTTTCATCTTTTAATTCGTAAGTGTAGTTTCCTTCAGCGCTAGTGTCTTCTTTCGTAGTTGCGAGTTCAACATTTAGCGTATCACTAGTAGCCCGAACACGCTTAAATGCTTTTAGTAACGATGAAACATCTTCTTGTAAAGTAATAAAATTAGATGTTTTTTCATACGTTTTAATTTCATTCGTTGGTGTTTTATAAGTGATAATCATTTTCCCTAAGAAACTTTGATCTTTCTTTTTACCAGCAACACTAAATCCTTCTGAAACTGTCGCAGGATACGAACTTGGTAACGTAACATTTTTAGTTTGTACTAGCTCTGTATGCTCATTATTACCTCCATAATCAATCAACTCATAGAATTCCATTTTGATATTCTGAATGGTTGCTGATCCTGGTTTCACTTCTTTCGCTTGTAATTTAACGTTTTTAGTTGCTGAATCTAATTGAATAGTTAACGAATTAGAAGTGACGTATTCATCATCGGTAGTGAAGTTGAAGTTCGTATTCCATGGTCTACTTCCACCACCATCAAGATTATCGTAGCTCGTACTAATTGATAGCGTATAGCCCGTTCCTGGTTCTAAATCGCTAAAGGTATTTATCCAGCTTGCTGTATTTCCACCTGTAAAACTACCTTTTTTCACTTCTGCGTTGGTTGTTGTATTTCTTAACACATATTGGAATTGTTTATTCGGTCCACCTACTAAAAAGCTTTGTGGATCGTTATAAGAGAATTTCAATGTTGCTTCTCTAGTGGAAACATTTTCCAGTGTAATTGGTGCTGAGACATTACTTGGTGGTGAAATATAAATCGCTTTTGCATCACTCAGGAAACTAGGTGCTTTTGCTAGATTTGTTTGCATATAGGCTGCAATCACATACGTTTTACCAGAAATATAATTTTGTCCACCTGATCCTTTATATAATCCAAATTCAGGTGTCTTTGTTAAATCATTGAATGTTGCTACTGGTGTTTTCGTTCCTAGCTCTTGCTCAAGTGCTGCTAAATCGGACAAACTAGAAGTAATAGTAGCCGCATCATACATCCGATATTCAATATTTGTTAAAACATTACTTTCATCCACAAAGTTAACCGTTCCTTTAATTGTTCGGTTACCATATGCTGGACTCCACGTATAAGCAGTTGATGTCATGCTTGGCAAGCTTTTCTCCGTTTTAATTGTTTCGGTATAATAAACTTTATCTTTTTCACCAGTTCCGTCTAATAAATCATATTTCCCTTCTACTTTGACGATATAAGTGGTGTCTGGTGAAAGGCCAGTCACAGAAATGTCACGCGTTGGTAGTCCATCTACTCGGACTGAACCAGCAAGTGTGGTACCATCCTCTTCATACACATTTAGATATAGCTCGTTTTTATTATCTTTCTTCACAGTTGTTGCATCTTTGTCTTCACCGATAACATCTAGCTTAACTCGTTTGTCATAAATTCCGATGTTTTCTGCTGAAATGTCCGGTATAGCAAGTTCTTTTGTAGTAAGTGAAGATGCAACTTGTTCTGCTTTTTCTTGAGTAGAATATAAATCTATTTTCGACCCAGCAACTTCATCGTTGACCAGACCTATAGCAAAGTCCACATAACGTCCACTTAGTTGAGGGACATAGCTACCATCTTTTTGGCGGATTAGTTTGAAAGTATCAGCCGTTTCGCTATTACTAATCAAAATACCATTACGATAAGCAAGATATTTATCCGTCCAAATATTCTTAAATGTGACACCAGAGATATTACCATTTTCATCGGTTCCACCTTTGGTTACTGCAAATACATCTGCACTATTGATACTATTCGTTGTTGAAATAACACCATTAGAGGAACTAACAAATGACCCGCCATTTCCAATTGACAGATAATAATTGTCCATTAGATTTTGGTTGTCCATTTTGTTTTCCATATAATTCATTTTCATATTGAGCGTTAATTGATACGTATTACCAAACCAAATATTACCAAATGGCAACTCAATCGTTTGCGCATCAAATTGCTTACTTCCAGATTTTGATACTGCATAATCTGGTTTCGAACTAGATGCATCTTTCAACTCGTAACTAGTTTGCATCACTGTGCTGTTTGCCGTTCCATCCGACTGTGGTGTGATGACTAGCGAACGACCCGTTGCATCCATCTCAAGACTAGCACCAACTTGTGGAGCAGTTGTATTTAATGCACTTAGCTGTTTCGTCATGAACGTATCGGTTATTGCCGAACTTCCACTTGAAATAACATAATCACCTGTTGTTGTAAGAGTTGTTGCTCCAATATTTGAAAGCGGTAAAGTGACAGTGTTTTTTCCACTTTGAAGTGACTTAGTACCACCTGTCGAGCTTGCGACTTCTAAAGTTCCTGGTACAATCGCATCTTCTCCGTCTTTCACATAAACATTCATTTTGACTTCGCTACTTGAGCGACTTAAAATTTCATATTCTACAGTAGGTTTTTCTTTTTTGATTGGAATTGTTTCAGAACTAATCTCAATATGATGATCTTCGTAGTTATCATTCCAAACAACATCCGCTTTAATCGTGTAGTCATAACCACGACCAAGTAGTTTGTTCGTCAAATCAAAGTAAGCATATTTACCAAAATCAGCAGCTGTGGAAACTTCTTGTTCTACAAGAGGCGTATTTAGGTCATCTGATTTGTAGATACTATAAATGATGGAGCTTGTCGCATTGTATTTATCAACCATTGGTGTATCTGTCGCCTCGATACCTGCTAATCCACCTACTTTCATTTGATCTGCTTGATAATCGAATAATACTTTATCTGTTACTGGTGCTTCTTTTTTTGTTTTAAAGACAAACTGGCCAATAACTGGTACTTTATTCATACCGCTATCATAACCTTCTTCTACTTTTACGATATATTCTTTATTAATATCTAAGCCTTCAAAGTTATAGCTTTTACCATTAACGTTCATCAGGTCATCAAAATCACCTTGAAGAGGAATGGATTTCACAAGTGTATTCGTTTTATTTTCATAAATATTTAACTTAGCCTCATTTAGCTTAACTGCTGCATCAGAAAGTTTCACATTGACTTGTGCTTTGGTCGTTTCTACAGAGTCTAGCGTAAATGTTGCATTAACTTTGGAAACTTCTGTTGTCCGGAAAACAGTTGATTGTCCGATGAGTTGGTCCACCATTATTCCCGCTCCATCATCTAAATTGTAAGAAGCAGTCATTACAGCGATATAGTAGGTTTCGCTTTCTAGTCCGTCAAATTCTAGTAAATTGGTAATATCCGACTTACTCAAAAGATCCACAGTAGCAACAGGGGCACCACTATACATTCCTTGTGCATCAGATTTATATAATTTAAGTGTCGGGTGTGTCAAATTATCATAAAGAAGCGTATTATCTGCATCAAAAACTTCATAGTTGATGGATAATTTATCTTGCTCTGCTTCTTTTAAGGAAAACTGAACAGTTGGTTTTGTCTTTTTACCAACAATGACACTATTCGAAACCGGCGAGGCAAAAGTGAAATCTGACTGACCATTGTTACCTGAAATATAAGCAACAAATACATAATTACCGTCGCTCATATCAACGGTTCGTCCAACTTTGACTGCTGTATTTTTCTGACTAGCATCTACAACAGAATAAGCATATTCTTTCGCTTTTTCACCATTTGCTTTGTAATCATCTTCCAAATAAGCAACGTAACGGATACTAGTAATCGCATTATCTTTATCTGCAAGTTTTACTGGAGCGACAACAAATTCACCCTTATCCGTACTATAGGAAAGATTTAAACCTTCAATCGTTGGTTTTGCTTTTAACGTGGTGGAAATGAAATACCAGCTTTCGTCGGTAACATCTTTGCCATCCACAACTAGTTTGTCCATTTCAATAATATATTCCTTACTACTACTTAATGAATCAAACGTCACTTCTATTTGGCCATTTTTGGTTAATGCCGCTGCATCAACTGTGACTGTTTTAGAAGTCGTTACATTGCTATTGTTTTCTTTGATTCTTAATACAAGTTCATCGATTTGACCATAAAGTTCTGTCGCAGTTATTTTAGCTTTCAGATAATCTTCGCCGCGTTCAGTTACTTCCGGTTTTAATACAACCGGTTTTGCTTCCACTGTTTGGCGGAAGAAAATGGTTTCTTGCGTTTTATCACTTGCTGATTTGTAAGTTCCTTGTACGACAATTTGGTAGCTTTCACCATATTTCAAATTATCAAATGTGAAATTCTGGTTTGTTTTAGTTGATGATAATTTTTCTTTCTTCACAACATTGTTATTGCTGTCATAAAGAATTGCTTCGAGTGACTCCAGTCTTTTCGATGAGTCGGTAAGATTCAATTCCGCTGTGGCTGTTTGACCTTTAATAGATAAACTAACATCCACAATTGGTACTTGGAAACTATTCATACCATCTGTTTCATTCAGTTTTTTGATGACTTCATTGGCTTTATCGACATCGCCTTGATTGCCACCTGATTCACTTGGCTTAGTATTTGAGCCAGAGTCATTATTATTGGTACTAGAATCATTTCCGTTTGAACCAGAATCATTTCCGTTTGTTTCTGAACTATTTCCACTTGCCCCACCACTAGCATTTTTGGTACTTGAGCCTTCGCTATCACTTGCAGCTTGCTCTTGGTTATTTTTTGCATTAGATGGAGTATCAGATGTGTCGCTGTTTTTCTTCTCTTCTTTAGAATCATCTGTTGTTGCTTTTTCTGTTTCTTTTGTTGTTTTTAATTTTCGTGCATCTGCATTATCATCAATTTCTACCTTAATTGAACGTATATCTATATCTTGTTCATTTTTCGTTTGACTAACGAGCATTTCTTTTGTTAATTCAAAATGATAATGGTTATTTTCCATTTCTATATATGCGTCATCACTAGCTATTTCCTCCAGCGTCTTATCTCCCATTAGCTGAACTTTTTTATTTTCGTCAATAGAAACGATGACATTTTTTGGTAACTTTTTATTAAGTCCCTTTTTATTTTTCAAATAAGAATTATCTAAAATGATGTATCTACCTTCAGCAAGCTTAACAACTGTTCCTTTTGGAAGTTGTGCTATAGTTTTATCATCATCACTTTTCGCATTATAAACACCTTTGTTTTCTGTTACAGAAGTTTTTGATTGTAATTCAATTAAATCGGATGCGCTTTTGACTGCCACACTCTTGCCAAGGAATTGGATTCGACCATCTTTCAAAAACAAAGTCCTAGCGAGATTAATAGGTTTCATTTCTTTTCCATCGCTAATTGTCTTTTCATTATTAATCCAAGTATCATTGTACTCAGCATCTTTAGAAAAGTTAACATTTCCTCCATCAGGGCTATACGTATAACCCGCCATTTCAATGGCATAAGCATCGTCTCTCATCAGAAAAAAGGCTGAACCAATTGCGCTGATAGCAAGTAGTGCAACAATGCTTATGACTAAAATATTTTTCTTCAAGTTCTACCTCCACCTTCTTTGTGGTTATAATTTGGGCAAAAAAAGTAAATTATTTTGCCATACTTGCGGGATCACCGCAACTCATTTCTATCAAATAGCCACTGTTTACTGAGCTTCTTTTTCGAAATATTCGATTTTCAGCTCTCGGCTATTTAGCTTCCACGGCGATGATTTGATATCCAATACACCTTGATTGTGCAGTTCATTTACAACAGAAGAAGTTGTAGGGACTGAACAGTTTGCTAATTTTGCTAGAATATTTATGTGAAGCCAATCTGAAAAAACTGGCATTTTCTTATTAGTCAAATCATTTTCTAGTAAGAAATTAAGTGTAGCAATAATTTTATTTTTGGAAGCTTCTGTTCCAAGTAACTCTTGACGTTTCAAATCCTGTTCGTTCTTTTCCGCGATTTGCAAGAAAAAAACAGACAATATTTGTTCTTTCTCTAATTTCCCGAAGACTGTTTCTGCTGGAATAAGGCAAATTTCCGTAGTTTCTAATGCTTTCAACTCAAGTGTATGGCGAGTTGGAAAAACAAAGCTTTTTTGGAAGAAGCAACGTGCAATTCCTTTTTTTTTGCCCGCACTTTCTTCAATTAATGTGCCTTTTTTCATTAACAGGATATGATCTCGATCAACCGTAATGCTTTCCCATGCTTTTATCTTTTTAAATACGTGAGAAAAATTACTGAGAAGATATGTATAAATAATTGCATCTCTTTTCACATAATCATAGAATTCAATATACTTCATTTTTTAACTCAGCCCTTCTAAATTTCTGTAATGAATAGCTTTATACCATCCTGTTGTATTACACTCTAGTATCTTACTACCTAACAAGTGCTATCGTAAGTGGTCGAATTAGCAAAAGTTCCGACTTTTTTTCGAAAGATGTGACAATATAGACATCATTCTTGTTGGAACGAAATAGCCGTTTTGTTAAAAATGACTATTCGCTTTTTTATCCTTCACTACAGCAAATGAAAAGAGACGTATGAAAGCCCGCTTGGTGACAGCGATTTCATACTATTTAAAATAGCTTACAGGCTACTATTTCACTTCAAATCAAGATTTCCCACTCTCTGTATGTACTTTATTTTTTGGTCTCAGCAAACTTCAAGATAGCTTCTCATGCATTTATTTGCGCAAAACTTCCGTGTTTATTATTTTGCTCTTCCTAGTCTATTTCCATTAACCAAACCTTGTATCTTCTGGATTTCCAATAGTAAATAGACATCATTCTAATCATAATATCTAAAAAATGAACGGTCCCTTATCTGTGACATTCTTGACATATTTTATAAAAACGAAGTCCGTATGAAAACTTCTTAGGTAATGAAACTTTATAGATATGGTTGTTATAATTGAGAATGGTTTTCTTTTTAAAAAATAGAGAGATAATAAAGGGGAGGACTATGTGGAAAAAGCATAAATGGCTTATTATAGCTATTTTTTTACTAGTAATTTATGTAATCCCCTTATTTATTTTTGGTGGAATAGTCATGTGAGAATTCATGATAATTTGGATTCCAATATCACATGGCACAAAATGGTTTTGGATAGCGGAGATTACACAGCTAAGGTAGGAACTGCAAACATAGACCAATTGATGGCTGACAACGTTCCGCGAGATTCATTCGATTCGGAATTTGTTGGCATTAACTGGCTTTATATACTTTTTAGTACACCAGTTGCATTTGCAATGAATCAATTAATTACTCGCTTATTTGCTTTTTTAGGATTATTTTTATGGGCAAGAGATTACCTTATCAAGGATAAAAAATACCTAGTCCCACTTTATTTTGTTTCGCTTGCGTTTGCACTAACACCGTACTGGCCATCCAGAATGTTAAGTACACTTGGTATGCCGCTTGCATTATGAGCATTCCTAAACATTAGAAGTCATAAGCGACGAATTTGGAATCTCCTCATTTTGACTTTACTTCCCCTTTATCGCAGTTTGATTTTAGATTGTCGCTTCTTTTTTGGTGGTTTTAGGGTTGGATATCATTAAAGAGCATGTGGAAATAATGCGAACTTTTCCAGATTTCACTTTTTGCAGTTATTTTTATTTTATGGGCTATTTCCCCTAGCGATTGTGTACTTATTGAAAAAAGGTGCTTGGTGGAGAAAACTAGCTTATAAAGCGATTTCTTACACCTCGTCGTTGTTTTTATTCATAATTCCGAGATTTACTATCGATATGGCCATGAGACTCCTACTATTAATCAATTTTATGCAACCGAGCAGTTGGAAGATATTAAAAGTTACAGTAGATGGCTATGTCAACTCCTACTCACTGCGGCTTTCCGAAAAATAATTACTGGAGAATTAGATAAGAGTCCTGTTTTAGAGGATTATTATGACAATTTGGGAAATCGATGTTATTTATTTTCTGCAGAGTTAGGTAAAAATTATGATTTTGGAAAAGATTCCAAGAAACATATTAAAAACTCAGATTTTAATGCGGAGGAGTTAACAGCGAGTATATTTTATCCGCAGCACCAATTGACAATCCCGCTGAACAAGGGTTGAAATTCGAAAAAATCTTTAACGACAAAAAATCTTACTAGAAAATTTATTTATATAAAGTGTCACCTTAAATAGCTAAAATGTGTGCTACTTCTGCAACTAATGAACCGTATTATGCATCTTTTATGGTATGATTAGTAAAAGGAGTGATTTTAATGAAAAAGACCATCCAATCAGTTGGGATTTGGGGCGATAGTATTATGAAAGGCGTACTTTTCAATCCTGAAAAAAATCGCTATACGCTACTAAAAAACAATTGTATTAAACGTGCATCCGAAAAATTAGGAATCACTTTCCAAAATCATTCTACAATGGGGCGTACGATTACAAAAGGATATGAAATTTTAACAAAAGATCTAGCCAAAGATGCTAGTCATGATATAGCTATAATTGAATTTGGTGGAAATGACTGTGACTTCAACTGGACAGAAGTTTCTGAAAATCCAGAGGCACAGCATATTCCAAGTACGCCTCTAGATATATTTGAAACGCAATTACATGAAATGATTGCTAGCCTAAAAAAAGTAGATATTCAACCAGTTTTGATGACTTTACCACCGCTTCATGCCAAACGTTATTTTAATTTTATTACGCGAAATGGGTTAAACAAAGAAAATATACTTGCCTTTTTAGGCGGCGATGTACAAATGATTTATCGCTGGCAGGAACGCTATAGTAATGCTATTTTCCGAATTGCCAGTGAAACAAGTAGCCATATTATTGATATTCGCGATAGTTTTCTTGCGGAATTTCATTATGAGGATCTTTTATGTGTAGATGGAATTCACCCTAATGAAGCAGGGCATATCAAAATGTCTCGCAAATTTGTCCAATACGCTAGTTTCTTTAAAGCTTAGTTTTCTAATCAATATGAAAAGCCACTACTTTTTAAAGGGCACTGCCACTAAAAAATGAGAATAAAAGAAAAACACTTTCGTTGAATTCATGTAAAATGAAATTAATGGAGGTGTTTTTTGTGCGTACAAGAGTTATGTATCCAGTAGAAATAAAAGAAGAAGCAATCAAAATGAAGCTAGCTGGCAAAGCAACCAAAGAAATTATGGACGCTTTAAATATCAAGAATCCAACACAAGTGAAAATTTGGTGGCGCTGGTATCGAAATGGAGAAACCCATCGGTTTCATCAAGGTGTAGGAAAACAATATAAACATCAAAAAGGTCTCGTTGAATTACCCGAAATAGAGCAATTAAAAATAGCTCTTCGACAAAAAGAAGTGGAACTGGAAATCTTAAAAAAGTACAAGGCGTTGGAAAGGAAGTGAGTCCCTCCTATTTTGTTTCCTTAGTAGAAAATCTAAAAAGAACCTATCTAGTCAAAGAAATCTGCCAAGCATTACAAGTTCCAATATCCACTTATTACCGCTGGAAAAAGAAAGGTTTTACACGAACTACCGTGGAAAACAAAGTGGGGAAATTGTGTAAAACTTATCATTATACGTATGGTTATCGAAAGATTGCTGCACTAATGAAACAAGAAGAAAATATTGGTATCAATCAAGTTCAACGCATTATGCAGAAACACAGTTGGCAGTGCCAAGTGAAAGTTAAAAGAAAAACGTTATCCGTAGTATGTCCCGAAAAGGGACACCTGCAGATAACGCTCCCATAGAATGTTTCCATTCCTCGCTAAAGTGTGAAACATTCTACCTTAATAAAGCGTATAAATACGCTAAATCTATTGTAATCCAAATTGTAAAAGATTACATTAAATATTATAATGAAAAAAGAATTCAACAAAAATCAGGCTACCAGTCTCCCGTTAATTTCAGGAAACAAGCAGTTTAATCAAAAGTGTTTTTATTCAATTCTCACTTTTCCATGTCAGTGTAGCATTACAGTAATGGCTTTTTTATGTTCACTTAAATAGCAAACTTATAACTTTTTTTCTGCCTCTCGCATATGCCCTTCATAATTTTCCACTTTATAAAGCAAATAATCATGCGCCTCTTGCATTTCATCTATTTTTTCTTGCATTAACTCTGCTTGTTCAGTGAGTAATGCCTTTCGTGCCAAGATAGTTGAGTCATCATTTTCATAAATCATCGCAACATATTCTCTTAAACTTTCGACACCCATACCAGCACTTCGCATTGTTTTAGCAAACTTCAATTGATTGATACTTCGCTCATTAAAATCCCGTAGCCCGTTAGCCTGCCTAGGTATTGGCATAATTATTCCGATACGTTCATAATAACGAATCGTATCATTTGTTAAGCCTGTTATCTTTGCCGCTTCTTTTATATTCATTTTTCACCCCTCCTAAAATTATTGTTGCTACCATTATACCTTCAACAAGACAAAAATTCGATTTAAACTTAGCTATCAATTAGTATTCTGTTATCAGCTTATTACTCCTTGATACTCCATACCAAAACGTTTCGAAAAATGTTCAAAAATAGGAGAAATAGTATTTATTTCTTCTTTAGTTGGTCCAGATCCTTGTACGATAATCTTTATATTTTTGCCATTATAGCGTTCGTCAACTGATTCTCGTGTCGATCAATAAAAGTTTTAAGAAGTCTTGTCATGTCTGACCAATATATAGCTGTTCCGATGACAATGTTTTCAGCCCTTCGTTAATTAAATGAAAACACTTGGAGTGCACTTCAAGTCAAGCCTTACCATTTTTGTTCAAAAATAGAATTCATTCCGTGTTATACTTAAAAAAAAGGAGTGAACGCCCATTTTACATTTACAAAAAATGACTTCCGTAGATTTGGAAGATTTCTTATCGTCCGCTATTACTGATTATGCAAAAGATAAAGTTGAAGCTGGAACTTGGTCTGACCAGGAAGCTTTAGCTAAATCAAAAGCTTCCTTTGACAAATTACTTTTTGACGGAGTAACAACACCAAACGAACATCTTTATAGCATATTCACCTCTCAAAAAATTGGTTATCTTTGGTTTCATACCGACGAAACTACTTCCCAGAAAACTGCTTTTATCTATGATTTCGTTATTTTTGAGGAATTCCGTGGCCAGGGTTTTGGTACTAAAAGTTTAGAGGCTTTAGATATTTTGGCTAAAGAAATGCAGATTAATAAAATCGAACTGCATGTTTTTGCTCATAATCAAATTGCTATCCGTTTATATAACAAAATTGGTTTTGAAAACACGGATATCACAATGGCTAAATATCTTTAAAAAAATGGCTTGAAATCCAAATTCGATGGAACTTCAAGCCATTTTATTTTGTCATATTTAAATGAATTCGTTCTATTTCAGCCAATTTCACATTCCCCTTTGTCGTTCTGAAATATCTAGTTGTCAGACCTTCCGCACTCCGAAAAATAAATTCATTTGCTTCCAACCAATAGACTGCAAAAAGTAATTGATTTTTAGTAAATGATCTAGCCCCTGGAAATGACATCCATTCATACATCAAGTGATCCATCGTGGCATTTGCATCCTCGGTTCTAGCTAAAATCTGATAAATTACCGCTTCCGTTGGTCGTTCCATCATATCAACTCCTGCTTAAAGCATCCCTATTTCTCCAATATGATAAATAAAAAATATCAAAACTAATAATAAAATATTAAAACTTAAAAGAATCCACTTCACCAGCTTTTCCTTCACAAAAAAAACACTAATAGTAGAAATAATACTTAAAAATAGCGGAATAAGTTTGTATGAAATCCCCTTTTCTCCACCTGGTACAATGCCTGAAATATGTAATCCCCAAGTCAAAATAACCCAAGTTACTGTTACGATTGTTAGCAAAAATGCGGCAAAGTCTTGCCTGCTTTTCTTCATATGCTCCCCCCTTGTCACTTTAAGCTTACCATAAAAACGCGACACAATAAAAACAAGCTAATTTTCATAGCTTGTTTTTATTAAATCTTAATTAAGTTCAATGCAAATAAAGCGACTAAAAGTATATTAAATAGAATCGCAATCCATTTTTCATCTAGTAATTTGTTTAAACGAGTACCAATTAACGCTCCAAGAATAGCTCCAGGTATCATATAAATTCCAATTGAAAAATCACTTCCACCAATAATCGCATAAGAACCAATACTCGCAAATGAAGTTAGTAGTGTTACATAGCTAGATGTGGCCGATGCTGTTTTTTGATTTAACATAAATATTAATAGTAGTATTGGTATGACAATCGGTCCCCCACCAATACCGAACAACCCTGCTAAAAATCCAATTATAATCCCAAATACAAATGGCATAATCCGGTATTTACTTAAAAAATGTGGTTGTTCACTATGGCGTTTCTTTTTCCACACCATTAGTAGCAGCAGTACGACGATTAAAACTCCATATAAAAAGCGATAAACTGTTTCAGGTAGCATTTGATTGACCATGGCTCCTAAAAAAGTGGTCGGGATACTTGTAATCGCTATTTTTAATGCTAGTCCAACATCCCCTTGTTTTCGTTTATAGTAGATGCTGCAGGTGAAAATCGCCATCGTAAACACCGTCAATGCAGAACTAAAAGCAGCTGTCCCCTGAGAAACACCCATCAATAATAAGATTGGCAAAAGGATGACACCGCCACCAATTCCTAAAAAGCTTCCGATAACACTTGTACTAAGCGCTATTAGAAAATATGTTATTATGTCCATTTACCATTACCTCTTTTCTATCTATTTCAGCTTAACATATTTTCATTTATTAAAAAGTACTAAAAAAGACAATAAATTATTGTCTTTAACTGTTTATTCTGGAATTGGTTCGCTAAGTACCTCACTTAAAGGCTCATTCATATAAGTAACTGTCATTTGATCTAAATCCGCTTCCCAAAGAGCGATTCCTGCTAAACCAGCTAATTCTATAAATGCTTCAAAATGGATGGAACCTGCTTGGGCTTGTTGAACAGCTTTTTTAATTTTTTCTGTTGAAACTTCTTGAGCAAACGGTTTAGGAACACCATTTAGTTGCGCTTCTATCTTCTTTTCGCTAGCATCCCAAAATATATAAATACCTTTTTGTACAAGGAATTGATATTTGACTACACCAATTTGTTTGAAACCTGCGATAACTTTAGGAAAATCTCCTGCATTTTTTTCACTTGTTGCTACTTCTAAAATCGTTTGTTTATTTAGCATTGCTGATCTCCAATCAAATATGTTTATTTATATTATACTTGACTACGATGAAAATTTAAATAGTTGGCTTTTCTTCTTTGTATGTTTCAATCAATGCTTCTTCTAGGTCATATAACGAATCATTTGTTTGATCAAGTGAATAACCATGATCCAAAGCAAAAATGATAATCGCATCCCGGCGATTTTTTGCGTATAGTGGTGGATATTCCGTATATTTCAGCAAACGACTAGCTTCTAACCCCGAAAGTTTAAATCCAAAAGAAAGTGCAATCGTTCGGTCCCGTGACGGCCGTCTCACCCCACTAAATATTTGATAACCATATGTTTCATGAAGTCTTGCCGAACGAATAACACTCGCTTTCGTCAAATTTTTTTCTGCTAATAATTCCTTTAAATAGCTAACCATCTCATTTGATTTAAATTCACCCTCATTTTCATCTAAAACTTGGCGCAAATTGGTCGCTTTTTTTAATTCATGAAGTAACTTACTTGTCTCTTTTTCCCCATCCATTAGGCATGCCTCCGACTGTTTTTTTTCATTATATCATGGAATAAGTACCAGACTACTATGCTTCATGCTATAATTTTACTATAAAGGTGTAGAGGGGATTTTATGTAAATGGGAGAAATGACACTTGCTTTTATAGAACAACAATACAAAAAATTAGATGAATTAAACGATAAAGAAAATCCTGCTATCCTCACTCGGAATATTTCGTCAGGAGAATTATTTGTTCGTAAGGTACTTCCGATTGGTTATGCTCCTGTTATTGAGCAACTGAAAAAATTATCTAGTGATTACCTACCTAAAATAGAAGTGATGATTCCTAGTGGAAAACATTTGATTGTCTACGAAGAATATATTAATGGGAAAAATTTAGCAGATTTAGTAAAAAAACATCCTACATTTGCTCCTAGTGAAGTGACGAGACTCATGTTAATGCTAGCAAACGCGCTTACCGAACTCCATGCTAATGATATCATTCATCGGGACATTAAACCATCCAATATTATGATTTCGAATGACGGCATCTTAAAATTAATTGATTTCGATGCTTCTCGTGTTTACGAGATTGGCAAAAACCAAGACACTGTTAACCTCGGCACAATTGGTTATGCCGCTCCCGAACAATACGGTTATTCACAAACCGATGCTCGTTCAGATATTTATAGTATCGGTATCCTTATGCTCGAACTCTTATGCGAAAAAAACATCTTACCCGGTAAAGAAAACACCACTTCCCTTGAAAAAATCGCCCATCGTGCTGCATCTTTTGACCCTGACAAGCGTTATCAAACAATTGAAGAATTTCGAACAGCGGTCAAAAATGATTCGCTTGGACCAACTTTTGTCTCTGAGCTATCCGATTTCGCAAGTTTTGAAAACTTGAGAGAGGAACCTGAGCAAGTTTTTCTTCCTTGGTACAGGAACATTCCCGGTTTTAGGACAGGACGTACTTGGAAAATGGTGGTTGCTATTTTAGGCTATATTTTCTTACTTTTTGGTTTGTTTAGCGAACCTTTAGAAAGCTCCAAAATGACTCACACAGAGAACTTTTTTAGCAACTTTGTCTTAATTGTTCCTGCCTTTATTATTTTTACTAATCTATGTGGCATATGGAAAAAACTACCTCTTTTAAAATCAACTTCATTTGTACTACGAGCCATCGGTATCCCTGTTTATATATTTATTTGTATTCTAATCTCAGCAATTTTCAACACACTAATCTCTTAGTCCTATGCCCATTGCATAGGACTTTTCTTATATACACATGGTCTAATAGAAGCAGATAAACCAAGAAGGAGAGAATACAATGAAAAAATGGAAAAAAGCTTTATTATTAATAGGAGGTCTTACGCTTTCACTTGCACTTACAGCTTGTGGCACAACAGAAGATACATCAAGTGAAGCTAAAACAGAGACAGCAAAAGCGGAAACAAAAGAGAAGAAGAAAAAAGATCCAAATAAACTAGGAGATTATCAAGTCGAAATCATTAGTTCAGAAGTTATCAAAGACTATGAAGGAAAAGATGCCATCGCTGTCAAAAGTAAGTTCACCAATAATAGCAAAGAAAATATTTCATTCATGGTGGCAATTGATCAACAGGCTTTTCAAAATGGCACACAATTAGAAACAACGGTATCTTCAGGAGATGTCTTAGGTAACACAGATAAAGACGTTCAGCCAGGCTCATCACTTGAAGTAACCGAAACATACAGTTTGCAAGATACGCAAAATAAAGTCGATATTGAAGCAAAAGAACTCATTAGTTTTAGCGATAATACTGTTAAAAAATCATTTGAATTAAAATAACGAGAACCCCGTAGGCAATAGTTTGTTTACGGGTTCTTTGTTGTTTAAAACGTTAAGCGATTTTTCACCCGATTCATAAACGAATCATTTTCATTGAAAGTAGTTCTAAGTTGGATTGCTTTGGCAGGATAATTTGTGATGATGCCGTCAATATTTTTCCTTAAATACATTTGCATTAATTTTTCTTTATTAACTGTCCAAACGAACACCATTTTTTCATTTCGTTTTGCTTGTGTAAGTAATCGTTTGTTGATTGAAAAATCTTCTAAGACAATAAAATCAGCTGATGTTTTTGGTAAATTACCAATATTTAACGCTAAAATAATACCAGTTTTTAAAGTTGGATCTGTCTTTTCAATTTTCTCCATAATTGGCTGATTAAGTGATTGAACTAAATATTTATCTGTTACTTGTTCTTTTTTTAGTAGCGCGATTAAATTATTAACCATGTCCCCAGATTCTGCGCCGTGTAATTTAACTTCAATAAGCAAGTCAATTTTATTCTTTTTCGCAGTTGCAATAATCTCTTCCAATGTAGCAATCTTAGAAGAATAAGTACCACTATGTACTTCGATTTGTTGTAGTTCTTTTAGTGTCATATCTGCTACTCTCTTCGAACTTCCTGCTAATCTACGAAGTGTTAAATCATGGAAAACAATGAATTTCTTGTCTTTCGTTTCTTGAATATCTATCTCACTATAATCCGCCCCAGCATTAGCTGCTGATTCAATTGCTTCTACTGTATTTTCCACTGCATTCATCGTATCTCCGCGATGAGCAATGATTTTAGTGTTTGGCTCATATAAAGTCGAATTTACAGCATACACATTAAAACCACTGACGAAGATGAACACTACTATTCCACTGATAATAATCTGTTTTTTAGGGAAGAATTGGCTACGGTTCGCTTGCCACAATTCAGTTTTTGTCTCAATGATAAACGCATTTTTGACTAATAGTTGGGCAATAATACCTTGAAAAATCCCAGCAAAGAAAAAACCGATTATTTGAAGTATCGTTAAGGTTAATCCAGCTACAAATACCGTTACCTCTGCTGAAAATTTCTCTACTAAAAATAAAGGAAACATAATTATGGAGGCAATAATGGAAATAACAAATCCAGTAATAACAATGATTAATACCCATTTTAACAACATCGTAAATAAACGTTTCTGTGGAAATTGCCAACTTTTCTTTATTGCTGTATTAATTTTAAGTGACTTATCTTCAATAAAATATGGCAGCGCGAAAACAAGTCTAGCGCTAATGTAAAAAATAATACTAATAGCAATAAAATATAGCCACATCCCTCCAGTACTCTTCATCAATTCATCCGTAATAAAATGTGGTAAATACAAATCTTCCGTGATAGTTAGTGGTAAAGATAACCCTGCAATTGGTAGCAGCAAAAAGAAATAAACAAGAAAATAAATTGCTTGAAAACTAATGAAATATTTTGCTTTTGAGTTAAGTCTTTGGAGAATTTTTAAAATGGTATAGTCTTTTCCCCTAAGTTGGTAAATAGCCATTAAAATGAAAAATCCTAATTCATAGTAAACAAACAACAAAATAAGCAATACTAATACAATTAGCATGATAACAGCGATTGGGCTTGAAAATATATCGCCTAAGTTCGAGTCTGTAATACCTGGTACCCCAGCAATCCGAAGAATAAAGAAAAAGAAATAATAAATAAATGGCGGAATAACAAAGGATTGAACTGTCGTCAGTAATAAAGTGACTTTAAGATAGTCCATCCGATATTGATATATAACTTTCAAACTATTTTTTATATCATTCACTGAGTTCCCTCCTTCCTATTTTACTTATAAGGCTTTACAGTTTATCTAAGAAGTAAAATTAGTTATAATTAATTCATAAAATTAACTATTCGAAAGAGGTGGAATTATGCATCCAATGGAACAATTTCTAGCAAATAATCACACTAACATTGCTGAAGTCGAAGCTAATACTCGTTTAAAGAAAGGAACTTTACAGAAATTAATTGATAAAAATGTCCGTACTTCTGATATTAGTCTCCGAGTTCTCACTCAGATTGCTTATACATTAAACACCGGAGCTGACATAGTTGCTAAACAACTAAGTGATTTAGAAGTGACAAATGATCTTATTTTTCTCACAGAGGACTAACAACAACTGCGTATTTCCACTACTATTCTTTCGTTATTATATCCCACTAAAACTATTCCAGCAAACAGCAAAAAAGGCTAGATACTGACATCTAGCCTTTCGAAAATTTTACTTATTAAACGAAATCACTATTTTTCCGACTGCATGGTGTGTTTCACTTAAAGCGTGTGCATCAAAAACACCTTTTTCAGAGAATGGGAAAGTTTCTCCAATAATCGCTTTTATAGTTTTATTTTCCAATAATTTAGCCAACTCATTCAGCTGTTTGCCATTAGGTTCCAGCCAAATCCCAGTCGATGTCACATTTTTTTCTTTTGCCTTTTCCTCGTTAGAAATCCCTACAATGCTTACTAATCGTCCAGTTCCTTCTTTTAA
Source organism: Listeria ivanovii subsp. londoniensis (assembly GCF_000763495.1). GTDB lineage: Bacteria > Bacillota > Bacilli > Lactobacillales > Listeriaceae > Listeria > Listeria londoniensis. The sequence goes on along the minus strand of NZ_CP009576.1, from coordinate 710,662 downwards.
AACATCATAGCTATCCGTTTCGATTTGTCCTCCCATTGTATCAAAAACCACATCAATATCAGAAAGAATATCTTTAAAGTCAACTTCTTTATAGTCAATTACTTGATCCGCTCCAAGTGATTTCAGTAATTCATGGTTTTTAGCGCTAGCGGTTGTTATTACTTCTGCTCCTGCATGTTTTGCTAGTTGAATTGCAAAAGTTCCAACGCCACCAGCACCTGCATGAATCAATACCTTCTCACCTTTTTGAAGTTTTGCATGATCAAATAGTGCTTGCCATGCTGTTAAGCCAGCAAGTGGTACTGAAGCAGCTTCTTCAAAACTAATACCATCAGGGATTTTCGCTAATAAATGGTCATCCACTGCAGTATATTCTGCATATGTCCCGAAGCGAGTTGTTTCTGGACGGGCAAATACTTTATCGCCAACTTTCCAATCTGTCACGCCTTCTCCTACCTCAGAAATAACACCAGCAACATCCCACCCTAATATAATTGGAAATTCCCAGTCCATCATTTGTTTTAAGTAGCCTTCACGAAGCTTCCAGTCAATTGGATTGATGGAAGTTGCGCTTTCCTTGACGATAACTTGATTTTTTTCTAGTTTAGGCATCGCTACTTCTTTTTCTTTTAATTGTTCTTTACCACCATAATTTTCGATTACTACTGCTTTCATTTTTATTTCTCCTCCATTTTCTCGATATTATTCATCATTTTTGTGATTGATTTTAACCAAAAGGCAACTTCTTCTTCTGAAAAACCTGCTAGTGCTTCATTTTGAAAATTCTCTTTTTCTGCAAGTAAAGAAGCTAATTCCGCTTCACCAGTTGCGGTTAAAAACAAGTATGTGTAGCGTTTGTTTTCATCATTCTTTTCACGAGTAATCAGTCCTTGCTCTTCCATACGCTTTAAATGCCTTGTAATACTTGCCGAATCAATATACAAGCTTTCTTTTAGTTTGTTTTGACTCTGGCCGGGTGTTTGCCTGATATGAAATAAAATCTCTACTTTAGTAAAACTTCGATTCGTTTGCTGTTCAAAAACATGACTAATTTCTTTTGATAGCAAATGCATTCGGTAAAGTAGTTCAGATTGTTCTGTACATGGTTCCAGCTTCATTCACCTCCATAGTTGATATGTCAAATGATATATCAATCATTATACGCGTCCTATTCTAAAGTACAAAGAATATGCTCATTTTAAATAGTAACTAATTTTTTGTAAGCATATTATTTGCTGTTATACTAACTTATACGCTACACTTGATAGATACTTTTATAAATGGAGGCAAGATTGTAATGACAAATGTACTTTTCATCAAAGCAAACGGTTTACCTGCAGAACGCTCAGTGAGTGTAGCACTATACGAAATTTTTCTAAACGAATACAAAAAATCACACCCGAACGATAATGTGACAGAATTAGATTTATTTGAAGCTGATCTACCTTATTATGATGTAACAATGATGAGTGGATTACATAAAGATGTTGCTGGTGAAACACTTACCAGTGAAGAAAAACGCTTGGCTGATATCGCCAATGGTTACTTAGATCAATTCTTAGCAGCCGACAAAATCGTTATGGCTTTCCCACTTTGGAATTTCAGTATTCCGGCTCAATTTTTAACTTACTTATTCTATTTGAATCAAGCTGGAAAAACCTTCAAATATACTGCAAATGGTCCAATTGGTCTTGTTACAGATAAAAAAGTAGCTTTACTTAATGCACGTGGCGGAATCTACTCAGATGGCCCAATGCAAAGCTTCGAAATGTCTGTAAATTACGTAAAAAATGTCCTTGGTCACTTCGGAATTTCCGAACCAGAAATGGTGATTGTAGAAGGTCACAATGCAAAACCAGACCAAGCAAAAGATATTATCTCAGCAGGTGCCAAAGAAGCTGCTGAACTTGCTCAAAAATTCTAATCCAAAAGAACTGTCAATGATGAATTTCATTAACAGTTCTTTTTTTTGTGCATTTTCATCCATATCGTTAACATTTTAGACATATTTTTGTTTAAAAAAGTATTTTTAAAGGAATTAATAATAGATGAAGTATAATCATATTAATTTTATAGTTAAAATTTAAAAAGGAGGCAACAGCTTCATGATAAAACTAGGAATAAAAATCAGTCTATGCACTCTTTTAATATTGCCACTTAGCATTGCCCCGATGTCTAACAATGTTTCTGCAGAAGAAAATAGCAATGTCCAAGCGGCCCAAGATATTGTAAATATTCCTGATCCCGCATTCAAAAGCTACTTGAATAGTATTTTGGGTCAACCTACTACTAGTGATATTACAGAGGCACAGATGGATACGATTACCAACATTACTATTAATGGAGGTACTGTAGCAGATATAACCGGTATAGATTATGCACATAATTTAACTTCTGTCCGACTAGCTAACACACAAGTTACCGATTTTTCTTTACTCGCCTCATTATCAAAATTAACAAATATTAGTTTAGCTGGTAGTAATATTACCTCCAACTCCATCCCAGATCTTAATGGTTTACAAGAGCTAACAAACTTAAATATTAGTCCTGCAAATCTCACCAATGATGCTTTAACTAAAATTAATAAAATCCCCAACTTAACTTACTTAAATTTAGATAGTAACTATTCTTTGACCGATATTATGCCACTTAAATCATTACCTAATCTAGTTACTTTATTTGTACAATTTTGTGGAATTCATGATTATCGTGGAATTGAAGACTTTCCCAAGTTAAACAATTTATCTGCTTATGGACAGAATGTTGGGCGGTCGGTCTTAATAAACAGTTCTATTAAGAGTTCCGCATTAAATTATGATGAAGCAAACCAAACTATTTTTGTTCCCTTTACGTTAATGACAGACCGCACCGTGAATTTCAATGGTGATCTTATTCCATTTTCAACTTCTACAAGTAGCTCTAGCACTTATTTCACATTAAATGAACAACAAATTGCTGGCAGTCGGTTAAGTATTGATGATACTGGTGTCACAGTTAGCGGGATTACAAAAGATGATTTTGATGCCATTACTAAGATGGAATACAATGCGGTTTATAATAACCCAGCTGGAAGTTACGCAGCTCCGCCAAATATTACTTCCTATACGATTTCAGGTGGGACATACGACCATTACTTTGATATTGATCATTCCTTGACGATTACAAATGATGATACAATAAGTTATATAGAAGGAGATTCTATTACAGAAGCACAGTTCTTAGCTGATATTCAAGCTGAAACAGATGATGGAACCCCAGTGACAAGTGATTTTAATAGTGTGGTAGATTTAAATACTCCAGGGGTTTATACCGTGACACTTAATGCCGAAAATGCTGCAGGTCTAAAAGCAACACCTAAAACAGTCACAGTCACTATTTTAGCTAAACCAGTAATTACGGCGGATAAAACAATCACTTATACAACCGACGATTCCAAAACTCCCGAACAATTTTTAAAGGATATTTCAGCTACTACCAATGATGGAAGTCCCGTCACAAGTGATTTTGATAGTGTGGTTAACTTAAATAAAGCCGGCACGTATGAGGTGACCTTGCGTGCGGTAAGTTCAGATGGCGTAGAGGCAGATCCTGTAAAAGTTGTCGTAACAGTTGAGAATGGGGAAAAACCACCTGTCCCACCGACTCCTCCAACACCTCCTGGACCAGACCCAGCACCTGCACCTGATCCAAGTCCAAATCCAAACGGTGATATTGATTCTTCTACTAACAACAAAAACACATCACCTAATCATCAAAAAAGCACCAAGCAAGCTTCCTTACCTGCTACAGGTGATGCTGATCAAGACACCATGATTTTAATTGGTATCGTTTTAGCCGGTGTAGCTGTTCTCTCTTTCAGAAAAAGAAAACAATATTAAACTAAAAAGCTGCGACTCTAGCTAAAATCGCAGCTTTTTTGCATTCATTATTTACTAACTTCTCCGCGCCATGCTCCCATGCCCCCCATTACATTTGTTACCTCAAAACCTTCAGTGGCTAAAAACTGACTAGCACGTTCTGACCGTCCACCTGCATAGCAAATGATTGTATAAGCTTGTTTGCTGTCTAGTTTTTTTAGTTCCTCTTGTAATTGGTTTATCGGGATATTGATAGCATTTGGAATATGCCCTCCCGCATAATCAGCAGCGTCTCTTACATCTAATATATTTCTTGGATTGACCTTCAATTCTTGTTCCAAGTCGTTTGCTGTAATAGATTGATACATTTTTTCACCTCTTCTATTTATTCTTTCTTAACCATATCGTCTATTCCGCAATCAAACAAACTTTCTGCTCAAAAAGAACCCTGAAGCTGAGTAGGTGAAAAAATTAGTTTCCTTCTATAAAATCACGACGTTTATAACCAATGTAGCCTAATCCAAGTAATACAATTGATATCACAGTAATTGTAATAAATGTTGGTAAGTCAAAGGACTCTCCTGGAAGCTGAGGCAACCAAGATTGAATGGCTGTTTTGGAGAACCAAACCGGGAGATCAAGAATCCCTCCAAAGTAATTTAACATAAATGAGTAGCCTAAATAGAGATAAACCACTTTCCCCAATCTAGGTAGCCATCCTAAGAATAAACCGGCAAGTCCAATGAAAAATAAAATAACTGGGAAGAAATTAAATCCGGCTCCAATAAAATCACCAAAATTCATATCCGAGTTACTCCCCATCGAAGCCAGTGCTGCTCCTCCAAGACTTCCAGAGCTAAAGAATAGAGCAATAATCCCTGCAATAGTTGCTAAAAACACGCTTGTCCAGTAGAACTTAGCACGTGAAACTTTCGTTGAAAAAAGCTGACTAAAACGACCACGGACTTCTTCTGAGAAAAGCCTGTTCATAATCGCAATCGGCAAAATAGCAGATAGAGAAACGAGCACAATCATAATTGTACCTGTAAATGATTCTTCTAATGAGATATTAGAACTGCTAAACATTTGTTTCAATAAATCATTACTTTCTAAAAACGACTGCATATCACCGTAAATCGACCCGTATGCTGCTCCCATCACTATAAAGGCAACTAGCCATCCCATCGTGATACCTTTGCTGAGTTTAGTGAGTAATCCATGAACAGATAGTAAGCTACGTCTTGCGTTAGCCCGCCCTTCTCGTTGGGGAATATAACCATCACCCATATCACGTCTACTTTCAAGTACAAATGATAGAACGCTTAGGACGATAACAAAAAGGAGCAAATAGAGAAGTGGCAACCAGTTATTTTCAGTGAATGGATAGGTGAGATATGTCCAACCCATCGGATTAAACATCGATGCATTTACATTCGCTGTATCGGTAGCCGCACGCAAAATGTAAAGTAAACCTAAAATGCCAAGTGAAGCACCAGTTGCTCCAGATGATGCTGGCATGATTTGTGCAAAAAACAAGGCAAGCGCAGCACCTAAAAGTCCAGCTCCTGCAACAGAAAGACCGAATAAAAATGACCCTTCAACAGTAATCGTTTCTGCACCAAAACTTGCCATTATAACGGCTATTGCAACACCAAGCAATAGGTTAATTAAAAAAGTCTCCTTCATCACCGCAAAAGAGTTCGCTTGCCTTCCAACACTGAATGAACGAACTAGTTCAGTCAAACCTAAATCTTCTTCTTTTCGCGTATGCCCAACCACATGCAAAATAGAAATAACAGAAGCAAATAAACCACAAAAAAGTAACATTTCATTAGAATACATTGCACCCAGCGTATAATCAACTGCGCTTGAAACCGGTGTAGGTCCAACCATCGCAATCATTGCTGGATTCTGCATTGTTTCATACATACCAACTAAACCATTTCCTTTAGCGATTTCTTCAAAAGCCGGGACAAAAGCACCTGAAAATACGCCAAGACCACCTACCCAAAAGATAATTTTCTTCCAATCTCGTTTTAAGTATTGGACAAACAAAATCATCCAACAAGCAAATTTCTCATTCATTTTAAATTCCCTCCTCCGAATCCACCTATGCTTCGTAATGTCTTATGAACAGATCTTCAAGTGTTGGCGGAACGGACTCGAATTTCATAACACCGAGTTTTGAGGCTTCTGCTAAAATAATATTCATCGCAGTATTATCTGCCGAAAAAGTTGCTTCATCATCTTTTTGAACGAAGTCATGTACACCATCAATTGTTTTTAGTGCAGCAACATCTTCCTTCGTTTGGACAGTTATTGTTGAACGAGTTAAATGTCGTAATTCTGCAAGAGTACCTGTCTCAACAACACTTCCTTGTCGGATGATAGCAATTTTATCTGCAAGTCGCTCCACTTCACTCAAAATATGCGAAGATAAGATAATCGCTTTTCCAGACCGCTTAATTTTCTCTACTTCATCTTGAAAAACAGCTTCCATTAATGGATCAAGTCCTGACGTGGGTTCATCAAAGATATAAAGGTCTGACTCTACTGCAAGTGCTGCTATCAATCCTACTTTTTGTCTGTTTCCCTTGGAATAGTTTTTAGCTTTTTTCTTTGGATCTAACTCAAAACTTTGAATAAGTGCATCACGTCGATTTTTACTACCATTTCCGTGTAATTTCATGAATAAGTCAATTATCTCTCCACCAGTCAAACTTCCCCAAAGTGCTACATCCCCTGGCACATAAGAAATTTTTTTATGGATTTCCAGACTGTCTTTCCAAACATCCTTTCCAAAAATCTTTGCACTTCCTCCATCGCTGTGGATAATTCCAAGTAACGCACGAATTGTAGTTGATTTTCCTGCGCCATTCGGTCCGATAAAACCTAGAACTTCGCCAGGATTTACCGTAAATGATACATTAGATAAAGCTTGGAATTTACCGAACTTTTTTTGAAGCTGTTCGACTTTTACAATTTCTGTCATAATTTCGATACTCCTTTTTTCGGTTTAATGATAAAATAGAATAAATAAGCTTTCTTAAGTTTAAAATTACCCATCTATCTCATTTTATAAACTGTTTTTCAATTTCAAATCAATAATAGGTTATTTTAAATCTTATGTCAACAAAGTTCTAACGAATCACCATATTTTTTTCTTGAATCCAGTTTATTAAATGAGATAAAAATGATTATTTCTTATTTTTTTGAACTCAAAATGAATTTAAAGTTTAATATATTAATGGAAGGTTGAATGCTAATGAATGGCTTTGAAAAACGTAGCGAAGAAAAAAGAAAACAAATTTTGGCCACCACTTTTTCTTTAATGAATTCCAAAAAAGGGACTGAAGGGTTAACAATAGACGAAGTTGTAAAACAGTCTGGAATTAGTAAAGCCACTATTTTTAAATACTTTGACAGAAAAGAGAACTTGATCCACCAAGTCTTTATGCAATTTATGACAGATATGGCAGACTCAGCAAAAAAAATCATGGCAGAAGGATTACCCTTTGAAGAAACTTTGATTGCGATGAGTCAAAATAAAATTCGCTATTTAGAACGAATTGAACACCAGTTTTACTTGGACCTAATGGCCTACTATACGAAAAAAAATGATCAAGAATTCTCTCTACTTATGGAAGCATACACACAAGAAAGTTTTCATATCATGCTAGATATTTTTCATCGTGGTCGAAAAGAAGGAAAAGTAGACTTACGATACTCAGATGAATTTTTGATTTTGTTTTTCCAAGCACTTGTTGAAGGGATTTCTAATCCAAAAATCTATGATAAAATCCTTCCCTATACTGCGGAATGGACAGAGGTTCTTGTTAAAGGAATCGCCCCCAATAAGCAATAACGATTACAAACCACTTCTGATTATACAGAAAAACACCCATTATCATGTACAGTAAAAGTACAAATATAGGGTGTTTTTCTCACTATTAAACTGCTTGAGCTCCAGTAAATTGACTATTATACAGATCAGCATAAAATCCTTTTTTGGCTAATAGGTCTTGATGTGTTCCTTGTTCGATGACGCTACCATGATTCATTACTAGAATTAAATCTGCATCACGAATTGTTGAAAGACGATGTGCAATAACAAAACTTGTGCGTCCTTCCATTAAGTTCCCCATTGCTAATTGAATATTTAATTCTGTTCGAGTATCTACACTTGATGTAGCCTCGTCTAAAATTAAGATAGACGGATCAGAAAGTATTGCTCTTGCAATGGTTAGTAGTTGTTTCTGACCTTGCGAAATATTTGATCCTTCTTCATTCAGAATAGTATCGTAACCATCTGGAAGTCTACGGATAAAATCATCCGCATAAGCCGCTTTTGCAGCTCCAACAACTTCTTCTTTTGTTGCACCTTCCCGACCATAAGCAATATTATCAGCAATTGTTCCATTAAAAAGCCAAGTATCTTGTAATACCATGCCGAATTTTTCACGAACAGCTTCTTTTGTCATATCTTGTGTATCGATACCCTTCATCCGGATAGAACCACCATCAACATCATAGAAACGCATCAGCAAATTAATAATCGTTGTTTTACCAGCTCCAGTTGGCCCAACAATCGCAACCATTTGTCCTTCTTCCACATGAATATTTAAGTCGGTCATCAATGGTTTGTCTGGGGTGTAACCAAATTTCACATGATCGAAAACAATACTATTTTCTTCGCCAGCAATTTGGTTAATGTCGGCAGGGATTTCATCTTTTTCTTCCTCTTCGTCCATCATCTCAAAAACACGTTCCGCAGAAGCAATAGTAGATTGAATAATGTTAGCAATATTAGCGACACTAGAGATAGGTTGCGTAAATAGTTGAACATATTGTGTAAATGATTGAATATCACCTACTTGAAGCGTTCCATTAGTAACAAAAATACCACCGGCAACACAGACACCTACATAACCTAAGTTTCCTACAAATTGCATTACTGGCATCATTATTCCAGAAATAAATTGTGCTTTTTTCGCTGCTTTAAAATAATCATCATTCACTTCATCAAATTTAACCAAAGTTTTCTTTTCTTGACCAAACGCTTTAATTATTGTTTGGCCACCATATGTTTCTTCTACAGTATCATTTAAAATACCTAGATTACGTTGTTGTGCACCAAAGTAACGTTGTGATCTACCAGCAATAATTGCTACTAAAATAATACTAATTGGTACGGTTACAAGTACAATCAATGTCATCTGCCAGCTAATTGTTAGCATCATAATTAAGACACCAATCATTTGGACAATTGCCGTGATTGCTTGCGTTAAAGATTGTTGTAGCGTATTTGCGATATTATCCATGTCATTAACAGAACGACTTAAAATATCCCCATTTGAACGTGTATCATAATATTTTAGAGGAAGTCGTGCCATTTTCGCTTTTAAATCTTTACGCATATCATAAACAGTACGTTGTGCCACGCTCGACATCACATATTGTTGAATAAAGCTGAATAAAGAACTTCCAAGATATAGTACTAAAACAATCATTAAGATGTTAAAAATTTTATCATTGTCAATTCCAGCTGGACTCATTACACCTTTAAAAATTTCTGTTGTTGCTTTCCCTAGTTCTTTCGGGCTAAAAATATTAAATATCGTGGACAGGATTGCAAAGATAAATACAACTATTATTGCGACAGAACGAGGTTTCATGTAGCCAAGTAATCGGAATAATGTTTGTTTAAAATTTTTCGGTTTGGCATTTGTTTGCATTCTCATTCCACCGCCTGGACCTGGTGTTGCTGCACTCATGCGATTTCCTCCTCTGACAGCTGTGACCTCATGATTTCTTTATAAATCTGATTGTTTTCTTTTAATTCTTCATGTGTACCAATTCCAGCAACTTTACCTTCATTTAACACAATGATTTGGTCAGAATTCACCACAGAGGTAATTCGTTGAGCAACGATAAGTGTGACAGCTTCGGTTGTTTCTTTTTTAAGTGCTTCCCGAAGTTTAGCGTCTGTTTTGAAATCAAGCGCCGAAAAACTATCGTCAAATATATAAATTTCTGGTTTTCTAATTAAAGAGCGTGCAATTGAAAGACGTTGTTTCTGTCCTCCTGAGAAGTTATTACCACCTTGTTCCACGCGACTATCAAGCCCATTTGACTGTTTAGAGACAAAATTTTCCGCTTGAGCAGTTCGAAGCGCCTTCCAGATTTCTTCATCTGTCGCATCTTCTTTACCATAGCGCATGTTGGAAGCTATTGTCCCGGTGAATAACACTGCTTTTTGTGGAACAAGTCCGATTTTTTGACGCAAACTAGATTGATCCATTTCACGCACATCGATTCCATTAATTTTTACAACACCACTTTCGACATCATAAAAACGCGGAATCATATTAATCAAAGTAGATTTACCAGCGCCGGTACTTCCGATAATAGCTACGGTTTCTCCCGCTTTTGCTTCAAAGCTAATGTTTTCAATCACAGGTTTTTCAGCACCTTCATAACGGAAAGTCACGTTTTCAAAAGAAAGTTTTGCTGGAGGTGTACTTGTTTTTGGATTAGCAGGGTTAAGTATTTCTGCTTCCATATCTAGCACTTCATTAATACGTTCCGCAGATGCACCGGCACGTGGAATCATGATAAATACAGCAGAAAGCATCATAAAGGACATCATAATTTGCATCGCGTATTGAATAAACGCCATTAAGTCCCCTACTTGCATATCGCCATTTCCAATAAAAATCGAACCAATCCAAACAATGGCGATAGATGTTAAGTTCATAAGTAGCATCATTAGTGGACTCATAAGTGAAAGCAGTCGGTTGACCTTGATTGCAGTAGTTGCATAATCCGCATTCGCTTCTTCAAATTTTTCCAGTTCGTCTTCATTGCGATTGAAGGAACGAACAACACGAATCCCTGTTAAACCTTCACGAATAACACGGTTTAATTTGTCCATTTTCTTTTGAAGTGATTTAAACATTGGCATTGCTTTACTACCAAGAACCACTACTAAAATAAGTAATAATGGAAGAACAACAACAAAAATTAGTGATAATTTCGCATCCCGTCCAACTGCCATAATAATCCCGCCGAGTAACATAATCGGCGCCATCACCATTAGTCTCATCATCATGTATAGAACATTTTGGATTTGAACAACATCATTGGTCGTTCTTGTAATAAGTGAGGAAGTCCCTACCTTATCAAACTCCTGTAACGAAAAATCCTCAACTTTTGTAAAAATTTTGTCTCGCAAGTCTTTCCCAAATCCCATCGAAATTCTTGATGCTAGAAAAACGACAATAACTGATAGGATAACAGAAGCAAAAGATATCAAGAGCATCTGCATACCCGTCGACCAAATGTAATCGGTATCTCCTTCCACGACTCCTTTGTCAATAATGTTGGACATTAACGTCGGTAAATAAAGTTGACCAATAACTTGTCCGAAAGTAAGAACTAATACGGCTGTAATACTCAGCCAATAAGGTTTTAATCTTTTCATTAATTTCATCATTTGTGGTTTATGCCTCCTTATTTTCGGATTTTGCGTTTAAGTAATCTGTAAGTTTCTCTAAGAGCGTAATCAATTTCGTCATGTCTTCTTCTCCCAAAAATTCTTGCATATCTTCAAAACTAATCTGAAACTCATCCAGCATTTTTTTCGATACATCTGCGCCAAGATCTGTGAGTTCTACATACATCGAACGCTTGTCATCTGGGTTTTGCACACGCTTGATGAGCCCTTTTCCTTCGAGCGATTGTATCATTTGCGTTACGCTCGGTTTCGAAATTCGAAGCATATGACCAAGATCGGAAACACGGATTTTAGGTCCTTGACTTTTAAGGCCACGTGACAAAATAAAAATAAATCTAGTCTCAGATTTACTATATCCTGGGATTTGAAAACTCTTTAATTCAGCATGCTTAAAATTCATAAAAGCCTTGATAACCGAGTGCCCTAAGTCTTGATTTTTGGAAGACATTTCTCCACTTCTTTCTGTCATATAATTAGTTTACCTAACTAATTATATGAGTTATTCTTTTTTTGTCAAGCAATATCTTGAGTGCATTTTGAAATTAATCTATACTTTTAACTTTAATTGCCTTATAATGGCTTTAATTGTGTATAAATCAGAAGGGAGGGGAAAATGTGAGTTCCGTACAAAAGGTCGCAAGTCTTAGTTTATTTACGCTTGCTTGGCCAATTTTCTTAGAGCAATTTTTACGTCTGATGATTAGCTATATTGATGTCTTTATGCTAGGTCATTATTCTGATGATGCCGTCGCGGCGACAGGGGTTGCCAATCAAATTCTGGTTATTTCCATCATTATTTATGGCTTTATCAGTGTTGGGGTCCAAATCATCGTGGCGCAAATGATTGGTGCGAAAAAACATAAAGAAATCGAAAATGTCATTACAAATGGCTTAGTGGTCGCTTTCTTAATTGGACTTGTGATGAGTGTTATTTTCATTTTTATGTCGAAAAACTTTCTTACTTGGATGGGTATTGCTCCTCATTTAGTGGAGGTTGGCGCGCCATTTCTTGAAATTATTGGCGGAAGTTCGGTTGTTATTGCGATTCATGCTTCCATCTTGCCAATTCTTCGAGCACACGGTTATGTCAGGCAGTCCATTTTAGTCCCTGTGACCATCAGTATTATCAATGTGGTTGGTAACTATTTATTCCTATATGGTCCACTTGCCTACTTAGATTATGGTGTAGCAGGTGTTGGTATTTCTACAGCTATCGCTAACTTTATCGGAATGGTGCTTGCCATTTTGATGTTACAAAAATACATCGGTTATACTTTCCATTTCAAAAAATTGGAACAAGTATCAAAAAAGCTGCTTTACTCGATTTTACGACTTGGGCTTCCATCTGCTGGTGAAAATTTGTCCTATGCAGGTTCTCAGCTTGTTGTTACAGCAATTATTGCCATTCTTGGCACAGAAGCACTAACTACTAAAGTCTATGCTTCTACTGTTAGTCAATTCGTCGCTCTATTTGCAATCGCACTCGGTCAAGCCTCACAAATAATTATCGGGCGTGCTGTTGGGGCAAAAGAAATTGATAAAGCATATAGACAAGGTCTTCGTAGTTGGAAAATTGGTTTAGTCGTCGCTATCTTCGTCAGTGTCTCGATTTATCTTTTCGCTGAACCAATTATGCGACTATTTACAACAAATACAGAAATTATCACAATGACAAAAGAATTATTCTTACTTTCCATTTTCCTTGAACTTGGTCGTGCAACCAATATCATTATTATCAGTAGTCTTAATTCTACGGGTGATGTCCGTTTTCCATTCATCTGTGGTCTGATTGTGATGTGGATTGTTAGTTTGCCGTTCTCATATGTACTAGGAATTTCAGCAGGCCTTGGACTTGTCGGTGTTTGGCTGGCTTACATTATCGATGAAGGGGTTCGTGCTGTTTTAATGTACAGAAGGTGGCGAAGCAAAGTTTGGTCGTTAAAATCTATCATATAAAGAAATGTCTCTTTGATTTTTTCGAAGGGGCTTTTTTTCTTATATGACAAAACTGTCATCTTCCTTTAGATATCGTCACCTAATTCGATGGTTCCTTTTCTCTTTCCCCGCTATACTAAATATATAAACAAACGAAAGGATAGATATCACATGTTAGATAAAAAAATAATTAGCGCATTAAGTTATTTCAGTCTTTTTTTCGGTCCGATTATTACGCCATGTCTTATTTGGCTTACCAATAGAAATAAAGAAATAAAACATCATGCCAAATGGGCGTTATTAACACAAGGGACTTTTGTTATTGGAATGGGTGTTGCAATTCTCCTTTATAATTATGTTCCTTTTAGTACCAATAGTGCAGACACTGTTCATTTCTTATCATTAGCTACTGTATTTTTTATCGTCGTTCTTAATGTGACTATTCTACTTTTCAATTTGATTCGAGGTGTTAGTTGCATCGTAAAGCGTTCAGAGGATAACTGGGCTAGATGTTAATCGAACTTCCTATTTTATGCTATAATATAGTGTACTTTAGGAGGTTTTTTTATGCGCTTTATTTTAGCTTATTTATCCATTTTTGTTTTAGGTATTTTTTCTGCACTTTTAATTGAGACTATTCTTTATGAAAATGTGACACCGCAGCTTGTTTTTTCCGCAATTCTTTTTGCTGCACCAGTTATTTTAATCGCTTCTACACTTGGAGAAATTTTTTATGGTTTTAGTAAAAAAGCGAACTATTTAACTTTTAGTCTCTGGGGGTTTGCTTATGGAGTTGTTGTAACGGTTATAATTTTAAGTATCATTCAAGTTTCCGGTATGGTTACCTCTATTAGCATATCGATCCTTGGTGGAATTATTATGGCAATCTTAGCAATCATTTTCTTTTTCTTGCGAGGCGGAAATCGTGCTAGTGGAAAAGCTGCTACAAAATAAAAAAATGTCTATCCTAATTGATTTTTCAACTAGAATAGACATTTTTTTATTCTTCTTCAAAAGCATGATGATTTAAGTTCATTCGTATCGTTTCTAATGGATAGCCATAAAAATCTTCGGTAAATTCTTCTACTTTGACAAAACCTTTTGCCACGTAAAAATGAATAGCTGTTTCATTGCCTTTTTCCACGTTAACAAACATTGGGAGTGGCACATGAAATAAAGTCATCCCTTCTTCTAAAAGTTCGGTACCTAGCCCTCGTTGTGTCACTTCTGGTAATAAATAAAATGCTGCAAGCTCACTCTTCCCCTTTTCAAGTTCAATAAAATTTGCGAACCCAATCACTTTATTTGCTTGTTCTAAAACAGCAAAAGGAGTCGCTGAAATACGGTTATGAAGTGTTTCCACATTATAATATTTTTCTAAAAAGCCATCTTGAACATCATTTGGAATTAACTCTTGGTAGGTATGGTGCCACGATGTAATCGCTACGTGTTGAATGGCTTCCGCATCTAAATTAGTTGCTTTTCTAATCTGAAAGTCCATTATTCATTCTCCTTCCAATTACATAAATTGATAAAACAGTTTATCTGACTTTACCCTTTTCCTACAAAAAAAATGCGCTAATGGAATAATTAGCGCACAAAATTTATTATTTTTCGATGGTAATATCGCCTGAACTTGAATCTACAGTTACTCGATTTTCGGTGTTTGTATTGCTTGTTGGCTTTTTAATTGATCCAGAATTTGTATTTACTTCATAAATTGCTTTGTAGTCTGTCGGTAATTGTATGTCAATTTCTCCTGAGTCCGTAAATACTTGGATATCTTTTGCCGGATTGACAAATGAGACATCCACATCTCCTGAGTTAGTTTTCACTTTAAGGTTATTTGTTATGCGTTCTAACTCAATCGAACCAGAACTTGACTCCACATGCAGTTTACCTTTTGTATCAAGAGTAGAAATATCGCCTGAACTTGAAGTTAGTGTCCCTAATTTAGCGATGTTACTATTTGTCAGTTCGATTTCACCAGATTCTACAGCAATCTTGGTATTGTTTGCTTTGATGCCTGAAGCTGTTACATCTCCTGAATTCCCGTTCACTTCTAGATTTCCAGTTAGATTAGTAATTGTCGTTTCTCCAGAGCTAGTTTCAAGGGAAGTGTTTGCTTTAATATCTGCGAGTTCGATATCTCCCGAAGTAGATGAAGCTTCCACGCTGTTTGCTTCTATTTTATTTACTTTTAACTCACCAGAACTTGTTGTGCTAACAAAACTATTCACTTTGAAATTAGATACACTCATATCTCCAGAATTGGATTTTAATTGTAAGTTTTCTAATTTTGTGTCTTCTGTTAAATAAACGGTTAATTTTTGTTGCCCATATGCATATATTTTCCCGAAGTTAAACCAAACATTCTCTTCTGGTACGGTTAAATCAAAAGAAGTACCATCCGTTGATGCAGCTTTTAATTTCTCAATGTCTTCTTTGTCATTCTTAGAATAATTACCGCTAAGTTCTACATAATTTTTTCCAGATGTACTTTTTTTCCACTCGATTAATGTATCACGACTGGAAGAAAAAGCAATCTTACTAATGTCAGAATCCGCTAAATCCCAAGTTTTCGTAAGCGGTTGTCCTTTTTCAATCATTTCTCCAGACTTCATTGTAAATCCAACACCAATTGCTCCAATAATAAATAATACTAAACCAGCGAAAATTAGTTTGCTTCTCCAGTGACGTTTAGGCATTTTCTCCGCCTCCTTTTACTACATATTTATGCCATTCAATGATTCCAATTGTTGCTTTTTTTACGAACTGGAATAATAAACTTGCTACATATAGTAACATTAAGCCAAGTCCTACAAGTCCGATGGAAACAAATAATTGATACATTTCATAACCCATCCCAAAGATAAGTCCCACGCCAAGAAGGACTGGCGAAACTAAGCACGCTCCAACAGTCACCCATAGTGAAATTGAAAGCGCCCAAAGTGAGATAAGGATTGGGATAATTAGGCAAATATCTAAGAAAAACAAACCTACACCTATCAATATTTGCATTCCTGTCGATCTATTACCACGGTGACTTTTTCTTGGCACATAATAGTAATCATTATCCATTTGTTCCATTTTAATATCGCGCTCATTCAAAATATCTGCTGCAATTTCTTCTGGTGTACCTAAGTCAAAAACAATTTGTTCCTCACTCTTACCTTCTGCTAGTCCATTTCTGAAGTGCTCTTGATAATCGGAAAGCAATTCTCTGCGCTCTTTCGAATCAAGCAATTCCAGACGTTGATTTAATTCATTTAAAAAATCTTGTTTATTCATTTTCTGCTTCCCCCTCAGTTAAAAGTTTTGCAACACTATCTGTAAAATTATTCCATTCTGAGATAAGCTCGTTTAAGTAAATCTCACCTTTTACGGTTAGTTGGTAATATTTCCTTGATGGTCCTTCATTTGACTCCACTAAGTAAGTAGAACAATATTCTTCTTTGACTAGTCTTCTAAGTACGGGATAAATAGCACCTTCTGCTACCTCAATATATTTCGAGACTTGATTGGCCAATTCATATCCATAGCAATCTTTCTTTTGAATTAAAAATAAACAGCAAAGTTCCAGTACACCTTTTTTGAATTGTGGGTTAACCTCCATGCTAACTCCTCCATTCTGGATTATTTCCTACTAGTAATGACAAGTCACTACTAAATATTATTCAGTACTGCTATAGTTTATCATACACTAGTATTCAATGCAAGGTACTAACCGAAAAAAATAGTATTGTTTTTCTAATCGATAAATGTTAACCTGTTTTAGTAATAAGTTTACATTAAGGAGAGATTTATTTATGCGTGATCAGAAATTGAAATTTTTAGTAGTAGATGCACTCTTTGCAGTCATTATTGCAATACTAGCTCAAGTAGCCATTCCACTTGGTCCAATTCCACTTACTGGACAGACTTTTGCAGTTGGTCTAGCAGCAACTATTCTTGGAGCTAGACATGGTACGATTTCCGTTTTAGTTTATATTGTTCTTGGTTCTGTTGGTATTCCTGTATTTCAAGGTATGACCGCAGGAATTGGTATTATTTTTGGACCAACTGGCGGCTTTATTATTGGCTTTATTTTTAACGCCCTTCTTACGGGTTGGTTTCTGCAAAGAACTAAATTCACTGTTCCTTTTGCCATTGTTGCCAATATTTTAGGCGCAATAGTTACACTTATATTTGGAGTGCTATGGCTTAAAATTAGCACAGGTCTTGATTGGCCTACTGCCTTTTTAACAGGAATGGTGCCATTTGTAATTCCTGGTATTATTAAAGCAGTTTTTGCTGCCGTTTTAGGTATCCTGATTCGCGACCGTTTACTCAAAGCAAAACTACTTAAAGCTTCATAAGCCCCATTAATACACATTTCACCTTTTCTCCTATATAATAATAATGATTCATACTGAGAAAAGGGGACTCGGTTTATGTCATTATTAAACGAGGAAAATAATTTTTACAGCGCAGATTTACTTGATTTGTTAAAAGATTCTAATGAAGCAGTTCTTCCATATAAAAGAATTCGCTTCAGACGCAACCAAAAGATTTTAACAGAAGGAGAAGAAACTACCCACTTCTATATAATTGAAGAAGGGGTTGTCTCCATGAGCAAAAACACATGTAAAGAAGATAGCATTATTAGCTTCCTAGGAAAGAAAGATTCTATCGGGCCACTTACAATGCTAGGTGACGCTAAATCACCTGTTAACTATACGACAATTAGTGAAGTTAGCGTGTATCAATTTGAGCGTAAGTATGTGCTTGGCAAGTTTTTAAGCTCCCCAGATGTTTTTTGGCAAATGAACGCATTAATGCAAAGTATGATTCAACCAATTTTAGAACGAGAAGCTTATGTCAATTTACCTTCTAACGAGAAAGTATTAGCAGGATTAATTGCTTGTGGCGAACGTTTTGGTAGGATTGAATCAGATGGATCATGCCTTATCCCATACTATTTTACTCAAAAAATATTAGGTAACTATTTAAATTTAGCGCGCGCTTATGTGGCAACAAATTTACGTAAATTAGAGGAAGAAGGCATTCTTACTTTATCACCAAAGCCTTGGCGGATAAACGATTTTGA
Source organism: Listeria ivanovii subsp. londoniensis (assembly GCF_000763495.1). Classification (GTDB taxonomy): domain Bacteria; phylum Bacillota; class Bacilli; order Lactobacillales; family Listeriaceae; genus Listeria; species Listeria londoniensis. The sequence continues at coordinate 692,265 of NZ_CP009576.1, read as the reverse complement.
AACCCATAAGCAAAATTTAACTAATACATATAAGTCATATTTATAGTTGCCTTAAAAAGCATGTATTCAACAAGAATATGTGCTTTTTTCATTGTCACATTTTTGTAATATAATTTTATAAATAATATGTTATCGCTTTCTTTTGAAAGTTCCCCCAGTTATAATTAATTAGTACTATACTACATAAATAAAGAAACGAGGACAGCAAATGAAGAACTTAAAAAAAGGGATAGCACTAACATTAGCATTTGGTTTTGCTTTTTCAATTAGTACACCTGCTTATGCAACAGACACAGAAGAGACAAAAGAAACGGGAACTATTGTAACACCTGAAGGAACAGAAATAAATACTCCGGAAGAAAAAAAACAAAATAATTTAAAAGCTTCACCAAATGCCGTTATTGCAAAAGCAGGACTTACATTTGATATTGGTGTTAATTCAGCGGCAAGTAATTTTGTAACAATTAATGATGACAGCAACAATCCAACTTTTGCCTTTAAAAATGGACAGCCAGTTACAACTACATCTGGAAATTACTCCACAATTATTGTTGTAAATTTTGATGATGCTACATCAACCGAACTCACCGTTAACTATACTGTAAACGCAGCAACACCACTAGCAAATTTAAAAACAACTACACCAATCATTGCCCAAGATTCTAAACCTAAACCAAATCAGTTCGTAGACGCTGCACCTGACGTAACTTTGAAATTTAAATCTGACGCCCCCTCTACTAAAAAAACTGGCTCCTTTACAACGACTATTGTCGCAACTAAAGGGGAGGTTATAGAAGAGTTGGTTGCCACTTTCTCTGTTACAGATCAAACTCCACCGACAATTTTAATTCAATCAATTCTACCTGTGATACCAAAAGGTGGCACTCTAGACTACAGTGGCTTTGTTAAAGTTTCTGATAACTCAGGGAAGGTCAAATTATCCTACAAACCAGGACATGAAGCTCGTAGTACTGCACTAGGTTACCATGAAGCAATTATTATTGCGACAGACCCAGCTGGGAACAAAAGAGAAGCATCCATCTCATACCTTGTAGTCAATAATGTACCCACACTTAAAACACCAACATTTAATACAACAACGAGTACTGCTTCCACTATTTATGGAACTACATCTCCTTATGCCTTAGTAGAAATGAATGATCTTGATGGAAATATACTTGCGGATACATACTCCGATGAAAATGGAGATTTTATCTTAACTTTAGAAAAGCCCCTAAAATCGGGGGATGAATTTAGCCTAATTGCTTATGCAGCTTTATTTGCTTATAGTGAAGAAGCGATATATAGCTATAATGAATTGGATGAATTTATAAATCAAATTCATAACTTGCGTCCTTTAGAACCTAAGTCAGAAGTGAAACCAATGATTAAAATTGTAAATAAAAAAGAAACATTAAAAAAATTACCAAAAACTGGCGATGCCACCTCTCTTCCACTCTCATTTGCTGGTCTTCTTTTAGCAAGTGGAGCGGTGATTATGCTGCGTAAAAAACAAGCATAAAAAAGCAGCTATCCAAGTGATTTAGATAGCTACTTATCTTTATTTTGGAAATCATTTCACTCAATAAAACTAAAAAACGAACCCAATTTTGACAACTGTGTAGTGAGACCCAAAAGTTAGACCAAATGCCGACCAGAGAAATCTGGTTGGTATTTTTTATGCGGTCATCTGTTCGCGGTACTGAATAGGACTACAACCAAGTTTCGTTTTAATTCGATGATGATTGTAGTAATGTATCCAATCTTCTATTGCTTGCTTCAATTGTTTAAAGCTGGCATAAATTACCCCGTAATACATTTCTTGCTTTAACAGTCCAAAGAAATTCTCCATCGGAGAATTGTCAAAACAATTCCCTTTTCGTGACATACTTTGAAAGATGTTTTGCTTGGTTAACTGCTTTTTGTATGCTTTCATTTGGTAAGCCCATCCTTGGTCAGAGTGGAACGTACGACGATAGGGGCAATCATCGGTACGGTCCATCGCTTCTTTTTGGGCATCCATAATGGCTTTAGCGTTGGGACGCTCAGAAATTCGATACGATAAAATTTCTCCGTTAAACATATCAAGGAAAGGATCTAAATACAATTTTTTGATAACTAGCTGCTTGTTTTTATCACGCTCGTAATATTTGAATTCCGATGTATCCGTGGTCACTTTTTGATGAGGAATGGATGTATAAAAACGTCGACGAATACGGTTTTTTGCCACTCGTCCAATAGTTCCTTTGTAAGAATTATATCTGCGAGATTTCCGAATAAACTTGGATCCTTTTAGCCCAAGTTTACCCATAATTCGTCGAACTTTTTTCTGATTGACCTTTATTCCTTGTGCCTTCAACGCTAGTTGAATCCGGCGATAGCCATAGTTTCCGTGATGCTCATCAAAAATTTCTTGAATCTTTTTCTCTAATGATGCATTTGGATTTTTCTGTTCTAATCGTTTTTGCCAATACATGTAGGTCGCTTTAGGAAATTTTGTGGCTTGTAGAAGAATCGTTAATCGGAACTCACTTCGGAGTTCGTGGATGATTCGGGCATCTCGTTCTTGAGTCGTTCTGGGACATCCATTCCTAAAGCGCGGAGCTTTTTTATAAAAGCAAGTTCTGCACGTAATAATTCGTTTTCTCGTTCTAATGCTTGTTCCCGTGTCATGGGTTTCTTGGGCTGAATTTGTTTCTTTTTCTTGGACATCGAAGGTCGTCCTTTCTGTTTTGGTGAAAGACCTTCGATGCCTTCTCGCAGAAATTTTTGATGCCAACTTTGAAGTAAATACCCTGAAGGCAAACCATACTGCAAGGCAACATCCAGGTAAGAGTCACCGCTATTTAAGTAATAGTGTAGGACATTTTGCTTGAATTGGGAAGTGTAATGTTGTTTCGTTCTTCGCCTTTGTAATGCTTCAAACCCCCGTTTCTCTACAATCTTCACCCATTTTCTAACCAGAGAAAAATGTGATATACCAAAGCGCTGAGCGAGTGTGCCATAACCACCTTCGCTGTTTTGGTAAGCTTCCACTACTTTTCTCTTGAATCCATCATCATATTTAGCCAATTAAAATACGCCTCCAAAGTTAGATTTTTTGGTCTAACTTTGGGGGCGCACTACACTGGGTTCGTTTTTTTATTAGTTGGCTTTTCCAATAAAGAAAAATGTTGCGATTGCACTGATACCTTGAACAATGAAGAAGATACCAACGATAAGTACGATACCAATTGCGGAAACAACTGGATTGAAAAGTGCGATAAACCCAACAATAATACCAATGATACCGATTGTTAAAATCCAGCCCCATCCTTGAACATTGTTTTGTTTAGCAGTAAACGCACCAATTGTACGCATAATACCAGCAAATAATACCCACATACCAAATAGTAATACGAGTGTTGCTGTACCTGCAAATTCATTAAATAATAGCAAGAAACCTAATAAGATAGATAAAATACCATCAGCTAGAACCCAACCAGAAACTTTCTGCATTTTCTTGTCTGAGAAATAAGAAACTGTATGAAAGATACCAGAAATTAGTAGCAAGAAACCAAACATTAATGTTGAGGTTAGTAACGAAATCCCCGGATGGAATAAGAACCAAATCCCTAGTGCAATCATTGCAATCCCTGCTAATAAAACAAGAATACGTGTAAATGTTTTCATCTTTTATTTCAACTCCCTTAATTTGTTCTAATTCAACCTCACTTTTAATGAAATATTATTAGTCTTAACTATAATAACCTAAAAATGTATATTTAAAACCCTTTTATTTTCAAAAAAAGCATTTAAATCATTGCCATGTCATAAAATTCACACAAAATGAGCGAATTTCAGTTTCTTTATGCCCTTATTTGACAATTTCGATTATCCAGCGTATTATATAACTTAATTTAATAGTATTTTCTTATCAAGAAAGGTGGAGGGACTGGCCCTTTGAAGCCTTAGCAACCGGAATATATATTCACGGTGCTAATTCCAGCAGTATTTTCTGAAAGATAAGTCGGAAATCCAAGTTTAGGAATCTTATCCTCTCTGGCGGCTTATATACTGCTAGGGAGGTTTTTTGATGGAATCTACTGATAAATACATTTTGATGGGGAGTGGATTTTATGAGCAATGAGTATAAATTTGAGACAATTCAAGTACACGGGGGACATGCACCAGATGTGGACACGCACTCAAGAGCTGTTCCTATCTACCAAACAACCTCGTACACATTTGATAGTCCAGAACATGCGGCGGCATTATTCGGTTTACAAGAAACAGGAAATATTTATACACGAATTATGAACCCAACAACCGCTGTTTTAGAGGAACGATTAACTTTGCTTGAAGATGGAGTTGGCGCAGTTGCTACCGCTTCTGGGATGGCTGCGATTACTTATTCGATTTTAAATATTGCCGGTTCTGGAGATCACATTGTCGCTGCAGCAACATTATATGGTGGTACCCATACCCTTTTCTCTCATACATTCAAAACTTTCGGAATCGATGTTACTTTTGTAGACCCAAATGAGCCAGAAAATTTTGAAAAAGAAATAAAGGCAAACACGAAAGCAGTCTTTGTTGAAACAATCGGAAATCCAGATATTAACATTATTGATATCGAAAAAGTTGCTAAGATTGCACATGCTTCAGATATTCCGCTTATTATTGATAATACTTTCGCGACCGCATATTTAAATCGTCCATTTGATTTTGGGGCAGATATCGTTGTCTATTCGGCTACTAAATTTATCGGCGGTCATGGAGTTGCTATTGGTGGGGCTGTTATTGATTCCGGGAAGTTCAACTGGGCGAATGGCAAATTCCCCAAATTAGTTGTTCCAGATGATAGTTATAATGGCTTATCATATACGAATGATGTTGGGGCAGCAGCCTATATTACGAAGCTTCGTGTTTCCCTTCTCCGCGATACAGGGGCAGCGCTTTCACCATTCAATGCTTTTTTACTTATCCTTGGCTTAGAGACCCTTTCGCTTCGTCTAGAACAACACGTAAAAAATGCCAAATTGGTCGCAACTTTCTTAAATAATCATCCAAAAGTCGCTTGGGTTAACTATCCTGGATTAAAAGAAAATAAATATTTTGATTTAGCGCAAAAATATTTACCAAAGGGTCCTGGCTCTATTTTCACTTTTGGGGTTAAAGGTGGTTATGAAGCTGGGAAGAAAGTAATCGAGTCCGTTAACTTATTCTCCCACTTAGCGAATGTCGGGGATGCAAAATCACTGATTATCCATCCTGCATCTACTACACACCAACAATTAAGTGAAGAGCAACAACTTACAGCTGGCGTAAAACCAGAATCAATTCGTTTATCGATTGGAATCGAGAATGCGGATGATATTATCCAAGACTTAACACAAGCACTCAAGCAAATATAGGGGGAAGTGACGAGAAGTGACCTTACAACAAAAAGAACTATTTCAAAAAAGTCCTCTTCTACTTGAAAACGGAGAAACCTTAAGTCCCGTTTTGGTTGGTTATGAAACATATGGAACATTATCAGCATCACGAGATAATTGTATTTTGCTAGAGCATGCACTTACCGGAACAGCACATGCCGCCAAACACTATGAAGATGATGCACCTGGTTGGTGGGATGATTATATTGGACCAGGGAAAACGATTGATACAGATAAATATTTCTTGGTTTGTACGAATGTTTTTGGAGGTTGTAGTGGCACAACAGGTCCCTCTTCCATTAACCCAAAAACGGATCAACCATATCGTCTTCAATTTCCAGGTTTTTCGATGAAAGATATTATTAAGGTGCAGCGTGAGCTTTTAGAACAATTAGGTGTCGCGCGTATTGTTTCTGTTATTGGTGGTTCGATGGGTGGTATGCAGGCAACTCAGTGGGCGATTGATTATGAGGATATTACTGATAGTATTGTCAATATCGCTTCTCCGCTTGCAGCTGGTCCTGATGCAATTGGCTATAACCTAATTATGCGGATGGCAATATTAAATGATCCTGATTTTAATGGTGGCAATTATATTGGTCAACCTGAGGGCGGGCTAGCGACTGCAAGAATGGTTGGCATGATGACTTACCGAACGAGTGAGCTATTTTCCAAGCGATTCGAACGGTTTACAGTTGCTGAGAGTTCTCCAACTGCATTTTCCAAAGAACATTTCCAAATTGAATCTTATTTGCAATACCAAGGGGATACTTTTGTAGAGCGATTTGATGCAAATAGTTATTTGTTTTTAACGAAAGCAATCGACTTATTTGACGTTACTTCTCCTGCTAAAGATGACTTACCAACTTTTTCAAAAATTAAAATACCCTACTTACTAATTGGTATCACAACCGATCAACTTTTTCGAATTCATGATTTGCGTCATGGGTATGAACTTTTAAAGCAGTGGAGCGTTCCTGTGACTTATCACGAAGTCGCTTCTGAATACGGTCATGATGCCTTTTTAGTAGAAAAAGAGGTCCCAAAATTCGAACCATTAATTCGAACATTTTTAAATAATTTACCAGTGAAAAACGCCTAAAAAAGATAGCTCAGAAATTTCTGAGCTATCTTTTTTATTAATCTTTATAAATGGATTTCGTTCGGTTAAGCCAAGCATACCCTAAACCGATAACGAGGCCTCCTCCTACAAAATTCCCTAATAGCGCGAGTACTAAATTGACAGAAACATTTCCGACTGTCATTGCAGCAAGTGTTCCGCCTGATGCGAAAAACGCTAACGAGAATGAAGAGAAATTGGCGATAACGTGTTCAAATCCTAAGAAAGCAAAGATGAAAATAATAAATATCATCGCAATAACTTTCCCAGCATCATCCTTCATTCGTAATGTACAAAGCACGGCCGTATTTACAACAATGTTGGCAAAAATACCTTCAACAAAAATTTCGAGTGGTGCTTTTTCCAGCTTGCCCGTAACTGCAGTAAACAAGAAGTGATCTGCTGGTAAATTTTGGAATGCAGACGTTAAGGATACTAAATACCCAGCCAAGATTCCACCAAGTAAGTTACAAATAATACATAAGAATAAAATTTGCAACGCTTTTCCTGGTTTGATAATTTTTTGATACACACCTGTTGTCATATACATCATATTAGAAGTTCCAAGTTCGGCGTTCATATAAATAATCATTACAAGCGACCAACTGAACATAAAGGCATAGACAATTTTTCCAAGTCCTGGTGCGAAATGATCGACTTTATCACCAATCATAACAGCAACAGCGGTTCCAAGTGTTAAAAATAAACATGCTAACATGGCGCGCACAATATAACGAAGAATACTATTATTTACTAAATCAATTTTTTTGCGCGTACTATAATCAATTTTCTGCATTAATGGACTACTTTCTACATCCAAGTTACTTCAACTCCAAATAAAGAATTATTCTTGTGAAAATCACAACTTGTTCATTGTAGCATGTTTTTAATTTTATGAAAATAGCTTTCAGAAAATAAAAATAAGTAAAGCGTTACCATCTGAAGAAAAATTTTATCTGGACAAATTTTAGTGATTATTTTGTTTTTATTTCCCGATTTACAGCTTTTTAAAACAAAAAAAGAGAATAGATTGCTCTATCCTCTTTGGAGTGACTTATTTACTAAACCAGTGTTTCTTAGCAGAATCTTTTGCTTTACCTTCTGTAGCTTGAGCATCTTTGATTTCTTGTGCTACGATAGCTTCATCCATACGTTGAACGCGACCATGTAACTCATCAATAGCTACATCATTTACGTTTCCTAATTCTTGTTCTGTCGCGATTAAGATAACGCCTGTGGAACCTTCTGGAATTGTTTTTAATGTTTTTTCAAAGATGGTTAAAGCGTTTTTCACTTCGCCAGCATCTTTTGTAGTACCAACGATTGCACCAATCATCCAACCGATTAAAATACCAAATGGACCACCTAGAATACCGATTAACATCCCGATAAGGCTGTCTTTCAAATTTTTGTCGGCACCAGTAAAGTCAAGAAAATCTTGTGCTTCAAGTTTATTCCCAGGTTCATGTTTCACAACTGCCATTTGATAGCCAATGATTTTACGTTCCTGGTGTAATCTTTTCATTTCAGAAAATGCTTGATAAGAAATACTTTCCTCATCGAAGTTCATAATTAACACTGTCTTTTCTTTTTTCATTTGTTGTACCCCTTTCGCATCATAAGTATTGTATAGGTACGTTTTATAATACCTATTGTTATTCTACTCGTTTTACATGGTAAATAGCAATTAATAGCATTAGTAAGATTTACGAGCCCATCGCACTTTTACTAAAGCCCCTTCTTACCAATGATTGGAAAAAATTTCGAAGTTTTTTTGGCATATTTCTTAAAATCTTCTCGGTCTTGATATTTTTTTTCAAGCAAAGGAACTCCGGAAACAAATAATAGCAATAAGGTAATCAGCACTGGGCTAATAAGTAACCAACTATCCGTTATTTCTGTATAAGCAACCAAAAATACGCCCCACCAGCTGAGTGCTTCTCCAAAGTAATTCGGATGCCTTGTTAGTGACCAAAATCCAGTCGTTAGTAATTTTCCTTTGTTTACCGAATTCTTTTTAAAGTTTTCTAATTGAAGATCTCCTCCTACTTCAAAAATAAAACCAATCAGCCATAAAATGATTCCAACCATTTGCCACCACTGAAAAGTTGTTGTTTCATTTGCAAAGGTATGTGTAATCGGTAAAGCAATAATAAATAATAATACTCCTTGTAAAACAAAGACATTTAAAAAGGCTTTTACATTAACCCAACTAGTTCCCCAGCGTTTTCGCATATTTACATACCGATAGTCCTCAGGTTTATTCCAATTTCGACGAGCTAAGTGCCAAAATAAGCGTACTCCCCATATAGTGACTAATATAAGTATCGTGATGTTTTGAGTAGTCATACTAAAAGTTGCCAAAAAGCCAGTCCATGCTACGACAACAAAACCACCACCCCATGCAATATCCACTAATGAATATTTTTGCTTTATTTTTGAAATAATAAACCAGATAACAAAATAAACTAGTAATGTTCCAGCTACAAGCCAATATATCATAGTGCCCCCTCCTTTTTAATACCAGCAACTGCTACGCTTCCAATTCCCGCGCTAATCGCGATTGCTGCTGAACTATCTACTATATAACTCATTTGTCCTATTTTCTTCTTTAGCTGCGTGCTCCAATCGTGAGCAATTTCAGCAGAACAAACATGTGTAACTGCCAAATCTAATAATGGATTTTCCTGATGGATTTTCCTGACTTTTTTTATGATTCTTTTCATACTTTGCTTTTGGCTAAACGATACACCAATTAGTTTTCCAGAACCAACCTCATCAAGGCTAACGATTGGATATAGTGACATTTTTTGCGCCAGTTTCCCTAAAAATCGAGGAATTCTCCCGGATTCTACCATTGGTGATAAATCTGCAACTGCCACATAGATAAAACTGCGGCTAGCTACTTGTTCCATTTGCCTCGTAACTGTTGCAAATGAACTTCCTGCTTCGATGAGTTCCACTGCTTGCTTCACTAAAAGTCCCTCGGCAACCGAGTTTAATCGTGAATCAATTACTTGTATCCAATCGGATGATAGCTTCTTGTCTTTTATCCGTTGCTGGATTAATTGATAAGTTCCACTTAATTGGGCGGAAACTGTGATGACTAGGACATGCTCATACTTACTTTCTAAAAAGGACAGTAAAGCATCTACTGAATGGATGGTTGGTTGCGCTGTACTCATTTTAGTTTTTTGTGCCAGCTTTTCTTTTATCAATTCTGGCCCGACTGTCAATTTATCCAAAAAATTTTCGTCTTCTGATAAAATATTCATTGGTAGTACATGTATTTGGTGCTTTAGTAAGAATTCCTCGGGTAAATCAGCAATAGAATCGGTCACAATAGCTATTTTTGCTCGAGGTTTTTTAGTTACAAGATATTGAAGACTCATATCATCTACTTTTTGGTAGGTCATTGTGCCAAACTTTGCTAGTATAGCTAATACATCTTTAGGTTCATTGGTATGGATGTGGAGTTTTATTTGCGCCTCATTACAAGCGATGACTAAAGAATCTCCTTTAGTGGCTAGATTAGTTTGAATGGTTTGTTTTGTAACCGTGGGATCTTTGATAATAAATTCTGAACAGTATCTGTATCGCGGCTCGGTAGTTTCCAAATGTTCGATTATTGTTTGATCGTTTTCCACCACTTCGGTCATTACTGCTACTTTTTCACAGTAAGCATTCGTTAGCCCAACAATAAAATAGTAAAAACCTTTTGCTCCCGAATCTACTAACCGATTTTTCTTTAAAATAGGCATTTGAAACTGCGTATGAGCCAAAGCTTTTTCTGCGACTGCTTGTGCGTTTAATAGGGAATGATCGAGAGACCGCTCTTTTGAGTAATTTTTCGAAAGTGCTTCTGACCAAGCGCTCATCACTGACAAAATTGTTCCTTCTTTTGGATCGAGTAATGCTTCATATGCCTTGTTTACAGCCTTTTGAAAAGCTTGCACTAATTCTTCCACAGTTGATTCTAGGTGATGATAATTTTCGGCAACGGCATTTAAATATTGTGCAAATATCATTCCTGAATTTCCTCGAGCTCCAATTAGTGCAGCCGAAGCAACTTCATCTAATAGCTCTTTCGTGGAATATTCTTTGTGGGCCACATTGTCAATAATTGATTGCATTAATGAAGCTAAATTACTACCAGTGTCACCATCTGCTACAGGAAAAACATTAATCCGATTTAGTTCATCTTTTTTGCTTATTACCTCTCTAGCACCATTTAACATGCCTTGTAATAAGCGATTATTTCCTACTTCTGTCATTGTTACGAAACCCCTCCAAAGAAATTCATATTAATAAAGTAAACAATCACAGAAGTAACCGTCGTCACTGCAGTTCCCCAAATAAGATCCATTACAGTCATCGCAACTGGCCAATCTTTTAATGTTGCTAAGTTCGTCAAATCGTATGTCGCGTAACAAATTAAACCAAATAATGCAGCTGCTAAGATGACATAACCAATACTACCTTTTTCGGTTCCTGGAATTAAAACGAAAAAGGTAACACCAATCACATAAAGTAGATAGAAAATAACAGCTGGCCATATTCGGACATCTCCCATTAACTCCCCGATAAAATGCTGATACATTTTTTTAGAAACAACGAGTAACCAAAAAAGATCAAATATCAAAAAAATAACGGCGCTCGTTATGAAAAGCTTCAAAAATTGTGTCATTACAATCCTCCTTATCACCTGATAAGTGAATTTTAACATACCTAAGTAGTTCTCCCTAGAAGGTTGCTCATATTTCCTCATGTGAATTTCGGCGCAAAAGAATCAACCGTTTCTTCGTTAAACGATTGATTCTTTATTTATAAATTTTGAGAGGCATATGCTTTACTGAATTCATAGCGCGCAATAGCTTCTTTTCGGCGTTCTTGATGATTAATTATCGGAAATGGGTAATCTTCTCCTAAAATCACCTTAAATTCTGTTTGTTCTTTTGCTGTCATTTTTTCGGGTTGGTGAATGAATTTGTCTGGTAAATTTGCTAACTCTTGTACATACTTCCGAATAAAGTTTCCCAATGAATCAAATTTTTCTGATTGAGTTGTTGGGTTAAAAATCCGAAAATATGGTACAGCATCTGTTCCCGTTGACGCTGCCCATTGCCAACCACCGATATTACTTGCTGGATCATAGTCAACTAGCATTTGTTGGAAATATTTTTCTCCCCAGCGCCAATCAATCAAAAGATCTTTCGTTAAAAAAGAAGCCGTAATCATTCGTAAACGATTATGCATCCAACCAGTTTCTTTTAGCTGACGCATTGCTGCATCAACAAGCGGATATCCCGTCGCACCTTGTTGCCATTTTTGAAAGTAGTTGCGATTATTTTCCCATTCAATAAAACGATAATTAGTCTGAATCGCTTCATTTTTTTGATTAGGGAAAGAAACATAAATCATATTATAAAAGTCGCGCCAACAAAGCTCTTTTTCGAATGTTGTCCTTCCGTCTGTAGGTTCTGCTTTTTGAACCGCTTGCCAAACCGTTCGAATCGAAAGTTCTCCTGTCCGTAAAAAACGCGATAAATGGCTGGTTTTATCAAGGTCTGGAAAATCTCTAACTTCCTTATACTGGGCTAAGTTTTCTTTCACAAAATGATTTAATTGATTGTTAGCCACTGTTTCACCAAGCATATTTTCAGCTAACAAGGGAAGCGCTTGTGCCATCTGGACAAACTGCTCCTCATCTTCTGGAAATAAAATTGCTTTCTGGATTTTTGCTGGGTTCACTGTAACTTGTATAGGAAATTCTTTTATTTCCTCCCGCCATTTTTTGTAGTAAGGAGTAAAAATTTTATAGAACTCGCTGGTCGATTTTTTCACAGCATCTGCATGATGGAGATAGGCATCGTCAAAAGCGAAAACTGTCATTCCCGCTTGCGCAAAAAAGCGTAATGCTGTTTCATCCCGTTTTGCCCCATAACCTGTCTCATCGCGATTAAAATACACTTTGTCCCAAGATGGAACTTTTTCTTTTAGTTTTTCTAAGAGATTGATTGGTTCTCCAAACATTATTTGTGAATGCGCTATTTTATCGACTTGTTGTTTGAAATAAGCGACACTGGAGAAAAATGCCTGATGACTCGGGCTTTTTGTTATGAATTGCTCTGGATTGACTTGAAATAGCAAGATTAACTCATCATTATCTTTACACGCTTGATAAAGTGCCGTGTTATCACTTAATCGCAAATCTCTCCGAAACCACATTACTGAAGTCATTTTGGCACCTCTTTCTGTAAATTACTTATGACTATATTATACGAGAACCTTGATAATTTAGAAAATAAAGAGCCCCAAAAAAGAACACTATGTATAATAGCGTTCTTTTTACGGAGCATCTGTTAAAGTCCATTCAATAGTTGTTTCATAATTTTCATCTGCATAGGTTTCTGCTGTATTTGCTTCCACTAAAACACCTTGATTTTCTTCCCACTTGATAGGAACAATTATTTCATCTGTCGCTTGTGCTTCGAAAACGGTTGTTGGTTCCTCTGAAAGTATCTTTTTTTCGCCACTTCTATCAATGAAAATAAGTCCTTCTGGTAAAGTATGAGCACTGTTTATGGTGGAGGTTAATGGTGACGGAATTCTGGCTGTCACTCGAAATGACTTGCCGGCTCCTCTTGAGTCTAATACAGACATATCAAAATCAGCATTACGCTTAGCAATATTTTGTTGAGTCGCCAGTTCGGTTGTTTCAAAGGAAATCGTTTCCGGAACTTGATTAAATTTTAATTCTCCGGTTACTTGTATTGTAATTTCTTTCGTTAACTCACCTATTTGAAGTGTCGCTTTAAACATGCCTGATGTTTTTTCGATATCAGTATTCGCGACGATTACTTCATCTGATAAGTCAACACCGGTTGTTACGTTAAATGCTTTCGCGCTAGATTCTTTGATAATCAGTTCGCTCAGTTCTGCTTCATTTAGACTACTAATCTCACTTAAATGGATAGAAAAATCCGTTGCTCTAAGCGCTTTATTATCTTGTATGTTTGTTTTGTCGTCTTTGATAAATACAGGCACAATAATATCTACATAATTATTGGCTTTATCTTCTAAGCGAACAATTGCCTGCTGTGGACCAAATACATTGGTATCTGGCGTAGTTTGAAGTGTCTTTATAATTCCTGCGCCACTTGTATTATCGGAATGGTCATAAACATCTGTCACTAAATCCGCTACATCTGGAAATGGATCTCCAATAGTCAAAACTTGTGGTACTGGTTTTCCGCTTGGTGGTGTCACGTCTGCTACAGTAGCTTTTTCTAAAGTAATCGTTCTTTGATCTTGTGAAATGGTCGTTGTTAAGTCGGTATATGGTCTTATGAAGCCATCTGGAATCATTATTTGATAATTTCCAGTTTTATCAGCTTGACCTTTGAGCTGTTTATCTACGCCATTTTCAGTATAAGAAACCGTAATATAAGCATCTAGAGTTGCCATTCCTGAAATGTTTGCATCGCTATCATTCACTGAATTTATTGTACCTTCTAAGCGTCCCATCGCTATCATTCGTGCCGTATTTTGATTAAAATTTGCTGCAGTCATATCGACATTAGTGGAAACGATTTTCGTTGTCGTCCCACTATAAGTTAAGCTCCCAATGACATTATCACCAGCTGGCAAACTAAAACTTTGCTGAGGCGCATCTGTCCGGTCAATGGTTCCTGCTGTATTCCAATAATTCACCATCTGTGTTTCGAAATTAAATGTGTTCGCATATGGCCAGTAAAGCATTGCATTGTCTGGTGTTGTGGCGATTAAAAAGCTCCGCGGATTTTGGACATCTAACTTAGCTGTCGCAGTGCTAAAATAAAGAATATTGCCTGTACCACCTGTTTTTTTCAAGATAAAACGTGCATCTGGATTTACATTAATATCACCTGACATCCAAAGAAGTGGATTGATTCCTGCTGTCTTCGTTATTGTAACATCAGCACCTACTGCAACATTCACCGTTCCACCAACTGTATCACGGAAAATATTATTATTAGAACTAATAGCTAATTTAGCATTTTTCTTCACATCTATATCAATTGGTTTTGCGCCTGATCGATAAAACATCCCTGTCCCATTTGATAGTATCGTTACATCGGCATTTTCTTCCACCGTAAAAGTATTTAATTCCGCTGTCCCGCTTCCAAACCAAAAAACACTATTGGCATTGGAATTTGCATGATCGATTTTTAGTTTACCAAAAACATTTACTCCTTTTACTTCACCAACTTCATTTGCTGCTGATCCTGAAACTACTGATGCTATTCTAATATCATTATCGCCAGAAAAAACTGCTACTCCATTCAAATTATATATCAATTGTGGACCTTGATAATGAATGTTTTCATAGTTTTGGACTACATTTTTTGCAGCACCTAAAACAGAGATTGTTCCGTAATAGTTTTTCCCAATAATGTTAATGTCTTTTAAAGTAGTTTCTTTTGCTCCATTGTTTGTATCAACTGTTATGACACTACTCTGCGCCCCCGCACTTGCCATTGTTTCTGTTAACGTGTGAATTTCATTAGTTACAGGGTTTTTACCAGATAAAGTAAATGTTTTTTTCGCATCTGGTATTTTAATTCCACTAGAAAGCGGGATATCTGCTCCAAGGTAGACTGTGTCAATTCCGTTATTTTCTGAAATAGCCTTCTTTAATTCATCAAAAGTTGTGACAACCGCTTCATTTGCTGCTAATGTTGCGTTTTCTGTCTCTGCATCGGCTACAACTTCAAAGCTAAGGAAAAGAGCTGCTAGTGCCATTAGAACGATTATTTTTTTAAGAGACATGTTGCTAGCTCCTTTCATCTTTTATTGTCTTTTTCTTCGTTTCCTAGTAATTAATATAATAACGAAGAAAATCAGGAAAATACTGATAGCAATCACTACATACAGCCATGGATTAGATTGTTCGATGTTAACTGCTTCTTTATTTAAATTTTGATCCTTATCGACAATGGCGAATTTTTCATCCCATTTCCAAGTTTCGCTGCCATTTGTTGCCGTCATTTTCAACCGATAATCGCCAGCTTCTAATGGTTGGTTTTCCCAGTCAATATCATAATCAAGGCTGGAATTTGGGGCAATTGTCATATCCGTTTTTTTCGTTTGGTGTAATACAGTATTTGAAGCTTGTTTGTACACTTTTGCATCGACACTTAAATCTTTGATGATTACTGATTGGTCATTTTGTAATTTTGCAACAATCGCTGTACGATAGTTTACAAGTGTTGGTTTGATACTTTTTAAATTTATATTAGGGGTGACTTGTTTGTCATTTTCAGATAACTGCATGCCGACAATATAGGAATATTCATTTTTAAGAGAGACGCCATCTGTTTTTTCTGTCTCCGTTGTTGCTCGCTTTTTAAACTGCACTGCACCTAAAATAACTCCATCGATAGTTTCTTCAGGCATTGCTATATTTACTTGCACTACTTTCGTTCCATTTACCGGAATAGTTAGTACTCTTTGATTCTCTGGAATTTTGGCGATTTCGGGTAATGGATGCAGCATACTTTTGTCTGTTTTGTTTAAATCATTTTTTGTATAGTCAATCGTTCCGGTTCTGCTTGTTGTTGCGTAAGTTATGTTAGTTTCTACTTGTATTTCTTCGTTGGAGCTATTTTTCACTTCAATTTCTACCGTCTGTTTTTGTTCTGGTTCCATTCTTAAGTCAAAGTATGTTTGTTTTTTATCTACTTGATTGGCTGGAATTCTCGCTTGGACTGAATAACCAACATCTCCTTCAGCCGCTTTAACTTCAAGCGTAGGAAAAAGACTAATTAACAATGGAATCATTAAAAATAGACTTAGAAAAAATTTTTTCACACGTATCTTCCTTTCTTTAGGAATACTAGGTTTATTTCATAAAAATGGCGCCTAAGATGGTTAGTAAGTTTTCTCAGGCGCCTTTTTTTAGATTCCAGGTGCGTCGGATAATGTCCACGTAATGGTTGCTTCATGGCTACCAAGTGTTGCACTACCACCTGGGATAGTTAACTTAACGTTATCGTTCAAACTATCCGCATCATCTGGAGTAGCTCCAAACCAGCGATTAATCCAAGTTCCCATTCCTTCTGTTTCTTTAGCGGATACAACTTTTACAATCGAAGCTCCGTCAGTCGGAAGATCCACTTGTTTGGAAGCAGTTGGCGAAGTTGTCGTAGTACTAGCAGAAGCAGATTCTCCGTTTTGGAATGATAAAGTTGCCCCAGCTAAGGAAGCCGCATTATCTTCGTTTTGGAAACCACTTGCTGTTGCTGTTACGCTCCACCCCTTGCCAGTTCCACGACGGTCACTAACTTGGATGAAGGGCTTTCTTGAAGTAGAAGAATATGTTTGCTCATTAGATGAGACCTCTTGCTCACCAAAGGCAACGGAAGAAACATAGTCAAGTGTTAGTGGACCTGTATTTCCGGTTCCTGGGTCTGTAGGATTACTTGGGTCTAAAGGATCTAGTGGATTAGCAGGATCTGTTGGATCAACTGGATTCACCATTCCAGTTCCTGCTTTAAAATTCACAGAAGCTTTTGAATCTCCTAAAGATGTTGCTGCAAATGCAGTTGGTGCCATTAGAGTTATCGAACCAACACAAACTACCCCTAAAATGATTTGTTTTTTGAATAGCATTATTTTCTCCTTTCGTTTTCGCGCTGCATTTATCGTATGATGAAACAAAATACAATTCAATGAACAAATTGTTAAACTGTCTATAAATCCCACTTCCTCTAGTGCTTTTCAAGAACAACCTTTCATAGAAACTGCACTATTACTAGTTTAAGGTTGTAAAGCATAAAATTGTGTCAATTTAGCGAATTTTATCTCTTTATACATTCAAAATCGTTATTTTTATGCATTATATGTAGTTAAACAGTAAAAAACACACAAAAAAATCCTACTAAACAGAAATATTTTTTCCGCTAGTAGGATTTTATAAATTACTCTTTTGATTCTTCCTGCGTAGTTACAAATTCGCTTTCTGGTTGTTCACCATATAAACCTGATACGCGTTTGAACCAAATGAATACGTGTGTCACGATTACTTTAAGGACTGCATAACCCGGTACAGCAAAGATTACTCCTAGTACGCCGAACAAGTTTCCAGCAATTAAAATAACAAATAAAATGGTTATTGGGTGTACTTTTAGTGTTTTACCCATTACTTGTGGAGAAATAAATTTACCTTCAAGTAATTGGACAACACACCAGACAATAATTAATTTAACTAGTAACCAAGGAGATGTGACAATCGCTATAATGATAGCTGGTGTAATCGCAATTGCTGGCCCTAGATACGGAACAATACTAGTACATGCTGCAATGATCGCTAACGTCAGTGCGTAAGGTAAACCAATAATTAGATAACCGATAAACAAAAGAATACCAATACATAAACTAACAATGATTTGTCCACGAATATACGAACTGATTTGATGGTTTGCTTCACCAAGAACTTGACGTGTATGGGCCCGGCCATTGACTGGCAACATTTTCAGTAAAAAGTCAGGTAATTTCTTGCCATCTTTTAATAAATAGAATAGAACAAGTGGTGTAGTTACAATTGCTAGTATCACTTCTGTTACAGTTCCGACAATGCTACCGATGCTTGTAATTGCGCCATTTAATACGGAAGTGCCTTTTTCAGAGATGGTTTTCATAATATCACTCATGTTAGTACTTAGTTTATCTTTCAACTGGTCAAACAGACTTGACTGACTGAACTCATTGAATTTTTGTGTGATTTGATCCCAGTACCCTGGAAACGTTTTAAATAGGCTAATAATTTGGTCTTTTACAGCTGGAATAACAAAACTAAATAATAGAATAATTAAACCAATGATTACTACGTATAACAAAGCTATTGCCCAACCGCGCTTCCATTTTTTCTTCTCTAACCAGTCAATTATTGGATTAAATAAGTAGTAAGAAATCCCTGCTAGAATAATTGGCGCAGCGACGGTTTTGAGAATAACCATTAGCGGATCAAAAATAAACGCTATCTTGGTTAATACGTAAATATCAAGTGCAACTAATAGAAAAATTAATAACCCGAGTACAAATTTGTTATCAATAAAAAACTGCTTAAATTTTGTTAACGATCCCTTCACTTTACCACCCTCTTTTTTGTATATTGATTTTCATTTGTTACCATTATATATAATTTTACCCTCGTTCTCACTTAATTACCCATTTTTTTGAAAAAAATCAGCCCAAAGTTGTAGCATCAACCTTGGACTAACCCTTCTGGATCTAATTCAAGTAGCGCATGAGCAAAATAAAAATGATAATCCGCTTGGAATTTCTCAAATAACTGAGCGCCTTCCTTTTGATACATGACAAGTGGATCTTGTTGTCCATATGCACGTAAATGAATTCCTTCTCGAAGTTGCACCATCGCATCTAAGTGCATCACCCACATTTGATCCATTAAGTTTAAATACACTTCTTTTTCGATTGCATTGATAGTTTCTAACGGGAATTTATCACGTTCTTTTTTATGCCAGGCGACAATTTTTTCTACGACTTCGGTAGGTTCCATCAGCGATACTTCGTCAAAAGAAATCGGAAATTTGGTTCCACCAAGAAATTCTTTTTGACGGGCGTAATATTTTTCCATTTTTTCTGGGTCAGTTTCAGTATGGATAAAGGCATACTCGGCAACTTCACGAAGAATTTTCTCAGAAGATACACCCAGTTTATTTCGTTCTAGCAATTGATCTCGTTCTTTGTACACCATTTTTCGTTGTAAATCGATTACTTCATCATAAGAAAGTAAATCTTTACGAATGTCATAATTAGCTCCCTCTAATCGTTTCTGCGCATTAACAACCACTGCATGGATTTTACTTGAATTTACTGGTTTGCCATCACGTGGCGCTTTTCGTTTTAGTTTGGCAGATAATTTTTCCCAGCTTTTACTTTCGAATTGTTCTAATAAATCGTCCTCCAGTGAAATCATAAACTTACTAAAACCTGGATCTCCACGTCGACCAGAACGCCCCATTAACTGCAAATCAATACGGCGACTTTCATGGCGTTCTGTTCCAATAACAGCTAATCCGCCGAGTTTATGAACATCTGGGTCGAGTTTGATATCAGTACCTCGTCCAGCCATATTAGTCGCCAAAGTAACCATGCCACGTTTTCCTGCTTTAGCAATAATTTCAGCTTCTTGTGCGTGGTTTTTGGCATTTAAAACTTGGTGTGGAATTCCAGCAGCATCAAGCAACCCGCTAATCCACTCGTTGCTTTTTATCGAAGAAGTTCCGATTAATGTCGGTTGGCCTTTTTCATAACGCCAGGAAACTTCGTATACAATCGCCCGTCCTTTTTCTTTCTTTGTATAAAAAATATCATCTGGTACATCTTCCCGGTTGATCCGCAAATTAGTTGGAATTACAACGACATCCATGTTATAAATTTGTCTAAACTCTTCTTCTTCAGTTTTAGCTGTCCCAGTCATTCCAGAGATTTTCTTGTACATTCGGAAATAGTTTTGAATTGTAATGGTCGCAAGTGTTCGTGATTCTTCCTTCACTTCGACACCTTCTTTTGCTTCAATTGCTTGGTGAAGTCCATCATTAAAACGGCGTCCTGGTAATGCTCGCCCTGTGTGGGGGTCAATTATTAGCACTTCATCATCAAGTACTACATAATCTTTATCTTTATGCATTAAAAAGTGAGCCCGCATTAAAAGCATAGTAATCCGAAGTACGGATTGCGCTTCAGTTGAGTATAGTGATTCTACCCCCCAAAACTTCTGTGCTTTTTCTATCCCCGCATCATTGAGCCAAACAAAACGCTTGTGTTCTTCTATTTCGTAATCATCTTTCATCATTGTTTTCACTAGTTTATTAGCTGTTAGGTAAAGCGATAAATCTTCTTCTTTACGGTCTGAAATAAGCAGTGGTGTACGAGCTTCATCTATTAAAATAGAGTCAGCTTCGTCTATCAATACAAAATCTAATCCGCTTTGTACTTTATCTTCCATTTGTCGCACCATATTATCTCGTAAATAATCAAAGCCAAACTCAGAAGCTGTTCCATAAATGACATCTGCTGTATAAATAGCTTTTTTCTGTGCCTTATCTAGCCCAGATTCATTTAGCGCAACCGAAATACCTAAATATTCTAGCACTTGTCCAATTTCTTCACGGTCACGTCTCGCTAAGTATTCATTGGCTGTAACGAGATGCACTTTGTTACCACGTATTACTTCTATAAACATCACAAATAACGACATCAATGTTTTACCCTCACCGGTTTTCATTTCTGCCACTTTACCATCACCGAGTACAAGTGCACCAATTAATTGAACGACTACCGCATCGAGTCCAATAATTCTGCTAGCAGCTTCTCGTGCCAAAGCAAAAATATTAATTTTATCTCGATCTGTCATCTGTTTTGTTTGGAACTTTTCACGCCAATAATTTGTTTGTTCGCAAAGTTCATCTTGGTCCATATTTTTATATAAGCCTTCTTTTTTTACAATCTGGCGAGCAATTTCACGATACTGTTTTACAATTTTTCGATCATCAAAGTTCTGTTTCATCAAATAACATCCTCCATACCTTCTATTATAGAATACCATAAAGTCATCTGGCAATTCATTTCGAGCCTTTATCCACCAAAAAACAACCTCCATTTCATATTACAAATATATTAAATTTTTCTATTAACAAATAACAATAGGTTTCCCATAGCGAAAGTTGTTGATTGTTATGCATCACTCCCCTACATCTCAATGGACTCCCTAGCAGTACATCCCAAGCCCTAAGAATACACGTTCGTTTTTATTATTGTTACAAAGTTATTACAAACATCTGGTATAGTCCGCTTTCTACTTTTTCCTTGTTATCTCTTTGTTTGTTTTTTACGTTAAAACTGGGTAAACTTAGTATTAATCACTATAAAATTAATTCTTAAATACTTAATTACGTATGGGATTTTCTGAAAAAAGAGAGGAGTTTTATGAATATGAAAAAAGCAACTATCGCGGCTACAGCTGGGATTGCGGTTACAGCATTTGCTGCACCAACTATCGCATCCGCAAGCACTGTAGTAGTTGAAGCTGGAGATACTCTTTGGGGTATTGCTCAAGATAAGGGGACAACTGTTGACGCACTTAAAAAAGCGAACAATCTAACATCTGATAAAATCGTACCTGGTCAAAAATTGCAAATAACTGAGGTAGCAAGCGAACAAACAGAGAAATCTGTTACCGCTACTTGGTTAAACGTACGTTCTGGCGCTGGAGTTGATAACAGTATCGTCACTTCTTTAAAAGGTGGCACGAAAGTAACTGTTGAATCTACTGAAGCAAATGGCTGGAACAAAATTTCATATGGCGAAGGAAAAACTGGTTATGTTAATGGCAAATACTTAGGTACTGCTGTAACAAGTGCCCCTGCTCCTGAAGTAAAAGAAGAAACAACAACTCAAGTGGCACCTGCTGCTGAAACGAAAGCGGAAGTAAAACAATCTACTGAAGCAACCGCTCTTCCTAAAGCGGAAACAAAAACAGAAACTCCTGCTGTAGATACAACTGCTACAACATATACTGTTAAAAGTGGCGACACAATTTGGGCATTATCCAGTAAATATGGCACTTCTGTTCAAAACATAATGTCATGGAATAATTTATCTTCTTCTTCTATTTATGTAGGACAAGTTCTTGCTGTTAAACAGGAAGCTGCTAAAACCGCTTCACCAAAAGCGGAAGTAAAAACGGAAACTCCAACAGCTGAAAAACAAGTGTCTACTCCAGTAGTAAAAGAAAATACTCAAACTACAACAGAGAAAAAAGAAGTTACACCTCAAAAACAAACAAATACACAAGCACCGGCACAAGCTGCGAAACCAGCTCCTGCCCCTGCTCCAACTGTTAACACTAACGCTTCTTCATATACAGTAAAAAGTGGCGATACATTAGGCAAAATTGCTTCTACATTTGGAACTACAGTTTCCAAAATTAAAGCACTTAACGGCTTAAATAGTGATAATCTTCAAGTTGGACAAGTGTTAAAAGTAAAAGGCACAGTACCAACTACTAATACAAACAGTAATAGCAATGCTACTGCTCCAACAACGAATACAAATAATAATACTTCAAATACAAGTACACCTTCTAAAAACACCAATACAAACTCTAATGCTAACCAAGGATCTAGCAGCAGCGCAAGTGCAAGCTCATTAATCGCTGAAGCTCAAAAACATCTGGGAAAAGCTTATTCATGGGGTGGTAACGGACCAACTACATTCGATTGCTCCGGATTCACTAAATATGTCTTTGCTAAATCTGGCGTTACTTTACCACGTACTTCCGGAGCTCAATATGCTAGCTCAACAAAGATCTCTGAATCTCAAGCAAAAGCTGGTGATTTAGTATTCTTTGATTATGGTAACGGAATTGCTCACGTTGGTATTTATGTTGGTAACGGTCAAATGATTAACGCACAAGACAATGGTGTTCAGTATGATAATATTCACGGCTCTGGATGGGGTCAATATCTAGTTGGCTTCGGTCGCGTATAATTAATAATTGAATGAAACCTGTGGAGCAGGAATTTCGCTTCACAGGTTTTTTGTTGGAATTTTATCTTGATGAAAGACGGTGCTCTATGAAAAACTCCATTAAAGTAAAAATATTTCCCAAATTCACTAAAGGCTATAAAGAAGGTTATCCCTTGATTCTTAAAGAACGCATGGAAAAATGGCCAAAAGAACTTGAAGAAGGCGATACATTAGAATTAATCGATGCGTCTGGCAAGTTTGTAGCTCGTGGCTATCACGGTAAGCAAAATAAAGGGGATGGCTGGCTTTTTACTTGGGACAAAAAAGAACAGCTTGATGAAACTTTTTTAACCAACTTAATTACCACTGCAAAAGACAAAAGACAGTTTTTATTTGCAGATGATTCAACGACGGCTTTTCGCATTTTTAATGGGGAAGGTGATGGATTTGGTGGCTTTACCGCAGACTATTATGATGGGTATCTTGTCATTCAGTGGTACAGTATCGGCATTTACTCTTTTCAGAAAATGATTTTGGATATTTTTATGTCACTCCCAGAAATCAAAGGCATCTACGAAAAAAGACGTTTTCAAGAAGATACAAAAGATGATTTTGTCGCTGGTCAAAAAGCTGCTTTCCCACTAATCATTAAGGAAAATGGTATTAATTACGCAACTTATTTAGATGATGGTTGGATGACTGGTATTTTTCTTGATCAACGTGATGTTAGGCGTCGTATTAGCGAGGACTACGCTATCTCTAAAAACGTTTTAAATACGTTTTCTTATACTGGGGCGTTTTCTGTTGCTGCTTTGTTTGGTGGAGCTAGTAAGACGACTAGTGTAGATGTGGCTGGACGTTCACTTGCTAAAACAAAAGAGCAACTTGAAGTGAACGGCCTTGATCCAGCGACACAAAGCATCATTGTGGAAGATGTGTTTCATTATTTCAAGTACGCTTTACGAAAACAACTCACTTTTGATTTAATTATTGTGGATCCACCCAGCTTTGCCCGCACAAAAAAAGTCACATTCCGAGCTGCCAAAGATTATCCTAATTTACTTCGGGAAATTATAGATATAACCGCTACTGGTGGAACAATAATTGCTTCTACAAACTATGCTGGCTTTGGAATGAAAGCTTTTAAGAAAATGATTGCGACAGCTTTTGAATCAACAGAGCGAACTTATAAAATTACAGAAAGCCACTCCCTCCCTGCTGATTTTACAATAGATAAAAACTTTCCTGAAGGGAACTATTTAAAAGTGCTATTTTTGACTTTGGATAGATAAATATTGACCAAATTTAAAACACCATTGTTACTAACAGTGGTGTTTTTCTATGGCTAAAAGCGGATAATCATTATAAAAATATGCCTATTTTTATTATTTAATTGACTCTATATACAATTGATAGTTTTTATTTCCTCCCGATAAATTATAAACTTCACTAAAACCATTATTCCGAAGTATATTTTGGGCCGCATTCCCTGTTACTCCTTTATTACAATATGTTATGGTTGGCAAATTGGCATCTAGCGAGGTAATCTTCTCACGTAATTCAGCTAATGGGATATGAATAGCACCTTTAACTGCGGATTTTTCGAATTGTTTTTTAGATCTTGTATCAATAATTTGTATTTCTTCACCATTATTTTGTTTTCGAATGAGCGCTTCTGGAGTAATAAGCGGATTATCATGTAGTGCGTTATTCAAAGCCATACCAGTATATAAAATGGGATCCTTTGTTGTTGCAAATGGTGGTGCATAGGCTAAATCTAAGTGAAATAAATCTGCTGCTGTTGCTTTAAAAGTAATCGCTGTGGCAAGCACGTCAATTCTTTTATCCACCCCACTTGTCCCAATTATTTGAGCACCTAAAATACGCCCTGATTCTTTAGCAGCAATTGCTTTAATCGTTAATTCTTTCCCACCTAGATAGTCTGCCTTATCTGGTTTTATATTGTACAATACTTCTATATCAATGCCTTCTTCATGTGCTTCCTGTTCTGTTAAACCTGTGTATGCAACTGCTGTATCAAAAACACGAATAATTCCTGTTCCAAGAATGCCTTGATGTTTTAGCGAGCCGCCCGTCAAACTATCGCCAGCAATACGTCCCATCTTATTGGCTGTTGAACCTAATGGACGATACAATGGTTTTCCCGTGATCAATGAATAGCTTTCTGCCACATCTCCAACAGCGGAAATATGGGGAATATTCGTTTGCATCTGTTCATCCACGGAAATGGCCTTAGAAATACCAAGTTCAATACCCGTTCTCGCTATTAAATCTGTATTGGGCATAACTCCAGCCGCTAAAATTATCATATCTGTTTGGTACTCTTTTTGTTGATTATCCCATACAGCAGAAATTTGTTTTCCATCTGGTGCTAAACTTACTTTTTCCACAGTAGTATTTAAAATAACCTCCACACCTGCTTGCGTTAATACTTTTTGTACGCGAAAAGCCATATCTTTATCTAGATGTTTCATAATTTGGTTGCCTCGTTGCAAGATTGTTACTTCGATATTTTGCAACCTCAATTGTTCTGCCATTTCTAGTCCAATAAATCCTGCCCCTATAATTAGGGCTTTTTTTGGTCGTTTTTCTTTCATAAATTGATCTATTTTAGCAGTATCTTGAATATTTCTAACTTGAAAAAGATTGGTCGTTTCAGAATATTTTTTAAAGACTTCTGGTATAACAGGTTTTGCTCCTGTCGCAAGAACTAACTCGTCATATGAGTCATGCAAAATCTCTCCTGTTTTTACATTTAATATCGCTAATTTCTTTTGTTGAGGATAAATTTTCTGTACCTGATGCTCGGTAAAAATAGCCACATTATATCGTTTTTGAAACCATGCGGCATCCCTTGGTGTCAACGTATCCATCGACTCAACTTCTCCGCCTATATAATAAGGAATTCCACAGACTGAATAAGAAATATCTTTATCTTGTTCGTATACAACAATTTCTGCTTCTTCTGTATTTCTTCTTGCTTTTGCAGCAACACTTGTCCCAGCAGCTACTGAGCCTATAATGACTATTTTCATATATTGATCTCCATTCATTCCAAATAATTAACGCAAAATATAAACCTGTCTTTGTAACAAATAGGACAGGAAACATGATGACTCTAATGCTTTTAAATTAGTTTACTCATTTTATTTTTGATAAAACATTGCGGTTAAATTCCCCATCTGGTATTATTCTAGCCTTTTTGGTTATGTGAGTTAAAATTTTTTCAATGCTATTCATTTCTAAGAACCAAAAATATTACCAAATAAATGGAATTAATTGTTTTGTTGTTTTCTCATAAGTTTCGAATTGTTCTCCATATTTTTGACGCAAGTAGTCATTTGCATTTGGTATATAAGAAAATATAAATAGGCAGGTTAAGCCTAGTGGTATTAGTAATGCCCACCAATTAAAAGTGAGTAATGCAAAACCAGCCACCCAAAGAATATCGCCTAAATAGTTGATATGAATTGCATATCGAAATAATCCTTTTGTGTACAGCTTTCCTTTATTAGCTGGATCATCTTTAAATGGTTTTCTCAATAGTTCAGACACAGTATTAAGTAGGCTACCAACAATAAATAGCACTATCCCTAATATATATACAATTGGCTGAATATTTTGAGGCCCGAAAATAGCAAATAATGGAAAACCTAAGTAATACAAACCAAAAGCAATACTATTACCAGTGGCTTCTTTCCAGCTTATCCCTCGTGGAAGCCATAAAAACATCATTCCATTTAGACGTATAAAGACAATTATTAAGCAAAAGTAAATACTATAACGAATGATAGTATCTGTTTGCCAATGATTAAATAAGAAAACAGCTATACCTAAATAGCACAATTGCGCAATTAAAATAAATATTTTAGCAGATAGTGTGCGTTTTTTTATACCATACATTTTCCACTTCCCCCTTTTTAAAGAGTACGAATAATATCAATTTTATATTTAGACTTTTTGTAAGGTAATTTAAAAATTTTATTATTAATTTATTCCACTCTCTGGGGCAATTAAACTTGTTAATTCGGCAATATCTTTGTCATATTGGTCCGTTATTAAAGTGACTTCATTTAGCTCAAATGCTTTTACGGCAGATGATTTATGTATTTTTGAGCTGTCGCAAAGTAAAAATGCTTTTTTCGCAGCTTTTAAAATTTCTTTTTTCTTGTTGGCTTCTGTTAAAGTTGGTGTGCTTACACCGCGAACGATATCAACCCCATTTGCTCCTAAAAATGCTTTATCAAAATTAAAAAGTTGGATATTACTATCTGTTAATGGACCGTTAATAGAAGAGATAAATGGGCTATATCTTCCGCCTAAAATAGTGATTTCCGCACGTATTTCTGTTGATATATTAAAGATACTTGTATTGGTAGTGAAAATACTTATTTTTTTGTCTAAAATTTTGTTTAGTAATGCCGTACAAGTAGAACCTGAATCCAAATAAATAACATCACCATCATTAATTTCACTTGCAGCTAAACTGGCGATGATTTCTTTTTGTTCTGTTTGAATTATACTTTTAGCAGAAATTGGTAATTCGCTCGTACTAGAGGATAGTTTGACAGCACCACCAATAAGCATATTTACTTTTCCTAACTTTTCCAGTTCTTTTAAATCTCTTCTTAAAGTGGATATAGAAATATTAGGAATAACTTTTTGCAATTCATCAATCTTTATAATTTCTTTTGTTTCTAGAAATGTGATAATTCTTTCTTGCCTTTCATAGGGAATCATATATACCTCCAAAAATAGCTAGCTCTTTATAATGTCATTAAATTTTATATTTAGTTATATTTTATCACTATTTTTCAATTTTATCCAAATACAAAAAAGCTACGAAAAACTTTTGGACGTTTTTCGTAGCTTTGATAGATTTTATTTAGCCATTCCTATTACCTGTTTGAAAAATGCACCTCCTTCTGTGATACTAAGTGAACTATCTTTTAAATTTGTGAAAATAACTAGTACATCTGTATCTTTTCCTTTTGATTCCAAATAAGGGAAATCTACTGTAACTAATTCCGTATCTTTACTAACTTTGTCTCCTTCTGCCACTTTCATTGTAAAGCCCTCACCGTCTAGTTCTACCGTATCAATTCCAATATGGATTAATATCTCTAAACCAGTTGCTGTTTTAATAGAGATAGCATGTTTAGTAGGGAAGATAGAAGTAATTTCTCCTTCCACTGGAGAATAAATACTTTTCTCAGTTGTTTCCAGTGCAAAACCATCCCCCAAAGCTTTAGAAGAAAAAACTTCATCTTTTACTTTATCAATTGATTTTATAACTCCATTTGCGGGAGAATAGATAATTGTTTTTTTCTTAAAAATTTTCAAATTGATCCTGCTCCTTTTAAATACCGATATATTCTAAGCTAGTTTTTCCTCTCTATTTGTAAATATATAAGCTAGTATCATCGAAACCATCATAGAAATCAGTAGACCAATAATCGCTTGGATGAAGTTAGATGAGTCTTCACCGAAAAATGCTGGTAAAGTAATCACACTACCAAATACAAAGGAGTTTGCCACAACTTGCATCAGTCCTAAGTAGGCTCCACCTGCTGCCCCACCAATAATTTGTGCTAAAAACAATTTTTTATTTTTTACTAAAAGACCGAATAAAGTAGCTTCAATAATAGCTGATAATGCGATTGTAATAAAACCGGTCATTGCAAAACTACGTAATTGGGAATTTTTAGCTTTCAAATAAACACCGATTGTTGTTCCCATTACTGCAAAGTTACATGCAAAGGTGAAAGGTACGATATAATCAAATCCGTATGTAGAAATATTATTAATCATAATTGGATTAACTGCCCAGTGAATACCTAAACTAACTAGTACACTCCAACCTCCACCAACAAGGATTCCTGTTAAAATGCTACTTCTTTCTATTAACCAGTTAACCCCATTTGCTACTAATTCCCCACCATACACACCAATTGGCCCGATAATAATGACAGTTAAAGGAACCATAATTGCTAATGATACAAGCGGAATTAACACTAGTTTAAGATTTTCTGGAACTTTTTTATCAAGAAATTTATACAAATAAGAAAATGCCCAAATAGACAAAATAATTGGAACTACTGTCGAATTATAATTCATTAAAACTACTGGTATCCCGAAGAAATCTGTCGTTGCACCATTTCCTGCATTCCCTAATAACCCAATAAAGTCTGGATTTATTAAAGCCGCTCCAATCAAGGCTGAGAGATAAGGACTTGCGCCAAAGCGTCTCGCAGAAGTAAATGCTAGTAAAACAGGTAAGAAGTAAAATACACTCATACTTGTTGCATATATTATCGTATAAGTCCCACTATTTTCGCTAATCCATCCTAATTGTACACATAAGATTAACAAACCACGTAAAATCCCTGAGCCTGCTAAAGCTGGCAATAAGGGGGCAAAAATTGCTGAAACGGAGGAGAATATCTTACTTATCACACTTTCAGAAGAAGTATTATTATCATTTGGTTCTAAATTCCCAGTGCCCTTAACCAAATTTTCAAATTCGTCATATAGTTTGGGTACTTCTGTTCCAATCAACAGTTGGTACTGTCCCGCTTTATTTACGACATTAATGACGCCTTCGATACTTTTTACTTCTTCATCATTTGCCTTGGACGTATCTTTTAAGGTTAATCTTAGCCTAGTAGCACAATGCGTCATATTAGCAATATTTTCTGCTCCACCAATATGTTCGAGAATTTCTTTTGCCATTAATTTATAATCCATTCTGTCCACATCCTTTTAAGTTAGTATTTATTAATTAGAGCTCGTTAAAAATGCAAGCATTAATTGATTAGCTTCGATAGCATCATTTTTATCAATTATCGTTTGAATACGGTTTAATCCCACCTGATCAATTATCTTATTAAGTTGTGTGATCATTCGAATATTTTGTTCACATTCCTTAGTAGCATTTTCGATTACTGGGAAGGTATCAAAATAAATAACGCCATCATATTGATGTTTTCTAATATAATACAAGAATTCTAGTGTTTTAAAAGGAGTTGCAGAACCAATCATTAAGCCATCATCATTTAAGCCGTATCCATCATTTAGGTGAATACCAAATAATTTATCTCGACTCCCAAAAATTTCAGCAGCAAAAGCAGGATTCTCATGTTTCATTAACATATGACAATAATCTAGTGTAATACCCACATTATCTCGGTTAATTTCATTTAACATCATTCCAGCTAGCCCCATACTATCGATAAAAGCATATGCTCTCGGTTGAAATGGTTTATACTCAATGCTAATTTTCAAATCTGGCGCATAGTCTGCAATTTCAATGAAAGCATCTCTAATTTGGTTCCAAACCTTTTGGTAATTAATTTGAAAACTGTAGTCGAAGCCATCAAATCCTAACCAAATAGTAACCACTTTTCCGCCAGCACTGCGGCAATAATCAGCAGCGTTTTTACAAAGCTCTAACGCATGTGCGGAAATTTTCGCATCAGCATTTCCCAATTCACCGTTAATAAATTCTCCTCGGAAGCGTAATGCTACACCGTTTAACTTTAAATCATGCGCTTCCATCATTGTTTTAATTTCAGAAGCTTCAAATTTTTCAATATGCTCTGGGTAGTTCAAATCTACATATCCTAAACCTAATTGTTTAAACTGTTCAAATACTTTTTTTAAATCATTTTCATAAACTGGTAAAAATGAATTAATCCTTGTTGCTAATTTCATTTGTTTCCCTCCATATTTTTAAGATGAGATAAGCATATCATATAAATGAATCGCTTACAATCATATTTTTTCATTTTATTTCAATTTATTTCATATTGTTCCAAATTTAATCAAATAAATCCTATTTACAATAATTTTTAGCGTTGTCTTGAAATAGCTTAATTTAATAAGTGTTAATCTGTACTTATATCGTTTCTTGGCTTTCACCACGTTTTATTTAGAGCCATTACAAAAAATGCGTTGTTTTTTGATAAAAAAGGGGGGTATGCTACTTCTATAGTTCTTATTGAAATTAGTATTGTCGCTATTCTGATTTAACTTTCATCCGTGTTGAAAGTTAAAAATAGGCATTAAAAAAAAGCAATTCTCATGTCTTTCTTCTGAGAATTGCTTTTTTTAACTAGTCAACAGTATCCATTTATTAAGGACGCTGTTTTTCAGTTTTACTTTTAACAGTTTGATTGGGAAGAAAACTTTCAAACCAGTCGTTCAAATCGTCTTCTTCTGCTTCATTGATATTATGACCGATAAAATAGCGATGTTTTTCAACATCACAGCCCATTTTTGCAAAGTGCGCTGCAATTTTATCCGCTTCTTTTACTTGAAAGACAGCATCTTCTAAGCCATGACCAATAAATATCCGCTTGTTTTTAAGCATTAAATTCGCAGGTCGAGTTTCCATAAATGTTGGCAAACGACCACTTAAAATTGCCGCAGCTTTATACTGACCACCATAACTTTGCATAATCGCTGTAGTCAAAATAGCGCCTTGATCAAAGCCTGCTAGGAAAATCTGATTTTTATCAATCGAATCGTAGTTTTTACAAATATCACCAATAAATTCTGCCACACGTAGGCTTGTAAAATCTATCTCATGCACATTTGGATCCCCTTCAAGAACCATATGATAAAACCCAAAACTAGGTCCATATTCAATATCTCCACGTAGCGAAACAACCACAAACCGGTCCATCAGTAATTCAAGACGTCCAGCCATATCAAGCTCATCGCCACCAAAACCATGAATTCCGAATATTACTGGGAACGTTTCTCCCTTTTTCCTTCCAATTGGTTCATAAATATCATACGCATACATTCTCATTTCTACACCAGCCTTATAACAGTTTTTTTAGAACTTCTGCTTCTTCATCAGTTAGTGTAATCCCTTTTCCCATTTTTTCATGGTCTTCTGCCCAGTCGCGAATATCGTATTTAGCAGGGCGACCGTTCCAACTTATTCGATTTAGTTCTTTTCGCCAGCCACGCGCATTTTCGGATAATACACCAACTTCTTCGATAATTTCGTATTCAATATTAGCCAAAATAACCCCTACCTTTTCTGTTTCTATAATTATCATACTATCAAATATTTACCCCAAATAACATTCAAACAATCGTTAATTATAAAAAAACACCCTTCCTACTAGAATTTTTGAATTGATTGCGTTACGATTAGAAAAGTAGGAAATAGTTTGGAGGTGCTTAAAATTGAAAAACGAAACAACGGACTATTTACTAGAAACGTGCTTAATGGCAGGTAAAATTATGATGGAAAGTGGTGCAGAAATGTACCGAGTGGAAGATACAATGAACCGGATTGCCAACATTGCTAGTAACAAAAAAGGGATTAGCTTTGTGACACCAACGGGCATTTTCATGTCACTTGAAGGCGAACGAAATGTACAATTGCAGCAAATCCCAACAAGAACAATTAATTTAGAAAAAGTTTCCTTAGTTAATGAATTATCAAGAGATTTTGCTGAAAAAAGGATTAATTTAAAAGATTTACATACAAAACTTACATATTTAGATAAAGATGTTCGCCATTTTCCACTTTGGTTGCAAATTTTTGCTGCCTCACTAGTTAGTGGCTCGTTAATGATTATTTTTGGCGGAAGCTGGTTTGATTTTATTCCTACTTGTATAATGGGAGCGATTGGATTTATCATTTTCTATTACACGCAAATCTTTATGAAAGTAAAATTTTTGGCGGAATTTTTAGCCTCTTTAACAGTTGGATTATTAGCTGTATTTACTATTTCTATCGGATTAGGTATTAATTTGGATAAGATGATTATCGGTGGAGTGATGCCACTTGTTCCAGGAGTTCCAATTACCAATGCTGTTCGGGATTTAATCGCAGGACATTTACTTAGCGGAATGGCACGTGGAACAGAAGCACTCCTTACTTCTTGTGCAATCGGAATTGGAATAGCGGTTGTCTTCCGCTTTTTCTTATAAAGGAGGTCGCAATATGGATTTAGTATGGACGATAATCATTCAATTAGTACTGAGTTATGTGGCGACGGTTACCTTTGCCATTATCACCAATGTACCCAAAAGAGCACTTAATGCTTGTGGTATTACCGGTACATTCGGTTGGATGGCTTACTGGACTTTAATGCAAATGGATTCTGGAACAGGTGCCTCTTCATTAGCTGGAGCTTTTGTTGTTGCTGTTCTTAGCCATTTTTTTGCCAAATATAAAAAAATGCCGATTACGATTTTTAATGTTCCGGGAATTGTTCCACTTGTTCCTGGGGGGCTTGCATACCAAGCAGTACGTAATTTCGTGTTAGGTAACTATACGGAGGCAATTGGCTTTTCTGTTCAAGTAACAGTGGTTGCAGGAGCTATCGCAGCAGGACTTATGCTTTCAGAAGTCTTCAATCATAGTATTCGCACCTTTAGAGAACGAAAAGAACGAATTTAAAAAACGACTAAAACCGGTAACAAGGCGGATTTAGCCGTTTTTTTATAGCTTTATTTTAGATTGGATAATGTTGCGCAAATCTTTTTCGTAGCTGGGTAGACCTCGCTATATACATCATATAGTTTTCGATATTTCTCGACATTTTCCTTTTTCGGTTTAAACGTGTCTTTTTTATATTGAACGAAAACATCTCGACAGCTTTCAAAATCTTTAAACCAAGCAGTTCCAACCGCAGCAATCATACACGCTCCAACACCCGGACCTTGTTCCACCTCTATACGAATAATTTCTGCATTAAAAATATCAGCCTGCATTTGCATCCAATCTGCGTTCCTTGCCCCTCCACCAACACTGATAATCCGCTTGAATTTTTTGTTTTTAGCCGCTTCCATTAAGACCTGTGCATCCTTCAAACTAAATGTAATACCTTCTAAAACCGCACGGGCAAAATGTTTCAACTCATGGCGCGTATCGATTCCAATAAAACTACCACGAATTTTTGCATCAATATGAGGTGTTCGCTCGCCAACGATATAAGGAGTAAAAAGTAGACCTTCACTCCCTGGGGCAACAGTATGAACACTGGCAAGCAATTCTTGGAAACTCAAATCTCTTCCAAAAGTATTTTTAAACCAATTAAGCGAGTTTCCAGCCGCAAGCGTTACTCCCATCGAATAATATACTTCTGGAACAATATGATTGAAAAAGTGTAATTTCCCTTGATAATTTACTATATCACGCTCAAACGCACTGAAAACGCCACTCGTTCCAAGTGAAACAAGTGCATAATCCTCGTTTACTATTCCGGCTCCAAGTGCTGCACAAGCATTATCTGCTCCACCTGCAAAAACTTTCACTACTTGTTTTAATCCAAAACGTTTTACATATTCTTCCTTCACTACACCAACTTGTTCTAAAGAAGAAACCACAGCCGGTAAAATCTCGCTATCAATTTCAAATTTATCACAAATAGCAGTTGACCATTGTTGTTTTTCTATATCAAATAAAGATGTTCCAGCAGCATCTGAGTATTCACATGACATATTTCCAGTTAAGACAAATGCTAGATAATCTTTTGGTAACATAATTTTACGTACTTTCGCCCAAACTTCTGGTTTATTTTGTTTTAACCATAAAATTTTTGGCAAAGTAAAGCCTTCTAGAACGATATTTTTGGTGATGTTAATTATTTCCTCTCCATATCGTTCCATAATTTCTGTGCACTGTTTGGTTGTCCGTACATCATTCCATAAAATCGCTGGATATACTACTTCTTCTTCTGCGCCTAACGTCACTAGTGAATGCATCTGTCCAGAAAAACTGATTGCCTCTAGTTCAGCACCGAAATCCGCTACAACAAAACCAAGCTTTGTCATTACTTTTTCCAGCCCAATCACCCAGTATTCTGGATGCTGCTCCGAAAATCCAGGCGCCGGTGAGTCGATAGTATACTCCGAAGAAGCCTCAGCAATTAAGTGGCCCGCCTTATTCATAACAATTCCTTTTAGTGAACTTGTTCCAAGATCAATTCCTAGTACGTAACCCATTTGCTAAAACTCCTTTATTTAAAAGATATAATCATTCAACACCGATTTTACATGTTCGATATGGCTAGATTTCAGTTGAATATCATCTCCATGTTGATACGC
Organism: Listeria ivanovii subsp. londoniensis; assembly: GCF_000763495.1. Lineage (GTDB taxonomy): Bacteria > Bacillota > Bacilli > Lactobacillales > Listeriaceae > Listeria > Listeria londoniensis. Next base: position 657,096 of record NZ_CP009576.1, on the reverse strand, counting down.
ATATTTTGAGAGTGATTCCAAATCCTCTTTGTTTTCTAGAATGGATTTCCCAATCTCTGTATCCACCCATTTACCATAGCGTTCACGAAGGATATTCTCGATAAACTTATCTTCTGTTAATTTAGCTGCTGCTTTTAACCCTCGTGCGAACGTGTCCATTCCTGCAATATGTGCAAGTAATAAGTCTTCCATCGCAAACGAAGAACGTCTCACTTTTGCATCAAAATTAATACCACCTGGTGCGATGCCGCCGTTTTGTAAAATTTCATACATCGCAAGTGTTACATCAACAACATTTGTCGGAAATTCATCGGTATCCCACCCAAGTAACATATCTCCTTGGTTGGCATCAATTGAGCCAAGAGCGTCGTAATCACGAGCTACACGTAATTCATGTTCAAAAGTGTGTCCAGCAAGTGTGGCATGGTTTGCTTCTAAGTTCAGCTTAAAATCACCTGCTAAACCATATTTTTGGATAAATGCCATGGTTGTTGCCGCATCAAAATCATATTGATGTTTGGACGGTTCTTTCGGTTTTGGTTCAATTAAAAATTGCGGTTTATGACCAATCTTTTCGGCATAGGCAACTACCATTTTAAATAAACGAGCAATGTTGTCTTGTTCAAATTTCATATCCGTGTTTAAAAGCGTTTCGTAACCCTCGCGACCACCCCAAAATACATAGTTTGCCCCATCTAGTTTCTTAGAGATGTCTAGCCCTTTTTTCACTTGCGCTGCTGCATAAGCAAATACTTCTGGGTCATTTGTCGAGCCGGCGCCATTATTAAAACGAGGATGAGAAAACATATTCGCTGTGTTCCATAGTAATTTAATACCAGTTTCGTCCATTTTCACTCTAATTAAATCAGTAATTTCGTCTAAGTTATCCATGAAATCCTCAATAGAATTGCCTGCTGGTGCTACGTCAATATCATGGAAACAAAAATATTCCACGCCCAATTTTTCAAGAATTTCAAAAAATGCTTCCACACGATTCTTCGCTGTTTCCATCTCCGTTTGACCAATCCAAGTCCGCTCATTTATAGCCATACCGAACGGATCACTACCATCTTGTGTCATCGTATGCCAGTAAGCTACTGCAAAACGCAAATGTTCTTTCATTGGTTTTCCTAGAACTACCTCGTCTGCTTGATAGTGCCGAAATGCCAAGCTGTTTCTCGTATTCTTACCTTCAAATTGAATTTTTTCTACTTGTGGAAAATAGCTCATTGTATATATCCTCCTTTTAGATTTATCATTTATATAGTTAGTTGTTTCGTCGAACTAACTATATAATACCCTTTTCCCTACTTCTTTGTAAAGCAGTTTCAACAAATAAATATAAATAAAAACTGCAGAGATAAACACCTCTACAGTTTTTTTACTAAAATTCATTTCTTGAAAATGATTTTTTGCGATTCAAGACCGAGTACTTGTCTTGTAATAAGTGCTACTCCACCAAGTAAAGAGGAATCGTAAATATCATGCTCCGTAAACTTTATTTGCGTCTCACCTAATGGATTCAGTTCCTTATACTTCACTGAAATACGTTCCAATAACTCCGGAAATTGCGATAAAGAACGCGACGATAAGAATATCGCATCAGGAGCGCTATATTGCACTAGATTATAGGTGATCTGCGAAATAGCCGAAATCCATTCATCTACAACTGCTAACACGTATTCATTGCCTGTTTTAATTAATGCTACGAATTCGTCCACGGTTAAATCTGCTTTTTTTTCATGTTTGGCCACTTTTTCGATGATTGCTTTTTCGGAGTAAAGTTCTTCTAATCGATATACTTGCTTATCTTTCCAAATAACAGAGCGACCTATTTCACCAGCCAAACCCTCTACACCATGATAAAGTTGCTCGTTAATAATTGTTCCAACGCCAATTCCATTATGGATATTAAGCGCAATCAAATTGTTTAGCGGTTCCGCATCTGCATGATTCCAAAAATCTCGAATCGAAATAGCTGTTAAATTCGCCTCATTTTCAAAACGAATCGGTACCTTGACTACTTCTTGCAATGCATCAAGTAACGAAAAAGAATCTAATTCTAAAAACGGGCTATAGCGGATCTTATTATCATAAACAGGCGCATGGGTCGATACAGCAATTCCTAAAAGCCCTTTCTTCGTATCAAATGTTGGTAGTAGACCGATAATCTTTTTCATCATTTGAAAAACATCTTTTATGCTCTTCCCAATTAGTCTAAGAGATTCTTTTTGAATTACTTCGCCATTTAAATAATTGACAGAATATCTTAAATGCCTGGCCCCCATATCGAAAGCTAAAACATAACCGTAGTGATAGTTAAATTGGATTAAATTTGGTTTGCGTCCACCAACATTACTAGATTCGCCAATGCCAAGTTCCTCGATAAGACCAAGCTCATGAAGCTCACGAACAATTGATGAAACAGTAGATTTTTGTAGATGAATGGAACTCGCAATCGCACTTCGAGAGGTTGGTCCAGCATTAAAAAGCGTTTTTAATACTAACTTCTTATTGTTCTCTCGCATCACATCTTGATCTGTTTTTTGAGTCATACTTACATAATCCTTTCTTACCACTCGTTTTATTTTCTACTAAAAAGTATATCACATTTTTCAACAAATAAATGAGCCTATGTATACGCCAAAAAAAGAAGCTAAAACGAATTATCATTTTAGCTTCCGATTTTTAACGTCGAGCGATATTCACAGTTGTAAACACGAATTTATCATAACGGTGCCGCGACTTCGAAAATTCAAAAGCAAGCCCATTATTTAAATACACGGTTTGCTCTACTTCGACAACCGGATCATCAGAAGCACAGTCTAAATATTGCTGATCAAGCAAGGTCGCTTTATCTGCGCGAATTTGTTTATAAGAACTCGCAATTTTCAAATTGAGATTATCTTGAATGTAGGAATAAATCGAGCCTTCCAAAATTTGTTGGTTAATTCCGGGAATAACACCAACAGGCATATACGTATGCTCGAGTACATATGGTTCATCTTTTACTAGGCGCACACGTAAAATATCATAAATCGGTGTTTCCATTTCGATGTGAAGACGTTCGGCAATTTCTTCAGTTGGAAAAATAACTTTAAATTCAATAACCTTGCTAATCACTTTTTTGCCATTTAAAAGTTTTGTGAAGCCATTTACTTCTTGGTTGTGAATCTGCAATCGGTCCGCGTCCAGTGCCGATTTGATAATGAAAGTACCATGTCCACGTTTCCGGTAAAGCAATCCTTCAAGTACAAGTACCTCAAGCGCTTTTTTCATTGTCATTCGACTACAATCAAACTCTTTCGCCAAAGTTATCTCGTCAGGAATAGGTTGATTGAGCGGATATGCGTGATTCATAATTCTTTTTCGGATTTCTTCAGCTATGAAACTATATTTTGTTTGATTCTGAGCCACGGAAGTTCACCTCTTTACACATAATAGTTTTATTTTATCATATTTAGTCTTCAAATCCATTGTTTTTTGCAAGTTCTTTGTACCAATGACCAGATGCTTTAATTGTTCGTCTGAAGTTATTATCCAAGTCAACTTCTACTAAGCCATAGCGGTTTTTGTAAGCATTTGCCCAGCTCCAACAATCCATAAATGTCCAAAGGTGGTAACCATTACAATTCGCGCCTTCTTCTATTGCTTTATGCAACCATTTCAAATGACTCTTAATAAAATCAATCCGGTAAGTATCTTCAATCATCCCGTCCACATTCCGGTAGCGGCTTTCTCCTTCCACACCCATGCCATTTTCAGAAATAAAGAACGGAATATTGTCGTAGTTATCACGCAAATTAATCGCAATATCATAAATCGCTCTTTCAAAAATTTCCCAACCGCGATATGGATTCATTTTACGATAAGGCATTTCGTAATTATCAAAAAGATGTTCTGGCATAAATGGAGCATCCGGATGTGCTGCGTATTCTTTTGCTTTCACACGGCGTGGTTGATAGTAATTGACTCCTAAAATATCAATAATGTTGTTTTTAATTATCGCTAAATCTTCTTCTGTATAAGTTGGAAGTGCATCATGTTCACGAATAATTTCTACAAGATCTGCTGGGAATTCTCCTTTTGTAACTGGATCTAAGAAACTACGATTAAAAATCAAATCAGCTATGTGAGCTGCTTTGACATCTGCTGGGTTTTGGCTACGTGGATAAGATGGTGTTAAGTTTAAGATAATCCCGATTTGACCGCTAGGAATCTTTAGATCATGGAATTCTTTAACTGCCAATGCATGTGCAAGTGTCGTATGATAAGCCACTTGTACTGCGCGCTTAAAGTCAACTACATTTGGGAAATGCATATCATATAAATATCCTGCTTCTACTGGTACAATTGGTTCGTTAAAAGTAAACCAATGTTTCACGCGGTCACCGAATAATTCAAAACAAGTTTTAGCAAAAGTAGCATAAGCATCTACTACTTCACGACTTTCAAAGCCACCTTTTTCTTGCATCGACATTGGCATATCGAAGTGGTATAAATTCATAAATGGTTCAACGTTATTTGCTAACATTTCATCAATAACACGATTATAAAAATCTACCGCTTTGGGATTTATTTCACCGATACCATCTGGGATTAGACGAGACCACTGAATAGATGTCCGGAACGAGTTATGTCCTGTTTGTTTCATTAAAGCAATATCTTCTTTGTATTGATAATAGAAGTTGGAAGTATTCGCAGGTCCAACATCATTAAAGAAACGTCCTGGTTCCATATCATACCAATGGTCCCAAATACTAGGTTTTCTGCCATCTACATTTGCTGCACCTTCTGTTTGAGGTCCGGAAGCGGCACTACCCCACCAAAAATTTTCTGGAAATTTATAAGTCATTATTTCTTACCTCCAATAATTATTTGCTTTCATTATACCTTATTTTTTTAAAAGTATAAACTTATTTATTCAAAAGTTTGTTTTTAATTTTTATTTCATATGGTATTGCCAAAAATGCGCTAATCGTCTACAATAAAAAAGTCGTATAAGTTCGGTAATATGGACCGATCGTTTCTACCAGGCAACCGTAAAATGCCAGGCTACGAGCTAATGTAAATTTCATAGGGATTTTTTGCTATTTTTATTTTTTATTCCCTTTTTTACCTATGCTCTTTCCGTTATGTGCGACAACATAAATAGGGAGGCTTTTTTTAATGGAAAAATTTTTCAAATTACGCGAGAATAAGACGACTGTTCGAACAGAGATACTCGCGGGGCTAACGACTTTTTTATCAATGGCTTATGTACTTTTCGTCAATCCATCTATGCTGGCAACAACAGGAATGGAATTAAAAGCAGTATTTGTAGCAACCATACTAGCTTCGGTAGTTGGTTCCCTTGCAATGGGATTAATCGCCAACTATCCAATCGGGCTCGCACCAGGTATGGGATTAAACGCATTTTTTGCTTATACTGTATGTGCGCAGTGGGGTATTCCTTGGCAGACGGCACTCGCTGGCGTTCTAGTTTCCGGATTAGTTTTCATTTGTTTAACACTTTCCGGTATTCGTGAAAAAATTGTCAATGCAATCCCTTCTGAACTAAAATTTGCTGTTGGTGCTGGAATCGGCTTTTTCATTGCTTTTCTAGGGCTGAAAAATGCTGGAATTATTGTACCAAATGATTCTACAATCGTTGCATTAGGTGACTTGCATTCTGGACCAGTTTTGCTTGCTGTTTTTGGAATCATTATTACCGTTTGTTATATGACACTTGGTTGGAAAGGCGCGATTTTCTTTGGAATGGCAACGACTGCTATTGCAGGAATGATTTTCGGACTAATTGATGTACCTACACAAGTTGTTTCTTCCGTACCAAGTATTGCACCAACTTTTGGTCAAGCAGTTATTCATTTACCAGATATTTTCACCCCACAAATGTTAATTGTTATTTTAACCTTTTTCTTCATTGATTTCTTTGACACAGCAGGAACTCTCGTTGCCGTTGCGACACAAGCTGGGTTTGTAAAAGATAACAAGATTCCGCGTGCTGGACGTTCGCTTTTCTCTGACTCGATTGCAACCGTATTTGGGGCAATCTTCGGAACATCAACGACTACTTCTTATGTAGAATCTACTGCCGGTGTTGCTGTTGGCGGTCGGACTGGTTTAACTGCCGTTGTTATCGCGATTTGTTTCTCTTTATCGCTCTTCTTTTCTCCGCTTCTTGGTGTTATTACAAGTGCTGTTACAACACCAGCACTCGTGATTGTAGGAATATTAATGATTGGAAATGTAGCACATATTGATTGGACGAAATTTGAAGTTGCTGTGCCTGCATTCTTCGTTGTACTAATGATGGTACTTACTTTCTCCATCGCAACTGGTATCGCAATCGGCTTCATCTTTTATCCAATTACAATGGCGCTTAAGGGACGCTATAAAGAAGTCCATCCGATTATGTATGTGATGATGGTGCTGTTTATATTGTATTTCATATTTGTCGTTTAAAACGCAAAAGACCGCGGATAGTTACCTGTCCGCAGTCTTTTTTTAATCATAATAGACAATCATAAAATTTTTGCCTCGTTCTTCGTCATATCCTTGTACAAAATCAGTTTCTTCTAGTTGCTCTAAATCTTTCACAACAACTGAAATATTTTTTCCTAATTTCATTGTCTTACGGATTTTTTTCGATAATCTTTCCCGTTTTTCTTCATCTAATTGAAAACTTTCTGGAAAGCGTACATTATTTTCCTTTTCAAAGGTATCCACCATTGTATTAAATTCCGTAATTTCTTCTGGCTTTTCAATCGTTGTTCGAGCAAATTCAGCTATATTGAGTGTCTCTTCACCTGCTAAATATTCTGTTGTTGCTTTGACAAAGTTAGATTTATCAAGTAACGATTCCTCGCGTTGTTTAATATAATCAGTACAAACTTCTACAAATCCCTCGGTATAGAATTTTTCATCCGTAATCTTTTCTATTCCTAAAAACTTATCTTTCCAATAAACCGAATCCCCTCGATTAAGCCTATCAAGGATTAATACTTTATTACCTGAGTCTTGTTCTAAATTAAAAATTAAGCACCCCTTATCTAAATCTGTCCCCGTAATCCCTTTATCATAACCAATTTGGAATTCCTGGCCATTAAAATCATTTTTTAAAAAGACTTCTTTATTTTCGACTTTAAAAATTCCGATACCATTTGTGAAATCTCCGTCCACAACACAACCTTCAATGAAGAAGAGCCACACGTCACCGCTTTTAATGTTCGGATGGGTTGTTTCTCGATATAAATGTTCCAATATCTTCTTTGATTCATCTAGAAATTCTTCTTCATAGAGAAACATATTGGCCGCATAAGTTCGGACTTCATTAAAATCCAAATCGGTTTCATGGGTAAACTGATAGTATTCATCTTTTTTAAATGGCTCCAAAAAAATCGAAGCAAGTGTTTGATTCATTTCGGAACCAATATCAGCAAGTACATTGGAAGATACTTCTGTCCCCTCTTCTCTCGCTTTATTCCCCGCAAAATGGACTACGAGTTTGGTTATTTTTGCATAAGAAAAATCTGGCATTTCTTTATCATCCTATCTTTTATAAAATGGTTATTTCCTGTATACTAATTTTATTATCCGCAAAAAGGAGGCGAAAACAATGGTTCCCGTAGATTTTGAAGATCGTGTATACGAGGTAGTTCGACAAATCCCACTTGGCAAAGTAACTACTTATGGTCAAATCGCATATAAAATCGGTTTTCCCAAAAATTCTAGGCTCGTTGGTGCCACGCTAAAACACTCTAAGCGTGACAAAATCACCCCATGCCATCGTGTCGTAAATGCAGCTGGTCGGCTTGTTCCAAATTGGGATGAACAACGCGAATTACTTATGTCAGAAGGTGTTCAATTGAAGGCAAATGGTCATGTCGATTTAAAAACTTACTTTTGGCAATAAACTTGATAACCACGCCCAACATCCTGAACGCCATGCGAATCCGAACCATATATAAACGGAATTTGTAATTGATTAGCTAAAAGAACAATCTCTTTTGGCGGGTAAGTCTCTCCGCATAGTGGTTTAAATAATCCCGCTGTATTAAAATCAAGTTCATAACCTCGCTTTTTCACTAATGAAAGCACCTGTTGAAACTGTGCTTTCACCTCACTAGAGAGCAGATTTTTTTCTGGTCCAAAATACTGCCAAAATTTTTGACACAAAGAAATATGTCCTATCCTGGTCGGCTTATAGTTTCCTAAGTCTACTTCAATCGACTGCTTGATTCCTTCCAAATAAGCAAGTTGTGCTTGTTCAAAACCCGCGTAAAATTGAACAATACCGGTGTCATAATCTTCCGCTGAGAAATCAATCGAACGATAGCCTCCTTGTCCCGCTAAAAAATGCAGCGATAAAATCCCATCATCTGTTTGCGGTCCATACTCATTTAAAAAATCCTGTGTAAAATCTTCATATCCTATTAAATAATCCACTTCAAAACCAATATGTATTAATAAATCCCTCGCATATTTTTTCTTCAAATGTGTCATTTTTTTCAAATAGTAAGGCACATCACTAAACGCCATACTTGCCGTCTCAACTGCTTCTTTATCTCCGGCTGTTTCTTGTATAAATTCATTAGGAAGTGGTGCATGCTCAACAATGGAGTATTCATCAAAATCTAGTTCGATTGCTCTTAAAATCATTTCTTCTACATCTTCTCGCGTCCCATGCGGACAAAATTCTGTATGCGTATGTCCATCTCGTTTCATACTCTTCCCCCCTCAAAATTCTTTCTCCAGCGCATAAGCAAATGGTACACTAATTATACCATAAGGAACCATTTTTCTATTCATTATTTACAAAAACACTTTAACGTGCTAATATGCTAATAAACTAAAATATAAAAAGGAGCTAACCAGATGAACTTAAACCGGAACTTGCCAACTGGAACACGCGATAAATTATTTCGCGAAGCACAGGTCGCCTATCAAATTGAACAACAAGTAAATCAATATTTTGAAGCTCGAGGTTTTAAGCGAATTGAAACACCTGTCATCGAATTTTTGGATGTCTTCTCCTCTGAAAACCAGGCAGACACCAAACTGTATCGCTTCTTTGATGAAAAAGGTCGCTTGACAGTTCTTCGGCCAGATATGACTTTGCCGATTGGTCGAGTGGTTAGTACAACTGGTGTCACCCTACCTTTGAAACTTTCTTATAGTGGAAAAATTTTTCGAGCCAACGACGACTTTGGTGGAGAGCAAAATGAACAAACCCAAGCAGGGATTGAACTTATTGGTTATCCTTCTATTAAAGCAGAAATCGAATGCATTTTAAGTGGTATTGGAGTATTAAATGATCTCCAAATTCCGAATTTTCAAATTGAACTCGGTCACGCTGCCATTTATCGCCGAGTTGTTCACCTTTTACATCTTTCCGAAACTACTGAAATGGAATTCCGACTTTTGATTCAAAATAAAAGTTTAACTGGTATACAAGCGTTTGTTGCTAGTAATCCTAGCTCGCTTGATGCCTTTATTTTGGCACTTCCTAGGTTGTTTGGGCCTGCTACAACTATTCTAGCTCAAGCTAAGAAACTAACGACGGATCAAGGGATTCTAACTGCTCTAACTGAAATGGAAACTATTGTTAAAGCTGTGCATTATGCTGCTGATATAAGTGTTGATTTAGGTTTAGTACAAGACTTCCATTACTACACTGGTACTATTTTTAGAGGATATGCTGATCTTGCGGCGGATCATTTTTTAAGCGGCGGACGTTATGACCACCTCCTAGAACAATTCACCAGCTCCTCCTCACCAGCAGTCGGTTTGGCACTCAACCTTGACTTGCTTACCAACCTACAAAATCGCGCTGGCATTTTCAAAAAAAAAGCAGGTACAACTCTTTTAATCCACTATGACTTGGCGGCATTACCTGAAGCAGAGAAATTAATGCAACAAACGCCAAATAGCGAATTAAGTTTTTTTGAAGAAGCGGCCAATGCGATTTCTTTCGCCAAAAAATGGAAAATCCCAAGTGTGGTTCACGTATCAACAGAAGGAATTACGACTATTTTTGGTAAGGAGGCCGAACAATGAAAGTACTTAAAATTGCTTTAACAAAAGGTCGCCTTGAGAAAGATGCCATTTCACTTTTACAAAAAGCGGGGATTGATTGTTCTTCTATGGAAGATAAAAAACGAAAGCTTATTTTTCACAGCACAACCCAACCAATTTCTTTTATCCTTGTGAAAGCTGTCGATGTAATGACTTATGTAAAGCATGGGGTAGCTGATATTGGTATTGTGGGTAAGGACGTTTTGCTTGAAGCATCTAAATCACATTACGAAATGCTCGATTTAGAAATTGGGAAATGTCAGTTTTGTCTTGCTTCAACATCAGAATTTGAGCCAAGTAGTTACCGCCGAAAAATCATCGCCACGAAATATCCTAATGTCGCATCTAAATACTTCCGTGAAAAAGGGGAGGATGTCGAAATTATTAAAATCGAAGGCTCCGTTGAAATCGCACCTGTCCTTGGTTTAGCCGATGCCATTATTGATATAGTTGAAACCGGCTCTACTTTAAAAGAAAACGGCTTACAAATCTATGAAAAAATGTATCCAATTTCAGCACGAGTGATTGTTAATAAAGCTTCCTTAAAACAAAATAAGATCCAAATCTTTGAATTAATAGACCAACTCGAAAAAGTAATAAAGGAGGAACGCAGGAAATGAATTATTTAACTGGAACACCAGAAGACATTTTACAAGAACTTTCATCCGCCTCATCAGCCGATACTTCCGCTACTATCGGAGTCCAAGTAAAAGCGATTATTCAAAAAGTAGCAACAGATGGTGACCAAGCTTTATTTGATTACACAAGACAATTCGATCATGTCTCCATCCAAAATTTACGTATTCCTAAAGAAACTATAACGACAGCTTTAGCCGAAGTGGATGAAGCCTTTTTAGAGGCATTAAAACAAGCAAAAGCAAATATTGAAAGCTTCCATTTTAAACAACAACAAACTGCTTTTATAGATAATGAAAAACCAGGTGTCATTCGCGGACAACTTATTCGCCCTTTAGAAAAAGTCGGCGTTTATGTTCCAGGTGGTACTGCTGCCTATCCCTCATCCGTATTAATGAATGTTTTACCAGCTAAAATTGCTGGAGTAAAAAGAATCGTTATGATTACCCCACCAGGCGAAAATGGGATTAATCCACATGTCCTCGCTGCTGCCCAAATTGCTGGCGTTGATGAAATTTATCAAGTTGGCGGGGCTCAAGGAATTGCCGCTCTTGCTTATGGTACAGAATCCATTCCGAAAGTAGCTAAAATCGTTGGTCCAGGTAATATTTATGTCGCCACCGCCAAACGAGAAGTTTTTGGCATAGTAGATATCGATATGATTGCCGGTCCATCTGAAATCGTTGTGCTCGCTGACGATTCAGCAAACCCAGCATTTATCGCTGCAGACTTACTCTCCCAAGCAGAACACGATACTTTATCCCGTGCTATCTTAATAACCACGAGCGAAAAAATCGCTAAAGAAACCCAAGCAGAAATATACAGCCAACTAGCATCACTTCCAAGAAAAAGAATCGCAGCAGAAGCGATTCGCTCAGAAGGAAAAATTATCCTTACTGATAACTTAGCAGATATGTTCGAAATTATGAATGAAATCGCCCCAGAACATTTAGAAGTCCAACTAGAAAATCCTATGAATTATTTACACCAAATAAAAAATGCTGGATCGATTTTTCTAGGCAGTTATGCGTCAGAACCACTTGGAGATTATTTTGCTGGACCTAATCATGTACTACCAACAAGTGGAACCGCCAAATTTTTCTCGCCACTTGGTGTAGAAGACTTTACTAAACGCTCCGCTTTCATTTCCTATACAAAAGAAGCTTTAGCAAAAGAGAAAGAGGCGATTATTTTACTCGCAAACAAAGAAGGATTAGATGCACACGCCAGAGCTATCCAAATTCGTTTTAAGGAGGAAAAGTAAATGAGAACTGCAACGAAAACACGAACTACTGCAGAAACATCGATTGAACTTGCACTCAACTTGGACACACAAGAAGAAGCTACTATTTCTACGGGAGTTGGATTTTTAGACCATATGCTTACACTCCTTGCCAAACACAGCCGTATTACTTTGCACGTTAAAGCAGATGGAGATACTTATGTCGATGCTCACCATACTGTAGAAGATATTGGTATCACACTTGGTATTTGTTTAAAAGAAGCACTTGGTGACAAAACTTGTATCAATCGTTACGGTTCCGCATATGTTCCAATGGATGAATCGCTCGGTTTTGCTGCCCTTGACTTAAGTGGTCGCTCGTATCTAGTTTTCGATGCGGAGTTAATAAATCCTAAATTAGGTGATTTTGACACTGAGCTTGTCGAAGAATTTTTCCAAGCAGTCGCTTTCAATGCCGAAATGAATTTACATCTGCGGGTTCTTTATGGCAAAAATACCCATCATAAAATTGAAGCTCTTTTTAAAGCCTTTGGACGTGCTCTCCGGGAGGCTATCACGATTAATCCAGATATCCAAGGCATCAATTCAACTAAAGGAGTCCTGTAAATGATTGTTATTGTTGATTATGATACTGGAAATACGAAGAGCATTAGCAAAGCATTTGATTTTATTGGCTTACCAAATAAAATTTCTAGTAGTAAAGCTGCCATGATAGAAGCAGACGGTATTATTCTTCCTGGTGTCGGCGCCTACCCTGAAGCAATGCAAGAACTAATTCAGCGAGGACTTGATATCACACTCAAAAACATCGCCACCATGGGGAAACCTATACTTGGCGTTTGTCTCGGCATGCAACTCTTGCTCGAATCAAGCCGCGAGCATACTTTCACAAACGGACTCGGGCTCATTCCAGGTTGCGTCGAAAAACTACCAACCAAACCCACATTTGCAGTACCGCACATGGGATGGAACGAACTAAATATCCAGCAAACAACTCCTTTAACTACCAATTTAAATGGAGAATATGTATATTATGTCCACTCGTATTATGCAAAATGTACTCCCGAATATATTATCGCCACTAGTAGCTATTCAGTAGAAATTCCAAGCATGATAAGAAATGGAAATATTTACGGAGCACAATTCCATCCTGAAAAAAGCGGCGAAATTGGATTACAAATTTTAACCGGTTTTAAGGAGGTCATCGCAACATGCAAATCTTCCCAGCAATAGATTTAAAAAACGGTCAATGCGTGAGACTTTTCCAGGGTGATTTTACAAAAAAATTAGTCGTCAATCCAGATCCTGTCGCTCAAGCAAGCACATTTGCCAAAGATGGTGCCTCTTATTTACACATAGTTGATCTAGACGGTGCATTAGAAGGACGGCCAGTAAATCTTGAAATTATTAAAGAAATGAAAAAAGTCGCTGGGATTCCCGTCCAAGTTGGTGGAGGTATCCGGAGCATGGCACAAGTGGATTACTATCTACAATCCGGTATTAACCGTGTCATCATTGGTTCCGCTGCCCTTACAGACCCTGCTTTCTTACAAGCAGCTGTTCAAAAATATGGCCCTAAAATCGCCGCCGGAATTGATGCTAAAAATGGTTTTGTCGCAACAAGCGGCTGGTTAGATATTAGTCAAGTATCTTACTTAGACTTGGCGAAAGAAATGGAAACCATGCAGGTAGAAACAATTATCTATACAGATATCAGTCGTGATGGTACATTAACTGGCCCTAATCTCGAACAAATGGAAGCCTTAAAAAAGCATGTTTCTGTAAACCTTATAGCATCTGGAGGAGTAAGTAGTCGCCAAGACTTAGAAGCACTTGCCAAACTTAATCTTTACGGAGCCATTGCCGGTAAAGCTCTTTACAACAACAATATTTCCATGTCTGATGTCATCGAGGTGGAACAATTTGCTTACTAAACGAATCATTCCTTGTCTTGATGTCACTGCTGGTCGAGTAGTAAAAGGTGTCAATTTTGTTTCATTAACAGATGTCGGCGATCCTGTTGAAATTGCAAAAGCCTACAATAAAGCCGGCGCCGATGAAATTATTTTCTTAGATATCACCGCAACAGTCGAGCTTCGCGAAACAATGATTGATGTTGTCGAACGAACGGCCGAACAAGTATTCATTCCACTTACGGTTGGCGGAGGAATCAGCAGTGTTTCCGATATGAAAAAGCTCCTTCAAGCCGGCGCCGATAAAATCTCGCTTAATTCAGCAGCAATTCAACGCCCTGAGCTTATCCAAGAAGGAGCTGCAAAGTTTGGTAATCAATGCATTGTTGTCGCTATTGATGCTAAATGGAATGGCACCAATTGGAGTGTCTATACAAAAGGTGGACGAAATGACACTGGTCTTGATGCCATCAAGTGGGCAAAAGAAGCGGTTAAACTAGGAGCTGGCGAAATCCTCCTAACTAGTATGGACGGTGATGGAACCAAAAACGGTTACGATATACCACTTACAAAAGCTATTTCTGAAGTCGTCCCAGTCCCAGTCATTGCTTCTGGTGGTTGTGGAAATGCCGACCATATAGCTGAAGTGTTAGAACAAACAAATGCAACCGCCGCACTTGCAGCAAGTATTTTCCATTACGGCGAACTTAGCATCCAAAATGTCAAAAAAACATTGCTTGATAAAGGAGTGAATATCCGCCCATGAAGTCGATTGATTTTTCGAAAGGTCTTGTCCCCACCATTATCCTAGACGATGAAAATGGCGAAGTATTGATGCTCGCTTACATGAATGAAGAAAGTTATCAAAAAACCCTCCAAACAGGCTTCACATGGTTCTACTCTCGTTCTAGAGATGAACTATGGAACAAGGGGGCATCAAGCGGCCACATCCAAAAAGTAAAAGAAATCTGGACAGACTGCGATAGCGATACTTTGCTCATCCGAGTAATTCAAACTGGCCCAGCATGTCATACAGGAAAAAGAAGTTGCTTTTTCAAGCTTATCAAGGAGGAAATTTAAATGCTAACTAAATTATATGAAGAAATTAATCTTCGTAAAGCACAACCAAAAGAAGGATCTTATACCAACTATTTATTTGATAAAGGTCTCGATAAAATTCTAAAAAAGGTCGGAGAAGAAACAACAGAAGTCGTCATCGCCGCTAAAAACAACAATCAAGAACTTATTTCCGAAATATCCGACCTCACCTACCACCTGCTCGTCCTTTTGGCTGAAAAAAATATCCCCCTAGCCGCTGTTGAGGTAGAATTAAAAAACCGCACTGGTAAACTAAGTACTACACGCGACCGTAAAAAAATTGATGAATTATAATACATGACAATTTCGTCACATTGTAGATTACTATTGTAAGAAAAAACGCAGGATTATTTGGAATTTCTCTTATATACTTATTTCCATGGAGCGCTTTTACCCAAAAGAAAGCGAATGGTGTTAAAGCATTGATTTTTAAATTCAAATTCGTCTTATCCCTTGGCGTTGCTTTAGCATTATGAACTCCCTAATACTCCCTTTAACCGCATCCCCCTGGTGCGGTTAATTTTTTATATTTACATGTCCATGTTAGTTTGTTAAAGCTTTCTAAATGCCGCAAAAAGATGGTTGCCTCCAAACATTCCATAAGCAAACGTTCTCATTAACTAGATTTTAAAAAATTTCTGAAAAATTGGTTTTTATGCTTGAAAATATTCTCAACAATGTGTAAACTAACAACATAGGTAAGAAAAGTTGACCTACTTGATACAGAATAGCCGATCGTTTTTCACTCTATAACATCGCGTGTATTGTATCTTGTTTCCTACTTTTCCATATAGTCAAAATATTTAAACAAGGAGCGATTATAGTATGGCACAAACACCCACTATCCAAAATAACACAAAAGCAGCCGAAGATTACGCAACACATGTGTTTGAAACAATTAAACAACGTAACCCAGGTGAAACAGAATTCCACCAAGCAGTAGAAGAATTTTTAAACTCTGTTATTCCAGCTCTTGCTAAAGAACCAAAGTACGAAGCAAACGGTATCTTAGAACAACTGACAGAACCTGAACGTCTTATTAGTTTCCGAGTTCCATGGGTGGATGATTCTGGAACAGTACATGTGAACCGTGGTTACCGAGTACAGTTCAATAGCGCTATTGGCCCTTATAAAGGTGGATTACGTTTTCACCCTTCCGTAACTGGCAGTATCGTAAAATTCCTTGGTTTCGAACAAATTTTCAAAAATTCCTTAACAGGTTTACCAATTGGTGGCGGCAAAGGTGGCTCTGATTTTGATCCAAAAGGTAAATCAGATGCAGAAGTAATGCGCTTTTGTCAAAGTTTTATGACGGAATTACAAAAACATATCGGCCCTGATACGGATGTCCCAGCTGGCGATATCGGTGTTGGCGGACGTGAAATCGGCTACTTATTCGGCCAATATAAACGACTTCGCGGCGCTTATGATGCAGGTACTTTAACTGGTAAAGGTCTTACTTATGGCGGAAGCTTAGCAAGAACGGAAGCAACTGGTTATGGTCTAGTTTATTTCACAGTGGAGATGCTAGAAGCTGCTGGTGAAACAATCCGTGGCAAGAAAATCGTCGTTTCCGGTTCCGGTAATGTCGCTATTTATGCGATTGAAAAAGCACATGAGTTGGGTGCAAAAGTCGTAGCATGTAGTGACTCAGCTGGATTTGTTTATGATAAAGAAGGAATTAAAGTAGCAACCGTTAAACAGCTAAAAGAAGTAGAACGCAAACGTATCAGTGAGTATGTAGCTTTCCACCCTTCTGCTGAATATTACGCTGGCGGCGATGTTTGGTCCGTTCCATGTGATATCGCGCTACCATGTGCGACACAAAACGAAATCAACGCTGATCAAGCTCGTGCTCTTGTAAAAAATGGTGTTATCGCTATCGCTGAAGGCGCCAATATGCCTTCCACTCTTGAAGCGGTTGATATCTATCATGAAAATAAAGTATTATTTGGTCCTGCCAAAGCCGCTAATGCAGGTGGTGTAGCTGTATCTGCACTTGAAATGGCTCAAAACAGTACGCGAATGAGCTGGACTTTCCAAACAGTAGATGAACATTTACAAAACATTATGAAAGACATTTATAAAAATTCTAGCAATGCTGCAAGCGAATATGGCGCTCCTGGAAACCTAGTCATTGGTTCCAACATTGCCGGTTTCCTAAAAGTAGCGGATACAATGATCGCTCAAGGAATTATTTAATAAAAAAGGCACTCTCCCCAAAAGAGTGTCTTTCTTTTTCATGACAAAAAACGAACATAATAGAAGGAAAAATATATAAACTCTTACAGGAATTATTGTATCCCCAATTTTAACGGCAATCAGTTTGCACTTTCGATAAACTATATCTCATTTTCTCCTTCTAGGTGAGCTTTTTCCTATTTCATTGACCCAATACTACACGAAAACGCCAATATTTTCTATTCCATATTAAATAGCTTCATAAAAAACAAGAAATTTAGTTAATCTACAATTACTCAAGCCGTTTGATTACGTTTAATAATACCACCTATCTTCGCGAATTCTACTGTTTGTGATTTCCCAACTAGTGTAGATTGATTTCGCACTACGGCATTGGAGGTAATCGCCACAATGTTACGGCTCTCCATCCGAATAAAATAGTTAACATATTTTTTCATCTGGTACGATATCTGCATTGTGGCTCAAAATTAATTCTCCTCTAACAAATCCGGCACCAATATTAATGGCATGTGCTTTTCCTTTATTTTTTTCTACTCTAACAACGCTCAAATTGTGATATTGTTTTTGTAATCATGCTAAAATTTCAGGTGTTCCATTTGTTGAACCGCCATCCATAACAAGCACTTCATACTTACTATAATGTAGCTTGTTCAGCATATAGTGTATTGTGTCTTCAATGATAAGTTCTTCATTATGTACTGGAATCATAATCGCTATAAATGGCTCTACCTCTTTTGGTATATCATCATCAAGGAAGTTTTTTTCTTCAGAAACAGAATAGTACCGAACCAATTCACGCTGTTTCTTTGGACCGAAACGTTCATGATATAATTTTTCCATAAACTGCTTTCGTCTTTCTGTTTGTATTACATTATAAGTTGCTTCTTTTTGTAGATGTTGTTTAAAAGTCCGATTATTCCATATGGTTAAACAGACAAACATAATAATGAAAATAAGAGCGACTAAGTAATAATATTTTAATACATTAAAAATATGTATAGCCATTTCAAAAGCATTATAGACAATTATCTCATCTTGCTGAAACAATATCGGAAAAAAATAAATCAAGTAAATAGAACAATTACTAATTGACGAATTTTCAGTCCAATATAATCCCTCAAAAAATAATCTACAATTAAGCATTCTTCTAATTTTTTCTATTCGTTAGAACTTATGAATCAATCAACTCACTTGAAAGATTCGAGTCCAACTCTTTTTTTATTCGATATACTGTCATCCGTGTCACTTTATTTTTTTCTGCAATCGCTTTTATAGATAGCTCATCATTTAACATTCGAACAATTTGATGATAAACTGCTTGTTTTTGTGGGTCTTTTGCATTTGCAGTATAAAGCTTCGGTCTCCTCTTTCTAAATCTCATTGTTATAGATAATTTGTAATTTCTACCAAACCGAACTAGCACGTTTTTAAACCCCGTTCAATTTTGCTACTTCATTTGGTTGCTTCTTATTTTATTTCTACTGGATACATAACTCTTGTACGCACAAAAAACACCTCCATTAATTTCATTTTACATGAATTCAACGAAAGTGTTTTTCTTTTATTCTCATTTTTTTAGTGGCAGTGCCAATACATTGATGGGGTTTCAAAACAAGGAGACCGCATTCTGCCAACAAAATGCTTACGCCAAATCAGAAGGAACGAAACCTTTTTGAATCATTGTAAACTAACTTGTTTTCTGTCTACTTCATTGACACCTGCCCACCTATGACTCTTGAATAATTAGTTTAAAAACTGTTTCTTTTTCAAAGTGTTCATTTGGTTTTAAAATCACGTTGCCCCACTCTGGATAATCGGTTGCTCCTGGTGCAACTTGGGTTTCCAAAGTAATTCCTCCATGGTTCGCTAATTTTTTTCCATGCATGATAGGACCTTCATCTCCAAAATTCGCTGTAAAAACCACTACAGCAGGATCGTCTGTTGTCATTTCGATGATTACTTTTTTATCTGGAGAAGTGAGTGTGACTTGTGGCGACTGTTTATTTAATAAAAATGGGTGATCCAGTCCATCAATTTTACTTGCTTCTGATGCCACATTCGTAAATAGTTCGCTCATTTTTTTCCCTTGAGTGAAATCAAAAATCGTTCCTTGGACATTGTTAACATTTCCTGTTGGGATAACTTGTTTATCTACTTCAATGTAGCGTTGTGCGTTCATTTTTAAAATATGTTCATCGATTCCTTTTGTACTATCTCCTGTCAAATTAAAATATACATGATTGGTAGGATTGTATATGGTCGCTTTGTCAGTTGTCGCAGTATAAAAGATTTTCCATTCATTCTTATTGGTTAGTGTGTAGGTGACTTTTGCTGTTAGATTCCCCGGAAAGCCTTGATCTCCATCTGGACTTGTGAAAGTGAAGGTAACAGCCACAAAATCTTTTGCTATTTTTTCGGTAGCTTCCCACATATATTTGTCAAAGCCGATACCGCCGTGTAAGTTATGTCCCGTTTCAGAATCTACAGAAACTTGATATTGTTGCTGCTCAATGGTAAATGTTCCTTGTCTTATTCGGCCTGAAAAACGTCCAATTGACGCACCAATATAAGGATCTTTTTCTAAATACTCTTCAATTGAATCAAATCCTAAAACCGTTTCTCTTAGTTTTCCATCTACCATCACTTTTAAAGAAACGATACGGGCTCCTTGGTTTGACACAGCTAGTTCCGAGCCTTGATTGTTTTTTAAAATAAATAAATCAGCAGTTTTACCAAAGCTCTTTTTAAGAATGTCCATTGTATTCGCCCCTTTTTTCCACAAAAATTATGCACCAAACCTTCAAATTTAAAATGAACGATCGAGCAGATTTAAAAACTTGATTTTTGGAGTAATCTCTCCTGTCTCAACATCGACCTTTTTTTATTTAATTGTTACGTACTCTAAATCAACTAATTTTGCCCATATTTCCATTTGATCAGAGGTTAAGTTTAAAGAAATAACGGTATGATGTCCGCCACCGGTTTCAATCCATGACTGAACGCCTTCATGGAAGTTTGGTTTTGGTTGCCACATTACTCGTGCAACAGGTAAATTTGGTGCAGCTTCTGTTGGCTCAAATACATCTACTTCGTTAATCAATAATTTATAATGGGTGCCAAAATCCGCCATAGAAACGACAACACCTGCACCTGGCTTTCCATCAAAGACTAAACGAGCAGGGTCTTCTCGATTCCCCATTGAAAGAGGAGAGACAACAATTTTCGGCTTATTATTAGCTAACGTTGGGTCAACTTCCATCATATGAGATTGTAAAATCGCTTCTTGACCTACTGCTAATTCATAAGTATAGTCTTCCATAAATCCAGTGTTTTCATTTCTAGCCATAATTTTCATTAAGCGATCAATCGCAGCTGTTTTCCAATCTCCTTCGCCAGCAAAGCCATAACCTTCTGCCATTAAACGTTGGACAGCTAAACCTGGTAATTGTTGCATACCATATAAATCTTCAAAGTTGGTACTGAAGGCATTGTAATTTCCTGCTTCAAGAAAGCGACGCAAACCAATTTCTTGGCGTGCTTGTACTTTTACATGTGCCGTCCATTCTTCTTCGCCATACTCCCCATAATCAAAATCGTATAACGTTTGATATTCTGCAAACAATGTATCCACTTCTTCTTTTGTTACTGCATCAATGACTTGAACTAAATCCCCAATGCCAAAGTAATCAACTACCCAACCAAATTGAATTTGTGCTTCTACTTTATCTCCTTCTGTCACGGCTACATTTCGCATGTTATCCCCAAAACGAGCCACTTTAATAGCAAAGCTTTCATTATATGCTACGGCTACATCCATCCATTCAGCAATTTGTTTTTGTATTTCCGTACGTTGCCAGTAGCCTACAACAACTTTATTTTGTTTGTTTAAACGAGCATTAATAAAACCATATTCACGATCGCCATGCGCTGCTTGATTTAAGTTCATAAAGTCCATATCTATAGTTTTCCAAGGAATACTTTCATTGTACTGGGTCGCTAAATGAAGAAGTGGTTTTTGCAATAATTTTGTGCCACGAATCCACATTTTAGCTGGGGAAAATGTGTGCATCCACGTAATGACACCAGCCACTTCATCCCGATAATTGACTTCTTTCATAATTTTCGTAATGGTCTCTGCCGTTACAGCTAGTTCTTGTAGTTTAATTGGATAAGGTAATTGACCACTATCATTTAACACTTGTACCATTTCTTCTGCATGGGTACGAACTTCTTGTAATGCTTCTTCTCCGTATAAATGTTGTGAACCGACGACAAACCAAAATTCTTTTTTACTAATTGTTAGCATTTTTTTCTTCCTCTCCATTCTTGACTATTCTAAAATTATTGGATTATTTTTGACCGTAATAGGCATCTTTACCATGTTTACGTAAATAATGTTTATCTAAGATTCGCTGAGGTAACTCTTCTGAAAAATGATTCAATTGTCGCGCGAATAAATTCATTTTACACACTTCATCCAATACCACGGCGTTCATTACAGCACTTTTAGCATCTTTGCCCCATGTAAAAGATCCATGACCATGTAATAACACACCTGGAACAGCCATTGGAGCAATCCCTCGCTGTTGGAAGGTTTCAACAATTACATTTCCTGTTTCTTTTTCATATCCTCGATCAATTTCTGCTTGTGTTAAAAAACGTGCACAAGGTACTGTCCCATAAAAAGTATCTGCATGAGTAGTCCCCATGGCGGGCACATCTAAGCCAGCTTGTGCCCAAATTGTTGCCCAAGTTGAATGTGTATGAACAATCCCTCCGATTTCTGGATATTTTTGATACAAAATAGCATGGGTAGGTGTATCAGAAGACGGATTTAATTTTCCTTCTACCACGTTACCTGCCAAGTCACAAACCACCATATCTGCTGGTTGTAACGTATCATAATCCACACCAGATGGCTTAATTACAAATAACTCTTTTTCTCGATCAATGCCACTGACATTCCCCCAAGTGTATTTGATAAGCCCTTGTTTAGGTAATTCTACATTTGCCTGATAAACTTCTTCTTTTAAAGCTTCTAACATCTTTGTCCCCTCCTTTAATCCTTAGTTCCATGCTTCTGCAGTTTTTTCAATCGATAGTCCCGCCTCATAGCGTTGCATAAACTGTTGGAAGCCCGCAACATCATCAGGATTAGGTTTTTCCTCAATTGCTTGGCTTTGTACAAAAACTTGTTGCGCTAAATAATCTGTTAAAGTGACATCTTTTTCGGCATATTTTAAATAATCTGCTAATAAAGCAATCCCCCAAGCGCCTCCTTCACCAGCTGTTTCCATTAACGAGACAGGTGTATTCATAGCCGCAGCTAAAATTTTTTGTGCCACCCCGGCAGTTTTAAAAATACCGCCGTGCCCGAACACTTGATCAATGGCTACCTGTTCTTCATCTGTTAAAATTTGCATGCCTATGTGCAATGCACCAAACGCTGAATACAAGTGGCTTCGCATAAAGTTTGCCAAATTAAATTGACTATCTGGTGTCCGAATAAACAACGGACGCCCGTTTGACACTTGCGTAATGTTTTCACCAGATAAATAACCATAAGGAAGTAAACCACCACAATCTTTATCCCCTAATAAAGCCTGTTTGAAGAGCAGTTCATACAACTGATTTGTTGAGATGTTAAGTCCACCAAGTGTTGCAAATTCATTAAACAGTTGTATCCAAGCATTAATATCAGAAGAACAGTTATTCGCATGAACCATCGCTACTAATTCTCCAGCTGGTGTAGTTACCATGTCCAATGCTGTATGAACTTTCTTTAACTCTTTTTCCAAAACAATCATAGCAAAAATCGAAGTCCCCACAGAAACATTTCCGGTACGAATAGCGACACTGTTGGTAGCAACCATCCCCGTCCCTGCATCACCTTCTGGTGGACATAACGGAATCCCAGCCTTTAAATCACCTGAAGGATCCAACCGTTTAGCTCCTTCTTCGGTTAATATCCCTGCAGACTTTCCAGCGATAAGGACATGTGGCATAATCTCTTTTAATTGCCAAGGGTACTTAGCAGATATGACTTTTTGCTCAAAACGTGCCAGCATTTCTGCATCAAACTGCTTCGTTTTAGAATCAATTGGAAACATCCCTGAAGCATCGCCAATTCCTAACACTTTTTCACCAGTGAGTTGCCAATGAATAAATCCTGCTAAGGTAGTCATATAGGCTATGTCTTTTACATGTTCTTCTTGGTTCGACATCGCATGGTATAAATGAGCAATACTCCAGCGTTGAGGGATATTGTAATCAAATAATCCCGTTAGTTCTTTTTCTTCTGCGGCCGTCATAGTATTCCGCCATGTTCGAAAAGGAACCAGTAAACGATCGGATTGATCAAAAACTAAGTATCCATGCATCATAGCACTAAACCCTAATGCTCCTACAGTTGTTAAGGTTACATCGTAGGTTGTTTGGACATTTGTTTTTAATTGTTGATAACTCTCTTGTAATCCATGCCAGATTTCTTCCAAACTATAGGTCCAAATGCCGTCGATTAATTGATTTTCCCATTCGTAAGTGCCTGAAGCGATTGGTTGTTGGTAATCATCAATCAAAACAGCTTTGATTCGAGTGGAACCAAATTCAATGCCTAATGATGTCTTTCCTTGGCTAATTGTTTCTTTTACTGCTTTTGAGTCCATTATTACGCCTCCTGTACCTGAATTTCATCATTCATTTGTTTTCATATTTCGTGTGTAGCCTGTTGGTTCACCGAAAACAGGGAAGCCTTCCTCATCCCATGAAAAAATTTGTGCATTAGCATGTCGATTGGGGTTATCTAACGGATCGCCTGCTTTATTTTTTTCTGGTCGAGCATGGTATACAAGAACATCAGCTTGGTCATCTTCACTTTTTGTAAACGAGTTATGTCCTGGTCCGAATTGTTTATTTTTTTCTGAGGAAACAAAAACGGGTTCTGAGGCCTTATGCCAAGAATAGCCATTTAATAAATCGGCATTTTCATCTGCCCACAGTAAACCAATCGCATAATTTTCATCTGTGGCACTTCCAGAATAGGTGATAAATACTTTGCCATTTCGTACTATGGCAGCCGCACCTTCATTGACAGAAAAACCAATTTTTTCCCATTCAAATTCTGGAATTGATAATAAAACTTGTGGGCCTTTTAGCGTCCAAGGATTTTCCATTTCAGAAATATAAAGATTGGAATTTCCTGGAATTCTAGGATCTTGTTGTGCCCAGACATAATACAATTTATTTTGATGTCGAAATGCTGTACCGTCCAAACTGAAACTATCAAAAGCCGTTTTAATTTGGCCTTTTTCAATCCAATCGGTGTTCATAGGATCTGCTTGTTGGTTTTCAATTACAAACATTCGATGATGGTGGTGTTGGTCCCGTATTTGTTCATCGTCGCTTGCAGCAAAGTAAATATACCAACGCTCATTGATGTAATGAATTTCTGGCGCCCAAATCAGTTGACTCATTGGGCCTTCTGTCGGTGCCTGCCAGACCAACAAGCACTCTCCGTTTCCTAGTTCATCGATATTTTTCGCTCTACGAAGTTCAATAGACTGATATCCTGGTACCGAACCAGTAAAATAATAAAACCCGTCTGTATGTTTATAAATCCATGGATCAGCTCGCTCTATAACAATCGGATTTTTGTACGTCGCTTTTTTATTCATATACTTCCCTCTACTTTTCCTATAACTTTTTGATTTTAATAACATTCCATGAATATTTGTCCAGTGTAACGACTATTTTTCCGTTCTCTAAGCAGTTAATTGTTTTTGTTTGTGGAAGAAGTGTAGTTGGCGCGGTCCTTAAATTTTTATCGGATAATTGTTCACTTTTCAGGACAATCTGTTGACCAGAAGTTTCTAAAGAAAAATCGTGATCTAGCTGCACGGTTTGCTTATCATGACTACGATTAACAAAAAATAAAACTAAGTCTTCTTCATTTTCTACAATGACACTGTCTACAAACGGAACATTTTGTGCTTTTTCAGAATCATATGTCGGCCCAGTGGCTACCTGTTTTAATACTTTTCCTGTTGCATAATTGGATAGATGTTCCAAAATATAATAGGTTGGATTGCACCACGCTTGGCCTCCTGCATCTGTCAAAATTAACGGAATCGTATTTACTAATAAAGATTGACAACCGATTTTCACTCGATCTGCATGACGCAAAATTGCTAAGCCTAGCGAACCAAATAACAAGGCATCTTCCATAGTAAAATAACACCAATCAATAGGACTCCCAATTTGAAAATCTTCATGTTCTTTTTCAGGTTGCGCATGTACGTTCCATTCATCAAATGCTAAGTACATCGTTTTCTCGCTCCGTAAAAGACCCTTTACATAGTCGCAAGTCGCGATAATTTCTTCAATTTGCCGATCAAAACGATACGCTTTAGCTAAATAAGTAGGTGTGTCATCCCGTTCATTTTTAGGTGGTCGCGTTAAATCATCTGCATCGTACTTATCGATATAGTTGTGTAATGCTAAATAATCCACCTGCTCGTATGCTTGTTCTAGTGCAACACGATCCCATTTTGGATAACTAGCTAGCCGCGGGGTTGAACTTCCTACTAAAATGGTTTCAATGGAATCGTCTACTAGCTTCATGACTTTTGATGCTTCATTTGCCAAACGGCCGTATTCATATGCACTTTTAGCACCAATTTGCCACGGACCATCAAGTTCGTTTCCGAGGCACCAAAGTTTGATATTAAAAGGAGTTTCTTGACCATTTTCCCGACGTAAATCACTCCAATAAGTGCCTTTTGCAAAGTTGCAATATTCTACTAAATTTCGAGCATCGTCAATGCCTTTGGTTCCAAGATTAACTGTGAAAATAGGTTCAGCATTTGTTGGTTGTATCCATTGAAAAAATTCATGAATGCCAAATGTATTTGGTTCAATTCCGCGCCAAGCTAAATCAATTTTTTTCGGTCGCTTATCGATTGGGCCAATGGTATCCAGCCAATCATAACCAGAAGTAAAATTCCCTCCCGGATAACGAATCACACCTAAGTTTAAAGATTTGACGAGTTCCAATACATCTTGGCGAAAACCATTTTCATCTGCTGTAGGATGCCCTGGTTCATAAATACCTGTATAAACTACACTTCCCATATGCTCCACAAAAGACCCAAAAAGACGAGGACTAATTTCTCCTACTGCAAATGCTTGTCTGACGCTTATCTTTGTTTCATTCATGTTCCAACCTCCCTTTCCTTGATAATATTAAAAACATTAAATTCCACAATCCCCCGACAAATAAGAAAATAAACGGCGGAAATAAAAAGACCAATAATGTAAACAAAAGAATCAACATACTACAACTAAGATTTCTTAAAAAGGAAACCACCAAATCCAAAGCACTTTCTTCAAAAATCCTGATGAAAGACGCTTGTTCCATTTGACTACAGTTATTTGTCCACGAAATTAAAAGCATTAAATACATGATCGATACGACAAAACCACTAATCAGTAAGAACAAATTGTTTTCTTGTAGCAACAAATTCGTTATTGTAAAGATCCCCACCGTCAAGCAACTCCACAATACGTTGATAAAAAAATGTTTACGGATCCCTGTAAAAAAGTAATTCAAAATATGTCCCGTTGCCCCTCCTTTCCATTGACGCAACACATACAACACTGCCACAGAAGCAGGCACTACAGTAATCACAGGTAAAGAAATCACGACCCACAATAAACCTAATAAAAGATAATCAGAGAGTACAATTAGTTTTGTATAAAATTGGGTTTCTACTAATTTCATTTGACCAACCTACTCTTTCATTCCAGTCATTGCCGTTCCTTGTACAAAGTATTTTTGAGCAAACATATACACAATTAATAACGGCAACATAGAAATAACTGTTCCTGCCATCACCGGTCCGTAAAAGGAAATATTTTGACCTGTGAATAATGCTAATCCAGCTGGCAATGTCCGCATTTCTGAGCTGCTCGTTAAAATCAACGGATACAATAAATCATTCCAACTATTCATTAATGTAAAAATAGCTAAAGACAAGACTGTTGGTTTACTTAATGGCAACATAATTTTCCAAAAAATCCTAAATTCGTTTAAACCATCAATTCGAGCAGCTTCTTCTAATGATGATGGCAATGTAATGAAAAATGAACGCATCATGAAAATTCCAAAAGCGGTAGTCATTCTTGGAATAATTAATCCAGAATATGTATCCAATAAGCCTAACAAGTTCACTTCAAGAAATAACGGAATCATAAATACTTGAAATGGAATCATCATGGTTAATAAAACAAAGTAGAACAAGACCGATTTTCCTTTAAAGTTCATTCGTGCAAACGCATAACCTGCCAAAGAATCAAAGAAAACAGAAGTGATAACTGTTCCTCCAGCAAAAATGATGGTATTTTTGATGTAATCTAGCAACGGAATGGTAGACCAAACCTTAATATAATTATCGAACGTATAATTATCCGCAAAAATCTTTGGCGGAAATGAAATAATGTCCTTTTCAAATTTAAATGATGAAAGTAATAACCATAGAAAAGGAAAAGCAATGATAAATAATACTAGCACCATACCAATAGTTGTGAAAATCTTTTTTCGACTAAATTTTTTTCGTTTATTTTCAGCGATTAAAATCGTTTGTTCAGTGACCATTGTTTTCCCTCCTATTTCATTTGTTTTTCTTTATTGGACATATATATATTGGTAGAAATAGCAATAACTGCCACAATGATAAACAGAATGGAAGATAATGACGAAGCATAGCCAAGTTCATATGGCGCGGTAAACCCACGACTATAAATATATTGGACGGCTGTTTCTGTTTTAAATTGTGGACCCCCTCCTGTCGCTACATACACTTGGTCAAAGACTTGCATCGAACCAATTAAATTAGTCAAAATACAAAAACCAAGCGATGGAACAATTTGCGGCAAAGTAATATTGAAAAATTGTTGACGGTTCGTTGCGCCATCCATTTCTGCTGATTCATATAATGAAGGAGAAATCCCTTGAATAGCCGTTAATAAAATCGTCATAGTGACCCCAAAATTTTTCCAAACCGTCATCACTGCAACCGTTGGCATTGCTAGAGTTGGATCTCTAAAAAACTGAGGAGTTGGCAACCCTATTTGCGTAAATAAGTATGGAATCGCACCTATATTAGGATCCAATAACATCGAGAAAATAATTGCAATGGATGTCAGGGAACAAATAACTGGAATATAAAAAGTCGAGCGACAAAAACGATTAAACTTTGTATTTTTTGCAAGAACCACTGCTGCTAGTAAGCCAACTATAATCTGCAATGGCACTTCTAATAAGGTAAAATACAACGTGTGGAACAGTGAATTAATTGCACGACTATCACTGAAGATTCGACTGAAATTATCAAAACCGACGAAATTCTTATTGGTAAAGAAAATATTTAAATCAGTAAAACTAATGGCAAACGTTCCTAATAACGGAACCACCGTAAACAGTAACAAAATCAAAAAAGATGGAGCTAAAAATAAATATGCAGCATGATTCGGTTTATTCCAGTATCTGGCAAATGTTTTCAATCGATACACCTCTCTTTAAAAGATTTTGAAATGGTGATTGTGACTAAAGGGATTTCTGTCACAATCACCTGCCGTAATTTTTTTGTTAGCCAATGACTGGCATTTATTGACTTAACAATTGATTGATGGCTTTATCAGCATCGTTCATTAGTTTTTCCGGATCATCGCCAGCCAATAATTTTTCAATTAGCGGATTGATGATATCATTATTAATAGCAGAGATTTTAGTAAATCCAGGTAAGAAAGGCTCTGCATAGTCCATTTGCTTCGATAATTCGGAAACGATTTCATTATTTTTCACTTCATCGTCATTCGCTACAGAATTCAAATAAGCTGGAAATCCATTTTCGATGCTCCATTTTTCCCCTACTTCTGTTGTATTCCAATATTTCAGGAATTCATAAATCGCTTCTTTTTTGTCACTACTTGTGCTTGCTGGAATGGCATAGCCTACACCATCTAGAATAGCGGTTTTTTCACCATTTTCAGTTGCTTGTGGTAAGGTCGTTACACCATAATTAATTTCATTGGCTTTCAAACCATTATTCAACCAAGGACCATTCAATTCCAACGCTAATTGGCCTGCATTCATTAAATTATCCATTTCCGCTCCTGAAATAGATTCCGGACCTGCTTTTTCTTCGTAAATCATTTTTTGAATAGCTTTTAATGTGGCTAAATTTTCAGGAGAAGCAAATTCTGATTTTGTGTAATCATCATTCACTAATTTTCCTCCGTTTGCTAACATCCAGTTATATAGTGGAGCATTGCCGTCTTTGTTAAAAACAAATCCAGAAACATTACTTCCTTTGTCTGCTAATTTAGGTGCCATTTCTGTTAGCTGATCCCATGTTTTCGGGGGTTTCGTTGCATCTATACCTGCTTTTTTAAATAAATCTTTGTTCCAATACATATACATACCTTGCACTTGCATCGGGATAAAATATTGCTCTTTGTTAACAATGCCAAGGTCTATAGCAGTTTTGGTAAAATCTGATTTGTCGACGCCATCATATTTCCAAAAATCATCTAACGGTTGAACCGCTCCATTTTCAACATATTGCGCATAATCAACATAATTCAAGGCAAAAAAGTCTGGCGCTGTATTTGATGAAATGGCTGGTGGCAATTTTTCGTTTAAATTAGCCCACGTCATTACATCCATTTCCACTTTGATATTTTTGTCGTTAGTTTTGTTAAATTCATCGACAATCTTTTGTAAAATTTCTCCATCTGAAGCGGTAAATCCATTCCAAAAAGTAAGAGTCACTCCATCTCCTGCATCTTCCTTAGAAGCACTTTTCCCACTACCGCATGCTACCAAAAGACATGTTGCTAAAACGACCATTGAACCAAGTAAAAATTTTTTGAATTTCATTGAGAAATCCTCCTTCATTTTTTGTTTTTATTACCATTTGCAACGAATCATATTCCAAGACAATGGTTGTAGTTGACAATGAATGTCATCAGCGACGATTTCATAAGCTGCTGATTCCGTTGGTTGAACAATTTCTTGTCCTTCTCTATTGATTTCCTTAATGTCAAAGCCACTTAATTGCGAAAATTCCTCTACTGAATTAATCATTATATTATCGAAAGTGATTTCAAAATCTAAAATTTCTTTCCCTCGATTAACAGCAAAAATTACTACTTCATTTTTTGATTCATTTAAGACTGCAATTGATTCAAGATAAGGAACTTTTGCAAAATCTTTTGTTTGATAGGTTTCTGATTCAATCCGCGGTTGCAACACCTTTCCACGACCATTATTTGACACTTGCATAAATGGATAA
The DNA here is from genome assembly GCF_000763495.1 of Listeria ivanovii subsp. londoniensis. Lineage (GTDB taxonomy): Bacteria > Bacillota > Bacilli > Lactobacillales > Listeriaceae > Listeria > Listeria londoniensis. The sequence continues at coordinate 626,575 of NZ_CP009576.1, read as the reverse complement.
AAAATAGTCTGCTTCCATGCTTGACCTTCAGAATTCGTCATAATAGGCGCGATCACATTCACCAATTGTGCCAAACAAGCGATTTTAACACGATCACTATGCTTTAATAACGTAATGAGTAAACAACCTAAAAGTAACGCATCTTCAAAATTATACTGATCTTCCAATAACGAAGGAGCGATTTGCCACGGCTCAACTGTTTCGTCATGTTCGTTACTGTGATACCAAATATTCCATTCATCAAAAGAAAGATTGATTTGTTTGCTACTATGTTTTTTCGCTTTTACTGCATCACAGATAGCTATAACACCTGTTATAAAAGCATCCATATCTAATGAACGTGCTAAATAGTTTTCAAGATCATCTTCTTGGTTTCCATAATATTGGTGCAATGAAAGGTAATCAATCGAGTCATAAGCATGTTCCAAAACGGTTAATTCCCAGTCGCCAAACGTCGGCATATGACTATGAGAGCTGCCACAAACTACCAATTCAATAGTCTCATCTACTAATTTCATGGCTTTGGCTGTCTCTGCGGCTAGCCTTCCGTATTCTTCTGCTGTCTTATGTCCAATTTGCCAAGGGCCGTCCATTTCATTGCCTAAACACCAGGTCTTGATGTTTAACGGTGTTTCTAATCCATTGGTTTTTCTTAAATTACTCCAATAACTGTCTCCTTCATAATTACAATATTCCACTAGATTTCTTGCAGCATCAATACCTCGAGTACCTAAGTTAACAGCCATATTGATTTGTGCATTTGCTTTTTTTGACCATTCATAAAATTCATGTAAGCCAATTTCATTCGTCTCAGTTGTTCGCCAAGCTAAATCCAAACGCTTTGGTCGCTTTTCAACTGGTCCAATACCATCTTCCCAGTTATAGCCTGATAAGAAATTCCCACCTGGATAACGAATAAGTGGGACATTTAACTCTTTTACCAATGCTAAGACATCTTTTCTAAATCCTTGTTCATCTGCGTTTGAGTGCTCCGGTTGATAAATCCCTTCATAGACTGCACGACCCATATGCTCCACAAAAGAACCATAAATCCTCTCATCCACCTCAGAAATTGTAAAATGCGTATTCACCGACAATTTTGCTTTCAAAACCAACCCTCCTTTAATATTTATATAAATAATAATTCAATTTGAAAGCGTTGTCAATAATAATTATATTAAATAATATTTTATCAACAAATATAACGTAAACATTTATATTAACTATATTTTGACATATAGAATTTTTTTTGATATAATTAACATAAATGCTAAGATATATAGATAAGGGACATAAAAAACAGTGAGGTGAAACACATGCAATTAGAAGTCAATGAAGAAGCTTTACCTGTGTACGAATCGTTAGCCAGTAAGGTGAGAATCAAGATTATTCAGTTGCTTTCAAGAAATAAAATGAGCGTCAAAGAATTAGCCAATGCTTTAGGACTTAGTAGCGCAATCATCACGATGCATATTAAAAAATTGGAAGATGCAAATATTATAAAAACAGAAAAAGTAGGTCAAAAGAAAATTTCTAGTTTACGTGTAGATAAAATCGACATCAATTTTCCCGAAAAAATATTCAATGCTTTCGACTCCAAAGAAACGTTTATTCCAGTTGGTCATTACACCAATTATTCAGTAGAACCCACTTGTGGTTTAGCAACGATGAATGAATTTATTGGCGAAGTAGATGAACCAAAATACTTTATAGATACTCGTCGAATGGATGCCCGTATCCTTTGGTTTACAAAGGGATTTGTGGAATATCAAACGCCTAATTTTCTTTCTAAAAATGAAAAATTAGAAATGCTGGAAATTTCAATGGAAATTTCATCTGAATTTCCTTTTGCCAATGATAATTGGCCTTCAGATATTACTTTTACTTTAAATGGTGTAACATTAGGTACATGGACGAGTCCAGGAGATTTTGCAGACATACGAGGAAAATATACACCGGATTGGTATCCAGATAATTTGAATCAATATGGTTTACTTAAAACAATCCGTATTACAAAACATTTAACGAATATGGATGGTGTCGCTTTATCCGATATTACTATTGCCGATATTCCAAACAATGAAGATACTTGGCATTTACGTATTGAAGTAAAAGATGATGCCAAAAATGCTGGTGGTTGTACACTTTTTGGTCGCGGATTTGGAAATTATGATCAAGATATTAAGCTGAAATTTTTTTATAGTTAAATTCATTTTGAAACGAAGGAAAAAGAGCTTTAAAAAAATCCAGATACCAATCAAATAGATTGGCATCTGGACTTATTTTTGCGCAAAAATAAGAACACCTTTGCTGAAAAAAGTAATTAAATCAATAAACTAGCAAAGTGTTCTTATGTTTAAAAATTATACCTCAAATCAAGTCATTCTTCCTCTAGATTTTAGCTTTCAGTCAGGAAAAAATAATATTACTTTTACCATAGATGAACTAATAGAAAGTATTCTTGAGAAACGTTTTCTTCCTTTTCATCGTTATTTCATCAATCTCCGCAAAACATAGGAAAGTCCAAACCACAAAATAACACTAATAAAAATCGTCACTACCCATCCAAATGTATTATGTTCAAGTGGAAGTGGCATGTTCATACCGAAGAATCCAGTAATAATTGTCGGTACCGTCAACAAAATCGACAACGCTGTAAGTATTTTCATCGTATCATTTAAATTATTGTTCAAGATATTATTATAGGTTCCAGATAACTGTTGCAAAATCTGTGAGCTTAAATCTGTCATTTCCACCAATTGTCTAGCTTCGATTAAAGCATCTTCAAACTGTTCTTTTTCCACTTCATTTAAACCACGATACACCATGTGCGCTTTCATTTGTTCAAGTAATGCTGCATTTTGTTTGGAGGCAGATACAAAGTAAACAATCCCCGTCTCCAAATCCGATAAAGAAAGTAAATTCTTTTTAGTCGTTTTAATTTTCAGCTTATCATTGATTGTCTTTCTTTCCACATCCATTTCTTCTACATAAGGAAAAAAAGAATCCATAATAATATATAAACTACTAAATAAAAATTGATACAATGTCTTATTCGTATTATCTTTTAAATGTCTTTTCATTTTTTCACTAATATATTGATTGTTTTTATTAGTAAGTGTTACTATTTGCGAGCCTTTAATAATAAACACCATTGGTATTGTCTCATGATGATTATCTATTTTTCTTTGATCAGGAACATTAAAAACCAACACAAAAGTATTTGTTTTTTGATCGTATTCAAAATGAGCTCTTTCATTTCTATCCAGAGAGTACGCAATGACTTCCTCATCCACTCCATAATTCGCATAAGACTCTTCCGGTTTATTGGTTTCGTCCATATCAATGTTAACCCAGCTATACTGCTTATTTCCAAAGTGTGTCTGAAAAAGCATGTAATCATCCTCTCGCATAAAAAAAAGCTATTTAGAAATAAGCTCTCTTCTCATTATTCTATACATAATTATAGCACAGAACCTGGGAAATTCTGTGCTACAATTATCTTTTAAGGAGTGTTTATTTGTCATAAAATAATTAAAAACATTTCTACGGGGGAAGTGATTTATCTTTAATTAAATTATTTCAAACAACAATCTCTATGGGATAATTACATCTTACATGACTTTTATTTCTTAGTCAAGTCTTTTGTTACAAAAATATTTCATTACATATCTAAAATGAGATTTTACATAGTTTGAGTAACATTATTGCAATAAACGTGATATTTTTATATCGGTTCATCACTATGCTATAATTAAGTAGGAAATATCTTTTATAGGAGGAGTAGGCATGTCAAATAATGAAGCAACAGCTTATATTGGTACATATACCAAAGTCGAAAGTCAAGGAATTTACCGCCTTGTAATCGACAAAACAACTGGTGAAATCAAAGAAAACACTCTAGCAGGAAAGATGGACAACCCAACATATCTTAAAATTTCAGATGATGAAAAATTTGTTTACTCTGTAGCGAAAGATGGCGATAAAGGCGGAATTGCAGCTTTTTCCATTGAATCTGATGGTTCACTTGCTTTCATCAATCAAGATTTAGCAACTGGGAACCCACCTTGTTACGTTGATGCGTCTCGTGATGGTTCAATTGTTGTATCCGCTAACTATCATTTAGGAACAATCGTTAGCTACCCAACTGAAAATGGCGAATTAAAGCCTTCTGTTTCAACGATTCAACATGTTGGTAAAAGTATCCATGAACGCCAAGAAAAGCCTCATGCTCACTTTGCTGGATTCACACCAGACCAAAATTATGTAATTACATGTGATCTTGGTACAGATAAAGTAACTACTTATTCTGCTATTGCTGGTAAATTAGAAAAAGTAACTGAATTAGATGTAAAACCAGGAAGCGGCCCACGCAACCTCGTGTTCCATCCAAATAATAAATTTGTTTATATCATGACAGAATTAACTTCAGAAGTTATCTTTGCTGAATATGACAAAGCAACTGGCGAACTCAAAGTTATCCAAACAATTGAATCTCTTCCAGCTGACTTTGACAAAGAGAATAAAGGCAGTGCTATCCATATTTCTCCAGACGGCCGTTTCTTATATGTCTCTAACCGTGGCCAAGATGCTATTGTAGGCTTTGCTGTTGCCGAAGATGGCACGTTAACGCTTGCAACAACAACACCTGTAGAAGGAGTAGGACCTCGTGACTTCGACCTTAACTATACTGGTGAAATTCTAGTCGCAACAAACGAAAACAGCAACAACGTAACTGTTTTCAGCGTTAATAAAGAATCTGGAGCCCTTACATTACTCCAAAAAGATGTAAAAGTTCCAGAACCAGTTTGTATCAAATTTGTAAAATAACTTAAAAAGGCAGAAGAACTTTTTTCAGGTTCTTCTGCCTTTTCTCATACTAAAATTGTTTTTCCAGCTTCTACATAGCTTAGATCGTTTACTACTTCAATTGCCCATTCTCCATTTTCAAATACAAGCTTCGTTACACTCGCATTGGCAAGTTCTGGGTCGACTAATTCCGGATTAAAGAAGGAAACCATCGCATTTATCGCCATACCATGTGAAATGACTAAGACATTGGCATCAGCTACTTTCGTTTCTGTGCAAACTTTTTGCAAAGCCGCTTTCAATCGAAGCTCCATCGCATCATAAGTTTCTGACATACCTGTTTCATCCATTTTTTCCACTGTTTCACAAACAATCCGGTAACCATCATCGCCAAAACTATCAAAAGCTTCTTCTAATGTTTCAAATCCTAGATGCTCCATCACTTTACCAAACATAACATCCTCTAGTTCACCTTCAAATTTTCCAAACCCAAATTCACGAAAACCGGGTACTTCATTGATTTCTAAATGCGTTTGATTGCTTTCACTTAAAACAATTTCAGCCGTTTCAATTGTACGTCCTCGGTCACTTGTATAAATCGCTTCAAAAGGAATTTCACGAAGTCCACGACCCAAAAATTGTGCCACTTCGATTCCTTCATTTGTTAACGGTGTATCCGACCAACCTTGCACACGACGACTAGTATTAAACATCGTCTTCCCATGTCTCACTAAATAGACATTTAATTTTCTAGCGGTCACTTAAACTCCCCCCTTGCGCTTGTTTACCAGCTTCTACATAAAACATATTCCCAGGCTCTTCAATAGAATATGCACCATTTTCAAAGATAACTTTGGTCACACTAGCATTTTCGATAATGCGTATATTTTGACTTGGATCGATCATTTCGATAATCCGGTGAATAACCATACCATGGGCTACTACTAGTACATCCCCACTACCAAGTTTTGTTGCATCTACAAGAATTTTTTCTAGTCCAGCTGTTAACCTTGCTTCAAAAATAGTAGAATTCTCTGTCATACCCGTTTCATCTAATTGGTGGACCGTGTCAATAACAATATTGGAATTATTTTCACTCGTCTTATCATAATAGCTTTCAATGGAATCAAAACCATGCTCATTTGCCACCATTTGTAGCACCGTTTGATTATATTCTCCCTCAAACTTGCCAAAACCAAATTCGCGCATTTCTGGTAATTTTGCTAAATTCAAATGATGATTATCGCTTTCTTTCATAACTATCCGCGCTGTTTCGATTGCGCGCCCCCGGTCACTTGCGTATGCGGCTACAAAATTTGTTCCTTTTAACCCACGACCTAAATCATGCGCCACAAGTGCTCCTTCTTCTGTAAGTGGTGAATCTGCCCAGCCCTGTACCCTATCAAGTGTGTTTAAAATCGTCTTACCATGTCGCGTCAAATAAATAACTACCTTGTCTGATGATTCCATGTATACACTCCTTTAAATTAGCACTTCTCCTTTTAATATTAGCAATACTAGCTGTTAATGGCAAACTAATTTATTTTCCATATAAAAAAAGCACTTCCTCTAATAAAAGAGAAAGTACTTCTAAACGTCTTAATGAACACCCTTCATATACTTTTTCAAGAATGGTGCTAAGATGAATAGTGCAATCGCAAAGGCAATTGCAACAAATCCAGTAATTCCGAAATACGCCACTTCTGTATCGGCACTAAAGAATTGTGTTGCTTGTGCGTTGAAAGCTTGTCCCATCGAGTCTGATAAAAACCATAAACTCATTGTTTGAGATGCGAATGCTTTTGGTGCTAATTTCGTCGTTGCTGATAATCCAACCGGTGAAATAAACATTTCCCCAAAAATACAAATGAAGAAACTAAGCACTAACCAAAGTGGGCTTACAAGTGTTGTTGTATTTCCGTGCAAAATCCCTGGAAGCATCATGATAACAAAAGACAATCCGGCGAAGAATAATCCTAAAGCAAATTTGCGCGGAGTAGATGGTTGTCTGTCCCCAAGTCGAGTCCAAATCCAAGCAAATATTGGGGATAGAATGATAACAAATACTGGATTAAGTGACTGGAAATTAGCAGGATTTAAATTAAAACTACCAATTGATAAATCTGTTCTCTCAGCAGCAAATATCGCTAATGTGCTAGATCCTTGTTCTTCTATCATCCAAAATAACACGGCGATTAAAAATAATGGTATGTAAGCAGTTAATCTGGATTTTTCATCTGGTTCTGTTTTCTTACTTGTCATCATCATAATGAAGTAAGCTAGTGGAACGCCTACCCCCATTACGGTTACAGCAAGAATAATTGTGTTGATGGTTAAACTACCTGTAATCAATGTTAAAATAGCAATCAGTAAGCCAATCCCCAAAACAATTCCGATAATCTTAACAATCAGGCTTTTGGTTTCTGATTTTTGAAGCGGATTTGGAACTTTTTGGCCTGCTTCTTTTAAATATCGTTTACCCGTTAGCACATAAACAATTAGTGCTACCGCCATACCAACTGCTGCTACACTAAAACCTGCATGAAAACTATTTGCTTTATCCGAAACAGCTGAAACGATGAAAGGAGCAATGAATGCACCTAAATTAATTCCCATGTAGAAAATACTGAAACCAGCATCACGGCGATTGTCCTCAGCAGGATATAAATCCCCGACCACATTAGAAACATTAGGTTTAAGTAGCCCAGTTCCAAGAATAATAAATGCCATCGAGATAAATAAGGCTGTTGCTCCACCATTTGGTAGTGCTAGTACGATGTGACCGAACATGATGAGTACGCCACCATAAAAGATTGTCTGTCTAGGTCCTAAAACGCGGTCAGCAAACCAACCACCGATAACTCCTGACATGAAGACAAGTGAACCGTAAATAGACATAATGGCTGTTGCTGTTGCTTGGCTGAAACCGAGTCCGCCATTCGCAACGGTATCATACATATAATAAATAAGTATTGCGCGCATCCCATAGTAGGAAAATCGCTCCCAAAATTCAGTATTGAATAAGGTTGCGAGTCCACGCGGATGCCCAAAAAATGTTTTTTCCTTTGCAGGACTATCTGTACTCAAGAAAAATCACCTCTTTCCTTTCTTCTCATATTAAATAAGCTACCATTTTTTTGGTGTTTACGAAAAGTTCATTAACTATTATAATGCATTTGTGTATATTTGACGAGATACTTCTAGAGTTTGATCGCCACGTTCTGAAATACTTGTTAAACCATGTCGTTCTAATTGATTCACAAGTTGTTCCACTACTTCTTCGCCGAGACCATAATCGTTAAATCTAGTCCCCGCACCTAGACTTTCAAAGAACTCACGTGTTTTAGCAATTGCTGCATCTATTTTTGCATCCTCATCACCGTTAGTTATGCCCCATACTCGTTCAGCATATTGCACTAATTTTTCTCGTTTTTCATTTCGACGTACATTTAAAAGTGATGGAAGTACAATGGCTAATGTTCGAGCGTGGTCAATTCCGTAAAGCGCGGTAATTTCATGACCCAAACCATGGCTCGCCCAATCTTGCGGAACACCTCGAGATAGTGTACCATTTAATGCGTTTGTAGCCGACCACATAAAAGTCGCGCGAGTATTATAGTCGTGATTATTTTCGTCGATTACATCTGGTCCAATTTCAATCAATGTTTGTAACAAGCTTTCTGCATAACGATCTTGAAGTAAAGCCCCCACTGGATAAGTCATATACTGTTCCATAACATGCACATACGCATCCATAATTCCATTCGCAAGTTGGCGCGTAGGTAGTGTATATGTAAGTTCTGGGTCAAGTAAAGAAAACACTGGATAAGTAAATGGACTTCCGAATCCAAGTTTAGCTTTCTTTTCAACAAAAGTTACCACGCCACCGCTATTCATTTCAGAACCCGTTGCTGGTAAAGTTAAAACTGTCCCAAATGGAAGCGCTTCTGTAATAGGACGGTTTTCTCCAATTCCACTACCAAAAATATGGATTGGATCCCCGTCAAACAAAGCTCCTGCAGCAACAAATTTTGTACCATCAATAACAGAACCACCACCAACAGCAAGCAAGAAATCATAGTTTTCTTCTTTCACAAGTTTAATTGCTTTTATTAAAGTTTCGTATGTAGGATTCGCTTCAATTCCGCCAAATTCACCGATTTCTCTGTTTTTCAGAACTGCTTTCACTTTATCTAGCGTACCAAATTTTTTAACACTTCCACCACCATATAATAGTAGAACTTTTTTATCTGCAGGAATAACCTGATTTAATTCTTCCAAACGATTTTTACCAAAAATAATATGCGTAGGGTTATAATAATCGAAATTCAACATTTCTTGTCCCATTTTTCTACTTCCTTCTTCCTATTAAAGATTTACATAGCATAGTTAATAATACACTTTTTTTGGAAAATTTAAACCTTTAACCAAAAGTTAAGGCGGATATAAGTAATTAATCACGTTTTTTTCGAATTATCGCAACAACCCATAGTGATTTTCTATACAAAAGACCTACTTTACGTTAGAATAAAAGGGAAGAAGAATGGAGTGAATAACATGTTGATAAAAAACCTTTGTATCCCTAAAATAAATTTAACAACGGTACCTGGAGACGCTACATTACAAGAGGCTATCAATTTATTGGAAGAATCTGGTTATCGCTGTGTTCCTGTATTAGACAAAAAAGGCGAAAAATTCTTAGGTAATATTTATAAAATGCACATTTACAAACATGCTGCAAATGGTGGTAGCTTAAGCGATCCAGTAATGAGCTTAATCAAAAATGCCTCGAAACATATTTGTGTGAATGCTTCTTTCTTTGAAGTATTCTTTACTATTAAAGAGTTACCGTATATCACTGTTTTAAATGAGCAAGGTCATTTTTATGGTATTTTAACGCATGGAAAATTACTTGGACTACTCCAAGATGGTTGGAATGTAAAAACAACAAGTTATGTACTTACGATTGCAACTGGTGAAGTAAAAGGTGCCTTAACAAAAATCACCAAAATCATCGACCGTTATTCAAGTATTGCCAGCCTTATCACACTCGACAATCAATCCGAAGACTTCATTCGCCGCGTGCTTGTATCCTTACCAACTGGTGTAACAGAAGATAAGAAAAATGAGATTGTGGCACACTTAGAACGTAAAGGTTTGCGAGTCGTCGAAACAGAAAAAATTCAAAAATAATAAAAAACAGCTTGAAAGCAAGAGATTATTCTCTAGTTTCAAGCTGTTTTTTTATGCATATATATATTGTTAGTTCAACTATATATAATAGATTTTTTCAATATAAATTTTTCTGTTTAACCCAATTTAAATTGCTGGTTTGTCACTTAAAGTCCAAGGTAAAGTACTTTCGTAAGTTCCATCAGCGACAACTACATTTTGCGGAATAGTTACTTCTGGTTTAGAAGTTTCTGTTGCGGATACTTCGGCAGAACCAAAGCTATCAGACCAAGTTCCCATTCCTTCATCACCACCAAAGTTTGTTGGTGTCGCTGTTTGATTATCATGTGCAGGCATGATTACTAAAATAGTACTTTATCACCTTCTGCTCATACTTGGACAATAGATATTGCTTCATTGATTTCGGTATACCCAACTTTATGTCTGGAATCCCTTCTGGAGAGAATAATGAATACTACTTTGTCCACAAATAAAAGACTTTCCAGGAAATAAGCTCTCCAACAAGTAGATTAAATTTTGTTATTTCATATAATAATCTCCCCTCATCAACTTTGCATAAACCGTTTTATATGATACTATTAGCATAAAACATTTGTGACTGCATATAACTTTTGTTCCGTTATGATGTAGAATGGAGGTAACAAAGATGAAATGGGAAGAAAAAAGAGATATGGTGAAAATCGCTACCTGGTATTACCATTACGGTTGGACCCAAGCACAAATTGCAAAAAAAGTCGGGATATCTAGATCCATCATCTCCAAAACACTACAACGTGCCAAAGATTTAGGGATTGTGGAGATCTTTATTAAGGATGAAACTTATTACACAGTTGACTTAGAACAAAAATTAGAAGAAAAATTTGGACTAGAAGAAGCAATTGTAGTCGCAACACATGATATGTCCGAAGATGAGGCATTGAATTTTCTAGCCAAAGAAGCCGCTTATACGCTCAGTAAACGTATTGCTAAAGTTAATACTCTTGGGATTTCTTGGGGGAAAACGATTCGCAAATTTGCCAATGAATTTCCATATATCCCTCATAAAAATTTATCAATTATTCCCCTTATTGGCGGAATGGGATCCAGTGATATTGATCTTCACTCCAACCAAATCTGTTATGACTTAAAAAAGAAAATGCAGTGCCATTCTAAGTATCTTTATGCACCCGCACTTGTAGAAGATACCGAAATGAAAAACGATTTATCCAAAAATAAATATATTAATGAAGTCTTGGAAGAAGGAAAAAAAGTAGATATGGCGATAGTTGGGATTTCTAGCCCTTATAACCACAGCACAATGGAAGAAATTGGCTATATTACCCCAGAAATTATAGAAGAATTACGTTACAAAGATGTCATTGGCGACATTAATTCTCGTTTCTACACAGCAAACGGCAAAGAAGCTAAAACAAAAATTAATACGCACGTAATCGGCTTAAGCTTGGAAGAATTAAAAAATATCCCTACTGTTGTTGCACTTGCAAATGGACTACATAAAAAAGACGCCCTCGAAACCGCACTCACTGCTGGATTAATAGATGTGATTGTGATAACTGATAGAATGGCTGAATACATTCTTCAAAACAAAGATTAATTAATCTGTTAATCCAAAAAAGTTAAGCTGGTAAAAAGCTCTCTGTCCCAATCAGTTTGAGCTTTTTTTATTTATTTAAAAATAAAAATGTACAATATTTCATTGACGGAAAAATGTTTAAATGTTATATTTAATTTGTGAAATACGACATTTGTCACTATGGGTGACAAATGTCAAATTATCATTAATTAGAATAAAACAGCTTTATCCGGAATTTTATTTTAATAAATGAAAACGATTACTAGGAGGAACTTGAAATGACTTTATACAGACAGTTACTTGCTCGTGAACAAGAAAATAATCCTATTCGTGTCGGAGTTATCGGTGCCGGTCAAATGGGATTCGGGATGATTTCACAAATCGCTGCTATTCCAGGAATGAGTGTAGTTGGTATTAGTGATATTCATGTGGAAGCTGCAAAAAAAGCTGCTGATGCTTACAATGCTACTGCTATAAAAAAAGAAAAAATTCTATTATCAAATAACTTTAAAGAAATTATTCATTCTGATCTGGTAGAAGTGATTGTCGATGCTACAGGTGTCCCAGAAGTCGGAGCAAAAATTTCCCTAGAAACCTTACTTGCTAAAAAACAACTCGTATTACTTAATGTTGAAATTGATATTACAATCGGACCATTGATGAAAAAATTATATGATAGTGCTGGTTTAGTTTATACCGGTTCAGATGGCGATGAGCCTGCCGCAATAACTGAACTTTACGAATTTTCCAAATCCATGGGGATGGAAGTGCTTGTTGCCGGAAAAGGAAAAAACAATAAATTAAAAATCAATGCTAATCCAGATAGTTGCCAAGCCGAAGCAGATGGAAAAAATATGGCTTCTCATATGTTAGCTGCTTTCCAAGATGGTACTAAAACAATGGCTGAAATGAATCTACTTTCCAATGCGATTGGTTATGTTCCTGATGTAGTTGGAATGCACGGTATCTCTGGTGATGTTGATTCTATTATTAAAGATTTAGACTTAAAAGAACAAGGTGGAATTTTAAATAAGTTTGGTGTTGTTGAATATGTCGACGGTTTAGCACCAGGAGTTTTCGTTATTGTTAAAGGACAAAATGAAGGAGTTAGTCATGAGTTAAGCTATTTAATGAAAAAAGGTGAACGCGATCATCACATCCTTTACCGTCCTTATCACTTAGCAAGTCTTGAAACACCACTCACAATTGCCAAAGCTGTTCTTAATCATGATCATGCTATTGTACCAAAAGGCGCGCCAGTTTCAGAAACCGTTGCTGTCGCGAAAAAAGATATTCAAGCAGGTGAAAAACTTGATGGAATCGGTGGTTTCTGTGTTCGTGGCGTCTTAGAAACACATGTTGATATGGCAACAAATGGGCATATTCCAATCGGCTTAATTAGTGGCGAGGTTATAGCCCGTCGAAATATTAAAGCTGGTACTTTCATTACAGACGAAGATGTCACACTTGATGAGTCTACTACCGTTTGGAAACTTAGAAAACTACAAGATGAAACTTTTAGTAATTAATTTAACATGGCGGGAATGGTTATTTCCTACTTTTCCCGCCAATTATAAGGAGGAAAATAGATGAATATCGTTCTAATTGCTTCCCTTATTTTTATCGCTCAGACATTCTTAGCTTTTTTCCAAGTGCGGTATTATCAACACCATATGAATAAAGTCGCGACAAAATATGCTGGAAAAATCGGCTTTCACCTTTATTCCGAAATGGAACGCTTGAAATTCCGCTCAAGTGCCGTTGCAATACTGGTTGTAAATGAAAAACAAGTTGTTCATGAATGTCAGATTTTAACTGGAAAAACGGTTTTTGCAAAATTCAAAACCTTTACCGACTATCAGCAAAAAGAATTATCTGAAATTCTCACTGAATTAACAAATAAACAAAAAAATTCTATCCAAGAAAAAGCAGTTATCAAAACAGTTAACAGTTGTTTGAAAGCGCTTTAATAAATCGAAAAGGAGTGTTTCCGAATGGATTATATCGAATGGTTTGGAACGAACTTTATCGGTCTTTTCGAAGCCGGTGGTAAACAGTTTATAAGTTTTATGACGGGAATTGTCCCTCTTTTAATTGTCCTTTTAACCTTTACTTACTCGATTATTGCTTTTATCGGGGAAGAGCGAGTCAACCGAGCAATCCAATTTTCTGCTAAAAATATGATTTTGCGTTATACGCTTATGCCAGTTTTATCTGTTTTGATGTTAACCAATCCAATGGCTTATACGTTTGGTCGTTTTGTAAAGGAACATCAAAAACCTGCCTTTTATGACTCTGTAGTTTCGTTTTTACACCCAGTAACAGGACTTTTTCCTTATGCCAATGCTGGCGAACTATTTGTTTACTTAGGTATCGCTAATGGGGTTGTTGAAGCCGGTTATAGTATGTCAAGCCTTGCTGTACGTTACTTTTTAGCTGGTATCGTTGTTATCTTAATGCGTGGTGTTATTACTGAAACCATTACGAAATTTCTCATGCGAAAAGAAAAAGTCTGAGATAGATAGGAGGCAAATAAAATGTATCAATCCATTCATGTAAACAAAGGCCAAGGTGGTTGGGGGACCGGGTTCGATTTAGCCCCTAGCGAACCAAGAACAAAAGTAGTTTCTATCACTGGTGGCGGCATTCACCCAGTTGCTAAAAAAATAGCAGAATTGTCTGGCGCAGAAGCAGTGGATGGTTTTAAAAATTCCATTCCCGAAGAAGAAATGATGTGTGTTGTAATTGATTGTGGCGGAACTGCACGAATCGGTGTCTATCCAATGAAACGTATTCCAACGGTGGATGTTCTTCCATCATCTCCATCAGGCCCACTTGCCAAACATATCACTGAAGATATTTTCGTTTCCGGTGTTAAACCAGAAAATATTGAAGTAACAATTACTGACAACAATCCCGGAAAACCTTTTGACCGAGAAAAGTTTAAAGAAGACTACGCAAAAATCAAAGAAGATCAGCAGGAAGCAAGCGAATTAAAAGAAGGCTATCTAGTCAAATTTTCTCGAGGTATTGGTAAAGCAATGGGAATTTTTTATCAAGCTGGTCGCGATTCTGTCGACATGCTGATCAAAAATATCATCCCTTTTATGGCTTTCATTAGTATGATTATTGGTATTATTAATTATACAGGAATCGGAAAATTGATTGCCAATACGCTTTCTCCGCTTGCTGGATCTATTTGGGGAATGTTACTTATCGCCTTTATTTGTAGCTTGCCTTTCCTTTCGCCTATTCTCGGACCAGGAGCTGTTATTGCCCAGGTAATTGGTGTATTAATTGGATCTCAAATCGCGATTGGCGCTATTCCAGTTACTTACGCGCTTCCGGCATTATTCGCAATCAATGCACAAGCTGGCTGTGATTTTATTCCAGTTGGTCTATCTCTTGCAGAAGCGAAACCAAAAACAGTCCAATTTGGTGTCCCAGCTATTCTCTATAGTCGAATGATTACTGGTGTGCTCGCAGTTGTTATTGCATGGGTATTCAGTATTGGAATGTATTAATTTTGAGGAGGAGTTCTCTATGACGAAAAGTAAAATAATCGAAATCGGCCCACTTGTTCCCGCTTTTGAAGAAGAAAAAATTGTGATATTATTCGGCCCAACAGCCACGAATGAGCTACGTGAAATCTCTGTTATTCATGAATTGGAAGAGTTACCAAATAACGCTATTCAAAAAGGAAACAAATTAACTATTGGACAGCAAGAATATATAATAGAAGAAGTTGGTACAGAAGCAAACAAAAACTTAGAAGAACTCGGGCATATCTCCATCTACTTCCGCTCTGGCGAAAATGAAGTGTTACCAGGTGCAATCGTTGTCTCCCCAGAAATTTTTCCAACACTTGCAGTCGGGGATACTGTCCATTTTTAAAATAAAAACTATTTGTGCTCATTTTCACCTTGTCATTCCTCCCTGTTTTCGATATAATTACTTTTATAACGATAATGAAAATCATTTTCAATTAGGGAGGAAATACAATGTATCAAAAGCATAAATGGGCTGCTATCATCATGACTTTACTTTTAGCAGTAGTATTAACCGCTTGTGGCAGTTCTTCAGATAAAGATTCAAGCAAAGAAAAGGAAGACGCAACAAAAACAGTAACTGATGCACTTGACCGTAAAGTGGAGGCACCAACAACACCCAAAAACATCGTCGCACTTCAAAACGTGAGTGAAATGGAGATCTTAGGCGTAAAACCAGTTGGTACACTAGATTATTACATCACTACATATCCAGAAGCTACAAAAGGAACAGAAAGTGTTGGTAATGATAAACCAAATATCGAAAAAGTCGCCAACTTAAAACCAGACTTAATTATTATTAGTGATTACCAAAAAGATCTTTTAGAAAACCTAGAAAAAATTGCTCCCGTATATATCACGCATTTTGGTGATACTCCAGACAAACAACTTAGCAATATGGCCAACCTTTTAAACAAAAAGCCTGAAAAAGAAAAATGGGACAAAGACTATGCAGCAGCGTCCAAAGAAGCAAAAGCAACTTTAAAAGATGCTGGTGTGGAAAATGAAAAAGCAGCTGTGATTCAATTTTATGGAAAAGAAATCTATATTCACGATGCAAAAGTGTTCGACGGACTTTTCTCAGGAGCTGGCTTTACACCAACCGATGCAGCAAAAGCAAATCATGAAACCAAAGCAATTTCTAATGAAGCAATTCCCGAGTACGCAAAAGATGCCGATCGTTTATTCATCTTAATGCCTACGGATGGTAATGACGATTCTATTAATGAAATGCTAAAAGGTGTTTGGAAAGATATTCCTGCCGTACAAAAAAAACAAGTGTATAAAGTAGATAATACAAAATGGAGTGACTATAGTGCTGCTGCTCAGCTTTATCAAGTGGAAGATACAGTAAAACAAATTACAGGAAAATAACAGAAAACCTCGATTCTGAAAGCAGAATCGAGGTTTCTTTTATTTATTTAGTAACTCGTAAATATGATTATTCACTTTGCCAAAGGAAGAAATATTATTTTGAATGTTAGATAATAGAACAACATACGTTCGACCTGTATGACTCATGCTATTGGAAACATTCCAGCCACTTAAAACCCCGTGACTATTATAACTTCCTGGGTCAACGTAAAATCCCATTCCATAACCAGATTTACTTCCTGGTGTAAACATTTTCTTCAAACTTCTTTCAGAGATTAATTTTTCCCCCATTAATGCTTTGTCAAACAAGTATAAATCTTTTGCTGTCATACATATATCTCCACAGCCATACAATTGCGATAAATCTATTAACGATGGAGTTTTATATGTGCCATCTTTTTTTATATAGTAACCGATTGATTCATTCTTTCCCCCATCAACCGTTTTTTGGTTAAATCCAGTATGTTCCATTCTAGCAGGTTTAAATATGTGTTCTCCCAGATAACTTTGCAATGGCTCTCCGCTAAGTATCTCAACCAAATAGGCCAAAACAGTGTAGTTGGAGTCTAAATAGTACCACTTCCCAGGCTGTGCTTTTATCCCCTGATTTTCGATATCTTCAATTAGCTCTTTCGGTGTAATTTTACCACCCGTTTCAGTATGGCCAACAATTCCAGATGTATGATTCAAGAAATTTTTAATGTAAATGTTGTTACCATTCGGAAAATTGGGGAGATATTTAGAAATTGGATCTTCAGTACTTATTTTCCCTTGTTCTTCTAATTGTAAAATAGCTGTTGCAATAATTGCTTTTTGCGAGGAACCGATGTAGTAAAGTGTATCTGGCGTATTCGGCTTATTTGTTTCACGATTAGCATCCAGGTAAGCTTTTTGCACAATGGTTTTCCCATCACGGACAACGAGTACCGAACCACTAAATCCGATTTGTTGTAAATAGTCATCAATTTCCTGATTATTGACAATTGTTTCTGTCGGTTCTTCTTTGACAGGCTTGGGTTTAGCTGGTTTTGACGGTTTAGGCGTTTCCTTTTTTTGTACTGGTTTTTCCTTAGAAACTGCTTGTTGGTCCCTACTTTTGAACTCAACTACAATCCAACTCGTAGTTACAAAAAGTATAAACACAGTACACAACACGATTAGTATGTTTTTTCTTCTTTTCCTTCTATGTCTTTCGCGTCGATTCATTCCATCACTCCTGGTCTAATCATTCAATGATTTTCCCAAAAGATATATGCCTTGCGGGAATTATCCCAAATCCCCACTAGTGCCTAACACCCCAAGTATATAGTAATTTATTCTCTTTCATAAAGCAATGTGAAAATGTACCTATGTTTAGCAGAAAGTTTTTAGTGGTATACTATGGATGGACAATTCGATAAAGCAACAATAAAATTGCTATAAAGGAGACTAGATAAAAATGGTACAAATAACAAAAGGTAAATTTGATGGTTTACAAAGACTCTCCAACGATAAAGGCGTCATCGCAGCGCTTGCGATTGACCAACGTGGTTCACTGAAGAAGATGATTCACCAAGCAAAAGGCACAGAAAACAAGAAGGATGTAGAAGACTTCAAACAACTTGTATCTGAAGAACTTACTCCATATGCGTCTGCGATTTTGCTTGATTTAGAATATGGTACTCCAGCAATTAAAGCTCGTCATGAAGGTAGCGGTCTATTAACTTCTTATGAAAAAACAGGTTATGACGCAACTACTCCTGGTAAACTACCGGATTTAATTGAAGATTTATCCGCTCTTCGCATTAAAGAAAATGGCGGAGATGCAGTGAAAATTCTTGTTTATTATGATCCAGACGAACCAGCTGAAATCAACGAAATTAAATATGCTTTTTTAGAAAGAATTGGTGCCGAATGTCGCGCTGTTGATATTCCATTTTTCTTAGAGCCAATTACTTATGATGCTAAAGTAACAGATTCAGGATCACTTGAATATGCTAAATTAAAACCAGCAAAAGTTAAAGCTTCTATTAAAGAATTCGCTAAACCGCGTTACGGGGTAGACGTTCTTAAACTTGAAGTTCCAGTTAACTTTAAATATGTGGAAGGTTTTGCGGAAGGGGAAGTAGCTTATACGCAAGACGAAGCAGCTCGTCATTTCGAAGAGTGTTCTGATTTAAGCCCACTTCCATTTATTTATCTAAGTGCTGGTGTAACTTCGGAAATGTTCCATAAAACAATTCAATTCGCTAACCAACATAACGTACAATATAGCGGTGTACTTTGTGGCCGAGCAACTTGGGCAGATGGAATTGAAGTTTATGGTAAACAAGGTGACGATGCGCTTCGTGAATGGCTTCGTACCCAAGGGAAAGAAAATATTACTTCACTTGATACATTACTTGATGAAGGTGCCGTTCCTTGGTGGACTAAATATGGTTCGTTTGAAGATATACATGTAGTTGAGAAACAATAGTAGTAATTAAAAAGCCTCCACTAGAAATTTAGTGGAAGCTTTTTAATTTAAAACTCATCTTGGTTCAAATAATTATTCGCGAACTGTGCATAAAGTTCTGCTCCGTTTTTCATGACACTTTCATCAATATTAAAACGACCGTGGTGATGTGCCCATTCTGTTTCTTTTTCTGGATTCCCACATCCAATTAATGCAAAACTTCCTGGCGCTTCATCCATAAAGTAACTAAAGTCTTCGCCGCCAGTTGTTGGCTTTTCAAAGTATAACGCATCTTCTCCAAAAGATTCGACAATTGTTTTTTGAACGAGCAAAGCGCTTTTTTCGTCATTGATAACTGGTTGGGTTCCTTCAGTATAAATCATTTCTGCTGTTCCCCCGTAAATAGCTGCTGTTTGCTTAGCATAGTGTTCGATTGATTTTGCTACTTTGGCGCGAGTCGTGTTATTGAAACAACGAACAGTGCCTTCTAAATGGGCATTTTCAGCGATGACGTTAAATCTTGTGCCGACTTCCATTTTACCAATTGTAACTACAACTGGGTCAAGTGGGTCAGTTTCGCGGGCTACGATTGCTTGTAGATTCATTACGAAAGAAGAAGCCATCACCGTCGCATCAATGGTGTCATGAGGCATTGCACCATGTCCACCTTGACCTGTGAAATCAATTTGGATGATATCTGCTGAGGCGAAGGACGAGCCAACTACACAAGAAACTTTCCCACTTGGAGTTTGGGACCAGATATGAATTCCAAACACGTGGTCGACGCCCTCCATCGCTCCTTGCGCAACCATTTCTTTTGCGCCTTCTGCATTTTCTTCTGAAGGCTGAAAAATAAATCGAACAGTTCCTCTTAGCCCCGATTGAACTTCTTTAAGGGCTTTAGCTGCGGTTAATAACATGGATGTATGGGAATCGTG
Source organism: Listeria ivanovii subsp. londoniensis (assembly GCF_000763495.1). GTDB lineage: Bacteria > Bacillota > Bacilli > Lactobacillales > Listeriaceae > Listeria > Listeria londoniensis. The sequence goes on along the minus strand of NZ_CP009576.1, from coordinate 606,706 downwards.
TCCACAAGCATGCATTTTGCCATCTTCTGTAGATTTATATGCAAGTGACAGGTTTAATTCTTGAACCGGAAGCGCATCCATGTCCCCTCTTAATGCAACCGTTTTCCCAGGTTTCCCACCTACTAAATCAGCAATTAATCCAGTTGGTTCGGTTCGTCGATAGGGAATTCCTACATTGTCGAGTTCTCTGGCAACTTGGTCCGTTGTTCGGAACTCCTGCCACTGTAGCTCTGGATGCTGATGTAAATCACGACGAAATGCAATCATCTCATCTTCTTTTTTTAAAATATGTTGTTTTATTTTGTCATTCATTTGTGTTTTCCTCCGTCCATTTCTTAACTGTATCTAGCACGACTTCTATGCCTTTTTGGAGTTTGTCGTAATCAGTCCATTCTTCCGGTGCATGGCTTATCCCATTATGACTCGGTACAAAGACAAGACCCACTTCAGTCAAATTCGCAAAGATCATCGCATCATGTCCAGCGCCACTAACCATTGTTCGGTATTTGAAATCTAATTTCTCAGCACTCGCGGATAGGGCTTGGTGGATTTCTTTGGATAATTGAGTAGGTTTTTCATAAAGCATTTCTTCTATCTCACAAGTAATGCTGTTTTTTTGAGCTTTGTTAACAACTATTTTCACTTTTTCTAATGTATTTTGGACGTGTTTCTCCTCTTTTGCTCGAACATCAACAGTGAAGACAACTTTATTCGGGATCACGTTAGCACCATTTGGATAGACATTTAATTTCCCAATCGTTAAAACAGTCCCATTTCCTTCTTGGACTGCGAGTTCAGGAAGCTGTGTGAGAATGTGGACAGCCGCTGTCAGAGCGTCTTTCCGATTATTCATCGGTGTTGTTCCAGCATGACCTGCTTGACCATTAATTGTTACTTTTATTTCGGTCAAACCAACAATCGCATCAACTATGGCGACATCTTCACCTGCATTCTCTAAAATAGGTCCTTGTTCGATGTGTAATTCGATAAAAGCTTTAATAGATTCTTTTTCGCGAATAGCATCCGTTACTTTGTTTGCATCAAAACCTAGGCTCGCCATCGCTTCTGCTGCGCTAATTCCATCGCTATCTTCCATCTCATTAAGCATTTCTTTCGTTACTTTTCCTGTAATGGTTCGTGAAGCAAGTAGCCCAGCACCAAAACGTGAACCTTCTTCTTCCACCATTGCAATGATTTCAAGTGGGTAATAGGGTTTATACTTTTGCTCATAAAAGACTGTTGCTACTTCCAATCCAGTAATAACTCCAGCCGGTCCATCAAAAGCCCCGCCATTTGGGACAGAATCAAAGTGTGAACCAACAATAACTGCTGGTAAGTCTGATCTCACACCTTCAAGTCTTCCGTAAATATTTCCAATCGCATCTTCCGTGACCATCAGACCTACTTTGATCATTTCGCTTTTTAAATAATTACGCGCACCTAAATCTTCCTTACTATAACTAAGGCGCGTCGTACCCTCTCCTGGCGTCGCGGTATATGTATCTAATTTTTCTAAATGCTGCTTAATTCGTTCTAAATTTGTTTTCATCTGGCATTCCTCCCATTTCTCATTTTACAGGAATCCTACAAAAATGCCCGCTAAAACAACTGAAACGATGGTTACAGTGACAAATCCGGCAACAAGCATTGGCGGTAACATATGACTAGTCAAAGCATCTCGTTCTTTTTGATCGGTTGTTAATGAATTGATTACTTCATTGGTAATAATATAATCGGCTGGAAAACCATATAAAGCAGTTAACGAAACTGCAAATGCAAGTTCTTTACTAACACCGAGAATTTTCCCGACAATAAAGGAAAAAATATACATTCCGATAATCCCAATAACAATCGTTCCAAACATCGGCCATAATAAATCAAGTAACATTTCTGGTGTTGCATTTTTAAGCCCGTCAAAAATGAACAACATTAGCCCCATAATTGCAAAACCAAAACCATTTGCTTTTTGTAGTGGTTGGCGTTCCAAAAAGCCGATAGATGTTGCAATAACACCGAATAATAAACACAAAACAAATGGGCTAACAGTTAAAATCGGATCAATCAACACCGAACATCCATATGCTAAAAATCCAACGATGCCAAGTCGTAAAAATTTAAAATAATTGGTATTATATTTATCTGGAATTTTTCGGAACAGGCGTGGTGTTTCGTATGTATCATGACCTTCTATTTGAGCTACTTCACTAGTTGGCTTCCATTCTCCTGAACGATATTTAGATAACATCCGAGTTCCTTCTTTTTTTAGCATGATAGAAGTTAATGGGTAGCCTGCAAAGCCTTGCATAACATAGATCAGAATCGCTAGTACAGATAAGCTCACGAGTCCAGCTGCTTGTGCCGCTTCTGACATAATAAGAGATGACACAACTCCACCAACAAGCGGTGGCGCAACTACAACAACTGTCTTAAAGTCGAAAAGTAGTGTTCCAATAGTAAATAGTAAAGCGAGAATTCCTAAAATCCCGGAAATCGCAATTAAAATGGTTTTCCATTGATTCATTAGCTCGCGAACAGAAAGCAAAGTCCCCATGTTCGTAATTAGTAAATACATTAAAAGTGTTGCAACAATCGGTGGTATACCCGCAATTTCCACGATATTACTTGGGAAAAATGTCCAATATCCGAATAAAAATAATATTCCACATACAAAAACGGAAGGGACCCATGCTTTCGTTCGCGTAGCAACAACATCCCCAATAAATAAAATAAGTACAACGATGACAAAAGCTAACATCTGTGACATGTAAAAACCCCTTTTTAATTTTTTGACTTTTTAGAATTATGCTATACTTTTAAAATATTACTACAAATAAAATTGTCAGTCAACTTGATTTTAAAAATTTTATCCATTTTCCATAAAAAAAGTGACTCCAATAAAATCGGAATCACTTTTCTTATTTTTATTTGGCAAATTGTGGTAAGAATTCTTTATGTGCTTCTAACATTTCATCGAGAATAGTTTTAGCTAAGTCACCGCTTGGAACGAGTGGATTCGATGTGAAAGCTTGAAGCGCTGTTGCATAGTCACCTGTTACAGCTGCTTCGATAGTTAACTCTTCCATTGATTTCATTACTTGTAGTAAGCCGCGTTGTGCTGGTGGGAATTTACCGAAGTTTACTGGTTCTGCTCCGTGTGCACGAATAACACTGGTAATTTCTACTGCGCTATCGTAAGGAACGTCATCAATTGCGCCATTATTACGTGTTGATACGACCATTAATGTTCCTTTGTTATTGTATATCGAGTTAATAATTTCGCAGGCAGCGTCACTATAATGCGCGCCTCCACGTTTGGATAATTCTTCTGGTTTATGATCAAGATTTGGATCTTTGTAAAGTTCGAACAAACTATCTTCTAATTTTTTCACAACTTCTCCGCGAGTACCTTCGTTTTTGAATGATGCCAGTTCTTCTTCAAGCATTGCATCTGTCATGTAGTAATAACGGTGGTACGGACAAGGAAGCATTTTTAAGTGTTTTACTTGTTCGTATAAGAAGCGCATGTTTTTGATGTTTTCAACGACTTTTCCAGGGTTTGCATTTGGTCCGTAAAGTCCATCAATCACTGTTTCTGTGAGCTCTGTGCCATCTTTATCAAAAATACGGTGCCAATGTAGATGGTTAATCCCTGCAAATTTGAAAAATAGATCTTCTTCTGGTTTTCCAAGGACATCAGATGCGCTCTTAATTGCGCCAATTGGTACATTACAAAGGCCAATAACTTTGTCCCATTTACCGTATCTAAGGACAGCTTCGGTTACCATTCCTGCTGGGTTTGTGAAGTTAATTAGCCACGCATCTGGGCATAATTCGCGCATATCTTCTACGATACCAAGAATGACGGGAATTGTCCGGAATGCTTTAAACATCCCACCTGCGCCGTTTGTTTCTTGACCGATAATTCCGTGACTAAGTGGAATTCTTTCATCTTTAATACGAGCTTCGAGTAAACCAACACGAAATTGTGTTGTAACAAAATCTGCATCTTTTAAAGCTTCACGGCGATCGAGTGTTAAATGTACTTCGCAGTCAATATTTGCTGCTTTAACCATCCGTTTTGCCATATTACCAACGATTTCTAGTTTTTCACGTCCTGCTTCAATATCAACTAGCCAAAGTTCTCTGATTGGAAGTTCATGATAGCGTTTAATAAATCCTTCAACAAGTTCTGGTGTGTAGCTTGATCCTCCACCAATTGTAACGATTTTTACACCTTTTTTCATAATTTACTTACCTCCTAGTAGTTTTAAAGCGGTTTCTTTTCTTCTAACTCATCATAATTCATGTAATGCATTACAGGTCAAGGATTAATTTTTAATTTATCTAAACTGGCTATTTAGTGCGGTTTTTTGGTATACTGAATAAAGAGCTACGAGAAATCGAGGTGTTTTGGAAGTGGCAAATATTCAAGAAATCGCGAAACTTGCGGGTGTTTCATCGGCAACTGTTTCACGAGTGATTAATAAACGTGATTATGTCAGCGAAGAAACTAGAAAACGTGTCCAGACAATCATTGATCAACTAGATTATGTGCCAAACCTAAATGCAGTTTCATTAAAAAAAGGCACAACAAAGCTAATCGGTATGGTAATTCCGAGTTTCACTGACTCGCTGAATGTTTTTTTAAAAAGTTTTACGATGATTGCACAAGAGCATGGCTATAATGTCACTTTGTTTATGACAAGAATCGACCAAGATAAGGAACTAGAAGCACTAGAAATGTTACGCCAAAAGAAAATTGACGCACTTGTTCTGGTGATTCGTTCTAACGACTGGAAAACGATTGAACATTATACCAAGTACGGACCAATTGTGACTTGGCAACGTGTAGAAAGCGAAAAAATCCCTTCTGTTTTTATGAACCAATATGATGGGTATACGTTAGCTTTGGAGCATTTATACGAAAAAGGTTACCGGAAATTTGTGAATGTTTATGGGAATACTACTGGTCTCAATACTCAAAGTCGAATGCTTGCTTTCAAAGATTTTTGTGAGCGTTATGACCTTGATCCGCATGAGTTTAGACAATTTTATGGGCTTGGTAGCAGGCAAGACGGGGAAAAAATTGCGCATTGGTGGGAAAAGACGGAGCATAAACCTGATGCTTTCTTGACACCGAATGATTATTTCGCTGCGGGATTGCTGACGGAGGCAAGACGTTCTGGACACCGCATCCCGGAAGATTTTGCGATTTGTGGTTTTGATAATATGGAAATTGCTCATTTGCTTGATATGACGACGATTCATTATCCAGTGAATTTACAAGCGGAAAATGCTTTTATGCTTATTATGAATCAATTATTCGGAAGTGATTTACCGCTGATTGATTTGGATTTCCATTTAGTAGAAAGAAAGACGACTTAAAAAGGTTTCCTCTTTATTTTGAGAGGAAACCTTTTTTCTAGTTTTTAAAGGAGTGAATTGGGGCTGGTATACGTCCACCACGAGCAATGAAATCAGCTGATGATTTCCCATTTACCGGCATAACTGGGGCGGTTCCGAGTAATCCACCAAATTCGACCATGTCGCCAACTTTGGTTCCGCTTGCCGGAATAACGCGTACAGCAGTTGTTTTATTATTGATGACGCCAATCGCTGCCTCATCTGCAATCATCGCGGCAAGTGTTTCGGCCGTTGTATCACCTGGAACAGCAATCATATCAAGCCCAACGGAACAAATCGCCGTCATTGCTTCAAGTTTTTCTAAATTGAGGGCACCTTGCTGAACTGCTTCAATCATCCCTGCATCTTCTGAAACTGGAATGAACGCGCCAGATAATCCACCAACATGACCACAAGCCATTACGCCACCTTTTTTCACAGCGTCATTTAAAAGAGCAAGTGCAGCAGTAGTTCCGTGTGTTCCGACCATCTCTAAGCCCATTTCTTCTAAAATATGCGCAACTGAATCACCGATAGCAGGGGTTGGCGCAAGGGATAAATCGACAATTCCAAATGGAATACCAAGTTTTTCGGAAGCGACTTGCCCAACAAGTTGTCCCATTCGGGTAATTTTGAAAGCTGTTTGTTTTACTGTTTCGGCGACAATATCAAATGGTTCACCTTTTACTTTTTCGATGGCACGCTTCACAACTCCGGGGCCGCTTACGCCAACGTTGATAACACAATCTGCTTCACCAACACCGTGGAAAGCTCCCGCCATAAATGGGTTATCTTCCACCGCATTTGCAAAGACAACCAACTTCGCACAACCTAAGCCTTGTGTATCCGCGGTTAAATTTGCTGTTTCTTTAATAACCTCACCCATTTGCCGAACCGCGTCCATGTTAATTCCTGTTCGGGTTGAACCGACATTAACAGAAGAACAAACTCGTTCTGTCTCTGCCAGTGCTTGCGGAATGGAGCGAATCAAGATCTCATCGCCTTTTGTATATCCTTTTTGAACAAGCGCAGAAAAACCTCCAATAAAGTTAACACCAACTGCTTTCGCTGCTGCATCAAGTGTCTTCGCGAATTCTACATAATCTGAATCTGCGCTTGAACCAGCAATAATCGCGATTGGAGTTACTGAAATTCGTTTATTAATAATTGGTATTCCAAACTCAGACTCAATCGCTTCTCCAACAGAAACTAAATTTTGCGCTTTCGTTACTATTTTGTGATAAATTTTCTTTCTAGCAACTTCCCCGTCGCCATCCATACAATCAAGTAAAGAAATACCCATAGTAATGGTTCGAATATCTAATTTTTCTTCTTCAATCATTCGTATCGTTTCTAAAATTTGATTTGTTTCCATGCTAGAATTGCCTCCATTCTATAGTTTATGCATTGCGTTAAATATCTCTTCACGCTGAATATGTATTTTTACTTGGAGGTCCTCCCCTTTTCCAGCTAGTTCTGATTTTACTTCATCAAATTCTTTGGTGATTTGGCTAATATCGCACATCATCATCATCGTAAAATATCCATCCATAATTGTTTGCGATACATCCGCTATATTTATGTTAAGTTCTGCTAATTTATTACTGACACCGGCAATAATTCCTACATTATCTTTACCAATTACTGTTAAAACTGCTCTCACTGTCAACACTCCTTTAGTTCGTTAATACGTTCCATTATAGCATAAAAATCTAAATCTTGTGAAAAAGGAAACAAATTTATCCCACTTGCCACGAAGTACAGTATGAAGCCATTGGCAAGCTATTTTCCAGATGAATAAGCTTTGTTTGGCTTAGCAAAAATGATTTGAATTTATCTGGCACGCCTAAGTCAGCTTCCAGTTCTTTTGCGATAAAATTCTTTGTATATTCGATTTCCCAGCGACTATCTTGCATCTTTTCCGAATAAATACTTGCTTCTTCCCCAATTTTCCAGTGATGTTCAGCGATTATTTCTTTTAAATCAAAAGGGCTGATAAATGTGCGAATATTCGACTGCGTTTCTTTTTTAAAAGCCTCATAAGAAGCTTGAGTTAGAACAGCAAGCAGATGGGAAGATTGTTTGACATCCGTTATTTGCGGGTCCCATTCGGCATAACAAACGCGGTTCGCCCACTTACTAAGTAAAATGAGCATTCTAGTAAGTTCTTCTTTTGAACTAAAATACCAAGAAGCATGAGATAAAACGGCTACATCAAATTCCAGGTCACTAAAAGTAATATCTCCTTGTAAAATATTTGTAGCCAGCTTAAAATCCATTCTATTACCAAGAGGAGACTTCTTCAAATGGTCAGTGGCATCTCCGAGTGTAAACGGTGCTCCGTATGATTTTGGAGCAATATCAATTCCTTGAACAAAACCATTTGAACCAACTGCATTTGCTAGTACTGCTGTTGTATCTCCTTGCCCACACCCAACTTCAAGAACACGATCACCTGACTTTATTTCCCAAAAATCGACTAATTTCATACGATGGTCGGTTTGCGTTTGCTGGATTTCTTGATTAGTTAGTAACATGCAATCAACTATTTCATCTAAATTCATATCTTTCCTCCAATCAAAAATAAGAGTCCCCTCCTATTATAGAAGGTAACTCTTGTTTTTACACGTCATATTCTAATTTTTTTGTCGCTAAATCAAGTAGCAAATCATAACGATGAGAAATACTAGAAAAAATACATTCGTCTTTTTGGAAAGAAATTATGTTCTTGAGTAAAATTTCTTGATCGATTGTACCTAAATATAAGTTTTGCTACTTAATTTTCTTCCTATATTTTAGAGCTATCTCAAATAACCGAAAATGTAGTGGATATTTAAAAAGATAATATTTTAAGAAGATATTCATCCGGCGATATTTACGTAAGATGAATAGGACAGTCACTCCAAGTATAATAATCGTTAAAAGCACAAATGCTCCAAAGACAGTTACTTTTTATTATTACTATTTTTCGTCTCAAAACTTTCCTCTTTTGTGCCGGCTCCTTTTTTGAATCGATAAGAATGAACCGTATTGTCATTTTCTACAATAGCTGCATTATTTAATAAAGGAACATGGTCTAAATATGTTTAAACACTTTTCTGCTAAACAGGGTATAATAAATAAAAATCCCTCTTGACTCTAACGCTGCGTCATACTTTATAGTAAATACAGAAGGAGGAATCACTCATGCAAACAAAAGAATTAGCTGAATTAACAGGTGTAAGTGTGCGCACACTCCACCATTACGACAAAATCGGCCTTCTTGTTCCACAAAAAGACAACTCAAATGGTTATCGTATCTATTCAGAGCTAGATATCAACAAATTACAGCAAATTCTTTTTTTTAAAGCACTTGATTTTCCTTTGATCAAAATTAAGCAGATTCTTGATGACCCGTCTTTTGATAGGTCTGTTGCGTTCGCTTTACAACGCCGACTACTCGAAGACAAAAAACAGCATATCAGAACAATGATTGAAACATTAGACCAAACTCTCAAGAACGAAAAAGGAGAAATTACGATGTCAAACAAAGAAAAATTCACTGGATTTGACTTTTCTACTAATCTATATGAAGAAGAAGCGAAAAAAAATTGGGGCGGTAAAGTGCTTGAGCAAGCCAACGAAGCTATTAATAATATGGATAAGCACGAGAAATTGGCACTAAAAGAAATCTTTGAGACAGAATTTCGTAATCTAGCTGCCGTCAGAGATTTAGATCCGTCCTCAGAAGAAGCACAACTTGCCATACATCACTTCTTCCAATACTTGAATGATACTCATGGCGATATTTATACATTAGAAATTTTCCGTAACCTTGGAGAAATGTATATAACAGATAACCGCTTTACTAAAAATATTGATCAATTCGGTGATGGTCTAGCTTTATTTCTTAAAAAAGCAATGAAAATATATGCAGAAAACAACTAAAATGATTGGCGTATATTAGAAAAGGGTATCATATTATAGATTTCATTAATTTGCATAATAGTGTAGAATAAACATTATTATGAATTTAAAGGGAGGTACTTATGTTTAAATACATCTTACTATCACTAAATGGGTATAAAGCATCCTATTTACGAAATGATGTTATTTCAGGTGTTGGTGTTGCGGCTCTTACTATTCCCGTAGCCATGGGTTATGCACAAGTCGCAGGCATGCCACCGATTTATGGGTTATACGCATCTTTCCTACCAGTTATTGCGTATGTTATTTTTGCAAGTTCGCCACAATTAGTATTTGGAATTGACGCTACCGCTAGTGCCATTACCGGTTCAATCATTTTAGGGACGGCTGGTCTTGCTGCTGGTTCAAAAGAGGCCATTGCACTTGCGCCTATACTTGCTTTCTTTTGTGCAATATTTTTAGTGCTTTTTTCTATATTAAGACTCGGCCGATTTGCAAAATATATTTCAGCACCAGTTCTTAGTGGATTCATTTCAGGACTTAGCGTTTCCATTATTATGGGCCAGATTCCTAAGATAATGGGCCTAAAAGAGAGTGGAGATAGTTTTTTCTCTAGTTTAAGCATTATTTTTGGTCAATTTTTCCAATCGAATTGGCTTTCACTAACAATGGGTCTTGTTACAATTATCATTGTCATCACTAGTAAAAAATTAATCCCCAAAATTCCTATGTCATTAATTGTTTTAATCATTGGAACACTAGCAGCTTATTACTTTAAACTTGATCAGTCAGGCGTTGATATTGTTGGTAAAATACCAGTAGGCTTCCCTTCACTTGGACTTCCAGATTTTGGCGCAAGTTCTTGGGCTTTAGCAATTGGTGGCGGGTTAATTTGTGCAATTGCCACATTTGCTGGTTCGCTTCTACCCAGTGAAAGCTTTGCACTACGGAATAAATATACGATTGACGATAATCGAGAACTATTTTCTTACGGTATTTCAAATTTCGTCGCATCCATTTCCGGTTGTCCGCCGACAAGTGCAAGTGTGTCAAGAACTGCTGCTAACGAACAATTCCACGGGAAGACACAAATGGTTTCGATTGTTGCAGCCACAATTATTGCACTTATTGTTGCCTTTTTAAGTGGCTTACTTTACTATATGCCACAACCAGTCTTGTCTGGTATTGTTTTTGCAGCACTAGTTGGTATTATTGATATCGATGTTCTAAAAGGGTTATTCAAAGTCTCTCATCGTGAAGCAACTGTTTGGATTGTTGCAGCAGTTGGAACACTCCTAGTTGGTGTTATTTTCGGTGTATTACTTGGAATCGTGTTATCATTCATTAATGTAATAAGTCGTTCGATGAAATCTCCTATTGCTATTTTAGGTGTCATCGAAGGCCGACATGGTTACTTCGATTTAAAACGCAAACCAGAAGCGAAACCAATTCCAAATGTGGTTATTTATCGTTATAGCGCTTCCCTTTTCTTCGGAAATTTTAATAAATTCGCTGACGGCTTAAAGAATGCTGTCCAAGATGATACAAAACTAGTAATTTTTGAGTCTAGTGCGATTATTAATATTGATACCACAGCTACCGAAGAGTTAAAAGACTTACTTAAATGGCTCGACGATAAAGACATTGAATATTACTTCGCTGACTTAATTGATCATTTAAAAACGAGCTTTAGAAAACATGAGCTTGGTTATATTATTGATAATGGCTATACGAAGAAAACCGTAGAAGATGCACTTGATGCTTTTTATAATAAAAAATAATTAAAAAATGCTTAGCTTAAGTATCAAACTCAAGCTAAGCATTTTTTTCGTCTTTATAAAAGTCCAAAAATCCGCGGACTAATAAACCGAACAAAAGGAGACACGATAAAAATTTGTAAAAATAAAGCTACAAAATAATTTCGTAAAATGAGAACTCCTAAATGGCTCCAGTCCTGTTGATTAACAAGGAGACTTAGCGTTGACATTAACACACACATAAACGTAACCATCAACAATTGCATCATTATGATTTTTTTTAATGTCGAAGCTTTCTCGCTTACTATCATGCTGTGTATACGACTAGCAATCTTCCCTACAATAAAAAAATCTAATAAAAACCCAATGAAAACAAACGGTATAAATGCTTTTAAAACAATCACAAAAGCTCCTGAATTAACTCCATTTTCTAGAAATATATTATAAGAACTCATACATAAAATCATTAAAGAACACATAATAAATGTAAAAACGACCTTTTCTTTCCGATTACTGTACATACTTTCACCTCCCAAAGAACAATCGTAGCAAATAAAAAAATTCTTCGTAAGTGACAATTTTGTTACAAAAAAAGTTTTGCTCAGAAATCTAAGCAAAACTTGCTATTTAGCGTTTTTCTTGATCAATTTGTGTCCTTATTTCCCGGGCAATATTTTCAATTGTGTAAAGCGCAGGTAATTGAGAAGTAATATTCGCTTCTTGGTACATTTCTTTATTAATATAGTAAGCAATGTTCGCATCAGAAAGCCGGGCAATGGTTGATTTTGCGCTATTTGTGATTGAAATAACTTTGCAATTTTGCGCTTTTAATTGGTGAATATAACGAATAATATCTTTATTCTCTCCTTCAACCGATATCGCAATCATACAAATTTTAGCTGATAATTTGCTTGATAAATGATAAAACGGATGATTAAGCGGATCTTCAATATGTAGCGCTAATGTAAATAACGATGAAAAATAAATTGCACCATATTCCGCAATTACACCCGAAGAACCGACGCCTGCAAATAACACCAATTCCCGGTCGCGAAGAATTCGAACAGCATTTTGAATTTGTGCTTTAAATTCCGGTTGTGCGGTTCGCTTCAAAAAATCAATATAGGTTGTCTCGTCTGCCATATCAATTTGCGCCAATTTTTGTTCCTCCAAGTAAAGTTGTAACTTCACACGGAATTCTGAAAAGCCGTTACAACCGAATTTTCGACAAAACCGCAGAATCGTTGTCGTACTAACGTGTGCCTCGGTCGCTAAATCACGAATCCGCATGTAAACCACTTTATCTAAATTCGCCACAATATAATTATAAATATCTAATTCCGTATCATTTAATTCTAAATTTTTATCTAAAAAAAGCATTTCCACACCTCTTTTCGCTTTATTTTACCATGTAACACCTCGTTACTCAAATGTAACAAGTTCCTACTTAGGAAATCCTTACCTATTGTTCGCCAAATACTAGCTATTTTTTCATAATATTTCTATACTATAACTGTGAGAAGAAAAGGCTAGTTACAAAGAAGTAAGCCTTTTCAAAAAAATATCCTTGGAGGTATGAATAATGACTAAAGGTATTAAAATCGCAACTATTGGTGGCGGCTCAAGTTATACACCCGAATTAATTGAAGGATTTATTAAACGTCAAGATGAATTACCAGTTCGCGAATTATGGTTAGTAGACGTAGAAGCTGGCCGTGAAAAACTAGAAATCGTTGGTAATCTTGCAAAACGTATGGTGAAAAAAGCTGGCGTTAACATGGAAATACATTTAACACTTGATCGTGAAGAAGCTTTAAAAGATGCTGATTTCGTTACAACTCAATTACGTGTCGGTTTATTAGATGCACGTGTAAAAGATGAACGTATTCCGAATTCTTATGGCGTTGTTGGTCAAGAAACAAACGGACCAGGCGGCATGTTCAAAGGTCTTCGTACAATTCCAGTAATTTTGGATATTTGTAAAGATATGGAACGCCTTTGCCCAGATGCTTGGTTAATTAACTTTGCTAACCCAGCTGGAATGGTAACAGAAGCAGTTCTTCGTTATAGTAACCAAAAGAAAGTAGTTGGCTTATGTAACGGACCAATCGGCATCGAACGTAATATCGCTGACACGCTCGGTGTAGATGTTTCCGAAATTTACGTTGAATTCGTTGGTTTAAACCACATGGTATTCGCAAAAACCGTTTATCATAATGGCAAAGATGTAACAAAAGATGTTGTTTTCAAAATGACAGAAGATGAAGCTGGCTCAAGCCTGAAAAATATTAACGCAACTGGTTGGGACAAAACGTTCTTACGTACACTTAACATGATTCCAATCGACTACTTGCGCTACTACTGGCAAACAAAACAACAACTGGAAGACCAAGCTCGTGCATATGCGGAACATGGTACTCGTGCAGAAGTTGTTAAAAAAGTAGAAGCAGAACTATTCGAACTTTATAAACAAGAAGAACTTGCTGAAAAACCAAAACAACTAGAACAACGTGGCGGTGCTTATTATAGTGAAGCTGCATGTAACTTAATCAACTCGATTTACAACGACAAACGCGATATTCAAATCGTTAATACTCGTAATAACGGAGCAATCCTTGATATCGACCCTGATTCCGCAGTAGAAACAAACTGTGTTATCACTCGCCAAGGACCAATTCCACTAGCAAGCGGACGCCTTCCAATCGCTATCAACGGAATCATTCAAGAAATCAAGACTTTTGAACGTTTAACAGCAGAAGCAGCAGTAACTGGGGATTATGACAAAGCACTACTTGCGATGACAATCAACCCGTTAACTCCGAGCGAATCCGTTGCCCGCGAAATGCTGGATGAACTTTTAGAAGCCCACAAAGAATACTTGCCAAATTTCTTTAAATAAACAAAAAAGATGAGCCTTTTTCAAGGTTCATCTTTTTATATTCTCCAGTCCGTCAAATTATTCTCTAGATAATCAATCCCAAAAGCAAATAAGCCTATTCGATAGTCTGTCGTAAATTTTCGCGATAATAGAATTTTAGGTAGTCTTGCATATGGGTATATCTCCGCTAAACTAAGTGTCAATTCCTCCATAAAATCTTTTTGCCCGAAATAAAAGTTCGTATAGATAACAATCGTTTCTGGATCATAAAAACTCATTGTGAGTAGAACCATTTTGCGTATATGTTCTTTAATCTTGTCCACTGAAAAATCAAAGTTATCCCAATCAATTTGCAATGGTATATACTTAATTTCACCCGCAAGTCCATTCTTTCCTTTTAAAATCTCCCCATTCATGAGTAAGCCAGCACCTGGAGGAAAGCGTTCTGGGTAATAAAGCCCAACAATGTTATTTTCTGTGACAGGTCGATTTTTATAACCTAAAATTGCTGCATTCGTATCAGTCTCCACAAGCACCGGTAAATTCACTTCTGATTCCAATGTTTCTCGCAAATGTACATTCAAAAGTAGCGGAAAATCCATCGCCCGCAGTCTCCCACCAATTTCAATTCCAGGAACACCGATTACAATACAAGAAATCTTAGGGAAAGCACAAACATGGTCTTTAATATTTCTTTTCAGCGCATGTATATCTAAATCTTCCCCCGACATATCTTCCACAAACTCTACTTCGCCTAACAAATTATATACAGAAAAAGAATAAGTGATTTTCTTCCATTTTTCTTGTAAACTAACGACCAAAATTTGTTGGAAATTCGGATTAATTTTGTATGAAATTGCCCTTCTTCCGCCAGTTACAACTGAACTATCTTGCTCGATAATTTCGTCATCTTCTTCTAAAGCGCGTATTAACTTGTTCACTGTAACCACACTTAGGTCTGTTATTTCTGCAATTTCTGCTTTCGTCATCGCGCCCCGCTGACGTAAAATCGATTTGATATGTCGCTTATTCAATTCTTTCAAATCACGTGGAAGTGCCATCCAAACCGCTCCTTTCCAAAAAGTTAATAAACAAACTTTATAAACTATATTTAATATTATTTTAACTGTTCGCCTAATTTTTGTCAAAAAAAGAACTTCTCAATTAAGAGAAGCTCCTGACCTATCATTATTTTGCTTTTCGAATAAATAACGAGCAAACAAGGCCAATACACGCCATAATTAATCCGAAAACAAAGGCGTTTTGGATTCCGGCTGTAAGTGATGCAACCATTTCTTCCGGTCCAGCTCCTTGCGCGGTTTCCATGTAAGCCTTTTGTCCAGCTGTCATAATCGTGATTGCGACAGCCGTTCCAATTGCTCCAGAAACTTGCTGCAACGTATTCATAATCGCTGTGCCATCTGGATATAACTTACGAGGCAGTTGATTTAATCCATTGGTTTGCGCAGGCATCATGACCATCGAAATCCCAATCATCAACACCGAATGAAGTATGATAATTGTCAATGCCGTCGTATCTGTTTCAATTCTCGTTAAAAAGAATAACGCAATAACAGCGACTACAAACCCTGGAATAACAAGTGCGCGCGGGCCATACGCATCAAACAACCGACCAGTAAATGGCGACATCAAACCATTTAATACTCCACCCGGAAGCAAAACAAGTCCCGCCGAAAATGCTGCGAGTGCTAAACTATTTTGCAAGTAAAGCGGAAGTAGAATCATCGTCGAA
Organism: Listeria ivanovii subsp. londoniensis; assembly: GCF_000763495.1. Classification (GTDB taxonomy): domain Bacteria; phylum Bacillota; class Bacilli; order Lactobacillales; family Listeriaceae; genus Listeria; species Listeria londoniensis. Next base: position 591,009 of record NZ_CP009576.1, on the reverse strand, counting down.
AGGATCATCATGAAACTAATAAATACCAAAATAAGTCCTAGTGTGAACATCGGATATTTAAAAACTTTTAAGTCCATTAACGGTTTTTCCATTGTCAGTTGGCGCCATACAAATAAAGCAAGTGAAATTCCACCAACAATAATTGCTGTTAGAACTGTTGCGCTACCCCAGCCATTTTCTCCTGCACTACTAAAGGCAAATACAACCCCACCAAATCCTAGTGTAGAAAGAATAATCGATAAAATATCAATTTTCGGCTTTGTTACAACCGAAACATTTTGCATATATTTAATTCCAAATAATAATGCGATAATTAAGAATGGTAAAGAAATCCAGAAAATCCAATTCCATGTTAGGTTTTCCAAAATCAGTCCAGAAATGGTCGGACCAACAGCCGGCGCAAACATAATAACTAGCCCAATCATTCCCATCGCAGAGCCACGTTTATGCTCTGGGAAGATTAATAAAATGGTATTAAACATTAATGGTAATAATAGTGCTGTACCTACTGCTTGTACTACACGCCCTACCATTAACATTGCAAACGTTGGTGAGATTGCTGCAATTAGTGTCCCAGCAATCGAAAAGCTTACTGCTGTAAAAAATAATCCACGAGTTGTAAACCATTGTAAAAGTAATCCGGAAATCGGTACTAATATTCCAAGCGTTAATAAGTAACCAGTTGTAAGCCACTGCACTGTTGCTGAACTAATATCAAACACCTGTATCAAATCACTAAGCGCCATATTTAATGCCGTTTCACTAAATAACCCAATAAATCCTGCCATCAAAAATGAGGCAATAATTGGAATCGGCCGAATCTTCCGCTCCATTGCTCTTTCTTGCTGCATATAATTTCCCCCTTTTCAGACTAAAATATAGTAGTCTATGTTTGATATTACGGAGATTTGGGTAAGAAGTCAATTTTCGTAGCTTCATTTTGATAATAATTTTTCTTTTCAAAGCTTCTCGCAAAAAAATAGGTGCAACCAGACTCACCTGATTGCGCCTATTTCTCACATAATTCGAGCTCTTAAAATAGCAACTCGCTCGCTTTCTCCAACATTACTAATCCTAAATCTTTTTATCTGCGCTGGGATTACGAATGTTTCCACATAATGAACTTCAAAGGCTTCAAAGCTGTCATCCAAACTTTCTACCACAACTTTATCTCCTTCAACCAAATTCAACATATTCACGGTTTGTTCTGAATTATCGTAATCGACAAAATCCGTAAACCAGTCTCGCTCAGTATAAATTTGTTCTGTTTTGTACAATCCTGTACGTTCCTTTGTATGGGTCTTCGTCTTAATTAAAGGTTCCAACTGATTCACTAAATTTTCTGCCACCCATTTTTCAGGACGATTCCAGTTAATCACTTTTTCGCCGTGGTCAATATGCACTGGTCGTGGTTTCGCATCTAGTCCTAATCGTCCCCAATCCCACAGTTTAAAAGTAAAAATGTACGCACACAAGCTTATTTCTAAAATCATCGAATCAGCACCCGAACAATGAACTGTTCCCGATGGTATTAAAAAATGGTCATGTTTTTTAGCTGGAATTGTATTGATATAGCGCGCTGCATCCAGCGAAACTTCTCCTGTTTGCGCTTCTTCCAGTGCACCTATAAACTCAGTTGGTTTAACACCGTCTTTCATACCCAAGTAAACAACTGCATCATTCTTCGCATCTAATAAATAATAGCTCTCCTCCTGCGTATAATCCATTCCAAACTGCTTTTTAATATATTCCTTATTGGGATGTACTTGCAAGCTAAGGTTCTGTCCATCCATCGTATCCAGAAAATCAAACCGAATCGGTAATTCCGCACCAAATCTGCTGTATACTAGTTCGCCTAGTAGTTCCATTGGATATTTCAATACTGCGTTGATTGCTGGAGTCTCCACACGAACCTCTCCAAACTGCAAATACAAGCTATTCTCCTCTGCAACCCCATCAAATGCCCAAGCAAAATTACTAGCCTTTGCGTCCAAGCCCAAGTTTTTCTTCATCCATTGTCCGCCCCATACTCCTGGGTCAAAATACGGTACAAAGCGAAATGGTCCTTGCAGCATCTGTTCTAGTGCTGAACAGTATGCCGACCAGTGTACCATTTTGGGATTATTCAGCTCATTATCGTCCACATAATAATCAATTTTGTCAAATAACTCTACTTTTAATCGATCTGCTGCTCGCCAATCCAAGAAAAAACCTCGTTTATATTTCCGCAAAATATCCTCATCTAAGTTTGTATCATTCCAATTACCAATTTCACCTGAACGCATTCGTTGCTGAATCTCCCAGCGCGCAACATCCACATAAACCGTCAAATCTGCCTCTACTGCCAAACTTGCTCCTGTTCCAAAAACAATTGTCAAACCCTCTGTAACAGTTAGCTTATTCCGCAACAGCTCTAACTTTGATTTTTCATAGTAATCCTCCACCTTAATTGCTGCCATTCGTCCGAAAACACGGTCTTCTGTTATCAACATAGCAAATTTTTCCTGAATTTCCTGACCATTCATCGCAAAATCATCCGCACAGAAAATGGTTGCTCCTTCAAAATATTTATCCAAGGCAGCTCTCAGCGTTTCAATACGAACTCCTGGATAAGTCTCTATTACTAATACAGTATTTTTTTTAGAATACTTAGCTAGCACAGTTGAAAGTTCTAAACAGATAGTTTGAAATCCCGTCCAAGTTTTAAAATCACCTTTCACTGTTGTAGTTGGAGAGTGATTATATCTCATTTCATTATTTCTCATTTCCAATGCCTCCTTCTCTTCATGCTTTCAGTATAAGAACTTAAAGCGCTTTCTACAATACTTTTAGCTAATAGCGAAAACCATTTCCGCCGTACGAAAAAGGAGTCTTAAATGTCATGTTCTAATCTTGCTCCATATCCTCATTTTTCTTTTTGAAATAAGGTCTTGTTCGTGCTATTTTCGCTGCGATGGTTTCGTCGTATGTACTAATATAAACGGAATAAATAATATCCATTACGTGCAACATTTCGATACGTGAAGCTGCTGCAACATAGCCTTCTGGGTGTTCAATCTGAGCAACAGTAATATTACAAGCAGCTACTTGTGCCAAACTATTATCTTCCTCCGATGTAAATGAAATCGTGTATGCACCCAGCTGTTTGGCAATCTCCAATGCTGTTATCACCTCTTGAGTTTCTCCACTATACGAAATTCCAACAGCGACACATCCCGCGCCAGATTGTTGCGCTTGTGAAATTTGAATATGCGAATCTGCAAATGCACTCGTACTTTTTCCTGAACGTAAAAAACGATAGGAAAAATCTTGTGCGACAAGATTGGAAATTCCGCAACCATAAAAATCAATCTGTTCTGCTTCATATAGTATTTTTGCCAAATCAGTTACCAGCTCTGAATCCAGAAATTGCACACTTTTAATCATGCCATTTATTGTTAAGTTTGTAATAACTTCTCCAATTTCAATTGCGGCCTTATTTGGATAAATATAACCTCGATTATATACTTCCTGCTTCTCAAAAAACCATTTATGTAAATTCAACACAAGGTCTTGTTTAAAATCGGTGAAGCCTTTATAACCAAGCTTTTTACACATTCGCACAATGGTTGCCGGACTTGTAAAACACGCTTCAGCTAATCGTGTAATATGCATCGTTTTCACTGTTTCTGCATTTGCTATGATGTATTTTGCAATATCTTGATAGGACCCCATAGATTGCTTGGCCATTGCTTGCAATTGCACAATTCCTGACTTCATCGCTAAAACCTCTTTTCTTCTTAATAGAACCATTATACAATGGATACCCCCAAATAATATCAGGGATATCCTGCACATCGAAAATAAGTTATAGCTTTAATTTTCCCATTTCTTTTAAAATAAATTCACAAAATATCGAGTTGGACCAAGAAAACCAATCTCTCGTATAGATAGTTGGATCATCTGCCAGAAAACCTTCGTGTGTAAGATCTGTTCCAGCATCTGTTGTTTCAAATAAACATAGCAACTCCTGACATTCAGTTTGATCCGTTGAAGTCAACCCTTGAATCGCTAATCCCATATGCCAAACGTACTCGGGAGGCGTGTGAGGACTTCCTAATCCTTTTGCGGCTGCACCTTCAAAATAATATTGATTATCCTTTGATAGAGAGAAACGACGTGTATTTTGATAAATAGCTTCATCTGTATCGCAATATTTTATATATGGTAAGGAAAGCAGGCTTGGAACACCTGTATCATCCATAAGATTGCTATTCCCTAAACCATCCACCTCATAGGCATATATTTTTCCATGTGTGGGGTGGTCAATAATACCAAATTTTTCAATGCCTTGTTGTACCTCTTCTTTGATTTTTGTTATCGTGGTTAATAACACTCTTTCCTCTGGATAAAAAGTTGTCATTATTTCTTCCAAATAGCCAAGGATTACGACGGCAAACATGTTTGCTGGTAACAAATAACCATATTCACAAGCATCATCACTAGGACGAAAACCTGACCAAATCATGCCAGTATAACCAACTTTAGTTCCTCGCCCCTGATTTGGCAAACTGTCTTGTTCAATACCATTATCTCGAATAAAGAAGTACTCGGACTTTTCTTCATGATGCTGTTCCACGCGAAATACATCTATTAATACTTTAACAGCTGTCAGAAAATCCTCATCAAATAAATCTACTCGTTTTGTCCGCTTCCAATAAAAATAAGCAAGCTCTACTGGGAAACAAAGGGAATCAAGTTCATATTTCCGTTCCCAGCTCCAAGGATTCTTTCGTTCACTTCGGTCTATATCGCTCCAACTGTTGCCATTTCCAGTAAAATTAAATGCATTTGTATATGGATCAAGCTGGACATAACGAAACTGTTGCCTAATTACCGCTCGAATCACATCATATAGCTTCCCACTTGGATCATCTAAATTTAGAAATACACGCAATTGACCTCCCGAGTCACGCAACCACATCGCTGGTATATCGCCTGTAATTAAAAAGGCCGAATCATCTTGTTTTTGCACAAGTGTGGTTGTAATCGTATTTAGCATGCATTTTCGAAACATTCTTTGCAACTTCTCGGATAAATTTCCCTGCTGCAAAATTTGATCTATCGCTCCATCAATTAATGTTGCAAGTTCAGTATTATCACTTGCAGCTTCTTTTACAATTTCTGCTGTAATTTGCTGTAACCGTATATACGTATCGTCTCCCATCAGTTCCTTATCTAGACTTGTATTATTTTCCAAAATCCCACCATTCCTTTCACTTAACAAGTAACGCAGCCCCGTAAAGTCCTGCATCATCACCTAGACTTGCGATTTTCAACTGAATATTTTCTCTCATTGTGCTATACACTTGCTTTGTTATAATTGGATATAATTTTTCTACTAACCAAGGATGATTTAGAACGACCGCTCCTCCGAGAACGAAAACTTCTGGATCAATTACTTGGATAATCGATGTTAGTCCAGCACTAAAATGATATAGCCAATCTTCCACTACTTGGCATGCTTCTTCTTGATTAGCTTCATATTGCACAAATAACTCAGTTGCTGTCTTGTCTTCACCGAATAGTTGTTTACTTACACGCAACAAGGCACTCCCACTGCATATATTCTCTAACGTACCATTTAACAAACTCGCATTAACTACCATGTTCCCAACTTCAGAAGCATGTCCATGACTACCAGAAAATATTTCTCCGTCACAAACAAAGCCTCCGCCAATACCAGTACTTATAGTTATATATTGAACAGTGGAGAAGCCAATTCCCGCACCCATTCTCGCCTCAGCAAGAGCTGCTGCTTTGGCATCATTTATCAGAGAAACTGGTGTACCTATACGATTCGCAAGCTCATCACGAATGCGAAATCCATGCCACCCGGGTAAATTTGGAGCATCAAGAACCATGCCATTCGTAATGTCAAGCGGTCCAGGAGCGCCAATACCAACTCCAATTGCTAAGCCTTTTGGATCAACTTGCCCAATCATCCCCACCAACTTTTCCAGTGCTTGAGCGGGTCCCAATACCGCTTCTGTTTTCACTTGTTCCCGTGCCACCAACTGATTATTCGAATCAAACAATGCCACTCGCATGTTCGTTGCGCCAACATCTATTCCGATACGATACATTACTCCCCACTCCCTAGATATACATCGATAAAAAGCCTTGATTATATGATTTACAAGCAGCAACCGCAACATCCGCCTGGTTTGTTTGTAATGTCGCTAGTGTATAACGGAACTCATAAAAACCTGCCAAATCTACTTTGAAATTCGTTTCCCAGAAATTATTCATTAGCCAAACATAAAGTGGTTCTTTATTTTTTTCGGTCTTTCCTTGTCCAGTTAGTTCGATAAGGTGGTGTTTTAAATCACCGAGCACTAATAACGGCGTATCTTTTAGCGCTAGAATAATCGATTTTTCAGTTCCAACATAAGCTGCCCCCTCTTGCACTAAATAAAACTCTTGATTTGTCCCAGGTAACTGGTCTATTCCAGGACGTACAAGACACCCTGTTTTATCAAAATAAAGTTCTTCTGTTGTGCCAGTTGTGAATGGGAATGAAATATATAGATTTTCAGGATCCCAAATGCTGTCTTTATGCAACCGAAGCGTAACATCTATTTTTGGCGTGTCACGATATACTTTCATGTGAACTTCATACATTTGTGTTCCTTCTAAATCATAGCTAAATATAATGGTTCCACTAACATCACCGGATCCGCCTACCTGAATATCTCGTAATTTTGATACGTAACGATTTGTATTCATTTTCTTGCGGTTTCTTCCCATTGTATGACGAACTTCCCACGCATTTGGTTCCGTTGTTGTTCGCTCATAAATCCCTGCAAACGGCGCATGTTCGAGATTATCTCTAAGTAAGGATTTCCCATCCAACTTATCTTTCATCGCAACAATTCCTTTTGTTTCATCTAATGTTATCGAGTAATATTTTGTTTCAATTTGATGCGCATTCATACGTAACCCTTCTTGCCAGCCATCATACATGATATCTTTTACTTTATCCGCCGCTAAATAACGATAAGCTTCTTTTTGCAGTTTTTTCTTTAAGCGTACACGTAAAATCCGCTCCTCCAAACCTGCTAGTTCAAGAACTACTTCCACTTCTTTTGCTCGGGCTATTTCCCTAACTTGTGATGGCAGTATTTCCCCAGTTGCTTCATCTACCACCTCGATATTTTGCAATAAAATGTCTACACCAGCACCTTCAACATCCTCCCAGTGCTCAATATATAAGCAAACACTATCCGTCCGTGCCACTGCTTGTGGATTAATTACCTTGAACAGTTTTTCTCGGTCAGGTCGAATCGTTACTTCCCCTTTGGCTGCTAAAATTTGGTCTAATTTCAGTGATGCCAATTGATTTGCACGAATAGCATAGGCCGACTTCCTAAAATCCAGATCATTGACGAGTGTTTCCCAAGGTTCTGTCACTGAAGATGAGTAACCCCATGTATGTTCTGCGTATAGTGTCAGCTCGTACTCCACCTCATCCAGATACTGCTTGTCTGCTGCAACAAATTCAGGTGCTAACTGCTTGCCAATGTGGTATTTTCGCTGTGCATCTTTATAATGTTTTACAACAGCCGGCGTTGAACCAACACCATCCGCCCACCAATCATTCCAATCACCACGATAGACTGGCAATTCGTTCATTTCCTCCCGCAGAATTTCAAAAAAGTGGTTAAGCGTTATCATTTCAATCTCAATTTGCTCACCGTGCAAGTCATTCCAAGCTCTTACTCGCTCTAAAATCTGACCATTCGGAGCACCGTTATCCGTACTCATTCCAGAAACCATAACCGGTACAAAATGATAATCATATTCCTCGTCCTCGTCCAACTTCTCTATATAGCTGAAAATCCTTTCTTCTGCTACTTTAAAATCTGCTACCTCTGCATTTGCATTAAAGCGCTCCTCCAGCAAATAGGTAATACCGTGATCCGGTACTAAACATAGTTCGTTTCCGATATGATAGTGGTCAGATACCCACGTTAAGACACGCTCGCCACTTGGGCCTTCCCACCAAAATCCTTGATGTTTTTTCCCCAGCGGAAACATGCCATGATGTGTATGAATACAACTAAATAAGTTCTCAATCCCATTATTCGCTAACGCATCAGCATATCCCCAAGAGTAGCCATTAATATCTGCAGTCATCGCCGAATCAAGCGGAACTGCTAAATGGTCAGCATAACTCCGACCTTGCGCCAATTTATGATTCAAAACATCGTCATCTACTAATTCTGTCATATTTAAATAATTAAGTGAGATATCAATCAGTCCTGCCTGCACATAACGTTCAAAACAAGCAATATTTTCTTCATTACTATTTTTAAGAAAATTTTCTACTTGCCAATAGTTTTCACATACCCAGCGAAATCCTTCCCATTCCGGACGGTTTCCATTTTCAATTTCTGTTAAAATATTAATCGCTTGCTGGATAAAGTCAACATGATACCGCTTTAATTTTTCTTGGCGCTCCGTATATCCTATATCAGTATGAGAATGATGCAATACGTATAATTTCCATTTTTTTGATAATGCCATTTTGGACAACACTCCTTATTTAGTAGTCATAATAAATCCTTTTTCTAAGTTTCTATGTGACAAAATAAATAGCACAATTGTCGGAATGGAGACAATAATTGCTGCTAACAAAATCGGTGGTACTTTTTGTATCGTCGACCCGCCGAGCAAGGACACCGCCGCCATTACAGGTCGTGCAGATTCTGATTTCGTCAATGTCATTCCGAATAGCAAATCACTCCAAATCCAAGTGAATTGGAATAAAAATACTGCCGCAAGCGGAGCCCGAGCCATTGGCATGTAAATCTTCCTAAAAATATAAAAATCAGATGCCCCGTCCATTCTTGCGCTTTCAAGCATCTCTTTAGAAATACCCATCAAGAAATTCCGCAAGACAAATACACTAAACGGAATAATCAGCGCCGCATAAATAAGTATCATCCCAACGCGTGTATCATATAACCCGACCTTATTGTATGCTTTAAAAATCGGAATCAAATATACTTGAAACGGAAAAATAGTCCCACTATAAATGACGAAAAACCATAGTAAACCGTGCTTGATTTTGAGTGTTTCAATCGCATATGCTGCCAGTGCCGCCATAATAATACCAAGACCGCCACCTAATGCTCCGTAAATTATACTATTAATAAAACCAGAACCTAACTGAATTTGCTGTGTTAAGTACTCCCAGTTTTCCGCAATCGAAAATGATTTTGGTAAATCCCAAAAATTCCCAGTACTATATTCTGCCGAGCTTTTTACGGCATTGACAATCACGTAAAGAAATGGAAAGACCCAGATAATAGCCAGTATAATCAGAATAATGTTTACTGTCCATTTTCCGACTCCAGCGTGCTTTTCTTGTATCATAATTAATTACTCCCTTCTTTCGTAAATGTCTTTCGTAAATAAAAGATGGAGATAACTAGTATAATCACGGATAGCATTACGGCAATTGCCGACCCCATCCCCAAATGATTATTCGAAAAGGATTCCTTATACATCGTAACGGCTAACGTTTCTGACGTACGATACGGTCCCCCGCCAGTCATAACCCAGATACTATCAAATGTTTTGAAGCTGTTCACGAGTGACATAAGCACTACTACAACAATCGTCGGCTTAAGTAGTGGTAAAATAATTTTTGTATATAAAGTAAGCCCTGAAGCACCTTCTAACTTTGCTGCCTCGATTGGTTCTGATGGCATGTTCACTAAACCAATAATAAAAAGTAACATATTCAAGCCAATCCCTTGCCAAATCCCAGCTACAATCATTACACCTGTATTAACATAAGGAATATTAAGCCAGTTTTTATCCAAATTTTCAAAACCAAGCATTCCTAATAACTGTGGCAAACCATACATCGATAAAAGACTAGTCATAATCAATCCAACAATTACACCTGAAACAGCATTTGGAAAGTAAAACAAATTTTTGAAGATAGTCGCAAAAGAACTTTTAATAATCGCAATGGCAAAAAGTAACGGAAGAACAACTGGGATGATAAGTCCCGCAGCCACCCAGACTAGCGTATTAATAGAAGATAACAAAAAGTTCTTGTCTTGGAAAACAGCAATATAGTTATCAAAACCAACAAACTTAAAACTCCCCAAACCACTCCAGTCCGTAAAACTAATAAATAATGTAAAAATAATAGATAAAATACAAAAGCAGAACACAAAAAGTACTGCTGGTGCAATATATAAATAAGGTTTTAATCCCCCGCCCCTTTTCAGGTTTGCTTTCGCCTGTAAACTCATATCAGACACACCTTTCTTTTTAAAAGCAAGAGGCGAGCAATGTTGTCACTCCCTCTTACTCCTTATCTTAGTTAAATGCACTGTCCGCAGTTTTTTGAATCGTATTCAAGGTATCATCCAGCACTGCATCGGTTGGTTTGTAGAAAAATTTCCATAGTTCATCGGTTGCAACTGTGACAACCTCACTTGGTGTAGCCTCATAGTAACGCACCATTACTTGATATTTATCTGTATTTCCAGCTTCTTTGACAAAACTTCCATTTACAGGATCATCTGACTTAGTTTTATCTGTGTTTATAATACCTGCCTCATCAACGAAAATTTGTTGTACATCTTTCTTATAGAAACTGCGGAGTACTTTTTTTGCATCGGTACTTTGTTGACTCTTCTTAGAAACAACAATTGGAGATGCTTCAAAGAAAATAACTTGTTTTTGATCAGCTTTCATCGATGGAGCAACAAATACATCGAAATCTTTGCCTGGTTCCATGTTGTATTCTTTTTTCAATGTAGCAGATGTCACACTTGGCTCATAGATCATCGCACTTTTATCTGTTGAAAACATTTTTGCTTGCGATGCTGGATCTACTGGATCACCAAAGTACCCTTTTTTAATCATTTTTTGCCAGATTTTCATCACTTTTTTCATTTCAGGGTCGGTATATTTAATGTCACCATTCGTGAGTCCCACATATAAATCCGGATCATAACTTGCAATTAGCGTTTGAAACCATAGAAAACTTGCCCAAGGATCATTTTTTAACCCAATTGGGTCTATTTTATTTGCCTTAAGCGTATCGCATACTTTTATAAATTCATCCCAAGTTTTTGGAACTTCTAAATTATACTTATCAAATAAATGCTTATTGTATATAATCCCGTTGTATAATACGCTAAACGGTGCAGCATACACTTTTCCATCTATTGTAAAAGCATCCGCGAGCCCTGGGTTGACCCCTTCTTTTTCATAATAATCTTTCCATTCTTTCGTTAAGTCCACAGCCAAATCGTTATCTACCAGCTTTTTCAATTTATCCCCACTCCACCAAGTGAACAATCCTGGTGCTTTGTCGCTATCAAGTGATTGTTGTACGGTTGTTTCATAAGATGTCACCTCCGTGTATCCCACGGTTTTATAACCAACGCCCCCATCTTTTTCAATCTGGTCTGACATGGAGTTCAAGATACCTACATTTTCTCCGCCCTTATCCGTATAAAACTCCACTTTTGAACTGGATGCATCTCCACTACCACAACTCGCTAGAAGCATTAAAACTGCAACAATACAACTGATTGGTACGATTTTTTTCATTCTTAAGCTCTCCTTTTTGTTCGTTTTCAATGAAAATAGAACGAAATATTTCCACTTTTCCGTTTTCTACTACTCCAGTTAGCTAATTTTGAAAATTTATTCCTTTTTGGCCGATTTGCTACGTTCATTATAAGTATAGCTAACCATTACTGCAAGCGGTTTCAAAGATTGCGAAAATGGTTTTCGCTGGACGAAAAAAAGAGAATACACTAATTATTGAGAAACTGATTTTTTAAATAAAATCAGTCTGCTCAGAAAAGTGGGACATGATGAAAAAACACCTCCGTTAATTTCATTTTACATGAATCCAACGAAAGTGTTTTTCTTTTATTCTCATTTTTTAGTGGCAGTGCCTCTTCTCGCTCATCCTTTTCTTGTAAGAATTTACATTTCACAATAAGTAGTTAAAAACAAAAAATACACAGAATATAGATAGCAAATTATCCTTGATTTACATTTCACAATAAGTAGTTAAAAACTCGAATTAAATAATTCTGATGCCCTCGCTTTTGCGATTTACATTTCACAATAAGTAGTTAAAAACAAAAGCTAAATGCGATACTTGCGGAACCAATCTCCATTTACATTTCACAATAAGTAGTTAAAAACGCTACTGTTTTCTGCACGTTTTAATTCCTCATCTGAATTTACATTTCACAATAAGTAGTTAAAAACTTGTTTTTTCTTTTGTTTTACTTGCTGGTTTCGTATTTACATTTCACAATAAGTAGTTAAAAACCGAAAATGGAAACCGGAGTAAGTACGTGGTTGGCATTTACATTTCACAATAAGTAGTTAAAAACAAAATTAAATGGTACAAACCCGGTACCAAATTAGCTATTTACATTTCACAATAAGTAGTTAAAAACCGTATTCTCCAATTAATGAACAAGAAGGCCAATTGGATTTACATTTCACAATAAGTAGTTAAAAACGAAAAAAATACATCAGAAAGTTCGCAAAAGAAGCAATTTACATTTCACAATAAGTAGTTAAAAACAGGGAATGCAGACTTGCTTACAAAAGCATTAGCTGTATTTACATTTCACAATAAGTAGTTAAAAACCGGGCATGGCGGAAGTGACAGCGGCGCAGTAGGAAAATTTACATTTCACAATAAGTAGTTAAAAACCTTGTCTACAATATTCCATGAACCTAGCCCATTTCTCGATTTACATTTCACAATAAGTAGTTAAAAACTTACTGTTAATCACTTGTGCGGCATCCGACATACCTTATTTACATTTCACAATAAGTAGTTAAAAACGCAATGTATCTAATCATTCTATCGAACGTTGATACCATTTACATTTCACAATAAGTAGTTAAAAACCAAGTAACTCAAATAAGTGAAGCTGAGTACTAATGTATTTACATTTCACAATAAGTAGTTAAAAACGAACAGGAAGCAATTAAGCAGTTCGCTGTTAGAAATTTACATTTCACAATAAGTAGTTAAAAACTCTGATGAGAAGTCTACCATACCCAGCATATGATATTTACATTTCACAATAAGTAGTTAAAAACGATGTCACCAAATAGTCATGCCAAGCTCTCAGCCTCATTTACATTTCACAATAAGTAGTTAAAAACGGAAAGAAAAAGCGTGGAAGAATAAGGAAACATCTATTTACATTTCACAATAAGTAGTTAAAAACGATAATTGCCATCGTGATGGCGTTAATTGATAATATATTTACATTTCACAATAAGTAGTTAAAAACATATGCTTATATTCAACTTCGTCATTCAAAAAAACATTTACATTTCACAATAAGTAGTTAAAAACGTATCAGCCCCTAGCCCGCAAGATAGCGGATAAATTATTTACATTTCACAATAAGTAGTTAAAAACCTAGTAGAGTATGAAACTAAAAAGAATGCAACAACAACATTTACATTTCACAATAAGTAGTTAAAAACCCGTCAAAATCTTTCCTTACTCCCATCTTACCTCACGCACCTATTTTTGTCGACCGATACAAAAATAGGTGAAATTTAGTTTTGTTTTCCTATTTTAACTAAGTAAGATATACGAGAAAGCTTCTCCACCAACGCATTTCATGTTTCTGTCGACCTCCAGTGTTTTTCACACTACTAGGGGGCGACAGAAAAAACCAGCTAAAAGAAATTCGATGTTTTTTCATCTGCTAATCCCCAAAATTCTTTTTCTAGCCATTTTTGTTGTCTGCTAGAAAATAAAATCACAGAATCAACATCCTGACGAATATAATTATCTAGCTCCATTCGTAATTTCACCAAAAGTGCTGGAGTTATTTCTCCTTCAAATACTGATTTTTGAACATGTGTTAAATATCTTTTGCAAATTTTAAAGACATTGCGCCAAACTTTAGCACCACCAGATTCAACAGAAATGTCATAAATTAGAATTACATACATATACTCACCACCAAATTTTAAATCCTTCATATTCTTTATCGTTCATTAAATGTTTTACTAGTTTGTAACATTCCAAGCGAATTAAATGTCGGTACGAAACATTACGACCTAAATCACGATGTTTTATTGTTTCTTTCATTCTTAAATCATATGCTTGTAATACTTTTTGACGGGCGGCTTTATTCATATAACAAAAATTAGCCTCTTTTTCAAAATCATCTTCCGTAATTACATTTTTATTTAGCAAACTAAAAATTATTCGATCAGCAATTAATGGTTTGAATATCTCCGCAATATCAAGACATAGTGAAAAGCGCCGTTCTCCCGCACTGTGCAAATAACTAATTACCGGATTTAATTGTGTTTTATAAATTTCCGTTAAGCAACTTGAATAAACCAAAGAATTAACATAGGAAATTAATGTATTAATCATGTTATCCGGCGGTCGTTTTATTCTTTTTTCAAAATCTATTTCTTGATTGATAATTTTTTCCCAAGCCGAGTAATAAACTTTTCTAATATTACCTTCAATTCCCATTAAAGCTTGAATATCTTCCATTTTCCCAATAGACTTTCGTAAAAATTTTATTTCATCCATTTCTGCTAATACATCTTTTCCTCGTTGTTTGTAATATCTTAAGTTTCTAAGTAAATTAAAACTAGCTGCTTCTATGAATTCACTTGCAATATATAGACGTCTTTTTTCATCGGTGTAATGCTCAACTTGAGCTATCAAAAGTTGTCCTGACACATTTGTTTCTCTAGGATAATAACTCCCAGAATAAAAACCATAATAATTAAAAATATGAACAGGAATTCCTAATTGACCAATATAATTTAAACCTTTCGTATTCATGTTTACCTCTCCAAAAAGGAAAATTTCACGAGTCATCTCCACTTTTAAATCCTTAAACCTTCCATCTGGTGCTGTTAACCTAATAACATTATCTTTACGTTTCAGCTCTCCATCTGAAAATAAATAATAGCTTTCTATTTTCCTCACCCCTCAAATATAGCAATACTCATAGTAGGCACATTTTTTGCAAAGTGGCTTATCAATTACTTTTGGTGGTTTAGTATCTTTTGTTATACTTTCTATTTCTGTTAGTACATTTTCTATTTCCAATTCATCTTCCTCTGACAAGAAAATGGTCTCTCTTTGTCTTATTTTTGGATAGTCAACCACTCCTTTTTCAATAAAAATCCCTTTTTGTTTCAAAAAATACATATAATACTTCAATTGCCAAATCCCAGCTTCTTCAATTGCTCGGCTTTTTTTCACCTCATGCAGAACTTTCCAATCTTTAATAAAATCAATATTAACCGTTTCATCAATCATTACTTGGCCATTTTCTCGAGAATAGCTAGTTTCGTCTAATAGCTTTCCAAGTTGAACATTTTCATCCAAATGCTCCATTCGTATCTCGTTAGAAAAACACCAAAGTTTTCGTTTACAGACAAAGTAATAATACACATGTGTCCCACTAATCCTCGCGTGCTTACCTCCTAAAAGAACAGACTTTCTTTTTGTTTTTCAAGCATGCTGATCCCTATTTCATCTGAATAGTCGCATTTAAACTCAACCACATTTTCATAACGGTTGATTTTATATGGTTTTCCTTCACTTTTGTTATATAGATAATCTGGAATGTTTAGCATAAATTCAGCCAGATTAGTCCTTGCCATCATTTTTTCTTTTTTTGATACTTCTTCGGATGATTTGCCTAAGATATTCATACATCTAACAATTTCATCTTCATTCTCTTGCCACACTTTTTCTGGAATAGCTGATACAGAATTTATATTTCTAAATTGGCTACGAACTTCTTTTTTATCTAATTCATAACTCTTAAAACCCTGGACATATTTTAAAGTTTTAGTAAGTTCTTTATAAAATTCAGTTCCTTTTAATGCTTCTGTAGAATATATTTGTTCAACTATCGCCATCTTTTTCGTCTCAGTCAAAATACCACTACAATCCTTTATTGCTTCTTTTGAATTCACAAAAATTGTTTTATCAATAAATTGCCCTACTCCAGAACAAACTTTTTCTCCCCCATCAAACACATACACATTCGTAGCCACATCAAGTGCACGATTTCTGTAACATCTGCCCATTCTTTGAAAAAGCCCATTAATGTCAGATAGCTCTGTGAATAGCAAGTCAAAATCTATATCAAGAGAAGCTTCCACGACTTGTGTTGCAACCCAGATACATTCTCCTGGATTAGCTTTCTGCCCATCTTCAAAAATTTCTTCTTCCTTTTTGGAGCGATCTTTTTTAATAAATTGACTGTGAATTAGACGGATTTTTTTATTTGGAAACCTACTTGTTAGTTCCGCATACATTTTTTTCGCTTTACTTATTGTATTACAAATAACCAAAATTCGATTTCCATTAAAAAATGGTTCGATAAAAGCACTATCAATTTCAGTATGAACTATCTCCACACTATGTCTAACTCGCTTTGAAACAAATTTTTCTTCTGGTTGAATAAAATCCACTTCATTATCATGGAGCAAATCCAATACAATTCCTGGCAAAGTAGCTGTCATAATACAAAATTTACCGCCAAATTTATCAATATAAGATAACCCAATAATTAAATATGCAAGTAAGTCTGGTGAATACATTTGAATTTCATCAATAATTACTTTGGAGTATGATAACGTTGCTAATTTATGTTCAAATCCAGCATAACGGAATACAAAATCAAACAACTGATCGAGCGTGCAAATAGTGAGTGGTAGAGACATTTGCCTTGTTCTTGTATAGTATTCATCAATCTCCATGTCTGCGTTTTCTTCATGTAGTAGGTATTGGCTATAAGTTTCTGAATGAAGTAACCCAACTCTTTGTGCTTGTCGGTCAGTAACAATCTCATCAATAATTCTGGTATATATGGCATTAATAGCTGTCCGTAGAGGTAGTGTAAAAAAGCCTTTATTGTTTCCAAGCCAAAGTAGTCCCGCCTCTGTTTTCCCCATTCCAGTTTCAGCAATTACGATAACGTTTTCATTTTGGTGTTGTAACATATATTTTTGTAATAGATTCCAATCAGCAGCCGCGTTCTTTTTTCGAAAATTCGCTAATTGGTGCTCCATGGATTCTTGCAGGAAATCATTTTCGAGCTCTACATCAATACCAGCACTTGCCGCGAAATCAATTCGGTTTAGTAGACCTTTTAGTTGGACATAATTTTTGAAGTTTTCTGTTTCAACAGTATCATCATCTTCAAAGATACGGGCTCCAGGGTAAAAATAGATTGGGTCTACTTCGCTACTATAATCTGCATTATCAGCTAGTCTTTTATAGGAAAACGTTTCCCATTGTTCTGCTAATTTTTCAATTTCATTTTCCCATTCTTGTTCTGTAAAATCTTTTTTTCTTTCATGATGGCGCGCTATCGCTTGATAAACTACTTCTATTTCATCTTCCGAATACCCTAAATCTTCTAATTTACTATAAGGAACAAACGCAACTGACAAATAGCCGTGGGGAATCTCTTTTCCAACTCCAGAACCATTCCCCACCTTCTTTTGAAAAAGCCGATTCATCTTTCCTAAATCATGAAGTAAACAAACTAATTCTAATAAGTACCAATCTACATTGATTTCCGGATAAAGTTCTTTAAGGGTTTGATAGTTTTTTAGTAAATTATCGGTGTGCTCTTGAATTGTTTCGGGGGGATTTGATTTTGCTAAGTATTTTTGCATGATGAAACCTCCTAGTTAGAAAAAAAATCCCCTTGAAAAATTAATTCAAGGGGTAACTTTTCTTATTTATTACACCTCTTCTTCAATAAAAACTAAACAATCATCTTTATCCAAGAAGAAAACATCATTTTTAGAAACAAAGATTCTACTTGAATAAATAACATCTTTCTTGCGCCATTTACGGAAGAACTTCGGAGCTTTTTCTGTTCCATGATTCACACGTTCATATTTCTCTGTTAATAAATACCTAGTTCCTAATAGCTCACGACGCCCAACAGAGCTTTCTTGTGATTTAAAACGAACCACTTTACTTTCTGCAAGTGAAATTGGTACATAAGCACTATAATCTTTGTAAATATCCACACTTTTATTTTCTTGTGGCTTTCTTTTTTCCACTTCTACAACATCCACTTCCTGAATCGTCGCAATATCCTCACGACGCCCAAGTGATGGATACTCGATTGGCTCTTTGAATGCTTTTTCGATAACCGGAACAAGCGAGGGATCTTCTGGGATAATATGTAGCAGCAGTTCTAAATCCACTAATAATTCGACAGTGGAAATCCCACGACTCACGCCATAATTATCGACTTTAATTTGATGGCGTTTTTCATCGTAAGTCATTCCGTTTTTAAACTCATATCTCGTCGCTAAGTCATTCACTTTGGAGAAATACTTACCTTGAATACTAATTTTCATTTCGTGGTAACTGGTAAATCCACAAAGTGTATGAACCATCCCAATCACAGTTGAATATGGTGGTAATGGGTATGTTTCTTTTAATTGAAAACTAGTCGGCTTTTTATAATTAACCAAATCTTGCCAAAGTTTTACTCTAATTGCCTTCATAATAGTCATCAATCTTTTCTTTAATTTCATTGAAGAATGTTGGTACAGATTTTGCGTTTAATCTCGTTTTCACTTCATCCGTGTTCGTAAATTGGCTATCAATAATACCAACCATTGTATTTCCACCAATTTCGTTATATTTCAATAAATCTTCCATATTCTCAATAACGATTTTATTGTCTAATACATCTACCACATTTTGAAATACTGGATTTTTCACGTCATAAACCCCGCCAATAACGAAGAGCGGTTTTAAGTCTTCACGGCGTCCACGAATATCACGATATAAGAATGCAACGGTATCCATTAGCTTTTTCACACGACGAGCTTTTTCTTTCTTATCAATTTCCACCGTTCCATCAATCCCAATTTGGTCTAAATCAATTGTGATGGTGTAACGATAATAAGATTTATGAATTTCTGCTTGGGCGATATTCATATTTTCATTTATTTTATCTGCTTGACCTTTATTTGTTAAGAAATCTAAATCACCTTTAAATGTTTCAAGAGAAATTGCATTAGACAAGCGTACCTTAGCTGAACGCTTTTGTCCGCCAGTTCCTTTTTCTGTTTTTAAATAACCAAAGAAGTCTAACTCAGGAAAATCAGCAATAGAAGCTTCACTTAAAAATTGAATAACCTTCTTATCGCCGCCACCTTCTGCTTTTACAGGTGCTACTTTTTCGCCAATCTGTTCCATTAGATTATAGCGAATTGCTTGGCGAGAAATATAGGTATATTGATCACCATTATTGCGAGAAATCTTTTTTAATGCCGAAATATTACCAAGAGACTCCCCATAATTGGCACTTTCTGCTTGGAAAACGATTGTCATTGCTAGTCCTTTATTTTTCATCTGAATTCCCTCCATCTTCTTGTTTTAATCTATTTCCACTCACCCCTAACATGAATGCATAACCGATTGTCTTAAAAGTTTCTTTATTTGAAAAGACTTCGATAAAATCACGAGGAATTGGTTTAGCTAAATAAGAATAACTATTTAATAAAGTATCCATAAACCCATCCTTATCATTTACTTTTAAAGCATTTAACAATTTATATGTGATTCCCGGTATTTTATTTTCTGATTTTTTATTATAATAACCTTCTTTAAATAACTTTCCGAAAAACTGAATTTTCCCCAAATCAATTTTTTCACTCATTAGCACG
Organism: Listeria ivanovii subsp. londoniensis; assembly: GCF_000763495.1. GTDB lineage: Bacteria > Bacillota > Bacilli > Lactobacillales > Listeriaceae > Listeria > Listeria londoniensis. Next base: position 571,248 of record NZ_CP009576.1, on the reverse strand, counting down.
TTTACCTCCTTCAAAAATTTTGTGTTTATCTCTAATATTCCTGCAACATGCCCTGTTTGGTAGTACAAGCCACTTACATTTGTTTGCTTATAAAAAATCAGCTTATGAATAAGTGTAAATAAATTTTCATTATTCATTAAATGTTGAATGACTTCTTTGTATAAATTGATATTCAGATTGCCTTCTTTATAACCACATTTTATTAAACTCTGTAAAATTGTTTTAGAATCAATTAAAATATGCAGCATTTTTTTGGAAAGTAAATTAAACCGGTAATGTTCATTTTCGTATCTAACTAATTGAATATCTGCTAAATCGAACCTTCTTTGCTTCTCTTTTTCCATTGTAATAGATTCCACTAGCGCCCTATATGGATTAACCGAATTAATCCCATCATTATTAAAGTGTAAAATGGATTCACGCATATGTTCATTCACATCATATAATTCATCTATACTAACAGAATCGTTAACAAACATGCCTTCCCCGTATACATATGTAAATCCTGCTGGAACACATGAATAAATTAAACGACATATTGGGCAGGTCACAACATCATTATTAAAATCCCAGACATGTGATGTTTTTCTTGCAGTATCAAAGCCAACGTCATTCATAAAACTAAGGTCTAGTTTCAATGTTTTAATAGGTTGGTTACAAATGAAACAATTATACTTGGCTTTTGACAAGTCTGTTTCTAAATATTCGAATACTGGATCTAAAAATGTGGTTTTATAGTCTTCATACGGATCAATAAATTTAGTTTGTCTATAAAGAAATGATACACCTGACCAACCATTATTAATCACAGAATAAATCAGGTTTTTTGCGCCTAAATACTTGAGCCCTTTCTCGCTAGCACAAAAATCGATAATAACGTCTAATTGGTCGTATGTTTCTTTTACTTCCTCAAGCAATTCCACTTTTCCATCGTCCAATATTTGTTTTTTTGATAGTTTAATAAGAGATAAATTACCAAGCCACTCTTCCACATTAGCTTTAGGATCTATTAGTGGAAAAACTTTAATATAATTGGATTTTTTTAAATAAAATTTCACTACATCTTTTACATACTTATTCAAATCTTCTAAAGCCTTTTCATCAAAAGAGGCAAAATTTTCCGCCCTGTAATACTCCATCTTCTCTTTATATGAAACAATTTTATGCCAAGCTAAAGTTTCTTTGTATTCTCTGATAAAATAATTGAAATAGTTGGTTTCAAAATCTGCCAAAACATCTGTTGAAAAATACATTGTCTGTCCATCTATCCGCACGTTTTCTTTTCCAACAATATTAAGAAAACCAACTATACCAGCGTTTACAAGCCAATCACTCGCTTTTAATTCAATCTCTGTTTGCATAAAAATCCACCTCCGTTCTAAAGCTGCTCTATCATCCCAAAACCAGATCCCGTCATTGTACCGAGTCCGTTTTGAAGAAAATATTTTTGTAAATAAGGTTCTGCTGTTAATTCAAATACGCCTACCGAACTTTCAATATGTATATCATGGCAATAAACAACTACTTTTTTCATTGAAATTGGCGTTATTTTCATTTTCTCTAAATCATAACGAGCTTGTACCCCAAACTCCTCTTCTAAAAAAGGAGACATATTTCTTTTTAAAGTTGATTCAAACGCTTCATTTTCAAAACTATAAAACCAATTTTTATACGTATCTTTATGGTGATTTCGACTAATAATAGGAGAAAGCGTTTTCAAAACTGTTTTTTCTCCGATGATTTTTTTCTCCGTATCCATGATAACACTTTTAATAGTGATATTATTTTGAGATGAAAATGGTATTTTATTATTCTTTAATTGCATAAAAGCGTTATAAAAAATCACACCTGTTTCTGCATTTCCAGTAGAAAAATTAATGATACAATTCTTCTCTTCTAAATAAATTTCCATTTTTTTATTTTGAGGTTTAGGAAGATATACTGAAAAAGTATAATTTTTCCTTTGATTACTTCCAAAAAAAGCTTGATATTTTTCTGGGACAGTTTTCTCAATTCCTGTTTTGAATAAACTGATTATTTTACTTCGATAATCTTTTGGAATTATATTTGATTCAAAATCACAATTGATTCGTAGTCTCATCGTGTCACCTCCTCCGCTATTTGTGTTTAATTTAACATAAAATAACTACTAAATCCAGTGAAAATAAAACCCTTAAAAAAGCAGTGTATTTCTTGGCATTTCTCATTTATATTATTGAAATAATTCACTTTTATTCTCAAGGTGATTCAGAGCTTGATTAGTTACTACTTTTTAAAATATATTAAATAAGCATGAATATTATTACAAATATCTAGAATTCAAAGGCTGTTTTATAAGTCGTAGTCAAAATATTCACATCTCTACCACCAAAATCATTAATTCCAATATTTAAATTAAAACCCGCCACTTTTCATCGTAACTCCCATCTTACCTCACGCCCTTTTTTAAAATAAACTGTCTGCTCAGAAATGTGGGATATGATGGGAAAAACACTTTCGTTAATTTCATTTTACATGAATCCAACGAAAGTGTTTTTCTTTTATTCTCATTTTTAGTGGCAGTGCCTATTTGGCAAGCAAAAACATAACCCCCTCGCCGTCTAAAACTCGATCAAAGGTTCAACATTAGCGTGTAAAGCGTATGCTCGTATCCATTCCTTAAATCCCTCTTCTCCGTCCTGTCAGCCATTTTACCGTGAACACTTCCTATTTAATTCGTTTCTATCTCTTGTGCTGGCTTACCACGAAGCTTCTAACGCTTCCCTACTCGCTTGTATCGCTTCTGTTCGAGTCGTTTGTAGCCACGTAAATACCGCATCTCCTGTCGCTGATTCAAAGGCGTCTTTTAACGTCACTTGCACTGCTTGGAGGTCTTCTTGTACCGTCGGATAATTTTTTTGTACACGGTCCATTTCTTCATCAAGTACATCCTCTATTTTTGTAGCGCCTTTTTTGACGGCTTTCTTTAAATCAATTTTTTGCGCTTGCTGGATAAGCTCTCTTTCTGCCATCACTAAATTGCTTCGTTCTTTGTCACTTAAATCGCCTTTATCGAGCCGTTCTCTTAATTGTTTTGCTTGATACAGTAATTCACCAGAACGACTGCCTGTTGCCATTTCCATGCCTCGTTGATACGTACTTTGATACATACATAAACCTCCTATGGCTGATTATGAGCTATCCAATCTCCTAAAGAAATATCTTTCTCTCGTATCGATTGTGCTGCTTGAATTAATTCCTCTTGAAAACCACGTAAACGTTGCATTTGTTGTTCATTTAACACATAAAAAGCTTCAAATTTAGCTGGGTCATGAAAAGTATAAACCCCACCATGATATTTCACCGCACGCTCTGTTAACGCTTCATCCACATCCCATACCGTTAATTCACTAAAACGAGCGCCTTTCCTCGTATCATCCTCTAAATCTGCTCGAAGCTTTCGCGACCTTTTCGCTACTTCTTCCTCTAAATCTTGCATGCGATATTGGGTTTGTTGCATAATCGCTAACACATCATCCAATCGACGAGCTTGTTGAATGACCATATCTGGATTCACTTTTAATTTCGCTGAACCACTGGCAGTAAACATGCCAGCAAACGTTCCCTTTAAATGCCCCATGAAAATGTACGAACCTAAAGACACATCCGAATTCATATCCATAATAAATTGTTTCCCTATCACCATACCTCCAGGAACAATCTTTCCTACTGGATCTAAACGATGACGATAATCTGTAATAAGGCTATCAAAATCTCCATTTTCCACTGCTTCTTGTTGTTCCTTCGTCAATAAGCGAAACGGATTAGCTGCTGCATATGTCACCGTTTTTTTCTTTTTTTGTACGCCCATATATTGCGATAAAGCACCACCTAAACTATGCCCTGTAAACGTATAATTGGGAATCTGATAATCCTTTAACGTCTGATTCACAAACACTTGATAATCATAAAATTGGTTGTCTGTATTGCTGTACCAAGCTGGTAATTGAGCAATTCCTTTTCCCGGTAACGACCATTTTTTAGCAAAATCAGCCACTGTTTGAGACGGTTGTCCTACAGCTTTTTTTAACTTTCTATCCGTTTCTGGTTTCTGTCCAATACCCAGTTTCCCAACATCCGTGTGGATCCAATCCTTCATAAATTGCTTGGCATTTGGTTCTGAACCTCGTGCCACAAAAATAGCGTCATCATAAGATGTTTTTCCTTTTTTGTACTCTTTTGCTTGTACAACGGCGACGGCTTGTAAACCACTTCCTTGTTTATCAATCGAATTAATTACACGCCACTGTGAACCATCTTTTAATCTTATTAATAATCCTCGCTTTAATACTTTGTTTTCATATACTTTATCAGCTAAATTAAAATATTGTTCGTCTGTAAATTCTGCCATTTTCATCACCTCGTATGTTATACTTACCTTGTATGAAACAAAAGACGGGAGTTTACTACATGAAAAGAAAAAAGAAATTCATCATCATATCAATCATACCACTTATTATACTATGTATCATTTTAGGAGGGTACTTATACATGAAACATCAAGAAAAAGAATTAATGACTGAACAAAAACCACGTATTGAAAAATTTTTAAACTACACTTATAACGACATAGAAAAAATAACTCTCATAGGTACTCATACTAATCCTACTGGGGTAGTCCATATCGAGGGATACGTTAACGATAATAAAGAACTTTGGATTGATGCTCCGATGGATAGTAAAAATGGTGTAGAAGTCGTTGATACAGCAACAGAATTGAACAATAATTATTTAAAAAAAGAGTTCCTCTATGAATCTAAAAATGTATCTGAGATTGAAGCCGAAGAAAAAGCCAAAAAGAAGAAAGAAAAAGAATCTAATACAGAAGAATCTTCGTTAAAAACACGTTCTGTTCAAGAAATTATGACTGACCTGCAGTCTCTAGAAACTTCTATCCTTCAAAATAACCGACACCCTCTCTAACAAGAAACTAATTTTGCACTAGTTCCTTGTTTTTTTGTTGCAATTTCTCAATTTACTCCAAACGGACATAATTGTTTCTATCTGGTTTAATCCGTTGCGTAGAACCATGTTTCTACTCTTTCATTTTCACACATCGAAAAACGCATCTGTCTCTTGGTATGTATTGAATTTCCCTTCCACACATGCCAATTATACTGTTCAATAATTAACCACATTTTCAAAATCAATTTCGATATTTAAGTCCCTTCGATTTATTATACAATTGCACGTTCAGAGGATATAAATGTCGACTTCGTTCTTTCTTCCCACATATTCCAGAAGTATTTACATTTCACAATAAGTAGTTAAAACGATTGACTAGGTAAAAACTTATAAAACAACTGCAGTATTTACATTTCACAATAAGTAGTTAAAACTCATTTCCTTTTTCGAAATAAAGACACAAATCGTTATTTACATTTCACAATAAGTAGTTAAAACGTAGGATTTCACCTACTCTTAAAATATTTTATCCTTCATTTACATTTCACAATAAGTAGTTAAAACCGAAGTAGCGAGACAAAAAATAGAACTCACGAGAGGATTTACATTTCACAATAAGTAGTTAAAACAATTAAAAGATTTGCGAATTGAAAGCAATTTAACTTAATTTACATTTCACAATAAGTAGTTAAAACCAAAAGCCAATATATCCAGCTCCCCAGCAAGGTAATTTACATTTCACAATAAGTAGTTAAAACTATCAAGAGCAGTTATTTTTCTAGCAATACAGACATTTACATTTCACAATAAGTAGTTAAAACGAACTTAGTAGCAGTAATGTAGCTATTTTAAAAACATTTACATTTCACAATAAGTAGTTAAAACTTAATCAAAAGTTCGAAGTGACTAAACATATAGTTGAATTTACATTTCACAATAAGTAGTTAAAACGAAAACTAGTATCAATGACTGGCGGACTAATAAAATTTACATTTCACAATAAGTAGTTAAAACTGCGAATTTCTAATTTCAATTTTTGCCCCTTCTAAATTTACATTTCACAATAAGTAGTTAAAACTGATGTTCTCTTGCTTGAAAGAACCTTTATATCCAGTATTTACATTTCACAATAAGTAGTTAAAACCTTCAACAACAGCATTAACTACTAAAACGGATGTGGTATTTACATTTCACAATAAGTAGTTAAAACAAGTCACCGGAGATTATTGCGCTAAGTGGCTTTGACATTTACATTTCACAATAAGTAGTTAAAACGCAGCGCAGTGGACTTCGGTAGGCAGTCAGGTAAAATTTACATTTCACAATAAGTAGTTAAAACGCAATAATCGTTGACTTTTCTAACGTTTGTATCGCATTTACATTTCACAATAAGTAGTTAAAACTTGATGGGGTTTACTTGCCTATTTCCCCTCGTTTATATTTACATTTCACAATAAGTAGTTAAAACTGTCTTTTTAGCGGTCGCAATGTCTATTGTTAGCTTATTTACATTTCACAATAAGTAGTTAAAACAGCATATCCGCAAGTTTTTTGTTAGCATTTTTAATTATTTACATTTCACAATAAGTAGTTAAAACGTTCCGCGAAATCCGAATAAATCTGGAAAGCCTTTATTTACATTTCACAATAAGTAGTTAAAACAAGGAATTTGCAAAAGATTCTCGCATATTTCTTTATTTACATTTCACAATAAGTAGTTAAAACTTTGTTACAAAATACTATCAACTAGAAGGTTATGTATTTACATTTCACAATAAGTAGTTAAAACAATTTCTGTTCTTATTCCCATCTTTTCTAACTCATATTTACATTTCACAATAAGTAGTTAAAACAATATGATATAAATCCGCTGTCTTAGTCTGAAAAATTTACATTTCACAATAAGTAGTTAAAACTAATTTCACCGATGCTTTCACTTGTTCATTTATCACATTTACATTTCACAATAAGTAGTTAAAACCCAGAGTCCTCTTCCGGAGCATATTGCTCTTCAATATTTACATTTCACAATAAGTAGTTAAAACCCGAATCATGGAAGATGCGAATTTGATTCAAATGACATTTACATTTCACAATAAGTAGTTAAAACCAAATTCCATAAAACCTTTATCCGAGTTCTTAAAAAAATTTACATTTCACAATAAGTAGTTAAAACAGTCTTATTAATTGCGTTTATATTAGCGCCAATGAAATTTACATTTCACAATAAGTAGTTAAAACGAGAAATCAGGGGAAGTACTAGCAGCTTCCGGCTTGAATTTACATTTCACAATAAGTAGTTAAAACAACATACGGAATGCTTTTTATTTTCTTTGTATCGATATTTACATTTCACAATAAGTAGTTAAAACCTTCGGCAAATCACCAATGGAAATTGTCCACAAAAAAATTTACATTTCACAATAAGTAGTTAAAACCCGTCCATTTTCATCCCTACTCCCATCTTACCTCACAAAGCTATTTTTGTCGACCTATCTCAAAATTGGCTTTTCAACTTCCTAAAATTACTATTCAAAACCCAAATCCCTCCCACTCTCATTCTCTCCCAATGTATCCCGCAAATCTGTCGGTCTCCAGTACTTTTTACGCTACCACACATCGACAGAAAACACATAAACTTGTAAACGCTTACCATCTATGCTAAAATCATTCTATAAACAAATAACTCACTCAGGAATGTTACCTAATTTGGGCATAACCTAGATAGATTGGAAGATGGCTTTTGGGCTTTTTTCTAATTTATCTGGGTTTTTATTTTGCTAAATACTTATAAAAAAGGAGAACAAGAATGAAGAAAAATGTTTTGAAAGTGATGGTTATGTTTTGCGCTTTACTTCTGATTGCGGGCTGTGGGAACGATTCAACTTCGAGCAAAACAAAAACAACAGAAAAGAAAGATGGTACAGTGACATTTTATGTTGTACGTCATGGGAAAACAATGCTTAACACCACGGACCGAGTGCAAGGATGGTCTGATGCAGTACTTACACCTGCTGGGGAGGAAGTTGTCACGTCTGCCGGAAAAGGATTAAAAGATGTTGATTTTGGGGCTGCTTATAGTAGTGACAGTGGGCGCGCTATTCAAACGGCGAACCTTATTTTAGAAGAAAGTGCTAAATCCTCGGATACTAAATTGCAAACAGATGCACGTTTCCGCGAATTTAACTTTGGATCATATGAAGGCGATTTAAATCACAATATGTGGTCAGATATTGCGAAAAGCCAAGGGAAAACATTAGAAGAATGGCAAAGTGCTGGAATTTCACCAAAAGAGTTTGCTGATAGCATAGCAAAATTAGATAAAACACGCGTGAAAGAAGGCGAAAACTGGCCAGCTGAAGATTATGCAACTATTCAAGCTCGACTTAAAGATGGAATTACAGAAGTAGCGAAAAAAGAAAGTAAGAAAGGCGATGAAAATGTCCTTCTTGTTTCTCATGGGCTAAGCATCGGTGCACTTCTTGATACTATTGAGCCTGGTTATAAACTTCCAGCAACTGGTATTCAAAATGCTAGTGTTACAAAAATCACTTATAAAGATGGTAATTTCAAAATTGAAGATGTAAATGATATGAGTTACGTAGAAAAAGGTCAAGAATAAATAAAAAAAGGAGCCTACCCACGGCTCCTTTTTCTTATCTTGCTATTAACGTATCACAAATCGCATGTGCCATAATATAAGATGAAACGCTACCTAATACTAGTTTTTCGACTCGGTTCATCCCTGTAGCTCCACAAATAATTAAGTCTGCTTGGAACTGTGCTGGAATATCAGTTGAAAGTAAGACTTTTGGATTTCCTTTAGCAACGAAAGTTTCTACTTGTTTCACTCCTGCTGCTCTGGCTTTTTCTGCGTATTCATTCACGTTACCTTTCAGTTCAAGTTCTGCTTTTTCTTCCAAGGTACCATCATAGGAAACGTTTGGCGAAAAGGCACGTAAATCTACAATACTAGCAATCCCAAGCACTCCATCTAATTTCAGTGCCAATTCTAATCCTTTTTCAAATGCTAGTTTTGCTGGTTCGGAACCATCTACAGCGACAAGAATACGGTGATATTTATCCATAATACTAACCTCCCATAGCTTTTCTTATAGTATACTTTACCCTATAAAAAGAATTTTAGGCTACACTTTTTGCAGATAGTTTTACTGGATTATTTCCGTTTTTTTAAGAGAATTAGTGCTGTAAATCCCATCATAATGCTAGTAAACGCCACTGGCCAAGTACCAAGACCCGCATCACCTGTTTTAGGAAGTTTTTGTTCAGTTGTTCTTGTTATTTCTTTAGTTGTTGCTTCAGTATTTTCTTTAGTAGTTAAATCGCTTGGTGATTCTACTGATTTTTTTGGCTCTTCCGCTGTTTTAGTCGGTTCTTTTGTTTCGACTGTTTTATTGTCTGTCGGTTTTTCTTTATCTTCTGGTTCTGGTTTTTCTTTTGTCGGTGGAACTGGTTTTTCTGGGTCAACTTTTGCTGTAACGGTTACGATGATTTGGACTGGATCGGCTTTTTGGCCACGTTCATTTTCCGCATTTAATGTTACTGTATATTCGCCTGGTGTATTTAAATCTACTACATCATTAAAGTCACTTGTAAGCGTTGCGTTTTCCGTTGCCGAGCTATGTGTCTCTGTTAGAAACGCTTCGATGGTTTTAGTCGTTTTCTGTTCATAGCTGATAGATGGGTCTGCTTTAATGATTGGTTTTGCATAAACAGTTACTTTCACTTCTACTGGATTTGCTTTAAGTCCCGCGCTATTTTCCGCATTTAATGTTACCATATATTCTCCTGGTGTATTAAAATCTACTACTTGATCAAAATTGCTTTGAACTGCTGTACCATCGTCTGTTTCTGCATGAATATCTTTTAAAAATTGGTCTTCAGTTGTTGGTGTATATTGGTTATAGCCAATACTCTCATCTGCAGTTAAATCAAGTGTATGACTGATGTCAAAGTATTGATCATATGTTCCAGCTGATATCGTATAGGAGCTCATGTTTGGTGGTGTTGGATAACTACCAGTCGGAAAATCAAAGCGAGCATTGTACTCAAGTTCTGTTAAACCATCAAACTCTTCTTTGGTAACACCGTTTATTGTAATACCGTCGTCTGTAATTGTTAGGCGTGAGCTCGCAACAGCAACATCATTAAAACCTACATAGGTGTTACTAGCAGAAGTCGATTTCGAAAATGGCGCCACTGTTCCATCAAAGCTAGTTAATGGGTTTGGCATCATCGAAAATGGTAAATAAAGTGTTTGATCTGCTGCATTATAATCAAGTTTGCCAGACTTCAAAGCAATGCGCGGATTAGTTCGACCCGTATTTTGACCAAATGCTGCCAGAGCTTTAAGTTTACCATTCTTAAAACTAGCAAAATCATTTAAAGGTCTAAAATCATCAATACCGTCAAATTGAAGAAATAGTGTATCTAAATTTTCTAATGATGCTAATTCAGAAATATCTGTGATTAACATCGAATTTTGTGCATAAAGGTATCTTAATTTAGGTAATTTATTAAACTTTTCGAAAATATTATGAGTAACATTTTTGCTGCTGACATTAATACTTTCTAAATTTGTCAACTGGTTCAAATCCGGGAAAAAGCTGTCTGTAATCGCATCACCGGAAACAGATAAATATGTTAAAGCTATTTGATTTTTAATTGGGTTTAACGTAGTAATATTCGTATTGCTAATATTAAGCGTATTAAGATTTACAGCAGCTTCTAAACCTGTCAAGTCTGTATAGTTCGTTCCTGAAATGGTGACTGATTTTATTAGTGCCATTTGGTCATTTGTAATATCAGCATCACTTGCTTGCTTGAGCTGGCCGTTTAGATATGTTTTTAATGCCGCATCTGGAATATTTACCACACTATTTCCAGAAGAAGTTTCTTCCGCAAAAACTGGTAAAGTTGGATATGTTAATGTAACAACACATATAATTGCTATTAAAAGTTTAAAAAGTTTTTTCATAATTCTCTCCTTGTCGCTCCATTTATTATCCAAAGTATACAGTCGGCGAAAACAACTAACAATACATTTTGAGCAGGAAAAGCAATTCTTTCTTGAGTGAATATTCACTCTATTGAAATTAAAATAATAAGATTGCCTTTAAACCTTTCAGTTAAGCGATTTCTTTTCGTTTTTAAATTGACAGAAAATTATAACTACGTAACAAATTAGACACAAATTTAAAAATAGAGCTAATAAAATCGGCAAAATTTCCTTATTTAAACTCACTAGAGACTTTAGGATTATAACGAAAAATAGATATCTTAACAGTTATTCCAGACCTGAATTTATGCTATACTGTTGATATTGACAGAAAAAGGGGTATTATTTATGAACAATGAACAAAGCATGAATCAACAAATTGCTTTATTTTATTTTGGTTATAAGGCTTTTACCGAAACAGCAGATTTGATAATTGCGAAACATTCACTGAAAAGACTACACCACCGGATTCTCTTTTTCACAGCAAGAATGCCAGGTCTTACAATCAACGAGCTTTTGACATTTCTAGAAATTTCCAAACAAGCTTTACACCAACCGCTTGCTGAATTGAAAGAACGCCAACTGCTTACAATCGAACAAGGTACTCAAGATAAAAGGCAACGTTGTATTTTTTTAACACCAGCTGGTAAGGAATTAGAAAATGAACTTGGTGCCGCACAGCGCAAACAAATGGCACAAATCTTCGTAGAATCCTCTGATACGAATGGGAATTATTTTACTGAAGTAATGGAAGGTTATGCGAAAAATCGTCCTGGCGCTGCACTTATTAAAGATTTTAAGGAGTGAGTTAAATTGGAAAAATTGTTATTTATTCAAACTGGTTTTGGGGTAGATGTTCATGGCCAAAGCATCACGAAAGCAGCTGAACGAGCAGTAAGAAATGCTATCTTCACTAACTCAATGCCTGGCATTCGTAGTCAACTTCCAGAGAACCGTTTAGAGAATATGGTGGTTAATATCAAACTCGCGTTACCTTGTGATGCGGATAAATTAGATGAGGAAGTTATTCGCGCGATTATTCCTTATGGTACAGTGACGATTGAAACAATGACTGGTGGAATGCTCACAACTAGCGGAATTTTCTTAGAAGATAAAGAAGACAAAAATGATTTAATGTATATCGTCAATGCTTCTGTGGAAACAGGATATTAAAAAAAACATCTGACTTGGCTCAGATGTTTTTTTCTGCTATTAAATAATCTAAAATCGCTTCTAACATTTGTTTATTATTTTCTGGCACATTTCTTTCTCGCATTTCGACGACGCTTTGAACAAATTTTCCCGGAGTAATGAATTCCTCATCAATTTGCAAAATCGTCTCTATCTCCGCTTTTTCCATTTCAAAATGAAATTGCAGTCCAATGACTTTTTCGCCGTATAAAAAACCTTGGTTCACACAACCTTCACTACTAAATAAACGGGTCGCTCCATTTGGTAAGGAGAAAGTTTCCTGGTGCCAATGGAAGACATCAAGCTTTTCTGAAAAAAAAGGTAGTTTAGTGGAGGTTCGATTAACTGGGAACCAGCCTGCTTCTTTTTCCTCATTTATAGAAATATTACTTCCTAATGCAGTTGCAATTTGTTGAGCACCGAGGCAAATACCAAAAACAGGTTTTTCTTGGTTTATTAATTGTTTGATTAAATCGCGTTCTTCTTTTAACCAAGGAAATTCAGCTGTGTCGTTTACTCCCATTGGTCCTCCAAGCACAACCAGAAATTCTGAATTGGTTGGAAGTTGATTGCTTTTATTATACAAATAATGCATCTTTAATTGATGTTGATTTTCTTTCGCCCATTTCGCGATAAGTCCTGGTCCTTCGTGTGGCACATGTTGTAAAACGTCAATAAGCAAATCATCATCTCCCGCCATTTTTTCCTATTATGAAGGAAAAAGCATCTTTTCGCAACTAGCGCTTTTTGTTCAATTATATTTTTTTAACACCTCATTTTTTACTTCTTGGTATTTGATGATATCTTCCTCTAAATCCGAAATAAAATCATATTTTTGCACTTCACCTACCGTATGGAAATGATTCATGTCGTTTTTTTGCTCCAGTAGTGTTTTATTATATTTACCATAACCTAAACTCGTAATCGAGCTTACTTTATCCGTATCATGTCCGCCATTTAAAAATAGGATATATTCTTGTCCTTTTTCGAGTGCAATGTAATTTTCTACCGCTTGATATTCTCCTGAAGTTAACAACCACGGTTCTGAAATAGCTATTTTTTCACCAAGTTCAAAACTGCCTTTGTAGTTTTTGATTATTTCTACTTCCGTTATGGTGCCGTTGTTTCCTTTACTAATTTCTTTATTTCGTATTAATTTTACTTGGACAATATCTTCGCTGTCTGATTCTAACTCTGCTAGATTTTGTGGTATCTTATAATCAGCTTTAATAATACTATTTTTATGAATTTTGGTATTTGGGGATAGGACTTCATTTTGTGAAGAGCAACTGGCTAGTAGAATCAGTACCAATAGGACGGGGAAAAACGCTTTTTCCATTGGTGTTTCCTCCTTTTTATGTATTCTTGTTGTTTTTGAGTTGGTCAATATTGTAGATATGTTTGAAGGTTAGACAAATTTACATTTCACAATAAGTAATTAAAACCCGCTTCATTTTTTCCTTACTCCCATCTTACCTTAAGCGCCTATTTTTGTCGATTTTCTTAGAATCGAGTGAAATTTGAATGTCTAACTACTAATAACTAATTTTAAAATCTCCAAACTCATTCTTTCACAGTCAATCCCGTTTTTCTGTCGACCTTCCCTTTTTTCTGCACTACTGGCGGACTAGTTTATAAAAAAACAGCGCCTCAATAGAAGCACTGTTCCCGATTTCTTACTATTAATTTCCTTAAAAAAGTGGATGCAATGAGCGATTTTCTTGAACGCCTTCGATTGCTCGGCCTAAGATGCGACCGATGGAGATAGTTGTTAGTTTATCGAACTGTTTATCTTCTGGAAGGTCGATGGAGTCGGATGTAATTATTTCTTTGATTGGTGAGTTTTGTAATCGTTCTATTGCATCTCCAGCCATAACTGAATGAGTTGCACAAGCGATTACTTCTACAGCGCCTTTTTCTAATAGAACATCAGCCGAGGTCGTTGCGCGAACACCGGTATCAATAATATCATCCACCACAATGGCAACTTTACCTTTCACATCACCAATGACGCTCATGATTTCGTCTTCGTGCGGTCTTGGTTTACGATTTAAAATGGCAATTGGCGCGTCTAGTCGGTCGGCAATTCTACGCGCCCGAACTACACCGCTATGATCTGGTGCCACTACAACGACATCTTCATCTCCGTATTTTTCAATTAAATAGTCGCCAATTAGCGGAACTGCTGAAAGGTGATCAATTGGAATATTGAAAAAGCCTTGAATTTGCGCTGCGTGTAAATCTACCGTAATCAAACGATCTGCACCGGCACGCCAAATTAAGTTTGCCATTAATTTGGCGGTTATAGGTTCTCTTGAGCGTGCTTTCCTGTCTTGACGAGCATAGCCATAATACGGCATGATTATATTGATCGAGTGAACTGAAGCTCGTTTTAAAGCATCGACCATAATTAAAAGCTCCATTAGGCGTTCATTCACGTTTGCGTTCATTGATTGAACTACATACGCGTTAGTCCCGCGAATACTCTCCTCAATATTAATCTTCACTTCTCCATCACTAAATTTCTGGAGCTCCACCTCACATAAAGGTATATCTAGATAATCTGCAATTTTTGTTGCAAGTGGTCTCTCACTCGTCACAGAAAAAAGTTTCATTTTGCCTGCCATTGCTATCTCCTTCCGCCGTGCTGATTTCTTCTCCTTATTATTATATAGAACTGTCCAAACATTGTCTACTAGCTATAAAGGTTTATTGCTATTGCAGTACCTGGTTGCAAAAAATAAACCACCTAAAAATATGGATTTTAGGTGGTTTTATTATTCTATCAGCCTCTTAATTCGGCTTGAATTGCTTTTAATTTTTTAGGGGTTACATCGTCGCCTAATGGGTCGATGATAGTCACATGATGTAAATTATCTTGTACTGTCCCTCTGATTTTTTGTAAATATTCTTGACGGAGGACAGCTTGTCTTTCTTTTTCAAAGTCAGTTAATCCTTCATTCTTTTGTTTTGCAGCTAATTCATTTATATTTTTTAATAACAATTTCATGCTATCCCTCCTATCATATTGTTACTTTTAATAAGTAACTAACAAAATTATAATACAAAGGTCAGAAAAAGTCAAACTTATGCTTTTTATAAAAAAATACCCCTTAAATTAATAAGGAGTATTTCATAGCGTCATCTTCCGCAGCCTTCCACAAAGCTATAATGCGGAAAATGGGGCAGTGATACTTAAGTCACTGCTTGTAGGCTCATCGCATAGAATCAACTATAGCATGGATAAAATTCTCTGTAAAGACTTATTTTGTAAATTCTAGCCAAATCGAAGCTATTGCCTCGTGTCCCGATTTAGTAGGATGCACACCGTCTTCTGCCAAATAAGTTGGACCGTGTTTCACAGCTAAAGCATTCATTAGGCCATCGAGCGGAATAAGTGTTGCGCCAAATTCAGCTGCAAGTTCACGCACCGCACCAATTTTCGGATCTAGATCGCCGCGCCAAGCTTTTCTATCTTCTGGATAAGGTAAAACAAATGGTTCCATTAATACGATTTCAGCTTTAGTTTCCGCTTTAATTCGTGTTAAAATCACCCGGTAAACTTCCTTAAAGGCAGTAACAGATGTATCTTCCCATCTGCTAAAACTAAACCAAGTATCATTTATCCCAATTAAAATTGTCACAACATCTGGTGCGAGTTCTATCGCATCCGCATCAAGACGACGATGTAAATCCACCACCCGGTTCGCACTAACACCACGATTTAAAACCGTCACGTCTTCTGCTTTCAAGCTATCCGTAATATATTTTACATATCCCTGACCTAAATCATACCCATCCGCAAAGTCTCTTCCTGCATCTGTGACACTATCGCCTAAAAAAAGTAATTTCTTCTTCACTAAGTTCCGTCTCCTTTAATTTTCCTGATTCTTTATTATAACAAAAAACTTAGAAGATAGTCCGCACAAAAAAACAGAAATCTCCTTTTAGAACAAAAGAGGTTTCTGTTTTTCACATGATTAAAATTGTTTATGCAATAAATCTAGCACATGGCGCAGTTCATTGACATCAATTTGACCAGGAGCAGATGCTTTTTTCGCAGCTCCAAAGGTCATCGCAGAACCAAATACTTCTCCAGCAAGGCGGCTAATCACACCAGTTCCCGCCATTGACATAGTAATAATTGGTTGGTTGACTTTTTCGAATACTTCATTAGTAGCAGAAAGTAATGTTAGCACGTCTGCTGCTGATTTTGGCATAACTGCGATTTTTGGAAGGTCTGCTCCGAGTGCTTCCATTCGAGTTAAACGCGAAATAATTTCTTCTTTCGCAGGCGTTTTATCAAAATCATGATTAGACATGACTACTTTTACATTGTTTTTATGTGCTGTTTCAATAAGACTGGCAACATCTGCTTCTTCATTAAAAAGTTCCACATCTACTAAGTCTACTTTTTTAGTAGCAGCGATTGTTTTGTTTAGTTCAAAGTAAAATGCATCACTAACCGCTAATTCTCCGCCTTCTTTCGCACTACGGAAAGTGAATAAAATTGGTGTTTCTGGTAAAATAACACGAATTTCTGTTAAAGCCTCTTCCACTTTAGCTAAATCTTCCACACCTTCAAAGAAATCAACACGCCATTCTACTACATCTAAATCAATCGTTTTTAACATTTCCGCTTCTTCTTTTAAAGCAAGAATTGTTTTACCGACCATTGGTACGCAAATTTTCGGCGCACCTTCACCAAAAGTTACATTTTTTACGACTACTTTATTCATCTGAAATTCTCCTCATTCGATATTATGTCTTAAGATTAACGATAACTTTCTCAGAGTGCAAGTTTTTAAAATAGGATTTCTTTAATGTAATCCACTGGCATTTCTCTGTGTGTCCAGATCTCAAAAGCTTTCGCACCTTGCCAAAGCATCATTCCAAGACCGTTTAACGTTTGACAGCCTTGCTCTTCTGCAATTTCAAGTAATCTTGTTTTCGTTGGTTTGTAAACAACATCTGACACGATTAGTTCTGGGCGCAACATATCCGCGCTTGGTAATAGCGTCTCTCCTTCAAAAGGTTTCATTCCAACGCCAGTCGCATTTGTGAAAATAACACTTTCGGAAATTTCTTTGCGTAATTGTTCTTCATCTTCAATATCAAATAATTGGGCTTTACAATCTGTTTTTGAATTGATTTTTTCTACTGTTTTTTCAGCATTTGCATAAAAATCGTCTTTTCTGTTGAAAATAGAGATTTCTTTCACACCGTCTAGTGCTGCTTGGATACAAATTGCTGTTGCCGCACCGCCAGCGCCACAAATCGTCATTTTCTTGCCAATAATGTCATGTCCAGCTTCTTTTAACGCACGCATATAGCCAGTTCCGTCTGTGATATGACCAGTTAAAACGCCATCATCATTAACAACTGTGTTTACCGCACCAACAAGTTCAGCTGCTGGGGATAATTTGTCTAAGTATTTATGGATATTTGTTTTGTTTGGCATGGATACATTCCAACCACGTAAGTTCATAGCGCGGAAACCTTGTACTACATCTTTTAATTCTTTGTCGCCAACTTCAAAAGCAAGATATACATAATCTAGTCCTAGTTTTGCAAAAGCTTCATTGTGCATTGTTGGAGATAAGCTGTGTCTAATTGGTGTAGCGATTAACCCGATTAATTCTGTGTGTCCTGTAATTCGTTCTGTGATTTTGTTTGTCATGATAAAATCGTTCCTTTCCAAAATAAAATTTATTTGTGAAAATATGAGCTTATATAAAGAGCGAATGTGGCAAGACGAATTTCGCCTTGCCATTTCGGATTACAAAGAGCCGATTTTTTCTAAAGTGGTTAAAATATTGCGACCTTCGCGAACGCCTTCCAAAATTTTTCTTGTCGCTGCGCTATCGCCAATATTTACGATTTCGATTTGTTTTTCATGTCCATATGCCGCAAGTTCTTCCATTAATGGTCGTTCTGGACGCATTCCTAGACAGACAAAACCATAATCAAATGGAATCTCTGCATCTACGCCATCATGCTTCACTTTAAAATGATCTGCTGCGACTTCTGTGAGTGCTGTTTCCGTTTGTACATCAACCTGATTTTTTTCAATAATATCCATCATCGAAAGTCTCGTTATCATATCTAAATCTTTCCCAAGTAATGGCATCATTTCTACAATTGTAACATCCGAGCCGCGTTCTGAGAAGTACTCAACTACATCAAGACCAACTGCACCACCGCCGATAACTGCGACCTTCTTGTTACTAAAATCAGTAAACGCTTCTATATTCGAAATTAATCCAAAAATAGAATGAACGTTACTGCCTTCTTTGTCAATCACGTCTAACAAACCTTTAATTGGTGGAAGTAATGGTTTGGATCCTGTGGCGTTAACCACCACATCAGGATTAAATGTATCAATAAGCGCAGTATCAGCTTTAGTGCCCGTAATAACTTTTAAATTGGTTAGTGTTGCTGCTCGATTCGCTAAATAATTAGGGAAATCGGCAATTCTCTTTTTGTCAGGAAGATTGGCAATTTCGCGAGCTAAGCCTCCAGTTTGTTCATTTGCTTCAATTAGTGTTGTATTGCAACCAACTTCGGCCGCCGTACAAGCTGCTTCAAGCCCTGCTGTTCCACCGCCGATAACAACGACATTGGTCGGACGAGTCACTTTTGTTTCTTTGTATTTATCTTCATGGATAATATCCGGATTTACGGTACAACGAATTGGTTTTGATTTTGCAATGCGGTGATCCGCGCAACCGATATTACAAGAAATACATTTTCGGAGCATTTCTTCTTGACCAGCTGCCACTTTATTCACCCAATTAGGCTCAGCGATTAAGCCACGCCCCATCGCAAGTAAATCTGCATAACCTTCTGACAAGATTTTTTCCGCAGCTTTTGGACTGCGAATGTTTCCAGAAGTAATCGTCGGTTTATTGAATTTATCTTTGACTGCTTTAGCTAAGTAACTTCTCCAGCCATCTTCTAAATTCATTTGGTCGATTTGTAAATATAAATTGTCATTAATTGCCGCTGAAACATTTAAAATATCTGCTTCTTCTTGACAATAATCTAGTAATTCTAAAATATCTTCTAAATGATTTCCGCCATCCACAAACTCATCAGCACTAAAACGAAGCACGATAGGGAAAAATGGACCAACTTCAGCGCGAACCTTTTCTAATATTAGTTTTACAATCCGAGCGCGGTTTTCTGCTGTTCCGCCAAATTCATCTGTTCGTTTATTATAAAGAGGTGATAAAAATTGGCATAGCAAGTAAGAGTGACCGCCGTGGATTTCAACTGCATCAAAACCAGCCTGTTGTGCTCGTCTAGCTGCAGCGCCGTATTTATCCACGATTTCATAAATTTCTTCCACCGTTAGCGGACGAGGAATCGTACCACCAGTTTTCGACGGGATATCAGATGCCGAAACTGGTTGTAATCCGTTTAAACGAGCTGGATATGCCGAGGCTCCAGCATGATTGATTTGAATGGATACACAAGTTCCATGTTTGTGAAGACGTTCCGTTAGTTTGTAGAAACCTGGGATATATTGGTCGTTATCAATTCGAAGTTGCGTTGTCCCGTTTGTGCCATAAGGAAAATCGACACAAGCATTTTCAATGGTAATAAGTCCTGTTCCGCCTTTTGCTCTTTGCTCATAATAAGCCATATGTTCTTCTAAAAATTCGCCATTTAATCCAGCTAAGTTAGTACCCATTGGTGGCATAATCACGCGGTTTTTAATCGTCATGCGTTTTACTGTTAGTGGTTCAAAAATACTCGGATAATCTGTCATAATAAGCCTCCTGCGACTATAATTTCAGCAAATCATTGTTACATTTATCACGTTCAATAATGCACAATCTTATTTCTCTTTAATTATAAATCACGGATAATTATTAATCTAATGTATATTTTTCTATTTATCCATAGATTTTTTCTATGAAATCGAATACAATAGAGTTATGAAGGGATTTCGAGGAGGTTAACAGATGAATTTGCGTCAATTATATTACTTTAAAAAACTAGCTGAAAAGGAACACTATACTATCGCCGCTGCCGAACTATCTATTACGCAGCCTAGCCTAAGCCATTCCATCGCTGAGTTAGAGCGCGAACTTGGTGTTTATTTATTTGAAAAACAAGGTCGTAATATTCGTTTAACTAAATATGGCCGCTTTTATTTAACTTATGTAGAAAAATCACTTGCAGAACTCGAAAAAGGGGAAAAACTGCTGCACGAATTAACAAGCCCTTCTCACGGGAATATTGATTTAGGCTTTATTTACACTATGGGGGCGCATACTGTTCCAGAATTAGTTCAAAATTTCACGAAATCTGAAGCACATAAAGATATTACATTTTCCTTTTATCAAGGAGCGACTAAATCGATTATTCCTGACTTAAAAAATGAAAAATTCGACCTAGCCATTTGCTCCTACGTCGAAAATGAGCCCGATATTGAATTTTTACCATTAACCAAGCAAGAACTTGTGATTGTTGTCGCTGAAAATCATCCACTGGCGCAGTATGACTCAATTGATTTGAAAGATACTGCTGATTATTCCTACATATTCTTTTCGGATACGAGTGGGCTTAGACCGCTAATAGATTCCCTTTTTACCGAAATAGGTATTCAACCAAAAATTGGCTGTTATGTAGAAGAAGATACGGCAATGGTTGGTCTTGTAAGCGTCGATTACGGTATTTCTATTATGCCAAAAATATCTTCACTAGCGCACTATAATGTGAAAGTTTTATCGATTAACGAGCCAAAACATGACCGTTTTATTTACCTAGCAAGTTTGAAAAACCACTATATATCTCCCGCTTCCAAGACTTTCAAAGATTTTGCATTACACTACAGCGAAAAGCATTTCTTATAGAAAAAAGAGCAAAATCCGTATGCCTGATTTTGCTCTTTTATAGTTAAAAATAAATACTTCCTGCTTCTGCATCTGCAATAAATCTGTATAGATCCCCCACTTTTTCCAAATATGGCAGATACTCCATGTTTTCCATAAATTCGACTTCATCAGGTAAAATTCCTGGTTTCGTACAACCATTTAACGTTTGATAAAGCAACTCAGCAGAAAAAGTTTCTGGCAAGAAATCGCGAATCGCAGTGGACAATAAAAATTCTTCTGTAATTGCGCTAAACGCTTTTTTCAATATTTCTAAATGATCAAAAGCAAGTGGTAGTTCTAGTGCTTCGATCATCGGAAAAAGACCAATATCCGCCGCATCGTCCCCGGCCGCACGTTTTTCCAAAGCTGCTGATGGAACAATCGCGTAAAAACACCGTGAGATAATCCAGCCTCGCGGATCCCTTCCTGGCTTATCAAATACACCAAAAGCAGTGAGTGGAATATCAGTCAAACCAGTTTCTTCTTGTAGTTCTCGTTTCGCCGCTTGTTCGGCTGACTCATTTTCTTCAACAAACCCTCCTGGAACAGCCCATTTTCCACCTTCGATATTTGGTCTTCCTTCCGCATTTGTAGTCGCACGTTTTATTAATAAAATATGTAAAGTTGGAGCTCCATTTAATTCTTTGACCGTTGTTAAAATCATGTCACTCGTATAGCCGTCTGGTGTCCGAAATTCTTTTGCACTGTAATTTTTTAACGCGTCTTCTTTTTTTATGAATTCTTCTGTCATCTCAATATTTGCCTCCTTTAGCTGTTAATTCTCTAATAATATAGTACCATAATTCCTAGACACATAAAATGCAAAAAACATGTCCAGCTAATGAAAATCATTGAAGAGAAGCTTGGACGAAACTAAAATTCAGCCAAAAAAATAGAAAAGCAAGAATCATTGTGTGGAACCATTTCAAAAAATGGAATAGACAAGATTCTTGCTTTTTTCATTCTAAAGGCTCTTTATTAATAGATATATTCATTTCTGATGATTCTTATACCATTCTTCTGCTTTCGAAGTGGCGATTGGGATAGCCCGGCCTTCAGGATATCCATCTTTTAGTAAAGCATTGCCAATTTCGATGGCTTTTTCGCGTTCTGCTTTTTTTAAATTTTTCCATGAATCGGGGTAATCATTTTTTGTCCATGGCATGATTCTTTCTCTCCTTTTCGCTTAATTAATTGGTGCGCCACCTGTAATACCATATAGCTGACCAGTAATATAACTTGCCTCATCCGAAGCAAGTAATACATATACACTTGCAAGCTCTGCTGGTTGTCCTGCACGTTTTAGAGGCTGATCTTGTCCAAATTCTGGCAAGCTATCTTGTGGCTGTCCCCCAGAAATTTGTAGTGCTGTCCAAATTGGTCCTGGTGCAACCGCATTGATTCGAATACCTTTATCCCCTAATTGATCTGCTAAGCTTTTAGTGATTGAAATTAAACAACTTTTTGTCATTGCATAATCAACCAGATGTGCGCTTGGTTTAACACCTTGAATAGAACTGGTTACAATAATACTTGCTCCTGTTTTTAAGTAATTCAATGCTTCTTGAATGGCAAAAACAACAGAAAAGACATTCACCTCAAAAGTATCACGCAATTGAGTAGAAGATAATTTCTGAATATCGAGTTCATATTGTTGCATGCCCGCATTTAGCACTAGAATATCTAAACCACCGAGTTCCTTTACAGCTTTTTTAACAACTTCTTTTGCAAAATTCTCATCTCGTAAATCTCCAGGTAATAAAATACACTTACGACCGGATTTTTCTACTATTTCTTTCACTTCTTGCGCATCTAATTCTTCATCAGGGTGGTAATTAATTGCAACATCTGCGCCTTCTCTAGCGTAAGCAATGACAGCAGCCCGGCCAATACCAGAATCTCCACCTGTGACAAAAGCTTTTTTACCAACTAATTTGTTTGCTCCTTGATACGTGTCTTCCCCCGTATCTGGCACTGGGTTCATTTTGCTTTGCAAGCCTGGGTAAGGTTGTAATTGTTTTTCAAATTTTCCTGAATAATATTTGTTTAAAGGGTTTTCGTTTTTCATTTTATCTCCTCCTATGTTTAAAATCTATATTCGGGCGGCATATCCCATCACTAAATAGGCTACGAAAATAATCAAAACAGCCACGATAATTATCCACCAAATATTCATCCCTAATTTTCTTTTCACTTTTTTATTTCTCATTTATTTTCACCTCTTTTTGATGAAATAATGCAAATAATTATTTAATAAATTCCCGTGACTCTATGCAGTAAAACCCAAAATACGTAATCGAAAACATATTGTATCGAGCATGAAATATACGTTAAGCAAATTTAATACAATAAAAAAAGAAGACGAAAATTCGTCCTCTCTCGATACACCTATTTATTATTTTTCGATAATTGTACGACCATTATAAGTGCCATCTGGGGAAATACGGTGTGACATCCGGTATTCTCCTGTTTCACTATCGCGACTCAAACCTGGTGCTGTTAGGCCTTTATGCGTACGACGCTTGTTTTTCTTCGCTTTGGACGTACGTCTAGCTGGAACTGCCATTTTGCTCGCCTCCTTAATTGTTACACTTGTACCATTGTAACGCTAAACTCACGAAACTTCAATATTACAAATCTGCCAAGTCCTTTACCCAATCATTTAGAGGCCTTCGGGGCTTTGGTTCTGGAATTTCCGATAATGTCGTTAAATGTAGTGTCCCGACGATCTTTTGCTCACTAGGAATACCTAGGTCCTCTGCAAATTTTGTATCAAAAATAAATCTATTTGTGCGCCAAATCATGCCAATTCCTGCTTCCCAACCAAGTAGTTGCATGTTTTGAATAAAAGCACTTGTTGCTCCAATCGATTCAAAATCTTTCTTACCGTGGCCGATGATATTTGTCGTCACGATTAATAAATAAGGAGGCGTGATAATTTTCTTCGCATAGCCAGCTTTTAAATCTGCTATTTCTGCTTCTGAAAAAGTCACCCCTTGTTCCCGCTCATTGAATGCAATTATTTTTTCAATGTAATGCTCTTTTTCCTCAAGAGTATGCAAAACATAAACGCTCCACGGCTCTACTTTACTATGAAAAGGCGCATATGCCGCTTGTTCCAACAGTGTATTGATTGTTTCTCTTGAAATTGGTTCGTCGTTTGCTTTTTTAATACTGCGACGTTCCATTATTATATTTTTTATCATTACTACTCCCCCTTTAAATGATAAAGGTTATCATTTAGAAAATTATAGCACGCCAACTTGATGGCTCGCTAGTAAATGAGCTTCATTTTAAAAAGCAAATTAAAAAACAAGCCATTTTAACGGCTTGTTTTGACGGTGTTATTTTTATTTTTCAATAACTACAGGATTTTGCACATGTACGACTTCAAAGCGAGCAATTTCGTTTCCGACAATGCCTTTACGATCTTCTCTTTGTGCTCTAGAATCTTTTGTTCTTCCGTGTGCTTTTTTGAAGGAATCACTTTTCACCCAATTGCGTTGCGCTTCTTCGCTTTCCCACTTACTTGTCACCACTACTTCTTCATAATCTTTGTCTTCTGGTTTGCTATGCCAAAGTTCAAAACCTAGAAAACCTTCTACTTCAGCGATATCCTTTGTTGGGTGTCCGTCGCCATTTTCACCAGTAAATTGACGGATAACATGCTCTGCTGCACCTTTTTCTACTTTAATCGTATTAGTTACAATAATCATTCTTTCTTCCCCCTTAGATAATTGCGTTGTATGTACATTTGGCTTGTTGATTCTATTATATTGATAATGATTCTCAATGTCAATTTTAGGAATTAGTGGGGGCTCCCACAAAAAAACAAAGAATAAATGTGGAAGTTTATCCTTTGTTTCATTGTTTATAATTTTTCAATAACCGGAATCCAGACTTCTGCATAATAATCTGGCCCTGAGGTATCGCCTTCTGAATAAACTTCTAGCTCTGGTCCTGGTCCATGTTGGTAGTTACTTGATGGCAACCATTCACCAAAAACATACTGCCAAACTTCTTGAATAGCTGATGGCATCGGTCCGACTGATCTAAAAATGGCCCATTTACTTGCGGGAATTATTATTTTTTCCATATCGGTTGGTGGAGTTTGTTCAGACTCGATAGCAATATAATAATCCATTTCTTCTTTGGCAAATTGTTCTGGATTCATCGAACAGACACCTAATATCGCGTCAATCGTAGCAAATTCTGCTAGTTCAGAAATTCGATTAATATCTCCATTTTCATTTGCTTCTTGCCAAAATTGGCTAATTTTCTCTTTTTGACCTTCATTTTTAACGGAAAAAGTACGTTTTTTTCCTATTGCTGAAAAAGTATTTCTTTCAACGATTTCTACTTCCATGATTATTGCTCCTTCCTGATTCAGTTTGAATAAATTAGTAAGCGTATTCGTTAGTTTTAGTATAAACAAAAACTACCCAATCTCCAAACGGAAACTGGATAGTTCAACTATTATTCTTCCGTGGCTGCTTGTTTTTGTTTCATTCGTTCACGTATACCAACGCGTTTAATTTGTTTGCTGCGAAGTTGTCCGCAGGCTGCATCAATATCAGTTCCATGCTCACGACGAATCACGCAATTAATACCGTTTTTCTTTAAGGTGTCATAAAAAGCAAGTACATCTTCTTTGGTGCTCCGTTCATAATCAATATGTTCATCCACTGGGTTATAAGGAATTAAGTTGACATACGCCAAATGACGATGCTCTCCAAGAAGTGCAGCTAATTCAAGCGCTTCTTTTTTATGATCATTCACACCTTTTAGCATAATATACTCGAAAGTGATGCGGCGGTTTGTTTTTTCGACATAGTAGTGAATAGCTTCCATAAGTTTTTCAATCGAATAAGTTTTGTTAATGCGCATAATGCTCGTCCGTAGTTCGTTATTCGGCGCATGAAGTGAAATTGCCAAGTTAACTTGAAAATCTTCATTCGCAAAATCAATAATTCTTGGAGCAAGACCACTAGTTGAAACTGTAATATGCCTTGCACCAATTGCGAGTCCTTTATCATGATTAATCACTCGTAAGAAATCCATCACGTTATCATAGTTATCAAATGGTTCACCAATCCCCATAACAACCACATGGCTCACACGCTCTTCCAACTGACGATCATCTAAATAATGTTGCACGTTCATAATCTGCTCGACAATTTCTCCAGCAGTTAAATCACGACTTTTCTTCAGTAGTCCACTTGCGCAAAAAGTACAGCCAATGTTACAACCAACTTGAGTCGTTACGCAAACAGATAAACCATACTCTTGCTTCATCATTACGGTTTCAATTAAATTACCGTCACTTAACTTAAATAAATATTTTGTCGTACCATCAGTGGATTCTTGTACCACTTGCGCTTCTAAAGTGTTCATGACAAAATTTGCCATTAATAGCTCAATTGTTTCTTTTGGAACGTTACTCATTTCTTCAAAAGTTTTGACGCGTTTTCTATAAAGCCAGTCCCATACTTGTGTCGCGCGGAACTTCTTTTGGCCGTGTGCTTCTAACCATTCCGTTAATTTTGTCCATGTTAATCCATAAATGGAGCTCTTTTCCATTGTTCAGCCTCTTTTCAGGTCTTGTTTTTCGTCTATAAAGATTATAGCTGTTTTGTCGTTCACAAGCAATGCTATTTCGGAAATAGGTTGTTAAGATTTTTGTCCAACCTTAATACATTTGAAAAAATTTTTATTTAAAATTAAAAAATAACCGTCTTTAAACGTTTTATAGTTTAAAAAAGACGATTATTTTTTGCATTTCAAACATTTTACACCATTTTCAGTGATAGTTTTGTCCGAAATATGTAGTTTTAAAATTACTTTTAATTTTACAACATTCCTTTAATTGTTTTAAAGAGTTCCATACCTAGTTCTGTATCATTTTTATGTACTTTTAATGTTAATGGTGCAGAGTATGAAGTATTTTGTGTCACTACTGTATTCCCGTCAACACCAATTTTCAAGTCAAAATCTCGATCCAAAGTTCCAGCTGTTTCAATAGAAATGTGTTTCAATGCTTTTACTGGGAAAAATTTATATTCCACTTTCTTCCCTGTTAGACCTTGTGCATCTACATTAAAAATTCCTTTGGATGTAATAATTAATTCATCTCTTACAAATTTAAAAACACGAATAATTTGCTCATCTTCATCTAAAAATCTTTCAATTCCATAAGAAGACTCGGTAACTACTGAAGCTTTTCCCATTAACTTATCAAACATTAAACTCATCCTTTTTTGATATATTTTTGCTGCCAAAAATCTCACTGTTTTCAAATTCTATTAAATACGAAAAAAAGAACTATGATTAGTGAGAACTGAATAAGAAAACGCTTTATTCAGACAATACTCATTATAGCATATAGCTTTTGCCTAATCTATCACTTTTTTAACAAATAATGGCTATATATTTTAATGGAATACATAATGAGAAGTATCATTTTTTACGTTATACTTAAAAAGGAGGTGCAACGATGAAAATTACCAACCCGATTTATGGAACTTTTGAAATTGAAAAAGTACTAGAAGAATTAATTGCAAGTCCTTCAGTAACAAGACTTGGAGAAATACATCAAGGCGGCGCTAGTTATTTAGTGAATCCGCTTTGGAACGTAACAAGATTGGAGCATTCTATTGGTGTGATGCTGTTTATCCGACGATTTGGTGGATCTCTGGAGGAACAAATTGCTGGTTTACTTCATGACGTTTCTCATACTGCCTTTTCTCATACAGTTGATGAGGCTCTTAAATTGGAAAAAGAGGATTATCATGAACAAATTTTTAAAGACTTTGTTAAAAAATCCACCATTCCAACTATCTTAGAAAAATATGGTTATTCTTATGAAAAAATTTTAGCAGATATTTCCAAGTGGAAGATTCTCGAGCAGGAAGCACCTGAACTTTGTGCGGACCGGATTGATTATACATTAGTTGACTTGTATCGGCATGAAAAAATCAGTTTGGCAGAAGCAACATATTTTTTGGATAAATTAGTAGTTATAAATGGACAGATTTATTTGACGGATGTACCTACTGCAGAATGGTTTGTAGAACAATATTATTCGGAAGTAATTGATTATTTTTATGATCCACTGAATATATTTGCCAATGAGATTTTAGCGATTGCACTTCGATTGGCTTTACAGCAAGAAACAATCACAACTGCTGATTTCCAGCTAACAGATGCAGAACTATTGGCTAAATTAATGCAAAATCCAGATGTAAAAGAACAAATTCAAGTCCTTTGGAGTGACGTTCGTTTAGAGGAAAACCATTCAGATTATACTTTTCATCAAAAGAAAAAAACACGATTGATTAATCCATCTGTTTTAGTGAACGGTCTACTTATTCCTGTGGCGGATATTTCTGAAAAAGTGCGGAAAATGAATCGGGTGGCAACTCAAAAAAGTCAGGCTGGTATCTATTTAAAAGTCATTCAACCAAAAAAAGAAACCAATCTTACTGACTGATTTCTTTTTGAGAATTTAGCTATTTTTCATTATAGATTTTTCTATTCAAATTAACAATATCTTCATGGTTAAAATCGGGTGAAAAGCTAGCAATGACTTTCTCTCTAAGTGACGGAGCTTTTTCTTTGTTAGCTTTTTCTAGCGCTTCTTTTAATTCTTCTTTTGTCAGTTCAGTACAATAAGCAGGTGTCCCAGGTTGTGCTCTCCATGAGTTGTTTAAATCCCCATTATCTACAACATCAAAACCTACTTCATCTACAATATGCATTACTTTTTCTTTTTCTACAATATTATTCCCTGAAACAGCTATTGCAATACGATTTTTATCATCTTGATGTGTTCCTTTATTGGCTAATGTATAGGCTAATAGATTGTTAAAGGCTTTCACTACGTCGCGCCCAATTTGCTGCGATACCCAGATACTTTCAACTTCACCTTTTTCATTGATTGCAGGAAAGAACTCGTGCTTTTTGGTAAAGTAAATGTGCTGGTTTGCTCGTTAAAAGTAACCTGATGTAACAACTCTTGTACCACACGTCTGATCGACCGAATGAATTTATCTAACGCATGGAAAAACTAGTCATGGCTTTGTTCGAAATCAAGGTGGCCTGTTTCATTTCTAATTCCAAGATGTTTTGACCTCATTGGAACAACTGAACGAAAAGATACAGTAGCGATATTTTGCAAATCATGATACTAGTCTTCACTAATATCGTTTTATTCCCTCTGTTAACTTTTGTTAGTAGCTATTCGTAACTTGATTAATTAGTATATTTATTACTTTCTAGCTTGATTATCAATCTTGTGATAATGTACTTTATTAAATTGTTTTCAAGTATTCTATTTCTTCATCAGACCATCTTTCGTGAAGCTTATTTTTCAAATCATCAGACAATCTAAATATATCTAGCCACTCTGAACTTTGTTTCACGCTATTAATATTCCACAAGCTTGTATTATCAATATTTAGCACTTTGTTTCTAAGAAGATAAGCATTTTTTTCAATATCTTCATCAATTAGCCCATTCTCTTTCAGTTCAATTAAATTATTTTTACTAAAAAAAGAGGTAACACCAACTATTAAATCTTCGAAAATGAAAGTTTCTATTTCTTCATTAGATAATTCTAAAATAAACATACCGCTTTTCTCTAAAGTATCTATGAACCAATCAAACTTTCTACCTAAAGTTATTTTTTTCAAATTTTATTCACCACCAAATTTTATAATTGTTGCTTTATCATTTGAGAAATCTATATAATCTTCCCCAACTATTTTCACTTTACCAGTATCACCTGTGGAAAATCCATAATAGGAACCCCCATGTATTCCGTCTCCGGGATGGAAAAATACCATTCCATCTCCTTCATTAGTAAATTTCCAACCATTACCTACTGACCCATATGTCGACTCTGCCCAGCCCTCACCTAATATTGATTTAATTTCATTTTTAGTACTTCCATATAATCTTTCGGGGCCAGAGATTATATCATCAAGTGAATTAGGTTTCCATTGAACATTTCCAACGCCATATTTTTCTTTAAAGTAATTATTCCATTTTTCTCCACTTACTGTTTGCTTAGCTTCAGGAGGAGTCCACTTTGCTTTTGAAGATGCTGTAGAGTCTTTATTAATAATAGGAGGATTCCTCGCTGCCGCAACCCCAAATCCTAAACTTAATGTCATATCCGTTAAGCCGGTATCATCCATTGCGTCTTTCATGCTCGCGACATAGGCGGAAGTTTTTAATATTCCTGCACTAGCTCCGGATAATTTTTGACCGCTTAAGTAGTTGACGCCATCTTTCCAGACATCGTTTACTTTGCGTTCGAGTTCTTCGCCGGAAAGTTCCGTGTATAGGATTGGGTTTAGTTCCTCGCCATGTTCTTCGAGGAAGTTTTGTAATTCCTTGTTGCTAGCTCGTTTTCCGTCTTTTTCAAGCAACCACATTGTCACGGTTTTGCCCTTATCATTGACATAAGTATACGCTAACAAGGTGTAATCTTCCAAGCAATCTGGGTAAGGATCTTTGTTGTTTGCGGTTCGAGCTTTATCTAGTGCTTTTTTCATTGATTGTATACTATTCGTTGTGTTAGTTGGTATTGAGTAAGTGCCTGTTTTATCGTTAAAGGTCACATTATGTAGCAATTCTTGCACGGCTCGTCCGGTCGCGTAAATGAGTTCAACCAAGGCGCTGAAAAATTGGCCATGGCTTCGTTCGAAATCCAAGTATCTTTCTAGGATGTTCTCATTTTCTATTGCCTGGAGTAATTGCGTATGGACACTTCTTGATTTCACGACATAGACTTGTTGCATGTCTGGTTTGGTGTTGGGCGCGGTTAATTGGCGGTGTAAGTCTTCTTCTTTTCGCTGGAGTTGGCTGACTTTCGCCATTGCTTCTTGTAAGACTTCTGCATCGATCCGAGCTGAAGGTGAACTATCTACTTGGGCACCAAACTCGCGGATGTATTGGGATAGCCGTTCTTCGGTTTCGTCTAGTGCTTCAATGATACTTTTGGTGATGCTTGAGTAGGTGCTGGAAAAATAGCGTTTCGATGTGGTGACTGCTTCTCCTTTTAGGCTGTTGTCTTGGGCATAGTCCGTAGTTGCTTCCTTAATTTTTTTGACCATTTCTTTGGCTGCTGCATTGCTACTTCGCAAACCGTGGAGAAAATCATTTAGTTCGGCGATATCTATTCGGCTCATGTTCTCCACTCCTTTTGCAAGGTGGCTTGTTTTGTTTCTAGATTGTGGAGTTGGGCTTTATTTTCTTGTAATTCCGCGTCTAAATTGGTTCTTTTTGCCTGAAGGTCTTTTTTCCACACTTGGGATTCTTCGTGTTGCTTTTCTTCTAAGTAACGATGGAAACCACTCGCTTCTTCCCCTTGCCATCCAGTACGCAAGGATTCCAGTAAGGCTAACTTTTCTTGTTCGAATCTGGTCGCATCTTCTTCTAACCAGTCTTGTTCGTTTTGTTTTCTTCTCGTTTGTTCTATGTAGTTTTCTACTTTCACTTGGGCTTTTTTGACTTGTTGTAGTTGTTGGTCTATCTGGCTGTGGGACGCATCCATTTAACGTGCCTCCAACTGACTGATTTTCTTCGCGACATTTTTATCTTGTTTGTTATAAGCTTTTCCCATTTTTTCTAATCGGGCGGCATCTTTTTTCGCGACTTGTTGAAAATCTTCCACGACATCCACTAAGTCAATCAGCGCGGACCTAAGTTGATTAATGGAATTGGCTCGTGAATAAGCCATGTTCCCGTTTTTTAGTGGTAAATAGTTCCCGTTACTGGCGATTTCCAGTTGGTTAGCGTGTTTTTGGAAAGTTGCTTTTTTTACTTTGATTTCACTCATTTTAGCGCTTCCATTCTGTATATATTTCTGCTTTTAGTATAGCATTATCACAGCTGACTATTTGTGAGCATTTTGTGAATATTCTCGCTAATAAAGTAGTTTTTTATTCGGATTTTTTTATCAAAATAACACCTCCAATTTTTTTCTAAATTGGAGGTGCTATTTTTATACCAAATTTCCAACAACCTTCACCCGTAATCTAGTCGCATTACCTGGATGATA
The DNA here is from genome assembly GCF_000763495.1 of Listeria ivanovii subsp. londoniensis. Classification (GTDB taxonomy): domain Bacteria; phylum Bacillota; class Bacilli; order Lactobacillales; family Listeriaceae; genus Listeria; species Listeria londoniensis. Next base: position 539,144 of record NZ_CP009576.1, on the reverse strand, counting down.
AGCAAGTGGTATCTCTTCTACTTCTACAACTTCAATCGTATCTGGCACTGCTCCAGCAAGTCTAGCTTGTTCTCTTGCTTTTTGTTCAGCATCTTGCAGCGCATCTTCACGTTCGATTTGTGAATAAATATAGATTTGCTCATATTGTCCGCTGATTTGTGAAATCGACGCGCCAATCGCATTAGCAACTGGTCCGTTTTTATCACGGAAAATCGATGCTACACCTGTGATTTCGTCAGGGATAATCACGCTTCCACCACCAACTAAAACAAGATTCACGTTACTCGAGCTCGTTTTCATTTTATCAATCGCATCTTCCGTCATATGAGCGATTTTCTCATATGCTTTTTCAGCAAAATCGGTTGGAATATGTGCGACTAATTTCGCGTCACCAATATCTGCCATTCCCAGACGAACGGCGATATCCGTAGTTGTTAAGGTTTCCCCACCAAAAACGAGTGCTTCTTCAGAAATCCGGTAACCGACGCTATCTGGACCAATCGTGATTTCGCCATCATTTTCGCGAACGATACTACCGCCGCCAAGACCAATCGAAATAATATCTGGCATTCTAAAATTAGTTCTTACTCCTCCAACATCAACCGCTAGTGAAGACTCACGAGGAAATCCGTCTGTAAGTACCCCGATATCCGAAGTTGTACCGCCAACATCGAGCACCATCGCATCCTTCAATCCGGCTAAATAGGATGCGCCGCGGATACTATTTGTCGGTCCACAAGCGATTGTTAAAATTGGGAATTGCCTTGCATAATTCAGTGACATCAATGTTCCGTCATTTTGGCACAGATAGATTTCTGCGTGTTCAATTCCTTCTTGCTCGAGTGCTTTTTCAAAACCATTACTAGTTGCCGCAATAACTTTGAAGAGGGCTGCATTTAAGATGGTTGCATTTTCACGTTCAATTAGCCCAACGGAACCAACTGTAGATGAAATGGATACTGGAATATCTGCGCCAAGTTCATCTGTAATAATTTGTTGAACTGCTAATTCTTGGTCATTTTTCAAGGAAGAAAAGACGCCTACAACTGCAACAGACTCGACTTCCCCTTTCCATTCAGCCAAAGTTGCACGAATTTCTTCTTCATTAATTTCGGATAGCACTTGACCGTCATACTCATAGCCGCCACCAGTTAATTTATATTTTCCCGATAAAAAGCTTACCATATCTTCTGGCCAAGCTGTATATGGTAAAACGGATGCTGTTGCTGGATAGCCTAAACGTAAAACGCCTACCTTTGCCAGTTTTTTGCGCTCTACAATCGCGTTTGTACACTGTGTTGTTCCGAGCATCGCATGTGTTACTTTCGAACGATCAATTCCCGTTTCACTTAAGACACGATGTAATGATTCGGTAATTCCTGTTTCAATATCTTCACTTGTTGGCATTTTGACACTATGGATGAGCTTTTGATTTTCATCTAAAATAACCGCATCTGTGTTTGTACCACCAACATCAATTCCTATTTTATACATGGCGGCGTTCCTCCTTTTGTACAAGTTCTTCTAATGGTTCAAAATCAACTTCATAGCCAAAATAGCGTGGCCCAACTGTCTCAATTCCTTTTTCTGTCCGCCAAGCTTTATCTGCAGGAAGTGCCATCACGCGAATTCGTTTACCATATTTTAGTGCTTCCGTCGTGACTGGCATTAATGTTTCTAAATCAACCATACAAATTAAATCTGGTGTTATTGCAATCGGCTCTCCATTTTTCTCTGCGACTAGGTTTTCATTTTGGAAATGGACTATTACTTCGCTATTCGTATCTTTATTTAAACCAGCAATTTTTACTCTACCAAAGTTAAAGCCTGCACGAGTTTCGCGCACCACATCAATAATTTTCCCTTCAAATAAATGATAACCATGCGTTACATCTATTAATTTTTGTAATTTATCTGCTTCATCTAGAGAAGTTTCTCGAATCACTTTGCCAATTTCTTCGGAAAGTGTCACGATATGTTTAATACTACTTTGTTTAATTTGCGCTCCATCACAAGGATATAAACTAACAAGTGAACTCGCACCCATTTCGACAGTAGTCACCCTAGCAAGACGTTCAGTCCATTTGTTATCAATAGTTTCCATAATCCCAATGTTTCCTTTTTCGTCGGTAATCGCCATTGGTGTTGCTGAAACGCCGTCTAAGTGGAAAGTTACCATTTGTAGTTCAGGAAAAGCACGCCCCATACCATCGCAATCAATTAGTGGCAAGCCTAGTTGAGCCGCCACAACAATCGGAATCATTGAGTTAACTCCACCTGCTTCCATTGGAAATGTTCCTTTTACTTCTTTACCTAAGTATCTTCCTAACTTTTCAAAAACGCGGACAAACTCGTCACCTTTAGGAAATTTTTCAATAAGTACAGAAGGTGCACCCATCATCGCTGCAGGAATAAAATAATCATCGTCCGCAATTTCTTCTGGAGATAAAAGTTGTACTGGCCCATATTTTTTAATAGCTGTTAGTGCCATCATTTTACCGATGTATGGATCTCCACCCCCACCAGTTCCTAAAAAAGCGGCTCCAATCGCAATATTTTCAATAGCTTGTTCATCTAAATAACGCATTTATTTTCCCTCCAAATTTTCTACATTGGTCGTTTTACTACTTAATACTTTTGCTCCAATTAAATAAACAGCGAGCGACAAGATAATTCCAATTAACGGTTGATTTGGTAATTGCGGTAGCGACGGGAAAAATGTCAAGATGACAGGAATTCCTGCAATTACTGCACCAACTAACCAAGCACTTACACCAAGCCAGTTGACACCCGGAACAGGTGCCCATTTCGATTTGTCTCCTTTTTGAACGATCCAGTACGATGCAATCATAACTCCCGCAACCGGTGGAACCATCGCCGAAAGTACGGACATAATTGGAACAAAATGACTTAAAATCCCGAATACTGCGAGTAATGTTCCAAGTCCGCCAGCCGCTGCAACAGCAATTTTATGATATTTTTCAGATATATTGAACACATTAATAATTGCAATACCACCCGAAAAAGCATTTACCGCATTGGTAGTCCAAGCCGCAAGTATCAAACCAATAATCCCAAGTACTGGTAAACCAAGATTAGTAAATACAACTGAAATATCTGCTGTACCTGCTGTTAAGGCAAGAATCGCACCCACTGCAATCATTAAGACACCTGATGGCAAAATTCCAACTACTGCTGCTTTCACAACATCTTTACGTGATTTAGTATACTGCGAATAATCTCCAGCAATAACTGCTCCTAGCGCAAATGAACCAATCGTAATTGCTAGCCCCGTCATAAACGACATGCTCCCAGCTGGTTTGTAATTTTGTACAATCGCAAGCCCGCCATCATTAAGCGATACAATTAATCCATAAATACAAACAAATAATAAGACTGGTACTGCAATATAATTCAAAATGCTCAAAATCCGAATACCGTAAATAGCCGAAAGTAGCATAATAATTCCCCAAATCAAGGAAGAAACAGGTACTGGTAAGTTAATGCCATAAATTCCTAGAAACTGGGAAAATGCTGCACCACAAACGTTGGCTTGAATCCCAAACCAACCAAGACAAGCAATTGCTAAGATAATGGAGATAATTTTTTTTGATCCTTGCTCCCCGAAAACTTGAGATGCCACGCTTACTGCTGGAATTCCTAAGTCACTACTTTGCATTCCTTGATATATCATAAATAAGACAATAACGCCGTATCCTATAAGTGCTATTAAAATCGTTTCCCAAAGAGACATACCCGAAATAAGTGTTCCCCCAACTAGGAGACTCGGTACGCAAATCATTGCGCCTGTCCATACAAATGCCAAACTTTGCCAAGATTGTGTTTGTTGCTCTGTTTTTTTCGTTGTCATGTTATTTCGCCCCTTTTTATTGAAATAGTTATATTAATGACTAATTATATAAGAACTAGGTATCATTTGTATTTATCAGAATGGAAAAAAAAATAGCGCAATTTTTGTCAATTTGGACAAAAACTGCACTGTTTTTAATTATTATTGTTCGTTTCACTAAGTAATCGTCTCACAGCAACTGCTAAATAGAGATTATACGACTCAGGAATTTTCGTTACCGGGTATTGTAACAATTCATTTATCCGTTGAATCCGATATTTAATCGTATTTTTATGAAGGAAAAGTAATTCTGCTGCTTGGTTATAATTCGACTCTCCTTCTAATAAAAATACTGAGAGCGTCTCAAGCAATTCTTCATTTTCTTCTATCGGTTTCAGTGGTCGCAAATGTTCTGCAATCGACAATTCGCCGCGTTCCACAATTTCCACACATTTCGCCGCAAAATCAATTTCTTGAAGGGAATAAATGAGCTTCCTTGCATAAATTGCATTGGCAGCTTTCTTGTTTTCATTTACGAGTGAATAGGCATATTGAACATCTGACGTTTGTTCCATACCCTGGCAAACTGTGATTTTCAGTTTCATTCCAAGCTGCAGCATCATCTCAGCAAAGGTCTGTGCCGTATGGGTCCGATCCCGCTGTGCAACTGAATTATCTAACAATACAACAATGTTCTTTTCAAATAAATCAATCAAAGAAACATTAAAATGACTAGCTACAAAGCTTTTTAATTCACTTAAAACTTGTTCATTATCCCGAAATTCTTCGGTCTTCACAAGCCACATCCATTTAATAGAAGAAACATCCACATTTAGAATTTTCCCCAACCGACGCATTTTTAGGCTTTCATCATTTAAAATAGCTTTCATCAGTTCAGCCGTGCTAATTTCCACATAATTCTTTCCCCATAAATTCATAAACACTTGGACTACTTCACTAATTTGCATCGCAACATCCGTCGTAAGCGTGTCTTTTTCTTTTATCATAAATAAGTGCATTGCCTGCATACCATCTTGAAAAATGGGTTTTCTTGCTGTATAAACTGTTCGTTCATCTTGAATCCATGTTGCTAATTCATTATCACCTAGTTGTTTTGACGCCTCAATTATTTGGTCAAAATCCAATTGGCGCGTTCTCGGCCAAGTAATCGAGTTAATTACTTGAAATGAATTATCCGTTAAAACAAGTGATACGTGCGTCCGATCAGACAGAATTTTAAGCGTTGTATCGATATTGCGTTGAGCTGGTCTGACATTGGATATTTGTTCCAGTGATTCGCTCACAAAATTAGTATCCGTCATTTCTTGTTTCACAATAGCTTCTACCACTTCATAAATCACTTCACTATAGCGCAACGACATTTCATTTTCAGGCATCACGATAATAGTAAAATCTAATTCATTCGCGTAATCAATAAATTTTCCATCTAACTTTGGAATAAAAATCCCGACGTAATATAAAATTAGCGCCACTTCCCCGACCTTATGTAATCTCTCAATTGTTCGACACTGTGCCTCAACATTATTGCAAATATTTACAAAGGCAGATACAACAATTTCACTACCATAAAATTCATTATTATCAAATAACTCATCATCTAAAAGGGCCACTTCAGTATATTCTAAAACAGAGATAGAAGAAACTAACTTAGATAAACCTGATTTCCCCGATACTACTTTTGCTTCTTTTAAAGATGGTAATTTCATTAAATCTCCTAATTTCACACTCAAAGTTCCTCGCCTCCAGTTAGTCTTAGTGTAAACAATCTCTTAGAAAATGTCCATAACACATCAAATCTTTTACATTCTAGGTTGATTATAGTAGCATTAAACCATAAATGAAAAAAACACTAAAAACGCAGGAGGCAAACTATGTCTACAGAGCCATCCATTAAAATAGAACAAATTATAAATGAAGTTGAAAAAGTAATCGTCGGTAAACGGCATGTGATTAAATTAAGCTTAACAGCGCTACTTGCTGGAGGGCATGTATTACTTGAAGATGTGCCCGGTGTCGGTAAAACGATGATGGTACGTACTTTAGCCAAAACAATTGGTGTATCCTTCAAACGAATTCAATTCACACCAGACCTATTACCAGCAGATGTGACAGGGGTGTCGATTTTTAACCCAGAAACGCGAGATTTTGAATTTCGTCCAGGTCCGATTATGGGCAATATTGTGCTTGCAGATGAAATTAATCGTACTGCTCCGAGAACGCAAGCTGCTCTTCTTGAAGGCATGGCGGAAAACAGTGTAACCGTTGATGGAATCACGCGCAAACTAGCTGATCCATTTTTCGTTATGGCGACCCAAAACCCAATCGAATATGAAGGAACTTACGCATTACCAGAAGCGCAATTAGACCGGTTTTTGCTGAAAACTAATATCGGTTACCCAACTGTTGAAGAAGAGATGCAATTACTTACATTAAAACAGCACCAAGATCCACTCAATCAAACCCAGCAAGTCGTGACTCAAAATGAACTGCTCGACTTAAAACAACAAGCTAAGCATGTTTTCATTGATGATGCTTTGAAAAACTATATTATCCGTTTAGTTGATGCTAGCCGTAAACATGCTTCGATTGCTCTTGGAATTAGTCCACGCGGCTCCCTAGCTTTCATGCAAGCAGCACAAGCCTTTGCACTTATTGAAGGGAGAGAATATGTCATCCCCGACGATATCCAATATTTAGCCCCCCATATTTTTACCCACCGTTTAATTTTGAAATCAGAAGCCTATTATAATGAGGAAACACCCGAATCAATTATTACTTCTATTCTGAAAGACACGTCAGTTCCGGTAGAAAAGAGGTAATTGGATGTTAAAAAAACGTCTCTTGTTAGCATCTAGATGGGCTATTATGCTACTTATTTATACTGGTCTTTGGGCATACACCTTGTTTCAGGGTGATACAGCAAGTTGGTTTCTAACGTATTTTTTTAGTTTTATCTTAGTTGTATTATTTTTATCCTCAATTTATCCACTAAAAGCTTGGAAAGTGCATCGTCATTTTGCTAAAAATATCTACCATGATGGTGATTTGATAGCTATGCAAGTGACTTTCGCTCGAAAATCTCGTTATCCAGTGGGTTATTTGTTATTCCAGCAAAAAATACCGCTCAGTTTTAGTAAAGTGAATGCGCGCCAACAGCTAGTATATCCACTTTTTAAGCAAAAATTCACCGTGACATTGGAAAGCTTTGTGGGATTTCGAGGTATCCATAACTTTGCGCCGATTGATTTAGAAACAAGTGATGCTTTTGGTTTGTTGGAACGTTCTTTTCAAACAACTTCCGAAAAATCATTAACTATTTACCCGAGCTATTTTCCTGACATTCTAGAAAAAATCCGAGAATCTTCTCCTGAAAACGAGCGAAATGCAGCTTTCTGGACGCTTAAAAAAAATTCTAACTTGCATAGTCTACGTGAGTTTTCTTCCGGTGATCGAATTTCTTTAATTGATTGGAAGTCATCTGCTAGAACAGATCAATTAATGACACGAGAATTTGAAAATAGCGCCACATCTCGTTTGTCCGTCATTTTTTATGGTGCTAATCATCCACATTTCGAGTTATCCTTACGGGCAGCTTACTCGTTTATCCGAAAAACTTCTGAAGAACATGGCGAAATTCGTGTTAATATATTAGGCGACAAAGTAACAAAATTCGTCCTTTCTACTGGATCAAATAAACTACAAGAAATTTCTACTGCATTTGCCGAACTTAAACCCGAAAAAAGTTTAGTTTTACAAGAGTCACTTGATAGCACTTTACATGATGGCGAAAAAATCCTACTATTCACGCCGGATATTGACACCATGTTAATGCAAAAAGTGACTCGTTTAACGGATAATAAACAACTGCAAATAATTACTTTCCAATCCGAACAAACGAAAATAGTGGATGCCGGAACGTTATTCCTTGAACCCGCCAGCTTGATGAGCAGATGGGAGCGTGAAAGCAGATGAAGAAAAAATTCTCGCTCATGTTACTCTTCATTCTGTCAATTTTACTTATTTCAGAATGGATTTACCCATTTACTAATTTAACTGACCTGAACACTGCCAGTTGGATTATCCTATTTATTACCATTTCACTTGCTAGTTTTTTCATTCGTATCCGATATTACTGGACCATCCCGCTTCACATCGTCATGATTTACATTGTCGCTGGGATTTATTATGCAAAAGACGGAATTTTTTCTGCTAATTGGTTTCATTCTTTTTTCCAAATTACGTTTACTGGTTTTACTGACATGGTGCAATTCCGCTCATCAGATATTTCGATGGACTTTATTCTAATTGTTTTTCTAATTGCTCTTTGGTTGCTTAGTTATATAACGACTTATAGCATCTTACGAAAACAGCGGATTATGAGTGTGCTTATTTTGACAGTCAGCTACCTTGCTGTCATTAATACTTTTACAGATTACAATAGTAGCTGGGCAATTGTAAGGACAGTTTTAGAAGGTTTCTTGTTGCTACACCTTGCTTTAACGAGCCGAATTACTGCAACGAACAGGATGAACTCCGATTCGATGAAACGTAATGGACTAATTTACCATGCTTTTGTTTTATTTCTACTTGCTGTCTTTGTTTTTAGTTCTTTGATGCTCCCCAAAAAAGCACCCATTTGGCCAGATCCTGTTCCTGTCATTCGAAATGCCTTTGGAATTAATACAACTCGCACGGTTGGTTATAGTGAAGATGATACCGAGCTTGGTGGAGCTGTCAAAAAAGATAATGCAACTGTTTTTAAAGCACGTACTGATAATGGTCATTACTGGCGCGTCGAATCAAAACGAATTTATACTGGCGTGGGTTGGGCTAATGAAAAATCAACCGAATTGCAGCAATTTTCTTCTGGTGATGACTTTCCGATTTCACTTTCCGAGGAAACAACTGGCGATGCGAAAACAGCTGAAATCAGTTTTGAAGCTTCCAGTGAATATGTTCCTTATCCATATGGAACGCAAACAATTAACAGTGCAGTTGACACTTTTAACGCCAATTTAACGACAGAGAAAATAACACCTGAAAATACGATTAAAAATTACACTATACAATTACAAACACCCGTTTACGATATTGAAAAGATGCAAAGTGCTGATTTCAGTACTTTACCAGCTGCTTTCATTTCCAAATATACCCAAACACCTAACGAATTACCAAAACGGGTCGCAAGCCTTGCTAACAAAGTGACGAAAGATGCTGATTCGATTTATGATAAAACGAAAGCGATTGAAAACTATTTAAGTAAATCCGGTGACTTCACATATAGTACTGATGACGCCAAAGAAACACCAAATGGCGCTGATTATGTTGATCAATTCCTATTCGAAACCCAAATTGGCTATTGCGATAACTTTTCTACTTCGATGGTTATTATGCTTCGGACGCTTGGAATTCCGGCACGCTGGGCAAAAGGTTATACTCCTGGCGAAGGAAAAAAAGAGACACGTGGCGACAAAGCGACTTATACAATAACAAATAATAATGCACACTCTTGGCCAGAAGTATTTTTCCCAGGTACTGGTTGGGTTCCCTTTGAGCCGACTGCTACATTCTCTAATCCAGAGAACTTCCAAGAACCAACAACAGAAACAGCTAATAAACCGGAAAACCCAAGCGAAAGTTCAAGTGAAGCTGCCAAACCAGATACGACAGAAAAAACACCGGAACAAGATGCTGGCAGTAGTTCTACGGGTGAAGCACCTCAGAAAGTGCAAACGAAAAAAGAATCGGCAAACAGTACTTTAAAAATCTCTTCATGGATTTGGTGGAGTCTTATTGGATTACTCCTCACAATGATTGCTTGGGCAGTTGTTTTCAGACGCCGAATTCGCAGTTATTTATTGCTACGTTCATTGCATAAAAATCCAAGTTTCCCTATCATTTACACTAAACTACTAAGAATTCTAGCTTCTTATGGATTTATTCGTCAACCAAGTGAGACATTACGTCAATTTGCTGTTCGAGTAGATACTAAATTACAAACAACCAATTTCTCTATTTTAACAAAAACTTACGAAAACCTAATTTATAGTAAAACAAAACAAAAGAAGAGCTTAACAACTGTAGAAACCCATTCTATTCAACAAATAATCGCTATTTTATCCAAACAAAAAAGCAGCTAACAATTTTTTCGTTAGCTGCTTTTCGTTATTTTTCTTCTTCATCCACTTTTTTAAATTCAAAATTCAGCATCCATTTTTTATTTTTACGAATGGAGAAATATCCCACAATCGCAATAACAAATGCGCCAAGGAAATCGACGAATAAATCACCCATCGTATCCGCAACAGCTGCATGTCCTTGAAGCATCGTTCCATCTTCTAGCATCGTTTTTTGCATATTCATTCCAAAGCTATCTGCTGCAAATTCATAAAATTCCCAGAAAACACCAAGTAATACTGCAAAACTACAAGCAAACAGTGCTACAAATACCGGACTCATCGAAAGCGTTACTCGTTCATTATTATTCAGCAAACTAACAATCGAGAAGCCTAGCCCACCAAGCATTGCCCCGCTAAACGTGTGTAAGATGGTATCCCAGTTAGGAATTAAATAATAAAAACTTTGTACTTCTCCCAAATAAATAGCACAATATAAGAAAACAATAAAAACAATATACATTGCATTTGGTATGACGAATTTCATCTTTCTACTAATTAATGATGGCAAGAAGAGCACCACTACCCCAAGTACACACTGCATTAGCATCAACGAGTAATCCGCCTTTGTTTTTTCGCCTTCTGGAACAGTCCCAGATGGTGCTGAAATCAAGTTAACAATTGCATAAACCATTGAAATGAGGAGCGTTATTAATACAAAAATTGCAAGAAGTTGTGCCCAATTCCATTTCCTTTTTTTCGTTACTTTCTCCATGAAGTCTTTCACCCCTTTTCAAATATGTATTCATTATAAGCTATCTTGCACAAAAAACGAAATATAAAACAGTATTTATGTTTTTCTAGAGATTACTTTGTGTCTAAAATTCATCTAACAATCACGTTCCAATATTAAAAAGCGCGGAAATCTCGCTTGCCGATTTCCGCGCTTTTCTTCTTATTTCAGGAAGTCCTGTAATGCTTTGGCGTTTGCAGCCATATCATCTAAACGAAGAACAGCTCCTGCGCCTTCAATGCGTTCATTATGCCATTTACCTTCAACTGGAATAGCAAATTTTTCCATTGTTTTTGTTTTACCAAGTAAGAAATCGGAACCAACAGACATTAGTGTGCCCGTTGGTATGTTCGTGGAAGTATATCCTTGAAGTTTACCAATTAGGTCTGGAATTTTTGCTACGTCCCCAACATCAAGCGCTTGTTCTTTTAGTGCTTCTAATACTTGTTGTTGTCTACGAATCCGCCCAAAGTCTCCTTCAGCGTCTTTTCGGAAACGAGCGTATTGTAGCAATGTTTTGCCATCCATGACTTGTTCGCCTTTTTTAATGCTTACTTCAATATTTTTAGACATATCTTTTTCTGCATTAATTTTGATTCCCTCTGGCGCAAGTGTATCAACAATCTTAGGGAACCCTTCAAAATTCGCTACTACATAGTACTCAACGTCTACACCAAAATTTTCTTTAATTGTTTGGCGGACAAGTTCTGGGCCACCATAAGAATATGCGGCATTGATTTTATTTTTGCCATGACCTGGGATATCTACATACGTATCACGCATAATAGATACTAGTTTTGGAGTTTTTGTTTTATTATCGTAATGAGCAATCATCAAGCTATCTGATCGGCCTTGATCGGCCCCGCGAGAATCACTACCAATGAGCAATACATTTATTACATCACCCTCTGATTTGACTCCGTTGAACGTATAGTCTTTCAATTTGCTAGCATTTTGCGCTTCTTTTAAACTTGATTGATATTGAAAATACCCAATAACTGCAACTACGCCTACTAAAATTAATAATGCCAATAGAATGGTAACAAAAACTCTTCCTTTGCGCGTACGACGCTTTTTTTTCTGCGCATGTCTTGCCATTTTACTCACCTCACTTATTGTAACTTACTTATATATTACAATAAAATGACAAAAAAAGAGAGTCCAAATTGCATAAGATTTATTAAAGATTACTAAAAACCCTCCAAAATCTCACATTTAGAGGGCTGGGAATTATATCGAGTTGTCACTACTTGTACTATCACTGCTGTCATTATCGCTTGTGTCTGTGCTACTATCATCATCTGAACTTCCAGAGTTTTGACCAGGTTCTAAAGACGGTGGGGTTCCACTTGGGGCTCCTTCTCCACCAGGACCTTGTCGCATTGAGCCAGTGCTATTTTCGGGGCTATTTTGACTAACAGAATATAGCTGATAACTAAGTACACTTATAATAATGACAGAAAAAATACTAACAATAATGGTGCTCCACTTCCATTTGTTGTGGATGCCTTTTCCACGAATAACGATTTTCTTTTCAGGTTGTTCCATCTCTTCCATCCAACATCATCCTTTCGTTATCACTACTTTAGCAATTAAATAAGAAAAAACTATGACAGCGATTAGAAAAAACTATGTCCACCAAATTTAAAGTTTTTCTTAATTTTTTTAACATTCTCTCTAGCGTTTGGTATAATTAATTGAATAATTATGAATCTAAGGGGTGTATTATGGCCAATTTAAACGGAAAAAGGAGCAGCAACAAAAAAGCGCTTATTATCGGGAGTATCGCTGTTGGTGTTGTTTTAATAGGTATTGCCATTTACTTTTTTATACAAAATCAACATAAAGACGAGAGAGATGCATTAGCGGCAGCAGAGACCTTCACCTCAAACCTTGCTAAAGAAAAGTACGATAAGCTAGGAAATAACGTCACTACTGCTTCCCTAAGAAAAGTCGAAGTTACGGCTAAAGAGATGGAAGCAAAATATCAAGCTGTATATGGTGGAATTGGTGCCGAAAATATTAAAGTGAAAAATCTTAAATCTGTCTACGATGACAACACAAATAAATTCAACCTGACTTATGAACTTGAAATGCGTACTAGCCTAGGAAAACTAGCCACGCAAAAATATAAAACAACCATCTCTAAACAAAATGATGACTGGAAAATCGATTGGAAGCCAGCGCTTATTTTCCCAGGAATGGTAAAAACTGACAAAGTTCGCATCACAGAAGATAGCGCCACACGTGGTCAAATCGTTGACCGTAATGGCACTCCACTCGCAACAAAAGGACAATTTTCCGAAGCGGGTATAGTTCCTGCTAAGCTTGGTGAAGGCGATGAGAAAACGGAAAACATCCAAGCTATTAGTAAAAAACTCGGTATTTCTACTGAATATATTAATAAACAACTCGAGCAAAAATGGGTTCAAGCCGATAGTTTCGTCCCACTTGTGACACTGGATGAAGATAAACTTCCTGAAGCAACCGGTTTAACATACGCTCAAAAAGAATTACGAACATATCCACTCAATGAAGCCACCTCTCATTTGATCGGCTATGTTGGTGAAGTTAGCGCTGAAGATATTGAAAAGAATCCGAAGCTCGGAGTCGGTGATGTCATTGGTAAAAGTGGCTTAGAACGTTATTATGATAAACAGCTTCGTGGCAAAGATGGTGGCGAAATAAAAATCATTAATGATCAAACAAAACAAGAAGATACATTACAAAAAATCGATCGTAAAGATGGTGAGGAAATAAAATTAACGATTGATGCCGCCGTTCAAAAGAAAGCTTTTGATAGCCTTGGCTCAGAAACAGGTGCTGTGACAATGATTAATCCAACAAACGGCGAACTATTAGCTTTAGTAAGTACACCGTCTTATGATGCGAATCAAATGGTACTTGGAATTACTGCTGACGATTATGCAAAATATAACGATGACAAAAGACTACCCTTCCTAGCTAGATACGCTAATCGTTACGCACCTGGTTCTACTTTTAAGACCATCACAGCAACAATTGGGCTTGATACTGGAATTACCAAACCTGACAAAGTTCGTGAAATTTCTGGACTGAAATGGCAAAAAGACTCCTCTTGGGGGAAATATTTCGTCACTCGGGTCCATGATGTTCCAAAAGTAAATATGACCGATGCACTTGTTCACTCAGATAATATTTATTTCGCACAAGAAGGACTTGAAATCGGCAAAGATAAACTAACAGCCGGCCTTAAGAAATTCGATTTTGACAAAGAGTATAACTTGCCGTTCACAATGGAACCAGCTCAAATTTCCAATGACGGATTAAACTCAGATATATTACTCGCTGATACATCATACGGACAGGGTGAATTATTAATGTCGCCAATCCAGCAAGCAATCGCATATTCCGCCATCGCTAACAACGGAAAAATGCCTTATCCAAAACTAGACACCAAAGAAGCAACCGGAAAATCGACACAAGCAACCGAAGCAACTTCCGCAAACCAAGTCAAAGACGCACTAATCAAAACCGTTTCTGACCCAGCCGGAACTGCGCATGGTTTAGAAATCCAAGGTCACAACATTGCTGCTAAAACCGGAACCGCCGAACTAAAAGAAAAACAAGGTGAAGATGGACTTGAAAACGGCTTTGTCTACGCTTTCGATGCCGACAATCCCGACTATTTAATGGTAGGAATGATTGAAAACGTTAAAGGACGCGGAGGCAGTGGACTCGTAATCGACAAGCTAAAACCTGTTATTGAAAGTATGTATAAATAATACCAAAGGGGTTGAATCTGTTATTTACAGAATCAACCCTTTTTACATAGTTAGCTTTCATGAACAATATCAGTAATTTCGCCTTTATCATCAAAACGAACAACTAAAAGCTCATCACTATATTCCGGTATTATATTAAAATCAAAAGTTAAGTTTAATTCATTTTTATCATTCTGAGCAAACCAAACGTGCGAAAGTACTAAACCTTTAATCAAGTCATCTTTAGCTATATTCTCGACATTTTCCACCGCGAATTTCGCTAGTACATCTTCTGTCAATTCCTCTAAATGAAACTCAAAATAATAATCAATTATTGCGTTTCCTTCCACAAATTGTTGCAAGAGCTCGGTTTTCACTTTTTGATAAAGTACTGAAATCTGATCTGTTAACCTCGCAATATTTTGATAATCTTCCGGTAAAGTAATATTTTCAAAAATATCAAAATCAATGGCTATTTCTTGATTATCCAGTAAAACCGTTGTATCGATTGACAGACCTTTCTCTGTGTCATAACTTAACTCACCTAATAGTTTTGTATTAATCAGTTGTTGTGCCATGAGCTCTCCTCCTATAAGTAAATCTTGCTTCATTATAACACTATATAGTTTCGGCTAATCTTTTTTCGGGAACTTACTAACAACCATTTAAACTGAAGAAAGAAGGAATTGCAATGACCAAAATCACCAGTTACCTGGCTGAACCTTCTGATGTGAAACATTTTATTTCTGCTGAAAATAAAAAAAATGACCATCATCTTCATACGGTACTCACATTTGATAATCATTTAAATATTTCCACATTGAAAAAAGCTGTCATCCTATCTACCCAAAAATTGCCGCTACTTCTATGTTATTTTAAAGAAACAAAAAAAGGTGCATTCTGGCAAGAAAGTGTTTTTTCAGCAGACGATTTAGTGGATATTATTGAAACAAGTGTACCAGAGCAGGAAGTAAATCAGGCCATTGTCAAAAAATTATCTACCGAAAATGGGCCACAAATCCGCTTAACTATTGTTCGAACAAAAGCATCCGACCAACTAGTTATTGTGATGAATCATATGCTAGCCGATGGAGCTGGTTTTAAAGAATACCTGTATTTGCTAAGTGATTTATATTCGAAGTCACTTGATAACCCCGGGTATCAAGTGAAACTCATTCCCGGCTCTCGCAGTCTAAAACTAGTTTTCGACCAATTTTCCAGCAAGCAAAAGCAAGCCATTTTAACCAAGAAAAAAGACCAACTACCGATTCAAAATCCAATACTACCACTCCAAGGTGATTTAAACAATCCAAAAATCATTTGGACTAAAATATCTAAACAAAAATTTGCTTCTTTCATCAACTACGCCAAAAAACATGAAGCAACTGTCAATGATGCTCTTTTTGCAGCAATGGCACTTACTATTCATCAAGTAACCTATCAAACTGCCATGTCAATTGATTGTCCAGTAGACTTACGAAAATATTTACTTAAAGATACTGTCCCTGGAATTACTAATTTAACTGCAAATATCACTTGCCATATAACTAAAAACGATAATTTAACTTCTTTTGAAAGCACGCTACAAATCGTCAAAAAGTCTCTTCAACCACAAAAAAACAGCCTTGATGCATTACGAATTTATTATTTACTTGAAATCATTTTCAAGAAAAAGCCATATATTGTTGCCAAAAAAGCTTCTGAAAAATTGTATTCTATTCCAAAAATCAGTTTTACAAATATTGGTATTATTAATGAGGAAAAACTCATCTTCCAAGGTAGTATTTTAAAAGATTGTTTTATTTGCGGTTCTTTAAAGTACGCTCCTTTTTTCCAAGTGGCTGCCACTACATTTCGTGGTGAACTGACCTTAAGTACAAATCTACATGGCACTAAACAAGATCACACCTGGCAAGCTGAATTTTTGAACAAAATGTTGCAACAATTCCCCGATAATTCCAAAGGTGCAAGAAGCTAATAAATTCATTTCTCGTTTTCAATCACTGTCTTCAAGCAGTGAAAATGAAACACCCCGTTGATTTTCAACGGGGTGTTTTCCTCTATCTAAAAATGCAATGCCAACAACAATTAGTTGGTAAATATTGGTTCCTTTTTAAGCTCAAAATTAATAGTTTACTTTAATGGTATTATCTTTTTGCGCTGAGGTTGGCGGCTTTAGTCCATCCAATCATAGTAGAACCTCTTTTTATGCGATACCATAGTTGCCCTTCTACTTTTGCTTGCCGATCCACTTTTAGCGTTTTTCCTTTGTAACTAGTTAATCTTGTTTTTTTCAAGGGTGCATCTATCACTGGAAGCTTGTAGCAAAACTCCTTAGCTTTGCGGGCAATTACGTAACGTGTTAAATTCGCACGTTTTTCCATACTTGGCTTATAAAATGTATTTAGCGCATGTATGTCGACCCAGCCGATAGTTTTGCCATTAATGCTGAACTGATACCATGTGGCACTGGATGTTTTTGCTTCCCGTAGGATTCGCAGTTTTTTTCCAGAATAGGCAGCAAGTGCTTTTACACGCTTGGCACCTGCTGTATTATAAGGTTTCGTCCAAACGGCATTGCCAGCAGCTTTTTTTACGCGACTATAGGCAGTGATTGCTTTGTTATACTTAATTTTATCGTATTTGTCAGTGGATAAATTAGTGGCTTTTGTCCAGCCCATATTTTTTATTCTGTACCAAAGTTGTCCTTCGACAGTTGCTTGACGATCAATCTTTAGCGCTTTGAATTTGTGGCTAGCTAGGGTTCCTTTTTTCACCGGCGCATCTTCTACTGGAACAGAATAGATAGCAGCACTTGCTTTATTTATATTCACATAGCGAGTTAGATTAGCAGCTTTTTCCATACGTTGATTATAAAAGATGTTAAGAGCTTTCATGTCTGCCCAGCCAATAGTTTTACCGTTAATACTGAATTGATACCATATGGAAATCGGTGTTTTTGCTTCGCGTAAGATACGCAGTTTTTTGCCAGAGAATGCAGAAAGCGGGTTTACCTGTTTGGCACCGGCAGTATTAAACGGTTTTGTCCAAACCGTATTTCCCTTTGCAGTTTTTACTTTTGCATAAGCTATTATTGCTTTATCCCCTGTTATTTTGTCATATCTATCCAGGGAAAGGTTTTTCGCTTTGGTCCAACCGATATTTTTCAGCCTATACCATAGTTCGCCACCACTTTGCGTTTCTCGATCAACTGTTAAAGCTTTGAATCTGTGCGCAACCAGGGTACCCTTTTTTAGTGAATTATCTTCTTTAGGGAGCGTATAGACTCCTGAATCCCCATAAATATTGTTAACATAGCGAGTTAGATTAACTACTTTTTCAGTGGATTCCTCTTTAAACACAGCGTATAGATCCAAATTAGTTCCTGGCATCTGATCTTTTTTAAAGTCCCACATGCGTCCAGCTGATTTTGCCGTGTACCAACCTTTAAAAGTATAGCCTTGTTTGGTTGGGGTCTTTGGTTCATTCAGAAGGGAACCTGTTTCTACTTTTGCCGGTATTACTGTGCTGTCAACATGGAAGTTCACTGTATATACTGCTTTTAATGGCTGTGTTAATCTAACATAATAACTTGCCTTTGCTTTTCCAATCAAGACAGGCTGATAAAAAATACAAAATACTTCCTTTGTGTAAGCTTGTAAATTCCACTTTAAGTTTGGTTTTACGTAATCACCACCATCACTTATAACTTCTGGATTAATCAATGTTCCAGTTTCATCTCTGACTGTATTTTGTATGACTAAATTGTGCTCAAAATTAATTGGTTTATTCACGTGTTCTTGATCATGCAACTCTAACACATCTAGCTTCTTAAGAGCAGCTAATCCTCTTATATCCATTATTTGGTTCTTGCTCAAATATAGATTTTGCAAATTTGTTAAACCCACAAGCGCAATTATGTCGTTTAATTGATTTCCTTCTAGAGATAAGGTTGTTAATTTTATTAAACCCGATAGTGGGGTTATATCTGCCAGCTTATTATTATCCAAATATAGACTGTCTAAATTAATTAAGTTACTAAGCGGACTAATATCACTTATCTCATTATCATTTAAAAATAAGTCTTTTAAATTAGTTAAATTTTCGATACCTTTGACGGACTTAACCTTTTTATTATCAGCGTCGATTTTCAAAATTCCATTTAACTCTTTTTGTGAAACCACATCTGTAACCGCTGCTTTTTGCAAGCTTTCTCTAACGACTTCTGCTAAAGCTGGATCTGGAAAAACCTGGTTAATCGGGGTTGAAGTTGAGATATTTGTAGCCCTCGCATTCGTCCCATGATTTAAGTACATCCATATATTAAAAATAATGATGAAGCTTGTTACTAAAATTTTCCCCATCGATAAATTACGTTTATTTTCCAATAGTTACTCTCCCCTTAATAAATAATTGAATATAAAAAGCTGAATATGGTCCGAAGACCGTATCCAGCTTTTCACACTAAATTTCAACGTTTATTAGCACGTGCTTTTTTAGTGATAGCAAATGCTGTCGTTAACGCTAATAACCCTAACAGGATATATATAGCATTATCGCTGTCACCTGTGGTCGGAAGTGCCGTACCTTGGGAATGATAAAAATCATCTGTGTTCATATTACTTGTTGCGCTTTTTGAATTCCCTAATTGTGTGTTTAATGTGTTGCTGTTGCTTTCAGTTATTATTACGGAAGAAGTTGTATCACTTCCGCCAATATTTGAAGCAGGCGGTGTATCCTTGTCGGGTGTAGGAGGTGTTACAGGATTCTTAGCGAACTGGGCATATAAAATAATATCATTCGCTGGCATTTTATTTGTTGTGAAATCCCACTCATTTCCTCCTATTTTAGCATCGTACCACCCTTTAAATGTATAACCCGCTTTTATTGGAGCCTTTGGTTCTTTTAGTAAACCTTGGTAATCTATTTTTTGCGTTATTGTCTTACCATCTACATCAAATGTTGCTGTGTATATATTAACACTGTACTGCGCATATAACGTGATATCTTTCGCCGGCATTTTATCCGTTGCAAAAGCCCACTTATTACCGCCTGTTTTTGCGTCATACCAACCTTTGAACGTATAACCCGACTTGGTTGGCTCTGTTGGTTCTTTTAGCAAGCCTTGATAATCTACCTTTTGCGTTGTGATATTTCCATCGACATCTAGTGTTGCCGTATAACTATTAATCGTAAATTGCGCATATAGCGTTAGATTATTTGCCGGCATTTTATCTGCTGTAAAGTCCCATTTCTTACCACCTGTTTCGGCATCGTACCAGCCTTTAAAGCTGTATCCTTCTTTTTTAGGTGTTGGTGGTTCTGGAAGTAACTCATTATAGCCCACTGTTTGCGTCGTTGTTTTGCCATCAATATCCATTGTTACCGTATAACTATTTGCGCTGAATTGGGCGTATAAAGTGATGTCTTTCGACGGCATTTTGTCGGCTGCAAAATCCCACTTCTTGCCACCTGTTTTTGCGTCATACCAACCTTTGAACGTATAACCCGACTTGGTTGGCTCTGTTGGTTCTTTTAGCAAGCCTTGATAATCTACCTTTTGCGTTGTGATATTTCCATCGACATCTAGTGTTGCCGTATAACTATTAATCGTAAATTGCGCATATAGCGTTAGATTATTTGCCGGCATTTTATCTGCTGTAAAGTCCCATTTCTTACCACCTGTTTCGGCATCGTACCAACCTTCAAATGTATAACCTTCCTTTGTTGGAGACGTGGGTTCTTGAATTAAGCTATCATAGTCTACTTTTTGTGTTGTAGTCGTCCCGTCGACATCTAGCGTTGCGGTATAACTATTGATGGTAAACCGCGCATACAGTGTTAAATTACTTGCTGGCATTTTGTCTGCTGCAAAATCCCATTTCTTACCACCTGTTTCGGCATCGTACCAACCTTCAAATGTATAACCTTCCTTTGTTGGGGACGTGGGCTCTGGAATTAAGCTATCATAGTCTACTTTTTGCGTTGTAGTCGCCCCATCGACATCTAGCGTTGCGGTATAACTATTAATGGTAAACCGCGCATATAGTGTTAAATTCTTCGCCGGCATTTTATCTGTGGCAAAGTCCCACTGATCTCCACCCGTTTTTGCAGTGTACCAACCCGTGAAACTATAGCCTGGTTTTGTTGGAGTTGGCGGCTCTGGAATTAATTCTCCGTAATTTACTTTTTGCGTTGTCGTTGTTCCATTAGAGTCTAATATCACATCATAGTTATTAAGTTCAAACTGCGCATATAATGTGAGATCGTTGTCTGGCATTTTGTTGGTTGCGAAATCCCATTTATTCCCGCCGTTTTTTGCATCATACCATCCTTTGAAAGTATAACCTTCTTTCGTAGGAGATGTCGGTTCTTGGATTAAATCTTGATAGTTTACTTTTTGAGTTGTTGTTGTTCCATCGATGTCAAATGTAGCCGTATAACTCGCCACGTTAAATTGCGCATAAAGGGCTAGGTTATTCGCCGGCATGTAATCTGTTGCAAAATCCCATTTATTTCCGCCCACTTCTTTATCGAACCATCCGGTAAAATTGTGTCCTGGCTTCACCGGTGTAGCTGGTTCAGTTAATAACGAACCTGCTTGAACTTGTTCCGATGTTTCTGTCCCATTTATATGATAACTAACTGTGTATAGTGCGGGATTTAAAGGTTGTGTTATTGTCCCACTAAATGTCCCAGTTGCACTACCAATAGTTACCGATTGACTAAATGAATAACTGACTTCGCTTACGTAACTAGGCAAGTTCCAAGTTATATCTGGGCTTGAATAGCTACCATTATTACTTATAGTGCTAGGTGCAATTAAAGTTCCAGTAGCATCTTTAATTTCATTAGGAATAGTGATAGTACTTTGATAATTTATAGGGCTATTTGTATGAGTTTGATTAGTTATTTTCAAGTCTCGTAGTTTCGTTAAATTCGCCAGTGGACTTATATCACCTATCTGATTATCTGTAACTTCTATATTTGTTAAACTAGTTAAATTCGTCAAGGCACTTAAATCACTTAACTCATTATTATTCAAATAAATTCTTTCTAATTTCGTTAAATTCGCCAACACACTTATATCGCTTAAATTATTATTATTCGCTTCCAACCAAATTATATTGGTTAAATTGGCTAAAGGACTGATATCACTTATCTGATTATCACTCAAATATAGCCTACCTATGTTAGTTAAATTGGCTAAAGGAGCTATATCACTTATCTGATTTCCCCACAAGACTAGCCAAGTTACATTGGTCAAGTTGGCTAATTCACTTATATCAGTAATCTGATTATCATTTAAATAAATACTGGTTAAGCCGGATAAGTATTGAACCCCCTCAATCGTTTTTATTCCTGCCCCACCTGCCGCGAGAATAGTTAATCGATCCAAATCAGTTTGTGTGACTGTGTCTGTTACATTCGATTTCCCCATATTACTTCTAATTATTTCTGCTAGAGCTGGATCCGGGAAAATCTCGTTGATCGGAGTTGGCTGTGTAATACTTGCTGCTTCGACCTTCATGCCGTGATTGATATTTACCCAAGTACTGCTTCCAATTAACAGTATCGCTATGAAAACACTTTTTAGCCATAAATGTCGTTTCGCTTTCACTGTATACACTCCTTTTTAATTTGGATATTTATTAAAGTAGACACAAAATGAAAGGAAGTAACTATATGTCTAATAAAAAAACAAGATAAAGATTCCCTAAGAACAAGGCTATCTTTATCTTGAAAAAAGCATTCTAGTTAGTATAGCCCTGAAAATTCGCTTGTGTAATACTTAGCATAAGAATTCCCTTAAAACTCTACAAATCCGTCACTTATTAACAAATATTTTTTGTGTACTCTAAGCTAGTCTGACAATAATCAGTTACTATCCATTTTACGGCACGAAAAAACAGCTTCCAAGTCCTCTAGGTTCTTTAAAAATCTGCTTTCTGTTTGTTTTTTATTAAATTTTTTTGAAAGGCAATTTTTCTATACACACAAATTATACATCTTTAATAAGTATATCATTAGATATTTTCATGTTCAACTATTCGCACACCGTTCTGCTAAAAATTTATTTCCAGCCTACAAAAGACCCCAAACCATTTAGAAATGGGGCCTTTCCATTATTTCCTAGCACTAAGATTAGTGGCTTTTGTCCAGCCAAGTAATCTCGAACCATTTTTTATTCTGTACCATAATTGCCCACTAATAGTTGCTTGGCGGTCAATTCTAAGCGCTTTTCCTTTATACGACTTTAATTTTCCTTTTTTAATGGGTGCATCTGCCACTGGAAGCGAAAAGTAGCCCTCAGAAACCTTTCCTGCTTTCACGTAACGAGTTAGTTTCGCGCCTTTTTCCATATTCGGCTTATAGAAAACGTTTAATGCCCGCATGTCCACCCAACCAACTACTTTCCCATTCACACTAAATTGATACCACGTTGTAATCGGTGTTTTCGCTTCTCGCACAATTCGCAGATTTTTTCCTACATAAGCGGAAAGAGGTTTCACTTTTTTAGCGCCTGCTGTATTGTACGGTTTCGTCCATACAATATTTCCAGGGGCTTTTTTCACACGTGCATAGGCTGTGATAACTTTGTTGTGTAGTATTTTATCATATCTATCAAGCGACAAATTTGCTGCGTTGGTCCAGCCAATATTTTTAATTCTATACCAAAGTTGATTGTTAAGCTTAATTTGGCGGTCGATTGCTAACGCCTTGAACTTATGGTTTAGCAGTGTTGCTTTTTTGATAGGAGCATCTTCTACAGGTAGTGCGTAAACACCTGAGTTTGCTTTACTTACATTAACATATCGCACTAATTTAGCTCCTTTTTCCATAGAAGGTAGGTAAAAGTTGGTTAGTGCCCGCATGTCCACCCAACCAACTACTTTCCCATTCACACTAAATTGATACCACGTTGTAATCGGTGTTTTCGCTTCTCGCACAATTCGCAGATTTTTTCCTACATAGGCAGAAAGTGGTTTCACTTTTTTGGCACCTGCTGTATTGTACGGTTTTGTCCAAACATCATTCCCAGGGGCTTTTTTCACACGTGCATAGGCTATGATAGCTTTGTTGTATAGTTCTTTATCATACCGATCTGCGGATAAATTAACGGCATTTGTCCAGCCGATGTTCTTAATTCTATCCCAAGTTTTCCCATTAATGATTACTTGGCGGTCGATTGCTAAAGCTTTAAACTTATGATTCGCTAATGTTCCTTTTTTATTAGCCTCCTTTTCAACTGGAATAGAATAAATAAAGGCTTTTTCCTTGCTAACATTCACATAACGACTTAGATTAACTACTTTCTCCATCCCTGGTACGAACTCTTTAGCAGTAAACTGGGCAAATAATGTGAGATTAGTTGTCGGCATTTTATCTACTTTAAAATCCCATTTTTTTCCGCCATTTTTTGCTGTAAACCAACCATTAAAAAGATATTTAGGTTTAGTTGGACTTATCGGCTGGGAAAGGGTTGTTCCTGCTTTTGCTCTTATAGTAGTTTGTTTGCCATCTACATCATAAGAAAAATTAAACTCCGCTATTAAAGGTTGTTTCACTTTCCCACTAAAAACTGCTTTTGTATTGTCAAATTTTATTTTTTGATAAAAAGTGTATTCTACTTCCCTCACGAAACTTGGTAACTGCCATATTACATTAGTATTCGTATATTTCCCATTATGGCTAATGTAGTCTGGCTTTACTAAAGTGCCATCAACGCTTTTCACTATGTTAGGAACAATTAAATTAGATTGAAATTTGACTGGTTTACTGGTACAAACTTGATTATTTATTTCTAGCCGTTTAAGTTTTTTCAATCCCGCTAACGGGCTAATATCAC
The DNA here is from genome assembly GCF_000763495.1 of Listeria ivanovii subsp. londoniensis. GTDB lineage: Bacteria > Bacillota > Bacilli > Lactobacillales > Listeriaceae > Listeria > Listeria londoniensis. The sequence goes on along the minus strand of NZ_CP009576.1, from coordinate 514,771 downwards.
TTACTTGATTTTGAAATAAATTTAAGGTCTCTAAGTTGATTAAGTTAGTCAAAGCACTGATATCGCTTACCCTATTCCGCTCCAAACGTAAAGTTTCTAATTGTCCTAAATTCGCAAGCCCACCGATATCGCTCACTTGATTATTATCCATATCTAAAATTTCTAGTTTTGTTAAATTGGCAAGTGGTTTGACATCGGTTATTCGATTATTATTTATCGTTAGGCATTCCAGATTAGTTAATTTTGTAAGGGCGGTTAGGTCGTGTACTCTATTTCTTTCCAAAGTAATCCAATTCAAAGTCGTTAATTCACTTATTGGGCTTAAATCAGCTATTTGGTTGTCAGTTAGAAATAAATTGATTAATTTAGTTAAATATTCTAGCCCTTTAATTGATTGAATACCTTTTCCCTCACCTTGAATCCATAACAAACCATTTAGGTCGTTTTGCGAAACTAAGTCGGATACTTTCTTTTTTCCTAAATTTTCTTTTATAACCTCTGCTAAAGCTGGATCTGGGAAAATTTGATTAATCGGTGTCGGTTTTGCAAGCCTTTTCGCTTCTACTTTTGTTTCATTATATGTATTAATCCATATACCAACAATGATTACTAGAATTATTTTTAATACGTTTATCAGCCATAAATGATGTCTACCTTTCACTACATACTCTCCCTTATAAATAGTTAGAAACAATTAAATAAATTTACTCTTCTTTTCTTAGAGACATTCATATAGCGGTAAAAAATTTTTGCCAAAAATAAAAAAGCTGGATATGGTCAAATGGCCACATCCAGCTTTTCACACTACATTCTTACTTGGTACGCACTTTTTTAGTGATGGCAAATGCGGTTGCCACTAACAATAGTCCTAGCAAGATATAAATCGCATTATCGCTATCACCTGTAGTTGGAAGTCCTGTACCTTGATCTTGGTAGTTATAAGCATTGTACGGATCATATCCGTTCATGTTATCACCGGTAGCGCTTTGTGAATTACCCATTTGTGTATTAGATGTGTTATTTCCAGGTATAGTTCCAGATGGAGTTGAACCGCTTCCTCCATTATTTGGTTGATTTGGAGGAGTTACAGGATCTTTTGTGAATTGCGCATACAAAGTAATATCATTTGCGGGCATTTTATCGCTTGCAAAATCCCATTTGTTACCACCTTTTTCTGCATCATACCATCCTGTGAACGTGTAGCCTGCTTTTGTTGGAGCTTTTGGTTCTTTTACTAAACTTTGATAGTCTGCTTTTTGCTTAGTTTGCTTCCCATCAACATCAAGCGTTACTGTGTAGCTATTAGCACTAAACTGCGCGTATAAAGTGATATCTTTGGCTGGCATTTTACTTGTTGTAAAGTCCCACTTGTTACCGCCTGTTTTTGCATCGTACCATCCTTTAAAGGTATATCCTTCTTTTGTAGGAGTTGGTGGTTCTTGAAGTAGCTCTTGGTATTTTACTGTTTGCGTGGAAGTTTTACCATCTTCATTTAGCGTTGCAGTATAGTCATTAATAGTAAATTGGGCATACAAATCAATATCATTTGTTGGCATTTTGTTTGTGAGGAAATCCCATTTAGTTCCGCCTGTTTCCGCATCAAACCAACCTGCAAAAGTATAGCCAGTCTTAGTAGGTGCTTTTGGTTCCGTTAGTAAATTGCCAGATTCAACCTCTGTCGCCGTCTCATTTCCATTCACATGATATTTAACATTAAATATCGCTTTTAATGGCTGTGTGACCGTTCCGCTAAAAGTAGCTGTTCCTCTACCAATTGTCACAGATTGATCAAAAGTATAACTTACTTCATTTGTATAACTAGGTAAATTCCAAGTAATATCTGGGTTTGTGTAAGTTCCATTATCGCTAATAGTTGCTGGATTAATTAGTGCTCCAGTTACATTTTTCACTGCATTTGGAACAACTATGTTACTTTGATATTTCACTGGTTGGCTTGTCACTTTTTGCTTATCCAAACCTAACTGTGTAAGTCTTGTAAGTTTAGCTAGTGGTGTAAGGTCGCTTATTTGGTTCGTTCCTGCCGATAGCTCTTGTAAGCTAGTTAAGTTTGCAATAGGGCTTACATCACTCACCTTATTATCGTAGAAAAATAATTGTTTTAGTTTTGTTAAATTCTCCAGCGGGCTTAAATCACTAATTTGATTAGTATATAAAGTTAGAAACTCTAAATTAGGCAAACTGCTTATTGGACTTATATCTTCTAGTTGATTTGTAGGAACTTGTAAAACGGTTAAATTGGTTAAATTAGAAATCGGTTTTAAATCACTAATTTGGTTGGTTGATAAGTTTAAATCTGTCAAATTTGTTAGATTTGAAATTGGAGCTAAGTTACTTATTTGATTATCCATTAAGTTTAATTTCTTTAGGTTTGTTAAACTAGCCAACGTACCAATGTCAGATAAATGATTACTATACAATGATAGCTCTGTTAAATTCGTTAAAATCCCAAGTGGTGTTAAATCGCTAAATTGATTATTATCTAATGTTAGGCTTTGTAAATTGATTAATTTAGCTACTGGGCTTATATCTGTTATCTCATTATCTGATAAATTCAATCGCTTTAAGTTAGTCAATTTATCTAAAGGTTTTATGTCTGTCACTTGATCTCCAATAGATAACCCTTCTAGATTTGTTAAACTACCAATAGGCGTAAGATCACTAATCTCATTACCTGTTATTGCTAAACTGGTTAAGTTAGTTAAATTCGCTAAAGGAGTTACATCTGTTATCTTATTGTAAAACAATGTTAAATCTGTTAAACTCGTTAAATTCTGAAGTGGAGTTAAGTCTGCTACTTGATTATTATTCATTACTAAGCTCGTTAACTTGGATAAATTAGCAAGTGGAGTTAAATCTGTAATTTGATTGTAGCTAAAATTCAATTGCGTTGCATTATTTAGATATTCAACTCCTGCAATAGATGTAATACCTTTTCTATCCGCTTCAAGAGAATTTATTCCATCTAAATCCGTTTGTGTAACTGTATCTGATACTGTTGCTTTTCCTAGATCCGTTTTCACTACTTCAGCTAATGCTGGGTCAGTGAAAAGCGTATTAATAGCTGTTGGAGTAGAAATAGTTGCTGCTTCAACAGCTGTTCCATTACTTGTCGTAACATAAAGACCACCAACACCTACAAGAATTGCTAATAATATACTTCTCAACCACACATATTGTTCTTTTCTCACTATATACACTCCTTTAAACTAGTTAGTAACAATACAAGGTTTAATTGTATATGGCTCTCTAATATAGCAGCGCAATATCTTCTGTCGGAACCGTTTTGCTTGTTAGACTGACATACTATGGTGTTACCGTAATATTGTTCCATTATTTCAGTAGTTACTTTATTTACGGAGTCATAACGATAAATCCGTGTCGCTTATGTTAGAGCATTATTTATATATCTTTCTAAATAGGATTAACCCAATGCTCATTGGTTAGTTCATAAACGTTTTTCGAATTCTATCGCATAATTTTGTACCGCTTTTTGTGGATATTTTTGATTATCTTTTTTTCTAATCAAAACCCCGTAATATATCCTCAAAAACCGTCTTCTCAATTATCGCCTGATTTCGCATCACCCCTCTCAATGTTCATCCAAATAATAATATAATAAAACGTGAAAAAAAGAATGTACTTATGTTAACTTCTACCCTTTATGCTCAAACAAACACATATCTATAGAAATAATGTACTTCTTTTTTCAAGTTATACGAATAATTTATCGAAAAACACGCAAATAAAAAAGACAAAACGAAAAAATACGCCTTCTCTCTTAAAATTGCCAACAGGTACCACCGTTACAGAAATCTCACTCAATCAGGTTGATTAAAATTCTTGCTTAGATACAAATAGCTCTAATTCAACTAAAATTAGTATAACATCAGCTATTTTTGTTGTAAACCAAAAAAACAAAAAAATCACTAAAATTTTCATTTTTTTATTTATTACTTGATATACTTTGAAACGAGCAATTTTATTTGACAGTAGTTTCAGCAGTTCATTACTGTGTTTAATATGATTACTGGCAGGCTATAATAAACACAAAAAGAAGTAGAATCTTTTGATAAAGTTCTACTTCTTTTTGTGTTTTATCTGCTCTTATTTTGTTTTTAGTAAGCAATCTATCCTACAAAATTTCATCTCCAGCAGAGACAAAACTAGTATTAATTATTACTCCTTTTTCAAAATACTTCTCAGCTTTATTACTAAATTTACAGTTATCTATTTAGTTGCACCGTCAAATTAATTTGAATTTGGATAACGCTTTGACCTCGGTTGCTCTTCCCATCATACGGGTCATTTAATAAAAACACGGTTGGACATGTAATTTCTGTTCCTCCTAACACCCATAAATTGTTATAAAAACATGGCACAGTCACCTCTTTTTGCTGTTCCTTGCTCCAATTTTCTTGTAAAAGAGGTCCTAATCGAGTAAATAATTTGGATAGCTCTCCATTTATGATTTCCATACTTCCAGCTGGATAGTAAAAATTATATTGAAATGCTTGATTGTTTAACTCATAATAAGTACCATTATTTGGCATGTGAAACGGTTCAAAAGTTTTTGCATTTTTAGCACCAGCGTTTCTATCCTCTATTCCGAAATCGCAGTTGTTACTATTGGTTAATTTTGCTACATGCGGAGTGAGTTGTTTTTCACCACTGCGCTTATATAATAACATTCCTTTTTTTACCCTTGCTGGTTTACTTAGTTTTGAGGCTGGTATTTTTTTATGACCGTAAGAAACAACCGACATATTATTAATTTCTTCTGGTTTATTCAAAGGTTGTGTTACTTTTCCACTAAAAATTGTTTTCGCAGCACCAAGTTTCACATCTTGGTTAAAGGTATAACTTACTTCTGGTTTATAATTAGGCATTTTCCAAGTTAAGAACGATTTTGTGTAAGTTCCGCCGTCGCTTATCGTAGCAGGATGTATTAGTTTGCCGTTTACCCCTTTTACTTTATTCGAAATAACTAAACGCTTTTGATAATAAATTGGCTGGTTTGAGCTAGCTTGATCAGTTAAATCTAATTCTACAAGATTATATAATCCTTTTAAAGGGCTTATATCGTATAGTTGATTCCCACCTAAAAATAACCAATTCAAAATAATTAAGTTTCTTAATGGGCTTAAATCACTTACTTTATTATTATTTAAATTTAATGCCTCTAATTCCTTTAATTTTTCTAGCACCTTTATATCACTAATTTCATTATTAGATAACACTAACCATCTTATGTTAGTTAACTTTGATAGCGAACTAATTTCACTTATCTTATTATGACCTAATTCTAAAATATCTAGTTTGGTTAAACCCGCAAGTGGATTGATATCACTTATTTCATTATTATCTAGTGATAAGCTTCTTAATTTGGTTAAACCCTTTAGAGATTCGATATTGCTTACTTCATTATCTATTAGTGATAACTTGGTTAAATTAGATAAATATTGCATACCTTGGATAGATTTTATATCTTTCTTATCCCCATTAATTTCGGTAATACTTTCTAACTCATTCCGATAAACGGTTTCTTCTACACTTTCCTTCCCTAAGTAGCTTCTTATTATTTCAGCTAAAGCTGGGTCCGGAAAAATTTTTTCAATAGGTATTGGCTTCGTAATACATGAATTGCCTGTTGCCTGTACTTTTGTGCCATCATTTACGTCGATGAACGCAATAACAGATGTTACCAATAATATTGCTAGTATGTTTTTTAACCAATATTTTTTTGCCACAGTTTACACCACACCCCTTATTAATTGTAGACCTAAGAAAATAAAATTTCCGTTCATTTCTTTGTCTATAGTCTAAAAATAATTAAAACCGAGTGTTAACTCTACAACAAAAGTTAAACAGGAATGTGAATTATTGGTCTATTGCCAACTTTTTTTGATAAGACAACTGCTGATAAAGCATCTAAGTGGAATAATAAGTATTTTGGAGTTCTATTCTTCTACCATTTCTTACTTAAGATTCTTTTCAAATCAACTTTACTATTGATAGCTAAGATGATTATCGTTCCTAAAAGCATCGTTAATACTTCCCCAATCCCTACAAATAAATAGGTTTCTAAAAATGGAAATCCTAGTACCCATTTTAATTCTGCAGCCACCGTAAACATAGATAAACTCACAATAAAACTTGCTACAATTAATTTAATACTCCATCTTTTTATGCTTGATGTAATCATAAAAGTTAGTGCTAGAGCAAGAAAACTAGACCCACCGCCTATAAAAGCATCTATAACACCTAATGGAGAATATAAATTAGAAATTACCACTCCCATAGTTATACTCCAAATATATTTCCTATCAAAAACTACTAATAAGTTAAACATTTCGGATATTCGTAGTTGGATGGCTCCATAGCTGATAGGATTCAACAGAAAAGTTACTACGATATATAAACTTGTTACCAGCGCCATCTGAGCTAACTCAATCACTTGATAATCACTTTTAGTTTTATCCATCTTTATTCTCCTTTATAAAATAGAAAACTATTTTACTAATAACTTTGATCAAAGGATGGGATAACTAAATATCCACTGAAGTATCAAAGTTTACATTTTATTTTATAATCCAACCACCATCTACGGGAATAATTGCCCCTTGTAAATAAGATGCCCCTTCACTTGCCAAAAATAAGGTGACTTTTGCAACTTCTTCCGCTTCTCCCCATCTTCCAACAGGCGTTTCATTTGCTACTTGCTGAGCTATCTCTCCATCACCTTCAAAGTCTTTTTGGTTCATTTGTGTACGAATAGCACCTGGAGCAATACCATTTACTCTAATTCCATAGGTAGCATAATCATAGGCTAATTGTTTTGTATAACCAATAACCGCATGCTTTGAAGCTGTGTAAGCTGCCCCTCCACCACCTGCGACTAGACCAGCTACAGAAGCCATTGTAATAATAATCCCTTTTCTATTTTCAATCATTATTTTTAGAACTTCTTGCGTTAAGTAATGCAGACTTTTAAAATTTGTATCCATAACATAGTCAAAATATGCTTCATCTATGTCTAAAGCCGGCTTATAATCGTCTAATACTCCAGCTGTATGGATTAGTATTTCAATCCCGCCCCCAACACTAGCATATTTAACAGCCTCTTTTATAGCTTTTTTATCCCTTACATCACCCTCAAAAAAATGGAAATTTTGATGTTTTATAAAAGTTGGCTGAACATCCATTCCAAACACTACTGCTCCTTTTTTTAAAAAAAGTTCTGTTTGCGCAAGCCCGATACCAGAAGAAGTCCCTGTAATAAAGACTCTTTTATTTTTAATCATAAACTTCTTCCCAATCCTCTGCTAACAAGTCACAAATCGTCGGTACATATACAGAATATCCCTCTCCATCTACATAAATAAGAAAATATGGTAATATGTCCTCGTCTTGAAACTCGGCTTTTTCAATTAGACAAATATGCTTTTCATTTCCTGTAAAGCCCGTTCGGATTACTCTCCTATTTGCTTTTATAAGGGGTAAAATTTCTTCAAACGTCAACTTCCTAACTCCTATCCTCTAATATTTTTCATTTATGAAACTTCGCCACCAAATTTTATAACAAGTTACTTTTTTAAACAAGCAAAAAACCGTAAACAATGTGAGACTCATTTGTTTACGGTTAATTTTTGTGGATTATTTCACCATTCTTGATTCACTCTCATCAAAATACTGTTTACCAATTTTTAATTTCTCGCTAAATAGCTCGTTAACTGTAACAAATTGATAACCTTGTTTTTTCAGTAGTTTTAATGTTTTTTCGAGGCTATCCCCTGTTGTCGGATGGATATCATGCATTAATACAATCGCTCCATCTGATGCATTAGCCAAGACTTTCATTGTTACTGATTTTGGATTTCGGATTTTCCAATCTTCCGTATCTACGGACCATTGAATGATTGGAATTCCAATCTCCTCAGCTACCTCTTTGTTCACTGCACCATAAGGCGGACGCATCGTTGTTGGGAAATATCCCGTTTGATCGAATACCACTTTTTGCGTTTTTAAAATTTGATCATATACTTCTTTTTTAGAAAGCTTAGTTAATTGTGGATGATCCCATGAATGGCTACCTACTTGATGTCCAGCATCTAATTCTTGTTTTACTAAGCCCGGATTTGCTATTACACGAGATCCAAGGACAAAGAAAGTTGCTTTTGCATTATATCGCTTAAGTGTTGCCAAAACTTTTGGCGTAACTGACGGACTCGGACCATCATCAAAAGTAAGGGCAATTTTTTTACCTGATTTAGCTTTTGGTGTTGCAGGAATCCGTATATCATCTGGTAAATAACGTTTATTCACATCACTAGCAATATCAGCAAGTTTTAATTTCACTTGTTTTATTTTTGGATAGCCTGGAATTTCAATTGGTAAAATCAACTCTGTGCTTGTTAACCCAAAATTTGTGTCGTCCCAATCGACTAAACTCTTGACTTCCCCAAGATTCCCAATATCTTTAAGAGGAATTTCCCCTGATTTAATAATTTCTTGTTCTAACATAGTTTTAACGTCTAATTTAGTCTCGTCATTCTTTATTAGAACATTCCCTAGAGTTAGTAACGCACCTGTATCAGCATCTGTTACCAAATTCGTGCAAATATCTTTTTCATTTTCGAGTGTTAATTGCGTACTTCCAGTTTTAACGTACTCATATTGCTCTACTTTATAAGATATTGCGTTTTTCGCCAACGTTTGCTTATGATAAGTATAAAAAAGAATCCCTTCCTTATCTTTAAGCTTATTTTTCTCTAAATTTGTGGCTTTTTCCATTTCGTTTTGAATCGTTTTATTGTCTTCTTTTTTTACTGTCTTAGGAATATATGAAATTATTTCGATTCCATCTTCTGTCTTATCCAATCTGCGAAAATCACTTCCATTTTTCTCTTCCATTTGCTTATCCATTTGCGCGATTACTTTATTGCGTGATTTCGTATATTGATATTTTTGATATCCCTTCACACCAGCAAAAACCACAACAATAATAAGAATAGCAGCAACTAGAAACCTAAGCCACCTAATTTTCACCTTATACACCTCACCGAAGAAAAACCTTCCCCAGCTCTTCTCACAATTTCAATTATACAGGAAATCATACAGGTTTCTAGTGTTAAAATGAAAATAGTATAAAAGCACCAAAAAGGCACGGATAAAGTGGGAGCTTTTGTCCGTGCCGAGTTTATAGTTACAGGATTACCCCTGAAAACTAGCATATTGTGAAATATTTCACTATTAATTTTACCTTAAATAACTACATTCCGCAAATATAAAATGTTTCATTTTTTCATAAAAAAACACTTGGATGTCATTTATCCAAGTGCTACATCTAGAACCATCATCACAGCAAACCCCGCCATTGTCGCAGCAGTTGCTAGGTCAGTAGAACCTTCGACTTGCGACTCTGGAATTAATTCTTCTACAATAACGAAAATCATCGCCCCTGCAGCAAATGCAAGCGCATATGGTAATATCGGTGTTACAAAAACAACTAGAACTGCACCGAGTACTGCAAAAATCGGTTCTACCACAGCTGATAATTGACCGTACCAAAAGCTTTTTCCTCGAGACAAGCCTTCACCTCGTAATGGTATCGATACCGCTGCCCCTTCTGGGAAATTTTGAATCCCAATCCCAAGAGCCAGTACAATTGCTGTAATTAATGTCTCTGTGTCCCCAGTGATAACTGCCCCAAAAGCAACCCCTACTGCTGCCCCTTCTGGAATGTTGTGTATCGTAATCGATAACACGAGCAAGATGCTTTTCCGAAGCGATGTTTTTGGTCCTTCTTTCGCTTGTTCCGGAAAACCAAAATGCAGATGCGGAATAATCCGATCAATCGCACGCAGGAAAATCCCACCTAATAAGAAACCGATGAGCGCTGGGACAAAGGAAAATCTTCCCATGTCTTTGCTCATTTCAATTGCCGGGGCAAGTAGTGACCAAAAGCTTGCTGCCAGCATAACTCCAGCAGCAAACCCAAGCATTACATTGCCCCATTTTTTATTCAAATTTTTAAAGAAAAATACGAGTGATGCTCCGGCTGCTGTACATGCCCAAGTAAAAATTCCAGCAAGTAGAGCTAATAATACCGGATTTAGTGTTGATAAATAATTTAACAAGTTGCTTTCTCCCTTTTTCTATGCATTTATTTGCCAGACCAACCTTGCTTAAAACCTTTCACAAAAGCACGCGATTTATTTACACCTGTTTTTACAGCCCATACCGAACTATAAACAGATACTTTAGCAACTGTACCAGCTACTTCTCCTGTTTTTTGTGCAACTTTTTCTACTTTTATGCCTAGTTCGTCTAATGATTTTGCCATTTTGCACCCCCAAAACGCTTGTCTTTCCTTCATGATAAAGCAATTAGTATGATTATTCAAGAGAGTTCTTTTTTTAGACAGTTTGTAGTATACTCCATGTGAAAGCTATGACTGAAAGGATGATTTCCATCAAAAAGAATTTAAAAAACTTAGCAAAACTTGCTTTTTATTTCATTCCTATCATATTTCTTTTAACCATCAGTAGCCCCGTCTTAACCTATTTCCACGTAAATAGTCCATTTTTCTCAAGCGTATTATGGATGCAATCCGCGACTATTTTTATGTTAGTTTTACTTTTTTGCGGAATATTATTTAGCGCATTAGCCGAACGTTTGAAAAAATAGTACTCTCAGCATTGTGTATTCAGTCACATTCATACTATAATAAAATTGTTACATATAAAAAGGGAGAGGGAGATTAATATGACGGGACTCGGGGTTTTACTATTTTTAGCAGGTATTGGTGTACTAATTTTTGGAATTTTGCACCACAGAAAGAGAAATTGGCCTCGTAGAAAAACACAAATTGTTATCATTAGCTCTATTTTAGCGATTATTATTGGGTTTGGAATAATTCCAAGCTCAGACAACGAAGAAGCTTCAAATGAAAAACCGAAACAAGAAGAGAAAACAAAGAAAATAAGCGTTAAGCCAGTATTAAAAGCGGAAACTGCATTTTCAACAAATGATGAAGGAACTATTGTTATTAAGGGAGAAACAAATCCTGGAGTAGAAGTGGCACTTATTTTTAAAGACATACCCAATGAATATACAACAGCAGACGATAATGGTGCTTTCACTTTTTCACTTGATGAATTTGACGAAGCTAAGGAAGCAATCCTTTCCATTAATATTGATGGAGAAACAAAAGAACAACCACTTTCTTTAACATTAAGTCCTAGCTATGAAACAAAAGTTGCTGCAAAAGCTGAAGAAGAACGTATCGCTGCTGAAAAAGCAGAAGCCGAACGAGTAGAAAGTGAACGTGTGGCTGCGGAAGAGAAAAAAACACAGGAAGCCAAAGTTGCCGCTGAAAAGAAAGCGGCACAAGAACGTGTGGCTTCAGAAAAAGCCAAGGCTGCTGAAACAAAACAAGCCGAAGCAAAACGAGCTGAAGCTGCTGCACAACCAGATACTAACAACAAACAAGGAGAAACAGTTTACATCACTGCTACAGGGTCAAAATATCATTACAGTCAAGACTGCCGGGGATTAAACAATTCTAATGGTGAAACGGCTGTAACTATTGATGAAGCAAAAGCACAAGGATTTACACTTTGCGGATTCGAATAGCTAAAAAAGGCAAGATTCCTAATTCAAAAGATGTAGTGTGCCCCTAAAGCTAGACCAAAAAATCTAACTTTGGAGGCACACTACAGGAATCTTGCCTTTTTATTGAATTTTAATTGAAAAAATGGTACATGTATGATAAATTTATATAGATATATTGTTGATTATTATATTTATGTAAAGTAACTCCTATTTTAATTATACAATAGATTCCCCTTCTTAGTCAAGAAAATTTTTACACAAAATTGGAGGTAGCCAAATGAAGCCATATGTACTAAGATTCCAAGAGATTGACGAAGCAAACCAAACACTTGTCGGCGGAAAAGGAAAAAATCTAGGTGAGTGTTCTAAAATCAATAGCCATCTAGTTCCACCAGGTTTTTGCATTACAACAGAAGCTTACAAAGAAAGCTTCAACGAGAACAATCATTTTCAGGAATTAATCAAACAACTCGCTACTCTAAAAGCAACCAATCTTCTAGAAATTCGCGAAATAAGCAAGAATATCCGTGAAGTAATTGAAAATACACCTATCTCTCATACACTAGTCAATGAAATTAACCGAGTACTTTTAGAATTTAATAATCGAGAAGCATTCGCTGTTCGTTCTAGCGCAACTGCGGAAGACTTACCAAGCACTTCTTTTGCCGGTCAACATGATACTTATTTAAATATTATCGGGGAGAAAGAACTACTTCGACATATTAGCAAATGTTGGGCTTCTTTATTTACTGAACGGGCAATTATATATCGTATTCAAAATGATTTTGACCATAGCAAAGTATATCTTTCTGTCGTTATCCAACAAATGGTTTTCCCAATAGCATCCGGTATTTTATTTACAGCAGATCCGATTACTTCTAATCGAAAAGCAGTAACTATTGACGCTAGTTTTGGACTAGGCGAAGCAATCGTTTCCGGTTTAGTAACTGCAGATGCTTATAAAGTAGAAGAAAATAAAATTATAGAAAAAATAATTGCCAGCAAAAAAATCGCTATTTACGGTCAAAAAAACGGTGGCACCGAAATGCGCCCAATCGACCTTTCTAAACAAACCGAGCAAACGCTGTCTGACGAGCAAATATTAGCGCTCGCAAAGCTTGGCAAAAAAATCGAAGCTTACTTTGGAAAACCGCAAGATATTGAGTGGTGTTTAGTTGATAATGTCTTTTATATCATCCAAAGCCGCCCTATTACTACTTTATTTCCGGTTCCAGAAATTAACGACCAAGAAAATCACGTTTATGTATCCGTCGCTCATCAACAGATGATGACAGATGCCATGAAACCACTCGGCTTATCTTTTTACCTAATGACAACGCCAGCTACCATGTATCCCGCCGGTGGAAGATTATTCGTAGATATTACCGAAAGCCTCTCCTCTCCAACTACTCGAGATATTATGGTCAACTCACTCGGCCAATCAGATCCACTAATGAAAGACGCTTTACAAACCATAGTCGAACGTGAAAATTTCATCCAAATGCAATCTGAGGACACTACGAACAAACATGTTCCATCACCTGCAAAACTTACAAATCGAACAATTCCAGATATCTCTGTTGTTTCCGAACTAATAATGCAGAACCAAGAATCTCTTGAAAAACTACAACTAAACATTCAATCAAAAAACGGTACAGAACTATTCGATTTTATCGTAGCAGACCTCCAAGAATTAAAAAACGTCCTCTTTAACCCTACAAGTATTGATGCAATTATGGCTGGAATGGACGCTTCTGCTTGGTTAAATGAAAACATTTATTTATGGCTAAACGAAAAAAATGTTGCAGACACTTTATCTGAATCCGCACCGAATAATGTCACTTCGCAAATGGGATTAGAGTTATTAGATGTAGCAGATGCTATTCGACCACACCCAGTTGTAATCAACTATTTAGAGCAAACAAGCGACATTCATTTCTTAGATCAACTAGACCTATTGGCGGGTGGGAAAGAAGCAAAAACTGCCATTGAAAATTATCTGACTAAATACGGCATGCGTTGTCCTGGAGAAATTGATTTAACGAAAACTCGCTGGATAGAAAACCCAACTACGCTCATTCCATTAATTTTAAGCAACATTAAAAACTTTGGGCCTCATGCAAGTAAGCAGAAATTCGAACAAGGAGAAATTGCTTCCAGAAATAAAGAACAGGAAATTTTAGAACGCCTAAAGCAACTGCCGGGTGGTTCACAAAAAGCAATTGATACTAAAGCTAAAATAGCGGTTTTACGTCATTTTATCGGTTACCGGGAATACCCTAAATACGGAATGATTCATCGCTATTTCATCTATAAACAAGCATTACTAAAAACTGCCGACCAACTTGTTCAACATGGTATTCTTAAGCAAAAGGAAGATATTTATTTTCTTTATTTCGATGAATTGCAAGAAACGGTTCGCACCAATAAAGTCAATTATGCCCTCATCACTGCCCGAAAAAACGATTTTACTTCGTATGAAAAACTAACTCCACCGCGCATTATCACATCCGATGGAGAAATAATTACTGGAAAATATAATCGCGACAATATTCCAGAAAAAGCACTCATCGGATTACCAGTTTCATCTGGTATTATCAAAGGACGTGCTCGGGTTATTTTAGATATGGAACATGCTGATTTAGAGCCTGGAGATATTTTAGTTACCCCATTTACTGACCCGAGTTGGACACCAACATTCGTCTCCATAGAGGGTCTTATCACCGAGGTTGGTGGACTGATGACGCACGGTGCAGTTATCGCCCGAGAATATGGATTGCCAGCTGTTGTTGGAGTTGAAAACGCCACCAAACTAATTAAAGATGGTCAACATATTCTAGTAAATGGTACAGAAGGGTATATTGAGATACTTCAATAAAAAAGGACTGGTACAAAAGGTCGCTAAAATGAAAAACAAGCAGAAATCATGTTTATTCCATTTTTCAAAATGGCTCTATACAATGATTTCTGCTTTTCTATTTTCCAATTTTTATTGCTGCGCTTTAGTTATGTCCCAGCATCTTTATTTTTCTTATTTAACTTCTTTTCTTCCAAAGAAATAGTCCGGAAGCAGAAAATATCATTCCTATAACGAACGTTTCCCACAGACGACTATCCCCGGTTTTTGGTAATGCCGTTTTTATGGATGCTTTGGTACTTGCACCATTACTTACTACTATATTTGTTTTACTATTTTTACCTTTGTCATGCTTCTCTGGATTATCTGGTGTTGTTGGATCAACTGTAGCTGACCCACCATTGTCATTTTTAATTGTAAATTGTGCATACAATGTTATATCGTTTGCCGGCATTTTATCCACAGCAAAGTCCCATTTGTTTCCGCCTGTTTTAGCATCATACCAGCCAGCGAATGTATAACCAGCTTTTGTTGTTGGATTGGCTGGTGCAGAAACAAGTTCTCCTGCTTGTACTGATTCTGTTTCCACTATCGCTCCATCTACATCAAAATCAGCAGTGTAAGCTACTTCTATTTCTTTTAATGGTTGGGTTACAACACCACTATAATAACCTTGCGAATTTCCAATAGTCACTATCTTACTATAATTATAGGAAAGTGTTGAATTATAAGCTGTTAAAGACCACTCTACATTAGGTGAATTATAAACCCCATTATTACTAATTGTAGAAGGCGCAACAATGGTCCCGTCTACATCTTTTATTTTATTCGGGATGGAAATGAATGTTGCATAATTGATTTCAGGATTCGTTATTTTTTGATTTACCATAGAAAAATACACCATTTTGGACATACTTGCTAGCGGACTTAAATCAGTAATATAGTTTTCAACCACCTCCAAAGAAGTTAGATTGGTTAAATTGGCTATTGGAGACAAATCTGTTATTTTGTTTCTTGAAATGTCTAATCTAGTTAAGTTAGTAAGCTCACTTAACGGACTCAAATCCACAATGCCTCCTCCTGAATATAAATCGATGCTAGTCGCACCAGTTAGGTATTGCAATCCTTCTATGTTACTAACTGGTCGCATTTGAATTTGAAATAGGTCAATGCTTGCTAATGTATCCTCCGTAACAACAGTATCTACCGTAACATTCAAATTACTGGCAATCGCATCTGCTAACCCATCATCTGGAAAAACCTCACTAATTTTCGCTGGCAAAGTAGTAGTCGCATTACCAATAAGCGGATTAGCTAGCATTAGTGCTACTAAAAAAATACTACTAATTATCATTTTGCTTAAACTCTTCATGTAATCTCCTTTCTTTCATATTCGGCTATTGTATTTCAAATAAATGATACCATGCGCTACGATAATTCTTTTTACTCTTTCAGTACTACTTGCACATGCACATTTTCTTTCTAAACCACGTAATATCAATGGTTTTATAGTATTAGAAAAGAAAAGCTTCACTTAACAGACATATTTTCGTCAAAAAAACACACTGATTTCTCAGTGCGCTTTTTCAGTTCGGTACAACTAAATCCGTATCAGGATCGTTACTTTCTTTATTTGTTGATTTAATTTCTACAAAAACTTTATGTGGTAGACATACAATCGTATCACCCGGTTTGGATTTCCAGCCCATCATCACACCTACTTGATCCGGACTGTTATCTTCTTTAATTCTGATTCTCTCGTCGTCTACCTCCATCAAATTATATTGAGTACCTTTTCCTTTAATTTTAAATTGTTCATTTCCTTCATGTCCTGTTAACGTGACTTCACGAATAACTGTACCATTTTGTGAGACGATTGCTACTACTTCATCACCGGCTGTTTTTGCTTCCGCTACAGTAAAAAGAATTAATGGTAAAAATGAGCCCAAAATTAGTATAACAATAATAACAAAATCAAACGGGCGTACCATTTTCATATATTGACGCATATTCTCTCCTAACTAGCCCTTATGATTAGCATTAAAATCAAGACTAATCCCTGGCTCATCAAACGCAATCTCGGTCACATCGTATGTTAAGCGCTTGATGTAATCAATTAATGGGTTAGACAATCCTTCTACATCTGGAATTGATAGATCTGAAAACTGTCCAAAATAATCTTTCACTTGAACGATACGACTGATTCTGCCATCAATCCGAAATTTTTCAAGTGCTAATACGAACGGAATCGTTATTTTGAAAATTTTCCCTTTAGCCATTAGTTCAACATTTCCACCAATTGGTTCTACTTCATGGACTTCTAATTCAATTTTGTTTTCAATTTGCCCGTTTTCTTCCAAAATTGTTTCGAAGTTGTATTTTTCTACGACAATTTTATTCGTTACTATATCCACAAATTCACCTCATTATAATGTATACCTGTATACTACAGGATATTTTAGTTTGCGACAAATTCTTTTAGCAAGTGATTTCGATTCGATTTCCTTCTGGATCCGCGATGACACTTTCATAGTAACCATCTCCTGTTGTTCTTGCTTCACCTAGAACTTCAAATCCCGCTTTTCTTAGCTTTTCTGTCAGTAAATCCACTGTTGCTTTTGATTCTGTTGCGATTGCAATGTGCGCCCAACCTAATTTTTCACCAGCTACTTCTTCTGATACATCCGTACGTTTCATTAATTCTAAACGTGCACCCGTTTCGAAAGTCAAAAAGTAAGACGAGAAGCCTTTCGTTTTATTTTCGTATACATCGTTTGCTGTTGCACCAAAATAATTAACATAAAAATCTTTCATTTTCTCTAAATTGCTTGTCCATAATGCAATATGTTCAATTTTCATCAAAAATCCTCCTATTTATAAAAAAATCGCTGCTAAAACCCAGTAAACAACGGCAGCTAAAAGTCCCGCAAGTGGTAAAGTTATAAACCAAGTCACTACCATATTTTTACCTGTCCGCCAGTTCACTTCTTTTTTATGATTGGCTGTTCCAACCCCCATAATTGAGCTATCAATTACTTGTGTTGTACTGACTGGCAAATGGATAAGAGTGGCTGTCATGATTACTGACAGTGAGCTCAAATCAGAAGCAACTCCTGTGACTGGAGTAATCTTCATAATTTTTGTTCCAACTGTTTTGATAATCCGGTATCCACCTACTGATGAACCAATTGCCATGGAGGCCGCACAACTTAATTGTACCCAAAATGGGATTCCTGCTGATTCTTGCAAAAGACCACTAGCCACCAAAGCTAGCGTAATAATTCCCATCGTTTTTTGGGCATCGTTCGTTCCGTGCCAATATGCTTGCATTGCCGCAGTTCCAATTTGAATAAAACGAAAACGGCGGTTCATTTTACCTAATTTTTTATCGTGAAAAAGATTTTTAAAGAGCGAATAAATCAAATATCCCACTGTAAAACCAATAATTGGTGAAACAATCAGCGCAATAATAATTGTGGTAAACCCAGCCCAATTAAGTACACTAAAACTGCTAGCAGAAGCAATTGATGCTCCTGCTATCGCACCAATCAGCGCGTGAGAGGAGCTACTAGGCATTCCAACTAGCCATGTCATCAAATTCCAAATAACCGCTGCAATCAGCCCACACAGCACAACAAATTCGCCATTATTAAGCGAAAATGGATCAACAATGCTTTTCGTAAGCGATTCTGCTACCCCAGTAAACGAAATCGCTCCTAAAAAGTTCATAATCGCAGCTAAGCCAATTGCCACTCGAGGTTTTAATGCTCTCGTTGAAATACTTGTAGCCACCGCATTCGCAATGTCATGAAATCCATTTATAAAGTCAAACGCCAATCCCATAAAAACGATAATAATCGTAATTAAAATAACCGTATCCATTCAGCAGTTCCCCTTGTCGAAATTCCTTTTTGTACTATATACCCCTTTTTTCTTAAAAATAAAAAGAACCTGTTCTTATCTTAGCAACAGATTCTTGTTAGTATCATTATAATTCATCATTCCAGCTGTCAGTATCATAATCATAGCTGTCGTCATAGTTGTACCCATCATCATAATTATAGCCATCCATCATATTGTGCATACCACCGTCGTTTGCCACGAAAAAGATGAAACCAATCAGGCAGATAATAACAATCATTGTATTAACAACAGCTATCCCAATCCCACTAATTAGCAGTCCTAGGTTACTTTTCATTACTTCGCCTTTTCTGCGGATAATTAGATAAATCACCAAAATAATAAATACATTGACAAAAACCATAAGTAGACACCAAAGAATCGCGTTCATTCCGCGTTGTTCTGCATCTTTATAAACCCAAATAGCTAAAAGCGCTTTTGCTGCTAAGCCTAGTATCGTCGCAAATACTAAAAAAATTGGAAAAAGTACTGCTACTCCCATTTTATCCCCTCATTTTCTATATAATTTGTTTTATATTCCTTTTTGCTAACTGTTAATATCCCAGCAATTAAAAATAAAATTCCGGAAATAGTAAGAATTTGTAGTCCGCCTAAAACAATAAAGCAAGTACCAAAAACTGTTACTTTTGCATGGTTATTTTTAATTTTAAATGCACCGATAAATCCGAAAACTGCAGAAATCAAAGCGAAAAAAGCAGCTACAAGTGCAAAAAAAGTGAATAGTCCCACCACAAATGTATCTTCTCCACTGCTATAAGAATAAGGCTCCGCATACATCATAAAAGTGCTAAATCCAAATAAAATAGCGTATAAAGCAGCTCCGAAAAAAGTTAGAATACTAAATGATGCACCGATAATTAGTAAAATAAATTCTGTTTGTCTATTCATTAAATCCTCCATCTGCTTATTTATTCTCCCTACAGTGTACCACGAAATCATGCTTGACCAAATGGAAAAGTATAAATATTCACGAAAAATTCACGAAAAAGCCACTTCCTATAAAAAAACCGTAAACAAAGCGAATTTCACTTCATTTACAGCTTGATGATATCGATTTATTTTTCAGCATTTAATCCTTTTTGGTACTTTAAAAAAAGGGTCTCGAACTCCATTTTATCAAAATCGTACTTGTTTCCTTTGGCTATTGCTTGTAATTTCTTCAAACAAATATGCCAACCAGCAACGTCTCTTGGCGTATGATCCGTAATAGTTTGAAGTTGTTCGGTGAAAGTCACTAGTGTTTTGTTTTCTGCTGATTCAGATAACTCAAAAGTGACATTATCGTCGTCCCATTCAAAACTCAATATTCGATTCGTTTCCCAAGCTAAAATTGGCATTGTTATTTTTTCTTCAGGCGTCATTACAAAAAGAAGATGTCCACTTGGCCCAGGTTCTCCTACTTCTAGTTCATCAAACCACTGAACTAATCCTGCATTTGTAGTCAATAGTTCAAAAACACTTGTAACTGGAGCATTTATTTCTAGTTCAAATTTAACCTTAGTAGATTTACTTGCATGCTTTTCAATGCTTTCTTTCATCCAAATCCCCCCAAGTAATTTGCTTTCATTTTCGCATAGTTTAGTGATTAGTGCAAAAAGAAAGATTCCCTCTAGCGTTCCTTCACCACTCGCTCGTATAGAGCTTCCAATTCTTCATAACTAAGCTCTCTAGGTCGCCTGCGTTCCATACTTGTTATGAAGCTTAAAATTTCGACTAAAACCCACGAGTCATTTGCTTTTTGCTCGTTCTTCACCAAAAGCGCCTCCTCTAGTTATTCTGTATGTAAAGCATCTATCGGCATTTTCTTAGCTGCTTTACGCGCTGGAACTACGCCAAATAAAATCCCAATAAACATCGAAAAAACCACTGCCAAAAGAATAGTAGTAATTGAAACAGACTTTTCAAAATCAGCCAGCATTGTGACTGGTTGAGCAGAAAGAACTCCGAATGTAATCCCAATCACCTCACCAAATAAACTAAGCACGACAGCTTCCACTAAAAATTGCAACAAAATATCGCCATCTCTTGCTCCAATTGCTTTTCTAATACCAATTTCTCTAGTGCGTTCTGATACGGATACGAGCATAATGTTCATAATTCCGATCCCCCCAACTAAAAGAGAAATTCCTGCGATTGCACCTAGTCCAAAAGTTAATGTTTTCGTAATACTGTCAAAAGTATCTAGTGCCTCTTGTTGGTTGACAACCTCATAACTATCTTGAGCATTTGGGAAAAGTTGACTCATATTTCGCTTCACTCGATTGACCACACCTGGGACAGCTTTAGCATCTTTCGCCTGAATATAATATAAATTAATCGAATCTGTCTTAAAAAGTCTTTCTGCAGAGGTAATTGGAATAAATAATTGTTTACCAGTTGAACTAAATAAGCTTTCTCCTTTTTCTTGTAGTACTCCGATAATTAAATATCGTACTCCAGAAACCCGGATATATTCCCCAACCGGATTCCGCTCTTTAAAATAGGTTTTAGCAATGTCAGAATCAATGACAGTTACTTTTTGAGCGTAGTTTATGTCTACTTCTGAGCAAAATCGCCCTGCTGCTAATTCTACATTTTTCATATCTGAATAATCTTCATTTATACCAGTCACTTGCATCTCTTCTATATGTTCACTATTTCTAACCACTTTTGTTTGCGTTACTTCTGGAGAGCCCATTTCGTCATCAGTTAAAAGGCTTGTCGCTTCCCTATAAGTGAATTTATCCGTTGAACTACTAGGTAAAAAATTAACTGATACCAAATTACTTCCCATATCCCCTAATTGAGTTGATACATTTTTTGAGATGGCCTCGCCAATAGTAACAAGTAAAATAACGGAAAAAACGCCAATAATTATTCCGAGCATTGTCAAAAAAGTCCGGAATTTAGAGGAGCCTAGTTGTTTTAAAGCTAGTTTTACGTTTTGGTAAATTTTCATTTTCCATTCCATTCACGGAGTTTTCCGTCTTTTATTTCCAAAATTCTTTCTGCTTGATTAGCAATATTTATGTCGTGAGTAATTATTATTAACGTGTTACCTTCCTGATGAATTTCTTTCAGTAAAGCCATCACTTCCTCGCCTGTTTTGGAATCTAAAGCCCCTGTTGGTTCATCTGCTAATAAAATTTCTGGATTTCCTGTAATTGCTCTGGCTATCGCGACACGTTGCTGTTGCCCACCCGAGAGTTGTGTCGGTAAGTGTTTTTGCTGATTCAACAAACCTACTCGCTCTAAACTTTTCAAGACTTTTCGTCTTCGTACAGCTTTGTCGACGCCTCGATAAATTAGCGGTAATTCCACATTTTCAAATGCAGTAAGTTTTGGCATTAAATTAAATTGCTGAAAAACAAATCCAATCATTTCATTTCTAATTTTCGCTACTTTTTTAGGCGATAGTTTTGATAAATTCGTCTTTTTCAAATAATATTCTCCTAAACTCGCCTTATCTAGTATGCCAAGAATATTCATCAACGTAGATTTCCCCGAACCAGAAGGACCAATAATTGCAATAAACTCTCCTGAATCTATACAGAAAGATATATCTTCTAATGCGCTTACTTTGTTATCTCCCATCTGGTATGACTTAAAAATATTAACTAACTGTATCATGTAACATTTAGCTCCCATCAATTCTAAGGAATAATTACAGGCTGGCCTACTTCAAGACCTTTTAATACTTGAGTTTACTTAGTGTTATGTTCACCTGTTTCAATCCATATTTTCGTTTTCTGCTTATCTTTGCCAATAATATACGCATAGGTTTTGTCTGTTTTATCGGTATGCACTGCTTCAATTGGGATAATCAATGTGTTTTCTTCTAAAGCTACGAGCACATCTGTAGGGTTAAGTAAGTCTTACCCCTATATCTTAGCTTATTCTAATGACAATCAACCAAAAATTCCTCTGATTAGGTTGTTTAGTACTTCAGTAACATCTGGGAAATTAATTGCTCCAGAAAAGTTACCTAGTAATTGTAGAAAGAAATTCATCTGTTTTCACCTCACGATACTATGTAGTTGGAACTTATATCCAAAGTTAATTATAGCCGATAGAGCCGCCTTTTATAGCGCTTCCATTTCTAAAAAACATTGACTTTTAAACTGTAACCCAAATGCCCTTTATGCAATCTATATAACAAGTTAATCCAGAACAATTTTCAAAAAATGTTTATTTTTAGTTGTCAAACATATTGATTTAGACACATTTTCGCAATATTTAACCTTTGTCACAAGCGAAAAATGGATTAAACTCGGAATTGTTATTATCGATCATTTGCTGATGTTTAAAATTGGATGTTTCTAGATGAAAAATACAATTATAATGACAAAAATTCCTTGTCAAATTACTTATTTACATTACGATACATATTTCTTTTCACGGAAATCATCCAAAACTGGACAAAGACCGCCAACATGAGATAATAGATAAAAAGATTGATAGGAGCGAATAATTAGTATGACTAAAATTGGATTTATCGGCGCAGGAAATATGGGGACAGCGATGATTCGCGGCCTTGCAAAAGCAAAATTAATCGATAAAAAAAACTTATTTGTTTGTGGTAGAAGTATGGAAAAATTACACCCCCTTGCCTCAGAGTTTAACGGTATCCAGTTGACGACTAATGCCGAAAATTTAGCAGAAGAAGCTGACATCATTATTTTGTCCGTAAAACCATATACTATTTCAGAAGTAATAACAAATATCCAAAAAAAACTTACTTCAGAAAAAATCATTATCTCCGTTGCTGCGGGAGTAACCATTGCTGATTTGGAAAAACTAACCACACCAGAAACCAAAATTATTCGTGTTATGCCAAATACACCTGCACTTGTAGGTGAAGGTATGTCTTCCATTTCATCTAACGCAAGTGTAACTACTGAAGAAACAGCGATAGTTGCTAAAATTTTTTCAAGTTTTGGTAAAGCAGAAGTCGTTCCGGAGAGTTTGATGGATGCAGTTGTTGGAGTAAGCGGTTCTTCTCCTGCCTATGTTTATATGTTTATTGAAGCTTTAGCAGATGGAGCTGTGTTAAATGGCTTACCACGCGATAAAGCTTATAAATTTGCCGCACAAGCAGTTCTCGGTGCCGCAAAAATGGTGCTCGAGACTGGTGAACATCCTGGTAAGTTGAAAGACATGGTCACTTCTCCTGGTGGAACAACAATTGAAGCAGTGAAATCTTTAGAAGATAACGGCTTTCGTTCGGCTGTAATAAATGCTGTTCAAGCAGCTGCTTCCAAAAATAGTTCGATGTAAGTTAATTATAAATATTTAACGAAAAAATACTTTTCTTCGCCTTTTAAAGGAAAATCTTGAATTCTGCCAAGCTCCGTATATCCACACTTCTTATAAAATTCTGGAGCTTGGTAACTAAAGGTTGTTAATGAAATATGGTGGCAATGGTGCGTTTTTCCGTATGCTTCTATTTCATTCATTAACGCAGTCCCCAAACCACTTCCTTGCTGGCTTTCATCCACTGAAAGTAGCGAAACATACAATTCTCCATAACTCATTTTTGCAGTAACCCCACCAACCATTTCTAAAGCATCATTCAGTATCGCAAAACTAACATAGGTTGCATCACTTCTAGGTATATCGAACCCAAGTCGCCTCTTGTGATCTAACAATCCCTCTACTACTTTTGATTCTACTTCCTCAAGTGGTAATTCTTTTATTTGAAATGCCATTTTTACTCCTCCTTTTATTTTGCATAAAAAAACACCACTAGAAATAAGTGGTGCTTTGTCATTTATTTTAAATTTGTTACACGACCATAGCCGGCAATGTATTTTTTCCAATAGCCAGAGGTGATGGAATCGTATTTTACTCCATTATTTTGGGCATTTAGCATTTTGCCATTACCAACGTAAATACCAACATGTGCAATACCTTTACCATAATTAAAGAAAATTAAGTCGCCGTTTTTCAATTCACTTGCTTTAATTTTCTTAGTGGAAGCGTATTGTTGTTTAGCAGTCCGCGGGATAGATTTTTTGATTCCTTTAGAATAAACGTACTGCGTGTATCCTGAACAATCGAAACAGCTCGGACCAGTTGCGCCCATTTTGTATCGTTTGCCGATATGTTTTTTTGCTTCATTATTTAAGGAAGTAAAGCTTTGTGTCGAGGCAACAGGTGCTTTGTATGTAGTAACACATTTCCCTGATACGTACCCAACCTTACCATTATAAGTTGTTTTATACCAATTGTTTTTTGTTTTTGCAGTAAAAGTAACGGTTGTCCTATTTTTGTAAAATCCGATGACTTTCCCTTTGGTGTTGTCTGTTGTGCGGATATTAACATCGGCTGTAGTCGTCATCTTATAAGTTGTCGCTGCAAATGCATTATTTGTTGGTAAAAATAGTATTGAAAAAGAAATCATTAAAGCTATAAATGCAAAAAAAATCTTTCTTCGCGTTGCTATTATTCTCAATCCACGCACCCCTTTTTATATAGTGTTAGCATATCAGCTCAATGTTACAGTTATACTACAACTATTTTAAAACTTCACGTTATTATGTAACAGTTTAGGTTAATGCTCGTTAAAAATGAGCTAAAAGTTTATTTTCATTGTAAATGGGAACTTTCCTTATAGAGAGATTAATTACTAGGGGTGGTTTAATGACTGAAAAAAAAGCAACACGCACAGAAATGAATGAAGAATTTATTGAAGACGCCTTCTTTGAAAAAGGGCATGTCTGGTTAAAGGTGAAGCAATTATTAGTTACAATTCTTGCATGGATTGGCTTACTTCTGCCGTTTGGGCTAGTTTTATTCCCAATCCTTTTTTTCAAAGATAAAGTGATTGTCTTTGATGCATTCCAAACAGCGATACGACTTTTCCAGTTGATGGATGAATTTTTATTAGCTGCTGCAATCTTTATAGTTATTTTCTTTTTAGTTTTAACTTATCGAAATAATAAACGTTTTAAAAATTTATTACAAAAAAAGAAAACCTATGATGAAGAAATATTGGATACTCGTAAAGAAATTTTAGAACGATACTTCACAGAAAACTTTGGTCCGAAAGCAAAACGTGAAGCGACCAAATTCATTTCTATTCCGGAAGAAAAAAACATGCAAACTTCCACTATCAGAGACTTATACGAAAAAAATGAGGTCCCTTTAAAATGAATTTAAGTGTGATTGATACTGGGATTCCAGCAATTAATATTTTCATAACTTTTTTATTCGTCATTTTACTAACGTACCCGATTTTAGGTGGATTTGCATGGTTCGTCGGTGCGTTTTGTTATACTTTTTTGTTCAAATACAAGCAGGAGAATTGGACGGATATCCCAACAACAGTCGAACCATTTATTACGATTATGGTTCCAGCTCATAATGAGGAAGTTGTTATTGAGGGTACGATTGAATACTTAATGAACAAAATCAATTATACAAATTACGAGATCCTAGTTACTGATGATGGTTCCACTGATTCTACGCCAGCTATTTTAGATCAATTAATGGAGAAATACGATAATCTTCGCGTTGTCCGGATTGAAAAAAACAAAGGAAAAGCGCACGCCTTCAATATTGGGACAGCTTTCGCGAAAGGTGAATTGATATTAAGTAATGACGCGGATACGGTTCCCGAGCCTGATGCGTTATGGAAATATGTTAATTACTTTATTCGCGAGGATGCGCATAATATCGCAGCAGTTACTTCTAATATGGACGTGCAAAACCGCTCCACTTTAGTTGGTAAATCACAAACTGTGGAGTTCTCTAGTATTGTCGGTATTATTAAGCGGACACAAACGAGTGTATTTGGCGTTAT
The DNA here is from genome assembly GCF_000763495.1 of Listeria ivanovii subsp. londoniensis. Classification (GTDB taxonomy): domain Bacteria; phylum Bacillota; class Bacilli; order Lactobacillales; family Listeriaceae; genus Listeria; species Listeria londoniensis. Next base: position 488,576 of record NZ_CP009576.1, on the reverse strand, counting down.
TTATGCTTATAGTGGCGCAAACACGATGTATCGTAAAGACGCTTTAATGGATGTTGGGATGTTCAGACAAGACCGCGCAACTGAAGATATTAGTATCGCTTGGGATCATCAATTCGACGGCTGGCTTTCTCTTTTTGCAACGGATATTATCTTTTTCATGGAAGTTCCAGAAACATTAAATATGCTTTACAAACAACGCAAACGCTGGGCAAAAGGTGGTACCGAAGTTTGGCTGACGAATTTCAAAAAGGTACTCCGGCACCCGTTTCAAAATATTGGCCGGACTTCCCTCTTCGTTGACCAAACATTGAGTATTTCTTGGACGTTCTTTTTCTGGATATCTAGTGCGATTTTCTTTGCCAGATTTATTTATTTGCTTTTCATTTGGGATACACAGCAAATTTTGTTCATGCTCACCGTCGCCTTTGTTTTCGTTTGCTTTGAAATGGTTGCTGGTATTTTACAACTCCTCGCCGCCCTGCTTATTGATGATAAAGGGAATAAATTAAAATATTTCTTATTCACACCGCTTTACTTATTATTTTATTGGATTATGAATGCTGTAACGATTTTGATGACCTTTATCCCTGCTGTTAAGACAATTTTAGGTTTCGGGACAGGCGTTTGGACTAGCCCAGAAAGACGTCAAAAATAAGCTTCCTCATCTGATTTTAATAGTCTCTTTGCAAACTTTCATCTAACCCTTATTTGTTTACAGATTAACTCTCATACTAAGATGTTATTCTATATACAAGGATAGGTGAGGATATTATGGAAAAACAATTAGAAGTTATTTTAGAAGATTTAGAAGTTAATAAAGCTGATAAAGACTGGGTAACCTATGATACATTATCAGAAGGTAAAACTTTAGAAAATCGTCGTTTATTGAAGCACTTCTTAATTCTTGAAAAAGGAACCCTACACCTAGAAAATCAAAATTCACAAATCTTACAATTTTTCACTAGTGGCGATATTGTCTTTTTATCTCCGTTCGATATGAATGTCGACATGCAACTAAAACTGGTATGTGATCAAACAGCAAAAATTGTCTTTGTCGACCGGGAATACTTTTTAAATTTTGCCGCTAATAAAGCATCTTACATGGAATGGCTATTAACATCCGTCCTTTCTAACTCAGCGGCTCTATGTTTTGAATTAATGAAACATGACTTGCCAGCTGACGAACGAATTGTTTACACTTTGCAACGACTATGTAAGAAAACAAAAACAGAAGAAGAAGCAACGAAAGATTATTACGAAGTACCAAATTTCTTAAATAAAACAAAAATGGCACAATATGGATCTATGTCTCGAAAAAATTTATATAATAAATTAGAAGTTTTAGAAGAAACCAAGCAAGTGAAACGTAAAAACGAAAAGGTATTTGTTAAGGCTGCTATATAATCCATTTTTCATAAAATAATAGAGGACTACTAATTCCCCCTTTAATTGGGAAGTTAGTAGTCTTTTTTAGTAGTGTTTTTAATTATCCAAATCATATATGCTATTAGAGGTGGTATGAATCATATACCATGTTAATTTTTACAAATAAAACAAACTTTTTACTAATGATATTCGTCTATTATATGGATAGTGAGAGGAGTACCCTGAAATGAATGAAGATATGCAAGATTATTTCGTACATTGTATTACGGAGAATAAAGCAGATTTCTATCGTTTAGCATTTAGCTACGTAAAGTCAGAAGCAGATGCACTCGATATTATACAAGATTCTATTCAGAAAGCACTTATCAGTTTACATACTGTTAAAAATAAAGATTCACTGAAAAGTTGGTTTTACAAAATCGTTGTGCGCACATCGATTGATTCTCTTCGAAAAAAGAAAAAAGTAATTGTCATGAATCAAGATAAACTTTTCCATCTGAATGGGCTAGTGGAGGATAAATATGAAAATATTGATTTAAAAATCCAATTAGAAAAATTGCCCATTAAATACAAAACTGTTATCATCTTACGGTATTTTGAAGACTTAAGCTTAGAAGAAATTTCTTACATCATCAATCGAAACCTAAGCACTACTAAGACACGACTCTATAAGGCTATCAAACTACTTCGACAAAATCTGAAAGAGGGAGAGTTGAATAAGCATGAATAAATTACGACTAGATTATAAAAATACAACAATTCCGGATGAATTAAATACGATTGTACAGCAGTCATTGCAAAAAAAGCCACAAAAAAATTTTTTTACTTTTAAACGGAGCATTTTAACAACTCTAGCTATTGTAATCGCTGTCTTTATTATTACTATCTCTACTAATTCAGCCATCGCACAAGCTATGATGCAAGTGCCCCTTGTGAAAAATATTGTCCAAGTTTTTGTAGGCACAGAACATACTGAAAAAACGGCAAAAACAGAAATCTCCTTAAAACTACCTAAAATACAAGGACTTGAAGAAAAGACATTGCAGAAAGATATAAATAAAGCTTATATCAATACCGGAGAAGAGCTCTTAAAAGAATACAAAACAGAAATAGAGCGTGGTAATGAATATATTGAGATTTCAAGCGACTTTGAAGAAATAAACAACACTAATCAACTTCTCACGATTCGACTTACAACAGAAAAAATCCGAGCTAGTAGCTACACAGAAAATAGTTATCTCAACTTAGATAAAAAAAACCAAAAAATATTGAAGCTAAATGATCTTTTCAAAGATGATAGTTATGTGAACTTAATTAAAAACAATATTCTATTACAAACACATCAACAAATGGAAACAAATCCAGAAAAAATTTATTGGGATATTAATGAATGGGAACCCTCCTTTTCTGCCCAAAATTTAGAAAAACATTTTTATATTAACACAAATAACAAATTAGTTATTACATTTAATAAATATGAAGTTGCACCTGGATCTATGGGAAATATCGAATTCAAAATCCCAACAAGTGTTATCAAAAATTGTCTCAAAAATAATACATTTATCAAATAAAGGAGAGAGAACATGCACAGAAAAAAATGGAACAAACAAAACTTCTTGTTACTTTTACTAATTTGCCTAATCCCACTTTGTTTCTTTAGTATCATTCTAGTAATAAAAAGCTTTACTTTTGCAGAAGATACAAGTGCTTCAACTGATTATCCAACAAAAGAACAACCGGCAAAACAATATGTCAATAAAGAACTGACAGATAAACTTAAGCCTAAAAAAATCGAGCAACCAGTAAAAATTGATGGAAAAACAGTTTTTTTAACTTTTGACGATGGGCCAACGACTTATTTAAATGAGTTTATTTCTGTACTAGACAAAGAAAAAGTTCCTGCAGCATTCTTTTTTGTAGGCAACTGCTTAAATCAAATGAATAAAGAAACTGCATCCAAACTGGTGAATTCTAAACACAGCATTGGTTTACATAGTTATACTCACAATGCTAAGCTCCTTTATCGGAACACGAATCCCACTTTTATTCCTGAAATGGAACGCTTAAAAACAGATATAAAAAATAAAACAGGCGTTACAACAAATCTTATTCGCGCGCCTTATGGTAGTACTTATTTAACAGATAGCGAATATCAAAATGTGAAGCAAAAAGGCTTTAAAATGCTTGATTGGAATGTTGATAGTAATGATTGGCGCTATCAAGATAATTCAAATAGTGTCATTCAGTCAGTGATGACACAAGTGAAAAACTTAGAACAAAGCAATGAGCCGTTAGTTATCTTATTCCATGAACGAAAAAACACCCTACAAGCATTACCAACAATCATCCAAAAATTGAAAGAAAAAGGGTATCGTTTTAGTGCTTACACCGAAAAAACTCCTTTTACAAAAATCTTCAAAGAATGATGATTTATAAAAAAACAGTGATTCTCTAAGTTTAGAGAATCACTGTTTTTTAATGGTCTTTTCGTAGCGAAACCGGTTTATCCAAAATTTCTTTAGTAATAATAGCTTCTTGTAAACGTCCGCGTAACCGGCGTGAGCGCTTATGACTAGTAGACATGCTATGGATAGGTTTTGCTTTTTTCTTGCGACTTGCTTCTCGCTCCACTTCTTTAAGCGAATGTTGCAGTGCTGCTTGTTGTTCCGCAAGTTCTTTGTTTTGTTTACTTTGCGTAAAAGTCCCTTGTGTTACATTTCTTTTGGTGGGCTTTCTAGTAGTTTGTGTATGGACGTGTTTTGGTTTAGAGGCCGCTTTTTTGGCTTTCTCTTTAGCTTCAGAACTTGATTTGCTAAACATACTGATAATAAAGCCCAGTATCCCCAGGACAACAATAATACTTTCCCAGCCGCCCTCTATAAAATTATTCCAATCCACTTACAACACCTTCTTTCTTGTAAAAAGATCAAGGTTTATTTTTCGTCTTCATGTGCAATCGATTCACGCATCGCTGTATCTGATTGGACATTTTCCATTTTGTAGAAATCCATTACGCCAAGATTTCCTGCTTCTAAAGCTTGTGATAAGGCACGTGGCACTTCTGCTTCCGCGGCTACTACGGCTGCTCTATTTTCTTGTTCTAAGGCAATCGCTTCTGCTTTACGTTTCGATGCGGCTGCTTGAGCAACTTCCATGTCTGCGTTCGCTTTTTCGATGTCTAATTTTGCTTTAATATTGTCTCCAATACGCATTTCAGCAATATCAATCGATAAAATAGTATAAGCAGTTCCGTCTCCCAGTCCTTGTTCTTGGACTTTTTTCGAGATACTGTTTGGATTTTCAAGTACATCCGTATGCTCTTTCGTTTCACCGACTGTAGATACTACGGCTTCCCCGACACGAGCGATAACTGTATCTTCCCCAGCACCCCCAACAATACGTTCGATGTTAGATTGCACGGTAATTTGTGTAATAACTTTCACTTCTACCCCGTTTTGCGCCACACCAGTAAATTCAGGTGTACGAATAACTTTTGGTGTTACAGAAGTTTGTACAGCTTCAAGCACGTCACGTCCAGCAAGATCAATTGCTGCAGCACGGCTAAAATCTAATTCAATATTTGCGCGGTGTGCAGCGATTAACGCATCAACTGTGTTATCCACATCCCCACCAGCTAAATAGTGACTTTCTAATTGGTTTACTTCTAAATCTAGTCCTGCTTTTACGGCTTTAATTAACGGTTTTACAACGCGAGATGGTACAACCCGGCGTAATCTCATTCCGATTAATGTTCCTAGTCCTACTGGTACACGTGCAGATAAAGCACTAATCCATAATCCCACTGGTACTAAAGTGAAAAATACGATTAAAAAGATGATAATAAGTACTGCGATAATAATTGGTCCAATCATTGTCATTTTTCCTCCTCTTGTATATCTTCATTCACGAGCACATATCCAAAGTCAATAGCTACTGCAACTATTGGTTTGCCCACTTCCAAATATCCTGTTTTCAGGCGAGCTTCATAGACTTCTCCATCTATTTTGACACTACCAATTGGTTTCAGTGTCGTTGCAGCTACACCTTTTTTTCCTACTACTTTATCTCGTAACGCTTTCATTCGTTCGATTTCTTTATCTTCTAAAACCCCCCGATGCACGAGTCCCCATGAATCTCCATATACAAAGTCATCTTCTGTAAAATTATGCTTCAATCCGGTCACCTTCTTTAGGAACTTTTTTAAATTTATACTTTCTCCTGTAATAACCATAACACGAATGAAACCTTATGTAAAAAGCTTTCGATGAGAAATATTTAAATTTTTTCATTTTTACATAAAAAAGGACCAAGTAATTATTTTTTATTCATTTAAATCCCAATTAATCGGGGTTCTTCCAGCTTTTTCTAGAAAATCATTCGTTTTTGAAAACGGTTTACTTCCGAAAAATCCACGACTTGCTGCGAGTGGTGATGGGTGAACGCCTTCGATTAATAAATGTTTTGGATTAGTGATTCCACTTGCGGCTTTAATAGCATGATTTCCCCATAAAATAAATACTAATGGCTTTTCATAGTTATTTAATTCTTCAAGTACATGTTCGGTAAAAGTCGCCCAGCCTAATTTTTTGTGACTCCCTGCTTTACCTTCTTCCACACTCCAGCTAGTGTTCATCAGCAGCACGCCTTGTTTGGCCCATTTAGCAAGATGTCCGTGGTCAGCTGGTTCGATATCTAGGTCGGTTTTTAATTCTTTGTAGATGTTTCTGAGGCTTGGTGGAATCCGCACTCCTTTTTGGACGGAGAAGCTAAGTCCGTGCGCTTGTCCTGGTCCGTGATATGGATCTTGGCCGAGAATAACGACTTTGACTTTATCGTATGGACATAAGCGGAAACAGGAAAACATGTCTTCTTCTGACGGATAAACGTTTCCTTTTGCCCTAGCATCCGCGACTTCCTTCATTAAATCAATAAAATATGGTTGGGTAGCTTCTTGCTTCAGAAATTCATCCCAAGTTTTTACCATTTCCTTTTCCTCCTAGTTAAAAATTTTATGTACTATAACAATTATACTTATTGTTCAAACCTGCTGTCAAAAGTCGTCATGATTTCTATTTGCGACTGACGTGGTATAATTTTGAAAAAGTGAACGAATGAGGTGGAAAAATGGGAGAACGAAAAGTTTCTTGGTTAGAGTTGTTTTTTGATTTAATATTTGTAACTGCTGTGGCTTCAACAACGCACCTATTATTAAGTATCGACAATCATCCGGATAAAACGGCGGTTTATTTTGGTGAATATTTGCTAATGGTGACTCCGATGTTTTGGGCTTGGGTTGGACAGACGATGTTTTTCAACCGCTTTGGAGAAAAAATCAAATGGCCTGAGCTTTATATGTTACCGCAAATGTTTTTCTTAATTTTGATGACAGCAAGTTTTGATTTAACTTTTTCGAATACGTATTATACTTTTTTGATTGGTTATTTGGGAATTCGGCTGATTACGGTGATTCAGTATTTTGTTATTAGTCGAAAGTTGTCGGGGGATGCGCGGAAAGTGGCATTAATGCTTGGGGGCGTGTTTTTGCTTGGTGTGATTACAACGGCGACTTCGATGTTTTTTGATGGCTTTTGGCGATATTTAGTTATGTATTTGGGAATTTCGGTTGATATTATTTTGCCGCTATTCTTATCGACTACACTGCGGAAAGTTCCGGTTGATTTCCCGCATTTGGCAGAGCGATTTGGGTTATTTGTGATTATTACGTTTGGTGAAAGTATTGTCGCGATTACGACGATTTTGGTGGGGCATACGCTGGATTGGTATACGATTTGTTATGCGGGGCTTGGGTTTTTGATTATTAGCACGCTTTGGGCTTCGTATTTTTATAGTTTTGAGAAGGTTGTCGATCATCATAAGGAGACGCACGGGCAGTTTTTGATTTATGGCCATTTCTTTATTATTGTTTCGGTTATGCTACTCGCGGCGAACTTGCATTTGTTGTTTGAAGGGCATTTGGCGAAGGATGTGCTGCTTCTGATGTTGTTTGGGTCCGTGGCGGTGTTTTTTATTTCGAAGCAGCTTGTGTTTGCGGTGCATAAGAAGGCGGATGTGCGGTTTTATGTTTGGAAGGATGTTTGTTTGCTTGGACTTTTGGTTGGGTTGTTTTTGGTGAATTTGATTGGGGATTTGCCGGTGTTTGTTGGTTTGGGGAGTGTTTTGGTTTGTGGGGTTGTGGATTTTTGGGTGTGGGTTGGGGTTAAGGGAAAATAAAATAGGCTGAAAACCTCTAAATAATATACAATTATTTGGAGGTTTTTCTCTTTAATGAAACGAAAAATACATTCGAAATTCAACTCATTATCTAAACATGTAAAAATTACTATTACAATATTATTTATACTATTTTTTGTGTATACTGTTTTTATTTTCGTAAAAGATGGTTGGCAAGGAACACTCAATGACCTTCCCAAAAAAATAATAACCGGCACTATAAGTTTTATTGGAATATACGAAGCGGGAGTTTTGTTTTTTTCGCGTAATTTCAATGTCATAAAGCCATCTGCTACACCAACTGTTGTATTTGTTGATAGATCAAGCGAACTAAAACACTTAATTGATTTAATTTTAAAAAAACATAATATAAATATTATTGGACAAAGTGGTATAGGAAAAACACATCTAGCTAAACAATTAACTGCTATATTGAACCTAGAAGAAACACTAGAAGATAGATATAAAGATTTGACTCCAACCACAGATGTTTTGGCTTTTTACATACACAATGAAAATAATCTATCATTAGAAGAGATTGTTATAAGAGAAGTCAATAACTCAACTAATAAGGAGATTCTTACAATTAACAATGTATTAAAACTATTTGATGAAATTGGAACAAAACATATTATTCTTACTTTCGACGGTATCAAAAAAGATGCTGAACAAAGAGCCGAAATAGAATTATTATTAAAAAAATTACAGATGGATAAAATACAATTTATTATTATCTCAGAAGAAGTTTTAAATGCGCCTCAAGTAATAGCAACTAGTTTTGATATAGGGGAAAATCGATTTACCACTGTAGAAATCGGAGAAATGGTTGGAAAAATTTATGCAGATAAGATAGATACGGATATTGAAGCTATCTATCATAATAGTTCAGGATTACCAGTTTTAATTGATTTATTTGTGCGTAATTCCCATCCAGAAGGTAATTATCATTTTTCTAGTATCCTAGAATCGTTGTGGAAATCTGAATCACAATACAACTTGTTTCGTGAAATAATTGTTCGTTGTATCTATGATAACTCCGCGGAAATAGAAGATATTTCATTTGCAAAAATAGATATAGATGCATTGAACGATAAATATTTTATTAGTTATAAATTTGAAAATAATCAAGTAAAGATTCATAAATTAGTTGAACAAGGTTTTCATTATGTATTCGATAAGCGAGATAAAGACATTTATCAAAAATTACATGCTAAAACTTTTACGAAATATAGAAATACAGATGCAAAACGTGCATTAACACATTTGTTATGTGCTAATACTGAAAAAATTAATGAAGAAAGTGAATTCATTATAGCTACTTATGAGTCTCTCTTTGTAAGTGATTCGTATGATATATTGCTCAATTGTTTTCAATCTTTTAACAATAGGTGCAACAAGTCTGGCATTGATAAAAAAATAACCACATATATTACTTATGGTAATTTATATAGTTTAATGGGGATTGGGAGTTATAAGGATGCGGATAATTTCTTTGGAAAATTGACCGTTGATTATGCACCACTTCAAGTAAATCAGGCAGCGAATGAAATGGATTACCGGTTTCTATTTAAAAAAACAGATCTTTCTCATTTAGTTAATCATTTTGAAACAGCGCTTGAAGATCTTGAACTGCTGATAATCAGCCTTAAAAGCAGTAATATACCACAAAAAACCAAAGATAAATATGACTTAGAGTATCAATTATTAAGAGCGCATATTTATGGACATATGGGTGAAAATCTATACAATGTAGTAAAGATTTATTCAAATCTATTAGCGCAGGTGAGTAAATTTTATAAGCAAGAGCCTTCTGACTACTCTACAATTTATATTAAATCTCTTTATGGTTTAATTTGTTCACATATGGCGTTACATTCAGACACAAACGAGTTTTCTTATGAAGCACACTTTGAAATGATTAAGGAAGCGATTAGTAAAGATCCTTCTGAATTAGAGCACTTGCACTATCGTGTGAATCGCCACTATTCCATGTTTTTAAGACAGAAAAAGGACTTTATTAAGAGTGAGAAAGTCTTGAAAGATTCGATTTATTATTTTGAACAACACAACCATAGAATTATTTATGACTTTTACTTTTCGCTAGCGGACTTATACAGAGAGCAAGAGAAGTTTGATGATGCGATTGAAAACTATAAAATGGCAGAGCAATATGCAGAAAATATTTCAGATACTAATTTATATATCTATTGTCGATTAGGAACCATTTTAGCTATGGTTCAAAATAAAAAAAATAAAGAACAATATAGTGCTGAATTAATAAATCTTTTAAAACAAGCAAAAGAAGCTAAAATGTATATCCACGTGTTGCATATTCAACTGATATTATATGCTTTAACAAATCAACAAGAAACTAATGGATTATTGGTTAATGAACTTTCTAGTAGAGGGTTAAATTTCGAAAAATATTTGATAGAAAAAGATTGGTCTATTCGAAACTTAAATAACTTGCATTTAATTGTTAGGTAAGAAAAAATCGCTAAATCAATATTTTAGAATTGTGATTTAGCGATTTTTTAAATTATTAAAAGCAATAATGAACTGTTTTATTTTGAACTAGTTCCTGGAGAACAGAATTTATTTCTTTATCTGTTGTTGAGTTTTGTTTCACCTTCAATAAGCTCAGCACGTTAGCAACCTGAGACAGTTCGGCTATGCTATAGCCGTACCGAGTAATTTCTTGCGTTCCAATCCTAATTCCACTATTACGATATATTTTTTTATCTCGCTTATTCAATGTAACTGAGTGAAAGGTGGCGTTATTATAAAATGTATCAAGTTCGTCACTCTCAATATGAAAGTGAATTTGATGTGTTTCAGAAAAGCGGTTTCCTTTCTTTAAAATTTCAAAGTGTGGCTCTAACATACTTGTAAGGAGTGCCGTATTTTTAACCATTTGCTTCATATAATCTTCACCATATGTTTGGAACTCAATTAACGTGTATATTAGACTTAAAATTTGATGCATTTGAATGTTTCTTATGTAATCAGGATTTATTTTTTTATCAAGCTCATGAGCAAAAGAGAGATTTTTAGCCATTATTAATCCGCAACTTGGTCCAGGGATGGTTTTATGGGTTGCGCCTAATAAAATTATTTTATTTTCTGTAGGCATACTTAATAAGGGGTTTTGTTTGGGGTTAAAAGCAATTAGTCCTAGAGTCTGAGTAGCGTCGTAAATCAAAATAGTGTCTCGCAACTCAAGCTGTTGAATTTCTGGTGGATATTGTATATCAGAGAGACCAATGATAATCCCTGCAATCTGTTCTGACTTTATTATAAGATTAATTTTTTGGTAATCAAAATCAAATTCATCATAGTTATAAGGTAGTTCTTCATATATAAGACCCAAACGTTTACAAATAATTGGAATTGATCCATGCCCCCCCACATCACTAGAACTTATTAAAACCTTATCTCCAGCTTTAAATGCACTCATTAGTAAAGTTGTTAAAGCATTCATTCCAGTCAAGGTTCGACCATCAGTATATTCAGCTCCATAAAGTTCTTTTCCAAGTTTTGAAAGCAACTCATAATACTCAAATAGTAGCGAGCTTTCCATAAAGTTATGCTCTATCTGTAAATCTAGAGTGCCGCCCATGATATATTTCTCTTGTATAGAAGAAGATAACGGTAATTTTGAAAAGTCAGACATCACATTTTCTGCCGCACACAATGGTAATGTATTTCTGTTGTAATTCTCATATTTTCGGTTTAGTTGCTCTAAAATCTCTAAATTATCCATAAAAACCTCCAAATAATTGTATATTATTTTTAGTTTTATTATATCATAGACTTACACAAAAAATCAGTTTCATTAAGGAGCAAAAATCACATTATGGAAAAATATATTAAACGATTCATTGCAAAAAAAGAACTACAAAACCTTTCTAATAAATCTATTTACGCTTATGATATTGACTTAAAAAAACTAAATGAGTATTACAATTTTCATGTTTATACGATTACTGAATGCCTAGAAAATTACATACATTACCTCGTCCAGACTAGTGCATATAAATCTAGCAGCAAAAAAAGGAAGCTCACTACATTAAAAATGTTTTGGGCTTTCTTAGTTGATTATGAAAAAATAAATCTACCCCCATTTCCAAATGTTCAAATTCGGAAAGAACGAAGAGTTCCAAAAACATTAAGTAATTCAGAATTGAAGCAATTAGTTGAAACTGTGCAAGTTTACTCACCAACTACTTTGAAGAAGCAAAGAGATCATATTAGAGATAAAGCAATGATTGAAATAATGATAAATTTAGGTTTGCGTATTAGTGAGGTAAGTAATATGGATGTTTATGATTATAACGATGGGTATATTTTGATTCATGGGAAGAACAATAAAGAAAGAGTCCTATTTCTAACAAGCCCTACTTCAAAAAATATTATAGAAAGTTATTTAAAGATAAGAAAAGAATATCTTCCACTTGCAAAAGAGAAAGCATTTTTCCTTAATAAATATGGAAACAGAATATCCATTTATGGTATATCCAACATTTTTAAGAAATTTAAATACTTATCGCAAATAAATACACTGTCCACACCTCATTACCTTAGACATAGTTTTGCTACACAACTACTCAATAATGGAGCTAATCTTAGAGACATACAGGAGTTGCTTGGGCATGCGAATATTTCTACAACTGAAATTTATACAAGCGTTTCATCTACGCGTAAAAGTGAAGTGCTCACGCTTTATGGGTTTAGAGGGAATATTTGACGCTTGGGAACAGCGTAAGTTGGGTGATGAAAGTGATGTACGAGATGGTACACATGATTCTCCTCAATACTTTGATACAGGGTACCCACTAGTTACCTCGAAAAATCTAAAGAATCATGGTTTGGATTTGAAAGATGTTTCATTAATAGCTGAAGCTGATTATAATGCAATCAATCACCGTTCTAAAGTAGATGAAGGAGATATATTGTTTGGAATGATTGGTACAATTGGAAATCCAGTTTTAGTAAGACAAACTAATTTTGCAATTAAAAATGTTGCTTTGATTAAGGAACATAAAAGAATTCTAAACCAATTTTTAATTCAGTTGCTGAAATCACCAGTTTTTGAAAGGTATATCAAAAGTGAGAATGCTGGAGGGACACAGAAATTTTTGGCTTTAAGCAAAATACGTTCATTTGAATTCAAGGTTCCCAATCTGGAAGAACAACAAAAAATAGGCACCTTTTTCAAACAATTAGACAACACTATCGCTCTTCATCAACGTAAGTTAGACACTCTGAAGCTGATGAAAAAAGGCTTTTTACAGCAGATGTTTCCGGAGAAAGGAGAAAAAGTACCTAAGCTGAGGTTTGCTGATTTTGAAGAGGAATGGGAACAGCGTAAGTTAGGGGAATATGGTGAATTTTATTATGGAAAGAGCGCTCCCAAATGGTCTGTTACTGAAGACGCTGTTATTCCCTGTGTTAGATATGGAGAGTTATATACAAAATTTGGCGCAAAAATTGATAGAATATATTCTTATACAAATATTCCGAAAGAAAATTTGAAATTTAGTACAGGTTACGAAGTTTTAGTACCACGTGTGGGAGAAAATCCATTAGAGTTTGCAAAGTGTAGTTGGCTTAAAATTCCAAATGTAGCAATTGGGGAAATGATTTCTGTATATAACACTAAACAAAATCCACTATTTATAGCTATTTATTTCCGTGCTAAAATGCGCATTGAGTTTGCTAAAAGAGTTGAAGGTGGAAATGTATCAAACCTATATTATTCGTATCTTGAAAATATTTTATTGTCAATCCCTTCTATAGGAGAACAAGTTAGAATAGCAAAAATTTTTTCGAAACTTGATGATATTATTAATCTTCAACAAAATAAAATAGATAAATTCAAAAATCTCAAGAAATCCTATCTACAAAATATGTTCATATAAATTAAGAAATCCCTACCTAGTATATTTTAACTAAGTAGGGATTTTTAATCACATTAACATCGACAAATGCCGTATAATCTTATCATTATCTTGATTTTCTAATTCCTGAATAATATGAAGATACGTTTCCTGAGTTGTCGTCATGCTAGAATGCCCTAATCTATTCGCAACACTGGCGATTGAAACACCCGCAAATAAAAGTAAAGAAGCATGAGTATGTCGCAAACTGTGAACCGTAATAATTGGTATATTGGCGCGATTACATAATACGTTCAAGCGATTATTAATAGTGGAATTAAATACCCTACTTTTAACAAAAATCGGTTTATCTTGTTCTTTCAATTTAATTAACTGTGAGAATTGCATAGCTAGTTGCCAGTCAATTTGAATTTTTCTGTTAGAAGATTCATTTTTTGTTGGTTGAAAAGAACCGTCCGTTTTTTTGTAATTCCAAGTCTTATTGATAATTATTTTCTGTTTAGAAAAATCAAAGTCTGAAGGAGTCAAAGCTAGTGCTTCTGAAAAGCGAAGTCCTGTTTTAATAACTAATAATATAAACCAATCCCAATTAATTTCTTCTGTTAAATTTAATTCTTTCAATAATGCCTGCACTTCAAATTGGTTTAAAAATTTTGCTTTTTTAGATCTAGGGGCTTTTCCTTTAATCACAATTTTTCTTGTGGGATTTTGAGAAATAATACCTTCATCAACCGCATCTAGAATAGCCCCTTTAAGTTGGTGATGGAAATCCATAGTTGTTTGCTTCTCATGGGTAAGCGCATAATCATTCAGTAGTTTTTGATAACTATAACGGTCAAGCTCCTTTAATTTTAAATCAGGCACAAGTTCTTGCAGTTTTTGTTCTGTTACATAGTATTTTTGCAAGGTAATTGAACGGATAGCACCCACTTTATAAAGTTTCACCCATTCCTTGTAATACTCATGAAACTTTTGATCTTTTCTTCTTTTTGTTTTCATAAAAACCTCCATAGATAATAAATAGATGAATTGTTCATCTTTATTTATTATCTATGGAGGTGGTATAACTGTAAATACAAAGTCATATAAACATATTTTGTAGATACGCTTTTTTGAATCTATTAAGTATATTTAGTTTGGTTTGATGAAAATCAATCTTGCTATCTACTTGTTTAATGAATAAACCTATTTTTTCCTGTTCCTCTTGACTAGGAGTAAGGATAGGCATTTCAAAAAATGTTTCAGTGTGAATACGTTTTGCTATTCGTGAGCCATTTGCTATATTTCCTTGATATTCATAAAATTGTCTTAAAGAAATATATTCAAAAAAGAAATGTGGGTTGATTTCATTTTGAAAATCAAATGCAGGGGAGTCTATTGTTGACTCGTATCCATCTAGTTCTGTAGGAATAATACCAAAAGCTTGGTTTATAAAATCTAGCTTTCCATACATAAATTGACCTGCTTTTCTTACATAGTACTTTGTAGCCGAACTCCCACTATAAATTTCTTCTTTTGCAATAATGCCTTTTCTCCAAAGCTTTACTGTTAATTTTTTAGCTATTAATCCATTGGAACCTTTTGTTTTACTTTCAGTTAGAAAATCTCTTATCTTACGCTGTTCCCATTCCTCTTCAAAATCAGCAAACCTCAGCTTAGGTACTTTTTCTCCTTTCTCCGGAAACATCTGCTGTAAAAAGCCTTTTTTCATCAGCTTCAGAGTGTCTAAC
Organism: Listeria ivanovii subsp. londoniensis; assembly: GCF_000763495.1. Taxonomy (GTDB): domain Bacteria; phylum Bacillota; class Bacilli; order Lactobacillales; family Listeriaceae; genus Listeria; species Listeria londoniensis. The sequence continues at coordinate 473,329 of NZ_CP009576.1, read as the reverse complement.
TTACGTTGATGAAGAGCGATAGTGTTGTCTAATTGTTTGAAAAAGGTGCCTATTTTTTGTTGTTCTTCTAGTTTAGGAGTGTGCAAATCAAAATTCGCATATTCTTGAGCATTGATTCCTGGTTGGCCTGATCTTTGAGAAGTAATTTGAATAAAATTATTATATCTATTTGTTAATGTGTTCTGAAAAATAAATTTCACATCATATTTTTGTTTAACTTTAGCTCTTATTAAAAAACCTGCATAATAAACTTTTCCATCTATTTCCTCATAACAATAAGATTTCCCGACACTAGCACCTGTTCTAGCAAAAAGAATATCTCCTTCTTTTAGTAAATAGTTATCAGAATTAATCAATACTATATCCGGAGAAGTTAAGTTATTTTGATTAAACAAGTGAGAATTTTCGTTTATATCAGTAATCCTAATATATTTATTTTCTCCATCGTATTCCTTGGAACTAGCATTAAGTCCATACTCAAAAGAAGTTGCTACATCACCCAACTTACGCTGTTCCCAAGCGTCAGAAAAACCATTAAATCGAATCACCGGTGCGGTTTTCCGTTCATCTTTCATCGAAATACCGCCTTTGTAGCTTCGATTATATCCTTGGTATCCGGAGTTATAGCTAACTCATCCAATGATGATAGAAAACCGCTCTCAGCCTTTTTAATTTCAGAGTTCAGTTCTACCATTTCTTTACTTAACTCCATGATATCAATAGGCTCTTCTTCTTCAAAAGTATCAACATAACGAGGAATATTTAAATTATAATCATTTTCTTTGATTTCATCTAAAGTTGCAATATGGGAATATTTCTCAATTTCTTTGCGATTGACAAATGTATCAACAACCTTCTCAACATCCTCAGGACGCAAGTGTTTTTGATTTTTCATTTTCTCAAAACCTTTACTGGCATCGACAAAAAGAATATCTGACTCAACACGGTTTTTTCTTAAAATTAAGACAGAGACAGGAATAGATGTATTTAAAAATAGTTTATCCGGAAATCCAATAACTGCTTCAATTTGGTGTTTATCAATTAAAGCTTTACGAATACGACCTTCAGCAGCTCCACGGAACAATACGCCATGCGGCAAAATAATCGCCATGCGTCCATTATCTTCTAAGTGATACAAACAATGTAACAAGAAAGCATAATCCGCTTTTGTCTTAGGGGCAACACCGTATTCACGCCAACGTTGATCATCTTCACGGTCCTTATTATTCCAATGTGCCGAATAGGGTGGATTTGCCATTACAGCATCAAACATTCGCGGAGTATCTTTTCCGTCTACAACGCCATCTGGCCAGTCACTTTCAAGCGTATCCGCATGGTTAATGTAGATATCATTATACTCAATACCATGCATCATCAAATTCATTCTCGACAAACGGTAAGGAGTTGCGTCTTTTTCTTGACCAAAATACTTAATCATTCCACGTTTATGCGAATTTTTCATATAACTTGCGGTTGTAAGTAAAAGCGAACCAGAACCAACAGTTGGATCATAGATAGAAAAGTTTTCTTTATCTTCTCGACCAAACGTTAAAATTCGAGCCATTACATCCGAAATTTCTTTGGGCGTATAGTATTGTCCCATGTCAGAGGCTAATACAACGGCAAATTGTGCAACCAAATATTCATAAATATCCGAAACTGTGTCATCACCAGATAAATCAAATTCTGGGGAAGATAGTAATTCAATCATGGAAATCATTACGCTCGCACGTGCTTGAGCAGTTGCCCCTAAATCAGCACTATCAAAACGCATTCCATCAAAAATACCTTCAAAATCAACTTTCGCTTCAAAGGCGATTTGTTGGTTGAAATGGCCAAATGTATCGGTCATCATCCCAATATTAAAGCGATCTTCATCGATTGCTTTTTTCCAATCCATGAAAAAGTCATTTGGCTGGATTGCATAGCCAAGGTTCTTTTTCATATAATCTAATGCCTTAGCAGAATCTTGAGAATAAATGTTTTTCCACGACTCACCACGTAACACATCTTCTAACCAATTGGTCGCTTTTTCAGATAAATATTTATAAAACAAAATTCCGAATATGTAGTCTTTGTATGCTGTTAATCCAATTTGTCCTCGTGTTTGATTGAGCATTTCCCACATTTTAGTCTGTTGTTCATTTGATAGTCCCATTATGTTATTTCCTTCTCTCTCTTATGTTTTAAATTATAGTTTACGATACTTACAATGAATTAAAAAACGCCATTAAATCTTCTTCAAAATTTAATGCTTCAAAGAAACCCTTGTTTTCTTCTTTCTCGATCTCATGTATGATATCTGCAAGTTTCTGATTATCAATGAGCGTATGTCCTGGCAGGAATAAATCAAATGCTTTCATAACCCGATTCCCATTAACATTTTGATTGGCTGCCCAGCGACGAATCTTTAGCTCCCGACGTTCCGTACGGTACTTCTTACGTGTTTCAAGAAGCGATTCAGTTGTAAAATGTTGGGTGATTTCACCTGATTCGATATCATCCACAATTTCATGAATTTCCTTACGATTTTCGTCATCCATAGGTGTAATGTGTTTTTCAATGGCTTCTTTATTTTTTTCTATTTTTTCATCCATAAACGTATTCAAAAGTTCAACTAGCATGTCGTAGTCGATAATTTCATGATGATAAAATTCAATACCTATTTTGATTGCAGTCAGGTCCGGACGTTCGTCAAGAGGTAATTTTTCTCTGGCGTCATTTAGGCGAGCCTGTAAAGCACCAAATTCCTCAATGCTTGAAATATCAAGGCTAACCAACTTTCCAGTGGGCTCACCATTTTCGTCTAATTCCTCAATTTCGCTACCAAGCTCGTACCCCTGTTGAACTAAACGTTGAATCGCATTCTGGGTTGATAATGCAAGCGCTACGAATTCTTTTATATCACTTTGCCCACGAGGAACTTGACTAAAATCATCGCCAGCAAGTTCTTTTAGTCTTAAAACAGCTTCTTCTAAATCAGCAATTTGATGACTTTGTGGTTTTGCTAAAATGTCATCATTTTCTAAATCTTTAGGACGCAAATTTTCTGTTTCGCCCTCTGCTTCTTGAAGGGTATCATTTCCGCCTCTCGTATATATACGCAGTGCATTTTCAACAAATCCTTGCATCTCATCCCCTTGCCGGTAAAAACGGACTTTCCCGTGTGGTTTACTGTTAAGGTCGCATGTCCGATTTGTCCGAGAAATTGCTTGGATGAGCATACCTTCTTTTAGCATTTTATCCATATAAATCATATTAATGAACTTAGAGTCGAAACCAGTTAATAATTGGTCCGAAACAATCACTAAATCCAGCCTATCTTCATCATCACCTTGATTGTATGGTTTCCTGCGAGACAATCGCTTAGTTATATCCAGCATATATGCACGCGCGGGGTCTTTTGCATCCAAAATGCTCGGAACATCGAATTTTTCGGTATAGTCATTAATCGCATTTTTAAGCGCTTCGTTTAACTCTTTTGTGCCGTGTTCATTAGACTCATCTCGAGAAAATGTCATTGCAATATTTAAATGTGGTGCTTTCTCTTTAAGAATATTGTAATAATGCACCACAGCTTGTTTACCAGATACCGCTAACATCGCTTGGAAAACATTTTCTTTACGCCTCCCAGCAATTAAGGCTCCGCTAGATGTTTTCTTCCAATTATCAAGGATATCTTGTACCACTTCTTGACGATAGACATCGCTCTGATAAACCTCTTTTTCATAATCTTTTTCTGAAAATCCGCCTTCTGGATGTTCAATAACCCAGTGCGGTTTGAAATAAGTTACATCAAAACCTAAAACATTCCCATCACCAATAGCATCTTTAATTGTATAAGTATGTAGGCGCTTACCAAAAATATCATGCGTTGAGATATCACGAGTCGTTTTGACATCATTTATCTCGTCACTATAGAAGTTCGGCGTCCCTGAAAATCCGAACCAAGTTGTTTTCTTGAAAGCTTTTTTTATTAACTGTACCGAATCTCCACTTGCACTTCGATGTGCTTCATCCATAATAATGACGTTCCAATCATCATTTTCTAATCCACGTTTAACAGCTTTCGTTAAGCCTTGAACAGAAATCAGCAAAATTTGTGAAGCACCTTTATGTTTCAATTCTCGTTTTAATTCTCGGCCATTAACTTTCTTAATACGTTTTTCAAAATGTTTATAAGCGAAATCTTTAAAATTTTCAAGAGTTTGATCAATCAAGTCAACACGGTCTACGATAAATAGTACATTTCTAATTCTAGGGGCAGAAGCTAATAACTGAGCCACTTTAAAAGAGGTAACAGTCTTTCCTGAACCTGTTGTATGCCAAATGTATCCACCTTCTTTTTGAATAAGACCGCTCGCTTCCATTTCTTTCATACGTTGTAAAATTTCTCGTGTTGCTTGAATTTGATAGCTACGCATAACCATCAAATTATCATTTGAAGCATCTGGAATCATATTGACCGTAACTAAACGATGTAGTGCTGGAATGCCCATTACTTGACGGGCAAATTCAAATGCATCTGTAATATCTTTATTATTCTCATCACGCCAACCAAATACAAAAGTTTTATTGTAATGTTCGAACGCATTCGGTCGAGCAAAATAATGCGCTGAGTGTTGGCTCATGATAAATTGCACTTGCACAAAAGTAAATAATCCCTCGTATAATCCGTCCCCATGATAGCCTTTGAGTTGTTCAAACGCACGCCATTGATTTTGTAAATGCTCATCTTTTTCTTCAATATGGGCAACAGGAATGCCGTTGATAAGTAAAGCAATATCAATAATTCGTTTTGAGGTCAATCCTTTAGGCAAATCATCGAACTTTACTTGATTGACGATTTCATAGCGCGAACGTCCACCTGCTACGTCATCTGAATAAAAGATTTCCACCTCTAGGCTAGAACCATCATCACGAGTAACAGGGATTGACCCTACCCCACCTGCTCCTACCAATAATAATTGTGCATCATAAGGTGTTCGGATACGTTGTAATTCTTGAAGAACCAATCCGAATTCAATATCAGTTAGTGGTATTCCATTTAGCTTATGTGCATTAGTTTCATTTAAAATATCCCGCCAATGTTGTTCAAGCTTTTTAATACTAACGTTGGAAAAATCTTTTCGATAAGTCCAACCTTCTGCTTCAAGCTTTTTGATTAAAGCTTCTTCAAATTTTGCTTCCCCCAAATAAATACATCCTTTCGCTATTTTTATACGAAGCTTCTCTATAATTCACCCATCACCGTTTTCCTTAGAGATTCATTCACTTACGCTGAGATACATTTCAAGTGAATGAATTCACATTTATAATTATATCACGGAAGAATGAGTGGCGAAAGTCAGTTTTTATTTATTTTGGAATAATTAGAAAAGTAAGATTGGAGAAAATAGCGATAGTCTAGTGTTTTTCCCCACTTTTCGAGATGTTATATTACAAAAAAAGAAGCAAGCCCTCGCTCACCTCTCCTCCTCACTATCCCTATGCCTCGTATAATCCGTAAAAATAAACAACCCCATCAAAAAGCTTATCAAACAAACAATCGGACGGAAATAAAAGCCGGAAAAACTTGGGGTGAAAATCAGTCCGAAAATTAGTCCGAATAACCATAATACCAGCGCCATAAAAATGAAAAAATCGTTTCGATAGGCGCAGATGATTAGGATTCCGGCTACTATCATTGCGAACGACATTAAGTAGCCGGATGAAGATGCTAGGTTGTCTGGTATCATGAATAGATTGATTTTCTTGCTCTCGGGGCTTAGTATTTCAGCCAGTCCTCCGACGAAGCCTGCTTGGATGGACATAATTCCACAAAAAATCCGCATTTTACACCACTCTTTTAATAAAATACATGTTAGCTTATTTATTATGGCACAAAATATCTGGGTTCGCTATGTGACAAAAGTAACTAAAACTTGCTTAAACACGCCAGAAACTTGTGTAATTTGCTTTATCTTGAATGTTAAACTCAATAATTTTTTCTAGCAAACTAAAATCGACTGGTTTAGCCCAAGTGATGCGGAATAGGCCTTTTGTATGGCTGTATCCTGCTTGTTTTAGGTCTTCTTCAAAGCGCTCAATTCCAGCTACTTCTGGAGAAATGCTCATATGCTGTTTTGCAACAGAAATGCCGATAATGAATGTGCCATTATTTGAAAACATTGGTGTATTCCATTTGATTTCCGGCTTTAAGTTTGGAAAAGTTTCAGCAATCCATGTTAAAACTTCTTTTGTGCGCTCGCGGTGTTCAGGGTTATCGATACCAGCCAAATATTCTGCAAAAACTTCCATATTCTTTTCCTCCTATAAAAATGTCTTATTCTCACTATTTTTTTGTTTCTAGCTGTGCAATTCAACTAAGTTATTCTACAATTATACTTTTCTTTCTCAGCTATTGTCAAAAGTAAACAAATGTATATTTCAGTTCTAATTTGGCGTGATATAATTTTGAAAAAAATATTTGAGGTGAAATAATGAAACACAAAAAAGTTACTTGGTTAGAATTATTTTTTGACTTAGTTTTTGTAACCGCGGTGTCTTCTACAACACATTTATTATTAAGTGTTGATTGTCACCCGGATAAAACAGCTATTTATTTTGTGGAATATCTTTTAATGGTTATTCCGATGTTTTGGTGTTGGGTTGGTCAGACTATGTTTGTAAACCGGTTTGGTGGAGAAAAGAAAAATTTAGAACTCTATATGATTCCACAAATGTTTTTTGCTATTTTACTAACAGCTAGCTTTCATTCAGCATTTTCTGATGCTTATCACACCTTTTTAATTGGCTATTTAGGAATTCGCTTTATTATTATCATTCAATATTTTACTATGAGCAGAAGTTTAGTAAATGCGCCGCGAAAAGTAGCTTTGTTGCTCGGAAATATTTTTCTGTTAGGTTCTTTGACAACAGGAGTTTCGTTCTTTTTTGATGGAACATTACGCTACTTCTTTGTATATTTGGGCATCGTGGTGGATATGGTTATTCCCCCATTTTATATAAATACTTTACGTAAAGTTCCTGTTGACTTTTACCATTTAGCGGAACGTTTTGGTTTATTTGTCATCATCACCTTTGGAGAAAGTTTTTTTGCTATTACCTCTATTTTATTTGGGCATACTCTTGATCCTTACACGGTTATGTATGCTTTCTTTGGCTTTATCATTATTTGGACATTTTGGGCCTCCTATTTCCGTTGCCATGATAAACTTATTGACTTTGATAAACCGACACATGGGCAATGCTTTATTTATGGGCATTTCTTAATTATTATTTCGATTATGTTGCTTGCGGCGAATTTGCATCTACTGTTTGATAATATTTTGCAAAGAGAAATTCTATTATTGATGCTTTTTGGGGCTGTTGGAACCTTTTTCATTTCCAAGCAGCTTGTTTTTGCAGCACATAAAAAAGCCGGAGTGACATTTTATTTATGGAAAAATGCATCTTTATTGCTACTTTTAATCGGACTCTTTTTTATTAATATATTGGTTGAGCTTCCATTATTTATTAGCTTTTTTTGTATTTGGATTTGTGCGGTACTTGATCTTAGTCTCCAAAACCATACTTTCCGGTTGGCAAATATATAAAAAACAAGTCCTTCGTTTGGACTTGTTTTTATTTGACTCAATATAATCGTGCATTTTTAAGTTTTTCTTGTTTTGATTTGTATGCTTGTTGAATGCTTTCTTTGTTTGAAACTTCGGAAACTCCCACGTTCCACCAGTTAAGATAGCCTTCTGACATTGTTTTCGGTAGCACTTTCATTTCTATTAAAGTAGTTTTTGTTTGTGTTTTTGCATCTTTAAGTGCGGCAATTAAATCCGGTTTTGTGTTGGCGCGGTATACTTTTGCACCGTAGCCTTCTGCAATTTTAGCGTAATCGACTTGCATGATTTGGTTATTGCTATCGCGGAATTCACAGAAAAAACTATCGCTACCATTTGCCATTTGGAGGTTGTTAATGCAACCGAACCCAGAATTGTCGAATAGCATGATGTTGATTTTTTCGCCATATTGTAAAGAAGTCAATAGTTCGGAGTGGGACATGCAAAAGCTGCCATCACCGACAATAGCATATACTTCTTGCTTGTCTGCTGCGGCCATTTTTGCACCCAGCGCTCCATTTATTTCGTAACCCATACAGGAATAGCCGTATTCTAGATGGTAAGTGTTTGGCACGGCTGGATTCCAGAGTCGTTGTAAGTCGCCTGGTAGTGAACCTGCTGAACAAACGACGATGCTATTAGCTGCCACTGTGTCATTGATTGTAATAAGTGCTTCAGTTTGTGTAAATTCAGTCTTTAAGTTGTCTGCATATTCATTTAAGGTGGCTTGATTAAATTGATTTTTGATTTCTGGACTAAAATTATCTCTGGTAAATTGAGTATCACTGAGTCTCTTTCTTTCAACGAGCCATTCGTTTTTATAAGTGGTAATCGTGTCGCCAAATTCGGTTTTGTAGCCTACTAAAAGTGGTGTTAGTTTTTGTAAAGTAGCTTTGGCATCCCCAACAACCTGGAAAGCATCTAGTTTGTATGTTTGCATTCGGCTGACATTGATATTTAGGAATTTGGTTGCCGGATCAAATGCCGTTTTAGAGCTAGTTGTGAAATCGGTGTAGCGAGTACCAACGCCAATGACTAGATCAGCATCATGGATTGCTTTATTAGCGGCAAGCGTTCCTAAGATTCCGGTGCCACCTAGATTATTTGGAAATCCGAATTCAACAGTTGATTTCCCGGCATGCGTTTCGACGAGGGGAATGTTGCATTGCTCAGATAGCGTAGTTAGTTCTGTTCGTGCTCCGGAATAACGTGCGCCACCTCCGACGATGATGACTGGTTTCTTGCTTTTTGCAATGATTCTAGCCGCTTCTGTCAGTTCTCGCTCTGTTGGTATTTGCCGGTTTAAATAATGCACTCTTTTTTGGAAAAAAGCCGCTGGATAATCGAACGCTTCTCCTTCTGTATCTTGTGCGATGCAAATTGTTGCAGGACCTGCGCTTGCTGGGTTCGTCATTACTTCAAAAGCGCGTATCAAGGCACTCATGAGCTGTTCTGGTCGTTGCACCCGGTCAAAGTATCTGGAGACTGCTTGGAATCCATCGTTTGTTGTTATCGCTAAGCTCGACTCATGTTCTAGCTGTTGCAGTACTGGGTCGGGCTGTCTAGTTGCAAATGTGTCAGCTGGTAAGAATAATACCGGTAAATTGTTTGCAAGTGCGGTTCCAGCAGCTGTAATTAAGTTAGCGGAACCAGGTCCGGCTGACGTGGAACACGCGAAGATTCGTTGCCGATTATTTTGTTTTGCATAGGCGATTGCCGCGTGCGCCATACCTTGCTCATTTTTTCCTTGATACACTTTTAAATGACCTGGATTTTCTTCCAAGGCTTGCCCAATTCCAACTACATTCCCATGTCCAAATAACGTGAAAATCCCATCCACAAATGGTGCTGATTCCCCGTCCACCTCAATAAACTGCTGATTTAAAAATTTCACCAAAGCTTGTGCGGTAGTTAGTCGAATTGTTTTTTCAGTCACGCTAATCTCCTCCTATTCCGCTTGCGCAATGAGTGCTTTAATTTCATCACTTTTTGGCATTGCATCCGATGAACTATGCTTACTAACCACAATAGATGCCGCTGCACTTCCATATTTAAGTGCTGTGTCGATACTGTCACCATTAAATAAGCCATATAAAAAAGCGGATGCGTAAGAATCACCTGCGCCAAATGTTTTTAGAACTTTTGTTTTATACGCTTTTGTTTGGAAAGTTTCACCTGCTTTTGTATAGGCGAAAGATCCGTCTACTCCATGCTTAATCACGACAATTTCTGCTTGATGTTGGAATAAATTGTTTTTCGTTGTTTGATTGTTACCACCAGCTTGGTTTTCCATCCGATCGAATTCGTCGCGCGTTCCAATAATGATGTCAGACTGCTCAGCGACGAGCGAATAATATACCGCTGTTTCTGCTTCGTTGTTCCATGTATAAGGCCGATAATCCAGTTCAAAAGCTACTACGACTTCATTTTTCCGTGCTAGACTTACTGCTTTTAAGACCGCCTCTCGTGATGGACTTTGCGCTAAGGCAGTTCCAGATACGAGTAGTAAACGCGCATCTTTAATATAATTCTCAGAAACTTCAGCTGGTTCTAAATACAGGTCTGCCACATTCTCGCGATACATTAAAATATTGCACTCGTCTGGGCTTTTGATTTCCGTAAAAGCTAGACCAACTTTGCGTCCTTCTGTATCTTTTACTATACCATCAGTATTAATCGTCAAATCATGCATATATTTTTCGATATAACATCCGTGTTGATCATCAGAAATTTTACCGATAAAACCTACTTTTAGTCCAAGTTTTGCCGTTCCAATTGCAATATTAGCTGGAGAACCACCTACATATTTTGAAAAAGTCATCGTTTCTTCCATTGGTCGATTGTATTCTATGGCATTTAAATCGATACAAGCACGCCCTACTGTAATTAAGTCCAATTTCCGTTCGCTATGTTTGTTTAAATCCATGCTAACATCCTCCTTTTAATCTCTATCTAAAATCCATTCGTGGTCCGGGTCATTGTGAAATTTCCAGATACGCTTTGGTCCAGCCATTACGTTTAAATAGTAGGAATCATAGCCATCTGGAACTCCGACTGGATGATATCCTGCTGGGACAATGACTGCATTCCCATGTTCCACTGCCATTGTTTCATCAAGCACACGGTCATCCGTATAAACTCGCTGAAATACAAAACCTTGTTGTGGGTTGATTTCATGATAATAGCTTTCTTCCAAAAGTGATTCCGCGGGTAAATTGTCTTGATCGTGTTTGTGCGGTGGATAGCTCGAAAAATTTCCTCCATCAGTATAGACTTCAACAACAAGCAAACTAGTCGCAATTTCGCTCGTATCAGGAAGGATATTGTGTACGAGTCGTTTATTTTGGTATTTACCGCGATGCTCAATGAAATTATCACTTGCTTGAATGAGAGTTGTTGGTAATTTTTGAGTGACTGGCGCATAACAAAGTGCCACACATGCTTTCTCGGAGATTCCTCTAATAGAAAAGCTTTTACCACCTGAAATATAGACACTATCAGTTGGAATTTTTTCAAAAACACTATTTCGGGTGCCAATTTGGGCGAAGGTATTTCCGCCTTCGTTGATTGTCACTTTTCCAGTAAGGATGACCGCACAGCATTCTAATTCAGCAAGTTGTTCTTCATATAAAGCATCTTGTTCTAGTTCTATCATTCGAAATCCTACATATCTCAATGGTTCATTTATATCATGAATCAACTTCACACCAGACATGATAGTGTTATTCATCGGTTTTCGCAAAAGTTGTGTCATTGTCTCATCCTCCTATTCTTCGTAGCCTTTTAACGAATATCTAGCGGTTACAACTTTTTTATGTGTATAAAAATCTACGCTATCTTTGCCGTTCGCATGCAGTGTTCCATAAAACGATGATTTCCAACCCGAGAACGGGAAAAATGCCATTGGCGCTGGTACACCCAAATTCACACCAAGCATTCCGGCATCTATTTTTTCTCTAAAGTAGCGAATGGCTTTGGCATTATTAGTGAAAATACAAGCGCCGTTTGCAAATTCAGATTTATTCGCAATTTCCACTGCTTCTTGCAAGTTTTTCACGCGAATAACCGACAATACTGGTGCAAAAATTTCTTCTTTCCAAACGGTCATATCGGTTGTCACTTCTTCTAAAATCGTTGGACCCACAAAATACCCCTCCGAAATTTCGGTTTCGCGACCATCTACAGTTAACTTCGCGCCCTCTGCTATACCTTTTTCGATGTAAGCGAGCGTCCGTTTTTGATTTTCTTCGCGTATGACAGGGCCGAGGAATACACCGTCATCTAATCCGTTACCGATTTTCACATTTCGCGCAGCAATTCGAAGCGCTTCCAAAAATTCGTCGGCAATTCCTTCCTCTACGGTTACAACTGCGCACGCCATACAGCGCTCTCCTGCAGACCCAAACGCCGCGGAAATAACATTGGTCACAGTGTCTTCAAGGTCGGCGTCATTTAAAACTATCGTATGGTTTTTCGCGCCAGTTAGAGCTTGCACTCGTTTCAAATTTGCATTCCCTGTTTTATAAACGTATTCGCCGACTGGTTTTGATCCGACAAAAGAAACCGCTTTAATTTTATCGCTTTCTAAAATACCATTCACGACATCATGCGCACCGTAAACGACATTGAAAACTCCTTTTGGAAGTCCTGCTTCAGAAAAGAGTCCGACTAACTTCTCCATTAATAGTGGTGTTCGTTCGGAAGGCTTCAAAATGAACGTATTTCCAAGCGCGATTGCCATCGGAAACATCCAACAAGGTACCATCATTGGGAAGTTAAATGGCGTAATTCCACCAACAACACCAACTGGATAACGATAATTTGCTGCTTCTACATCGGTTGCAATCGATGCCAGCGAATCCCCCATCATCAGTGTCGGTGCTCCAGCTGCAAACTCCACATTTTCAATTCCACGCTGAACTTCCCCTCGCGCTTCTGATAAATTTTTTCCGTTTTCTAAAGTAATCAATCTAGCTAATTCTTCTTTATGTTGAATGAGCAACTGTTGGAATGAAAATAGAACTCGAGCTCGTCTCGGTACAGCCATCTGACTCCATTTTCCAAAGGCTTTTTCGGAAATCTCTGCTGCTTCATCTAGTTCCGCACGTGTAGAAATCGGTACTTGGCACAACACTTCTCCAGTTGCCGGATTAATGACATCTTCATATTTTCCCGTCTTACTCGATACCCATTCGCCATTCACATAGTTCTTCAATTTCCGTACTTTTGTCATCTATCTATCCCTCCACTTCCATTACTCACAACTTAACCGAAAGTCGCTTATACACTCATCTTAAGGCAATAATTTTGGCTAGTCAATTTAATTTTTGTCACTCACTTAACCATAAAAAGTCATAACAAATAAGATTGTGAGTATGTGTGATAAATGGATGAATAAAATCAACTTTAAATATCTACTCGAAACTTTTTTGGGAAAACAAGTAAAGTTGGCTTTACATTTCTCTCGTTTTATTTTAAACTGTTTGTAAAGATATCCTTGCTAGGTGGTGATTATTTGAAAGTTATAAATCGAGTTAAAACGTTACGCGAAGAAAGAGGGATTGCGCAAAATGATTTAGCTTCGATATTAGAGGTTTCAAGGCAGACCATTCACGCAATCGAAAAAGGGAAATATAATCCAAGTCTAGAGCTTAGTTTGAAGATAGCTAAGTATTTTGAGTTAGCGGTAGAAGAGATATTTCAGCTAGAGAAGGAGTAGGGATGAGCAAGTATCGACTTATGAGAATAGTTAGTATGATTTTAATAACAGTATCTGCTTTTTTAATTATGCCTATTGCAAATGGAGAGCAACCTCTTACGGAAAATAGTCTTTTGGACTTATTCGTTATAGTTGCAATCGGAGTATTCTTCTCCATTTTCATTTTTAAAGAAACCTTTGAGAAACAATATAAAAAAGAGAAGTCAGAAAAAGATGAGAGATATTTTAGAAATAGAAATACATTTTCATTTTACTTTATTATCATATCAGCCATATTAGTACCAATACTTTTGACTGTTTTAAGTACCCAAAAAAAGGTACAAGTATCGCTTTCAAGTCTTGCTATTGGTTATATTGTCATCTGCTTTTTCTATATGTTTTGTTTAGAAATTATCCAAAGAAAAGCATAAAAAAACACCCCGACACCAAAAATCAATTTGGCGCTGGGGTGTTTTTCCTTATTTTGCTACAACTGGAATATAAATCGTAAAGTCTGCTTCTCTGAGATCTTCCAAGTTAAATGAACCAGCAATTGCAACGTCACTGCTCTGGCTAACTTCGCCGTATGCTCCACCGATGAAGCCGTCAAGTGCTGGGCGGTCTGTTTCGCTCGTTACGAATTTAGCGTATTTTCCTGCTGGGACGCTAAAAGTTGTATCGCCTGTGCCATCCACACTTGCAACGATATAATATTGTAAACCATCAAGGCTTGCATTAATGCCTACGTAGTCTTTCTCATTTTTTGCAAATTTTGTAAAGGCAGATTCTTTAATTTCACTCATTGGTCCAAAACCTTTTTGTGGATCAAATTCAGGGATTTCGGATTTAGTTCCAGTAAATGTTTCTGCTTTTAATTCAACAATTTCAAATGCCATAATATTTCCCTCCAAAAAGTTACTTAACTTTGATATGATGTAACTATAACACGTAAATGATGACAACTGTCTGTCATCATTCGAAAATAAAGGAGAACAAAAATGAAAATCGAGCGGCTTATTGGTATTATTATGCTACTTTTACAGCGAGAATTAGTCAGTGCTTCTGAAATGGCGGAAATGTTCGAAGTTTCTAAGCGAACTATTTTCCGCGACATTGACACGTTATCGATGGCAAATATCCCGATTTACACGATTGCAGGAACAAAAGGCGGTATTGGGATTATGCCAACCTACAAAGTCGATAAGAAGCTCCTGACAACAGAAGATTTGCAGGCCATTATTACCAGCTTGGATGGCATGGAACAGCTCCTTTCTTCCATCGAAACAAAGAAAACTTTGCAGAAAATGAAAAATATGCTCGACCCGACAAGCGAATCTTTTGCAAGTTCTATTTCGGTAGATTTCTCCAATTTAACTACAAAAAGTGATTCAAATTCCCAAGTGGAAAAACTATACTTAGCGATTAAAAAACGCCAACTTGTAGAACTCTGCTATATTGACCGAAGCGGGAATCAAACTATCCGGAAAACAGAGCCTTATCACCTCCTTTTTAGGAATCGTTCTTGGTATTTGCAAGGTTACAGTTTGGAGCGCAGCGACTTTCGAACTTTTAAACTATCGCGAATTGTTGAGTTTAGCGTGCTGGCAGAGACTTTTGAAGCCCGTCCATTTGCTGTTAAACCTATTGGCCCCATTCCCTCACAGCCCCACTTTTTAATGCATGAAGTCTCGCTTATTGTTGACAAAATCGCCCGCGAACAAATCGTTGAGCGTTTTAATTTGGTAGAAATTAAACGACATGACGCTGAACACTTTTTTGCAAAAGTAACGCTGCCTGATCACGAGGCTGGTTATCGCTTTATTTTGCAGCTAGGAACGCATGTAACCATTCAAAATCGTGATGACTTTTATGCTAATTTTGTTGCTTACTTAAACGAAATCCAAGGAAAATATCTATAAAAATGGCTCTGCTAAAATTTTTTAGCAGAGCCATTAGTTGGTTAATCTTTATATTTATAATCCAAATCTTGATAAGCTGTTTGGTAATGCCCGCCATCAGCTACTTCTGAATGATAAAGTGCTTTTAAAGCGAAACTTTTTTCTAAATCCATTTCTTTCATTAGCTTTTGAAGGCGTTCTTGAAGATCCACGCTATCTTTTACAAGCTCTTTCATTTGTGATTTTACATATTTCATCGTAATTCCGCTCCTTTTCACATATTATAACACTTTCTAGCTCGATAAAAAAGGAGTGCGACATGACGTCACACTCCTTTTGCAATTTCTTAACCAATTAATTCCATTGCACGGTCAAGAACAGCTGCCCCGTTCACACGTCCGTAATCAAGCATATTGATTACTTCGACAGGAATTTTTCCACCGACTACTTTTTCGGTGTTTCCTTTTAAATAGCCAACTTGAGGGCCAAGTAAAATGACATCTGCTTTTTCCCAGTTTTCGTGTAATTCGGCGTCGGATACAGCCCAAATATTCGCTTCAATTCCTTGTTCTGTTCCGGCTGTTTTCATTTTTTCTACTAAGAAACTTGTTGACATACCAGCGTTACATACTAATAAAATATTTTTCATGAGTTAAACTTCCTCTCTTATTTTTCTTCTGCTTTTTGTGCTGTAGCAAATGCGACTTTTTCATCCATGCGCAAGAACGGTAGATAGATAAAGACGGTCACTACAATGATAATTATTTGTAAAACAGACGCTCGCCAGTCTCCACCAGTTGCCAGGAAACCTGAAATAATAGGCGGTGTCGTCCATGGGGTTTGCACAACGACATGATTAATCCAACCAGCTGCGGTCGCATAATACGCTGTTGTTAGTGAGAAAATCGGTGCAAGTACAAATGGAATAATTAGTAACGGATTGAAAACGATTGGTAGTCCAAAGATAATTGGTTCACTAATGTTGAAAAGAGAAGGCGCCGCAGACAATTTGGAAATATCTTTATAGTCTTTTCGTTTCCCAAAGATGAAAATAGCAATTAATAAGCCAATCGTATTTCCTGATCCACCCATAACAGCAAAAGTGTCTTTAAATGCCATGTTGATAATATGGGGGATTTCTTGATGATTCGCATAGGCAACCATGTTTTCTTGCATATTTTGTAGTAAAAACGGATCTAGTAACGGTCCAGAAATAACGGCTTGGTGAATACCTAAACCAAAGAATAGATTGGCGATAGAAGTAATAAGCAAGAATCCTGGCAGACTTGTCGTTACATAACTAAGTGGTTTCGTAATAATTGTCGTTACTAACGTATTAAAGTCCATGCTGAAAATTTGGTTGACCGCGAATGATACAACCGAGAAAATAATCACCGTAATCATAATTGGAATTAATACATTAAATGACTTAATCACAGCTGGTGGAATATTTCCGGTTAAATTGATTTGCATCCGTTTGTTTTTGGATAGTTTAATGAATAAATCCGTTGCAATCAAGCCAACGATAATTCCGACGAACATGCCAGCTGCACCAGTATAGCTAACAGGGATAACATTTGGAACTTCGATGGATTTAGTTGCTCCTTCTGGAAGAAAGGTTGTCGCAATCGGTGTCACCACAATGAAAGAAGATAGAGCAACTAAAATTGGGGCAATCACATTTTTATAGCCACGGTTTAAACATAAGTGGTACGAAATTGCGACAGTTACAAGTAACGTAATAACACTTAGCGTTCCGTTCCCAATCGAGATCCCGATTTCTTGCCAGGTTCTGAGTGTGTCAGGGTTAACAATCTTGCCCATAAAGCCAGTTGGTTCTAAAATAACATAATTGATTAGCGTTACAAAACCAGCCAAAATCATAAATGGCATAATACTCGCAAAAGCATCACGCAAGGAACGCAAATGAATCTGTCCCCCGAGCTTTTGTGCTACATTAATAAACCCATTAACAATCGACTTTTTTTTCGACTCTGCCATCAGTTATTTCCTCCCTTTTTAGTCCCTACAATCTTGCTTGTTTCATACTCAAAGCCATTAGCATCACTCATTTTTTTATAAAACTCGCCACTTTTTTTCATCGTCCGCTTGCCAGTTTTTACATCTAGCGAAACTAACCCGTAACGATTTTTATACGCATTAATCCATGACCAGCAATCAATAAATGTCCATAAGTGATAACCCTTAATATCACAACCTTCTTGGATCGCTTGATGTACGTATGCTAGGTGATCTTTGACAAACTCAATCCGGTAATCATCTTCAATTTGACCTTCTGCATTTAGGAAGCGTTCTTCACTCGCAACACCCATCCCATTTTCGGAAATAAAGGATTCGATATTACCGTAATTATCACGAATATCTATACATAAATCATAAATACCACGTTCATAAATTTCCCAACCGCGATAAATATTCATTCGTTTGCCAGGCATATTATGTGGTTCAAAAAACCAATCCGGTAAAAATGGGCTCTTCTCATTGATAGCAGTAAGACGAGCTTTAACACGTCGCGGTTCATAATAATTCAAACCAAGAATTTGTGCCGTATTTTCTTTAATGGTAACCAAATCAGCTTCTGTATATTCCGGCATTTGGTCATATTCGCGCATGATTTCAACTAATTTTGCTGGGAAAGTCCCTTTAACCATTGGATCTAGGAAACTTCTCGTATAAAAAGCATCACAGATTTCTGCAGCTTCTAGATCATATGCATTTTGGCTACGCGGATAAGTAGGACTAAGATTTAAAATCACACCTATTTTCGAAGTTAAATTTAATTTTTTGAATGCTTTAATCGCTAGGGCATGGGCTAAAATAGTATTAAAACCAGCTTGTGCCCCTCGTTTGAAATCAATTTGATTCGGATAATGGAAATCTTCTAAATAACCACCAAGAATTGGTCCAAGTGGCTCATTGAACGTAAACCAGTGGTAAACTAAATCGCCAAATTCTTTAAAACAAGTATCTGCAAAATGAACATAGGCATCAACGACTTCCCTTGATTCCCAACCACCCGCATCTTGAAGTGCAACTGGCATATCGAAATGATATAAGTTCGCAAATGGTTTGATACCGTTTTCATTCATTTCAGTAAGTAAATCACGATAAAATGCAATTGCCTTTGGGTTTACTTCTCCAACGCCGTCACTAGGAAACATCCGCGCCCATGAAATCGAAATCCGGAACGAGTTATGTCCTGTTTTCTTCATCCACTGCACATCTTCTTTGAAGCGATTAAAATGATCGGTTGTAACTTCTGATCCTATACCTTCGTAAAAGCGATTCGGTTCTGTTTCAAACCAATGCTCCCAAACAGTCTTTGCTTTTCCAGTGTCGCCGCGGCCTTCTGCTTGTTCTGCAGACCATGCAGAGCCCCACCAGAAGTCTTTTGGAAATGTTAATAATTCTTTCATGTTTTATGGCCTCCCTTTTGTCAAAATAAATATAGCATACATTTATTTAAAAAACAATACTTTTAAAAAAAGATATATACTTTTAGTTATAGAGATACCTTTTATCAAAAGTATATGATATACTATCTTTATTACATGAGAAAAGGAGCCAATAAAATGTCGGGAATGGCTAAATACATGGAAATATACATAGATATCCGTGATAAAATTAACCAAAATAAATATACGATTAATGAAAAATTACCGGATGGAGATACGTTGGCTCGTGAATATGGTTGCAGTAAGCTTACCGTCAAAAAAGCACTGGATATGCTTGTTCAAGAAGGGATGATTATTAGGCGTCGCGGGGCTGGTACTTTCGTGAAATCTCACTCGACAAACGGCGGCGAATTAGCTCTCGGACCGATGGCTGGGCTTGTAAATACCTTTGGAAAAGACAATATTAAGTCAAAAGTTATTTTATTCTCGATTGAAAAGCCTTCAAAGGAAGTAGCCGAAAAACTAGAAATGCAAGATGACTATATTTACCGAATAATTCGGATGAGGGAGGTTGGTCATAAAGCATATTCGATTGAACACACCTATATGCCACTAGCGATTATTCCAGGACTAGAACCACGCCACTTAGAAGACTCGATTTATAACTATATTCGAGAAGATTTGAAATTAAAAATGCAGAGTGCGCATGTTTGGGTTCGAGGTGATAAATCGAACCAAGAGGATAGCAAGTTGCTCGAGTTGGAAGAACCTACCTTTATGATGGAAATTGAGAAACTCGCTCATTTGGAGGACGGGCGTGTTTTTGAATATTCGATTACGCGACATACGTATGAATCGTTTGTGTTTGAGACGGTTTTTGTGCAGAATTAATAAAAAACAGCGACTCCCAAATTATTGAGAATCGCTGTTTTTCTGCTATATCTTCTTCACAAATTCTGATTTCAGTTTCATTGGACCAAAACCATCAATCTTACAATCAATATCATGGTCGCCGTCAACTAGGCGGATATTTTTTACTTTGGTTCCCATTTTAATTGGGTTTGATGCGCCTTTTACTTTTAAGTCTTTGATGACAGTAACGGAATCGCCATCTGTAAGGATGTTACCGTTAGAATCTTTGAATACTTTCTCTTCTTGCGTTTCTGCTACTGCACTCCATTCATGCCCGCATTCTGGGCAGATTAGGAGTCCGCGGTCTTCGTAAGCATATTCTGAATTACATTCTGGGCAATTTGGTAATTTTGGCATTTTGCTTGTTCCTCCGATTGTTGTTTTAATCTTCTAATTCGACATTATGATATACTTTTTGAACGTCTTCTAGGTCTTCTAAAGCATCAATTAGTTTCTCGAATTTTTCTAAATCCTCTCCTGCTAATTGAATGTCGTTTTGAGGGATCATTTCGATTTCAGCTACTGTAAATTCTTCCATTCCCGCCGCTTTTAATCCTTCTTGAACTTTGTGGAAATCTTCTGGTTCCGCATAAACAATCGCTTGTCCATCTTCATCTGAAATATCACGAACATCAATATCTGCTTCCATTAAAAGTTCAAGCAGTTCGTCGGCGTCTTTACCTTCCACACCGAAAATCGCGGTATTATCAAACATATAAGCAACGGAGCCACTAACGCCCATATTACCACCATTTTTACTATAAGCAGCACGTACATCAGAGGCAGTTCGGTTTACATTATTTGTTAACGCATCGACAATAATCATCGAACCATTTGGACCAAAGCCTTCATAGCGTAGTTCGGAATACGTTTCGTCGCCAGTTCCTTTTGCTTTTTCGATAGCACGATCAATAATATGTTTTGGTACATTGTATGTTTTTGCACGTTCGATAACAAAGCGTAATTTTTGGTTGGAATGTGGATCTGGGTCGCCTGATTTAGCCGCTACATATATTTCAATACCAAATTTTGCATAGATACGACTATTTGTTTTATCTTTTGACGCTTTTTTCTCTTTAATATTTGCCCATTTACGGCCCATATTACCACTCTCTTTCTGAATTGGAGTTTTTCTCTTGTCTCTGTACTATTATAAGTGTAAGCACGTGATTTGTTAAGTGGAATTTTAGTTATATTTATTAAAAGTGACTACTTGTGGCATTTTTCAGGTCAAAAAGCTTGTCTAAAAAGAAATACGGAATCATTTCACCAGTGGCGCTTAAATTTTCGAGTTCTTCTTTCGTCACAAATCGAGCGTCCGCTACTTCTTCTTGTTGTAATTTTAAGTCACTCAGTTTGATGTTTGTTGTAACGAACCAGTAATCATCGAAACCATAGTCAAAATGAAAACTGAATTTAGCGCGCGCCTTACTTAAATCTAGTTTGATTCCTAGTTCTTCTTGGACTTCTCGTTCGGCTGCTTGTTGACTCGTTTCACCTTTTAATGCTGAACCTGCGGCAGATAAATCCCAATATCCTGGCCAAGACTCTTTATCTTTTTGGCGCTTTTGGATGAGTAATTGATTTTTTTCGTTAAAAATACACACATGAATAACCAAATGAAGCTCGCCTGGCTGCATTTTTTCCCCGCGAATGTGCGTTTTACCCGTTATTTGGCGCTGATTATCGTATAAGTCCCACTTTTCCATGCAAATGCCTCCTTTTGTTCAGTATTATTGTATCAAAAAAGTCTAAGGCACGAAAACCTTAGACTAAAGTAATTTTTCTATATAAGTAGTTAATACAAACAAGTAATTTGATGAGCTTTAAACTGTTTTTCGACTTCAGCATCTAATTTAAAATCAGTAATTAAATAATCTATATCATGGCACGCTAAGCTTTGATGCATAAATTTATGCCCGACTTTTTCTTCGGTTACAAGTAAAACGAGCTCGCTAGACTGACGCCTGAAAGCTTGCTTAATTAAGGCTTCTCCTTCATGGGTTTCAGTTGCTCCAGTATCATAATCTACTCCGCGACAAGAAACAAAAGCAATATCTGCATTATACGTAAGTGCATCATTATATGCTTTTGCTCCATTGACCGTGTAACGCTTTGTTAAAATCGATCCGCCTAAAATACTAACTCGTGCACTAGTGAATTCTGATAACATCGAGGCAGTCATTACACCATTAGTAATAATCTGCAATCCTTCAAATTTACTTAAAACATCAATTAAATACAGCGATGTCGAGCTAGAGTCTAAGAAAATCACCATATCATCACGAATAAGTGATTTGGCAATATCAGCAATCCTTATTTTGTTTGTTTCATTACTTCGCTCGTTCATTTTCATCAAGTAAGGCAAATCAATTTTTTTGTTATCAATAATCATTGCCCCGCCTCTAGTTCGCCTCACGAGCCCTTCTTTCTCAAGCTCTACTAAATCGCGCTTCACTGTTGCTTCACTATAATTAACTAGTTCCACCAAATCAATAATCCGCATAAATTGTTCTACTTTTAAGCGGTTAACTATTTTCAGTTGGCGCTCTTTCGCTGTACTTAACATGTTTTTCACTCCTCAAAGGGCAAAAGTGCTCCAATAAGCACTTTCGCCCTTGCAATTAGTATTTATCTGCTTGTCCGACTGTATTTAAAATGTTTAATTTATGTCTCACTACTTCTTTTACTTTTTCGTTTGCGGACGGATACACTTGGTTCGGTTCATACATTTCAGGATTTTTAATGAGCACTTGACGAATTTCCTCAAAAAAGACACTTTTCAGATCCGAGCTAAGATTTACTTTCCTAACGCCATACTGGACGGATTCGCTTACTTCTTTATCCGGATTTCCTGACCCCCCGTGAAGTACAAAAGGAATATCCAACCGTTTATTCAATTCTTTTAAAAGCGGCATGTTGAGTTCCGGCTTTTTATCTTTAGGATAGAGACCATGTGCCGTTCCAATCGCAACTGCTAGAGTGTCGATACCTGTTCTTTTCACAAAATCTTCTGCTTGATCTGGGTCAGTATAAACAATTGTATCCGCCCCACCTTCAGCAGACCCATTATTACCAATTGTCCCCAGTTCGGCTTCTACAGATACGCCTACTTTATGCGCAAGAGAGACCACTTCTTTTGTTAACGCAATATTATCTTCGTAGTCCGCTCTAGAAGCATCAATCATAACTGATGTATAGCCGTTTCTAATTGCTCGCATAACATCTTGAATGGTTCCACCGTGATCCATATGAATTACAACAGGAACTTTACTTCTAAGCGCGTATTCACGTACCGTCGCGACAAAATTATCACCAAGATAAGCAATCTCATCGGGATGGATTTCAATAATAACGGGTGCATTACTTTCTTCTACTTGTTCCATTACTGCTTTTAACATATCAAAACTACAGATATTAAATGCTGGTACCGCAAATTGATGTTCTTTTCCTACTTTTAATAAATCTTTCATTGTATATAACATTATAGCATCTCCCCTTTATTTTTTCGTTTATTTACTGGTGTTTTTAATAATCCTACTGAAACTGCAGTCACGATTGTTCCTGCTACGATTGCAATAATATACATAAATAGATGGTCAATAACATTAGGAATGAACATTACCCAAATGCCACCATGTGGAGCAAGTGAAGTTACTCCCGCACCCATCGAAATAGCTGCTGCTGTTGCTGAGCCTAACATAAGACTAGGGATAACTCGAAGTGGATCTGCGACTGCGAACGGGATAGCCCCTTCCGTAATGTATGATGCCCCTAATACCCAACAAGAATTTCCTGCTGTTTTTTCTTCTGTTGTAAATTTATTTCTAAAAAGTAGCGTTGCAAGTGCTAGACCAAGTGGTGGAACCATACCTGCTGCCATACATGCGGCAATTGGTGCTGTAACCCCGGCCGTCATAAGCCCGATGGAGAAAGTAGAGATAGATTTATTTATAGGTCCACCCATATCTGCTGCCATCATCACTCCAATAAGAAGTCCAAATAAAACACCAGATGTTTCACCAAGACCATTTAGCCAACTTGTAAGCGCATCTAGCACCCAAGCAATTGGTGTATCAATAACAAATACCATCGCCAAACCAACTATTGTAATAGCTAGAAGTGGTACAACAATCAACTGATAAATAGAAGCAAGTGATTTTGTAACATTCACTTTATTAGCAAAGAAGTGAGCTACATAACCTGCCAAAATACCACCAATCATTCCGCCAAGAAAACCAGATCCTCCAGCTGTTGCAAGTGTTCCGGCAACAAGTCCAGGAGCAAAACCAGCCCTCCCTGCGACTGATACGGAAATTCCGGCAGCAAGTGCTGGAACCATTAATGCAAATGCGGTATCTCCACCTATTTTAGAAAACGCTGCTGCAATTGCATTATAGGAAGCAGAATCTGGATTGGCAGCATCAATACCGAAAGCAAAACTAATTGCGATTAGTATTCCACCCGCGATAACAAATGGTAGCATATAGTTAACACCATTCATAAAATGATTATAAAGACTTGCTTTTGGTGGCTGTTCAGAATTACTTAAACTGCTTTCTGCTGAATAATTTATTAGTCCTTTTTCTGCAATGACTTCCTTAATTATGACATCTGCTTCTTTAATTGCTCTAGAAGTAGATACTCTTTTTACTTTCTTTCCAGCAAATCTAGCTGTATCAATTTCTTTATCAACCGCTAAAATAACATAATCAGCTGATGCAATATCTTCTTTCGTTAGAACATTTTCAACTTTTGCTCCTTGAGTCTCTATTTTCACTTCATAACCAAGGTCTTCTGCTGTTTTAGTTAACTTTTCAGCAGACATGTACGTATGAGCAATGCCAGTGGGACAAGCTGTAACACCAACTATTTTCATGTAAAACGCCTCCCTATTCTGATAAAATTGTCATAATCTCTTGTTCGTTTTTTGATTTTTTTAACTTTTCAATAAATTCGTCATTCATTAATTTCCTTGAAAGGTTACTTAATATTTCTAAATGTGTGTCTGCTGCCTTTTTTGGGACTCCAATAATAAAACTGCATTCAATTGGTGCATCATCTAGTCCAAAATAATCGGTCATAACATCCGAATGAACAAAAACAATCAAAGGTTCTTTCACATATTTACTCTTTGTATGAGGAATACCAAATCCAGACTCAATTCCTGTCGAAGTTTCCTCTTCTCGTTTATACAAGTCACGTATAAATTTCTTTTGATTCGTTATAGCCCCTTCTTCACCTAGTACATTCGCTACTTTTTCAAATAATAATTGCTTGGTTTGAATACTAGTATCAAAAATAATCCGACTTTCATTTATCAAATTTGATATGTCCATCCTCTACATCCTCTCTTAACGAAGTAAGCGCTTCCCTCATTTGATTACACTATATCACGTTGAACGAAATCATTCAACAAAATGCGCTAATTATGCAAATTGTTCATTTTAAGGCTAATTTTGGATGTTTATTTGAACGAAATCATTCAAATGCAGGTTTAAAATCTTTTAATTGAGATTATTTATACATTTTGAATGGTTCTCCCATAAACAGTTTCTCCAATTAACTATTGTCACGCACACACAAAATAAAAACTTACATCTGCATAATTTGCGCAAATGTAAGTTTTTATTTCTTTTTCACTATTTTTATACTTTCATTCAATTGATGTTAAGAAAAATGTCTTTGTGGTGTCCCTGTTTGTTTTTTTAATAGTTTTGTTCTTTTTTTATCTTTATAAACATAGGCATCATTTCTATATTGCCATTTATTCGCATATTGTTTTATTGTTAAGTATGCTGTTTTATTCAAGAAATCATGAACAGCCCCGTATGCAGAAATTCCTCCCATGTAACCTGCTATGCCTTTTATTTTTAAGAAACTCAAACCTATCACAACCATCTGAGTACTGAGTCTGTTGACTTTAATCATAGTAGCAGTTACATGCCTAGTTGTTACGTACTTCATTGCACCACTAGAACTTGCTCTCAATAATTTAGGCTGTGTTTCCTTTTCCTCAGTTACAGTGATTGTTCCAACATTTTCGCCACCAGCTACAATATTAGATTTAATTGTATTACCAGCTTGTTTTTGATTATACTCTACTTCAGTTATTTGACCATTTTCTTCCATTATTTCTGCTTTTTTATCCTGAGTATCTATTTCAACATTACTTTCCACCTTAGTTTCTTTATCCAGAAATGTAAAACTATTATCATCACTTTGCTTTATTAAAACATTAGTATCCGAATATACTACTTCATGCTTGTTGCTAGCTTTTGAATTCATCGGAGTAACCATAGAAACCATCAATGCACATACAATAACGGATACAAACATTTTTTTCATTTTATTTCCTCCTAGATGTATGATTTTTTGTAGCATTTCTAAATAGGATAAGTGATAAAATTAAAAACACCGAACAAATTGACAATACCATGTCCGAAATCATATTCATAAGATACGTAACACTTAAAATGATCATTAACATGATAATGATTGGATAAAATATCCATTTTGCCTTCAATTCTTAACCTCCTTTCACTTATAGTTAATTACAAAAAAAGTATAACACGTAAACCAAATGTATAACTAAAAATGTAATGAAATGTCCGATTCTCGTCATGAACGACAGAATTTGCCCGAATTTATTATATTTTCCACCACGATTTGAATATTTTGCACCGTTTTTCTTAAAAAACACACAGCTTGAGTAATTATTCACATTAGTATACATTACTTACTAAAATTGTCATCAAAAAGTTAAATAGTTCACTTATTTATGTTTATATTTAAAACTCTGCTGCATATAAGATTATATTTATACAAATGCATTCATTTCTGAATCTCCTCCCAGAAACTTTGGAATCTATTTTTTCCAAGTATCTAGTTGACAATGAGCGGTTTGAACAATCTTGGGAGCTTTTTTATAACTATCACCACAAAAAAATACCGCAAGATTCTCTCGCGGCATTTTTCCTTATTTACAAGCTTCGACGCCTTTTTCCAAAATTTCCATTTGCAGTAGCGTTTCTTCGTCTGTTACTTGCTTCGGTTTTCCATTTATAATGGCTTCATAGAGATCATCGTACACACGACCATAATCGCCCACTTCGGAAATGACTTTCTCCTCATGCCATACTCCCGCATCATCCACATAAGTTAATGTGCCGTAATGCTCTGGTAAATCAATTCCAAAATCTTTATGACTCGGCATATAAAATAGTTTTAGATGTTCTTCTTGGCGATCTTTTGTTTCTTTCGTGAACATTCCTTTTTTACCATACAAAACAAAGCTTGGACGAGCCTTAATTCGGAAATAGCTTGATTTTACGGAGACTTTGGTAATTCCGTAATAAAAATCAAGGTCAAAATAGTCGTTCATTCGGCCTTTTCCGAGTAATTGACGAACATCATAATGAATATCGTCTGGTTTTCCGAAGTAAGAAAGTACTTGGTCGATGGTATGGCAACCGTGACCGTATAAGTAACTATCATAAAACTTAAATTCATGGACAGATTCAGGAATTTCTGGTCGGAAATAATCGTAATGCATTTCCACTTCCAAAAGTTCGCCTAGTTTTCCGCTTTCAATCACTTTTTGAGCCGTTAAAAAGTCAGAGTCAAAGCGGCGATTTTGATAGCATTGAACCATTAAACCGCGCTCTTTTGCTAGTTCAAAAATTTCTTTCGCTTCTGCATACGTCATCATAAATGGTTTTTCAACTAGGACGTTTTTGCCATTTTCTAACACCTTTTTAGCATATTCAAAATGGGAACTTTGTGTGGTAGAAATCGTGATTAACTTGATTTCTGGGTCTGTCAAAAGCTCCTCTAAATCTGTAGTGTAATGTACTCCTTCAATTTTGTCCCAAGTGGCAGTTTTTGGATTGCGATTATAAATCGTCTTCACTTGGATATTTTCGCGTTCTAGAATAAATGGCAGATGGTATCTGTTGGTGCTTTTCCCATTACCAATAAAACCCATTTTCAACATAATGGTTCCTCCTTTTATTTTAACAAGTGGCAAAGGCTATGACTGTTGTGTGGGAACTGCCAATGATCATTCGGATATGTACTTTTTTCGACTTTAGCCGATTCATCCTCACTTACTCATAATACTATAAATCCTTTACCGCAAACAAATTCTAGCAACTAAAAAGCCTGCGAAAACACTTATTAAAAAGTGGCTCCGCAAGCTTTTCTAATCACAAACTATTGCTCAGGAATTATTATTGTTCTTTTACAAATTCAGCTGATTTATCGCCAGCTTGACGACCAAAAATAATGATTTCAGCTACTGAGTTACCACCGATACGATTTTCTCCGTGCAAGCCCCCTGTTACTTCCCCTGCAGCGAACAATCCGGTAATTGGTTTACCATCTTTATCTAAAACTTCTGTATTAGTGTTAATTTTCACGCCACCCATTGTGTAGTGAATTCCTGGTCCGATTTTGATTGCATAGTATGGCGCTTTGGACAAGTCGTTTTCCATTCCTGTAGTTCTGCCAAATGCTTCGTCATTTTTGTTTTTCACGCTAGCATTCCAAGTATCTAACGTTTTTGTAAGTTCTTCTTTTGGAACATTGATTTTGCTAGCTAACTCATCAATAGTTGCGCCTTCTTCAACAAAGCCCATTTCATCATATTGAGCAATTGCTTTTACACGATCTTTTACTCCCGAATCAAATATAAGGTAAGCTGATTTTTCAGGTAGTTTGTTGATGGAAGCTGTCACATTATCGCGTGTATCTAATTCATTCCCAAAACGTTTTCCTTCTTGTGAAACTAAAATGGCTCCCTCACCACGTACAGCTTCACCAATCAGATAAGATTTCTCTTGTTGCACTGTTGGGTGGACTTGAATTTGATCCATATCCACGGTTGTGCCACCAAGTTTTTCAATCATTTTGATACCATCACCAGTACTTCCTGCTTGGTTGGTTGTGACATATCCTTTTAAGTCAGGACGTTCTTTTTCAATTAATTCTTTATTTGCTCCGTAGCCACCAGTTGTAACAACAACGGCATCAGAACTAATTGTTTTATCTTCTTTATTATTAAGACGCAACTTTACTCCGGTTACTTTTCCGTCTTTTTGGGTAATTTCTTTTACATCGGCATTTACAAATACTGGAATTTCTTCTTCTTGGACATTTTTTAATAAACCATCTACTAGGTATTTACCAACTGCGGAGCCATCTTCAGGACGATGAGTTCGTTTTACGCTCATTCCCCCAGTGATTGTTAGGTTATTTAATTTAATATCCATGGAATCTAGCCAGTCAATTGCGCTTGCGGAGTTGTCGACGAAGAAACGTAGCATTTCTTTATCATTTGTACCATGGCCGCCAGCTAAGGTTTCTTCGTAAAATTTATCGTTACTATCATTAATTCCTTCTTCTTTTTGGAATTTAGTTTCAGATGCATTCATACCAGAAGAGGCTTTCAATGTATTTCCGCCTGCTTGTGGCATTTTTTCAAGAATTACTGGATTCATCCCTTTAGCTTTTGCTTCTAGTGCTGCGGATAAGCCTGCTCCTGCTGCACCAACTATGACGATATCATATTCTTCTTTTAATTCTGATGGATCTGTGTAACTCGTTTTTGACGCCCCTGATGTTACTTCTGTTTTCTCTTTGTCTTTTGTTTCAGTCTTGTCGCTTTTACTTGTGTTGTTGCTACCACAGCCTGCGATGACTAATGCAAGTGATAGTAGCAAGATAAGTGTTATTGATAACCTTTTTTTCATTTTTGTACCTCCACTTTTTTGGTAAAAATTCTCCTTGCCTCAATAGTTTGTGATTATATTAACATATTATAGCATTAACAGAGACATCTTTATAGGTCATCAGAAGGATTTGTTAAAGTAAGAAAAAGAGGAATTTACAGACTTCTTTTAAAAATAACAAATCTTCTCAGTAACTACTCCTCATTAATTCAACAAAGTGATATAATAACAACATCAAATATTAAAGGAGCCTCGCCATATATGATTAATAAATACGAACCATTAAACCTCTACACCAACTTTAAAAATGCTTCTGAGCAGTATCCAGAAATGCCAATTCATTTTGATGAAGAGCTAGTCACTTTTCCAGAATTAGGTTTACATACGACTTACAAAAAATGTGAAGAAGCAATTATTCAAAAAGCGGCCCATCTGCATAAATTTGGTGTCCGAAAAGCCGACAAAGTGATTGTTTATAAATCAGCTAAATTTGATTCTTACGTTTTGGCTGTTGCGATTTCTTACCTTGGCGCTGTGCCGATTATGGTTTCCTCGCATCTTCCAGCGTCTACAATTGATATTTTTGTGAATAGACTTGACGAGCCTTGGTTGCTTTTTGACGGAGAAACTTCTGCTAAAAGTCAGCAATTAAACAATTTGCCAGACGAACGATTGATCAATGCTGAACAATTATTTAAAGCTCCTCTGGGCGACTATATTTGTCCACAAGAAGAACTGCCAAAAGATATGATTGCTTATATGACGCATACTTCCGGCACAACTGGAGTGCCAAAACTAATTGCCCACTCCGCGAATTCGATGGGCTGGAGAACCAAGTATCAACGCCGCATTTTGAATTTCATCAAGCCTCGAGATCTTGTTGCTTTTCATATTTCGCCTGTACATTCTCGTTTTAATATTGGTATTTCTTCCTTGATGTCCCTTGGTTTCCCGTTACTTCCGATTGCCAATCCATCTAAAGAAAACATCACTAAAATCTTGCGCGAATATAAACCATATGTCCTAGAAACTCATCCAAATCATTTTGTCCAATGGGCATCTCTTGCGCGCGAAAAACCAGATGTATTTGAAAGCATTAAATTTTATCATTCTACATTTGATGCGATCAATAAAGAAACGATGGCTACTTTCCTGCGTACCTCTTCTTATAAAAAACCGATTTTCTTACAAATTTATGGTCAAAGTGAATGTGGTCCAATGATTTTACGTGCGCATACATTAAAATCAATTGAAACATTAAATGCGCGTGATATGGGAATTGGTATGCCTGGGCTTACGGAAGTTCGTATTGTCGACCAAGAAGGCACCCCTGTTCCTGCAGGTGTTAGCGGCAATATCCAAATGCTCTCAAAAGGACGTGCACTGACGTATTATAAAGAAGAAGCTCGTTTTGAAGAAAATGTTTACGGTCCTTGGTGGGATAGTGGCGATTATGGCATGAAAGATGAACTCGGTCGCCTGTTCTTGCAAGACCGTCAAGTGGATTTAGTGGAAACAATTGATAGTACACTTGCGATTGAAGATAAATTACTTGATACACTAACTTTCTTAGATGAAGTTGTCATTATCCGTGGTAAAAATGGTAGTCCTCAGCCAATTATCGCTGTTCATGATGATAAAGAAATGAACTGGGATGCTTGGTGGAATGCGGTTTCCGATTTACCACATATGAATGAACCAATCGTGATGAAATATGAAGACATTCCAAGAACAGCCACAATGAAAGTTCAACGCTTACAAATGGAACGCGAACTACAACAATAAGAAAAAAGAGCATTGATTTGTGTATGATACACAAATCAATGCTCTTTCTTTATCCGAATTTTATTTTACTTTTCTAGTTTTACGCATAAATACGAAAATACCAGCTAATAGTAAAGCACCTAAGCCCACTAAAAGACTATTTTCTAAAGCGTTATCCCCTGTTTTAGGTAGGGAATTTTTCGTTGTTACTGTTTTAGCAGGATCTTTTGCTTTAGATTTCATTTCAGTTGTTTTTGCATCCACATGTAAGTTCGTTGGGTCATCTTTCATGGTTGCATTGTTGTCGTTATTGTCGTTATTCTCAGCTGGATTTACAGGTGTTGGTGTGACACTATTATCCGCATTTTTTTCATAAACATAGGTTACGGTTTGTGCTTCATCGCTGAAAGTTCCTGTTGCATTGGCAGGCGTTTCTTTTAAAGTCCAGCCTTCAATCGTTTTGGCTTTTGATGTATAATCCGCATCGACATTTCCACTTAAAGTGGCTTCCTGTGCTAATTCATTTCCATCTGCATCTACATATTTCACCGTCACGTCCGCGCCTACTTGGACATCTGCTATTTTCTTAAATGGAACTTGTAAATTGACATTACCACCATCTTGTTCATAGGTGACCATTTTCGCTAGGTTCTCTTGGTAAGTTGCTTCATCAAATTCATATCCTTCAAAGTTTGCGGCAATTCCATCTAAGTCAAATTGTCTGGCTGTAGCCCCAACTGCTGCTTCAAATTGAGCTGCATCTATATCTCCGTTCAGGTATGCTACCATATTTTCTAATACATCATTCCAAGAAATGTCAGAATCTAATGTGTTATTTCTTAAATCATTATAAGTTGCTCCATTTGCTAAATCACCAAATGTTACGGTGTCTGTTGGTACACCATCTGGGTATGCGTACGATAAGTTGAGTCCTGAATATAGTTCTTGCTTTTTACCATCTACAGAATAGAACGAAATGCCCACAGTTCCTTTGTTTACTTCATTTTGATTTTTTGTATAAGTATATGTTACTGTTTGGTTTGTTTCGCCAAATTGTCCGTTTTGATTACTAGGAAGTTTTGTTTCATCTAATGTATACCCATCAATTGTTTTTGCTTCTGTTGTATACGCTGTGTTTAAATCTCCTTGTTGTGTAGTATCTTCGGCAACCTTTGCGCCGTTTTCATCAACATATTGTACAGTTGCTGTTGACTGGATGTTTACGGTGTATGTGTGTGTTCCACTATTACTAGCGCCATCAGCGTATTCGATAGTAAAGCTGCCAGTACCAGCTTTCGTTGGTGTTCCGGAAAGAACTATATCAGCATATTGATATAATGTGCCGGCTTCATTCATAGGTCCATATTCAACATTATAGTTGATGCCATCTAAGTTGTTTAGTGTTACTTTTACTTCCGTAATATAGGTTCCCCACTCATTATTTGGTAAAGCACTATCTTGGACGTGTAGCGACTTAGTAGTTTCTTCTCCAACCGTTAATTCCAAGTCACTTGTTGCAGCTAATGTTTTATTATTCAGCTTTACTGATGGTGTGACAGTTTCAGTTTGGTTTTGTTTAACAGCATTAACGTTTGTAGCGGCGGAAACTTGAAAAGGTACTTGAACAATCAATGCTGTTCCGAGTAGTAATGCCCCAATTTTACTTATTTTCATTTGATTCGTGCTCCTTCTACTTTTGATTATCTAAGTCTGGCCAAACAAATTACTATTCACATGGTTGCGACTTGACTTCGAAATTATATCAGAGCTGGGCCTTATAGCTATGTAGATACTCCACACCTTTAGCTGTAATATGTGTCGATTTGACGAATTGATTATTTTAATGGAAAACATACTAAGATTAGTAGGTAAGGCCACGGCTATGGTCTTGCCTACTATTTTTTTGTTATAGTAGTTGTGAAGTATAGATCGACTAGCCTCTTGGGCTTCGAGCCCGTATGAAAAACAAGCAGAAATCATGTCTATTCCATTTTTAGAAATGGCTCTATACAATGATTTCTGCTTTTCTATTTTTCGATTTTTATTTCTGAGTTTTAGTTATGTCCCAGCCCCGAAAACGCAACTTTAAAACTAACTAGTACCAACTTAATTGTCAGAAAGGCTCCTAAAAACTGTTCTCTAAAACTCTCTTGATGGAAAATCTTTTGAAATACTCCCCATAAAAAAGCTAAAATCACACTAAGTGAAAAATAGGCAAGGATTGCGAGACCAATGAATTTGGCAGTTTCTATGATAGTTTCCATGGTGTGCTCCTTTTGAGATTTTGTTGTTGTCTCACGCTATAAATCACTTTCTATTTTTAGTGGTGATAAAGTTCAAGGTCTTCGTTTGTATTGCTGCTTCGTTAATACTATCTAACTCGATAAAACACTGTCCATCAGCTTGAAAATCTTCTGCTGAAAGTGCATTTATTATTACTAGATTGTCCGCAACAGACTCAATACTTCCGTTGATATCTTCGCCCCATTCCAAGGCTAATTCCGCTAATTGATGGTTTTTTTGACTCGACATTAAAAACTCTCCCATATCCATATGATTATTTTTGTTCGTTAATTGTGGCGGAGGGCTTGGAGCGGGCTCTAATTCATTGTATTTTGCAAGGTACTTTGAGTCACTTTGAATTTTAAAAATCTGCTCATTCGCTATCAGACGATAACCGTGGAAACGTCCTTCGTGATCATAAGAATCAATCATAATAAACTCGTCGTAAGTTTCTTTTATAAAACCTACGTAGCAGCTTTCCGAATCCTCTATATCAGAGTATATTTCATAGACATTAGCCTGATTTAGTTTTTTTAGGTGTTGTAGTTTCATTTGGTGTGCTCCTTTATTCGTTTTTCAAATCCACTTTAATTAAAGCCGAATGTTTCTAAAAATATATTACTGATTTTTATTCCCAAAAAAATTCCGATTCCGAATACCAACCAAAACAAAAATTTATTTCTGGATTCCAATATAAGGCAAGTAATAATACAAATAACTGTTAAAAATATATAAAGTGTTAGTAACATTGTTAGATTCTCACTTTCAAAAGTAATTTTCAGAAAAAACTTTTATAAATTTTCGATTATAGTGTTTGATTGATTTTTTTGTTTTCCTATATTCTAGAACTATGCAATCATTCTTAAATACTTAATAAATAATATTTTTTAAAATATGCTTCTTTAAAATCTTCTGCTAACGACCCAATAGAAAATACTGCAGATATAGCAAATAGAATTGTAGACTTTCCTTTACTTTTGCTCCATAGTATTAAAATAAGCTCAACACCCAAATTAATAATCTGTACTGCTAAAATTATATAAATATATAATTTTAGTGTATCATTTCCGCTTATGAAAATACCTGTTCCAACTAATAATAACCCTGCAAAAAATATGCTAGCACCTATTTTCTCCAAGATATCTTTATTTGTTTTTGAAAGATAAAGCGGAATAAAACAAATTGCAAATGTAATAAAATTTATCAATGTATCAATAATAAATTCAAGCATGATAGCCTCCTATAACTTCTTATACATCATTACAATTATTTATATCTCTGAATTGCATTTTATATACAATCTTTCGTAAGCACTTCTTTTTAACAACTTGGAAAATTACCATTCATGGGTTAGAAAAGAATATAGAGCCTATGAATAAATAAGATTACATATGCAGGAAAGCAGACAAACACTGTTACCAATGTTAGAACAAACTGTACTTTAAAAGCTTTTTCTTTAAATTTAAAACTAATTATAAAAAGAATTGAAAGGATTGAATATAATATTAATAGTAGTATTCTTAATGTATCCAGCGTATTTCCCCCTCACTGACTAATTTATTATCTCAGAAATAGAACAATGCGAAAAACACAAATAGTAGTTCAAATGTAATCAATGTAAAAAGAAAAGACTTGAATTTACCTTTACCATTCTTATAGGCAATAAGTGCACAGCCTAATAATAAAAGCATCAGAATAGATACTACACCGTTTAAATATGACATAGTCCATCTCCTTGAGTGATTCAAAATAATTTATATACGTTAAAATCTTTTTTTAACCCATCTTTTAATCTTTTTATACCTTTTTACTGTGGCTTTTCTCATACTTTTCCCTTGCTTCCAATGGACTGTATTACTTAGATGTTTTTTAGGATTCTTCTTCAACGACTTCCAATTTGCTTTAGCATTATGACCTATAGATCTCGCAGTTTTTTTAAAAGTTTTCTTATATGTTTTGTACTTAGATTTGTTTTTAAAGAATTTCTTACCCACATTAAGCTTTGAACCTATCCCAAAAACTCTGCCGACTCCTGTCTGTAATATCCCTTTCCCTGCTCCGTATAATGCCTTGCAAGCAACTGTTCGGTATGATATTTTCTTTCCCCTATTTTGCCAAAGATAACTACCTACTTCCCATGCAGCACCAGAAACAGCAGGAACAATCCACCATGCAAGGTTCCCATCAGGATCAATCATCATCACTGGATTATTATTCGCATAATTATACCCATTCATTGTTTGTGGGTCGTCTTCATCGCTAAACGGACTCTGCTATCTGAGTAGACATACTGACGGTCAACCTTACCATCAAGCCTCAAACAATACATCCATACTATTGCCATTAAAGATGTAAGTTGTATAGCGATTTCATTCTAGTTTGGATTTTTTGAATTCAAGTTGAATTTCTCCTGCTATCTAGCTAGCATAGGCTTCCGCAGTGTTTATTCTTTTTATATGTATAATTTACTTTTTACGCCTCTTACCTTTTTAAAATACCCCTCCTCCAGATTCGAGGAGGGATTATTCTCCGTTACCTTTTAAGCTTGCTCATTAAATCTTGTTCCACACTCCCACCAAAACGCAAGGCAAGAATATCTTCTTTTTTGATCCAGCAAGTTCCATCTAATCGGCCCTCGTCATCCACTAAAGTAATTTCTAATCCTTCGTATTCGTCTGCAGCGATAATCCCAATAACTTGGGTTTCGTCTCCTATGATGTCAATAATGACTATCTCTTCACTTTGGTATACATAATCTGCGGCAATTTCGAAAAGAGAATGCTTTTTGTTTGGTGCTTTTTCAAATAATCCTGGGCTTTTTGGTTGATTCAGATGTTTTGCAAGTAGTTCGGCAGTTTTTAAATGCGCTGTATCTATTTCTATTCGATACACTAGCTCTAACGGAAGAACAACATGTCCTTCTTCGTAACCGTCTGAACGCCTTGAGCGAAACATAACATCGCTCGTGGTAACCGCTTCAATGTAGCCGGCTTCGAAATAATCATCTTCTCGTGATGTGTAGATGGCTACTAGTTTTTGTGCTTCTTGGCATTTTAGTAATCTTTCGTACATAAATTTTGTGGACATTTTTGGATTCTCCTTATTATTAATTGTTTTTAAAATGATCATTTTTCTATTTGTGAATTTTATTAAAACTTTAGGTTATTATCCAAAACATAATTAGCCCTATACAAGACAAAATAATGCCCAGATATGTCCAAATATTTGCAACTACCTTATTGCTAACTTTCCCAGCAATATGCAAACATACACAGAATATTAATATACTTAATATTAAACAACTCACACCTATTAGAATATTCATTTTCCACAGCCTTATATTAATATTTTTATTTTCTCTTTCGCTTTCTCTTTTTCATAATCTTGCCTTTATATACTTTCTTTTTACTATAATCAAATTTTTTAACTCTTTTGGAACTTTTTTTAATTACTTTAGAATATTTTCTATATGTCATTTTAACACTCTTAATTCCAATCCTAATTTCACGTGGTATATTTCTTTTCTTTGCACCCTTCATAAGATATGTTAATGGTTTTCTAGTACCCGCGATATACCTAAATCCTCCTGTTGATAATACGCCTTTAGCCGCTCCCCATAAAGCAGCCTTACCTGCGCCTTTCCATGAATATCCTTTTTTACGATTATTCCATAAATACGAACCTAACTCGAACGCCGCCCCAAAACCGGCTGCTCCAATCCACCACGCGACATTTCCATCTGGGTCAATCATCATCACCGGATTATTATTCGCATAATTATACCCATTCATCGTTTGTGGGTCGTCTTCATCACCTGGGTCTGGATCGTATGCTGTAAACACACTTTGCTCTGGCTCGTAATAACGTGCCATCAAGTAGTATTGTTCGATTTCTTTGTCATACGTATATCCTGCGTAACCATAGGGATTGGCTTTGGCTTCTTCTGTTGTCGCTGTGCTTTTTAATACATTTCCCCAAGCATCATACGCGTATTCCGCGACAACCTTCCCTGTTTCATCCGTCAACGCAACCACATCGCCATGCGCATTGTAATGGTAATAGAGTGTTTTACCGTTCATCTTCATCGCTAAACGGACTCCGCTATCTGAGTAGACATATTGACGGATAACCTTGCCATCACCATCATAGAGGAAAATTGTATAGCGGTTTCATTCTAGTTTGAATGCAAGTTAAATTTTCCCCGCTAGCTAGCATGCGCTCCCGCAGTGTTTATTCTTTTTATATGTACAATTTTAAAATATCCCCTCCTCCCAGATTAGAGGAGGGTTCTGTTAATTTGTTTTTGTCTTTTTCATTGCCTTTTGTTCTAATATCATCCAAAACGGACAGTGATGATGCCTTCTTTTTTCAAAAGATTTTTACCTATAATACTTTAATAAACGAATACTTCTTGTTAGCACTACTATGTTATCTTCATCTTCCTCAATATCTAATTGCTTAGATAACACTTGAATTACTTTTTCTTTTTCAAAGTGCCCCCCTATATCCGCTAACGCATTGATGGTTACAAATCGCGCTTCTTCATCTGGTGAATTCAGTAGTTGGAGAAGCTTTTGTCTGTTATACTCAATTTCATCATCTGTTTCACTTAATAAATATAAGGTTAAATAACCACCTGCCCTAACTACATCACTTATTTCACTATCTAAATGTTTTTTTACATCTTCTTTTAACTCATACGATTTCATGTCCCCAATATTTAAAATAGCAAAATATCGAATCCAATAATCATCATCGTTTAAATGTGCTAAAAGTATTGGTTTTGCTTGCTTCATCCAGTGATAACCTGCATACTCAAAACATTTTTCTTTCACTAAATTAGTATCTGTCATATGAACCATTACTAATTTTTTGATGCGCTTATGGGGGTTGGTTAATAAAGCGTCTATCGCAGCAGCTCTGATTCTTTCACTATTTGATTCCATTAAAGCGACTAAAGCTTCTTCAACTGTTTTTCCTTTTGCGTATTTACCTAGTTTAGGTATGATTTTTAGCTTTTGAGCTTCATCGGAAGTATTTTTTAATGTTTTGAGTAATATTTTAGCGTCCATTACACTTCTCCTCTATTGTATGTTAGTTGCCGTGTTCTTTCTTCTTATCACTTAAAAAACTTCGCCAAATCTATTCCTTTTGAAAATATACCTATTGCTGTTGTGTCTAAAACAGGTGCAATCACTATCATTCTATCTTCTATTTCCATATCTTTTTTTACATTTAATTCCTTTTTTTCCTTGAATAGAAATATTTTGTTTTCATCTGGAGTAGCATCTCCTTCTAAAAACAAACGAAACATCCTCTTCTTTATATCCATAGATTTATCTGAAAGAATAACCTTTTTGAAGCCATTCTCTTTAGCTCCAGATAATTCCTCATAAGGGCCACCCATACCAACTAAAAAATAAGCAGAAATCATAAACTCTCCAAAAGTATCACAAATGCCTTGTAATTCTTGTTCAGACATATGTTCTGGGTTTTTAAAATTATAAATATAAATTTGTTCCGCTCCGATGATTCCGGAGTCAACTTCATAGTCAGGTATATCAACATTGTTTACGATATATACTTGTGCTTTATTTAACATTATTTTCTCCTTCCTTTTCTAGGATAGATTATATGATGCTTACTTTTGTAGTTCCAGTGGAAATGTAAATATTTTTTCTTATTTCCACCAACTTTTGCGTAATCTAGAGCAAATAACCTTCCTCTTTTACGATTAACTATATTAAATATCCTACCACCTTGTTTTTAATTTGGAAGACCTACTATCCAATTCTTGCTAATTTTAAGTTCTTTTTTCTTAGAATCATATCTTGAGCGTGCCCACTTTGCTCCTTTTTTCGCTTGCTTCCCTATCCATTTACCTCCCTTTTTAGCAGTTTTCCCTACCCATTTAGCACCTTTTTTACCATACTTCGCAATAGGCTTTCTAAATTTATAAACTATTTTCCCTGCACCTATAACAACTGGAATTAACCATGCCCAATTACCATCAGGATCAAAATACATCACCGGATTATTATTCGCATAATTATACCCATTCATCGTTTGTGGATCGTCTTCATCGCCTGGGTCTGGGTCAATCGCTGTAAATACACCTTGCTCCGGGTCGTAGTAACGTGCCATCAAGTAATATTGTTCAATTTCCTTGTCATACGTATATCCCGCGTAACCATAGGGATTGGTTTTGGCTTCTTCTGTTACCGCTTCGCTTTTTAATACATTTCCCCAAGCATCATACGCATATTCTGCGACAACTTTGCTTGCCGCATCTGTCAACGCAACCACATCACCATGCGCATTGTAATGGTAATAGAGTGTTTTGCCGTTCATCTTCATCGCTAAACGGACATTATCATCTGAGTAGACATATTGACGGATAACCTTGCCATCACCAATGTAGATGTAAGTTGTATAGCGGTTTCATTATAGTTTGGATTCAAATTGAATTTTTTACAATTCAGCACATGCTCCCGCAGTATTTATTCTTTTTATATGTATAATTTACTTTTTACGTATTTTACATTTTTAGAATAACCCTCCTCCAAATTCGAGGAGGGGTTTGTTGATTTATTTTTGTCGTTTTTCATTACCTCTTGTTCAGCAGCATAAAGCACCTTATTTCCCATCTATCATTATTCAAATTAAGTGTTCATCAAGATTTACATATTATTGTATAAAATTATAACAGCACAACCATCATAATCTGACATAACCATCAGCTGATTTTTTTCTAAGCTAAGCTCAATTTTATCTTTTTTAAAAAAAAATGTACTTTTATGAGTGTGTGACACTCTCATATTTAAACTATCCCCCGATATCATATACACTTGGAAATTCGAATTAGCTAACAGTCTAAAAATAAAAATAGATTCATCTACTAAAATATCATCTAATTGTATATTTTTAATCCACAACATTCTAATTCCATTAAACGTCATCTCTTCAAATTCGCTTTTCGGAAATTTATTGTACATATCTTCTCTATCAAAAATACCTAGTTCTAGAAATATATTAACAGGTTGATTCTTATCAGTAATAATTTTTTTTAAGCCATCATCTGTTATGTCATCATTGTAAGCAACTTTTACTTGGTCTGGGTTCTTTAGTGTAAATATATTTTTTTCTATCACTCTTGATACCCCTTTTCTATTTCCATTTAATTTTCTTACGTTTAGGATAAATTATATGATGCTTATTTTTTTTATATCCCCAATGAAAATGAAGGACTTTCCTAGCAGATCTTTTTTTCTTCTCTCTAATTGCATGGTAATCTAGAGAAAACAATCTACCATCTTCGCCCTTTTTTAATGTTCCTTTCTTTTTTGTCTTATTTTTATTCACTACAGCAAAAATCCTTCCATCTCTGCTACTTGGTCCTTTAATTCTGTATGGAAATTTCTTCCAAGCTTTTTTAGCAGTTTTCCCTACCCATTTAGCACCTTTTTTACCATACTTCGCAATAGGCTTTCTAAATTTATAAACTAGTTTCCCTGCACCTATAACAACTGGAATTAACCATGCCCAATTACCATCAGGATCAAAATACATCACCGGATTATTATTCGCATAATTATACCCATTCATCGTTTGGGGGTCATCTTCATCGCCAGGATCTGGGTCAATCGTTGTAAATACACCTTGCTCTGGGTCGTAGTAACGTGCCATCAAGTAGTATTGTTCGATTTCCTTATCATACGTATATCCCGCGTAACCATAGGGATTGGCTTTGGCTTCTTCTGTTTTCGCTTCGCTTTTTAATACAGTTCCCCAAGCATCATACGCGTATTCCGCGACCATTTTGCTGGCTTCATCCGTCAACGCAACCACATCGCCATGCGCATTGTAATGGTAATAGAGTGTTTTGCCGTTCATCTTCATCGCTAAACGGACTCCGCTATCTGAGTAGACATATTGACGGATAGCCTTTCCATCGCCATCAGTCTCGTACAATACATCAATACTATCGCCATCATAATGGTAATTGGTCGTCACGCCATTGACTGTTTTCGACAAGCGGCGGTTATCGTCATCATAGGTGTAGGTGGTGAATGGTTTGCTTTCGTCTTTTTTGGTGATGTTGATTAGACGGTCGCCTGTGTCCCAAGTATAGGTGAATTTGCCGTCGCTGGTGCGGTTTCCATTGGTATCATAAGTTAGTGCTTCTCCGTTCCACGAAACTAGTTGATTACCATCATTATAACTTGCAGCAATTGTTTTTGTCTCGTTTCCGCTGATTGCGACTTGAGTGCGGTTTCCGAAACCATCATACGTATAAGACTTTACAGTTCCGTTTGGTAGTGTTTCTTTTGTTAATTGATTGACTGCATCGTATTCATAGGTTGTTTTTCCATCTTGTTTGTTGTCGATGCTTGTGCGGTTGCTTGCTGCATCGTAGGTATAGCTTTCGTCTAAAATTGGGGTTCCGTTTGCACTTCCGATTGCTACATTTGTTACTTTTTGAGTACTATCATAAGTGTAGTTAGCTGCAGAACCGTTTCCTGCTGTGTAAACATTGACATTCCCAAATTCATCAAACTCAAAATAGGCGTTTTTGCTTCCATCATTAACGCGGGTATTTTGGTCTAAATCGTTATAAGTGTAAGATGTTTTTGCTGTGTAGCTGCCATGACTGATTGCGACTTCCCCGACTTTATCAGTTTTTCCTTTGTTGTCTGCTGTCGGTTTATCTTTGTAGGTGTAACTTATTGCGCCAGAGCGTTCGGCTACTTTGGTGATACGGTTGGCGTCGTCGTAAGTTTTGTCGGTGACTAAGCCATTAATTTCATCCGTGACTTTTGTTTGATTGCCGTTTGGATCATATTGGAACTTAAATGCAGGCTCATCGTTCCATTTAATTCCATTCATCCGGTCAGCTGAATCATACGTGCTTTCTGTTACTCGACCATTTGGCATAATGGCTTTTGTTTCATTACCGGCTGCATCGTATTCATACTTGATTGTGCGATTTAGTGCGTCGGTAAATGAGGTGATTTTATTGTCGACATCGTATTCATAGCTGTTTTTTTGTGTTTTTCCGGATGCCGTAACGTTTTTTTCAGTGGTGTTGCCGTTATCATCGTATTTGTAGGCTACTGATGTCCCATTTGCAAGTGTGGTGTTGATTAGTGCGTTATCTGCATCATAAGTTAAGGTTTTTTTATTGCCTTTTTCGTCTGTTTCGGATGTGGTGTTGCCGTAATTATCGTAAGTAAAGCTAATTTTGCGACCTTCTTCATCGTAACTTGCCGCGACGTAATTACCTGCTGCATCATATTCGTCTTTTGTTAGCACTTCACCTTCCATAACGCGGATATCATCAAACCAAGCTTTTCCGGTTAAGCCGTTGCGGAACATGGTGTAGGCTTTGATCATTTTAATTGGCTTGGTTGGCTTAATAACTACCGCACTCCGGTTCCAGTCATTGGTTCCAAGTGGGAATTGCCCTTGGACGGAAGAAGTGGTGCCGTCTTGGTAAGTAATCGTGCCCCAAATCGAATAGTCATTTGACATCGCTATTGTGCTGCCACCAGATTTAACATCTTCTGATTTGGAAAGTGCTGTCAGAGTTAATGCTTTGGCTACTTTCTGGTTTACAGGAACATCTTGGACAATATGTGTGTAAGCTTCACTTGTTGCTTTTCGTTCAAAATACACAGAACTGTCTCCACTAAAACTTTCATTATCAACCACTTTCGCTTGCGTTAGCGCGGTGTTCCCTGTGCGCATCCATCCTGTTGGAAGTGTTCCATTATGATTTTCCACACTACTATTAACTACTGGATTATAGCTAGAAGCCACACTTCCTTTTTCAAATTGAATGTTGTCATACCAAACGGTGCCTTTTCCTTTGTGCGGTGCTGGTTGTTCGTTATCTAAATAAAGTAATACTTGACGAGTGTTTTTAGTTGTTTTAAAAGTTAGTTGGCGTTTTACCCAGTTACCGTTATTTTTGATGGATGTCGGGCGGTTGGATTGCCATACACTTCCGTCAGTGATGTCTTTTGCGTTCGCATCTTGTAAACGACCAATGAGAATTCCGTCTGCATTTGTCATTCCAGAAGTTTTTGTCCAAGCGCTAAGTGTATAGGTTGTTTCTGGTTCGACATCCACACTTTGGATAGCTGCGGAATAGCCTTTATCGGTGGTTAGTGCCTCACTTGTTATTTTGACCGATCCAGTTCCACCGAGCGCTCCCGGTGCTGATTGAGTTGTGTCTACTGT
Source organism: Listeria ivanovii subsp. londoniensis (assembly GCF_000763495.1). Taxonomy (GTDB): domain Bacteria; phylum Bacillota; class Bacilli; order Lactobacillales; family Listeriaceae; genus Listeria; species Listeria londoniensis. The sequence continues at coordinate 429,769 of NZ_CP009576.1, read as the reverse complement.
CATGCTACCTTTTGCACTCCATTGGACTAGTCGCCAATTTGACAGACTTGTTCCATTCTCAAAGCCGCTATTTTGCACAAGATTCCCACCAGATGCTAGTTCTCCGCTTCCACGAATTGGGTTTCCATATCCATCATATTGTGTTACGGATGATACTTGAGATTCTGTTGCAATAGTTTCGGATACGGCGTCAGTGCCATCATAAGCAATTGTTGTTTCGCGTCCTTCTGTGTCAGTAGCACTTGTTACGTCATTGTTATTATTGTACGTATAAGATTCCGTACCATAAGCATCCGTCATCTGCGTCACATTACCATCTGCATCATAAGTATATGTTTCCGCTTGACCTTTTGGATTAACTTCTTTTGTTAAATTGTTTGATTCATACGTATAAGTAGTTGTTAGTTTTAAACCGTCTGCATCAACAATTTCTTTTTTTGGATTTCCAGCATCATTATATTCATAAATCGTTTGCTTCTTTTTCTCATTAGTTAAAGTGGTTTGCTGACCATCTTTGTCGTAGGAAAGTGTCGTCTTTTTCCCAACTGGATCAGTAATTTCCGTTAGTTTTTCTTCTTCATATGCAAATTTGGTTTCATATGGTTTTTCTTCGGTATGTTTTGGATCATAAATCGATGTTAATAAACCATCTGTGTAACCGTAGCGATACATTTTGCCACGAGCAGTGGAAGAGGCTGTTAGTTCTTGTTTGTCGTTATAGGTGTAAGTGATGGTTCGATTATCTGGTCCGACTAGTTTGGTAACTAAATCGCTGTCATAAGTAAGCGTAATTGTTCGACCAGAAGCATCACGTAAGCTTGACAATTTGCCATCTGTATAATTATAGGTAAGCTGATTACCCTTTGTATCTTTTTCAGAAGCTAAACGGCCATCAAGAAGAAAACGGGTTTCTGCCTTATCTTCTTCTATTTTTAAATACCCATTTGTATTTTTAGTGATTTCAGAATAAATCCCTGGTGGCGCTTCGTATTTATCACCTTTTTTCGTAAAACGATGGACTTTCTTATCTGATTCTATCCAAACAATATCTCCATTTGCTTCTTCTACGAGTTTTTCTTCCAGTGTACTTGTCCAGCCTTTTCCAAAAATCCCCGTCACTTCATCTTGGCTGTTAAAGGTTCGGTTAACATTAATGCTTGGACCTCGCCCGTCGAGTTCAAAATCGGTTTCGTGGAATAAAAAGTTACCATTAGTTGCGTTGACTTCGCCGCCACGCACTGGTACGCTTGTCCAGTAATCGACCATTCCTAGTTGTTTATTCACAGCTTCTGGAATAGTTGGTGTAGCTGGTTCTGATTGGACACTTGTTGCATTATTGCCTGCTTTTTGATAGGCGATAACTCGGAACCAATAATTTTGGCGTTCCTTGTAGTTTCCGCCTGAATTTGTATATACCGGAGAAGGATCCTTTGCTAGTTCAGCACCATTTCCATCTTGATGAAGTGCAAATTTCCCTTCTGCAATTTCTTCTTTTGTTGGCCAAATCCCTTTGTTTTGTGTCGTCCATTTTGTGGCAGTTCCAACATCATACTGTTCATAGGCTTTCCCATTAAAAACGAGCACTTTATAGCCATCTGCCATTGGACTCTTTTCCCAATTTAGCTCAACATAACCAGTTTCTTTATGCGCCAAATTGGCATAAGCTTTTGCAACTGGTGGTTTTGGTTTTTCAATTGGCATATAAGCGAAAACTAGATCTGAAGTCGGGCTTTCTCCACCAGGATAAACGGCTTGCACTCTAACTAAGTAGCGTGTTAAATTACGCAAACCAAATGTACTTCCGGCTTGGAAGGCATTTTCATATTGTTCTCGTGGATCAAGAGCAAATTCTGCTCCTTTTCCATCATGGTGAAATTCAAACTCGCCGTTCGCTATTTCGGTAGCAGTTGGGAAGATTTTTTTACCTTTTGTACTCCATGTAGTTGCTGTGCTTCCTGTATTAAAATATTCGTAGTTATACCCATTGGAGATGACAATATTATAACTTGTTGCTCCTGGAACCGCTTTCCAAGATAAATCCATCGAACCTGTGCCAGTTCCAATACCATTTGATGTTGTATTTACGGTTGGTTTTTCTGGTTGTGTATAAGTATAATTCACTTCCAAATAAGGGTAGTTCTTATTATTTTCACTAGCGACTAATTTTTTCCAGTAGGTTTGCTCGCTATTTGTTCCTAATCGAAAACCATAATTTGCGCGCGCACCACTTGCCCAAGCTTGGACGGTGTTTGTTACATCTAAATTAGCCCACTCACCACGCCCAACGTTAACACTCCCTAAACGGGTTACGCCTGGTACGGTATTCCATGTTACTTGCCACGGAGACCAGTTTGCTTTTGCTTCATAATACCAAAGATCATTTTTCAAAGTGGGGGACATATGCCAAATGTTATACACTTTTAATGTAGCTTTGGAAATAGTCGCTTTGTTTAATGTGGATGTATCCATTTTTAAAAATGCAGCGTTATTACCAGTTGAGTTATCCCATTTCCCTAGTTTTAAAGTATAGGCATTTTGACCAGAATCCCACAATTTACTGCCGATGTTTGTTGATGTCGGATTGGCTGAATTGACATTCGCATTATAAACTTCATCTAAGCGAACAGATGGATCAATATAAACTGGATAAACTCGTTCGGCATCATTTAGCCATTCCGTGTCTACTTTTAGCTGTAATTCATAGACGGTTTTTGTCAGTGACTTTACTTCAAAAGATACTTCTTCAGATAAAGCTGCCTCGCCAGTTTCTTCGCCGACATTAGAATCGGTCATGACTGGTTTCGGAAGGGTGTATAATGTATCTCCTGCTTTATTTTCAAAAATCACGTCGCCATTTTCTGCTTTTTTAACGTCTAGTTTTGTTTCTACTTGATAAACATACGTATCTATCTGATTTGGTTCTTGCAGTACTAAGTCTTCCTTTACTGATTGCGGAAAGGTTAAATGCCGTAAATCTGTTTTCGGAAAGACCTCCTTGTACGTAACTTCATTTTCCTGGTATGTTGCCGGTTGATCAGTTACCGCTTGCTCTGTTTCTCCTTGGCGGGCCCCTTTTAATCGGAAAGTGACTTCCGCGCCTGCCTTGGTAAGCTTTTGGTATGCTCCGTTTTCCATTTGCTCTAAAAATCCTAAATCAAGTGGTGTTTGTTTTGGAACAATCATCCCGGATTCTGTTTCTTTTTCCACGTTAGCATCAATTCGCGCCATATCCCCATCAACTTCCATATTGATTGGATCAGCAAAAATTTGCTTGGTAAAACTCCCGTCGTGATTATCGTAAACAATTTCGTTTTCAGTTCGTTCTTCTTTTACTTCAGTTGGTACACTTTCTTCGGACGTTTTCGTTGGTGCTTCTACTCCTGTTGCTGTCTCCTCAGCAAGCGGTACATAAGCAGGTAATAGAGATAAGATCATCACAGAAGCTGTCATACTAAGTAGTAGTTTTTTTGTCTTTACCCATCTTTTCATGTATCATGCTCTCCCTTTTTCGTATGATAAAATCAATCTACAGTGTTAAAAGGTGTCCTCTCTTTTTATTTCCATATAGCTACACCAAGCTTTACCCTCCTTTTTTGAAGAAAAGCCCCAGTTTTACTTAAAATAAAACTGGGGCTTTTGTTTATTTCACAAAGATATTGTATCATATTCCGCTTTGTCAAAAAATAACAATTATGTGTATATGAAACATATTTCACTAAAATTCCACTACTTTTTTATGAATAATTAGCTTTTTAGACAAATTTTCGTAACAAAATAAACAAAACGCCCATAATCTAATTATGAACGTCTCATTATATTAAACTAAATCTTCCCCACTAGTTTCAATCACTTTTTTATACCAATAAAAAGAGTTTTTCTTACGTCTTGCATAACTTCCAGTGCCATCATCATATTTTTCTACGTAAATGATGCCGTAACGTTTTGCCATTTCGCCAGTTGAGGCGCTTACTAAGTCAATGCAACCCCAAATTGTGTAGCCGATCAAGTCTACCCCGTCTTCTACTGCTTTTTTCATTTGGATGATGTGATCTCTAAAATAATCTACACGATAAGCATCTTGGATAGTGCCATCTTCTTCCAATTTATCATATGCACCAAGACCATTTTCTACGACCATAATTGGGACATCGTAGCGGGCATAGATGTCATTTAAAGAAATTCGCAGCCCCACTGGATCGGTTTGCATTCCCCAGGCATTTGTTTGTAAATAAGGATTTTCCGCGCCTCCGATAACACTTTTTCCGGTATCTTTGTAAGCGGGATCGTTAGAAGCACATAGCGATAAATAATAACTAAATGTATAAAAATCTACTGTCCCTTTGCGCAAAATTTCTTCATCTCCATCCGCGAATTCGATTTCGATATTATGCTCTTTAAAATATTTTTTTGCGAAAAATGGATAAGCTCCTTTTACTTGAACATCCCCACAGAAATGGCTATGCATGTTTTCTGTTTGTTTAGCAAGCAAGACATCGCTTGGTTCACAGGTCCGCGGGTATCTTGGCATATACGCGATCATACAGCCAATCATAAAATCAGGATTGATTGCGTGACCAAGTTCTACTGCTTTTGCACTGGCAACAAATTGGTGATGCAAAGCTTGAAAACGCATAGTTGGATCGTCTTTTTGATGAAGGAAATCGCCTTCTGCATTTCTAATTCCAAGTGTTAAATAATTCCCAATTTCCATTGTTGCAGTGTTGATTTCATTAAAAGTCAGCCAATATTTCACAGTATCTTTATATCGTGTGAATATCGTTTTGCAAAACTGTAAATAATAATCAATTACTTTGCGACTCGCCCAGCCGTTTAGTTCGTTTGTAATTTGTAGCGGAATATCAAAATGAGCTATTGTTACAAGCGGTTCGATATTATATTTTTTCAATTCCAAGAAAACATCTTCGTAAAATTGCAGCCCTTTTTCATTTGGCTCACTTTCCATTCCAGTTGGAAAAATTCTCGTCCAGTTAATCGACATGCGGAATGTTTTAAAACCAGCTTCTGCCATCAACTTAATATCTTCGCGGTAATGATGATAAAAATCAACTGCTTCATGACTTGGGTAAAATAAGTTTTCGTCTATTTCTGCGGTGATTTTCCGTGGCTCGGTGTGGGTTCCGCTACTAAATAAGTCTGCTGCGGCTAGCCCTTTCCCATCTAAATTATAGCCACCTTCAAATTGGTTTGCAGCTGTTGCACCACCCCATAAAAAGTCTGCTGGAAATACGGATTTACTCATTATTTGCTTCACTCCTTAATTCTAATACTTGGCTTTTTGGTGTCATAGTTCCTGATCCTACTAACTCGACAGCAGCATAATCATTAGTATTAGTAACTGCCATAATGGTTGTTAAATCATAATTTTCTTTAATTTTCTCTGCATCAAAAGTTAACAATAAATCGCCTTGTTCAACAATATCACCAGTTTTAACATGTGCTTCAAAATATTTTCCATCTAATTTCACTGTATCAATTCCAACATGCAATAAAATTTCTGCTCCGGAATCACTTTTAATCGCAATTGCGTGTTTTGTTTTAAAGACAGAAATAATCGTTCCGTTTACTGGGGAAAATAATTTACCTTCTGTCGGCAAGAATGCTGCGCTTTTACCCATCATTTCATCTGCAAATGTTGCATCACTTACTTCTTTGATATTTTTGATTTCGCCGTAAACTGGGGCATTAAGTGTTTCATCTACTTGAACTGTATTTCCTGTTTTTGGTGTTTCATTTAAATCAGTTAATCCGACTGTTTCATCAATACCAAAAATATAAGAAAAAATCAGGGAAACAACAAATGCCAGCGCCATCGCAATCAGTGCGTAAACAAATGTATCCCCTACTAAGCCCGGAAGCCCTGGAATTCCGCCATTTCCTGTTAATACGTAAGCTTTAACTCCGAATAACATCGCGAATCCACCACCAGCTGCTCCACCAATAAGGGATGCCATAAATGGGCGTTTATAGACAATATTTATTCCGTACATCGCTGGCTCTGTGACACCCATCAAAGCCGTTAAACCAGTTGAAAATGCCAATGATTTTACTTTTTTATCTTTAGAACGGAAGAATACGCCAAATGTTGCTCCTGCTTGGCTCATATTCGAAATATAAGTCAGTGGTAAAAATTTATCATAACCATATTTCGCTAAATTACTAATAATAAATGGCACAATCGCATAGTGCATCCCGGTCATAACGATAATCGCCATCGCTCCACCTAAAATCAGACCAGCGAACAATCCACCATTATTTAACAGCCAGTTAATCCCACCAGAAATGCCATCACCAACAAATGTTCCAAGTGGTCCGATAACAATTAATGTCACAGGAACCACGATAAACATCGTAATTAATGGAACAAATAATAATTTTAGGGAAGATGGAATAATTTTGTCGACATTGCGCTCTACTACCGCCATAAACCACATCGCTATTAAAATTGGAATAACAGAATACGCATAAGAGACCGAAGTAACTGGTAATCCTAAGAAATGCGTTGTTACACCTTCCCCCAGAAGCGCTGTTAGATCTGGATAAAGTAACGCTGCCGATACAGCCAATCCAACATACATATTCGCACCAAATTTACGCGCAGCACTAACCGCCACAAGAATCGGTAAGAAGTAAAATACACCATCACCAATTGCCATCAAAATCCGGTAAGTTTCCGTGTTTGTTGCTAGCCAACCAAATGATACGAATAATGCCATAAATCCTTTAAGTAAACCTGCTCCAGCAATCGCCGGCAAAATTGGTGCAAATACACCTGAAATAGCATCAAACATATTCGAAAAGAAGCCTTTTACTCCTTTTGTTTTCGGTTTAGTCGCTTTATCAGCTTTATTTTTCCAAGCTGGATTTTCTTCTGTCATCGCATCGAATACTTTAGGTACGTCATTTCCAATAATAATTTGGAATTGTGTCCCAGAAACGTTTGTCCCCATTACTTTATCTAAACTTTTTAATTTCGCCACATCGACTTTTGATTGATCTTTCAGTTGAAAACGAAGCCGAGTAATACAGTGAAATACTTCATTTACATTGTTTTTTCCACCGACTGCTTGAATAATCTCTTTCGCTAATTGATTGTAGTCCATGATAATCCTCCTAAATGTGTTTTAAAAAACGAAAAACCTGAACAGAATATACCAAAATAAAGGTACAAACTGTTCAGGTATTGCCTGATATAAAAATCAGTAACAAGCCTATTATTTTCTATTTAATACCCGGTCCAAATGGATTCCAAGGTATAATTGCTCTGAATGACTCATTTTAAATGAATAGTTATTTTCCAGAAATACGGCAATTTTATCAATACAAGCAAATATGTCCGGTAAATTTTTATACATAACTTGATATAAATAATCTTCTGTCTCATCCATCGCCTCGCCAGTAATTACTCGCTGGCAAAAAAATTTCAGATGCGTCATAAACCGGAAGTAACTAGTGCTATCTTCATCAAACTCAATGACAAAATGATATTTAATAATATTCATGATTTCTTGGAGCAACTGCATGATGTGCGTTACGTCGTTCATACTGTTGTTAATTTCCGCATTGACAAAGTGGAGCGCGATATTAGAAATTTCCTCGTCAGGTAAATCTAAGCCTAACCGCTTCTCGACCATCTTTGCCGCTTCTTTCGCCACCGCATATTCCTCTGGGTAGTAGCGCTTCACTTCCCATGATAAAGGATTTTGAATGACTAAGTTTTGTTCCATGCGCTGCGTAGTAAAATAAAGATGATCCGAAAGAGAAATATAAATGACGTCACTAATAGTTTTTGAGATATTCTGTTTAGCTAATTGGACAACATCATCTGTGATTTCAATGATAGCAAGCGGAATTTCGTCAATAATCATTTTGAATTTATTGCTTACCGCCTCATCTTGCAATTGAAATATTTTTTCAACGAGCGATTCATTAATCTCATCACCAACTTTAGACTTAAATCCTAGACCTTTGCCTAAAATTAGTAATTCTTGCGCATCCTCGCTCCTTGCACTGACAATATTATTATTAAATATCCTCTCAATTTTCAAATTTATCACCACCATCATTTTGGACTTGAACAAAAAAGGGCAATACCGAAAAGCAGAGCGAACTCTTACTTATCAGGTATTGCCCGCATTACCGGTAACAAGCCACAACCACATACTATCATCAATTGAAATCGCTGTCAATAGGTGGATTTTATTTTATTTTTATAGTTTCTTAATTGCTAGCACAAGCCTGACATTGGTCTATCAATTTGTATCAAAACCAAGTACAACCTATTTTACTACCCTTGTTAAATTTTCACTCTGCAATTTTCACTGGCAACCCGGCATCTTGAAATTGTTTGTATAAAGTACGATTTATTTTGTTATCTGTAATCAATAAATCAATATTTTTTGCTGCCGTGATACTTGCGGTAGAAATAACACCCATTTTTGTATGATCCAAAAGCGCTACTAACTTGTTTGTCCGTTTGGCAAGAAGTCGTTTTAATTCGGTTTCATAAATGTTGAAATCCGTTAATCCTTCTTCCATGGTAAAACCTTTTGCCGACATGAAACACACGTCTGCATGAATATTTTCAATTAAATTAGAGCCAAGAATCCCTTCTAGCGTGAAAGAATTTGTGGTGACAATTCCACCTGTTAAAATAACGCTAATATTTGGGTTGTCTTTTAATTCAATCGCCGTATAAAGCCCACTTGTGATCACAGTAAGTCTTGTGAAACCGTGTAATTCTTTTGCAAGTGCAAGTGCTGTGGAGCTAGCATCAAGAATAATAGTTTGGTTGTTTTTCACTAAAGTTGCCGCTTCTTTCGCAATCGCTTCTTTTTCTTCTATATTACGAATAATTCGGTCGTTGAAATTAGTAAATTTCTCTTCGCTTTTTAAAAGTACCGCACCCCCGTGTATTTTTTTAATCATCCCGCTTTCTTCTAATGAAGATAAATCATTTCGGATGGTGCTAATCGAGACATCCAAGATACGACTTAATTCTGGTACTGTTATTTTATTATTTTGGTCTAGTAGATGAATTATTTTATTTTGTCTTTCAAATGGAAACATCCGCTCGCCCTCCTTTGAACTATAAATGATTTCTTTATGTATATACATATTACCGAAAAAAATAACAAAACACAAATATATTTTCAAAAACACAATAAAAAATAACACTTTACAATAAAAAACAAGTATGTTAGGATTTAAATAGCAAGTAAACACAAATAAAAACAGAAAGGAGCAACGCGATGATAAGTATTATTTTAGTATCACACAGCCAGAAAATCACGGAGGGTTTACAGGAAATGATTGTCGAAATGGTTGGTGATACTGTACATATTATATCTTCGGGAGGAACTGGTGATGGTCGTCTTGGCACAAACGCACTCATGATAGCTGATAATATCTCAGCTTGCACTAATTCAGAACACATTTATATTTTTTGTGATATTGGAAGCGCCATCTTAAGTGCGGAAACATCGCTTGAATTATTAGAACCCGAACTTCTCGAAAAAACTACTATTATCGATGCCCCACTAGTTGAAGGCGCATTCACTGCTGCTGTTCAATCGCTCGTCAACCCATCCAAAGAAGCTATTTTACTCGAACTCACAAATGTGCATTAAACGTAATAAAACGCAACTCAATTATTTGTACTAATGTAAATTTATTTTTTACATGACAATACTATTTTTGAAAGGAGTTTATTATGAAATTCTTTAGAGGAACAATTGGTTTTTGTATCGCAGGTATGATTGTTATGAGTGTTTGGACTCCACTTGCTGAAAATTATGGTATTTTTGGAGGTTATCTAGCAGCTTTTATCATTATTGGACCAATGTGGTTTATGAATCATTATGTTGGCCTAATTGAAAATGATGAAGATGCGGCTTTTGTTGATATGGCTGTTGGAATTGGAATTTGCGGAATTATGCGTGATGTCTTTATGCAAGGTGGCGGTGAATTAATTACCTCACTTCCAACAATTGGTCTTGTAGCAATTGGCGCAGTACTTGCCGGAATTGTTGCAGCAATTATTGAAAAAGATATGGCAAAGAAACACGAAGCAAAACAAGAAAAAACAGAACCTGGCATGAATATTCAAGAAGAAGAACGCTTGAACGAAAATCAATTAGTCTAAAAAGGAGTGTAAATAATGAGCATTGGTATTGCATTAGCAACGATTGCAGGTGGCTTTTTATTCCCTTTTGCTATTCGAATGATGTGGGGAAAAATGGTAGATGAATGGGGCGCTATCGGTGGTTGGATGGCAGCAGCATTTATCGTTGGAACAGTTTGGACAATTAATCATGGGATTCCAAAATCAATGATCTATCAATCTGGAACGGTTTGGGTTGATATGGCGGTCGCAGCAGGTATTGGCGTATTCACAGCTTCCCTTTTAACAGGCGGAAAATTTTCTAAATCGGTGGTAAACCTAGCAGCTGCTGTAGTTGGCGGCACTATTGGTGGATTTTTACTATCATTATTCTTATAAAAATATCGAGGAGGAACAAAAATGAGACGTTTAGTGAATGATGGATATGAAGCAGTAGAAGAAATGTTAGCTGGCTATGTGGCGGCACAAGGAAAATATGTTGATTTTGCCGAAAATGATAAACGCGTTATTGTAAGCAAACAAATGAGCGAAGAGCCACGGGTACGTATTATTATTGGTGGTGGCTCCGGGCATGAACCTCTTTTCTTAGGATACGTGGGGAAAGATTTTGCCGATGCAGCGGTGATTGGTAATGTCAACACCTCCCCTTCTCCTGAACCTTGCTACAATGCAGTGAAAGCGGTTGATAGCGGAAAAGGTTGTCTTTATATGTACGGAAATTACGCTGGTGATGTGATGAACTTCGATATGGGGGCGGAAATGGCAGCAGATGAAGGTATTCGCGTCGAAACAGTGCTTGTAACAGATGATATTTACTCAGCTGAAAAAGTAGAAGATCGTCGTGGGGTTGCCGGTGACTTAATCGTCTTTAAAGCAGCAGCATCTGCAGCAGCTAAAGGACTCGACCTAGACGCTGTAAAACAAGCAGCTGAAAAAGCGAATGCCAATACTTATTCAATGGGAGTAGCGCTATCTTCCTCCACGCTTCCGGTAACAGGTAAAGCCATTTTTGAAATGAATGAAGGGGAAATGGAAGTTGGCATGGGAATTCACGGTGAGCCTGGAATAAAACGTTCTTCTATTGAACCAGCTGATAAAGTAGTTGACCAAATTATGGGTTATTTAATAGAAGAAATGAAACTTACATCTGGAGAAGAAGTACACGTGCTTATTAACGGACTCGGTGGTTTACCAGTAATGGACCAGTATATTTGTTACCGCCGTGTCGATGAAATTTTGAAAGAAAAAGGTGTGAAGATTCATCATCCGCTTGTTGGGAACTATGCGACTTCGATGGATATGATTGGTATGTCGGTTACACTTGTTCGTTTAGACGATGAACTAAAAGAATTACTAGACGCGCCGTGCGATACACCATATTTCAAGCTGGACTAAATTACTACTGGAGGAATAAAAATGAGCGAATTAGTTTTGGATAGTACTTTTTTCGGGCAAGTTTTGCAAGATATGGGAGCGCTAATTGAAAAAGAACGCGATTATTTAACTGGGCTGGACTCAGATATCGGCGACGGTGACCATGGCATCAACTTAAGTATCGGTTTCCGCGAAGTAAATAAAAAATTAGATGAGTTACTAGCAGCATCCCCTGATATCGCTACATTACTGAAAAAATCGGGAATGATTTTACTTGGAAAAGTTGGTGGCGCATCCGGCCCACTTTACGGTAGTTTCTTTATGAAATGTGGCACCGATGTAGCTGGAAAAACCGAGCTAAACTTTGATGAACTTTGTGGCATGATAATCAATGGTGCTGCCGCAGTTCAACATCGCGGAAAAGCCGAACTTGGTGATAAAACAATGATGGATGCTTTCTTACCAGGTATTGAAGTGCTAGAAAATCGAGCTCAAGATTCGGATCCAGTTGTCACTTTTACCGCGTTTGTTGATGCGATGCAAGCTGGTGCGCAGTCCACCATCCCGCTTATTGCTAAAAAAGGACGTGCCTTAAGACTTGGGGAACGAGCGATTGGTCACCTTGATCCTGGTTCTGAGTCGTCTTGGATGCTAATGAATGTCATTTTAGAGAACTTAAAAAAGGCGGTCTAAAGTATGCGCAAACCTTTAGTCGGTATTAATATGAAAAATTATATTAACACGCGAAAAGAAACAGCTGACTGGCTAGAATCGACTATCCCTCTACTCGAAAATTTTTCTAATGTGGATACGTTCATTTTTCCTTCGATGGGCACTTTAGAAACAACTGCAACCATTTTAGCTGGAAAATCATTTGGGTTTGGTCCGCAAAATATGGCGCCGGAGAAATCCGGCCCCCTTACTGGGGAATTTTCCGTCGAGTCAATTATTGATTTAAAAGCAAACTATGTCGAAATTGGTCACGCAGAACGGAAAAACATTTTTCATGAAGAAGCGAGCCAAATCGCAAAAAAAATCAAACTTGCTTTAGATGAGCAGATTACGCCCGTTGTATGTATCGGGGAACAAGTAAAAGCAACAACTACAGTCGATTTAAAAGATGCACTCAAAAAACAAACTGACGCTTTATTCCAAATGATTGCTTTATCCGATTGGCAAAATGTTGTTTTAGCTTATGAACCAGAATGGGCAATTGGCAAAGCTTCATCTGCGGATACGAATTACATCGAAACCGCGCACCAAGCTTTGCGAGACATTATTCGCGAAACTGGTGGTAACGAAAAACTTGTAAGAATTATTTATGGCGGATCTGTCAGCAAAGAAAATGCTGCAGATATTGTTCGTCAAAAAAATGTAGATGGCTTATTTGTTGGGAGATTTGGTCATAAACCACAAAACTTCGCAGATATTGTTACTATCGTTAGCCAAATGAAAGGATGATTAGCATGAAAATCGCAATCGGTTGTGATGAAATGGGATTTGAACTAAAACAAGTTCTCATCGCACGTTTAAAGGAGAAAAATATTGAATTTACGGACTTCGGTAGCTTCGAAAATGAAAAAGTACTTTACCCAAGCATCGCCGAAAAAGTAGCACTAGAAGTTAAAAATAATGACTATCACCGCGGAATTCTCATTTGCGGAACAGGAATTGGAATGGCGATTACAGCGAACAAAATCCACGGAATAAGAGCCGCACAAATTCATGACTCTTATTCAGCAGAACGCGCTAGAAAAAGTAATGATGCACATATTATGACGATGGGAGCACTTGTAATCGGCCCTTCCCTTGCCGTTTCACTTTTAGATATATGGCTTGATAGCAACTTCTCAGGCGGTCGTTCCCAAGCAAAAGTAGATTTAATGGAAGAAATCGACCAAAAAAATAGATAAAAATTTTACTGGAGGTAATGAAAATGACTTTTAAAGGCTTTGATAAAGATTTTAACATTACGGATAAAGTAGCAGTTGTAACAGGAGCAGCAAGCGGGATTGGTAAAGCAATGGCAGAACTATTTTCCGAAAAAGGGGCTTACGTTGTCTTGCTTGATATTAAGGAAGAAGTGAAAGATGTCGCAGCAAAAATCAACCCTTCACGAACTCTCGCACTACAAGTCGATATCACTAAGAAAGAAAATATCGAAAAGACAGTCGCTGAAATTAAAAAAGTTTATCCAAAAATTGATATCTTAGCAAATTCAGCCGGTGTGGCGCTTCTGGAAAAAGCAGAAGACTTACCAGAAGAATACTGGGATAAAACAATGGAACTTAACTTAAAAGGTTCTTTCCTCATGGCGCAAATCATCGGTCGTGAAATGATTGCAACTGGCGGCGGAAAAATCGTTAATATGGCCTCCCAAGCATCGGTCATTGCTCTTGATAAACATGTAGCTTACTGTGCTAGTAAAGCAGCCATCGTTTCTATGACCCAAGTGCTAGCAATGGAATGGGCACCTTACAATATTAATGTCAACGCAATTTCGCCAACTGTTATTTTAACAGAACTTGGCAAGAAAGCATGGGCAGGTCAAGTCGGTGAAGATATGAAGAAATTAATTCCCGCTGGCCGATTCGGCTATCCAGAAGAAGTTGCTGCCTGCGCCCTATTTTTAGTCAGTGATGCAGCGAGCTTAATTACTGGCGAAAACCTAATTATTGACGGCGGATACACGATTAAATAAAGAATTCAGCTTTAAAATCCAGCTGAGAGAATGGAGCGAGTAGTAATGAAATTTTTCTTAGACACGGCAAGCGTTACCGAAATCAAACGAATTAGCGAACTAGGTTTAGTGGATGGGGTCACTACAAATCCCACTATCATCGCCAAAGAAGGACGCCCCTTTGAAGAAGTAATCAAAGAAATTTGCTCTATCGTAGACGGCCCAGTAAGCGCAGAAGTAATCGGTCTTGAAGCAGATAAAATGATTGAAGAAGCACGAGTCCTAGCAAAATGGGCACCCAATGTAGTAGTAAAAATTCCGATGACCGAAGAAGGATTAAAAGCAGTCCATACCCTTACAGCAGAAGGAATAAAAACGAATGTGACGCTCATTTTTACCGTTTCGCAAGGTTTGATGGCAGCAAAAGCAGGAGCAACTTACATTAGCCCATTTTTAGGAAGACTTGACGATATCGGCACAGACGGCATTATTTTAATCAAAAACCTCAAAACCGTCCTTGATAACTACGGACTAAAAGCAGAAATCATCTCTGCTAGCATCCGCCACATCGGTCACCTCGAAGAAGCCGCTGAAGCTGGAGCACATATCGCGACAATTCCTGGCAGCCTATTTCCCAAACTTTGGTCCCATCCCTTGACTGACAAAGGCATCGAAGGATTTTTAAAAGATTGGGAAGCGTTCAGTCAGAAAGAAGGCAACTAGTATGAGTAGAATTGATGAACAAATGGTAAACTCGATTCGTGTTTTATCTATGGATATGATTGAAAAAGCCAACTCCGGACATCCCGGGCTACCAATGGGAGCTGCACCTATGGCATTCTCTCTTTGGAAAAACCACCTCAAGTTCAATCCAGAACACCCAACTTGGTTCAACCGCGATCGTTTCGTCCTTTCAGCAGGACACGGTTCAGCAATGCTTTATAGTTTGCTTCATCTATTTGGGTATGATTTACCGATATCCGAACTAAAAAAATTCCGGCAAACTGGTAGTAAAACACCCGGGCACCCTGAGTTCGGCCATACAATTGGAGTAGATGCAACAACCGGCCCACTTGGTCAAGGATTCGCAATGGGTGTTGGAATGGCAATGACTGAAGCGCATTTAAGAGCTAAATTTAATCAACCCGACTTTCCGGTTGTCGATCATCATACGTATGTTCTGTGTGGTGATGGTTGTTTAATGGAGGGTATTTCCTACGAAGCAGCATCCCTAGCCGGTCATTTAAAACTGGGTAAACTCGTCGTTCTATACGATTCCAATGATATCTCACTGGATGGTGATTTAGACGAGTCTTTCTCTGAAGATATTGAATTACGCTTCCGGTCTGCTGGCTGGCAAACATTACGAGTCGATGATGGGAATGACTTAGATGCGCTTGACGCCGCTATCCTCCTTGCTAAAACGGAAAAATCCCGGCCAACTTTAATTGAAGTGAAGACTATCATTGGCTATGGCAGTCCCGAAAAAGCAGGTAAATCTGCCGCTCACGGTTCCCCACTTGGCGAAAAAGAATTAAAACTTGCGAAAGCATCCTACGACTGGCAAATGCCTCCTTTTGAGTTACCAAAGACAGTAGAAAATCAAAAAGAATTTTACCATTCCAAAGGTCGTGCTAGTGAAAGTAGCTGGCTTCGAACTTTTAATGCTTACAAACAAAAGTATCCAGAACTTGCCGAAAGCTTGCAACAACTGATGGATAACAAACTGACACCTGATTGGGATGCATCACTACCTGTTTTTCATGAAAAAAACGACCCAGCTATCGCCACACGGGAAGTCTCAGGTATTGTGCTACAAGAACTCGAGAAAAAATTACCTAATTTGTTCGGTGGTGCTGCCGATTTAGCTTCCTCCAATAAAACAAATTTAAAAGCAAGTGACCGGTTTTCTCCTGGTAACTATGCTGCTAAAAACATCTCATTCGGTGTCCGCGAATTCGCCATGGGAGCAGCAGTCAACGGGATGACCCTTCACGGCGGCGTTCAAGCATTCGGTGCCACCTTCTTTGTTTTCTCGGACTACCTTCGTTCCGCAATTCGTTCGGCAGCTTTGATGGGTATCCCGTCTACATTTATTATGACGCATGATTCCATAGCTGTTGGAGAAGACGGACCGACACACGAGCCGATCGAGCATTTAGCTTCCTTCCGCGCCATGCCTGGTCTAACTGTTATCCGACCAGCTGATGGCAACGAAACCGTCGAAGCTTACCGCCATGCCTTTATTCAAAAAACGCAACCAACCATGCTCGTATTAAGTCGTCAAAACTTACCAATTTTGCCAGAAAGTGCTGAAAAAGCCAAAGCAGGCCTTTCAAAAGGTGCTTACATTCTAGTCGATTCTCCGCTTGATAAGTTAGATATCGTCTTACTTGCCTCTGGATCAGAAGTCCATTTAATGACTGCTGTCAGGGAAAACCTAGCGAAAAAAGGTTATGGTGCACGTGTTGTCAGCATACCAAGTTTCGATTTATTCGATCAACAAAACTCCGAATACAAAGAAAGTATTTTACCAAAAGCCGTTAAAAAACGTCTTGCAGCTGAAATGGGCGCTTCGTATGGCTGGCACAAATACCTAGGTGATGAAGGAGAAATGCTTGCAATCGATTCATTCGGAATGTCCGGACCTGGTGACCAACTAGCAGAACATTTCGGCTTCACCATAGAAAACTTAACAAAACTCGCTTTGCAACAATTATAGAAAAAAGGCCTGAGACAAAGCGTCCCAGGCCTTCTTTTAAAATGCTTTGCTAATCACACTAAGTCCAATAAACAAGAATAATACAGCCATAATCACTGAATTATTTTGAATCAACCATTTGCGTGCGCTATCTAATACTTTATTTAATTTGTCACCAGCTACTAAAAAAGCAATTGTTGGAATATAAATCGAACAACAAGCGATAAGAGTAAACATAATTATTGTTGCCGTTTCTTGTCCCCCTGCCAAATTAAGTGCGCCAACACTAACCCCAGCTGTAAGTGAGAGCAACATGTTTTTAGGATTGATTGCTGAAAGTGCAAAAGCGAAAATCATTGCTCCGCCCGGTTTAATGTTACTCATTTTTTCAAACCATTTTGGCGTTGCAGCTTTCTCTCCGTTTTTTGGTCGTTTCATAAAATCGTGTGCTCCAAGTAAAATTAATAACCCCCCCAGCACAATAAGTACGATTTTCACAAGCATTGACTGGTCTCCAGATGAATTCACTGCAGAACTCATCAAGAATAACCCGATAAAGAAAATGGCAATATTCCCGATGATCCACCCTATTGTGTAAAAAATACTGTTTATCCGAGCTTTGTTACTAAGTAAAATTAAAATAAGTCCCACAATCGGAAATGGACTAATTAAAATTCCTACTGCTGGTGATAAAATTGCTGAAAATGCTGAATCCATAATGCCCCTCCTTTTTTGAATCACTAATAGCATAGCATAGAATTTTTTGATTATCTAATCTCATCTCTATGTTATACCCTCTTTTTATCCAAGTTAAAATGTAAAACTTACCACTCTTTCCATTGACTATTATCGACACGTTTGATATATTTTAACTATAAATCGGAATGTTACCGGCACAAGCTGGGCATAACCAAATATTTTTCTAAGTAGCGTGTTTTCGCATGTATTTAGAAAAGTATTTGGTTTTTTTAATACTTTAAAACGAAGAAAAGGAGTTTTTAACATGCATACAAACACAGGATTTCCAGCCGATTTTTTATGGGGCGGGGCAGCTGCAGCGAACCAATTCGAAGGCGCTTATAACGTTGATGGGAAAGGACTTACCGTTCAAGATGTTACTCCAAAAGGCGGATTCGGTCATATTACTGACGGTCCAACACCAGACAACTTAAAATTAGAAGGCATAGATTTTTATCACCGTTATAAAGATGATGTAAAACTTTTTGCTGAAATGGGTTTCAAAGTTTTCCGTACATCCATCGCTTGGTCCCGTATCTTCCCAAATGGCGACGAAACCGAACCAAACGAAGCAGGACTACAATTCTACGATGATTTATTTGATGAACTTTTAGCACACAACATCGAACCACTTATCACTTTATCTCATTATGAAACACCACTTCACTTATCAAAAACATACGACGGTTGGGTTAATCGCAAAATGATCGACTTCTATGAAAATTATGTTCGTACCGTATTTAATCGTTACAAAGGAAAAGTGAAATACTGGTTAACATTTAACGAAATTAACTCGATTCTACACGCACCTTTCATGAGTGGCGGAATTTCCACAAGTCCTGACAAATTATCTCAAAAAGACTTATATCAAGCCGTTCACCATGAACTTGTGGCAAGCGCACTAGCAACAAAAATTGGTCATGAAATCATGCCAGAAGCAAAAATCGGTTGTATGGTTCTTGCAATGCCAACATACCCACTTACTTCCAACCCAGACGACATTATTGCAGTTATGGAAGCAGAACGCAAAAACTATTTCTTCTCTGATGTACATGTCCGCGGAACTTACCCAGGATATATGAAACGCTATTTCGCTGAGAATAATATCGAATTAGACGTCACTGCAGAAGACTTAGAAATTCTTAAAAACACTGTTGATTTCATCTCTTTCAGCTACTACATGAGCACAACCGAAACAGCCGATGAGTCAAAACGTAAAGAAGGTGCAGGAAACATCCTAGGTGGCGTACAAAATCCTTACCTAGAAGCATCCGAATGGGGTTGGCAAATCGATCCTAAAGGGCTACGTGTTGTTCTAAACGACTTCTGGGATAGATACCAAAAACCACTTTTCATCGTTGAAAACGGTCTTGGTGCTATTGATAAATTAGAAGAAGATGCAGACGGAAATCTAACAGTTAACGACGATTACCGGATTGATTATTTGAGCTCCCATTTGTCGCAAGTGAAAGAAGCGATTAAAGATGGGGTTGAGTTGATGGGTTACACTTCTTGGGGTTGTATTGATTTAGTTAGTGCTTCTACTGCTGAAATGAAGAAACGTTATGGTTTTATTTATGTCGACCGTAATAATGATGGCAGTGGTACGCTAAATCGGTATAAGAAGAAGAGTTTTGATTGGTATAAGAATGTGATTGCGAGTAATGGGGAAGATTTGTAAGAATATCAAACCTGAGATTTGCCGTTTTAATTGGCGGATCTCAGGTTTTTTAGGTTTTGGATAGTAGCTTGGCAATTGTCCGACCGAGTAATCGCGGAAATCACCGACACCCCATCTGCGCCTGCTACTAAAACTTCCGCACAATTCGCCTCATTAATCCCACCAATCCCAACTATTGGTATAGCAATCCCTGCACGGCGAATCTCTTCTAAAATACCAGCTCCACTCACTGGTTCCGCATCGTCTTTAGAAATTGTTGGAAAAATTGGACCAACACCTATATAATCGATAGCTCCTAATCGCACGGCTTCTTCAGCCTCACTAACTGAATGAACCGAAAGTCCAATTTTCATTTTCCCAGCAACACGGCGGATAACTTCAAGGATTTCCTCATCACCTTGTCCAACATGAATCCCATCCGCGCCAATTTCAAGTGCAAGTGTCACATCATCATTCACAATAAAGGGAACCTGATATTCCTGACATAGCTGCTGACAAGTGAGCGCCATTTCTTTTCGCTCGTCCTTACTTTGAAGCGACCTCGCCCCTTTTTCGCGATATTGAAAGCAAGTGATACCAGCAATTAAGGCTTGCTCTAACACCCACGGCAAATTTCCTCTCACAATATCTTGCGTCCCAGCGATAAAATAAACAGCTAGCGCTCCTCTCATTGGCCTTCCTCCATCCGATAAGCAAAATGGTTAGTCGGCCCATGTCCATGTCCAATTCCGATTGGATATTTAATCGCACTTGTAATAAAATTTTTCGCTACAGTGACACTCTCAAATAACGAATTTCCTTTAGCTAATTCCGCCACAATACACGCTGAAAAAGTACAACCAGTTCCGTGGGTATGAGGGGTATCAATGCGCGCACTCGCAAGCCATTTCGAAGTTTCCCCATCATAAAAATAGTCTGCCGCTTCCGCCATTTGACTGTGCCCGCCTTTAATAACCACTGCTTTTACACCGAGCTTTTGGATTTTTTTGGCGGCATTCTCGATTTCGGTTTTCGTCGTGATTTTTGCACCGATAATACTTTCCGCTTCAGGAATATTTGGCGTAATAACCGTCCCGAGTGGCAACAACTCCTCTTTCAAAACTTGTGTTGCTTCATCTTCCAGTAATACCGTTCCACCTTTCGCAATCATTACCGGATCAATCACGATGTTAGGAAATTGGTGCAGGCGAATATTCCGCACGACTTCTCTGATAATTTCTGCATCAACCAACATCCCTGTTTTTAAAGCGCGCACCTCAAAATCTTCTGCTATTGCACTACATTGTTCACGAATTATTTCGACCGGAACTTTATGCACCGCTTTTACACCAAGCGTATTTTGTGCTGTAATCGCTGTAATAACGGACATGCCAAAAGTCGAGCATTCTTGAAAAGTTTTGATATCAGCTTGTATCCCAGCCCCGCCACCTGAATCTGAACCAGCTATCGTTAAAGCTTGAGGAAAAGTCATTTACGCTCCCCACTTTCCTGAATCTTTACTTTGGCCTGTATTTTAGAGACGCTCCAACTAGCAAGCGCATCGATGAAAAGTGGACGGAATGAACCAGGAAGTTTGCTCGGCAGTTCCATTTCGGCATATTCCGATGCAACCGCATAACTCGCGCAAGCCTCAACACATGCCTGAAACACATCCTTTTCAACTGCGATAAAACTGCCACAAATCGCACTAAGCAAACAACCTGATCCAGTAATTCTCGGCAATAATTCACTCCCATTCGCCACTTTTGCATAACGTCTTCCATCAGAAATAACATCCACCGCTCCGCTAATAACAACTGTCGTATTCCAAGTCGTCGCTACTTTCTCAGCAATTGTTAGCGTATCTATCGAACCAACGCCCGCATCCACACCTTTCGCTTCCCAAACCTCCCCTGCAATCGTTGCAAGTTCCCCAGCATTTCCGCGAATAGCCGTAAACTGAATTTCAGCGAGCAATTCACTTACGATTTGGCGCCGATAAGAAGTCGCTCCAACACCAACCGGGTCAAGCACAACGGGAGTTCCCGCACTATTCGCAGCCCTACCAGCAATTTTCATCGCCTCCACAAGTTCATCATCTAGCGTCCCGATATTAATCACTAGCACATCTGCCATTTTCCCAAGTTCCGCCATTTCTTCCTTTGCAGATGCCATAATCGGTGAAGCGCCAATCGCAAGCAGTCCATTAGCAGAATCATTAGCAACCACGATATTCGTAATGTTATGCACTAACGGCCTGCGTTCTCGCACCTTCTCCAGCGTCTTAAAATCAAACATAATCCACACTCCCACGCCAATTTTGTTTTTGGTAAGCCATTTCGAAAAATTCCCATTCCATTTCTACACTGATTTGAAAGGCTTGTTTCATCATCATTCGTTCCTGTTCATCCGCCTCTTTTGCCGCTTGCTCCACTAATCGTTTCTGCTGTAAAACTACCTTCTGATAATTTTCATCCAGATAACTATCCATCAACTCTTGATAAAACGGTTCTGAACTCTTCTTATTTTGATACATTTTCCCCATATCCGCATACAGTGCATAACAAGGAAAAAGTGCCGCCACCGTCACGCCAAAACTCCCAATATCCGCCATCCGGTAAAGATGAGAAGTATAGTGATACGCAGTTGGCGCCGTTTTCCGCGTGGCAAAATCATGCTCCGCTAACCCAACCCGTGGATAAAACTGTTCCCGCATAAGTAGTTCTGATTGCTTTAACCGCACAAGCACCTGTCTCATTTCCGCCGCTATCTCTTCATCTTTCGCCTGAGAAGCACTTTTTTCAATCACCTTCACGAAATGAGCTAAATAATAATCATCTTGCAACAAATAATAGTGAAACGTCTCCCTTTCAAGCGCCCCACTGGCAAGACCGCGCACAAATGGGTGGTTTAACGTCGCTTGCCACAAATCCATTACTTCCTCCTGAAAACCTTGAATAAACACAAAATCATCCTCCTTTTCCCAATTAAAAAAGCGCCCACTATCTCTTAGCATAAGCAAAGAAACAGCAGCCGCGATAAATTCCGGTCACTTGATATCCACTTCCCTACGCTTGCACTAACAAACAGGTTCAAAGGGTCAGAAAGCATTACCTCTCTATCTCAGCCAGAATCGGCCCCCCTAGTCTTTCTTATTAAGTTGTGTTCATCATAGCATAGCGAATGTGAAGTGTAAATCGATTTTATTTCGCAAGGTCCGCAAATGAAATCAACTCACAACCATTTTTTTCGAGCCAGTTCCGCACTCGAACATCGCAAATTGTCGCCAGTTCACGACATCGCATCAAGGTATAGGAAGAATTATCAAGTACAAATTGATCGAGAAAACCTACATCAAAATGCATTTCCGCAATTTCGTCTGGCGCCAGTTTGAGTAAGCCAAAATCGTCGTTTAAGAAGTTTTCGACTGTGACACCATTTTGAATATAAGGAAGCGCGCCTGATTCTAGGAGTTTAGCAATTGGCCAGTAGCCATCCTGGTCGGGCCACGTTTTGGTCCCACTGTATTTTAAAGTGGTGTGTATACCAAATTCTTGTGAAATATCCCAAAATACTTGATCCACCGTTTCATCGCCAATCGAGTGACAATCGATGTGTTTTGGGTAATGACCTGTTAATGACTTGAAGCGTTCCATTTGGGCGATGGTTTCTGTTCGAACATCATCATACTGGAATTTCACATCTGGATTGGCGCGGTAATATTTGGAACGATGAAACTTGCCATTTGTGTCGACGAGTGATGGGATTTCTGCTGGATTGGCACATGGTTTCCCGAGCAGGAAGTTGGTGTGTTGTCCGATGAATAGGTCTGGGTGGTCTTTGGCTAGGTGGACTCCGTGCTCTGCTGTTTCTAGGTTAGGCATTAGTAAAGTGGAGGTCGTGATTCCAGTTTTGTAGCTTTCGATGATGCCGTGATTGATTGCTTTGGATAAACCAAAATCGTCGGCATCGATGATTAGTTTTGGCATGGGGGGCCTCCTTACAATTTTGCTAGTTTTTCAAATAGTGAATGAAGAACGTCTTCCTGAATCTCATCCAATCCATCTCCAACACTCACTTCAAAACTACAAACACCCTCCGATTTCTCCTGCAAATACCCCGAAATCCCAACCCCAGTTTCATCATGAATTTCAGTAAGCTTTGGTCCAATTTCATTAATAGGTTTATCAAAGTGTACATGAAACATATTCGAAACCGGCACTTCCGGAACTGTTTTTACACCAGCACAAGCATTAAACCGCTCTGCTAATTTTTTCGCCGCCTGATAATAACTATTCATCATCCCAATCCGCTGCTCAAAATAATAATCTGCCGATAAAATATACGGATACAAACTAATCAAATCCCCGCCATATCGACGTTTCCAGATTTTTGCTTCTTGCACGAAATCAGCATCTCCAGCCAAAACAGCTCCAGCAATTGCACCAATTCCTTTGTAAAATGACACGTAAACACTGTCGAAAAGTGCACAAATTTCTTCCGCTGATTTCTCATAAAATGGCGTTACTTCCCATAATCGTGCGCCGTCTAAATGTAGTGCGATACCTTGTTCTTTACAATATGCTGAGATTTCTTCAAGCTCTTCAAAAGAAGGTAGCTGTCCACCAATTTCGCGTTGAGGGAGTTCAAGAAGAACGCTTGAAACTGGTTCTTGAAGGGCTTTGATATCTTCTATTGTCAGAAGTCTTTCCGCAGTTCCAAGTAATACTGGATTAATTTGTTGCAATTCTTTCAGGCCGTCCTGCTCATGAATCTCCAAATGCGACAGTGGATGATACGCCATTCGTCGGTTGTTTTTGCGGTCTGCCCATATCCGTAACGCGATTTGTTGAGCCATTGTACCGCTTGGGAAAAATACCGCTTCTTCTTTACCGAGAATTTTCGCGATTTTTGTTTGAAAGTCTTCAATGATAGCTCCATTTCCGTAAATGTCACTTTCTAGATTTTCATCAATATTTTGAAAAGCTTCTTTTAAAACACTGATGTTGCGCGGGCCGTTGCCACTTAATTTGTATGGTGTTTTTTGATAGCTAGATTTTAGTGTGTTTGTCATTTTGGTTCACTCCTCTTACAATATAATTGATTGGTTCTACTATGAATTTATCAGTAAATAAATCATCTATAATTTTTAATTTGGGCATCCCATTATAATTATACACTCGATATATCTTATAACGTTCTCCTTTTAACTTAGCAACATTTAACTCGTTTTCCGAAATATAGAATGGTGTATTTCTACTACCTATTGTTGTCTTTACTTCAATATAAATTTCTATTACTTTATCTGATGAAATTGGATCTACATCATAGGAAATAATATCGTATCCATGTCCATCTCCATTTTGAGCAACATGGGTTATTTTCTCAACATACGGCTTAGTAACAGGATTTTTCAATAAGCGCTCCCGCTCAAAATTAAGAACAAGAATCTCTCCTTGAAGCCCCTTCTCAGTATTTCTAATGGCTTCTTTAACATAATCCCTTTTCGTTTCATATTCTACGCTTCCTTCTTTAATCAATGTTCCCTTCTGCTTTGCTTCCTCTTTAACAAGAACTAATTTTCGTTCCTTTTCTAAGTTATTAATTTTATCGGATTTTGCTTTTTCATTTAGTTCAACATAATCACCATCAGTCAAAATAAAATCAATTGTTGCTTTTACACTCTTTTCTTTGTCTGGTATTAAGTGCATTTTTAATTCTTTAAAAACAGTAATCATATGCAATAAATCTTGCAATAACAAGTTGTTATCATCTTCTGTTAGTTGTGAAATGTCATAAAATTTACTGTAAATATTACAATTCTCATACCCTTTCACAAGTGTATTGTATCTTTTAGCATCTATTCCTAAATTTATTGCTCTGGTTGTAAACCCCTCTTCTGTGTTTAATGTTGACAGATTATCCTGCCAAAAATACGCAATTTTTTTTAAAGTTGTTTTAGTATCTTTGTAATTATCATTAATAAATGTATATCCTTGGTTGAGTGATAGATATACGCCGTTGTAATCATTCGTAAATAAGTACACAATATTAACACCCTGTTGAACGCTCGTACTAATAGCTTTGTCGTGCACCGCAATCCAAGGTACATTTGCCCAACTACCTTGACCAATCGACGCTGAAACTTTGTAACTATTGCCTAAAAATGTTGTTGGTATCGCACTTTTTGCTCCTTGCTTAAAGTTTTTCGCCACTTCATTTCCAGCCATTGGATAATTATCCTTTTGTTCCCCATAATTCTCCTGCATATACTTCAACAATCCCACTAAATCCATCGAAAACATCCTTTTTATGTAATGTATTTTCATCTTCTCATACATCATTATATACCTAGAATGTCGATTTATTGTAAATTTAACTATAAAAATTGCTAATTCAACAAAAAAACTATTCTTCTGAGCAGTCCTCAAAAGAATAGTTTGGGCTTATTGTTTCTTATATGTTTGCTTAATCAAAACATTCTCTTTCTTATCTACTTTCTTGAAAATTAATTTTTTGTTTTGAATTTCAAAAGAAAGCACAAAATTATCTTCCTCATCTTTGAGCTCGATACGATACTCATCGCCCTTTTGTTCACTTTTTGTTATCTTAATATTATCTTTCGCTTTAAGAGCTGCCAAATCAGACTGCACTTTCTCTTTTTCACTTTCCGTCTCATAACTGTACACTCTTTTACTGACTATCGGTCCATCATATTGATACTCATCGTCACCTGTTTGCTTTAATTTATAAGAATTAGTTGTAGCAACTGTATCATCTATATATAATTCTTTTACATTTCCCTCCATGTCAATGTCCAAATCAAGGCTGATTTCATCCGACTCATCTGTTTCCTTGTAACTTGCCCCATCACTCATACCAATACCAGACGATTCCAATTTCCATTTCCCGGTAAATTTACTATCAACAACCTCTTTACCACAGCCCACTAACAAAAGCATAACACCTAAAATAATAATACCTACTAATTTTTTGTTCATCTTGTTGCTCTCCTTTTTTATGTTTTTAACGGTTAGTCCCGCTCCACCTCAACAATATCCATCTCCTGCACAGCTTCCCCGAAATACTCATCCCGCCAATCAATAAATATCTTCCTATTGAGCGAAATCCGAATCTTCTTCGTCAAATGTGAAAACGATCTCACATCCGCGCCATCCTCATCAAAATCCAAAATAACTGGGGTTTGATCTCCAAATCCATCCATATCGACCAAAATCGCTACTCCCGTCTCATCTTCATAAATTCGCGCATCCAGACTAGAGATAATCTCCCAGCCATGCACTGTTTTTTTCTTCATCTGTCCATCTCCTTATGTTATGTTTTTCACCTTCAAAACAATCATATCGTAATCGCATCGAAAATCCAACTAAAAACAAAACGCTAGATTTTACGGGAATCTAGGGTTTCTCATATCCTCTCCTAATCCCCTCAACCCCAAAAACAACAATCGGCAAATAATTAAAAAAGAAACTAACCCGCTGACAAAAGCCAATTTTATCCAAAACAGGCAAATAATTAACCGCCGGAATCCGCGCCAAGCCATATACACCCGCTGACAGCAAACTAACAATTAGAAGCACCAAATAAAGCTTGCTAGAAGCCGTCTCACCCGTTTTTCGGTAAAGTAGCACCAAGAACAATGGAAACAGTAAAAATCCCATATACCCCAAACCTGAGCCTATATTGTGCACCCAAGTTGAAAACGTCCAAGTCGCTTGTTCCGTATCAATACTAAATAACCCCGTGAAGATACAATCGCCAATCCCGTACAATCCAATTGCAGAAACCAGCAAAATCGCCAAAGTCCGTGATTGCTTAAAAGCGCTCTGATAAATCGCCGGTAAAGCAAGCACAAACAGCGCCCCCGAAACCACCGACCAAACCAAAAACGCCCCACGAACCGGACTAGCCACATCCCCAAACACACTCATCACCATTGTCATTTGGTTTAACCCAGGATAAAATATCCCCAGTATGTACGGCGTTAGAAAATCACTCAGTACGCCAAGAAGCAAAAAATAAAAGCCATATTTTTTTAAGAAGGACATTTTAATTCTCCTTTCGAAAAATGATTTATACTACAGATAAAATTTCTTAATTATCTTTTCCAATCACCCATCAACAAACCCCCAAACACGCTCATTAACCTCTCTAGCTTCCGGAATTGGATACAGCGCAAACACATGCGGCAACCCAGGAAACTCCAAATACTCAATCTCCCCGTGCATCCGCGCCATCCGGTTCGTATCCGGATTCGTCACATCCCTAGTCCCACTCACCATAAGCACTTTCGCATCATCAAACTCACCATTAATCGGGCTAATTAGCGGACTGTCTACCAAATAATCCCCCGCATACCACGCCCTAATCTCATTAAGCGCCTTAGTTGCAACAATCGTATCCTTCTTCTCCACCTCAACTATCGCTGGATTCGTCAAGGCAAAATCCACTAACGGCGAAATCGCTACCACTTTATCCACATGCTGCTTTATTTCATCTAGTTGCACCGCCGCAAGCGCAGTATTCCCGCCAGCAGAGTCACCCATTATCGTTATTTCCTCATAGCCCATCGCTTTCATCGTTGCAATACTGCCCTCAACAAACGCCAGCACATCACCCACATTAAACTCCGGCGCTAATGGGTAAATTCCGACAAAAATATCTACATCTACATGCTCGGATAAATCAGACAAATAATCCCAATGCACCCCTGAAATAGGCAACACAAAACCACCACCCGGCAAATATAGCAGCGCATTTTTATTTGCTATCTTGGAAAATCTGTACAATCCATGGTCATTAACCTGCAAAACTTCTTTTTCATACCCTTGAAAACTATTTTTCTTCGGTTTTTCTATTTTTTTCTGTTTTTTTGCGATTTCATTTCGTAGAGTTTGATCTTCTAGTGTAAAGATTTTTTTGACATTTATTAGCTTTGTCAATGCGATAATTAGTTTTAATTGTATGCTCATTTATGATACGGCTCCCCTCGCACAATCCGAAACGCCCGGTAAACCTGCTCCACCAACACGAGTCTCATCAACTGATGCGGTAAGGTCAACCGCCCAAACGAAATCCGCTCATCACTCCGTTTCAAAACCGCCTCACTAAGCCCAAGCGACCCGCCAATCACAAATGTCACCTTACTCCGGCCGTAAGTCGCCAGTTTATCCAAATCCGCCGCAAATTCCTCGCTCGACTTCATCTTCCCATCTATCGCAAGCGCAATTACATAAGCATCTTCAGGGATTTTCGCCAAAATCCGCGCACCTTCCTTATCTTTCACTTGCTTCATTTCCGCCTCGCTCAATACTTCTGGTGCTTTTTCGTCTGCAACTTCGACAATAGATACTTTTGCATAGGCGCTAAGACGCTTTAAGTATTCCGCAATTCCCTGCACTAAATATTTTTCTTTTAGTTTTCCCACCGTTACAATTTGAATATTCATTTGCGCCACCCTTAATTTTATTAATACTCTTATGATACAACAAATTATGCACCAAGCACTACCTAAAACTAATTTCTGCTTTTTAGTTCTTTTCTCATATCATATACACCGTTACGAAAAATTTAGTCAAAGTACTTTCCCCACAAGTTATCCCACCCTTATACACAAGTTATACACAAATATTATCCACATATCCACAGCCTAACTCTCTATTTTGTGTCCGAACATACATTCCATACAATATATATACTGAGCGATTTCCACTATCCACAGGTTATCCACAAGGGCAGTTTAGTACTATTTCAGCCCATTATTATTCTCTAAAATCGCGCTAAACTCTTCTCCCACAGTAGTTCTCACGTATTCCTTTTTTTAGTAAAGTTTTTTTCCTTTTTACAATTCCGCCATATTATTTGATGGATTGTGGATAAACGGCTTTCTATCCACATTTTTCTTTTTTTGTCCCATATTTTCACAAAAAATACGTTTTTTTCAAAAATAAATCTGTATTTATTAATCAAATTATCAAAATTGTTCTTTTCCACAAGATATTCACTGCTTACACACAGGTTATCCACAGAACTTATCCACATATCCACAAACAATTCCTATATTTAGTAGCCGAATTCACGTTCTCTACTATATCTATATCCGAAAAAAATACCTATCCACAACTTTTCCACACACAAAAAGCCACCCTCTTTTTCAAGAGAATGGCTTTTCATTCATCATGTAGTTGTTTTTGCTGCTTCTAATTGAATATCTGATGTTTTTTCTTTTCCATCACGGTAGTATTTCACCTTGACTTTATCACCAATTTTTACATCATTGCCATATAAGATTTTGCGTAATGTCATGGAATTTGTTACTTTTTCACCGTTTAGCTCAACAATAACATCATATTGTTTTAGTCCTGCTTTATCAGCTGCAGAGCCAGATACGACTTGTTGAACCATTGCGCCATAATCAACGCTGTCTGGTAATTTCAAGATATTTTTTTGTTGTGTTTCTGGAATAGTATCCACATCACGTAAGGAAACGCCAAGTGATGGACGTTCTACTTCACCTTTTGTTTCTAATTGTTCGATGATTGGTTCTACTGTGTTACTTGGAATCGCAAAGCTAATACCTTCTACATTTTCCATTGAAATTTTCATGGAATTAATCCCAATTACTTGTCCTTCGATATTAATTAAAGCTCCACCACTGTTACCTGGGTTGATTGCTGCGTCTGTTTGGATAACGTCTGCTTCCCAGTCTTCTGTTCCATCACCATTTGTATCCACTGGTACCGCGCGATTTAAGCCGGAAATGATACCTTGTGTCACGGAGCCAGAAAATTCTGTTCCAAGCGGACTACCTATGGCAATTGCTGGTTCCCCTAATTTTAATGCATCAGAGTCGCCAAATGCTGCAACTGTACTTACATTTTTATCATCAATTTCAAGAACAGCTAAATCATTCCATTCGTCTGTTCCAAGTAATTTTGCTTCTGATTTTTTACCGTTTGTGAAAGTTACTTCTAATTTATTAGCATCAGCAACTACGTGATTGTTTGTTACGATATATGCTTTACCATTAGCCTTTTTATAAATCACGCCTGAGCCAGATGAAGCTTCTTTTTCCGAAGTAGTTGTTCCATCAAGAGATGAAGACGATTGGTAATTTAATACACTCACTACCGCATCTTGAACTTTGTCTACTGCTTTAGTCACATCTGAAGTCGTATTAACGGTTACTTTTTCCACTTTTCCGGATTTATTTTCGGTTGTATTATTTGTTGTGTCTGCGTTATCACCGCTGTTCCAACCAACAAAGAAAATAATTAATCCGCCAATTATAACTCCGATAAGCGCTGTTAAAAAATATCCCACAAAATGTTTTCCGCGTTTTGGTGGCTGTCCATTCCCGTTACCACTTCCGCTCGGTGTTACACGATTAGGAGGTACTCCCCCGCCAGCATTTCCTGCACGTCTTGGTCCTGGTGCTGGTCTGGTAGGTTCCTTACTTGCTTCTTCAAAAAATGCATGTGTAGAGCTTGCTTCAGCTGCTTCTTCTGTCGCGCCAGCAAATTTTTCTCCTTCTGGTGTCACACCTTCCACGATAGGAGATTCTTGGACTGGCTGCGGGTTCTCAGCTGTATGTAAGGTATCCTCGACCTCTTTTTTTGGCGTGCTCTCATTTTCTGTGTTTTCATTTAACTCTTTCTCTTTCTCTTTCTCGTCCATGTCTTCCTTCCTCTCTGCAAAATTCGCATTTATATACTTCATAGTAACCCACAAATATGAAAAAACGATGAAAAAACTTTAACAAATTAGTGAAACTTAAATGGTGAAGATAGGGGTAGCATTTTCTGGGTCAGTATCAAAAATTTCCAGTTTTCCGCCGACATCAATTCCTTCTGCCATCAATGTCTGAGTTACGCTCATTCTTGCAAGTTCTTTCATATTGTTGTCTTTACTAAGATGCCCTAAATAAATTCGTTTCGTTTGATCAGTAATGACTTCGCTCATCGCGATTGCCGCATCCTCATTACTCACATGGCCCTCATCTCCAAGAATTCTACGTTTCACATTCCAAGGATAGCGTCCCATTCGAAGCATTTCTACATCATGATTGCTTTCAAAAAGATAAGCATCAGCTCCTGCAATATGTCCTTTCATGCGATCACTTACATATCCTGTGTCAGTTATCATTACGAACTTTTTATTCCCTTTATGAAATATGTAAAACATCGGCTCAATCGCGTCATGCGATACACCAAAGGATTCTACTTGCATACTGCCAAAAGATTTTACTGTTTCCATGTCAAATTGGAATTTTTGATCAGACGACACTTCTCCAATCATATTATCCATTGCTTTCCATGTTTTTGCATTTGCATAAATCGGTAATTTATATTTACGAGCAAGTACGCCCAAACCTTTAATATGATCGGAATGTTCGTGCGTAATTAGAATCGCATCTAAATCGCTCATATCTCTACCAACTTGCGCAAACAATCCTTCCATTTTCTTCCCACTCAAACCGCAGTCCACGAGAATTTTTTGGTCGCCTGTTTCTACAAGTGTGGCATTGCCTGAGCTTCCACTGGCTAATATGCTAAATCGGATTTGTTCCGTGTCTTTTTCAGTTAGAATTTTATTTGCGAACATTTTTTATCCCCCTAAAGGCTTATATACCTTTCATTGTAACGCTAAATCGGCAAAATTGCATGTGCGGTCACTTGAAAAAATCAACCTAATCTTGCTTGCGATTAGGTTGACTACTATTTTATTTTACTTTTTGACGGCTGGATAATTCACTTCCTGGCGCTGTCGTGGTTTGGTTCTCTGATTGATTAATTACTTGCTCGTCTTTTGCATTGACTAAGACATAGCTTGTAGTGTCTGCATGTTCCACTTCAAAACACCAAACGGGGAAGTAAACATTGCCTGATGGTAGTTGAACAGTCGTGTAATAGCCAAATGTTGCAGAAACCACATCACTATCTTGCTTTAATTCACCATGTTGATAAACTGCTTCTAAAGCATCTGCTGCCGACATCAAGTTTGTTTTTTCTTTTAAATCGTCTTGTTTAGTCATCCAAGTTTGTTCATATGAAACTACCTGATCATCATTATCTAAATAGAATGTGATTTGTCCTGCTTCGTCAAAAAGCACCATATTATTGTTGATTAATTGATTAAAAGTTAACGTGTTAGCTTCTTTATCGTAGTTCCAAAACTTATATGATTCGCCACGGTATACTTCTGTCTCCATAAATTTTTTCAATTCGGTGTTATTCCCTTTTTTCCCAGCTTTTACTGGAGTTTGTAAAATAGAATAAATTTCTTTGTTGTTATCTTTTAATGTGATAGCTTGCCCGGTTAAATCACTAACATCTTTCGTAGTAAATGCAGCGCGTTCGGTCGTGAAAATGGCGCCACTAGTTGGTTTATTTGAAAGGTCAGGATACATTATATTATCTGCTTTCAACCGTTCCTCTAGCGTCTCGTTGCCGAGCGTATCTGGATCATCTGATAATTGTTTGTTGAAATAAATTACTGCTAAAAATACATTTAAAATAAGTAGCGTAACAATAAAAATCAATTGTGTTTTTCGCCAATCCATTATTGTTCACCCGCCTTGTCTGACTGGAAGAGGAACCATTTATTATGGTATTTATATAACCAAGTCGGTTCTAAAGTCACGATACGATTCATACCTGAAGATTCACTTCTCGTCATGTGGTAACCAGGGACGATATCCTGAATATCCTCAGTTCTCACATTAGGATTATTGGATAGCTCTTCATAAACCTTATAGGAAGATGGTAATGTTTCTTCTTTTTTCTCCCCAGGAACATCCGTATCCAAGCGGAAAAATGGTCGTATATACTTGTACACCGCTTCAATTCCTTCTGTGACCGAGATATCTGCCATGCCATTTTCATTATAAACTTGAAAATTATCTACAAACAAACTAAAATTGGTTGTCCCACTATCGCCGTTATATCCAGTGAAATAATACGATCCATCGCCAGTCCACCCAGCATGATCATTAATAAAATTAAAGCTATCTTGAATTAACCCCGCTCGTTTCACACTACTTAGGTCTTCTGGATTGGTTCTTTCTTGAGATGGATTAACATACTCTAATACTTTATTTTCTGTATCCATTTCAATAACGCTCGATCCATCTGTATACGTATTCCCTTCACTTTTGACCGTACCAGAATCTTGGAAAAGTGCTGCTGTAAACTGATTTATTTCTAGTGAGTCAATGATATATTTTTTGCGATTGAGCTTGGTTTCATCCGAACTAAGGAAGAGATTACGCTTGTTTAAAATCAACTTGTCATTTTCTGTTAATTTACTTTCATTTGTTTTAACAATTTTTTCGATTTTATCGATATCTTTATTTTGAAGTGAACTTTGGTATATATTATCTTGATCGTCGTTGGCGAAATAAACCGAGTGGAGTCCAGTGTCTGTGTTATTGACGTCAAAAATTATCCGGTTGAAGAAAGCTGATTCTAATCCTTCTCCTTCTACTTGAAAAATTTGAGCGAAAATAGAAAACGGAATATTGTTTGGATACACGATTTCAATGGTGCCATTTTTATGAATTAATTTCTCGTATTCTTCATTGTTCTTTTTGTTTGCAAGTACTACTTCTGAGAAACTAAATGATTTCCCTTGTGCGATTAATTCGTTAAGCAAATCCGCGTTTAAACTCTGGTAATTTTTTCCATTTGCGTTAACAGCTAGTTTATATGGTCGGAACACTTGTGATGTAGTCATAGTTTTATCAATGGTTGTTTTTTCTATTTCCTTAACGTTAATCGCTTCATAATCAGGCTGTCCCTTCCAAATCAAGTAACTTAGGACTACGCTGAGTATAACTAAAATGGTTAATACAAACGAACGAAAGCCTGTTTTTTTCATCATTCCCAATCATCCTCCGGTAAGTCACTGTATGGCAGGGTAAATTTAATAATGGTCCCTTTAGTTTTATTGCGTTCTGCCCAAATTCGGCCACCATGTGCTTCGATAACTTCGCGAGCAATGGCAAGCCCTAACCCTGTTCCACCCATTTCCCTTGAGCGAGCTTTATCTACACGGAAAAAGCGATCGAATATCGTTGCTAAATCTTCTTCTGGTACACCAAGGCCTTCGTCCGCAATACTAACTTCAATTTCATTTTCATATTTTTTCAAGTAGAAGGAGATTCTACCGCCGTCTGGTGAATATTTATTCGCATTTGAAATGATGTTATCTAACACTTGCATTACTTTGTCTTCATCGATTTCAATAATAACAGGCTCTTTTGGAATATGACGTTTAAACATGATTGTTTCATTTTTCATCATTTCAAAACGATCAATAATATGATTGAAGAAATCAGTGAAATTCACGAAACTCTTCTCTAAACGTTCTCTGCCACCGTCCATTCTTGACAGTTTTAATAAATCGTTTACTAGACGAATCATCCGCTCTGTTTCATTTTGCGTTACTTCAAGGAAGCGTGGAGCGATTTCTTTATCTTCCCATGCCCCATCGCTTAATGCTTCTAAATAACTGTGCATACTAGTAAGTGGCGTTCTAAGTTCATGGGAAACATTAGAAACAAAATCACGGCGTTCTTGGTCGACCTTTTCTTGGTCAGTAATATCATGTAAAACGGCAATAACACCATTATTAAATCCTGTTTCACGTTGGATAACAGAGAAATTAGCACGGAGGATATATGGTTTGTCCGACGTGCTTCGGTCCATTGTGAGGGATCCATCGACTTCCATTAAATCCTCAAATTGAAATTTATCGCCAATATCTAACACATCGATAATTGAGCGACCATTCGCACTCTCATGTTTGGCGCGTAGCATTTTTTCTGCAGGCGTGTTGATTAGAATAACTTTACCACGACGGTCTGTAGCGATAACTCCATCTGTCATGTAAGCTAGCACAGATGATAATTTACGCCGTTCGCCTTCTGTCATTGCTTGTGCTTCTTGTACTCGTTTAGTTAAGGTGTTAAAAGAATCCGCTAACTCACCAATTTCATCGACACCATACACTTTTACTTTGCGGCTATAATTCCCGCGTGCCATTGCATAGGCTTGCCGTTTCATTTCAATGATTGGTTTTGTAATAGTTCGCGAAAGCAAAATACCTAGAACAGCTGTAATAATCATCGCAATTAGTGTCCCGGTAATGAAGATATTTGTAATATCATCTACTTGTTTGTAGACACTTTCAATATCTGCGACAAGATAAATAGCCCCAATTACTTCGCCTTTGTTTTTGATTGAGGAAACATTCACCCAGACACGATTATTTTTATTAGACTCGTCTTTATAGATTTTATCTTCCGAGCTTGTGCCAAGTGATAGCGTACGTTTTACAAGTGGATCATTGCTTTTTTGCCCAACGATTCCTTGGTTATTTAAATTAGATGTACCGAGAATTTTCCCTTTGTTATCTACTATTCTAACTTCGATAATATTGCTACTTGCACGCGAATAGTCAACGAGTAGTTCGCGAATATCATTCTGTAACTTTACGGTATTATCGCTATTTTTCAGAATTTCTTCCCGCGCATTATAATCAAGTAAAGTAATACTATTTGTAATCGAATCTTGAAAATTTTTCTCCAGTTGTCCTTCCAATTCACGAACAAAATAAGCACCAATTACTTGCATTGCCACAATAATCAGAAGCAAATACATAATAACTAACTTAAATTGTACGGATTGAAAAAATCTCATTTTATGCATAAGTCTTTCTACTCCTATTCGGGGTAATATATTTAAATTAGTATACCATATGTTCCAGGGAAGACGTACGATTTTTAGTATTAATTAGGTCGATTTAATTATTAAATAAACACCAACTAATCGAATATACCCAAAAAAGCGATCACCGAAGTTTTAACACTTCGATAACCGCTTACGAATACATTCTTATTCTTGTTCAGGGTTACGTAAATAATAACCCACGCCGCGTCTTGTTACTAACCACGCTGGATGGCTTGGATTGTCTTCAATTTTTTCACGTAAACGACGAACGGTAACGTCTACAGTACGAACATCACCAAAGTAATCATAGCCCCAAACTGTTTGGAGTAAATGTTCTCTCGTCATTACTTGGCCCATATGCTTTGCTAAATAATGAAGCAATTCAAATTCACGATGCGTAAGTTCAATTGTTTCACCACGTTTAGAAGCAACGTATGCATCAGGATGAATAATTAATGAACCTATTTCTAGCTCACTATTTCCTTCTTCCTCTGCCGCACTAGAGCTCACTTGACTGTGACGACGCAGATTAGCTTTCACTCGGGCAATTAATTCACGATTACTGAAAGGTTTCGTTACATAATCATCTGCACCAAGTTCTAGACCGATAACTTTATCAATCTCCGAGTCTTTTGCTGTGACCATAATAATTGGCATATCATATTTTTTACGA
Source organism: Listeria ivanovii subsp. londoniensis (assembly GCF_000763495.1). Taxonomy (GTDB): domain Bacteria; phylum Bacillota; class Bacilli; order Lactobacillales; family Listeriaceae; genus Listeria; species Listeria londoniensis. The sequence continues at coordinate 393,051 of NZ_CP009576.1, read as the reverse complement.
ACTTCACGACATACCTCAATACCATCACGACCTGGAAGCATAATATCTAGTAAAATCAAGTCTGGTTGGACTTCCTCAACTAGTTCTAATGCTTCATCGCCATCATAGGCGCAATATACATCAAATCCTTCTTTATTTAGATTAAATTTAACTATATCCGCAATCGGTTTTTCATCATCTACTACAAGGATTTTCTTTTCTGCCATTAGTTTACAGTCCTCTCATTCATGGATTTTGCCGGTTTTTACCGGGACAGATAGTTTGGTTTCATGCATATTTTTCAAAGTAATTATGTTCATGTCAGTGAGTCTTTTTTAAACCATCACAAATAAGAAATAGACTCACTTAATCAAGTATAACACATACGGTTAATTATCTGAATTATTACAGGCTATTTTCTCTGTTTGCCCTTTTTAACTTTGTGGAACTTTATCAAAAAGGTGTAATTTGGAAATTCGAGCAACTGCCTCTTCTAAACGGGCTTCTTCCATTAATAACCCCACTCGAACATATCCCTCGCCAAATTCCCCAAAACCGCTACCATCTGCAACCGCAACGTTCACTTCTTCTAATAAATAGTCCGCAAAACGACTGCTAGTAAACCCTTCTGGAACAGGCATCCATGCAAAAAATGAACCTGCTGGAGCAACTGCTTCCCAGCCAATTCTTTCACAAGCAATAATAAAAGCATTTCGCCTTTTTTCATAACGATTATTCAATTCGTTGACGCATGTTTGGTCGCCGGTTAGAGCTTCGATTGCAGCATCTTGAATTCCCGGGAATAAACTAACATACATATGATCTTGAATAAGGTTGATTGCTTCGATAACGTTTTTATTTCCGACTGCAAAACCAACTCGCCATCCTGCCATATTGTATGTTTTTGAAAGTGTATATAATTCAATTCCAACTTCTTTGGCACCGGGTGTTTGCAGGAAACTAATTGGTTTTTTACCATCAAAACCAATTCCACCATAAGCAAAATCGTGAGCAACGGTTATATTGTTTTCTTTAGCGAAGGCGACTGTTTCTTCAAAGAAATCTGCTGTTGCAATCGCGCCAGTTGGATTATTAGGATAGTTTAAATACATTAATTCCGCTTTTTCAGCAACATCTGTAGGAATTTTAGTAAAATCTGGCAAAAAGTTATTTTCCGCAATGAGTGGCATTGTTTCAAATTGCACTTCTCCTAACACGACACCAGACAAGTAATCAGGATAACCTGGATCTGGTAAAAGCATAACATCACCAGGGTCCATGATGCACATTGGTAACTCGACTAAGCCCGTTTTCGTTCCAAATAAAATCGCTACTTCGGTTGCAGGATCAATCGTTACATCATATTCACGTGCATAAAAATCTGCCGCCGCTTTTTTTAATTCATGTTTTCCGCGAAATAAAGAATACTTGTGATTACCGGGTTTTTCAGAAGCAGTTTTAAGTGCCTCTACAATATGCGCAGGTGTCGGCTGATCTGGATTTCCTTGACCTAAGTTAATAACATCATGACCTGTCGCTACTTTCTTGCCCACTTTTTCCACTAAACTAGAAAAAAACTGATCTGGTAAGTTTTGCAAGCGTTTGGAAATTTTCATTTTACACCCGTCCTTTACAAGTTTCATTGATTAAAATAGTAAAGTTTTCTGAAGTATTTGTCCAGTCCAATTTTTAAAAACAGAAAAAACCATTGACAAATTACAGCAAAATGCGTATATTTTTAACTAACAGGTTTTTCTAAATATTTTCTCTTATCGAGAGCGGCAGAGGGACTGGCCCGATGAAGCCCGGCAACCTAACTTTATTTAAGCGTAAAGTGAAGGTGCTAATTCCAGCAAAACGTTTTTTCGTTTTGGTAGATAAGAGGAGCTGGATATGTTCGACTTTCCACTTCTCTATTCTAAATAGAGAAGTTTTTTTATTGCTTTTATGAATAAATCTGGATAAATCATCAACATACTAGGGAGGAAAAAAGATGAAAAAATTAACAAAAGGGTTAGGAATTTTACTCGCATCAAGTCTCGTTTTAGGATTAGCAGCTTGTGGAGGCGGAAACGATGATAAAGCCTTAAGCACGAAAGAAATAACGATTGGAACAACCGCTGGACCACACCAACAAATCGCTGAAGAAGTTCAAAAATTAGCGAAAAAAGATGGACTAGAAATCAAAATCAAAACATTTGATGATTATAATACACCAAATACAGCTTTAAATGATGGTGACTTGGATGCTAACAACTATCAAACAATTCCTTTTTTAGAGCAACAAAAGAAAGATAAAGGATACAAACTAGATGTCGCTTTTAAAACAGTTGCCTTCCCAATGGGTATTTACTCCAACGACATTAAAGATTTAAAAGAACTGAAAAAAGGCGACAAAATTGCCGTTCCAAATGATCCTAGTAACGAATATCGAGGTCTAAAATTATTTGAAGACGCTGGTATTATTAAACTAAAAGACGGCGTGGAGGAAAAAGCAACAAAAAAAGATATTGCCGAAAATCCATTAGATCTTGAAATTGTTGAACTAGAAGCTTCTCAAATCCCTGCGCAATTGGATGAAGTGGCAGCTGCTGCTATCAATACTAACTTTGCAATGGGCGCTGGACTTTCTATTAATAAAGACGCCATTTACCATGAACCAACGAAAGACAATCCATATCCAAATGTCTTTGTTGTCCGTACTGAAAACAAAGACGATGAAGTTGTAAAAACATTAGAAAAATATTACCATTCTGATGATGTAAAAGAATTTATTGAAAAAGAATTTAATGGGTCTGTAGTACCTGCATTCTAGGGAGTTGTTTTAATTTGATTGAACTACATCAAGTATCAAAGACATTTAACGTTAATGGAAAAACAGTAGAAGCCGTCAAAAATGTATCTATCAAGGTCGAAAAAGGAGAAATTTTCGGCGTCGTTGGTTATAGTGGCGCTGGTAAAAGCACCCTCGTTCGTTGTATCAATCTACTTGAACGCCCAGACGCGGGCCAAGTTTTGATTGATGGCAAGAATCTGTCTACCCTTTCAAGTAAAGAACTGCGCGTGGCTCGTCGCAAAATTGGGATGATTTTCCAAGGATATAATCTGCTCAAAACGGCTACCGTCTATGATAATATTGCTAAACCGCTCCAACTGGAAGGTGTACCAAAAGCGGAAATCGAGACACGTGTGAACAAATATTTATCGATTGTTGGCTTAGAGGATAAGAGAAATAACTATCCAAGCCAACTTTCTGGCGGTCAAAAACAGCGTGTGGCTATTGCTCGCGCGCTTGCACATGAGCCAGAAATTTTGCTTAGCGATGAAGCAACAAGTGCACTTGATCCGGAAACGACCGAAGCGATTTTACAACTATTACTTAAAATTAACGCTGAACTAGGCATCACGATTTTCTTAATTACACATGAGCTTGATGTAATTCAACGCATTTGTGACCGTGTTGCCGTTATGGAAAATGGGCATTTGGTTGAACAAGGGACTGTTCTAGATATATTTACTAAAGCTAAACATACAACTACTAAACGTTTTGTTGGCTCTGAGGCAAGTTTTGATATTCCTCAAGATTTATTAGAACGGTATATCGCTACTGGAAAGCTTGTTTCACTTCATTTTATTGGGGACGAAGCTGATGAACCCGCACTTGCACTTGTTTCGCGCAAATTTGATGTTTTGCCTAGCATTTTAGCTGGCGGAATTGATCATTTAAAAAATGGCACACTTGGAAAACTGCTTGTTCATTTAAAAGGGGACGAAGTAGAATACAGTAAGGCAATTGCTTATTTAAAAGAATCTGGTGTTGTTGTTGAGGAGGTCGAGTTACTATGAGTTCATTTTTTGAAGAATGGGGACCGATTCTCTGGCAAGGATTTTTAGAAACTTTGACAATGACTGGGATTACGCTTGTTATTGCCTTAGCTATTGGTCTACCTCTTGGCGTATTCTTAATTTTAACGCGTAAAGGGGGGCAATCTGAAAATCTAGTTGTCTATAGTGTTTTGAACTGGGTTATCAATATTTTACGTTCATTACCTTTTATCATTCTATTATTCTTAATGATTCCAGTAACACGTGCTGTTGTTGGAACTACTATTGGGATTCAAGGCGTGATTATGCCACTTGTTGTATTTACAGCACCTTATATTGCACGTTTAATGGAGTCCGCCCTACTTGAAGTAGATAAAGGGGTTATCGAAGCATATCAAGCAATGGGAATCTCCACGCCAAAAATCATCTGGAGTGTTGTTATTCGTGAAGCACGGTCTGGTATCGTACTAGGCCTAACTATCGCTACGATTGGTTTGATTGGCGCAACAGCAATGGCCGGGCTCGTTGGTGCTGGCGGTCTAGGAACAATCGCCTACCAATATGGCTTCCAACGCTTCGAACCTACCGTTATGTACACAACCATTATTATATTGATTATTATGGTTCAGGCATTACAATCGTTTGGTAATTTCTTATCAAGACGTCTAAAAAAGGATTAATTCCATACTTAAGCTTGGTGAAAAGTGGTCAAAATAGACCTATCACCAAGCTTATGTTATTTTAAAAGAAAAAGGGGAAAAGGGAGCGAAAGAACATGTGGAAGTTGGCATTATGTCAAACGGATGTGGCTTTTAAATATCCAGATGCAAATTATGCACGAATGGAAAAAGCTATTGTCGAAGCAGCAAAAAATGGGGCCGATGTTGCAGTTTTACCTGAAATGTGGAATACCGGCTATGCCTTAAACGAATTATCCGGTCTTGCCGATTTAAATGGGGAGCGCACAAAAGAATTTTTAGCAAACCTAGCTGAAAAACATCAAATTGCCATCATTGGTGGTTCAGTAGCGATTTCAGAAGGAAGTAAATTTTCAAATACGATGTACGCATTTGATCGTTATGGTGGTTTATTATCTTCTTATAAAAAGGTTCACTTATTCCAACTGATGAATGAGCATTTATTTATAGAAGCTGGTAATGATACCAATTTATTCAGACTAAATGATGTTTCTTGCGCTGGTTTTATATGTTATGACATCCGTTTTCCTGAATGGATACGGAAACATACTTCTGAAGGATCAGAAGTATTATTTATTTCTGCTCAGTGGCCGGCAGAACGAATTACCCAATGGAAACAGCTATTAATCGCACGGGCTATTGAAAATCAAGCTTTTGTCGTTGCTGTAAACCGTATAGGTGATGATCCACAAAATCATTTCAATGGTCACTCACTTGTTATTGATCCACTTGGAAATGTGGTTGCTCAAGCAGGAGAAGGAGAAGAAAATCTCTATGCCGAAATCGACTTAAGCCTTGTCGCTGAAACTAGAGGCATTATTCCTATTTTCACAGATAGACGTCCTGAGTTATACTAGAAAAGGAAAACTTGTTACACATTCTTAGTAAGACAAATAAAATGCAAGGAGCCCTCAAAATGAATACGCTATTTAATTATCTGGAATTCATCCAACTCTCTCAAAAAGGTAATATTAGTTTTGAAAAAATTACTATTCCTAACCGTACACAATTAATTGAAGAAGAAGGGCTTACCAAAGAACATGTTTATCTAATTATTGATGGATATGTTTCCATATCGTTAAGTCCAGATTCACCTAATATTTATACTATTTTAGGTAAAGGCTCATTTGTTAATTATTACAGTTTATTAGAAGAAAATATGCAAAAATTAACTTTCAAAACTATTTCAGAATGTGTGGTTTATAAATTTTCCTTTAAAGATTTAGAGTATTTCCTTTCCATGTTTCCTGAAAATTTCGGCTTTCAATTTTTCATAATGAAGGAGCTAACGAGGCATTCTTTTTTTAAAAGTCTGCTTAGTGATTGTATTCCAGCTGGGAAATTAGAGCTTTCTTTTGCTAATATTGCAAAATTCCACGGAACTCTGATGGAGCCAAATAGCGTGAAACTTCCTAAAGAATTACGGACAAAAATTGTCGCTGCATATAGCGGTCTTTCCAAGAGTAGTTTTTATAAACAACTTGCGCTTTTAACAGAGCAAGGTAAAATCGAGAAAGTAGATAATTGTTGGGTTATTCATAATAAAGAATTGTATAATTATGTGAAAAAAAGACCCCCTATCACTCAATGATAACAAAAGACGTTTTCTAGTTAGCCTAGAAAACGTCTTTTGTTATAGCTCATATAATATAACTTCTTGTTTGCTAAGTGATTTTTGTACATCAATAATTCGTTGGTTGCTAGAACCGCGGAATGCTAAGTTTGAATCGAATAGTTTTTGTTCAAAGCGGCCATCTACCAAGACATCTATTAAGGACAATAATTCTAGTTTGTCTGGGGTTTCTTGCATCATTTCATCCCAAGTGTAGCCTGTCCATGACCAAATATCTTTCGTATCCCCGTATGTCGCCCGGATTCGCTTAACAACGGAAAGACATGTAGCGGTATTTAAGAACGGTTCCCCACCAAGTAGAGTTAAACCTTGAACACTTTCATGTCCAATATCTTTCAGAATATCGTCTTCTAGTTCTTTCGTGTAAGGTTTGCCGTACTTAAAAGATTGTGCAGCTTTATTGTAGCAACCCTCGCAGTGGAAAGGGCATCCCGATACATACAAACTGCATCGTACCCCCTCTCCGTCCACAAAGTTAAATGCTTTATAGTCAGCGATATACCCTCTGGATAATTCGGTCGACTTCCATTCGCGCGGTTCGGGGTTATTCACCTAAATTCTCCATATGTTTTACTCGATTGCTAATTTCCACATGGCGTCCATGAACCATTGGACGCTTCATTGGATTACCTAAATAACCACATGTGCGTTTTACGACATCTGCTTTTTCAGGATCAGTATTTCCACAACTTGGACATTTAAACCCGTCCTCTGTCGGTACAAATTCTCCTTCAAAGTCACATTCATAGCATTTGTCGATTGGTGTATTTGTTCCAAGATAAGCTACGCGGTCATAGGAGTAATCCCACACAGCCTCTAGTGCTTTCGTATTGTGTACCATTTTCGGATACTCACAATAATGAATAAATCCACCTGAGCAAAATTCTGGATAATCTTTTTCAAAATCAATTTTTTCAAATGGTGTAATTTTTTTACGCACATCATAATGGAATGAGTTTTGATAATAATCTTTGTCGGTGATGTCTTTGATTACACCGTATTTTTCTTTGTCTAAACGATTAAAACGGTCTGTCAAACTTTCACTTGGAGTAGAGTAAACACTAAACCAATAGCCATACTCGTCTTTCCAGTTGTCTGCATAAGCTTTTAATTCTTTGACGATATCTAATGTAAAGTTTTTTGCCTCTCTATCCCCTTCCCATTCGCCACCATAAAATACAGTCGCTGCTTCATAAAGCCCGATGTAACCAATCGAAATGGTTGAACGTTCTTTATTGAAAAGTTGATCAACCTCTTCTCCGTCTTGTAGTCGTTTGCCAAATGCGCCATATTTGTATAAAATTGGTGCATTTTCTGGACGAGCTTGGCGCACACGGTTTAAACGGAAAAGTAGCGCATCTTTGACTGTTTTCATCCGGTCATGGAAAATTTCCCAGAAACGTTCTTTATCGCCACCACTTTGGATAGCAATCCGTGGAATATTAAGTGTTACTACACCAAGATTGTTTCTTCCAGCATTTACATGTTCTCCGTTTTCGTTAGTCCAAGCAGGTAAGAACGAACGACAACCCATCGGAACTTTAAAATCACCTGTTAAACGAACGAGTGAATCATAATTTAGTACATCTGGATACATCCGTTTAGAGGAGCATTCAAGTGCTAGTTGTTTAATATCGTAGTTTGGGTCCGCTGCATTCAGGTTGGTTCCACGACGAATCGAAAATACTAGTTTTGGAAAAATCGCTGTGTGTTTGTCTTTCCCAACCCCGCCAATTCGAACTTTTAAGATAGCCTTTTGGATTTCACGAGCAAACCAGTCTTTCCCAAGACCAAATCCAAGTGTAACAAATGGTGTTTGTCCGTTACTTGTATACAACGTGTTGATTTCGTATTCAAGACTTTGCATTGCATCATAAATATCTTTGCGCGTTTTTTCCTCTGCGTAGCCTTCTTGTTTTTCAGGGACAACCCATTCCGTTGCATCCTTTTTGTGTTTTTCAAAATTCAAGCGAGCATAGACGGATAATACTTCATCAATCCTATCTACTGAACAACCACCATACTGTGAGCTGGCAACATTGGCGATAATTTGAGCAATTTGTGCGGTCGCTGTTTGGATAGACTTCGGACTTTCTACATTGGCATTACCAATTGTAAATCCTTTCGATAACATGCCTTCGATATCAATTAAGCAGCAGTTGGTCATTGCGTGATACGGACTGTAATCTAAATCGTGAAAATGAATTTCTCCTTTTAGATGCGCATTAGATACATGTTTTGGCAGCATATATTTTAAGGCATAACTTTTGGCTACGGCGCCTGCTGTCAAATCTCGTTGGGTGTTAAATACTGTTGCATCTTTATTGGCATTTTCGTTGACGACTGTTTTGTCTTTTTGTAGTAATTTTTCTACGCTTTTGTGCATGTCTGTGATGTTCTCACGCTCATGGTCACGATCATGGCGATATTCTATGTAAGCCCTCGCAACATCTGGATACGTCGATTTCATTAAAGTGTTTTCAACGCTATTCTGGATCTCATCGATGGTCATATCTGCCTTGTTAGGTAATTCACTTACAACCTCAAGCAAAACCTCTTCTAAAAAGGATTCGTCTTCTAGATTAATTGCTTTCATAGATGCTTCAATCGCATTACGAATTTTAATCAAATCAAAACTTGCTTTACGACCGTCCCTTTTAATTACCATTTGTTCATTAAGTTGTTCCACGTACATGATAATCCCCCACTAACTATATATTGTGCCTGCTTTAATAATATAACACAAGATGAAGCTTTTTTAAATTAATAACCGGAGCTTTTTACGAAATGGGGCTAAAGAATTAATACGCTTGAAAAAAATTTCACATAAAAGGTCTTTTGTCGCCTTTACAACTTTTTATTTTTTTGGTAGTTAGGCATGTTGCCCAATAGTTGAAAATTTTCTTTGTGCAATTTGCCATAGTTTTTGTAAAGCGTTTTCATATACAATGAATACAAGTTAAAAAATAGAAAGAGGCGAAGTTAGTTGGCACAATTATCACTAGAACATATTTATAAAATATATGATAACAAAGTAACAGCAGTATCTGATTTTAATTTAGAAATCGACGACAAAGAATTTATCGTTTTCGTTGGTCCATCTGGTTGTGGTAAATCTACTACTTTACGTATGATTGCTGGACTAGAAGAAATTTCTAAAGGGGAATTATCCATTGATGGCAAAGTAATGAATAACGTTGCACCAAAAGACCGCGACATCGCAATGGTATTCCAAAACTATGCACTTTACCCACATATGACTGTATATGATAACATGGCTTTCGGCTTAAAATTACGTAAAATGCCAAAAGATGCTATTAAAGAACGTGTAGAACATGCAGCAAACATTCTTGGTCTAACAGAGTACTTAAAACGTAAACCAAGCGCACTTTCCGGTGGTCAACGTCAACGTGTTGCTTTAGGACGTGCAATCGTTCGTGATGCCAAAGTATTCTTAATGGATGAACCACTTTCCAACTTAGATGCAAAATTACGTGTGCAAATGCGCGCGGAAATCACTAAACTACATCAACAATTAGATACTACAATGATTTACGTTACCCATGACCAAACGGAAGCTATGACAATGGCTACTCGTATCGTTATTATGAAAGATGGTGTTATCCAACAAGTTGGTTCACCAAAACAAGTGTATGATCATCCAGTAAATATGTTCGTAGCCGGCTTTATTGGTAGTCCCGCAATGAACTTCTTCAAAGGTCGTTTAGAAGGTACCCACTTTATCGGTGATGATTTCACTATCGCTGTACCAGAAGGTAAATTGAAACTTCTTAAAGACAGAGGATTTGACGGCAAAGATATCGTTTTCGGCATTCGTCCTGAAGATATCCATGATGAGCCTATCGTAATTGAAGCAAACCCAGGTTATACGTTCAAAGCAACTACTATCGTTGCCGAACTTACTGGTGCTGAATTCATGCTTCACAGCCGTGTTGGTACGCACGAATTCGTTGCTCGTGTTGATGCTCGTTCTGAACACCAACCAAATGAAGTACTTACACTTGCATTTGAAATGTCTAAATCTCACTTTTTTGATCCAGAAACAGAAGATAATTTGACAGACTAAAATACTTATAAAAAGCCAGCCGGAATTTTTCCGGCTGGCTTTTCTTATTTTTCAAACGGAAACTTAATGCCCCACTTGGTTCGAACATTCGTCATAATCGCGATGACATCACGCGTTAACTCGGATGTTGGATTTTCTCCTGTAGAAATACTTTCTTCCATCGCAGTAATTTCGTATGCTAAAGCTTTATCCGTATCACCAGCAACAATTTCTTCCACTTTTCCTGTAGTCGTATTAGTCACAGTTGCACGGCTTGCACGCGGGTATTCATCCACAGTGATAAAGCCTTCTTCACAAGCAACAATTCCACGTTTTGGCACTTTTGCTCGGAAAGAAAGCGACACGACTGCGAGTTCTTCCTCTCTATTCTTCAGCAAAATACCAGATTGCTCATCGACACCCGTTTCGAATTTTTTCATCGTTGTTAGCACTTCATCTGGTGCTTCCGTTAAGAAATAGCGCGCGAAGCTTAATGCGTATGTCCCAATATCAAGAAGCGCTCCGCCTGCTAAGTCCATATTGTAAAAACGGTTGCTTGGATCTTTTTCTTTTGCGCTTCCGAATGCGACTTGGATAAGTTTTAATTTACCAATTTCGCCTGAATCAACAATTGCTCGTAATTTTTTATAAAGTGGCATGTGAAAAATCGTCATCGCTTCTTTAACAATTAAGCCTTTTTCTTTCGCAAGCGCATTTATTTCATCTAATTCGGCACTGCTCACCGTAATCGCTTTTTCTGCTAGCACATGCTTACCATTTTGCAAACTTTTCATAATATATTCATAGTGATTGGAGTGCGGCGTTGCAATATAAACCACATCGATCGCTGGTTCAGCAAGCATTTTATCAAAGTCATCGTAAACATTTTTAATATCATATTGTTTGGCAAACGCTTGACCTTTCTCCAAATTTCTAGCCCCTACTGCATAAATTTCACGGTCTAAGCCTTTCATTCCCTCTGCAAATTGGTGCGCAATCGATCCAGGACCAAGAATTGCCCAGTTAAGTTTATTCATTGTAAAACTCCTTAAATTTATATTTTCAAATAAGCTCAAAAGTTATAAAAATATGTATGAAACTATTGTATCATAATAACTATTCGCTTTCGCACATGGTATACTTAGGGTATTAACTAAAAAGGATGATTATATTTGACTAAAAAATATTTAATTTGTTCCGATATTGACGGCACATTGTTGCATTCGGATCAAACCGTATCAGAAAAAACCCGTGATTTAATTCAAACGCTAGAGAATGACGGACATATTTTCTCAATCTCCACCGGACGGATGTATCGTTCCGCGCGCGAAGTTGGCTTGCAAGTAAGCGATTCCGGTCACGTTATTGCTTCGAATGGTTCTTACGCTGCAATCCGCGATGAGCAACTGCTTAAAACCACTTTAGAAGAAAAAGCCATTCGCGATACGTATCATATTATGCGTGATTTTGACTTACCATTATTTTTCTTTTCTACCAATACATTATTTTACACAAAAGAACCACCTGCATTTTTCCAAAGTCTTGCTGACAAAAGTCGATTAGATACGGGACACAATCGTTTTTCACTCGTTTCGATTAATGATTCCAGTGCTTTTGATCAAAATTTACACCAATTTTTAAATGCCATTGTTGTTGCCGAAGAAGATGCGTCTCGCTTAACATCTGTTCGAACTGCTTTGAACGAAGCGAGCGGGATTCGCGTTCTTTCTTCTCATCATAATAATTTGGAAATCTTACCTGCTAACTCTGATAAAAAAACGGCTGTCGAAGCGCTTGGAAAACATTACAACATTCCACGTGAAAGAATTATTACTTTTGGAGATGGTGAGAACGACATCGGTATGCTAGAATATGCCGGTATTGGTGTTGCGATGGAAAACGCAAGCGACAATGTAAAAGCCGCAGCAAACAGCATTACAGACACAAATGAAGCAGACGGGGTTTACAAATTTCTAAAAGAATTCATTTGACTGAAAAGAGGGAGACAGATGAAAAAAGGGATTTTTAAAATTTTACTAGCTTTTACTTTAGTAACTGGATTATCGATTCCAAACTCTATTCAAGTAGAAGCCGCCACACCAAGCATTAAAGTACACTTCATTGATGTTGGCCAAGGAGATGCTATTTATATCAAAGCGCCAAGTGGTGAGGATATTTTAATTGATGCAGGAAACAAAGGAAAAGGAAAAACCGTTGTTAACTATCTTAAAAAATTAAAAGTAAAAGATATCGAAATTATGATTGCTTCTCACCCAGATGCAGATAATATTGGTGGACTTCCAGAAGTAATGAATAGCATCAAAGTCAAAAGTCTTTATGCACCTAATTTCAGGAATATTACTGCTGCATACAAAAATTTTGTGAATACAGCCAAAAAGAAAAAATTAACCATCAAAAACGCTAAAGCTGGGGTAAAGCTACCTGTAAAAGGTGTAACTGCTCAATTTGTCGGTCCCGTTAAGTCTTACGGAAAAACCGATAGAAATAATTGGAGCGCTGTGCTTCATCTAACTTACAAGAAGAACACTTTCCTTTTCACTGGTGACGCGCAAATAAAAGCAGAAAAAGATATGATTAAAGCGAAAAAGAAATTACGCGCTGATGTTCTAAAAGTAAGCACTCAAGGCTCCAAAAATGCCACTAGTTCTACTTTTGTCAACGTTGTAAAACCTAAATATGCTATTATTAGCGTTGGTAACAACGGCTATGATCATCCAAACTCACAGACAGTTAAAACCTTAACGAGAGCCAAAGCCAAAGTTTACCAAACCAATAAAAATAAAACTATCGTTGTAACAGGAAATGGTTCTTCATATAAAGTTGGTAAATAGATTGCTGCTTTTTTCCGTAATAAAATCACTTTAAATAAAGCGATATTGTTAGCAATTTGATTCTTCAAGTTCGTAAACAGTATTAAATAGGCGTTTCTCGCAGTCTAATTTTAGTAATTATCATTATTAATACGATGCTATAATATACTAGTATTTTAATAACTGATTCTAAAGGAGACGAAACATATAATGGTTTTTCCATTCAATCATGAAGAATTTATTAGTATGATGGATCAATACAATTTACAATCAACAAGAATAACCATTCCAGAGCATACTATTTTAAATGATTTAGCTACAGAACTTGAGGATTATCTTTTTTTAGTAAAGACTGGGATAATTGCCGGTTACATCGATTTTGATAGAAATAAAATTTATTCTGTTTTTAATGATAATTTTTTTATGGGATATTTCACAATTTTTGATGATACACCACTCGCTTTAACATGCCAGGCGCTTACAGAATGTGATGTTTTACTTTATAAGAAAAAAGATGTTGAATATTCCTTGTCGCTATTCCCTGAAAATTTTGGATTTCAGTATACTATCATGAAAACTATCGCAAGACATGGTTATTATAAGTCACTTCTGCAATATCAAAACAAAAAGAACCAATTAGCATTTGCCTTTGAAACACTTGTGACATTGCTTAATGTGGATATAATAGATGGAATTGCTACATTACCTAAACCTATCAGTACAACTATTATCAAGAATTACTGTACACTATCCAAAGCTTTCTTTTATTCCCAATTAAAGGAACTAAAAGAAGCAAAAATCATCTCTAAAGTTCATTCACAGTGGCAAATTGACATGAATGCTTTGAATAAGAAAAACGATATCACACGTTAAAAAAGGAGGCTGCATTGGATGCGGCCTCCTTTCATTTAAATAGTCAATGTATAAATATCAACTTGATGTGCTTTTTCGCCATAAGTCGCTTCTTTTGTTGCCTCTTTTGTATAACCTAAATGTTCAAAAAAGCCATGTGCTTTATCGTTCTCTTGAAGCACACCTAAAGCAAGCGAATCCGCCCCGCCATCATTAGCCCATTCTTTAATTGTTTGATGAAGTACTTTTCCTAATCCGTTACCACGTGCTGCTGGAGTTAACAATAGTAGTCCTACATACCAGCGACCTTTTCTTGGATAGTCTGATACAATATCAACTAGCCCAATTGGCTTTTCATTTTCATCTAGAACAGCCAGTACAAATTTGTCAAAGCGAGTTTTCCCGTTTGGAATTTCCGTGATAATTTTTAGTGCATCACTTTTGGATGCGGGTTTATCTTGTTCTATTAAATAATAATCTTCTGAAGCACTGCAAACAACTTCAGCAAGTGCGACATCTTTTTCAGTTAAAAATTTCACGTGATAATTACGTTTCATCATTTCACTCTTTTCTTTATCAAGTTTCCAAATCCATCATGCCATAAATTCCCTGTTGTTTCAATAGATAGTCAGAAATCCGCATGATTTTATGCTATACTAGAATGAGTTTATGATGGAAAAGGAGTTATTATATTGTATAAATTAATTGCGATTGATATTGATGGAACATTACTAACAGACGATCATAAGGTAACAACAGAAGTAAAAGATGCGATTCGTCACGCCAAACAAAAAGGTGTAAAAGTTGTTCTTTGTACTGGCCGTCCACTTGTTGGCGTAGAAAATTACTTAACAGAGCTTGAACTACGCGAAGAAGGAGACTACGTTATTAGCTTTAACGGCGCATTCGTTCAAGATACTTTTACAAAAGAAGTTATTTCTCACTTAACACTTGGAATAGAAGACTTAAAAGAAATCTACCAAGTAAGTTTAGAGAGCAATTTACACATGCATTTCTTTGATAGTAAGGCTCTTTATACGCCAAACCGAGAAATTGGTAAATATACAATTGTCGAAGCATATCTTACTGGCAGCCAGCTTATTTTCAAAGAAATCGAAAATGTCCCAGATGATTTTATTATGTCCAAAGCCATGTTTATTGAAGAAGCTCCACTTTTAGAAGCTGGTATCGCGAAAATACCAGTATCGTTTAAAGAAAAATACCATTTAGTCCGGAGCACACCGTTTTACTTAGAAATTCTTAACCGGGATGCCAGTAAAGGGAATGCGGTACGAGAACTTTCTGAAAAACTTGGCATAAAGCAAAGTGAAGTTATCTGCATCGGCGACCAAGAAAATGATGTAACAATGCTTGAATTTGCTGGGCTTGGCATCGCAATGGGCAATGCACCAGAACACATTAAAGAATTAGCTGATTATACAACAGCCTCTAACAATGATAGTGGTGTTGCCAAAGCCATCCAAAAATTTGTGCTTGATAAATCTAACTAGTACTTTATCTTAGTTAGATTTATTGTGAACAATGCTTAAATATGTTATTATAAAACATGAAAAGAGAGCCATGCGTCAACATGACTCCCTTACAGTGCAAACACCATTTAAGATGGTGACAGCCTTATATGAGATTAAAAACCACTCATTTTTAGCCGCCCAAGCTTATGAGTGGTTTTTATTTTTTGTCATCTTTACTGTTCATGATTGTCACGATTAAGACTGCAAAAGCAATCATAAGCGTAAGACTTTCGAAAACAGTCACACGTTTATCCTTTCCAGGCAACGCAAAAAAAACAACATAAGCACCACCTACTTTCTGATGAAGAAGGCTGGCACACCACCATAAACTTGTTTGCCTAATTATTATAACATGTAGGAATCCATCGAAAAAGCGCATTTAGAAATTCGCTTTTTCTGGAGTCTAAACACATTTTCCTTATCAAATCCGTGCTTTTTAACTATCTTTTTAAAAGAATATACTTTAAAATATATTTGTAGAGTTTTTTATTAAAAATCGTTTTAAATGGAGGTTATTTTTTATGGAACATCAAAAACGTTCACCATTCCCAAAAGACTTCTTATGGGGTTCTGCATCTGCAGCTTATCAAATTGAAGGTGCCTGGGACGCTGATGGTAAAGGTAAATCTGTGTGGGATGAGTATGTCCGCATTCCTGGAACCACTTTTAAAGGTACCAATGGTGATGTAGCAGTAGATCATTATCACCGTTATAAAGAAGACGTGAAACTAATGGCGGAAGCTGGACTAAAAGCTTACCGTTTTTCCATCGCTTGGACTCGTATTTTCCCAAATGGTAAAGGAGAAGTAAACGAAGCTGGGTTACAATTTTATGATAACTTAATTAATGAATTGATTAAATATGATATTGAACCACTTGTAACGCTTTATCATTGGGATATCCCACAAGCACTATTTGATGAGTATGGTGGTTGGGAGTCTCGTCAAGTTATTGAAGATTTCACGAACTATTCAACAACACTTTTCAAACGTTACGGTGACCGTGTAAAATATTGGATTTCCTTAAATGAACAAAATATTTTCGTTGGTATGGGTTATGGTCAAGCACTTCATCCACCAAAAGTAAGCGATCCAAAACGAATGTACGCAGTAAACCATATTGCTAACTTAGCTAATGCAAGTGTTATTAAAGCTTTTCATGAAATCGTTCCTGATGGAAAAATTGGACCCAGTTTCGCTTATACACCTCATTATCCAATCGATACTGATCCTAAAAACGTTCAAGCCGCTGATGATGCAGAAGAATTAAATAGTTACTTCTGGATGGATATGTATGCTTTTGGTCGCTATCCAAAAGCTGTTTGGAAATATTTAGAAGAAAATGATATCGCCCCTGTTATTGAAGCTGGCGATATGGAATTACTTGCATCTGCAAAACCAGATTTTATGGGAGTAAACTATTACCAATCCGCAACAGTTGCTTACAATCCACTTGACGGGGTTGGTCAAAACAACGAAATGAACTTCACTGGTAAAAAAGGTAGCACAAAAGAAACTGGCGTACCTGGTGTTTACAAAAAAGTAGTCAATCCATTTGTAAAAACGACTAATTGGGACTGGACTATCGATCCAAAAGGCTTACAAATTGCGCTTCGTCGGATTAACAGTCGCTATGCCCTACCAATTTTAATCACTGAAAATGGTTTAGGTGAATTTGATAAATTAGTTGACGGTGAAGTAAACGATGATTACCGCATCGACTACCTAAGCGCTCATGCTACCGCTATTCGCGATGCAATCAGTGATGGGGTTGATATGTTAGGATATTGCACTTGGAGCTTCACGGACCTTCTAAGCTGGTTAAACGGTTATCAAAAACGTTACGGTTTTGTTTATGTTGATCGTGACGTGGAAGACGATGCACCAATGACTCGTATCCCGAAAAAAAGCTACTATTGGTATAAAAAAGTAATCGAAACAAATGGGGAAGAGTTATAATCGTACGACTACGCACCGAGAAAAACTCCAAAGAATCCTCGCCAAAACAACAAAATTAAAAGCACTAAATATAAATACACATAATGTTGTATTCAGTAAAGATGAATTTTGAACAGCTTATGGAGCAATTTTGGTTGATGATAGATCCATGTTTATTTTGGCAACGATGAACGTATAGACTTACTTGGTATGAATGAGAGTTAGATACAGATATTAATAAATGAAAACCCCTATAAAAATGAGTAGTCATTTTTATAGGGGTTTTTAAATAATATTTTATTGTTCATATATGAGATTTTTTCTTTTTTAGTGCTTTTTCAATGTTATGCTCCTTTAAGAAACAGAGAGGAGATTGATGAAATGAAGAAGTTTGTATTAACAACAATTGCATGTACTGCTTTAATTAGTTTTAGCCCATTAGGAGATCAAACAGAAGTTAAAGCAGCTACATCAAGTAATATCGCAAGCGCTCAAGTGAAAACTTTACAAGTAAGCCCCCCAGCAACGGTTGATGAGATTTTCCCAGATGATGCACTTGCATTTAAAGTTGCTCAAAAATTAGGCGTTTCAGAAAACACGATTGTAACTCAAGAACAATTAGATACTATCACTGAGATGGTTTATGTTGCTTTTGAGGTAGAAGATCTAACCGGAATGGAGTATTTACACAACTTAAACACATTAGACTTAAGCCAAAATAATATTAGCACCTTGGATAGTCTCGCTAACTTAACACAATTAGAATTTCTTTCACTTAACTCGAATAAAATAACTGATATTACACCCTTAATGAATCTTCCACAGTTAAAAAATTTAGAAATAGGCGCTAACCAAATTACTTCATTACCTTCTTTTGAAAATTTAACGAACTTAAAAATATTAAATCTTAGTAGTAATCAGCTTAGTGATATATCTGCGTTAAAAGATGCGCAATACCTAACTAATTTATCCGTTTCAAATAATCACATAGCTGATATTAGTGTAATTTCAAATTTGAGTCAACTGCAACTTTTTTACGGTGAAAGTAATCAAATCACATCCATCGAAGCTTTTAGAAATAATAAAACATTAGTAGATTTCGATGCGAATTTCAACCAAATCACTGACATTACTCCACTTAGCAATATCCCAACGCTTCGTTCGGTATATATTGATGAAAATCAAATTAGTGATTTTAGTTCTCTGGAAGGCCAATTATTAACGAGTTTTGAAGCCACCGGTCAAAATATTTATCTTCCATCAGTTACATTTGGTGAGTCTACCGACATAGTGATTAAAGACAATAAAGGCGTTACCTTAAATGACTGGGTTTGGTACACACCCGGCAGCTATGAAAATGACATCCTTACTTGGAAAGATACGGGGGATAATTCCGCTTACTTTCTAAATAATGTTTATCCAGAATTCCCATCTGTATCAGTGACTGTCTACCAAACTGTCACACCAAACTAACAAGCGAAAAGGTCAAGCTCCTGTGTTTAGCAGGAACTTGACCTTTTTTAATATCCTTGTTTATTGTCTTCTTCCATTTTAAGTAACGAACTCGCAATCATTTGGAAGCATAGAATCAGTACCATGAATAATAATAACGGCGGTAAAATAATCCAAAATTGATGGTTAGCGAAAACAAATTTGGCGTTTGCGATTAAGCCAGATAGTTCTGGAATAACTGGATTAAGTATTCCATCATCTGCTCCTTTAATTGCTCCGCCGATAAAAATCCCAAAAATTGCCAAGTGGACGAACATTTGCAACACTTGAACCAATTGTTCTAACCAAATCAAAATTAACTTAGACCAAATTTGCGGATTAATATGTTTTGTTAAAATCCATCTAGCATTGCCCCCAAAGACAAGTGAGTTTAAAACAAATTCTTTTTTCAACACTTGGGATATTTCACTACTAATTCGATTGGTCGTAATTGGCAGAACGATGACAACCATAATGAACACTTGAAAAGCAATTCTTGTAAATAAACCTGTCTCAAACATACCAGAAAAGCTAATATACTCATTCACCATAACTATAAACACCAAGAGTGACAACGGCAAATAATGCATCCCATCAGCCACACTTTGAACAAAGCTTCTTGTTTTTGGTTTGCTAAAAAACGCTAGAGGTATTGCTAATAGATAACCAATAGCGATGCGTAATGTGGCGATAAGAACCGTAATAATTAGCGTATACTTCACACCCACTAATAATTGATCCAAAATAGAATTCCCTGCACCATCCGTTCCTAACCAAACCTCTGAATTAGGTTTAAATGGTGCCATTCCAGTAACTCGACCTGAGGAATCACTAATGAATTTCAGCGAATGGATTGTGTCTCCCATCAAACCATAAATCAGGCTTATCATTAGCATAATGGTGAGTGTGACCAGCGGAATGCTGAATGATGGTCGTTTTAGGCACTTCTGAATCATTAAGGCTGATTTTCGCCATCTGTTTTTAAGGTTTACTTTTTCCCCTGCAGTTTTTTGGAAGCTGTTCCAGTGCAACGGAATTCGCATGATTGTTTCGCCAGCAAGTGTTGTCCCGCGACTAACCCACAGATCAACTAGTGCATAAAAGAAGTAAAATGGCGTGAAAATTAAGGCCAATATTAAGAAAGTATTTACTGGATTAAAACCTGCTAAAAGATAGTACAACACGCCTTCAATCCCAAACAAAAATTCAACAATTAAATAGGCGCTTAAAATAAACCAAATAATCGTTTTGGATTGATAAAACAGACTTTGTGCCATATTTGGAGTTGCATGTCGGAGTAAAATGGTGGTATTCGTTAACCCTTTTCCACGCGCTAATTCGATATAGTCAGAACACCACTCATCTTTCATTAATAGCATCATCATTTTGTAAAATAGTACGGTAGGGATAATCGATAAGCATACAATCGGCGCTGCATAGATTTGCTCCCCGTTTAAGCTATAAAAATTCAATGTAAATATCCCAGTTTGTTGATATATGTATACGACTAACATTTGAATAAGAAAAATAAAAGAAAAATCAGGAAATGCTTGAAGAAGTGCCGAAAAGCCAGCTAATCCTTGGCGTAACCATTTTGGACCGTGAAAAGCCAATACTACTAAAAGATAAGCAATCACTAGAGAAACCAGTAAGCTAGCAATGATAATTTTCATCGTGTATGCGTATGGTCCACTGATAAAATCATATAATGAGACGTGGAAAACTTCTGCACTCCCTTGATAGGTTATCCCCCAGGTGGTTGGATGTATTATAGTCGTGAAAATCGACTTTAATGCTTCCAGATAGGTCCCAGATGACCAAGATGTAACCTTACTAAAAATTGCTGGCACACAGCTAATTAGAATAATCCCGATAATTCCTAAAAAATAATGTAGAAAAATTTTGACAACTTTTTTCATATGTATTATTTCTCCCTTTTTAGTTATCTTATGTTTTAAAAAATCAAGGACACATCCCCATCTAAGACATGTCCAAGATACTATTTATTTTAAATTCAAATGATCAATTTCATTTAATTTTTTTAGTGTAAATTCCCCATTTTCATACTCTACAATACTAATACTGGTGTTTAAAATCCGCGGCGCTTCTTTGCGATGGTCTTCAACAGTTCCACCTTGTAGCAAATACAATAGCAACGTAAGTGACATGCCGTGAGATACGACTAAAATATTGCCACTTGGAGTTTCTGCGATGATTTTCTCTACACCTTGCTGTAACCTTTCAGCAAGTTCATAATATGTTTCTCCGCCATTTACTTCAGCTTTATATGTTTCTGGACTGTGAAGGATTTTGGCACGTTCCTCTGGATATTTTTCGTCGATTTCGGTCACAGTAACGCCTTCCCAAGTTCCAAAGTGCATTTCTTTTAGCTCTTCTAGTTCTCGTATTTCAATATCTCTGTCTGCTAAAATATAAGCGGCAGTGTCTTTTGTACGTTTACTTGTGCTCGTATAAACAGCATCAAGTTGCGTATCTTTTAAAACTTCACCGACTGCTTTTGCTCCGTCTATTCCTTCAGCAACAAGCGGTGAATCGCCCCACCCTTGCATTTGTCCAGTCATATTCCATTCTGTTTTGCCATGTCTTACAAAATAAATTGTTCGTAAACCTTCTGCCAAATTTCTGCCTCCTAATTACACATTCTCCTAAAATTGTATCATGAATGGGTATATTTTCAAGGCTTACTTTGTCATTTTTCCGTATCTAATGGTTGTAAATGTGTCAAAATATCCGCGCGACGATTTTCTAAGTGCGGTGGTAAATCAACATAAGTTCCGTTTTCTTTCGTGAAATCAGTTTGGAAACCAGGGCCGTCTGTCGCAAGTTCAATTAAAATACCATTACTTTCACGGAAATAAAGCGAGTGGAAATAAAAACGGTCCACGTAGCCTGAATTTTTATAACCAAGGTCTTGAATCATTTCTGTCCAGCCAATTAAATCGCCATCTGTTGGCACACGGAATGCTACATGATGAATCCCCCCAGCACCAAGATTTCCCTGTTCTAAATCTGGGCGTGATTCGACATGCACTTCCCCGCCAAGCCCCACAGCACCAGTTTTAAATACGGTGACTAATTTATCATCATCTTCATAGGCGCCAGCTCGTTCAAAGCCTAATACCTTCGTTAAAAGTTGATCCGTTTTTTCTTTTTTGAAAACAGAGAAGCGAACTGGCCCCAGACCGCGAATTGCATATTCAGCTGGAACAGGGCTATCTTCCCAATAAGAAACTTCTGTAAGCTGCGTACTTGTCTCATCAGAAATCAAATTAATTGGTAAGCCATCGCTATCTTTCAAGCGAATAATTTTTCGACCAAATTGATCCATTGGTTTGCTATGAAAAATTTGGTGTTCATCGAGATGTTTATCCCAATATTCAAGCGCTTCATCGTTTGGAACACGCAGGCTAAGGCCAGAAATAGCATTACGTGATGGCTTATTTTTAGCCATGTTTGGTACTTCGAAAAAGGTTAGCGCTGTCCCTTTTGAACCAACTTCATCCCCGTAGTACAAATGATAAGTGTATGGATCATCTTGATTAACGGATTTTTTTACTAATCGTAGCCCTATTATTTTTGTATAAAAATCAAAATTTGCTCGTGCATTTGCTGTGAAAACAGACACGTGATGAATTCCTGCTAATTTCATAAAAAATCACTCTCCTAATTTTTTTAAAAGTTGAAGTAATACTTTTTGTTCTTTTCTAGATAGCTTATCGAATTGCGATTGCTGAAAAGCTTCTTGTTTAGGAACATTTTCCATGTAACACTTTTTTCCTTTTTCTGTCAAAGTGATGTGCTTTTCTCGTCCCGCTTTTGTTCGTGTGATGTAGTCCAGTTCTTCTAATTTTGTGAGGAGTTGAGTTACATTTCCTTTTGTCACAACTAATTTTTCTGCTAGTTGTTGTTGTGTAATCTCACTGTCCAGCCCTATCTGCGCAATACAGTCGAATTGTGCTGTCGAAATTCCGGCATCCCGTAAATTCTGATTGGTCAACTTCATATTTCGATTATAAAACCGACTAAATCGAAACCAAAGTAAAACCCCTAGTCGTTCTTCTTTTTTAACCATGCTCATCCCCTCCTTTTGATACAATCAGTTTAGTGCTAAACCTTATCAATTGCAAGAATAATACTCTATCACACATAAAAAAACAGCATCTACTTTACTGTAAATGCTGGGTACTCTTAATTTAAAGTTGTGCTTTCCGTAAACCAGCTACTCCAAGCCCCAAAAGAATAAATCCTATAAAAATAGGTTGGTTATTGCCACTATCTCCTGTTGTTGGCAATTCGCTATTCTTGTTACTTTTAATCTTTATAGTTTTCGTATTGTCGTTGGTAGGATTTTTTTCCTTGCCATTTATATTTCCATTTGTATCCAGTATGGAACCCCCACCGCCTTTATCTGGACTTGAATCTTTACTAAACTGCGCATATAAAGTTATATCTTTTTCCGGCATTTTATCTGTAGCAAAATTCCACTTGTTGCCATTCGTTTTCGCATCATACCATCCAGTAAATGTATAACCTTGTTTCGTTGGTGGTGTTGGTTCAGTTAATAATGTACCAACGATTGCCTTATCTTGCTTTTCTACACCATCTACATCAAAAATAACATTGTATTCTCCAATAAGAGGTTGTTTCACCGTTCCACTGAAAGTTATATTATTTCCTTCTTTATTAAATGTATAGCTCACTTCGCTTTTAAAGTCAGGTAGATTCCAGGTAATATCTGGACTCGTGTATCTCCCATTATCACTTATCGTCGCTGGAGACACTACCTTACCCGAATCATCGAAAACATTATTTGGAATAACTAGCTCCGTTTGAAAATTTATCGGACTATTAATTATTTGTTGGTTTCGTGCTTGCACCTCAAAATCCAATACGTGTGGTGGCGAATCTGGCAAAATGCTAATATCCCTTATTTGATTATTATCCAAATCCAAAAACAATAAATTACTTAATGGTTGCAAACTTTTTATATCACTTATTCGGTTATTTTCCAAATATAAGTATTCTAGGTTGGTTAAATTGGATAAGGGATTTAAATCGGTTATGTTGGTATTGTCTAATTGTAATTCAGTGAGGTTAGTTAAGTTAGCAAGATTACTTATATCACCAATATCATTATCTGCCAAATGCAATTCTCCTAAACCTGTTAAATTAGTCAAAACTGCTATGTCAGTTATATTATTTTCACCCAAGTACAGCCCCCATATATCAGTAAAGTTTGCTACGACACTTATATTGCTGATATTATTAGTATATAAATTCAGATAATCTATTTTGGTTAATTTTGCTAACGGACTTAAATCACTGATATTATTATCTGCCAAATATAAACTCACCATATTGATTAAGTTAGATAAAGGGGTCAAATCACTGATACTATTGCCTCCTGCTTTCAGTTCCTTCAAGTTAATTAAGCCACTTACATCACTCAAATTGTCTAAGTTATTATCATTTAGCGACAAATTGGATAACTTAGATAAACCAGCCAAGTTACTTATATCACTTATATTATTTTTATCTAAACCTAAAGACTCTAAATTAGTCAAATTAGCGAGGGGACTTAGATTGCTTATATTATTTTCTCCAACATCTACATAAGTTAGACTTGTTACTCCACTAAGCTGACTTATATCACTTATATTATTTTCCCCAAAATAAAGTCTATCTAAATTATTCAAGTATTGTATTCCTTCAATTGATTGGATATTCCTACTTGGACTATCTAAAGTATAGATTTGATTAAGTTCTGTTTGCGAGACAACATCATCTACGCTAGCTTTTCCAAAACCTTCCCTTATTCGCTCAGCAAAATTCGGATCTGGAAATATATCTTTAATTGGTGTTGGCTGTGTGATGCTTTCTGCTTGAACTTCTATTCCTGGACTGGTTCCCATCCAAATACTGACCGTCATCATCACTACTAAAGTCAGTGCAATACGAACTAACAGTATTTTTAATTTCATTAATTTATCGCTCCTTATTCATTTCCTGTTATAAATTAAATACATAATACCATAGTTTCTCCCTCTTACAAGTACTAAAAACAGACTTTCAACTACGAAATGCGCCACTTTTTATGACAAAAAACAGCCATCTTATAAAAGTGGCTGTTTTTCCTATGTTATCCTAAAAACTCAACTGCAATTCGTTTGTATACATCTACCATCTCTAAATAATTGTCAATCGAAACATTTTCATTTACTTGGTGAGGGGTTTCGTTTCCCGGACCAAAAATAATTACTGGGAATGTTTTTTTAGCTTTGGTGAATTCTGCTGCATCTGTTGTTCCAGAAATACCAAGTAAAGGAATTTCTTCTTTGATGATATCACTGGCTACACGCTTAGCAACATTTACTAATTCTGAATTTTTATCGCTAAACACTGGTTGTTTGTCATAATCAAATATTAACTCTAGCGTCACATTTTCCTGTTTATTTAGCTCATTAATAATCTTCACTAGCACTTGTTTCACTGTTTCATTATTCATTTCTGGAATGGAGCGAATATTCCCTTGAAGTTGTGCTTTTTCAGGGATACTATTCACTTGATTTCCACCATCAATTACGGTGACGTTATGAATAAAATCACCTAATATTTCGTTTGTAGCGTCAACCGATTTCGCAAATTTTTCTACTTCATTATAAAATAGTAGCAAATTATCAATCGCATTAACACCGAATTCCGGCATTGAACTATGCGCATTTTTACCAGTAGATTTGACCGTGTAATTAATCGAACCTTTATGTGCATAAACAATTCGATGTCCACTCGGTTCGCCGATAATCAAACCATCTAAATCATCTGCATAACCTTGTGTGGTAAGTTGTTCCGCTCCAAGCTCTCCAACTTCTTCTCCAACTGTCGCTAATAATTTGATTTTCCCATTTAATTTGGTTTTTTCTTCATGAAGTTCAATCATCGCAATGACCATCGCGGCTAAACCAGATTTCATATCAGTAGAACCACGGCCATATATTTTACCATCCGATTCTGTTGCTTCAAATGGCGGAAAAGTCCATTTAGAAACATCCCCAGCATCAACCACATCCATATGTCCGGAAAAAGCCAACACTCGTCCTTGCTCCGCGCCGATTTCACTTATAAGACTCGCACGATCTGTGTCATAGTGCACCTTTTCAGCTTGGATGCTGTATTCTGCTAACAATTTTTGCAAATAATTCGCGACCTGTTCTTCATGTCCATTTGTTGAATTGATGTTAATCATGTCTTTTAAAATTTGTAGCTTTTTTTGTTGTTCCATTTCCTCGCCTTCCTTCCATATTGTCCATCGTATGTTTTCCCTAAATTTTTTTGAGTAAACAGAGAGATAAACAAAAAAAGACCAGCAAATGCATCACTGACCTCTTTTACGATTTTTATAAAATTTTTGAAATTCCTCCAGCATGAGAAAGCCGTCTGTTTGTAAGGAAGGAATTGGGAGCAATGAATTGATACCAATAAACAAGCTGAAAATTTTTATGAATAGGAAATCATAGCCCACCAGCACCCCCGTTGTCAGATTGACGGCAGCTGGCATTAATAAAACAAGTGCTTGTTTCCATAATCCCCAGTCCTTCCCTTCTTCAAATGAAACAGAACAATTGATAATAATTGGAGAAATAGCCACTTTTTTTATGTGGAGAAAAATAAAATTACCAAAAACGACTTTATCTATTTTCCCTCTGAAAAGAAGCACAAAAAATATGTGTGTTAGTTCGTGCAATACAAGTACGATAATCCAACTCTTATAAATTTCTAAAATCATTCTTTTTATCCTGGTAACTCATTAGTAGCAAGGTTAGCATGAACATGATCAATGAAATTACTAGCGCTGGAAGTACCATTAAAATACCAATATTATACCCTATAATAAGTCGACTTACTATTAAAAATGCAGGAATACATACCAAAAAGTCTAACAGCATTATCAAATAAATAAACCGCTTATTCTTTTTAGGTCTAAAATTCAAATTGGACATATCATTTAAAAATCCATTGATTAAACTAAATGATTTTCTTCCAAAGATGAAAATTAATACGGATACTATCAAAGAGAAAAGTACAGATATGAGGGTGATTTTTGTTAAGTTTTGTTTGTAGAAGGATAATTGTAAAGCACTATCTACATAATTTGATGCATATTGATAGCTCGGTCCATGATCTTTTAAATAATCTAATAGTTCATGTTGGTTTTTACTGGCTAGTTTCATGAAAATAATGGAGAAATTAGGATTATCACAGTTTTGCTTTTTAAGTTTTAACAATATGTTGTTTAGTTGCTCGGAAGATTTATCTGTAACTTCCACTGCCCCATATTGCTGCATTTGACTTGAGTAAGAAATCGCCGCTACTGGAGCGTTAACAATACCAACAATTTCATAAGAATCGTCTTTAAATTCCACTTTTCCTCCTATTGCCGATTCTTCACTTACATTATCATTAAAATATTTTTTAATCTGTGCATAAGATAGTGCAATTTCTTTAGCATCATCTTTTGGCAAACGACCTTTGACTAGATGCATTTTAGTAACTGGGAAAGCATTTAAATAATTAGGAGAACTAGTTATTATTTCTGGAAGCGCAAGAACTTCGAACTTGGAATTATCTAAAGTAAGTTCATTTGTATAACTATCATCTACCACATATATTTTCTCCATATATTTTTTATTTTGCAGTTCTATTAACTCATTTGCAGAGAGAGAATTAGGTTCTTGGAATTTGTTTTCTAATTCACTATCCGTCATTTCAATAGCAAAATATCTGGAATAATTCTCCGCAATATCCAATAATTCGAAATCATAATCACTTGCCAGATCGTCTTCAATCGGAACGGAGCTTGCAATAACATTGGAGACAATATTAGTTAGTAAGATTGTTAATATAACAATAAAAGCCAACATCAAGAAATTAAATTTTGATGTTACTAAATAAGTAATCATTTTCCCATTTGCTACTACATTCTTTTCCTTTATTGGTATGCTACTATTTTCTAATTCAATTAAAGGCGAAACTTCTACTTCCGATTTATTTATAAGAATCGTTTTATCAAATAAATGTTCGAGGCGTATGTCATGGCTCACTAAGTAGATTATTTTCGTTTTGGACAATTCGCTTAAGATGTTAGCTAGTATCTTCGTGGAACCATTGTCTAAATTATTAGTAGGCTCATCAAAAACAAGTATTGGAGTGTCTAAAGATAGTGTTCTAACCAACTCTACTTTAACAAACTCTCCACCACTTAATGATTGAATATCTTTATCTAAGCAATAGCTATCAATAGTCAATGCCTCACAGTACTTCTCTACTAATTTAGGATTTGTTTCTGGAAAGTGTAAATATTTCTCCACAGATGTTTTATATTTCCAGTTTTTTTGCGCAAAATATGCTACATCTTTTGCTTTTACAGTATTTCCCTTTAATTCGTTTTCAATAAAAGTTGTTTTTCCACTTCCGTTACTTCCGGTAATGGTATATATTCCTGGTTTTTTGATAGAAAAAATACTAAATTTATTTGTTTTAGTCATAGGATTGCTTTTCTAATGTTGTATTTAATAGTTAGTGGGATGATAATATATGCAAATACGTAGAATAAAGTTGTCACGCCAATAATTGTTACAATAATAAACGAATGAACTAACATCCACATCGTCAAAATATAAAAAAGTGTACTAATAATGGAAAAAATTTTAAACTGTGTTGTTAAATAAGTTTTTTTCCTAAATTGAAGTAACTCTTTTTTGTTGTAACCATAATAAGCTACCGTGCTATAACTATTTTTAAAATTAACCTCATACATAAATAGTATAATTAATTCTAATAGTAATAGTAAGCCAATAAAAAGGACTACTTTTTTTATTAACATGACTGCATTGTTGTACTTATTGACCTCCGCATTTAATAACTCGGGTTCATAGCCTTTAACAAACATTTTTTTAGCGTATAATTTATTTTCTTCTAAAAAATTAAAAAATGAATCTTTTTCTTTTAATTTAATACGAGCTTCTGTAACCAAAACATCTTGTTGATCAATTTCAGCTAAGACTATCGAGTACAACCCCGGATTGAAATCTACTTCTATCTGATTTGGTTCCAAAGTATCGCTATAACGAAGCTTATAACCCCAAGCCTCTATTTGGGCTATTTTCTCATCTGTTAAAACGGAATTGCTTGCTACATAAAAAGAGGGATACTCGCTATTTTTATAATAATTTTCGTCGTCACTAATAAGTTCTATGTTTTCTTTAAGCTTTAAGTCTTTGCGTAATTTTTCCATCATTAATTCTTTGATATTCATAAACTCTCTTGTTTCTGGATTATACAACTCT
The DNA here is from genome assembly GCF_000763495.1 of Listeria ivanovii subsp. londoniensis. GTDB lineage: Bacteria > Bacillota > Bacilli > Lactobacillales > Listeriaceae > Listeria > Listeria londoniensis. Next base: position 363,843 of record NZ_CP009576.1, on the reverse strand, counting down.
AAATAGATTAATTCTTGATAGGTATCTTTTTTCAAGTCTATTGTTTCTTCATAATACTCATCTTCATTAACGCGATTTTCCTCATTAAAAAATTCCGTTTTATTCCATTTAGTCGCTGATTGTATAAGTATTGTATTAATGGCTTCGGTATTGTCGTAAGAAGACGCATTAGCGCTGTAGAGTGTTGCGAGTTGATATGTCCCTTTCTTGCTTATAGGTTTTGTTTCTTCGTTATTTTCTACTAATAAGTTCACTAAAAAAATAGCGATAATCGTCATGCATAATAAATAAAATATATATAAGAAATACGTTTTTCTAGGTTTTATTTTGATGGTTCGTTCGCTTGGGCTTTCCTTTTTAAAATAAATTTCATCTACAAATTGTTTTCAGTTGTATCATAAATTTTATTTTTTGTAATTTCTAATTTTTTATCGAATTTTGTGAAACGATCATCGTGTGTGATTAACAGGACTATTTTGTTTTTAGCTACTTGATAGATTATTTCTTTTGCTTTATCAAATACATCAATATCTAAATCATTGGATGGTTCGTCCAATATCAATACTTCTTGATTTGATAAAACTACTCTCAAAAGATTAATTAGTCGTTTTTCGCCACCACTTAAAAATTTACTTTTTTTGGTTAATAAATAGTCTAATTGTTTTTCTTTTAGGAAGTTGATGACCCGTTCGTCCGAAATCTCATTCATCGTAATATTCGTCAAAACCGGCTCATGCTCTAATATTTGGTTATCATCTTGTTTCATCATGCAGCAAATATTTTTATTAGCTTGTAGTATTCTTTTGGCTAATGTCGTTTTTCCTGCTCCGTTTGCACCGACGATTATGTATATTCCATTTTTAGTTATCTTCATATTAGTTTATCCTTTTAGTTTTTAGATGAATGAAGAATCATGTTGTAACTATATTTCTTTATATCTTTTTTAAAGTAGATTCTATATTTAGATTTACACTGTATTTACCACTTGTTGAATGGCATATCAATATTCTACTACTGATATCCCTACTAGAAAAACAATGAACTACGTTACCCTCATGCATAATTACTTTTAATACTTCATGTTTTTGATTTCTTCTAGTTCGCTCTCTATTCATCGGAAAAATTATAGCATAAGAAATCATAGCCCACAATGAAAAATCGATTATTCCAAACTTTATTTTCTGATTTTTTTGTTATTTGTTAAAATTCTTCCATTTTAGTTCTAAAAACAGAAATAATTCACTTTTCTATCTCACTCCAATTATTAAAAAAACAGCCTCAATCAATCAAGGCTGTTTCTAATATTAATCTAAATCTTCCCCATTGGTTTCAATCACTTTTTTATACCAGAAGAAAGAGTCTTTTCTTGAGCGTTCTAAGGTTCCTTTGCCCCAGTCGTCTTGGTCTACGTAGATGAAGCCGTAGCGTTTTGACATTTCGCTGGTGGAGGCACTTACTAAGTCGATTGGGCCCCAGCTTGTGTAACCGATTAAGTCTACGCCGTCTGCAATTGCTTCTTTCATTTGTTCGATGTGTTTGCGTAAGTAGTCAATTCGGTAATCATCATGGATTTTCCCGTCTGCTTCTACTGTATCATATGCTCCTAAACCGTTTTCCACAATGAAAAGTGGTAATTCGTAACGGCTATAAAGATCATTTAGAGTCCAGCGCAATCCTTTAGGGTCAATTTGCCAGCCCCAATCGGATGACTCAAGGTATTCGTTTTTTACGCCACCCATTAAGTTTCCAGCAGATCGGTCTCCTTCTGGGCTAGCAGTTGCAGACAATGACATATAATAGCTGAATGAGATAAAATCAACTGTGTGTGCTTTTAAGATTTCGTCGTCACCAACTTCTTTTACGATGTTGATGTCATTTTCTTGGAAGAAGCGATTCATGAAGCTTGGATATTCCCCACGAGCATGAACATCTGTGAAAAATAGGTTTTGTTGGTTTTCATATTGCGCTTTTAAAATATCATCAGGATTGTTTGTCGCTGGATATGTCGCCATACGAGCAAGCATACAACCAACTTGTGCTCCCGGAATAATTTCATGTGCTAATTTTGTAGCAAGTGCGCTCGCCACAAATTGATGATGCGCCGCTTGATAAGAAACTTCTAATGGATTTTTTTCTCCCTCTAAAAGTACCCCACCACCAGTATATGCGCTAAGAGAAATAACATTAATTTCGTTAAACGTAAGCCAATATTTCACTTTGTTTTTATAGCGTTTAAAAACGGTTTCTGCATAGTTGGTGAAAAAGCCAATAACTCGACGATCCGCCCAACCATTATATTTCAAAGTTAGATTTAATGGTGTTTCATAGTGAGAAAGTGTTACTAAAGGTTCGATATTGTATTTCAATAATTCATCAAACACACTATCATAAAAAGCGAGACCTTTTTCGTTTGGTTCTTTATCATCGCCATTCGGGAAAATACGAGCCCAGTTTAATGATAGACGGAATGTTTTAAAGCCCATTTCGGCAAATAGCGCGATATCTTCTTTATAATGATGATAAAAATCAACGCCGTCACGTTTTGGAAATCTGCCCTCCACTTTGCCAGCGATAATTGCTTCGATTTCTTCTCTTGAAACGTCTAAAGCATGATCTTGTGTGCGTTCTTCTTTCGGAATGAATTTGACCATATCTGCTGTGGAAAGACCTTTTCCATCAACAATGTAAGCGCCTTCAACTTGGTTCGCCGCAGTTGCTCCACCCCATAAGAATCCTTTTGGAAATTGTTTTTTCATTTCAGTCATTTTGTTCGCCCCTTCCGGCTAATTTCTTCTACTTTTTTAGTTTACTCTGTGTAATGCATTACAGGTCAAGCAGAAACTTTTAGTGGGCAGTAAGTTTTTTCAAAAGGACAAGTGCATCAGGTACGTCGCTTAAATCCCAAACTGGCAAAATGAAAGGCGGGGCCACAACTGGTAATCGTTCTCCTTGAAGGCAAACTTCTGGATTTTGTAACCAAATAGCATGAATTCCAGCTCGGTTTGCACCAATAATGTCACTTTCAAAGGTATTTCCGACCATAACTGCTTGTGATGCTTCAATATGTAACTCATTCAACGTGTAGTCAAAAATAGTTTTATCTGGTTTTTCCATTTTTCCGGGTTGTAATTCTGAATTTGAAGCATAAACAAACTCGAAAAAATCAAGAATACCGAAATTATTAAGGACTCGTTTAACAACTTTGGTATCACTCGTTGCGGTATTACTCAGAATAGCCTGCTTAAATCCTAGTTCTTTTACTTTTTCAAGTGTTTCGAGCGCATTTTTACGTAAAACTACTTCTGGATAAGTATCAAGCGGATGATGGTCATACTTTGTGTTTGGTACGGTGTTCAATGTTTCACCCATATCCCAAATAACATGTGTAATCAAATCACTTCACTCCTTTTTTTAAAGTATAACAAAAAAAGCCAAGTGCGCGCGAACGAGACACTTGGCTTTTTGGAATTAAATATTTGTGATTTCGTCAGTTACTTCAGCAGTTTCTTTAATAACTTCGGATTTCAGTTTGCGGTAACGGCCGATACCAGTACCAGCTGGAACAAGTTTACCTAGGATAACATTTTCTTTCAGTCCTAGAAGTTCGTCACGTTTTCCTTTAATTGCAGCATCTGTCAAGACACGAGTTGTTTCTTGGAATGATGCAGCAGATAAGAAGGAATCAGTTTCAAGGGAAGCTTTTGTAATCCCTAGAAGAACTGGACGACCTGTTGCTGGTTGGCTACCACTTAAGATAGCTTCACGGTTGGCTTCTGTAAACGTATGAATGTCCATTAATGTACCTGGTAAGATGCTTGTATCCCCAGTGTCCATTACACGGATTTTACGTAACATTTGACGAACCATTACTTCAACGTGTTTATCGCCAATTTCAACCCCTTGCATCCGGTAAACTTTTTGTACTTCTGCAAGCAAGTATTCTTGAACGGATAAAACGTCGCGAACACGAATCAAGGCTTTAGGATCAACAGAACCTTCAGTTAGAGCTTCCCCACGTTCAACAATTGTTCCTTCTTCTACACGCAAGCGAGCAGTATAAGGAATGTTGTAAGAACGGCGGTCATCTGCACCTTGGATAGTGATTTCTTGTTGACGATCACGACCTTCTTCGATAGAAACAACTTCTCCACCAACTTCAGTGATGATAGCTTGCCCTTTCGGATTACGTGCTTCAAAGATTTCTTGAATACGTGGAAGACCTTGCGTGATATCGTCTCCGGCAACCCCACCTGTATGGAATGTACGCATAGTAAGCTGAGTTCCTGGTTCCCCGATAGATTGGGCAGCGATGATACCAACTGCTTCTCCAACTTCGACTTCTGTACCAGTTGCCAAGTTTTTACCATAACATTTTTTACATACACCGTGTTTAGTATTACATGTAAATGCGGAACGAATGGTAACTTCTTCAATTCCAGCTTCTACGATTTGAGTTGCAATTGCTTCTGTAATTAAGTCATTTTCACGTGCAATAACTTCATTTGTTTCTGGGTGACGAATGGTTTTACGAGAATAACGACCTTCCAGACGTTCTTCCAGTGGTTCGATGATTTCAGTACCTTCACGAATAGCCTTAATTGTAAGACCGCGGTCAGTGCCACAATCGTCTTCACGAATAATAACATCTTGAGCCACGTCAACAAGACGACGAGTAAGGTAACCAGAATCGGCAGTTTTAAGGGCAGTATCGGTAAGACCTTTACGAGCACCATGGGTAGAAATGAAGTACTCTAAGACCGTTAAACCTTCACGGAAGTTAGATGTAATTGGTAATTCTACAATACGTCCGGATGGATCGGCCATCAGTCCACGCATACCTGCAAGCTGCGTAAAGTTGGAAATGTTACCACGAGCTCCGGAATCTTGCATCATGAAGATTGGATTTAAGCGATCCAAACTCAAAATCAGTTTTCCTTGGATTTCATCTTTGGCAGCATTCCATACAGCGATAACGCGTTCGTATCTTTCATCATCAGTAATCAAACCACGACGGAATGATTTAGTGATTTTTTCAACTGTATCATGTGCTTTTTCAAGAATCTCATGTTTTTCTTCAAGCGTTAAGATATCCGCAATACCTACTGTCATACCAGCCTTAGTTGAGATCTTGAATCCAAGATCTTTCATACGGTCAAGCATTTTGGAAGTTTCGGTAATATGGAATTTCTTGAAGACTTCCGCGATAATATTACCGAGGATTTTCTTCTTGAATGGGTCGATTAGTTCTTGTGCCGCAATATGAGCACGAACATCTGTAGTTGTATCAACGAAATATTTCGCAGGTGTTTCGATTTCTAAGTTGAATTTCGTTGGTTCATTAATATAAGGGAACGATTTCGGTAAAATAGTATTGAAAATCAGTTTACCAACTGTCGTAATTAATAATTGGTTGCGTTGTTCATCTGTGAAGCGTTCATTTGGAATCGAACCAGCAAATACAGCAATACGTGAATGTAAGTGTACATAGCCGTTTTGATATGCAAGTTGTGCTTCATTGATGTCTTTGAAGATTGTACCTTCACCAACAGCTTTTTCACGTTCTAAAGTAAGGTAGTAGTTACCTAGCACCATATCTTGGGAAGGTGTTACAACTGGTTTACCATCTTTAGGATTCAAAATATTTTGAGCGGCAAGCATTAAAATACGTGCTTCTGCTTGTGCTTCTGCGGATAAGGGAACGTGAACCGCCATTTGGTCACCATCAAAGTCAGCGTTGTAAGCTGTACATACAAGAGGGTGAAGACGGATTGCGCGACCTTCCACTAGCGTTGGTTCAAATGCTTGAATACCAAGTCTGTGAAGTGTAGGCGCCCGGTTAAGTAGTACCGGATGTTCACGGATAACTTCTTCTAATACATCCCAGATTTCTGGTGACATACGTTCAATCTTACGTTTAGCGCTCTTAATGTTGTGTGCTAAACCGCGTCCAACAAGCTCTTTCATTACAAATGGTTTGAATAATTCAAGCGCCATTTCTTTTGGAAGACCACATTGGTACATTTTTAAGTTAGGTCCAACGACGATAACGGAACGACCAGAATAATCGACACGTTTACCTAGTAAGTTTTGACGGAAACGACCTTGTTTCCCTTTAAGCATATGAGAAAGGGATTTAAGCGGACGGTTACCCGGACCAGTTACTGGACGACCACGACGACCATTGTCAATTAGAGCATCAACAGCTTCTTGTAACATCCGTTTTTCATTTTGGACGATAATGTTTGGTGCACCTAAATCAAGTAGACGTTTCAAACGGTTGTTCCGGTTGATTACTCGACGATATAAGTCATTTAAATCACTTGTTGCAAAACGGCCACCTTCAAGTTGTACCATTGGACGAATTTCTGGTGGGATAACTGGTAGCACGTCAAGTACCATCCAGCTTGGGTTGTTGCCGGAATTACGGAAAGCTTCCATAACTTCCAAACGACGAATTGCACGAGTACGACGTTGACCTTGTGCAGATTTTAGTTCTTCTTTTAAATCATTTGTTTCTTTTTCTAAATCGATATCGGCTAAGATTTTTTTGATTGCTTCTGCGCCCATACCAGCGGAGAAACCTTTGCCATATTTTTCGCGGTAAACACGGTATTCACGTTCAGATAAAAGTTGTTTCTTTTCAAGTGGAGTATCGCCTGGTTCTGTAACCACGTAAGATGCAAAATAGATAATTTCTTCTAATGCACGTGGGGACATATCCATAACAAGACCCATACGACTTGGAATTCCTTTGAAGTACCAAATGTGGGATACAGGAGCTGCGAGTTCAATGTGGCCCATACGTTCACGGCGCACTTTTGATTTCGTTACTTCTACTCCACAACGGTCACAAACTACGCCTTTATAGCGCACACGTTTGTATTTACCACAAGAACATTCCCAGTCTTTCATTGGTCCAAAAATTCTTTCACAGAATAAGCCGTCACGTTCAGGTTTAAGCGTTCTGTAGTTGATGGTTTCAGGTTTTTTTACTTCACCGTGAGACCATGAACGAATTTTATCTGGAGATGCCAGACCGATTTTCATATACTCAAAATTATTAACATCTAACAAGTGCCCAACCTCCTAAATTAGTTTGGAGCATTCGCTTTTTAGGAAGTGTTTTGGATTGCCCTCACACTTCCTCGACTTTTTCAGGAAAAGCCTTAGCGATCGCTTAATTTTATATTTTGCAAAAAACAAATCATTGTTTCTTATTGTTTTGGAGTCTCAATTATCGAACCGAATTACTCAGTCTTTTCAGCAGCTGCATTTTCCGGTTGTACGATATTGAAGGCATCATTTTGATTAGTAAAGTCGTCATCATCCATGTCACGCATCTCGATTTCTTCTTCGTCTGCGGAAAGCATTTTAACATCCATTCCAAGACTTTGAAGCTCTTTGATGAGTACTTTGAAGGATTCTGGCACACCAGGTTCTGGAACGCTTTCGCCTTTAACAATCGCTTCGTAAGTTTTCACACGACCAACCACGTCATCGGATTTAATCGTTAGGATTTCTTGAAGTGTATAAGCAGCACCATAAGCTTCCAGTGCCCATACTTCCATCTCACCAAAACGTTGTCCACCAAATTGTGCTTTACCACCAAGCGGTTGTTGCGTTACAAGTGAGTAAGGTCCAGTTGAACGCGCATGAAGTTTATCATCAACCATGTGGGCAAGTTTGATCATGTACATTACACCTACAGAGATACGGTTATCAAATGCTTCACCAGAACGACCGTCGTAAAGAACTGTTTTCGCATCGCGGGCCATACCAGCTTCTGCTACTGTGCTCCATACATCTTCTTCATTCGCTCCATCAAATACTGGAGTTGCAACGTGAATTCCTAAAGCACGAGCTGCCATACCTAAGTGTAATTCAAGAACTTGTCCGATATTCATACGAGATGGTACCCCTAGTGGGTTAAGCATGATGTCAACCGGTGTTCCGTCCGGCATAAATGGCATATCTTCTTCAGGTAAAATACGGGAGATAACCCCTTTGTTACCGTGACGTCCGGCCATTTTATCGCCTTCGTGGATTTTACGTTTTTGTACAATATAAACACGTACTAATTGGTTTACGCCAGGTGGTAGTTCGTCGCCTGCTTCACGTGTAAAGATCTTCACGTCAAGCACGATTCCGCCGCCGCCGTGAGGTACACGCAAGGAAGTATCACGAACTTCACGCGCTTTTTCACCAAAGATAGCGTGTAATAAACGTTCTTCTGCAGTTAATTCTGTAACTCCTTTTGGTGTCACTTTACCAACTAGAAGGTCGTTATCTTTTACTTCAGCTCCGACACGGATAATTCCGCGCTCATCAAGGTCGCGTAAAGCATCTTCCCCAACATTTGGAATATCACGAGTCATTTCTTCAGGTCCGAGTTTTGTATCACGAGCTTCTGATTCAAATTCTTCAATATGAATCGAAGTATAAACGTCATCTTTTACAAGACGTTCACTCATGATAATCGCATCCTCGTAGTTATAACCATCCCAAGTCATGAACGCAACTAGTACGTTACGACCAAGAGCAAGTTCACCGGAATCCATTGATGGACCGTTACCAAGGATTTCTCCTTTAACAACGCGGTCACCTTCTGCTACGTTTGGACGTTGGTTATAACAAGTACCTTGGTTAGAACGAACAAATTTACGTAAAGTATATTTATCAATTCCGCCAGTTACTTCTTTGCCATCCACTAGAGATACACGACGAACCCAGATTTCGCGGGCTTCAACGTGTTCTACAATACCGTCATGTTTGGCAGTTACAGCAGCACCAGAGTCTTTTGCAGATACGTGTTCCATACCTGTTCCAACAAATGGAGCTTCAGGGTGCATAAGAGGAACTGCTTGACGTTGCATGTTCGCTCCCATTAACGCACGGTTACTATCATCGTTTTCAAGGAACGGAATACATGCTGTCGCAACAGATACAACCTGTTTAGGCGATACGTCCATGTAGTCAATACGTTCTTTTTCTACCGCTAAGTTTTCTGAACGGAAACGAGCCATAACTTCTTCTTCTGTGAAAGTACCTTGTTCGTCTAATTTCGAGTTCGCTTGCGCTACTACGTAATTATCCTCTTCGTCCGCAGTTAGATAATCAATCTTATCAGTAACACGGTTTGTTTCAGGATCTACGCGGCGGTAAGGTGTTTCGATAAAGCCGAATTTATTTACCTTCGCAAAGGAAGAAAGGGAGTTGATCAAACCAATGTTTGGTCCCTCTGGTGTTTCAATCGGACACATACGACCATAGTGAGAGTAATGCACGTCACGCACTTCATAACCAGCACGTTCACGCGTCAAACCACCAGGTCCAAGCGCTGAAAGACGACGTTTATGCGTAAGTTCGCCAAGTGGATTTGTTTGATCCATAAACTGAGATAACTGTGAGCTACCAAAGAATTCTTTGATAGATGCCACTACTGGACGAATATTAATTAGTTGTTGTGGTGTAATTGTAGTCATATCTTGAATAGACATACGTTCACGAACCACACGTTCCATACGGGATAAACCGATACGGAATTGGTTTTGTAAAAGTTCACCAACAGAACGAAGACGACGATTACCTAGGTGATCGATGTCATCTGTGTCGCCAACACCATGTAGCAAGTTAAAGAAGTAGCTAATGGATGAAATAATATCAGAAGGCGTGATGTGTTTTACGTTTTCTTCAATATACGCGTTACCGATGATGTTGATTTCTTTTTCTTCATCATTTGGTGCGTAGATTTTAATAGATTGAACGAGTACGCTATCTTCCATAACACCGTCAGCTGGACGAAGTGTGCGGAAACCTACACCGTTTTCTAAATTAGGAATAATTTGATCTAAATTACGACGATCCAAAATATCACCTTTAGAAGCGATAATTTCACCAGTTTCTGGATCCACTAAAGTTTCTGCTAATGTTTGGTTGAATAGACGGTTTTTCAGATGTAATTTTTTGTTAATTTTATAACGTCCAACGCTTGCAAGGTCGTAACGTTTTGGGTCAAAGAAACGAGAAACTAGTAAGCTTCTAGCGTTATCTACTGTTGGTGGCTCACCAGGACGTAATCTTTCGTAAATTTCTAGAAGAGCTTTTTCAGCGTTGTCAGTATTGTCTTTTTCCAGTGTATTGCGCAAGTAGTCATTGTCACCGATTAAATCAATAATTTCTTGATCGGAACCAAAGCCAAGTGCACGAAGTAAAACAGTAACTGGTAATTTACGTGTACGGTCAATACGAACATGTACTACGTCTTTAGCATCTGTTTCATACTCAAGCCAAGCCCCACGGTTAGGGATGACTGTAGAACCAAAGCCTTTTTTACCATTTTTGTCGAGTTTTCCATTGAAGTAGACACCTGGAGAACGAACTAATTGGGAAACGATAACACGTTCTGCCCCATTAATAATGAACGTACCCATTTCAGTCATTAACGGGAAATCTCCCATAAATACTTCTTGGTCTTTTACTTCGCCGGTTTCTTTGTTGATTAGGCGCAACTTCACGCGTAGTGGAGCCGCATAGTTTGCATCACGGTTCTTAGATTCTTCTACCGAATATTTCGGCTCTCCAAGATCGTAATCAATGAATTCTAAAGATAAATTACCCGCAAAATCCTCAATTGGCGAAATATCGCGGAACATCTCACGTAGCCCTTCATCTAAGAACCACTGGTAAGAAGCTGTTTGAATCTCAATTAAGTTTGGTAATTCAAGTACTTCACTGATTCGCGCAAAACTTCTACGCGTACGATGCCGTCCATATTTTACATCATGTCCTGAATGTCCTGACAAACTATTCACCCCTCAAATTAATTAAAAAATTTATAAGCACACTTGTTAATTATGGTTGCGAAAACAATGGAACCTCCCGTATCCGGGGTTTAAGTCGCTAGCAGTTTTTTGCTGCGTGCAAAATATACTGGCTTAAACACCGTGCATCAAAATTTTCCTTTTTGTTTCTAATCTTGGCTTGCAAACACGCATCCAAGAAGCATTTCCAGAGTTAACATAAGTGGAACTTTCACACAAAAAATATTCTATTTAGACAAAAAGAAAGCGGATTTCATATTGCTGAAACTCCCTAGAAAATAATTTTCCTTAAAAGTGTCAGTACAAGACGGAAAAAGTTTATACCGTTTTGTATTTTTGAAAGCCACGTCTATGTCTTCTATTTTGCCAAAATCGATTGCAAATGCTTGATTTTCGACAGCATTTTCGCTTCATAATAAACACAAAAAACAGTTTCGATTCTTTTGGCATTATATAATAATACAATAACTATTAGCCAATGTCAATAGAAAATAGAAATAAACACGAATGTAGAGGCTCATTCGTGTTTATAAAATGTTAAATTAAAATATTTCTTTCATTTTCGTTGATTTGGAAAGTTTTAGTACTTAAATTCGCTTTTAATGTCGCTGCAATTTTATTTGTTTTGTTTTTGCGAATAATAACTATTTCATTTGAGCTAGGTGTCTCAATTTCTATACTTCCTTCCAAATCAAATGCTTCAGAAGTATTTCTAAATCTCAGTAAATTGCACAACGCTTTAACAACTGGTCTTTTTACTTCATTTTCAATTTCATCTATTGTGTAGTAATGACGATTAATATTACGCCCTTCTTTTGTTTCTTCTAAAAGGTCAATATCATTTTTGCCAGCAAGTAAACCAACATAATAAATTTGCGGAATCCCCGGCGCAAAACATTGAATTACTCTCGCCAACAAGTAACTTTTGTCATCGTCACCCAAAGCACTATAATAGGTACTGTTAATTTGATAAATATCCAGATTATTATATTTTTCAGAGGAATATATCTTTTTAACATTAGCTCCTATTTTGTATAATTCCGCTGAGGTATAATCGAGTTCCTCATCTGTTAATAAATCGCGCGCATCCACAACCCCAATGCCGTCATGCGTATCTAATGTAGTATATTGCTTCATCGGACTCATTTCTAACCATTTAGCTAAACGTTCCACTCGCCCACTATATAATGAGTAAAGCATCACCATGGGTAACGCAAAATCATAGATATAATAATCATGGTTCGCGATTTTCATTTGGATGGAATAATGTTCATGAATTTCTGGTAATAATTCCATATCATATTTGGCCGCTTCCGCTTTCACTTCATCCAGTAAATCCCAAATTTCTGGTTCTACAAAAAAATCATTTGTATCTAATTTTTTAATTGCATAAGCAAAGGCGTCGAGACGCAAAATAGAACAACCATGTGCAGCCATATTTTTTATCGTTTGACGAATAAATTCTTTTGTAACTTCGGCTGTGACATCTAAATCAATTTGTTCTTCCCCAAAAGTATTCCAAACTAATTCCGTTTCCCCATCAGCAAATTCAACTTCTTGAAAAGGCGCCTTATCTTTTCTCTTATAAATTAAATCTAAGTCTTTTTCATTTGGTCTACCCGGAGGAAAGAAATCATTGATACGAATAAACATATCTTTATACTTTGAGTTTAAATGCTCTTTTTTTAAATCTTGAAAGAAGAGTGATTCGCGAGAAATGTGATTAATCATAAAATCAAACATTAAATAATACTTTTCGCCTAATTTCTCGATTATTTCCCAAGAACCTAGGTCGCTATCTACTGTTGTGTAATCACTTGGCGCAAACCCTCGATCTCCAGTGGATGGAAAGAACGGCAATAAGTGAATCCCGCCAACCGCATCTTCAAAATAAGTTTCCATCACCTTGGATAATTCTTCCATATTTTTCCCTAAACTATCAGAATAAGTAATTAACATAGCTTTATTTTTAATTTGCAATCAGTCTACCTCCAAAACCCTTGAGAAGACGGCACCTGTATATGCAGGTATTTCAAGGACATTTTCTACCATTTCTGGCAACGCTACATTAGCAAGTACCTGTTCATAAGTACCTTCAATGCATAATTGATTTTCAGAATCAGAAAAATTCACGATGATTAAGAGCTCAGCGTCATCTGTTTTACGTTTGTAAGCAATAACTTCATCACTTGATTCTACTGGCAGTAATTCTCCATAAACAGCCACTTCTTTATATTTACTAGAATCACTTCTTAAATGGATTAATTTCTTATAAAAATTCAATACGGAATTATCATCGATTTGTTCCTGCTCTACGTTAATATCAAGGTAATTAGGGTTTGCTTTCAACCAAATTTCATCTGAGTCGGAAAAACCAGCGTTCTTTTGATTATTCCATTGCATCGGTGTTCTTGAATTATCCCTACTACGCCGATACATTCCTTCAAGCGCTTCTTCCGGACTTATTCCAGAGAGAATTGCGCGATGGTATTGATCGTGCGTCGCGATATCGTTATAATCATCTATACTTTCCATCCGAGTATTACTCATGCCAATCTCTTGTCCTTGATAAATGAACGGCGTACCGTGCAACATCATAAATAACGTGCCTAGCATTTTTTTGCTACGATCATCTTGGTATTCTTGAGGTAAATACTTATTTATCGAACGCGGTTGATCATGATTTTCTAAGTATTTTGCCCCCCAGCCATTTCGCTGTGTCACCAGTTCATTGGTAATTATTTTCTCTTTTAATTCTTTTACTGTCCATTCTGAATTCTTGAACCATTCGCCTGTTTCAGGAGTATCAATATCTGTATAGCTAAAATCAAACACCATACGGAAATGACCATTTTCACCTATAAATTCAGAAAGTCTTTCTTCAGGCACATCCGCCTCAGCCACAGTAAATGCATTATGTTTTTTAAATGTCCGTTCGTCAATCTCCTTGAGCCACTCTTCAATTCCCGGCTGATTTAAAATCCAATGACCGATGAAAACCAAGCCATCTTCCCCGTCCGCTGGGAAAGTACCGTACTCAATTCTTTTCTTCAAATTTAAAATGGCATCAATTCTAAAGCCACCTAAACCTTTTTCAAGCCACCAGTTAATCATTTGGATACATTCATTACGCACTACAATGTTTTCCCAGTTTAAATCTGGCTGTTTTTTAGAAAAAGCATGTAGGTAAAACATGTTTTCCTCACCTGGTACGGCTTCCCACGCAGATCCTCCAAAATAAGAACGCCAATTATTAGGCGGGTTTCCATTTACACCCTCTCGGAAAATATAATAATCTCGATACTTACTTTTTGGGTCAGCTATTGCTTTTTCAAACCATTCATGTTCATCAGATGTATGGTTTACAACCAAATCCATCAATATTTTTATTCCTAATTTTTCTGCCTTCTCAATTAATTCATCCATATCGCTCATCGTTCCAAACATTGGATCAATCTCATAGTAATCAGAAATGTCATAACCACCATCATCCATAGGTGATTTATAGACAGGACAAAGCCAAATCACATTAATACCTAAATCTTTCAAATAAGGAAGTCGTTCTATAATTCCTCTAATATCTCCAATACCATCCCCATTTGAATCTTGAAAACTACGCGGATAGATTTGGTACACTACCGATTCTTTCCACCATTCTTTCGTTTCTGTTATTTCCACTATTAATCTATCTCCTATCCTTTAACAGCACCACTTGTAATGCCTTCAACATAATATTTTTGCAAATAAATAAACAGTATTGTAATTGGTACCGCAATCAATATACAGCCAGCCGCAAACGTTGTATACATTGTATTTGCCGTTGTTTGATTCAACATGGAATATAAACCTATCGACACTGTATATTTAGGCACATTGTCTCCCATAATCACTTTAGCAAAAATAAAATCCATCCAAGGCAACATAAATGCCATTAAAGCTGTGTATACAATAATTGGCTTAGACATTGGTAAAGTTATTTTTGTAAAGATACTTAACTTCGTCGCTCCGTCCATCATTGCCGATTCGTCTAAAGATTTTGGTATTGTATCAAAAAATCCTTTTGCAATGTAAAAAGTTAATGCAGCTGTAGATGAATAAATTAACACAAGCGCCGTTAGAGATTGCGTTAATCCAAATGCTTTTAAAATATAGTAAACTGCTATCATACTCATAAAAGCAGGAAACATGTTTAAAACTAGCGCTGTTTTTAACATCGTCTTTTTAAATCTAAAGCGAAGTCTAGATAACACATAGGCCATCGAAACAGTTATAAAAGTGCTTAATAAACAGGAACACACCGCAACAATCATTGTATTTTTAACCCATAACATAAAAGGAAAATTTTCATGATTTTCAAATAGGTACGCAAAATGATCTAGCGTATATTCTTTCGGAAAGATATACGAAACAAATTGTCCACTTTCCGCTCTAAAAGCTGTCAAAACAATCCAGATAATCGGGAATATCCAGATACACCCGAGCACTATCAACAATAGGTTAGGCCATACTGTAGCTCTTTTCATTTCAGTTGCTCCCTTCTTTATAAGAATTTGTACGTGTGTAGGCAAATAACGAGAATGCCGCGCTAAGAATGAATGTCACAATCCCAATAACCGAAGCTAAATTATAATCCGCAGCTTCTACTGTTAATTTATAAAGCCATGTCACGAGCAAATCCGTATCCCCAGCACCATAGAAGTTACTATTCGAAGGTCCTCCACCAGTCAAGAGATAGATCACATTAAAGTTATTTATATTCCCAATAAATTGTTGAATCAGACTTGGCAACATGACCGTTAAGATTTGAGGGAAAGTTATGTATCTAAATAAATGAAAACTGTTACCTCCATCCATTCGCGCCGCTTCCAATTGATCTTTCGGTAGATTCATTAAAATCCCTGTGGCGATTAGCATAGTTACCGGAATCCCAATCCACATATTAACAAATATGACGGATATCTTTGCCAGCAAAGCGTCTGTCAAAAATGGTATCGGCTCCGCTATAACACCCCAATTAAGTAACATCGTATTAAGTGGTCCTGCTGCATGCAACAAGTTCTGCATTATGAGAAGTGACACAAACGGAGGTACCGCCATAGTTATAACAAAGATAGTTCGCCAAAACTTTTTGAATTTAACACCCTTATGATTAATAAGAAGTGCAAGCAATACGCCAAAAAAGAAACAAGTAGCAGTAGCTAAAAGCGCCCAAATAAGCGTCCATCCAAGCACTGGAAAGAATGTACTGGAAATATCACCATTTAGCACATTTTTAAAGTTAACAAATCCTACCCATCCAAATAAATTTCTTGGCGGTAAATGTTCATGATCATAATTTGTAAAAGCTAAAGAAATCATATAAACAAGTGGCATTATCGTAAAAACCACAACCCCAATCATAGGGATTGTCAGTAAAGTTACATGAAATTTATTGTCTAGCAAACTCTTTAAATCTTCTTTAAATGTTGGGATTTTTTTATTTTCCCGCTGGAAGCCCTCCACCTGGCTAGCGCTTCTAATATTAGCAAGGTACAAGAAGATAAATAGTACACAAATAACAACTGTCATAATCCCATATATTAGCATCAGCATGGAATTGTCGCCCGGTGTTCGAACCATAATACCTAAACTCTTATCAAAATTCCACGATTGGTTAACTGTCCCTAATGTCGCCATACCTTGAATTAAGGTAATGCCATAAAACACAAGGAAAAACAAGAAAGCGAGTTCACTAAAAAGAAATAGAAGCCCCTTCGCAATTTGCTTATGAGCCAAATTACCAGCCCCCATAATTACATAAGATAATCTCGTAGAAACAGAACCATTCTTAAAAATATTAAAATAATTCTTCTTAACCATCATATACTTAACCTACTTTCCTATTTCGCTGGTGTAATATCTTTGACTAATTTATCGAGCGCTTCTGGATAATCCGCTTTCTTAATCTTGCCTTTATAAGTATCTACTAATAGCGGATTCATATGTTGCCAAAAAACGTTCATTTCAGGTATTTTCGGCATTAAAACGGAGTGCTTTCCAGATGTCATATCAATAACAGCTTTCGCCACATCGTCTTTTTCTATTGCAGAACTACTTCGTGCCTCTAAATTGCTCGGGATTTTCCCCAGTTCTTTAAAAGCTTTTTCCTGCACATCCGCATTAGTAATATAATCAGCCAGTTCCATCGCATCTAATGGCGATTTAGTAAATGCGTTCACACAGTATATCCCGCTTCCTTGGAAAGCCATCATATCTACCTGACCACTTCCAAAATCGGCCTTCGGATATACTGCCACTCCCATATTTTCACCTAAAACCTCTCGTATCGCATCTTTATTCCAAACCCCACTAAAAACGGCATTTATTTTACCGGATCTAAGCGCACTAATCTCATCTGCATTTACAGCGACAACATTGGGATTATTTTTCAGCTCACCAATCCAGTTCAGTACTTGGACGCCTTCTGGAGTGTTAAAGGTTGTCCCATAAGGGTCTTCGCCATTTTCACCATAAAGATATGTACCATTTGCAATAAACCAAGGTGTTTCACGATAATCCGCGCCAGCTTCCGCAAGATTTATTCCGAGCTTCCCTTTAGACGTTATTCCAGAAAAAGTTTTAATATCATCCTCTGAAAAAACGCGCTTATCATAATACATAAACATCGCTTCCGCCGTCACAGGAAAACCATACATTTTATCTTGGTATGCAGCAGCTTGAATGGAGGTTGGTGTATTATTTTTCTTAATATCATCTGTATACTTTGTTAATTGGTAAACTGCACCAGACTCTACCAGTTGTCCTAGACGGTCATTCGGAGTTATAAATACATCCGCCGCAGCTTCTGGATCTTTCTGAACATATTCTTGTGCTCGTCCAGATTCAGATTCAATAACCGTAATATCATAATTTTTATCAGGATGTTCTTTTTTAAAATCATCTACCACTTTCCTATAAAAATCACCCTGATTTAAATCCACCCAAACTTTTAAAGAAACATTTTTCTCGTTTACTTTTATATCTGGCTTGTACTCCTTTTCTACACCACAACTAGCCAACAAACTTAAACCGACAATAATACTGATGGACAAAAGTAACTTCTTCATACTTGAACATTCTCCTTATCTTCACTTAAAATGACAACCGGTTGTCATTTTAGTTTAAGCGGTTTCATATATCGTAAAAATAATATCAATTATCTTATAAAATGTCAACCGTTTTCATAAAAATAATAAGAGAGAATTTACTTGGTAGTCTCTCTTATTATTAGTTTTGTTTCAAGGTCAGGCGCTACCGGTACACTCGTTCCTTGTAAATTAGCCAATAGAACTTGCGCCGAATATTCACCAAGTTCTTTAATTGGTTGTTCAATAGTTGTCAACGCCGGATTCAGAACTTCCGCTATAGGTTGATTATCAAAACCTATGATTCCTAGCTCCTCTGGCACTGCTATCCCGTATTTTTTTGCAGCATATAATATCCCAGCAGCAACCGTATCACCATTTGAAAAAATTGCGTCTGGCATGGTAGATTTCTCTTCTAAAATATTAACTAGAAGCTTTTCGCCATCTTTAATGGTTAACAACTTCTCAAAATATAATGATTCATCAAAAGAAAGTCCATTTTCTGTTACAGCTTGCATGAATCCTTTAAAACGGTAATCATTTTTATTTTTAATGCCACCAGTACAGTAGGCAAGGCGTTTATAACCGCATTTTATTAAATAGTTCGTTGCTTGATAAGCCGCTTTCGTTTCATCAATGTTAATAATCGTTAAGTTTTCATTTCCCAAATAACGATTACAAAGGACGATTTTGCCACTTTCAACTAGCGACTTAATTTCTTCTGTATCATTTTCTAAGTTAGCCATAATCAATCCATCTAGCTGTTTCTTTTGTAACATCTCGATAAATTGTAATTCTTTTGCAGGATTTTCTAAAGTTTGCAACATGACAACCTGATACCCTCTGTGAGATAGATAGCGTTCAATCGCATCAACAAGGTACGCAAAAAAAGGATTGGTTATAAAGGAAATCACAACACCAATCATCTTAGTCCCCTGCCCTCGAAATTGTTGAGCAATATTATTAGGATAATAATTCAGTTCTTTCATCGCAGCAAAAATTTTCTTTTTCGTTTTATCTGAAACATTTGGATTACCATTAATTGCTCGAGAAATAGTAGTTATAGAATAGCCCGTTTTTTCTGCTACATCTCCAATTTTCGTCACTTTATTCATATCTATCTCCCTAAAATTTCAAATTCATCTATACTAATTTATTATATCAGATTACAGAAAAAGTGAGAACCTATTTCCTTATAACGCTACTCTAACAATGAAAAGAAGAAGCGGCAAATATTACAATATTTGCCGCTTCTTTTTGCTCATGCTTTGAAATTGTATAACGGTTTAATTATTTCTTGTATCTCCATCGTATCTTCTACATCAGCAAGTAATTGTTTAGCTGATTTATAGGCTTTTGGGGCTTCATCAATTGTTTTTTTAGAAACAGAAGTAGTCCAAACGTCTTTCATTGCTGCCTGATAGCTTTCTAAACTGATTTGCGCTTTCGCTTTGGAGCGACTTAGCATCCTGCCTGCCCCGTGTGGCGCCGAGTAATTCCAATCTGCATTTCCTTTCCCAGTTGCAAGAATGCTGCCATCGCGCATATTAAGCGGCACGATAATTTGTTCCCCAAGCTGAGCAGATGTCGCACCTTTTCTAAGCATGCGGTTGTCGATATCAATGTAATTATGCACACAATCAAACGCCGAAACAACTGCTTTATTCCACTTCATCGCTTTTAAAATAGTTTCTGCCATGATGTAACGATTACGCGCTGCAAATTTTTGTGCAATTTCCATGTCATTTAAATAATTGTTTAAATCAGAGCCCGTCACATAAGATAAGTCATAATCCAATTTCACTTGCTCGCGCTCACCGTTCAAGTTGTTGGCCATTTCTAAATTGCCGCGTTTTTTCGCAGCAATTGCATCTAATTTCAATTCTTTACGCAATATGTCTAATCTTTTATAAGCTACTTCTTGGTGATATTTCGCGATTTCTTTACCCAGAACCCGACTTCCACTGTGGATTACAAGGTAAATACCATCAGAACCTTGATTTACCTCAATAAAATGGTTCCCGCCACCAAGCGTTCCTACACTCCTAGCTGCCCAGCCGAGATGAATTGGCGCAACTACACCTTCCAAATCAAATTGATCCACAGGCTTATCGTGCGTTTTGCTTCCAGATGGCACCCGTTCGCGAATAACTTTATCCAGCTTATCAAAATCCATTTTTAACTTGCCAGGTTTTAGCTTCACTACATACAACCCACAACCGATGTCCACTCCAACCAAATTCGGTACAATTTTATCTTGAATTGTCATTGTCGTTCCAATCACACAACCTTTACCACCGTGCGTGTCGGGCATAATCCGAATCTTACTATCCTTCGCAAACGGTTGATTACACAACGTAATAATTTGCCCGAT
Source organism: Listeria ivanovii subsp. londoniensis (assembly GCF_000763495.1). Lineage (GTDB taxonomy): Bacteria > Bacillota > Bacilli > Lactobacillales > Listeriaceae > Listeria > Listeria londoniensis. Next base: position 343,525 of record NZ_CP009576.1, on the reverse strand, counting down.
GGTATTGTCGTCCACATTATCTGTATAAACTTTCGCTTCGTTATATTTTCCTTTTAATGTTAGCATTTCTATTCCTCATTTTCTGTTTAATAGAGAAATGAAAGTCTCCACTTCTCTTCCTAGCTGTTAAAATTCTCCAGTTCTCCTATTGTCATTCGACTCACTTCTTTCAAGTTTATTTTTAAGTATAAAAAAAGTCCCTCAATCAAGAAAGATTGAAGGACCTAACTTTTAACGGACGCTACCTTGAAAAGACACCGGTTGTCTATGCAGGAACGTTAAAGAAATACCTATTATCTTCTGTCTTGATTGGTTGTTTTTTTCTAGTATATCTTTCATTCTAAGCATATCCCTCAGTCCTTTCTTAGTAAAATGTATTTCTATATTAGCATGTTTCCACACTTGATACAAATTAATTTTTAACACTTCTAAAAATAAAATAGCCCTTATCTTTTGCGACTGTTTCAACATTACCGAAAACTTCTTCCATTTTCTTTTCAGCAGATGGGCCACCTTGTTTCTTTTGAATAACAATCCAAAGTTCTCCATTTTCTCGCAAGTGATCGTAAGCACCTTCTAAAATCGCGTGAACTACCTTTTTACCAGCACGAATTGGCGGGTTACTAATAATCGCTTGGTAATCGTTCGCAGTTACGTTATTATAAACCGAACTTTCATAGATATGCGTATTGGTAGTTTTATTGATTTCCGCATTTTCTTTCGCAAGTTCCAGTGCGCGCAAATTAACATCTACCATTTCCATTTGGCTATCAGGGAATGCTTTCGCTATCGTTAATCCCATCGGACCATAGCCACAACCTACATCCAAGATTTTTCCTGTTTTTGTTTCTAACTCAAAAGACTCAATCAATAATTTCGAGCCAAAATCAACCGTATTTTTGGAAAACACGCCATTATCACTTGTAAAACTCATATTAAAACCTTTTAACATCACTTGCCATGTTTTTCGGTTGTGTTTAATTGTTTCATCGTTTGTGTAGTAATGATTATTAGTCAAGAACCGCACCTTCCTTTCATATCTCTAGTTATTTTAGCATAAAACCTCGATCTAAAGTATATTTAAAAGGAATTTTTGGCAACTCTTCTTAAACCTAATTAATTGCGTAAAAAAAGACCTTAGATAACGAGTATCCAAGGTCTTCAAACTAATTATTTAACTTCTACGTTAGCGCCAACTTCTTCAAGTTTAGCTTTTAATTCTTCAGCTTCTTCTTTAGTTACGCCTTCTTTAAGAGCTTTAGGAGCGTTGTCAACTAATTCTTTAGCTTCTTTTAAGCCAAGACCAGTGATTTCACGAACCACTTTGATTACTTTGATTTTAGATTCGCCAGCAGAAGCTAGTTCTACAGTGAATTCAGTTTGCTCAGCAGCAGCGCCACCAGCAGCAGCTACAGCTACAGGAGCAGCAGCAGTTACGCCAAATTCTTCTTCGATTGCTTTTACTAAATCGTTAAGTTCTAATACAGATGCTTCTTTTACGGAAGCAATGATTTCTTCAATGTTTAAAGCCATTTTGAAATTCCTCCAATAATATAATTTTTTCGGATTTAACCGAGATTTGTTTGTAGGGTTTCCCCTGGGTAGAACAGATTATGCTTCTTGTCCTTCTTTTTGGTCAGCAACAGCTTTAGTAGCGATAGCAAGACCGCGAACTGGAGCTTGAAGTACGTTGCAAAGCATAGATAGCAATCCTTCGCGTGATGGAAGTGTTGCAAGTGCTTTAATTTCTTCAAGAGAAGCAACTTTACCTTCAATAACACCTGCTTTGATTTCTAGTGCTTCGTGATCTTTAGCGAAATCGTTAAGGATTTTCGCAGGCGCAACTACGTCTTCATTACTGAATGCGATTGCGTTAGGACCAGTTAGAGCTCCTTCTAAACCATCAAAACCGTTAGCTTCAACAGCACGGCGAGTTAGTGAGTTTTTGTAAACTTTAAACTCAATACCAGCATCACGCAATTGTTTACGTAAGTCAGTGATTTCGCCAACGTTTAAGCCGCGGTAATCAACAATTACTGTAGACGCACTAGCTGATAATTTTGTTTTAATTTCTTCTACTGCACTTTGTTTAGCTTCAAGAACTTTACTCATTTTTCCACCTCCGTCCAACAATTAAATCTAATTAAACAGACACAAGTTCCGTTTGATCAGCAACAAAAAACCTCTGACACCGTAGACGTCAGAGGTTTTTGTAAAATGCACGCGGACGCACACTTCAAAAGAAATCCCTCGGGTGGCAAATTTAAGCGATAAACGCGCCAACTGTCTACGGTAAGGATATTTGATTGTTTCAACTAGCCTATCTTATCAAAAGACAAGGGGCTGGTCAAGTTAAATTTTATAAGCTTGCTGGGTCAACTTGGATTCCAGGTCCGAAAGTAGTTGTTACGGAAAGATTTTTCACGTAAGTACCTTTCGCAGCAGCAGGTTTTGCTTTTTGTAGAACGTCATTCACAGTACGGAAGTTTTCTACTAGTTTAGCAGCATCAAAAGATACTTTACCGATTGCAGCATGAACATTACCAGCTTTATCAACACGGTATTCTACTTTACCAGCTTTAATTTCGTTAACTGCTTTAGTTACGTCCATAGTTACTGTACCAGTTTTAGGGTTTGGCATTAAACCTTTTGGTCCAAGGACACGGCCTAATTTACCAACTTCACCCATCATGTCAGGTGTTGCAACGATAACGTCAAAGTCAAACCAACCTTGGTTGATTTTTTCAACGAATTCAGATTCACCAACGTAATCAGCTCCAGCAGCCTCAGCTTCTTTAGCTTTTTCACCTTTTGCGAATACTAATACGCGTTGAGTTTTACCAGTACCGTTCGGTAATACAACAGCACCACGGATTTGTTGGTCCGCTTTTTTAGGGTCAACGCCAAGACGGAATGCTACTTCAACAGTTGCATCGAATTTAGCGAAGTCAATTTTTTTAGCAAGTTCAACTGCTTCTTCTGCAGTGTAAACTTTGTTTGCATCAATTTGTTTTAAAGCATCTTGATACTTTTTGCCTTTCTTAGCCATTTCTTTTCCTCCTTAATTGTCAAATTGTGAAACACACGATTAGTCTTGGATAGTGATACCCATAGAACGTGCAGTACCTTCAACCATTAGCATTGCAGATTCAACATTTGCAGCGTTAAGGTCTGGCATTTTAGTTTCAGCAATTTCCTGTACTTGAGCGCGAGTTACAGATGCAACTTTTGTTTTGTTTGGTTCACCGGATCCTTTTTCCACTTTAGCTGCTTTTTTAAGTAATACAGCTGCTGGTGGAGTTTTAGTGATGAACGTAAACGAACGGTCTTCAAATACAGTGATCACAACAGGAATAATAAGACCAGCTTGATCGGCTGTGCGAGCATTAAACTCTTTACAGAATCCCATGATGTTTACGCCAGCTTGACCTAATGCAGGTCCAACTGGAGGTGCAGGATTTGCTTTACCTGCTGGAATTTGAAGTTTAACTTCTTTAATCACTTTTTTTGCCACGAGACATACCTCCTTAAGTCCGTGATGTGGTTGACTGGGGCTGATATTTCCCCTCCCACGTTAAAACATACGTAAAAACGTACTTATATATGATACCACTATAAGCATTTAGTTGCAATATTTTTTATGGATTTACTTTAAACTCCATCACTTCTTTATCAAAATAAACATTTTGCTTTTTGCGCCAGAGATTCAAATAACCTGTATAACCTAGCGCCGCCTTGTCTATCCATGCCGGATTCACTGTTTTTAATAATTGTAATGTTTTTTCAAAAGCAATTTTTCGCGTGTCAGTTTCAAGAATGTTATCATCTCTTTTTGTATCTTCTTTTCGATGCCTTAACTCAAATTCCATTCCCATATACCAGCAAAGATGTAAAAAAACTTCATATCTGAACTCTTCCAAATCATTTGTTTTAAATTCACTGAAGCGTTTGCCTCGTTCATAACCATAGAGCATATATCCATCTTCTTCATTATAATCCATACAAAGTTCACCAGTGCCTTGACCATTACCTAGGTATAATGGAAAATCAAGCTCAAAAAAGTAAGCTTCTCGTTTTAATTCTAAGTAGATTTCTTTAGCTTGCTTCATCGCGCGCCTCCTTTCTATCAAAACAACCTCCACGATTCCCCGTAGAGGTTGTCCCATTTATATTTTCTCGATTTGATTGAAATCAACTTCGACTGGTGTTTCACGACCGAACATGTTCACCATGACTTTCGCCTTCCCTTTATCGTTGTCCATTTCGTCAACTTTACCGGAGAAGTCAGCGAAAGGTCCTTCTTTAACCATAACGGTTTCGCCAATTTCGAAATTAGCTTCGGCACGTTTTTCAACCATGCCCATGCTTTTCAAGATACGGTCCGCTTCTTCAGGAAGTAGTGGTGTTGGTTTTGAACCAGAACCTGATGAGCCGACAAAGCCAGTAACACCCGGCGTATTACGAACTACATACCAAGAATCATCTGTCATCACGATTTCTACTAGTACATAACCAGGAAAGACTTTGCGTTTAATTGTTTTTGTCTTACCATTTTTTACTTCTGTTTCCTCTTCTTCTGGCACAATAACACGAAAGATTTTATCTGACATCCCCATTGATTCTACACGTTTTTCTAAATTTGCTTTGACTTTATTTTCATAACCGGAGTAAGTATGAACTACATACCAATTTTTTTCCATTGTTTGTTTGGCTGCATCCTATTTTGCCGCCATCCTCCTTTTAGTATAATCCAAAATAAAAAACCCGAAAGTTGTACGGGTTTTGTCTCAAGTAATAGTATATCATTTTCTTTGTAAAATTCCTAGCACTACATTATAAGTTTAATTAATTGTTCGATACCGAAATCAATGAACATAAAGAATAATGCAAATAAAATTACTGTAATAACTACTGTTACTGTGTATGTTAAAAGTTCTTTTCTAGTTGGCCATGTAACTTTATGCATTTCGGATGAAACATTCCGAAAGAATCTTGCTATTGCAGACATACCAAAACCTCCATATCGTCTATTTTGTTTCTCGATGTATTGTATGTTTATTGCAGTGCCGACAGAATTTTTTCACTTCTAAGCGAGTTTCTTTCTGCGTCCCGCTGACATTAACAGTATAGTTTCTCGAACCACACTCAGAACAAGCGAGGGATGTTTTTTTCTTCATAAATTATCTCAACTCCGCAATCATTAAATATGCCATGCCAAAAAATAGGCACATTTCATCCATATAAATATAACACTTGACTCATTTCTAGTCAATTGTTTTCTTAGTCAAACTGCTTCATCATTTTCTTTTTGACTCGTTGTAAAGCGTTATCGATTGCCTTTTCTTTTTTGTTGAAGAAAACAGCCATTTCTTGATAGCTTTTCCCTTCTAAATATTGTTTTAAAACTTCTTTTTCAAATTCACTTGTAACTTCTTCTAACTTTCGCGCTACATGAGTTAAATCTTCATTTTTGATTAAAAAATCTTCTGGGGTTTCAGCAGCTTTTTCGGAAATGACATCGAGTAAAGTCCAGTCTACATCATCTTCAGCCATTGGGGTATCTAGTGAAACAGAATTATTAAGTGGTATGTTCTTCTGCCGAGAAGCCCGTTTCACCGCTGAAAGAAGCTGCCTATTAATACACATTTCCGCAAAAGAACGAAAAGAAGCTTCTTTGGTTTGATTATAATCACGAATCGCTTTGAATAATCCAATCATCGCTTCTTGGATTAAATCATCTCGCTCAGCACCTTGTAAAAAATATTGCGTTGATTTCCAGTAGACAACTGATTGGTACTTACTGAAAAAATATTCTAATGCATCTGTATCACCGCTTCTAGCTAGTTCAAGCATCTTCATCTCTTCTCGATTTACTGATTTATCCACTAAGCTACTCGGCTCCTTTTCGACAGGATTTCTTCTTAGGTTGCTTTATTATACATAGCTAAAAACTTGCCGTCAATCCCTTACTTTTCGCCTCTACGCCACTTTTCAAGCTGGGAAATAACCTCAGAATCTATATCGAGGTTTGATTTTGGCATTTTTTCTTGAATTCGCTTGATTTTTTGACCAATTTGTTTACTCATTTCTTGAATTTCAAAAAGTAGTTCCCTAGAAGAAATTCGTAGCGCTCCTTGACCAAATATCGCCCATTGTTCTGTATAGTCTGATGTGGCAACAATAATTTGTGTTCGGGCGTCTTTCCATTCGATAGCTTTTTGTTCGATAAATTCATCTGCTGTTTCATCTTCATGTGTAAAAACTACTTCGACTTGGTGTTTCATACTTTTCCGCTTTACCCCACGCACAAACTGCGCATCAAAAACGACCACCACTCGGTACCCCGTATAACTTTGATATTCAGCCATCCATTCGATAAGTTTATCTCGCGCCGCTTCCAAGTCCCGATCTTTCAAATAACTCAACTCTGGCCAAGCCCCAATCACATTATATCCGTCAACAAGCAAAATCTGTTCCATCATTATTTCTCCAGTGGGAAACGTTTCCGGTAAACTTCATAAAGTAATATACTAGCTGCAACAGAAGCATTTAATGACGTCACTTTTCCGCGCATTGGCAAATGAATTAAAAAGTCACATTTTTCTCTAACTAAACGGCTCATTCCAAAGCCTTCGCTACCAATAACAATCGCAAGCGGCATGTCCACATCCATTGTCCGGTAATCACTACTACCATTTGCATCTGTTCCAAAAATCCATAAGCCACGTTTTTGTAATTCTTCCATAGTCCGTACCATATTCGTCACCCGAACAACTGGTACATATTCCATTGCACCTGTACTAGCCTTTGCTACAGTTTGCGTTAAACCAACTGCACGTCGTTTTGGAATAATAATCCCATGTGCTCCAACTGAATCTGCCGTCCGCATAATGGAGCCAAGATTATGCGGATCTTCTAATTCATCTAAAATAATAAAGAAAGGCATTTCACCTTTTGCTTCAGCTGCATTAAACAAGTCATCAAGTTCGGCATATTGATATGCTGCGACTTGCGCTGCCACTCCTTGATGTGCGCCATTAACCACTTTTTCAATTTTTTGTTTTGGCACAAATTGAACTTGGATTTTACGATCTTTTGCTGAGGCTAAAACTTGCTTTAAAACACCTTTTTGCACGCCTTCTTGTACGTAAATTTTATGAATATCTCTATCTGAACGCAATACTTCGAGAACTGGATTTCTACCGCCAATCCATTCTTGTTCATTTTCTTGTTCCATTAATTATTCTCCACTCCTTTTTCTACTATTTCAAGTGCCTTTTCCATCCATTCTTGAAGTCGGTCGAGTTGTCCTGCTAAATAAAGATACCCAAGTACCGCTTCAAATGATGTAGACATACTATATGTTGCAGGATCTGTATTTTTCGGAACAGTATACGACTTTGCATTCCGCCCCCGTTTAGCAACCGCCGCTTCTTCCTCTGTTAAGAAATCATTTGCTATCATTTTTTTAAGTGCCACCGCTTGACCTTTAGCCGATACAAATTTTGTGGCTGTTTTGTGCAGTTGGTTAGGCTTGGTTTTTCCAGTTGCTAGCAAATGTTCGCGGATAAATTTTTCATAAACAGCATCGCCCATATAAGCAAGTGCGAGACCATTGAGTTGTTTGTATTCTTTAACCTCTTCCATATTTACCCCCGTCTAAACCGCGTACCTTGCGCAGTGTCTTCCAAAATAATATTTTTTTCTTTTAAAATGTCCCGAATTTCATCAGCTCGTGCGAAATTACGTTCATTTCTAGCTTGTAATCGTTCTTCAATTAGCGCTTCTACTTCATTGTCATCAAGCGAATCTGTTTGCATATTCTCTAGTTTCAACCCTAAAACTTCGGCAAATAAACGCATCATACTTAGGAATTCTCGCAATACATTAACGGAAACAACTTCTTTCGACAGATAAATATTCGCTCGCTTTGCAAGTTCATGGAATGTTGTAATTGCATTTGCTGTGTTAAAATCATCATCCATATCTTCTTCAAAAGCGTGCTTCAGTTCGGTTAATTGCTCTAACCATTCGTCTTGATGGGCTTCTTCCACATATTCCCCATCATCAGTTTGAATACGATGGTCAATGTTTTGATAAGCAATCATTAAACGTTCCAATCCATTTCTGGCATCTTCTAAAATGGCATCGTTTAAAGTAATAGGTTTCCTGTAATGTACGGAAAGCATAAAGAATCGAATGACATTTGGATCATTGTCTTTTAGAACATCATGGAGCGTAATAAAATTCCCAAGCGATTTAGACATTTTTTCACCATCAATATTTAAAAAAGCATTATGCATCCAGTAGTTAGCAAATGTTTTACCTGTTGCTGCTTCTGATTGCGCAATTTCGTCTTCGTGATGAGGGAAAATTAAATCTTGCCCACCAGCATGAATATCAATCGTGTCACCAAGATATTTTTTAGCAAGCGCCGAACATTCAATATGCCAACCAGGACGACCATTTCCAAACGGACTTTCCCAAAAAATCTCCCCTGGTTTTGCAGCCTTCCAAAGCGTGAAATCGAGTTCATCTTGTTTACGTTCATTGTGCTCGACTCTAGCCCCGTGCTGTAATTCTGATAACGCTTGTCCAGATAGTTTACCATAATTCTTAAATTCTTTCGTACGGAAATATACATCTCCAGCTGACTCATACGCATAGCCTTTTTCAATCAATGTACTTATCAACTGAATAATTTCATCCATATTTTCCGTTACCCGTGGATTTACACTAGCTTTTGCGACATTCAGTTGATCGACATCATTAAAATAAGCTCCAATAAAACGATCTGCTACTTCCGGAACTGTTAGCTTCAACTCATTTGCAGCATGGATTAGCTTATCATCCACATCAGTAAAATTAGATACGAATTTCACATCATACCCACGATACGTGAAATAACGTCGAACTGTATCAAATATAATAATCGGACGCGCATTCCCTATATGGATGTAATTGTATACAGTTGGACCACATACATACATTTTCACTTCGCCATCTCTCAGCGGTTTAAAGGGTTCTTTCTCTCGTTTTAACGTATTAAAAATTTGTATCGACAAGCCAATCTACTCCTTTTTCTTCAAAAGTTTTTCTACTATATTTTCTAATTCAGCAATTCGTAAATTAAGTTCATCCATCTTTGGAACTGCGTGTCCTACTGTCCGTCCATTAAGACGAACTACTTTAGCTGGAATCCCTACAACTGTTGCGCCTGGTGGAACATCTTTTAAAACCACTGCTCCCGCTCCAATTCGCGAACCTGCACCAATTTCGACTGGTCCCAGTACTTTTGCTCCAGCTGAAACTAGTGCGCCATCACCAACTGTTGGATGACGTTTTCCACAATCTTTCCCCGTCCCCCCAAGTGTGACTCCATGAAATATCGTTACATCCTCGCCAATTTCTGCTGTTTCTCCAATAACAATTCCCGCACCATGGTCAATAAAGAGCCGCCTACCTATCGTTGCTCCTGGGTGAATCTCTATATTAGTTAGAAAACGCGCCACTTGAGATAACACTTTGGCAAATAAAACCATTTTATGACGATAAAAAAAGTTCGCCACCCGGTGCCACCAAAGCGCGTGAAGTCCAGGATTAGTTAAAAAAGCATCAAAAAAGCTCTTTGTTGCAGGATCATTTTTTATAATTGTTGCAATATCTTCTTTTAAGCGAGTTGGCATTTTGTTGCCTCCTTATTCAAGTTAGTACTTTTTTTCATTAGCCTTAAAAACCAACAAAAAAAGCCCCTCTACTACAGAGACGCTTTGCGCGGTTCCACTCTGACTTGAGTTCTGCCAAATTTCTGGTAGATACTCCAACTCTAGGGGTGGGGGTAACGACCCACATTTCGTCTGGTGATACTAAAATTCCCACCAGAATTCAAGGAGGCATTTCAGGAGTGTTCAGCTAAGTCGCTTCCAGCCAAGGCAACTCTCTCTACAAGCTTAAAATTCCGTACTTCTTCCTATCAGCACTTTTCCATATATTTAGTTCTATTATAACAGCAATAAAAATCCTTGCAACTGAAATATATTAAAATAACAAAGCGCCCCGCAAATAGCAAAGGCGCTCCGCTTAAATGTTAGTTATTTTGTAGCCATGTATCTAATCGATTAATTACTTTTTCTTTGCCAAGTACTTCAATAGCAAGTGGCAATTCAGGGCCGTGCATTTCACCAGTAGTGACAATTCGAATTGGCATAAATAACCCTTTACCTTTGACACCAGTTTCTTTTTGAACGCGTTTGATAGCCGCTTTTACTTCAGTAGCCTCTAGAACTTCTAAAGCTTCCAATTCTTTTTTGAAGGCTAAAATAACAGTTGGCACAGTTTCTTCTGCAAGAACTGCTTTTTCTTCCTCATCAAAAGTAATCGAATCAGCATCAGCAAAGAACATTTCAGAAAGTGGCACGATTTCGGCACCATAACTCATTTGTTCATGGTAAAGCGAAACTAACTTGTGCACCCAATTAAGTTCAGCTTGGTCTAACTCTTCAGAAACAACTCCTGCTTTTTGTAAATGTGGTAAAGAAAGCTCTACGACATCATTTAGCGGTAATTTCTTCACATATTGATTGTTCACCCATGTTAATTTAACATTGTCAAACAACGCTGGCGATTTAGATAGACGTTTTGGATCAAACATTTGAATGAATTCTTCTTTAGAGAAAATTTCTTCTTCGCCTTCTGGAGACCAACCAAGCATTGCAATAAAATTAAATAACGCTTCCGGCAAGTAACCTAAATCACGATATTGCTCAATAAATTGAATAATCGAACCATCACGCTTACTTAATTTACGTCTGCTTTCATTTACAATAAGCGTCATATGACCAAAAATTGGTGGCTCCCAACCAAAAGCATTATAAATAAGTAATTGTTTCGGTGTATTAGAAATGTGATCATCTCCGCGAAGCACATGAGAAATCTCCATTAAATGATCATCTACTGCTACTGCAAAATTATATGTTGGAATACCATCTTTCTTCGCAATAACAAAGTCTCCAATCCCATTTGATTCAAAAGAGACATCATCTTTTACCATATCGTTAAAAGTAATCGTTTGATTTGCAGGGACTTTAAAACGAATACTTGGCTTAAAACCTTGCGCTTCTTTTTCTGCTTGTTGTTCTTTTGTTAAATGACGACATTTCCCACTGTAACGAGGCATTTCACCATTTGCTTTTTGTTTTTCGCGTTCTGCATCTAACTCATCTTCAGTACAATAACATTTATAAGCCAAACCTTCATCCAAAAGTTTTTGAATAAGTGGTTCGTAAATAGATTGGCGTTCAGATTGACGATAAGGTCCGTATTTCCCAGGAACATCAACCCCTTCATCCCAGTCTATACCAAGCCATTTCAGATTTTTCATTTGACTTTCTTCGCCGTCTTCCACATTACGTTTAGCATCCGTATCTTCAATTCGGATAATAAAATCTCCGTCATTATGTCTTGCAAATAAATAGTTAAATAAGGCCGTACGCGCGTTCCCAATATGCAAAAATCCAGTTGGACTCGGCGCATAACGTACACGTACACGTTTTGTTTTACTCACAATTATTCACTCCTTCAAATATTTTCAAGTTAAAATTGCTTACTAGATTTACTTCTTCTTCGTATTTGTCATTTCTCCCAGGATAGCCTTCGCAAGCGGCATATCTTCTGGCGTGGTGAGTTTAATATTGTAGTAACTTCCTTGAACAATCGAAACTGGAATAGGTATCCGCTCAACCAAGCTCGCCTCATCCGTTCCAAGAAATTTCTCTTCCTTAGCAAGCTGATGTGCTTTTTGTAAAATGTGTAACTCGAAGGCTTGTGGAGTTTGAACTTGCCAAAGATTTTCTCGGTCAACAGTTTCTTGCACGATACCATCCGTAACTCGTTTGACCGTATCTTTGACCTTCACTGCACAAATAGCAGCTTTATTCGCTTTGACACCATCAAGAAGACGATTAATAATATCAATTGTTACAAACGGCCTCGCCCCATCATGTACAAGAACTACTTGCTCTGTACCACAATGTTCCAGACCAGCAGCTACACTGAATTGTCGCTCGCTTCCACCTTTGACAATTTTTGTGCGTTTTTCAGCAACATCTAACTGTTGCAACCAATTTTTCACATGATTTCTTTCCGTTTCTTGGCACACAACAATCACTTTCGAACAACGATCATCCGCTAAAAAAGGACGTAATGCATGAATAAAAATTGGTTCACCAACTAAATCTAGCCACATTTTATTTTGTTTTGCATTCATACGTTTACCTTGACCCGCTGCTAAAAAAACCAGCTCATAATTCATGCTTACTTACTCCTTCCATTCAGGATGGTTTAGCAAAAATCATTCTTCCTGCTGATGTTTGAAGCACACTAGTTACTTCTACTTGAATAGTCTCATTAATAAATTTACGGCCATCTTCTACAACAATCATTGTTCCATCATCTAGATATGCCACACCTTGATTATGCTCTTTTCCATCTTTCACCATAAGAACAGTCATTTTCTCACCTGGTAAAACAACTGGTTTCACAGCATTTGCCAAATCATTAATATTTAGAACTGGCACATTCTGAAATTCACATACTTTATTCAAATTATAATCATTGGTAACGACAATTCCACCCATTACTTTAGCAAGTTTCACAAGTTTGCTGTCTACTTCAGGCGTATCTTCAAAGTCACCTTCATACATTTCTACTTGAATGGATTCGTCTTTTTGGATTCGATTTAAAATGTCTAAACCGCGACGACCTCTTGTCCGCTTAAGTGTATCCGATGAATCTGCAATATGTTGAAGTTCAGCTAGTACAAATAGCGGAATAACCACCGTTCCATCCAAAAAGCCTGTTGCTAAAATATCCGCAATACGCCCATCAATAATGACACTCGTATCCAAAATTTTATAGGTTTTCTTAGATTTCTCCTCCGTACGCTCTTCCTCTGGTGTTTTTTTCTTCGCATTTCTGTTATTGACAAAGTTCCCAAATTCATTGCGACGACTAATCCCAATCCGGAATCCTAAATAACCAAGTACTAATGTTAAAATAACTGGTACTACCGAATTTAAAAGTGGAATATTGGTTTGGCTTAGCGCATTGCTGGCAAAAAACGCAATAACTAATCCTACAAACAAACCAAGTCCGCCATAAACAAGTGTGGCAATAGCAATTTTAGCTAATTTTTCCTCTAACCAATTAAGTGCGGCTTCTACATATTTCACCGCCCAAAAAGTAATAAGATAAAATATAAGTGCACCAATCAAAGCATTAGTATAAGGATTATTAATTAGCAGAATATGTCCTATTCCTAGTTTCATCCAAAGCATTGGAAGTGAAAAGACTCCCGTTGTCCCGCCAAGAATTAAAAAGCATACTCGAATTACCCATGTAAGCATTTAGTTTCCCCCTTTCCATTTCTATATTTATAGGCATATTTAAGCTATTATCAAACATACATATAGAACCATTCTACACTATTAAAAGACGATATCGCAAATAGTACTCATGGAATCGCTCAAGTATTTATTTTCAGTCTGGCAAAGCCTTCTTCAAAGCTTTCCCAATTGTTTCTACTCCAACCACTTGCACATCTTTTGGTATTTTCCAAGCACCTTCATTATTTTTCGGAATGAAAATTCGTTTGAATCCAAGTTTTGCCGCCTCTTGTACGCGTTGTTCAATTCTTGCCACTCGACGAATTTCTCCAGTTAAGCCCAGTTCGCCGATAAAGCAATCAGTACTTTTGGTCGGTTTATCTCGGTAACTTGATGCTACACTTACAGCCACAGCTAAATCTACAGCCGGTTCGTCCAATTTCACTCCACCTGCTGCTTTCAGATAAGCGTCTTGATTTTGTAGCATTAATCCTACTCTTTTTTCCAAAACAGCCATTATCAATGATACTTTATTATAATCAATTCCCGTTGCCATTCGTTTTGCATTTCCAAACATGGTTGGTGAAACAAGGGCTTGAATTTCGACAAGTACTGGGCGTGTTCCTTCCATAGATGCAACTACCGTTGAACCTGATGCTCCTTCTAAACGTTCTTCCAGGAAGACTTCCGATGGATTGGCAACTTCAACAAGACCTACATCACGCATTTCAAAAATACCAATTTCATTCGTCGATCCAAAACGGTTCTTCACAGCGCGCAAAATTCGGTAAGCATGGTGGCGCTCTCCTTCAAAATAGAGTACCGTATCTACCATATGCTCAAGTAAACGCGGTCCTGCAATTGCCCCTTCTTTTGTTACATGTCCTACTATAAAAATAGCAATGTTTTGCATTTTGGCGATTCTCATTAAAGCAGCCGTACATTCACGAACTTGAGATACACTTCCAGCAGCACTAGTCACATCTGGATGATATACTGTTTGAATGGAGTCAATTACAACAAAATCCGGTTTCACAAAATCAATCGTCTCTTGCACTGCTTCTAAATTCGTTTCCGCGTAAACATATAAATTATCTCCTGAAACTTGCAATCGCTCAGCTCGAAGTTTTGTTTGTTTGATTGATTCTTCCCCAGAAATATACAGTACTTTTTTATTGGTCAGCGTTAGTTGTGCTGATATTTGAAGTAAAAGTGTTGATTTACCAATACCTGGATCGCCACCAACTAGTACCATTGATCCTGGGACAACTCCACCACCAAGTACACGATTTAACTCAGGCATACGTGTCTCTACTCGAGCCTCTTCTTCGCTAGCAATCTGCGTAATCGGAGTTGCTTTTGCTGCTTCCCCAGTATGATTAAAAGCTGAGCGTGATTTCTTAGATGGTTCTAGCGCCTCCACCATTTGATTCCACTCGTTGCAATTTGGACATTTACCCATCCATTTTGGCGATTCATATCCACATGCCTGACATACAAATTTGGTCGTCCTTTTTGCCTTAGCCATTTCTAACACCCCTCCACACATATGCTTCATTTTACCACAGATCATCTGTTCGCGTTAAGCCTTTTAATTAAATTCGTATTTTGGACATAAATCCTGTATTTCCGCGTTTAAAAAACCTTTCCTAAATTTTCTAGGAAAGGCTCTCTAGTTATTTTGTTTTAACTTTTTTAGGTGTAGCTCTCTTTTTAGTTGAAGCTTTTTGTCTAACTTCCAGCTTCCCATCTTTCACACCAATTTCAATTGTATCTCCCACTTTGATATTTCCACGAAGCAATTCTTCAGAAAGCATATCCTCTACTTCTTTTTGAATCGCACGTTTCAAAGGACGAGCCCCGTATTCTGGGTCATAACCGTCTTTTGCAATTTTAGCTTTCGCGCCTTCTGTTAGCTTCACATGAATATCACGTTCAGCAAGGCGTTTAGTTAATTGTGCAGTTAGAAGCGTTACAATTTGTTTTAGCTCTTTCTCTTGAAGCGAATGGAACACAATAGTTTCATCGATACGATTGATAAACTCTGGACGGAACGCTTGTTTTAAATCTTGTAAAACGCGGTGTTCCATTGCTTTATGATCTTTAAGTGGGTCAATTACATTAAAGCCCATCGATTTATCTTGTTTCATTTCTTGTGCTCCAATATTCGAGGTCATGATGATAACCGTGTTTCTAAAATCAACTACACGTCCTTTAGAATCTGTTAAACGACCATCATCTAGCACTTGTAACAACATATTAAATACATCTGGATGTGCTTTTTCAATCTCATCTAAAAGAACTACCGAATAAGGTTTTTGACGGACTTTCTCAGTTAGTTGTCCACCTTCTTCATAACCAACATAACCGGGAGGAGCACCAACTAAACGAGCAGTTGAAAATTTCTCCATATACTCTGACATATCAATCCGAATCATTGAATCTTCATCACCAAACATTGACTCCGCAAGCGCACGAGCAAGTTCGGTTTTTCCAACACCAGTTGGTCCAAGGAAAATAAAGGAACCTATTGGACGCTTTGGATCTTTAAGTCCAGCACGCGCCCGACGAACGGCTAGGGATACAGCTTTAACAGCAGCATCCTGACCAATTACTCGCTCATGTAAAAGTTTTTCCATGTTAAGTAATTTATTTGTTTCAGTTTCAGCAAGTTTTGCAACCGGAATCCCGGTCCAACTAGCTACAACTTCTGCAACTATATCTTCTGTTACTTCACTATGATCAAGCCCTTGTTTTTCTTTCCAATTTGCCTTTGTTTCTTCTAAAGATTTTTTAAGTTTATGCTCTTTATCTCTTAATGCTGCTGCTTTTTCGAATTCTTGACCTTGCACAGCTGCATCTTTTTCCTTTTTCAAATCTGTTAAATTATTTTCCATTTCTTTTACATTTTTAGGTGTTGTAAAAGATTTCAAGCGTACTTTGGAACCAGCTTCATCAATCACATCAATCGCTTTATCAGGTAAGAACCGGTCAGATATATAACGGTCAGACAGGCGAACTGCTGCATCAAGCGCCGCATCAGTAATAGCAACCCGGTGATGCGCTTCATAACGATCACGTAAACCATGCAAAATTTGAATCGACTCCTCAACAGACGGTTCATCTACCTTAATAGGTTGGAAACGTCTTTCGAGTGCTGCATCTTTTTCAATATATTTCCGGTACTCATCAAGCGTTGTTGCGCCAATACATTGCAACTCTCCACGAGCTAAAGGTGGCTTCAAAATGTTAGATGCATCAATCGCACCTTCTGCTCCACCAGCACCAATTAACGTATGAAGTTCGTCAATAAATAAAATCACATTTCCAGCTTGGCGAATTTCATCCATTACTTTTTTCAAACGGTCTTCAAACTCACCACGATATTTAGTTCCCGCAACGACAGTCCCCATATCAAGCGTCATTACACGTTTTCCTCGCAACGTCTCAGGGACCTCATTACGTACAATTTGCTGTGCTAGCCCCTCAGCAATCGCTGTTTTACCTACACCTGGTTCCCCAATAAGAACTGGATTATTTTTTGTTCGACGACTTAACACTTCAATCACACGTTGAATTTCTTTAGAACGGCCAATAACCGGGTCCAAATTATCCTCACGAGCAATGACAGTCAAATCGCGAGCTAAACTGTCTAATGTCGGCGTCGCTTGTGTATTAGTTTGCCTTCCAGCTCCAGTTGCATCTCCGCCACCAAGTAGTTGCAATACTTGTTGTCTAGCTTTATTCAAGCTAATACCTAGATTGCTTAAAACTCGAGCAGCAACTCCTTCACCTTCACGAATAAGCCCCAATAAAATATGCTCTGTTCCAACATAAGTATGTCCAAGTTTACGAGCTTCATCCATTGAAAGTTCAATTACCTTTTTAGCTCGAGGTGTATATTGAATCGTCGTTACAGCTTTTTCGCCATGACCAATTAATCCTTCTACTTCTTGTTGAACTTTTTCAGCACTAACACCCAGTTCATAGAGTGCTTTTGCTGCGATACCTTCTCCCTCTCTGACAAGTCCAAGCAGTATATGTTCCGTACCTAAATTACTATGATTCAAGCGCATTGCCTCTTCTTGTGACAAAGCGAGTACTTTCTGAGCTCTTTGCGTAAAACGTCCAAACATCATTGTTGTTTCCTCCTTATCCTCAGCCTATTCCATTATCGCCCAAAATCCCGCGAATCACTTTGGCTCGTATTACTTTCTCTTCTAAGGCATCCATATCTCGTCCAGCTTCTTTCCTTAAAAAAGCTGGTTGCGAGAATAGTACCAATTCATTCATTTTTTGGCGAGAAATATGTTCGAAAAATCCTAATTCAACACCTAGCCGAATATCAGAAATAGCATCTGCTGCTTCTTGAATAGAGATAATCCGACAATTTCTAAGTAAACCATATGACCTAAAAACTCTGTCCTCAAGCGCTATATGAAATTTTTGCTTCAACGTCGTTCTTGCTACTCGTTCTTGCATGATAATTTGTTCCATTACTTGCGTTAAATCTTCCACAATTTCCGTTTCTGTTTTTCCAAGTGTTATTTGATTAGATACTTGGAAGATATTACTCGCGGGCATGCTACCTTCCCCGTATATACCTCTTACCACAAAACCAAGACTCCTAACCGCTTCGACAACATTTTTAATCCTTTTAGTCGCGACAAGCCCTGGCAAATGAACCATAACAGAAGCTCTCATCCCAGTCCCAATATTCGTCACACAACTAGTCAAATATCCAAATTGCTTATCGAAAGCATAAACAACCTTATCTTCTACATAACTATCAATTTGGAGGGCTGCTTCCAGTGCATCAAATAACCTTAATCCCGGTGTCATACACTGAATTCTTAAATGATCCTCTTCATTCAACATAATACTAACATTCTCTTCCTCATTTAAAAGAACAGCCCCATGCTGACTCTTGCTCATCAAATAAGGACTAATTAAATGTTTCTCCACTAAAAGGGCCTTCTCAAGCTTAGAAATTTCGTTCATTTTAAATAGGGTAAAATTATTATCAAAAACAGCGGAAATAGTATCTATAGTTCCTTCTTTTTGCTCATAAATCGGAAATAGTTCGTTTTTCAAATTCCTAGCTAGTCGGATTCGCGAACTAAGTACTACATCATCATCGTCCCCATCATTCTCTAACCAAGAACTAAGCCGAGGTTCAAATACATTCATTTACCCTCACCCCCAGCCTTCAAAGCTCGAATTTCATCACGCACAACCGCAGCATCCTCAAATTCTTCATTCTTAATTAATTGATTTAACTTCTCTTGAAGACGAATAATTTCATTTTGCACATCTTCCTCACGTTCAATTTCTTTAGGAACTTTTCCTATATGCTGCTTATAGCCATTTTGCACACGTCCAATAATTGGCACCAATTGTGCTTGAAATGCTGAATAACATTCTTCACAGCCAACACGATTCGTTTGTAAAAATTGTTCAAAAGACAAATGGCAATTTTCACAAACCACTTTTTTCTGCACCGCTTCTTCTTTCTGTAAAAGTGTTAAAAAATCTAAAGCAACTTCACTAAATGTATCCATCGCCTTAACTAAGTCTTGCTCTGATGCATGAGCTTCATCAGTACCACAATTTTCACATAAATATAGCGACTCAACTTTTCCAGCATCATTTAACTGTTGCAAAGCAATAACAGCCTTGTTTTCTCCACACCTTTGACATATCATAAGTTATCACACCCTAATCATATTTCAAAGCAACTAACATCGCTTCTAATATCCTACTACGCAAAACATCTCGATCCGGTAATGGTAAAATTAAAACTTCTCTATCTAATGCCGCCACCATCAATCTCGCTTCTTTCTTCGTTATAACATCTTCCTCAAGCAATCTTAAAATAACATCTTCTGAGAAAGATTGAGATACCTTTTTATCATGAACCATAGATATGATAGCTTCCAATAACTGCAGTTTATCATTCATTTTAACTTTGATAATCCGAATGTATCCTCCACCACCACGTTTACTTTCAACAATATATCCACGCTCCATTGTAAATCTGGTATTAATAACGTAGTTGATTTGCGACGGTACACATTCAAACTTATCAGCAATCTCGCTTCTTTTAATTTCGACTGCTTCACTAGACTCCAGTACTTGTTTTAAATAAGCTTCTATAATATCAGAAATATTTTTCATTATAAGGCTCTCCTTTCTATATTCTCTTGATTACTGACTTTGACTATTTTTGACTTTAATTATACTAGATAACCTTACCTATTAGCAATTTATTTATCTTTTTACACAAAAAAAGTCCTAACGAATTAGGACTTTTCAAATTGCCCGGCAGCGACCTACTCTCGCAGGGGGAAGCCCCCAACTACCATTGGCGCAGAGAAGCTTAACTACCGTGTTCGGGATGGGAACGGGTGTGACCTTCTCGCCATAACTACCAGACAATATTTAAGTTGTTGAAAGATTGCTCTCTCAAAACTAGAGAAGAAAGGGTTCAGTTAGGTAACTTCGTTTCATTTTTTTGGTTAAGTCCTCGATCGATTAGTATTTGTCCGCTCCATGTATCGCTACACTTCCACTCCAAACCTATCTACCTGATCATCTTTCAGGGATCTTACTTTCCGAAGAAATGGGAAATCTCATCTTGAGGGGGGCTTCACGCTTAGATGCTTTCAGCGTTTATCCCTGCCACACATAGCTACCCAGCGATGCTCCTGGCGGAACAACTGGTACACCAGCGGTGTGTCCATCCCGGTCCTCTCGTACTAAGGACAGCTCCTCTCAAATTTCCTGCGCCCGCGACGGATAGGGACCGAACTGTCTCACGACGTTCTGAACCCAGCTCGCGTGCCGCTTTAATGGGCGAACAGCCCAACCCTTGGGACCGACTACAGCCCCAGGATGCGACGAGCCGACATCGAGGTGCCAAACCTCCCCGTCGATGTGGACTCTTGGGGGAGATAAGCCTGTTATCCCCGGGGTAGCTTTTATCCGTTGAGCGATGGCCCTTCCATGCGGAACCACCGGATCACTAAGCCCGACTTTCGTCCCTGCTCGACTTGTCAGTCTCGCAGTCAAGCTCCCTTGTGCCTTTACACTCTGCGAATGATTTCCATCCATTCTGAGGGAACCTTTGGGCGCCTCCGTTACTCTTTAGGAGGCGACCGCCCCAGTCAAACTGCCCACCTGACACTGTCTCCCCACGCGCTAAGCGTGGCGGGTTAGAATGGTCATACAGCCAGGGTAGTATCCCACCATTGCCTCCTCGTATGCTAGCGCACACGTCTCTTCGGCTCCTACCTATCCTGTACAAGCGGTACAAACATTCCATATCAGGTTGCAGTAAAGCTCCACGGGGTCTTTCCGTCCTGTCGCGGGTAACCTGCATCTTCACAGGTACTATAATTTCACCGAGTCTCTCGTTGAGACAGTGCCCAGATCGTTGCGCCTTTCGTGCGGGTCGGAACTTACCCGACAAGGAATTTCGCTACCTTAGGACCGTTATAGTTACGGCCGCCGTTTACTGGGGCTTCAATTCGTACCTTCGCCGAAGCTAAGCACTCCTCTTAACCTTCCAGCACCGGGCAGGCGTCAGCCCCTATACGTCACCTTACGGTTTTGCAGAGACCTGTGTTTTTGCTAAACAGTCGCCTGGGCCTATTCACTGCGGCTCTCTCGGGCTTGCACCCTAATAGAGCACCCCTTCTCCCGAAGTTACGGGGTCATTTTGCCGAGTTCCTTAACGAGAGTTCTCTCGCTCACCTTAGGATTCTCTCCTCATCTACCTGTGTCGGTTTGCGGTACGGGCAGTACTACTCTTCCTAGAGGCTTTTCTTGACAGCGTGAAATCAGGAACTTCCGTACTTTATTTCCTTCCCCATCACAGCTCATGCTTCGCAAGAAGCGGATTTGCCTACTTCTCACACTCACTGCTTGGACGCACATTTCCATTCGTGCGATTCCCTATCCTTCTGTGTCACCCCATCGGTTAAACAATTAGCACTGGTACAGGAATCTCTACCTGTTGTCCATCGCCTACGCCTATCGGCCTCGGCTTAGGTCCCGACTAACCCTGAGCGGACGAGCCTTCCTCAGGAAACCTTAGATATTCGGTGGAAGGGATTCTCACCCTTCTTTCGCTACTCATACCGGCATTCTCACTTCTAAGCGCTCCACCAGTCCTTCCGGTCTGACTTCACCGCCCTTAGAACGCTCTCCTACCACGAACCTCTCAAAGAGGTTCATCCACAGTTTCGGTAATATGTTTAGCCCCGGTACATTTTCGGCGCGGGGTCACTCGACCAGTGAGCTATTACGCACTCTTTCAATGGTGGCTGCTTCTAAGCCAACATCCTGGTTGTCTAAGCAACCCCACATCCTTTTCCACTTAACATATATTTGGGGACCTTAACTGGTGGTCTGGGCTGTTTCCCTTTCGACTACGGATCTTATCACTCGCAGTCTGACTCCCGAGTATAAGTACATGGCATTCGGAGTTTATCTGAATTCGGTAACCCGAGAAGGGCCCCTAGTCCAAACAGTGCTCTACCTCCATGACTCTTTACCTCGAGGCTAGCCCTAAAGCTATTTCGGAGAGAACCAGCTATCTCCAAGTTCGATTGGAATTTCTCCGCTACCCACACCTCATCCCCGCACTTTTCAACGTGCGTGGGTTCGGACCTCCAGTAAGTATTACCTTACCTTCATCCTGGACATGGGTAGATCACCTGGTTTCGGGTCTACGACCTGTTACTTATTCGCCCTATTCAGACTCGCTTTCGCTACGGCTCCGCTTTTTCCGCTTAACCTTGCAACAAATCGTAACTCGCCGGTTCATTCTACAAAAGGCACGCTATCACCCATTAACGGGCTCTAACTACTTGTAGGCACACGGTTTCAGGAACTGTTTCACTCCCCTTCCGGGGTGCTTTTCACCTTTCCCTCACGGTACTGGTTCACTATCGGTCACTAGGGAGTATTTAGCCTTGGGAGATGGTCCTCCCGGATTCCGACGGAATTTCACGTGTTCCGCCGTACTCAGGATCCACTCTGGAGGGAAAGCTATTTCAACTACCGGGCTGTTACCGTCTTTGGCGGGCCTTTCCAGACCGCTTCATTTATAACTTTCTTTTGTAACTCCGTATAGAGTGTCCTACAACCCCAAGAAGCAAGCTTCTTGGTTTGGGCTCTTTCCGTTTCGCTCGCCGCTACTCAGGAAATCGATTTTTCTTTCTCTTCCTCCAGGTACTTAGATGTTTCAGTTCCCTGGGTCTGCCTTCCTCACGCTATGTATTCACGTAAGGATACTATCCGACTAAAGATAGTGGGTTCCCCCATTCGGAAATCTCTGGATCAACGCTTACGTACAGCTCCCCAAAGCATATCGGTGTTAGTCCCGTCCTTCTTCGGCTCCTAGTGCCAAGGCATCCACCGTGCGCCCTTTCTAACTTAACCAATTTACTTCATTGAAGTAAAGGTTGTTTTTCTGATTTTCCGTATCAGCGATGATACATCCAATCAGATGAAAGATTCACTTTCAGATGATTCTCGGTTACTTGTGTCATAAATAGTTACCTATTTATGCTAACTTTACTAACTTTCTTATCTAGTTTTCAAAGAACAAACAGTATAGAGAAGAATTAACCTCTCAAAACTGAACAAATATAGAAGAACGAAAACTCACAGGTTTCCTTTTCCTTAGAAAGGAGGTGATCCAGCCGCACCTTCCGATACGGCTACCTTGTTACGACTTCACCCCAATTATCTGTCCCACCTTCGGCGGCTGGCTCCTAAAAGGTTACCCTACCGACTTCGGGTGTTACAAACTCTCGTGGTGTGACGGGCGGTGTGTACAAGGCCCGGGAACGTATTCACCGCGGCATGCTGATCCGCGATTACTAGCGATTCCGGCTTCATGTAGGCGAGTTGCAGCCTACAATCCGAACTGAGAATGGTTTTATGGGATTGGCTCCACCTCGCGGCTTCGCTACCCTTTGTACCATCCATTGTAGCACGTGTGTAGCCCAGGTCATAAGGGGCATGATGATTTGACGTCATCCCCACCTTCCTCCGGCTTGCACCGGCAGTCACTTTAGAGTGCCCAACTAAATGCTGGCAACTAAAATCAAGGGTTGCGCTCGTTGCGGGACTTAACCCAACATCTCACGACACGAGCTGACGACAACCATGCACCACCTGTCACTTTGTCCCCGAAGGGAAAGCTCTGTCTCCAGAGTGGTCAAAGGATGTCAAGACCTGGTAAGGTTCTTCGCGTTGCTTCGAATTAAACCACATGCTCCACCGCTTGTGCGGGCCCCCGTCAATTCCTTTGAGTTTCAACCTTGCGGTCGTACTCCCCAGGCGGAGTGCTTAATGCGTTAGCTGCAGCACTAAGGGGCGGAAACCCCCTAACACTTAGCACTCATCGTTTACGGCGTGGACTACCAGGGTATCTAATCCTGTTTGCTCCCCACGCTTTCGCGCCTCAGCGTCAGTTACAGACCAGAGAGTCGCCTTCGCCACTGGTGTTCCTCCACATATCTACGCATTTCACCGCTACACGTGGAATTCCACTCTCCTCTTCTGCACTCCAGTCTTCCAGTTTCCAATGACCCTCCCCGGTTAAGCCGGGGGCTTTCACATCAGACTTAAAAGACCGCCTGCGCGCGCTTTACGCCCAATAAATCCGGACAACGCTTGCCACCTACGTATTACCGCGGCTGCTGGCACGTAGTTAGCCGTGGCTTTCTGGTTAGATACCGTCAAGGGACAAGCAGTTACTCTTATCCTTGTTCTTCTCTAACAACAGTACTTTACGATCCGAAAACCTTCTTCATACACGCGGCGTTGCTCCGTCAGACTTTCGTCCATTGCGGAAGATTCCCTACTGCTGCCTCCCGTAGGAGTCTGGGCCGTGTCTCAGTCCCAGTGTGGCCGATCACCCTCTCAGGTCGGCTATGCATCGTTGCCTTGGTAGGCCTTTACCCTACCAACTAGCTAATGCACCGCGGGCCCATCTGTAAGCGATAGCCGAAACCATCTTTCAAAGTGATGACATGCGTCACTACTTATCATTCGGTATTAGCCCCGGTTTCCCGGAGTTATCCCCAACTTACAGGCAGGTTGCCCACGTGTTACTCACCCGTCCGCCACTAACTTTGGAAGAGCAAGCTCTTCCTCCGTTCGTTCGACTTGCATGTATTAGGCACGCCGCCAGCGTTCGTCCTGAGCCAGGATCAAACTCTCTTTAAAATATAAATTGAATTTGAATACTTATTCAACACCGTGAATAAGATTCCTTGCGTCAAATTGACTTCGCTAGCAATTAAATTACTAGTTTGTTTTGTTGAAAACAGCTTTCTGTTTTCTGCCCTGCGATTACCAGTGAGACTTTACGTCTCATTGCTTTTCGTCTTCTTCTTTGTTCAGTTTTCAAAGGTCATTTTTCTTTGTTGCCGTGTTTAGCAGCAACTCTTATATCTTACTCTATTCTCTAAATAATGTCAACACATTTTTAGAAATAATTTGGTGGAGCCTAGCGGGATCGAACCGCTGACCTCCTGCGTGCAAAGCAGGCGCTCTCCCAGCTGAGCTAAGGCCCCATAATAAAAATCAAACAATCGGGAAGACAGGATTCGAACCTGCGACCCCTTGGTCCCAAACCAAGTGCTCTACCAAGCTGAGCTACTTCCCGTTTAATAAAGTGCGCCCAAGAGGAGTCGAACCTCTAACCGCTTGATTCGTAGTCAAGTACTCTATCCAGTTGAGCTATGGGCGCATATAAAAATAATGCCGAGGACCGGAATCGAACCGGTACGGATATCACTATCCGCAGGATTTTAAGTCCTGTGCGTCTGCCAGTTCCGCCACCCCGGCATATTGGAACTTTTGTAAACAAGCGGAAGACGGGGTTCGAACCCGCGACCCCCACCTTGGCAAGGTGATGTTCTACCACTGAACTACTTCCGCATATTTAAAATAAGTGCGGGTGAAGGGACTTGAACCCCCACGCCTCGCGGCGCCAGATCCTAAATCTGGTGCGTCTGCCAATTCCGCCACACCCGCAAAAGTGAGCCGTGCTGGGTTCGAACCAGCGACCCTCTGATTAAAAGTCAGATGCTCTACCAACTGAGCTAACGGCTCTCTACAATAAAAAATATGTATTATTATAAAGTTAATATTAATGGTGCCGGCTGCAAGAGTCGAACTCGCGACCTACTGATTACAAATCAGTTGCTCTACCAACTGAGCTAAGCCGGCATAAAAAATGGAGGTTAACGGGATCGAACCGCTGACCCTCTGCTTGTAAGGCAGATGCTCTCCCAGCTGAGCTAAACCTCCAGAAATACTGCCCGGCAGCGACCTACTCTCGCAGGGGGAAGCCCCCAACTACCATTGGCGCAGAGAAGCTTAACTACCGTGTTCGGGATGGGAACGGGTGTGACCTTCTCGCCATAACTACCAGACAATATTTAAGTTGTTGAAAGATTGCTCTCTCAAAACTAGAGAAGAAAGGGTTCAGTTAGGTAACTTCGTTTCATTTTTTTGGTTAAGTCCTCGATCGATTAGTATTTGTCCGCTCCATGTATCGCTACACTTCCACTCCAAACCTATCTACCTGATCATCTTTCAGGGATCTTACTTTCCGAAGAAATGGGAAATCTCATCTTGAGGGGGGCTTCACGCTTAGATGCTTTCAGCGTTTATCCCTGCCACACATAGCTACCCAGCGATGCTCCTGGCGGAACAACTGGTACACCAGCGGTGTGTCCATCCCGGTCCTCTCGTACTAAGGACAGCTCCTCTCAAATTTCCTGCGCCCGCGACGGATAGGGACCGAACTGTCTCACGACGTTCTGAACCCAGCTCGCGTGCCGCTTTAATGGGCGAACAGCCCAACCCTTGGGACCGACTACAGCCCCAGGATGCGACGAGCCGACATCGAGGTGCCAAACCTCCCCGTCGATGTGGACTCTTGGGGGAGATAAGCCTGTTATCCCCGGGGTAGCTTTTATCCGTTGAGCGATGGCCCTTCCATGCGGAACCACCGGATCACTAAGCCCGACTTTCGTCCCTGCTCGACTTGTCAGTCTCGCAGTCAAGCTCCCTTGTGCCTTTACACTCTGCGAATGATTTCCATCCATTCTGAGGGAACCTTTGGGCGCCTCCGTTACTCTTTAGGAGGCGACCGCCCCAGTCAAACTGCCCACCTGACACTGTCTCCCCACGCGCTAAGCGTGGCGGGTTAGAATGGTCATACAGCCAGGGTAGTATCCCACCATTGCCTCCTCGTATGCTAGCGCACACGTCTCTTCGGCTCCTACCTATCCTGTACAAGCGGTACAAACATTCCATATCAGGTTGCAGTAAAGCTCCACGGGGTCTTTCCGTCCTGTCGCGGGTAACCTGCATCTTCACAGGTACTATAATTTCACCGAGTCTCTCGTTGAGACAGTGCCCAGATCGTTGCGCCTTTCGTGCGGGTCGGAACTTACCCGACAAGGAATTTCGCTACCTTAGGACCGTTATAGTTACGGCCGCCGTTTACTGGGGCTTCAATTCGTACCTTCGCCGAAGCTAAGCACTCCTCTTAACCTTCCAGCACCGGGCAGGCGTCAGCCCCTATACGTCACCTTACGGTTTTGCAGAGACCTGTGTTTTTGCTAAACAGTCGCCTGGGCCTATTCACTGCGGCTCTCTCGGGCTTGCACCCTAATAGAGCACCCCTTCTCCCGAAGTTACGGGGTCATTTTGCCGAGTTCCTTAACGAGAGTTCTCTCGCTCACCTTAGGATTCTCTCCTCATCTACCTGTGTCGGTTTGCGGTACGGGCAGTACTACTCTTCCTAGAGGCTTTTCTTGACAGCGTGAAATCAGGAACTTCCGTACTTTATTTCCTTCCCCATCACAGCTCATGCTTCGCAAGAAGCGGATTTGCCTACTTCTCACACTCACTGCTTGGACGCACATTTCCATTCGTGCGATTCCCTATCCTTCTGTGTCACCCCATCGGTTAAACAATTAGCACTGGTACAGGAATCTCTACCTGTTGTCCATCGCCTACGCCTATCGGCCTCGGCTTAGGTCCCGACTAACCCTGAGCGGACGAGCCTTCCTCAGGAAACCTTAGATATTCGGTGGAAGGGATTCTCACCCTTCTTTCGCTACTCATACCGGCATTCTCACTTCTAAGCGCTCCACCAGTCCTTCCGGTCTGACTTCACCGCCCTTAGAACGCTCTCCTACCACGAACCTCTCAAAGAGGTTCATCCACAGTTTCGGTAATATGTTTAGCCCCGGTACATTTTCGGCGCGGGGTCACTCGACCAGTGAGCTATTACGCACTCTTTCAATGGTGGCTGCTTCTAAGCCAACATCCTGGTTGTCTAAGCAACCCCACATCCTTTTCCACTTAACATATATTTGGGGACCTTAACTGGTGGTCTGGGCTGTTTCCCTTTCGACTACGGATCTTATCACTCGCAGTCTGACTCCCGAGTATAAGTACATGGCATTCGGAGTTTATCTGAATTCGGTAACCCGAGAAGGGCCCCTAGTCCAAACAGTGCTCTACCTCCATGACTCTTTACCTCGAGGCTAGCCCTAAAGCTATTTCGGAGAGAACCAGCTATCTCCAAGTTCGATTGGAATTTCTCCGCTACCCACACCTCATCCCCGCACTTTTCAACGTGCGTGGGTTCGGACCTCCAGTAAGTATTACCTTACCTTCATCCTGGACATGGGTAGATCACCTGGTTTCGGGTCTACGACCTGTTACTTATTCGCCCTATTCAGACTCGCTTTCGCTACGGCTCCGCTTTTTCCGCTTAACCTTGCAACAAATCGTAACTCGCCGGTTCATTCTACAAAAGGCACGCTATCACCCATTAACGGGCTCTAACTACTTGTAGGCACACGGTTTCAGGAACTGTTTCACTCCCCTTCCGGGGTGCTTTTCACCTTTCCCTCACGGTACTGGTTCACTATCGGTCACTAGGGAGTATTTAGCCTTGGGAGATGGTCCTCCCGGATTCCGACGGAATTTCACGTGTTCCGCCGTACTCAGGATCCACTCTGGAGGGAAAGCTATTTCAACTACCGGGCTGTTACCGTCTTTGGCGGGCCTTTCCAGACCGCTTCATTTATAACTTTCTTTTGTAACTCCGTATAGAGTGTCCTACAACCCCAAGAAGCAAGCTTCTTGGTTTGGGCTCTTTCCGTTTCGCTCGCCGCTACTCAGGAAATCGATTTTTCTTTCTCTTCCTCCAGGTACTTAGATGTTTCAGTTCCCTGGGTCTGCCTTCCTCACGCTATGTATTCACGTAAGGATACTATCCGACTAAAGATAGTGGGTTCCCCCATTCGGAAATCTCTGGATCAACGCTTACGTACAGCTCCCCAAAGCATATCGGTGTTAGTCCCGTCCTTCTTCGGCTCCTAGTGCCAAGGCATCCACCGTGCGCCCTTTCTAACTTAACCAATTTACTTCATTGAAGTAAAGGTTGTTTTTCTGATTTTCCGTATCAGCGATGATACATCCAATCAGATGAAAGATTCACTTTCAGATGATTCTCGGTTACTTGTGTCATAAATAGTTACCTATTTATGCTAACTTTACTAACTTTCTTATCTAGTTTTCAAAGAACAAACAGTATAGAGAAGAATTAACCTCTCAAAACTGAACAAATATAGAAGAACGAAAACTCACAGGTTTCCTTTTCCTTAGAAAGGAGGTGATCCAGCCGCACCTTCCGATACGGCTACCTTGTTACGACTTCACCCCAATTATCTGTCCCACCTTCGGCGGCTGGCTCCTAAAAGGTTACCCTACCGACTTCGGGTGTTACAAACTCTCGTGGTGTGACGGGCGGTGTGTACAAGGCCCGGGAACGTATTCACCGCGGCATGCTGATCCGCGATTACTAGCGATTCCGGCTTCATGTAGGCGAGTTGCAGCCTACAATCCGAACTGAGAATGGTTTTATGGGATTGGCTCCACCTCGCGGCTTCGCTACCCTTTGTACCATCCATTGTAGCACGTGTGTAGCCCAGGTCATAAGGGGCATGATGATTTGACGTCATCCCCACCTTCCTCCGGCTTGCACCGGCAGTCACTTTAGAGTGCCCAACTAAATGCTGGCAACTAAAATCAAGGGTTGCGCTCGTTGCGGGACTTAACCCAACATCTCACGACACGAGCTGACGACAACCATGCACCACCTGTCACTTTGTCCCCGAAGGGAAAGCTCTGTCTCCAGAGTGGTCAAAGGATGTCAAGACCTGGTAAGGTTCTTCGCGTTGCTTCGAATTAAACCACATGCTCCACCGCTTGTGCGGGCCCCCGTCAATTCCTTTGAGTTTCAACCTTGCGGTCGTACTCCCCAGGCGGAGTGCTTAATGCGTTAGCTGCAGCACTAAGGGGCGGAAACCCCCTAACACTTAGCACTCATCGTTTACGGCGTGGACTACCAGGGTATCTAATCCTGTTTGCTCCCCACGCTTTCGCGCCTCAGCGTCAGTTACAGACCAGAGAGTCGCCTTCGCCACTGGTGTTCCTCCACATATCTACGCATTTCACCGCTACACGTGGAATTCCACTCTCCTCTTCTGCACTCCAGTCTTCCAGTTTCCAATGACCCTCCCCGGTTAAGCCGGGGGCTTTCACATCAGACTTAAAAGACCGCCTGCGCGCGCTTTACGCCCAATAAATCCGGACAACGCTTGCCACCTACGTATTACCGCGGCTGCTGGCACGTAGTTAGCCGTGGCTTTCTGGTTAGATACCGTCAAGGGACAAGCAGTTACTCTTATCCTTGTTCTTCTCTAACAACAGTACTTTACGATCCGAAAACCTTCTTCATACACGCGGCGTTGCTCCGTCAGACTTTCGTCCATTGCGGAAGATTCCCTACTGCTGCCTCCCGTAGGAGTCTGGGCCGTGTCTCAGTCCCAGTGTGGCCGATCACCCTCTCAGGTCGGCTATGCATCGTTGCCTTGGTAGGCCTTTACCCTACCAACTAGCTAATGCACCGCGGGCCCATCTGTAAGCGATAGCCGAAACCATCTTTCAAAGTGATGACATGCGTCACTACTTATCATTCGGTATTAGCCCCGGTTTCCCGGAGTTATCCCCAACTTACAGGCAGGTTGCCCACGTGTTACTCACCCGTCCGCCACTAACTTTGGAAGAGCAAGCTCTTCCTCCGTTCGTTCGACTTGCATGTATTAGGCACGCCGCCAGCGTTCGTCCTGAGCCAGGATCAAACTCTCTTTAAAATATAAATTGAATTTGAATACTTATTCAACACCGTGAATAAGATTCCTTGCGTCAAATTGACTTCGCTAGCAATTAAATTACTAGTTTGTTTTGTTGAAAACAGCTTTCTGTTTTCTGCCCTGCGATTACCAGTGAGACTTTACGTCTCATTGCTTTTCGTCTTCTTCTTTGTTCAGTTTTCAAAGGTCATTTTTCTTTGTCGCCGTGTTTAGCAGCAACTCTTATATCTTACTCTATCCAACATTCAAAGTCAAGATGTTTTTTCAAAAAAATTTAATTTCCTTAAGAACATTTTGTCTTTGTTAACTGGAACGTTTATAAATATATCATGTTTTTATAGGTATTGCAAGCATATTTTGAGAAAAAGTTTCTCTTTGGAAAATTTGTTTTTCTGACTAAAAAATAAAATCCAGAACTGAATATTCCAGCTCTGGATTTCTATTAATCTCTGTGCTTCATTGTTGGGAATAATAAAATGTCGCGTATAGATGGTGCGTCAGTTAGTAGCATTACTAAACGATCTATTCCTATGCCTAATCCACCAGTTGGCGGCAAACCATATTCTAGCGCTTCTAAGAAATCCGCATCCATTCCATGTGCTTCATCATTTCCTTGTTCCCGCTCTTTCATTTGCGCTTCAAAACGTTCTCTTTGGTCGATTGGATCATTTAATTCCGAGAAAGCATTAGCATGTTCACGTCCAACAATAAATAATTCAAAGCGATCAGTAAAGCGGCCATCTTCTTTGTTCTTCTTAGCCAATGGAGATATTTCTATCGGGTGTCCATATACAAATGTCGGTTGAATCAATTTTTCTTCAACAAACGTTTCGAAAAACTCATTAAGAATATGTCCGTATGTCATATGTTTCGTGACCTGTACATTGTGTTCTTTGGCTAATTTATGCGCTTCTTCATCAGAAGTTACATTCCAAAAGTCTACTCCGACATATTCTTTGACAGCATCAGCCATGTGAATCCTACGCCAGTTAGGTGTTAGATCTACATGATATTCACCATATGTTATTTTAGTAGTCCCATTAACTTGCTCGCAAACAGTAGAAACTAATCCTTCTACTAAATCCATTACATCTTTGTAATCTTCATATGCGGCGTAGGATTCTAGCATAGTAAATTCCGGGTTATGGCGTGTAGATGTCCCTTCATTACGGAATACACGACCAATTTCGTATACTTTATCCATCCCGCCTACAATTAGTCGCTTTAAATGTAGTTCTAACGCGATTCGTAAATATAATTCCATATCCAGTGCATTATGGTGAGTAATAAAAGGTTTCGCCGCAGCGCCACCAGCGATTGTGTGCAATACAGGTGTTTCTACTTCTAAGAAACCTTGATTATCCATATAATCACGTGTATATTTCAAAATTTTACTGCGCATGACAAACCGGTTTTGACTTTCTTCGTTGGTAATTAAGTCTAAATAGCGTTGACGATAGCGTTGTTCCACATCTTTTAAGCCATGGTATTTGTCAGGAAGTGGGCGCAACGCTTTAGATAGTAATGTGAATTCTGTTGCTTTCACAGATAGTTCACCAGTGTTTGTCCTGAAGATAGTACCTTTAATGCCGATAATATCTCCTAAATCAGCCATTTTGAAAACTACATATGAGTCTTCCCCAATTGCATCTTTACGAATATAGATTTGTAATTGGTGGAAACGGTCTTGAATATGTGTAAATCCTACTTTCCCTTTTACACGCTTCGTCATAATACGACCAGCTACAGTTACTTCAATAGAAGCTTCTTCAAGTTCTTCTTTTGATTTATCAGCAAATTGTGTTTCAATTTCTTCCGGGCTGATGGAACGGATGAATTTCCCGCCAAAAGGATCAATCCCTTCTTCGCGCAAAGTTTCTACTTTTTCGCGGCGGACGATGAGTTGGTCATTTAGTTCTTCGTGGTTTTCGTTACTCATATAGGTACACTCCTATTCTATTCATTTCTACAGATGTTTTCATTATACGCTCTTTTAGTGTTATTTTTCTAGTATAAATTTAAAAAATGCCCCGAAAACCCGGGGCAACAATGTTTAATCTTGTTTTGCTAATTCTTTTTCTTCATATTGAAGAACAAATTCATTTAAAATCAATTCCATTTCGGCTTGTTTTGTCGCTTGGTTTGCAGCAACTTTAGCACGCGTGCTTCCTCTCGCACCTTTTAGATAATAAGCAGCGTGTTGTCTAAATTCGCGAACAGCGATATTCTCCCCTTTTAATTCGACTAAACGATTTAAATGCAGCATAGCAGTTTGCATTTTCTCGCGTGGTTCTGGTTCTGGCAAAAGTTCGCCAGTCTCTAAATATTTAACAGTTCGATAAATCATCCATGGGTTTCCAAGTGCCGCTCTACCAATCATCACTCCGTCAGCGCCGGTATGTTCTAAAATACGTTTTGCATCTTCTGGAGTTCTAACATCTCCATTAGCCATAAAAGGAATCTTTAATTCGCGTTTTACATCTCTGAGTACATCCCAGTTGGCGCTACCTTCATACATTTGAACTCGAGTACGCCCGTGCATCGCGACCGCAGCAGCTCCTGCACGTTCTGCAGCCAATGCGTTTTCAATCGCAAATACATGCTCCTCATCCCAACCGATACGCATCTTTACAGTAACTGGTTTATCCACAGCATCTACAACCGCTGCAACCATATCGTACACTTTGTTTGGATCAAGTAACCACTTCGCTCCTGCTTCACATTTGATTATCTTGTTGACTGGGCATCCCATATTAATATCAATAATATCAGCTGTTGTGTTCTCAGCAACAAATTTTGCGGCTTCCACGAGAGTTTCTTTTTCTCCACCAAAAATTTGCAAACTTAGTGGCTTTTCTTTTTCATCAATATATAGCATATCAAGCGTTTTTGCATTGCGGTATGCGATTCCTTTGTCACTAATCATTTCACAGCAAACAAGACCTGCTCCGAATTCTTTGACCGTAAGACGGAATGCAGAATTGGATATCCCCGCCATCGGAGCCACAACTACTTGATTTTTAATTTCTACATTGCCTATTTGAAACATTTATTAAACCCCTTCCCTCTTAAATTGCGCTAGTGATATGTTATCACAAACAGTTTTTTCTGCAAGTGCCAATTTTACCACTTCACTTGTTTTTTTATTTTCCGGACGCCTTGCTCAGCCAAAACAGTCTGATCAACCCGAATCCCTGCCTTATCAGGAGAAATCTCCACTAACGGTATCATCACAAAAGCTCTTTCTTTCATATAAGGATGTGGGATTTTCAGCTTTTCTGTATCCATTTTAACATCATCATATAGCAAAATATCAATATCGATTAATCGCGGTCCCCATTTGAACAAACGGACTCTTCCTAATTCAAGCTCCAACTTTAAGCAAAAGTCTAATAGATTCTCTGGGAGAAAACTCGTTTCAATTTCGATAACAATATTAAAAAAAGCAGCTTGATCTTCAAAGCCTACCGCATCCGTTTCATATACACTGGATACTTTTACTATTTCAATTTGCTTTTCAGCCGCCAAGCCACTAACCGCATTATTTAAATTAACCAAGCGTTCACCAATATTTGTTCCTATCGATAAAAAAGCTTTAGCCATTCAGTTCACTTCTCTTTCGTTCGATTTCTACTGCCACAGAATGATAATGTCCTGGAATTGGCGGATTAGGTTTAATTAATTTTACTGTCACTTCCTTAAGAAGCGGATAATTCTTTAAAACTTCTACTGCAATCTTTTCCGCAAGTGCCTCAATTAAATTAAACGGCTTTCCTTCTACTATTGTTTTCACCGTTTCATAGACATCTGCATAGCTAACAGTATCTTTTACATCATCAGAATTCCCGGCTTTTTTTGTTGAAAGACCAAGGACTAATGATACGCTAAACTTTTGACCTAGTTTATTTTCTTCTGACAAAACACCATGATAACCATAAAACGCTAGCTCATTTAAGTATATTTTATCCAAAAAAAGCACCCCTTTTTATAATTTTGTTATATCTAACTTCCCAGTGATTGCATCTGTCATTCGAATCATTCGAGCAATCGGCAAGACATCATGCACTCGTGTAATTGTACACCCTTTTGCAAAACCGTAAACCGCAGTAGCTCCGGTACCTTCCATTCTATCATCAGGTGATCCTCCTAAAATTAGGCCAATGGTTGATTTCCGACTTGTTCCGAGTAAAACTTCATACCCAAGCGCAACAATTTCGTCTATCCGTCGCAAAACTTCTAAATTTTGTGCCGGCGTCTTAACAAAGCCAAATCCTGGATCCAATATAATGTGTTCATCTGGCACAGAAGCAGCCTTTGCAATTGCCACACTTTCCAAAAGATCCGTTTTCACGTCTTCTAAGAAATTTTCATATTGGGCATTTTCTCGGTTGTGCATTAAACAAATTGGAATATTATACTTAGCTGCAATTTGCGCAATTTCCGGTTCTTTTTTTGCGCCCCACTGGTCATTTATCATATCAGCTCCGGCCAAAACAGCTTGTTCAGCAACTGCCGCTCGCCATGTGTCCACTGATATCCATATATCTGGCAATTTTTCTCTTATCGCTTTAATAACCGGGATAATTCTCGCTAATTCTTCATCTCGTGAGACTTCTGAAAAACCTGGCCGCGTAGATATTCCGCCGACATCAATGATTGCCGCACCATCCTCAGCCATTTTCATAGCACGAACAACAGCTTCTTCTAGCTCCATATACTTGCCACCATCCGAAAAAGAGTCTGGTGTAACATTTAAAATTCCCATGACCATACCTAAGTGGTCCCTTTTCCACTTTTTCAAGTCCAAACACCTCTTTCCGTGATTTATTATAGCAGAATTCAGCGATTTTAGCGCACAAAAAAACCGATGCGGAAAAAGGGAGTAAACCGCACCGGTCAAAAGGGAGTTTGGGTTTCCATTCTAAAAAGGGGTAAAGAATGAAAATGTTTTGCTTGTTGTTAGCTTATAGTTATATATTAACCGAAGTTTCGGTGGATATGCTGTGACTTTTGTTAAAGTTTCATGAGATTTCTCGGTTTTTCTTTTCATTTTTTGTATTAAAAAACCAGTGTGGAAAAAGGGAGTAAACCACACTGGTCAAAAAGGGAGTTTGGGATTTTCATTCTAAAAAGGGGGGAAAGAATGAAAATGTTTTGTTTGTTGTTAGCTTATAATTATATATTAACCGAAGTTTCGGTGGATATACTGTGATTTTTGTTAAAGTTTCATGAGATTTATTGATTTTTCTTTTTTGACATTAAAAAATCAGTGTGGAAAAAGGGAGTAAACCACACTGATCAAAAAGGGAGTTTGGGATTTTCATTCTAAAAAGGGGAAAGAATGAAAATGTTTTGTTTGTTGTTAGCTTATAATTATATATTAACCGAAGTTTCAGTGGATATACTGTGATTTTTGTTAAAGTTTCATGAGATTTATTGATTTTTCTTTTTTGGCATAAAAAAATCAGTGTGGAAAAAGGGAGTAAACCACACTGATCAAAAAGGGAGTTTGGAATTTTCATTCTAAAAGGGGGAAAGAATGAAAATGTTTTGCTTGTTGTTAGTTTATAGTTATATATTAACCGAAGTTTCGGTGGATATGCTGTGACTTTTGTTAAAGTTTCATGAGATTTCTCGGTTTTTCTTTTCATTTTTTGTATTAAAAAACCAGTGTGGAAAAAGGGAGTAAACCACACTGGTCAAAAAGGGAGTTTGGGATTTTCATTCTAAAAAGGGGAAAGAATGAAAATGTTTTGTTTGTTGTTAGCTTATGGTTATATATTAACTAATAAAAGAAAATTTCCCCTGTGCATTTGATTAGAAAATAGTAAGAAATTTATTTATTTCTTTTAATAAATAAAAAAGCAACATGCCTAGGAGTTCCCCAAACACGTCGCTTTGCCTCATTAATCTTCAAAATTATAAAGTGGTGTACTTAAGTAGCGTTCGCCATTACTAGCAACGATGGCTAAAACTTTTTTTCCTACTCCAAGTTCTTTAGCTAAATCAAGAGCAGCTTTAATTGTTGCTCCCGATGAAATACCAACCAAAATACCTTCTTTTTTGGCAACTTCACGCGCTGTTTCTAAAGCATCTTCACTAGAAACTTTTAAAATACCATCATAGACTTTTGTATCTAGAGTATCCGGAACAAAGCCAGCACCAATTCCTTGGATTTTATGTGGAGACGGGGAGCCGCCACTAAGCACTGGGGATTCTTCCGGCTCTAATGCGTAAATTTTTACATCAGGATAGTTTTTCTTAAGTACATGTCCAACACCAGTTACTGTTCCACCAGTTCCA
Organism: Listeria ivanovii subsp. londoniensis; assembly: GCF_000763495.1. Classification (GTDB taxonomy): domain Bacteria; phylum Bacillota; class Bacilli; order Lactobacillales; family Listeriaceae; genus Listeria; species Listeria londoniensis. Next base: position 306,573 of record NZ_CP009576.1, on the reverse strand, counting down.
ACGCCTGCGATAAAAGCATCCAAACCATCTTTACCAAATGCTTCGACGATTTCTGGACCCGTTGTTTCTTCATGAACAGCTGGATTTGCTGGATTATGAAATTGTTGTGGAACAAAATAATTATTTTCTTTTGCTAACTCCTCTGCTTTGGCAATAGCGCCCTTCATGCCATCTGGTCCTTTTGTTAATACTAATTTCGCTCCATATGCTTGAAGCAATTTGCGACGTTCCAAACTCATTGTTTCAGGCATTACGAAGATTGCTTGGTAACCTTTCGCTGCCGCAACCATCGCAAGACCAATCCCAGTGTTTCCGCTTGTAGGCTCAATAATTGTGTCGCCTGGTTTTAAAGCACCAGACTTTTCAGCATCTTCAATCATCGCATTTGCAATACGGTCCTTTACGCTACCACCTGGATTTTGGAATTCTAGTTTTACATATACATCTGCACTACCTGTTTCTGGTAAGCGGTTAAGTTTTACAATAGGTGTCTTTCCAATTAAATCAGTTATTGAATTTACAATTGTCATTATTAAAGCACTCCTATCTTTTTAGGTCTTTCATATAGTTTAATTAATTCCGACCTATTTTGTCAAGTTTAAGGCTTTATAAAAAAGAAGCACTCTCATCGAGTACTCCTTTTGGTTTATTTTGCTTCTTCGTATAGCTTTTCTAATTCTTGTTCTGAAAAATCATATGTGTTACGACAAAAATGACATTCTGCTTCTGCTCCGTGGTCTTCTTCAATCATGGAGCGGATTTCTTCTTTTCCAAGAGAAATTATTGCACTACCAAACCGCTCTTTAGAACAATTACATTCAAAAGATACCGGTATTTTTTCTAAAATTTGTAATTTTTCTTCGCCACCAGCTAGCTTGGCTAAAATCGTTTCTGGTGTTTCTCCTGCTTCAATCATTCTGGATACGGTTGGTAAGGCAGTTAGATTTTTTTCGATTTCATCAATGATTTCATCAGTTGCACCAGGAAGAAGTTGTAGCATAAAACCACCAGCTGCTTCGATTGAGTCATCTGGATTCACTAAAACGCCTACGCCTACTGAAGAATTGATTTGTTCAGAAGTAGCTAAATAATAGGTGAAATCTTCGCCGATTTCCCCGGAAACAATTGGGGTTTGCCCTGTGAAGTTTTCCCCAAAGCCTAAATCTTTTACAACAGAAAGCATTCCTGATGTCCCTACGCCACGACGAACGTCCAGTTTTCCTGCTTCATTAAGCTCACTGAAATGAACATGCGGATTAGTTACAAAGCCACGAATTTGGCCTTGCGCATTGCTATCAGCTACGATTGGACCAATTGGACCATCACCTTCTATTTTCACTGTGATTTTTTGATCTTCTTTTTGCATCGCTCCGAGAAATAATGTTCCAGTCATTGTTCTACCAAGTGCCGCGGAAGAAACGGACCACGTGTCATGTCTTTTTTGCGCTTCTTTGATTGTTTCTGTTGTTACCGCTGCATATATACGCGCCATCCCATCATAGGCTAGCGCTTTTACTAAATAATCACTCATTGTTTAAAACTCCTTTATTTTTCTGTTGTTGGTTTATTTCTTCGATACAGAAGCGCTAACCCTTTTAATGTTAAAAAAGGATCTAGAATATCAACTGTAGAAGATTTCTCTGTAATCATCCTTGCAAGCCCCCCTGTAGCTACTACAACCGGGCTCGAATTCGATTGTTTTTTCATTTCATTAATAATTCCTTCGCATTGCCCAACAAAGCCATAGAAAACACCAGCCTGCATAGAAGCAACTGTTGATTTCCCGATAATTTGACTCGATTCAGCAATGTCTACTCGAGGAAGTTTGGCAGCTCTACTATATAAAGCTTCTGTAGAAATCATAATACCTGGCGCAATCGCACCGCCTTGATACACTCCTGATTCATCGATATAGCAAAAGGTAGTTGCTGTTCCAAAGTCAACAACGATTACTGGTGTTCCGTATTGTTCGGATGCAGCTACGGCATTTACTATACGGTCAGCACCAATTTCTCGTGGATTATCGACTTTAACATTAAGACCTGTTTTGATTCCTGGTCCTACAATTAGTGGACGGATATTAAAGTAACGTACACACATAGTTTCCATGGCATGCATGATTGGTGGAACGACAGACGAAATAATAATTCCTTGAATATCAGAAGGAGTTATATTTGCATAGGAAAAAAAATTTAAAACTGTCATACCGAGCTCATCAGATGTTCGGTGACGGTCAGTCGTCATGCGCCAATGTTTTAAAAGTTTTTGGTCGTTATAAACGCCGACAGTACAGTTAGTATTTCCAACATCAATTACAAGTATCATAAGTTTGAATACCGTCCTTTAGTAGATTTTTCTAACGTATCATATCATGTTTTAATCTAAAAACCGAATAATATAGCTTCAAAAAAGAGACTGGAATAACCCAGCCTCTTTGATTTTATTCGTCTTTTTTATCATTTGGAGTTTGCTCAATATTCGGAGCATCTTCTGAAGAAACTTCTTTTGGTTCATCTTGTTTTTCTACTGCAGTTTCTTCTGCTTTTTCTTCATGTTTCAATTCTTCTTTTTCTTCTTCAAAAGATTTGCCAGATAGTTCATCTTCTTTTTCAGAAGGATACTCTGCCGCTACATCAATTGTATCAATATCCGGAGGCATTACACCTTCATCAAATAGGGAACGGATTTGGCGAGCATCTAAAGTTTCTACTTTTAGTAATGTTTCCGCGATAAGTTTGTGTTGTTCTTGGTGTTCAGTAATGATTGTTTTAGCACGGTCGTAACAGTAGCGAATTAAGCTTTGAACTTCTGTGTCGATTTCGTAAGCGATTTTGTCGGAATAACCTTTATCATTTCCGAAATCGCGCCCCATAAATACTTGGCCATTACCAGAAGTGAATTGAAGTGGTCCAATTTTGTCACTCATACCCCACTCTGTTACCATGCGGCGAGCAAGCTCAGTTGCACGTTCAAAGTCATTACTTGCACCAGTTGTTACTTCTCCAAAAGTGACTTCCTCAGCTACACGTCCACCAAGCAAACCAGTAATACGGTCCATTAACTCAGCTTTCGTCATTAGGAATCTATCTTCTTTTGGTAGCATTACGGCATAACCGCCAGCTTGTCCACGAGGGACGATCGTAACTTTATGAACTACTTCTGCTTCATCAAGTACCATTCCGACGATTACGTGACCACCTTCATGATATGCAACAGTGCGGCGTTCTTTTTCGGAAATGACACGATTTTTCTTGGCAGGTCCGGCAATTACGCGGTCACTTGCTTCATCTAAATCGCTCATGTCTATTTCTTTTTTATCGGAACGAGCGGCAACTAAGGCTGCTTCATTCAGTAAGTTTTCTAAATCGGCACCAGAGAATCCTGGTGTACGTTGCGCGATTGCTTTTAAGTCAACACTTTTTGCAAGTGGTTTGTTACGAGCATGAACCTGAAGTACTGCTTCACGACCTTTTACGTCTGGGCGATCAACCATAATTTGACGGTCAAAACGACCTGGACGAAGAAGCGCTGGGTCAAGTACGTCGGCACGGTTAGTTGCGGCAATGATGATAATTCCTTCGTTACCGCCGAAACCATCCATTTCAACTAGTAATTGGTTTAGGGTTTGTTCACGTTCATCGTGACCGCCGCCCATTCCGGCACCACGTTGACGACCAACTGCATCAATTTCATCAATGAAAATGATACATGGAGCATTTTTCTTCGCATTTTCAAATAAATCACGGACACGGCTTGCACCGACTCCGACAAACATTTCTACAAAGTCAGAACCTGAGATAGAGAAGAATGGTACGCCCGCTTCACCTGCAACTGCACGAGCTAGCAAGGTTTTACCAGTACCCGGAGGCCCTACTAATAAGACGCCTTTCGGAATACGAGCACCGAGTTCCGCAAACTTGCGCGGATCTTTTAGGAATTCCACTACTTCTACAAGTTCTTGTTTCTCCTCGTCCGCTCCTGCTACATCAGTAAAGCGAACTTTCTTCTTATCGTCGTTGTAAAGTTTGGCTTTACTCTTACCAAAGCTCATTACTTTACCGCCACCACCGCCTTGAGACTGGCTCATTAGGAAGAAGAACAGGATAAAGATGATTACAAACGGAACGATGGAAGTTAAGAAAGTAACCCAACCACTATTTTGCTTAGCAGGTTCTACTTCCATTTTCACATCTTCTTTAGATACTGCCGTTTGTAATTCTTCTAGTGAAGTATCGCTATTTAAAGCATACGTTGTGAAAGCTGTACTACTTGTTTTACTTTGTCCTAGACCAGTTTTCTTATCATCAGAAGAACTTTTATCGCTTGACTTGAATTCTCCTTCAATTGTATAAACACTTCGGTCTGGCTGGATGGTAAGTGATTTAACTTTTCCATCTTCTAGTTTACTCATAAATTCCGTATAGCTAATATCTTTCGCTGCCTCTTTATTTGAATTGAACGATGCAACGATTCCGATTATAACAAGGAATATGATGACATAAAATATTGCATTTCTAAAAAACCTGTTCATTCCTTACCTCCTCCCACGTAAGAGCTTGGATTCTTACTTTTTCTGGATAGTTATCCCTTTAAAAGTTGTTTTCGACTAATAGCAAATTCCCCTGATTAATAAAAACACATCCGTTTAGCCTTTTCTCTCACGAAGTTATTCTATTATTAATTTAGATTTTTTATTATTTATTGATACTTTTTTCACCTTCGAAAACTAAGACTAATGATAGCATACCGAATCTATATTGCCCACTATTTTGCATGGACGGCATGAATCTTTTTTCTTTTTGTTTTCTTAAAAAGCTAGCTATTATATTTTAACAAAAAATGGTTCTGTTTGTTAATTAATTTCACTCGCTATAAATTTCTGGTTTTAAAATACCTATATATGGTAGATTGCGATAACGTTCTGCATAATCTAAACCGTAACCAACAACAAATTCGTTTGGTACTTCAAAGCCTACATAGTCTGCTTCGATTGCCACATTTCGTCCTGATGGTTTATCTAACAAAGTAACCAATTTTACTGATTTTGCTTTGCGATATTTAATGAGGTCTACTAAATAACTAAGTGTACGACCGCTATCAATGATATCTTCAATTACTAGCACATCGCGACCCTCTACTGATGCATTAAGGTCTTTAATTATTTTCACTTCTCCGGACGATACTGTACCATTCCCGTAACTGGATACATCCATGAAGTCCATTTCTAAGTATGTGTCTACGCGCTTAAGTAAATCTGTCATAAAAGGAGTTGCCCCTTTTAATACGCCAACTACAAGTGGGTTACGTCCTTCATATTCTGTTGTCAACTCACGACCGAGTTCACGAATCTTTTCCTGTAATTCGTCCTCCGATATCAGTACTTTCTGAATATCATTATGCATGCTCTCGTTTCCTCCTATATTTCGAGTGTACCTAATAATGTACTGCTTTTTGCTACGACTAAATTCTCGGTCATATGCAGACTTCTTCACGCCGGGTATCCAGAGAATCTTTCCAGTGTAGTCTGTTATCACGGGTAGATTGTCGCGTTCTTGCCTTGGTATTTTGGCATCGATGAAAATATCTTTTAGTTTCTTGCTACCTGCTTGGCCTTTCATCGTCATTCTGTCCCCGCTCATACGGTTTCGGACGATTAAAGGAAGTGTAATATCCGCTGCATCCAGTAGCATTCCGTTTAGCCCATTGGTTTGAACAACGGAGCTCTTTAGCTTCAAACGGAGACTTGCTTTGTTTTCTAATTCAATGCGGTCATTTAGTCCTAGTTGATGATAAAACTCAGCGGGAGCTTGTCTGTCTCCAAATTGAAAGTGGAGTTCGTTGTAAGATCTTTTGACGACGAGTTTTTTCGGTAAATTAAGTGAACTAGATGGGTTATCGCTTTGAATCATCTGGATAATCTGATAGATATGATTTGCCGTTATTAGACTAGCATCCTCATTGTACAGATATCTCAATAGTAAATGAATTGCGCGACGTTGTAAAGGATTCGCTTCATTTTTAAAGCTACTAAGTAAAAGTGTTGTCTGTTCAACGTTTTTAATAAGGTTTTTCTTCAATAATTCATTCGCTAAGTCTTCTAAAAACTGAAAATCTTCACTCGTTTCTTCAGAAAACCTTTCAAAATGATTATAAACAGCTGGATTTTCTTTGGTTAGGAATGGTAGAACCTCTTCCCGGTATCGGTTTCTAGTATATTGGGGGTTGTAATTAGATTCATCTATTTCGTAGGCTAATTCGTGTTTATTAGCGTATTCGATAATTTCTGATTTTGTAATTGTTAAAAAGGGCCGAATTGCATAACCGCCTTGCATGCTACGTTTTGGCTGAATTCCTGACCAACCAATACTGGAGCTCCCACGAACTAGTCGCATGAGGATGGTTTCGATTTGATCATCCGCATGATGGGCTAGCACTAGTTTGTTGATGCTTTCTTTCGCCATGATTTTTTCAAAAAATTCATATCTTACTATACGCGCTGTTTCTTCAATACCTTTATGTAAGCTTTTGGCGCGTTCATTCACGTTTATTTTTTCCGTAAAAAAAGGAATGTCATACTTTTCACAGTATGTTTGAACGATAAATTGCTCTTTTACTGCGTTTTCTCTTAAGCCATGATTTACATGTCCTACAGAGATAGCTTCTTTTGGGACCAGATTAGCCATTCGCAAAAAATGCAGTAACGCCAAAGAATCCGGGCCGCCAGAAACTGCCACAAGCAATTTGTCGTTGGACCAGATTAAGTCATGTTTCTCAATATATTTATGTACTCGTTTTTCGATGTCATCCATTCAAGAAACCCTTCCTCCAAAATTCGACTTTCACATTTTATTAAAAAGTGCACCGTATTAATGATCCAATACGGTGCATCCTTCTATAGTTTAAAATTAATTTCAGGTGTTAGCCCCGTTTCGCGCCTCGTCCACCACGTTTGGATTCTGTTTGGCGTTTGATAGTTGTTAGTCTTTCATCACTATCTTTCAAGAATTTAGACATTATATCTTCAAAGCTCTCGGCTGGTTTTACATAGTTTCCAGCAGGTTTTTTGCTGTATTTTGGTTTACGATCATAGCTTTTTTCTGGGCGGTCCGGACGATCTACTGCTTTACGAATGGACAGACCAATTTTGCCATCATCACCAATATTCATTACTTTGACAGTAACTTCATCCCCTACAGTTAAGATGTCATTAATGTCCTTAACATAGTTATCTGCAACCTCACTAATATGGACTAAACCTGTTTTGCCACCTTCTAACTCCACAAATGCTCCAAAATTAGTAATCCCAGTAACTTTCCCTTGTAACTTGTTGCCTACTTCGATCGACATAAAAAAATGCGTCCTCCTTAAAATATCACTCTATTGCTTAATTATAGCTATAATAAAAAGAGTGTCAAACAGTCAAACTCGTAATCTCCAAAAAATGCACCACTTAATTTTCCCTTTGATTCTATTATGGAGAATGTTGGTTCCACTTCGACTTACTCTTTTTGTTTCGAATTCTCTTCAGGAATGTTGAAAATAATTTCTCCATCTTTAGATAAATAATATTCGCTTCTAGCTAGTTTGGCTATGTATTCGTCATTATGAAGCTTCTTGATTTGATCGTTTAGTGCTTGTTCTTCATCTTTCATTGCAACCATTTTTTTATCTACTTTTACTTGTTTTTCTTTCTTATCTTTTAGTGATAAGACTTGTTGCGTGTAGGTTACAGTTAAAAGTCCTCCGACAACGGCAAAGATAATAGCCATAAAAGCAAGTCTACGGAACAGGGCAACGCGACGACGGTTACGAGTTTTTTTCATTGTTGCAGTATCTTTTATGTAGCGATTTTCTATTCTCGCTACTTTTGTTTTAGCTTTTTTCATACATCGTCCCTCCCATGTTCTTATTTGCTCTTTGTCTGTGAAATTCGGTAGAGAAAAAAACGTTTCTTGCTTAAAATGATATCAATAAATCAGCCATTTGTCTATTGGAATCCGCTATTTTTATCATTTTTTTCTTGACTTTTTTGCAAAAAATTGATTGTACCTTTTTGAGGGTAGAAAAAAATCGTTTGAAATCGGCTTTAATTCGCCATTTCAAACGATTTTTCTATCTACTTTCGTCAGTACGTTCTTCTTTAATAATTGTATACATTTCTGTCGCTTGTTCTTTTTTTGCATTTTCTTCTAAGCGTTCGATTTTTGCTGTAACAATTTTCGGGCCAAAACGGATAACTAACTCGTCACCAGACTTCACATTGGTTCCTGGTTTTGCAGTTATACCATTAACAGCAATACGTCCTTTTTCTGCTACTTCTTTAGCTACTGTACGACGCTTAATTAATCTAGATACTTTTAAAAATTTATCTAATCGCATAGTTGTTGCCATTTTATTCACCTACTTTTTTATTTTCGCGCCACAAGTTTGCTAAGCGCTAGTAATTTAGACCCAAACGGAAGGAAAACGAAATCTTTCGGTCCGAGCAATTTGTATCTCAATGCAAAAACGAGAAAAACTCCACCACCGAGCAGCGCACTAATTATTGCTTGAAACGCACTTCCAAATCTTGTTTCGAATGGAACTAACCATTCTATTAGGCATGGAATTATTGCCATTAATATTAAGGCGGCAATTAACCTAAAGAGCATTGACTTTTCAACAAACGGTATACGGATGGTTTCTTTTAATGAAACATAACAGATTAGCAAAACTACTGCTAAACCGATGCATGTCGATATGGATGCACCTACTGTTGCATAGTGTGGAATTAATACACTTCCTGTAACCCATTTTACAACAAGTCCGATACCAACACCAATAGCTGGAACAATAATTTTTCCAAAACCTTGTAAAATACTACTTAACATCACGATTAAAGAACTGAGAAAAACTGCTGGCATAAATAATTGCAAGACGAAAGTTCCGTCTGGTGTTTGGAAGAGCATTTGATTTAAAGGGCGCATGATTACGATTAATCCGACTGTCTCTGCTCCTGAAAGAATGAGTGTGATTTTAATAGCTAATAGTATTGACCGTTTTAATTCTTTTTGTTGGCCTTGAACTCTCGCGGCAGTAATCATCGGAACAAGTGCTAGAGCAAGTCCAGTTGAAAGCACGAGACCAAGTTGTAAAATCGGCTGACCTCGGTCGTATATTCCTTTAAGTGATTTTGCTATGAAGTCCGGAATACCTGAATCACTCATTAAACGGTAAACTTGGAAAGAATCAACTAGTTGGAATAAAATCAACATCGAACTGACGACGCAAATCGCCATGCTCTGACGAAGGAAATCACGGCCAATACCGATTTTCTCTTGTTTCCCAGCAAATACGGCTGGTTGCAACCCTTGACCCGATGCCAGTTTTTTATTGTAAAAGTGACGCAACACGAAGATTCCAGAAACACCACCAAAAATAGCACCACTCATCGCCATTGATCCCGCGTCATATAAATCCAGTCCCATATTGAGCGCTAATCCTGCACCGAGAAGAATAATTGCAACACGGATAATTTGTTCAATAGTTTGAGATATCGCAGTTGGTACCATCTCTCCCGTACTTTGAAAGAAACCACGCATAAAAGCAAGATATGGCATTAGCAAAAAGACAAAACTAATCACTCGAATAAGTTCAGAAAGTGCTGGATCTCCCATCATCATTGCTATCAAGTCAGCCAATAAGAATAAAAAGATAAACAAAGTGATACTTACAATTCGTAGCGTTCTAAATACCGCACGCATAATAATTTGCTGTCGCCTTAAATCTCCATTTGCTTCAGCTAACATTTTAGAGATAACAACGGGAAAGCCCCCTAGAGCAAGGGTCATCGCAATCCCGTATATCGGGTAGACTTGTTGAAAAATATAAAACCCGACATCGCCAACCATATTTTGAAAAGGAACTCGGTAAACCGCGCTGAGTATTTTAGAAATAAGCGAGGCAGCAGTTAGCCATGCTGCTCCTTTCATTAGATGCTTCATGGAACGTTCAGACATCCCGCCACCTCCTTTCTTTTATACTAATGGATCAGTTTTCGGAAGATACTTTTTCTTTTAAAGCACCACGAAGTTTTTCAGCTAAGCTTTTGATTTGGTAGAGCCATTCTTTTAATGGTATATTTTGGATATTTACAGTGATTTTCAGTTGTGCACCTTCCATTCCTACACCAATCATTCGACCAAATTCGCCAATGATTTGCATAACGATATCCCCACGAATTCCAGCTGTACCACTTTCGGAAAACAACATAGTAATCTTATTTTGCTCTTGTTTGACTGATTCAACCCCGACTTCAAGCGCATGGACTTTAAGTTCTGTCATCGTGAATAAATATTCCACTTCTTCTGGATATTCACCAAAACGGTCAATCATATCACTTTGCAGTTCTTCCAAATCATTCAATACTTCTATATTACGGAAACGTTTGTACATCTCGATTTTTTGGCGACCATCTGTAATGTAATATTCTGGTATATAGGCATCTGCTTGGATATCGATTTCGACGGGTACAATTTGTTTTTGTTCTTCTTTTGGCTTTTTCGCTTCGATTGCTTCTTTTAGCATTTGCGAATAAAGGTCAAAACCGACAGAATCAATAAAGCCATGTTGTTGCGCACCGAGGATATTACCAGCGCCACGGATAGATAAATCGCGCATCGCAATTTTGAAACCAGAGCCTAATTCGGTAAATTCTTTAATGGCTGACAAGCGTTTCTCCGCTTCTTCACGAAGAATTTTATCTTTTTGGTACATAAAGTAAGCATAAGCAATTCTATTCCAGCGCCCTACCCTTCCGCGCAATTGATACAGTTGTGATAGGCCCATTCGATCAGCATCTTGAACGAAGAGTGTATTTACATTTGGAATATCCACGCCTGTTTCGATAATAGTGGTGGTTACCAGAACATCAAACTCACCTTCAAGGAAGCTTAAAATAACCGACTCTAATTCAGACTCACCCATTTGTCCATGCGCGATGGCAACACGGGCATCGGGAACCATTGCAGAAATTTCATCCGCCTTTTGTGTAATTGTCTCTACCCGATTGTAAAGATAGTAGACTTGTCCATCGCGCGCGAGTTCCCGTTCAATCGCTTCTCTAACAAGAACATTATTTTGTTCCGCTACGTATGTTTGAACTGGAAAGCGATTCGCTGGCGGGGTTTCGATAACGGATAAATCACGAACACCTAGCATCGACATGTGTAGTGTTCGTGGAATTGGAGTCGCTGTTAGTGTTAATACATCTATTTTTGAACGCATTTGTTTAATTTTTTCTTTATGAGTTACACCAAATCTTTGTTCTTCGTCGACAATAAGCAAACCTAAATCATGGTACTCAACATCTTTTGATAATAGTCGGTGTGTGCCGACAACTATATCTACTGTCCCACTTTTCATTCCTTTTAATGTTTCTGTTTGTTGTTTTTTTGTCCGGAAACGACTTAAAAGGCCAATTTCAATTGGAAAACCTTGGAATCGCTCTTTCATTGTTTCAAAATGCTGTTGAGCCAGGATAGTTGTTGGAACTAAGAAAGCTACTTGTTTACCATCCATAATTGCTTTAAAAGCAGCCCGAAGCGCCACTTCTGTTTTACCGTAGCCAACATCACCAACAAGCAAACGATCCATTGGGCGTGGTCGCTCCATATCTTTCTTAATTTCTGCAATGGAGCGCAATTGGTCGTCGGTTTCTTGGTACGGGAAAGCATCTTCAAATTCGCGTTGCATTTCTTCATCTGGGCTGAATGCATAACCTTTTTCCGCTTCTCGTTCCGCGTATAGCTTGATTAAATCGTCTGCAATATCCTGGACGGAAGCTTGCACTTTTTTCTTCACGCGTTTCCATTCCGCGCCACCAAGTTTATTTAGTCTTGGAGATTTCCCTTCAGCACCAACATATTTTTGCACTAAGTCAAGTTGGTCCACTGGGATAAACAATTTATCTTCACCTTGATAAACGAGAAGAAGATAATCTTTATGCACGCCATTAATGTCTAAAGTTTCCATTCCAACGTAGCGAGCAATGCCGTGGTTTATATGCACGACATAATCGCCCACTTTTAATTCGGAATAGCTTTGAATCCGCTCAGCATTAGATAGTTTTTGGCGCTTTTTCACTTTTTTTACTTTTTTATTAAAAAGTTCAGATTCGCTAATAATCGCTACTTTGGCAAGTGGTAACTCAAAGCCATTTTGAAATGTTCCAACGACAAATTGAACCAGCCCATATTTGGGGATGTCAGACTCTTTTTTCAGAATTGTGCTTTCCATATCATAATCTGCTAATGTTTGTTGCATTTTCTCTGCACGTTCTATACTTGGCGCTAGGATGACTACCGCATAATTGTTTTTATGCCAGCTTTCTAGTTCTGTTTTGAGTACATTCATTTGACCATGGAATTGTTGCATCTGTTTGTAGACGATATTCGTTGTTTTCGATACCCGCATGCTCGCCATTTGTTTTTGAAAAAGAGATAAATATATTTTTGGCGAGTGATTTTCGTCGAGTAATTTTTTAAAAGAATGGCTCACCTGAACGTCACGTACCGTTTCCATACGACCTAATGTCTCCGTCTGCCATTCTGCTTCTTCTTTTTCCAAGTTTTCTTCGGTTTCTAATATACGCGCAAATTCATCTAATAAAATGGCAGTATTTTTTGGAAAATAGTCAAAAAGTGATGCTGGATCTGGATAGGCTAACCCTATGTATTTGAAAAACATATCTGGCTTTACACCTGAACGCAACATTTCTAAATCTTCTTCTAAATTTTCAACAAGTACTTGTTTATCTTCTTTTTCTTTTAATTCATTCAAAGTAAACATCATTTTTTTCTCAAGACGTTTGACAATATCTGGGTAATAGTTTTGATCTAAAATGATTTCTGTCGCTGGTAGTAAACGGAACTCTTCTACACGAGAAGTAGAACGCTGTGTTTCGACATCAAAGAAACGAAGCGAATCCACTTCGGTATCAAATAGTTCTATTCTAATTGGAAATTCTTCCGTAATTGGGTAAATATCTATAATCCCACCACGAACGCTAAATTCTCCTGGCGTATTAACCATTCCACTCATCGTATAGCCCATGGTAAGCAATTTTTGGCGCAAAACTTCTGGATCAATTTCTTCGCCTTCTATAATAGATATATTAAAGTGTTTCCAAAGAGATACTGGCGGGAGCATTTTTCTGAGCCCCGCAACCGGAACAATCACTATCCCAGGTTTTCCAGAAATTAGAAAATCTAATGCTTCGACTCGCTGACCTCTGAGTTCCGGACTGGAAATACTTAACTCAGAAGATATTAGTTCATCAGCCGGATATAAAAACAGACGGTCCGAATCCATCAAAGATAATAAATCATCATATAGCTTTTGCGCATGATATAAATTGTGCGTCACAAAAACAACTGGTCGCTTAGACGCACCTTCCACTACGCTTGCAAACAACGCACGCGAAGACCCAGTAAGCCCAGTAACAAGTTGCGCTTTTTCTTTTCCATCGAGCGCATTTAAGACCGCTCGAATATCTTTTTGTTCATATATTAATTGTTGTAATCCTTTCAAGGGAAAACAGCTCCTTTTTGTCAGAAAATTCATTCTACGCAATGCGAAAGTGAATCACAAAGCCGAAGAAAGACTGAAATACGTGACAAAAGCATTGTCACGCTTCATTTCAATCTATTATTTTAATTATATTTATTCATTACTTCAATAAATGGTAGTTTCGCAAAATCTTCTACAGCATCTGCGCTTTTTTGAATTGCTTCAATAATGTCCGCTTGTTCCGATTTAGGGAAATCTCCGAGCACATAGTTAATAACTTCGCCATGACTTGGACGACTCACGCCGACTCGAATGCGGTTAAATTCCTGCGTTTTCACGTGTTGGATGATTGATTTCATTCCATTGTGACCGCCCGCACTACCTTTTTGGCGCAAACGTATCTTTCCAACTGGTAAATCAAGATCATCATAGATAATTAGCACATCTTTCATAGGAATATTATAGTAATCCATTAGCGGTCGTATACATTCACCAGAGGCATTCATAAATGTTAGCGGCTTTACTAGTAACATTTTTTCACCGTTAACATTGATTTCACTAACCATTCCATTAAACTTAGCTTTTTTCCAAGGGGTTTGATGACGAAAACTCAATTCATCAACTACCATAAAACCGACATTATGCCGGGTACGTTCGTATTTTTTTCCCGGGTTACCGAGACCTGCAATTAGTTTCATAGAGCTTCTCCTTACATGAACTAAACCACTTCACGAATGAACTGGTTTTTGTTTCGATGTTTTTTTGATTATAACATGGAATTGATTTGGGTGAAAGTTTTCCAGTCAATGCTTATATTCAATAATTTTATTTTCAATTATTTGCCATGCAGTTTCATTTTGCTTCTGGAAATTTGCTGTTTTCCAGTTTTTAGGTGTTTCGCCAGTATATTTCGTAAAGCCAAACTTTTGATATAGATAAATCGCTTGGTAGCTCCCAGTTTGAGTTGTTAAGTAAACAAAATTATTTTTATTTAAGCGGAGGATTTTAGTTAGTAGCGCTTTAGCAATTCCCTTCCCGCCATGAGAATCAAGCACAGCAACCCAGTGAATCCGACTTTTCATTTCACCAAATGTATCTCCGTCCCAAAGCATTGCAGTTCCAACAATTTCTCCGTCTGACGCTTGAACAAAAACGCAACGTTTAGCTAATTTTTCTTTTTGATCGCCAAACTCTACTTTAAAACGCTCGCGAATCGCTTCTACGGAGACTGCTTGACCAGTTTCTAATTGCAATTGACACCACGCTTCTTCAAGACCATCCTCATAAAAACGAAATGAATAACCAGCCGGCAAGCTGAATTTCGGATAATTCATGGCATCATCGTTTACCATTGCAGCTGGTAGATGTGGCACTGATTTATCAAGCATAAAAACGCCTCCTTTTCATAGCTATTATAACAAAAAACAAAGGGACGCGCATGAATTTGCGCGTCCCCGATTGGATTATCAAAAATTATTCTACAGGTTCTTCATCTTTACCGTGTAATGCTTCTGGTTCAGGCGCTTCCGCTGTGGTTGGTTCTTCTTCAGCACGAGGGGCAGATACAGTTACGACCGTTTCTTCTTCTTCCACTTGAACAACATAATCTTTGTTTTCTGGAAGATCATTAGTAGTAAGAACATCACCAATTTCTAACGATGAAATATCTAATTCAATTGTTTCTGGTAATTTTTCAGGTGTTGCCGAAACTTTTACGTCATGGATAATTTGTTGTAATACGCCGCCAGCTTTAACACCAGGTGCATCACCCACCAATACCACGCGAACATCAGTCTCTACTTCTTCATTCATATCAACCGCTAGTAAATCCACATGTACTAAAATGTCTTTTAATGGATCCACTTGATATTCATGTAATAAAACATTTAATTTCTTGCCGTCAACAGTCACTGCAAACACGGCGTTTCGACCATTGTCACGAACTGCCTTGATTAATTCCAAAGAATCAACGGAAACTGGAACATTTTCCGATTTGTAGCCATAAATAATTCCAGGTACTTTTCCTTCACTACGCAATTTCGTTACTTCTGAATGTTGCGTTGTTTCTCTTTTCTGGACCTCTAATGTTGTTGCCATAAAAAATCACTCCACTCATTCAATTTTGGTACACTCCTATTATATCTACCCTTCAGAAAAATAGCAAAACAAAGCAAAAAGCAGATTTTAAATGAAAGGTTTATAATTTCGAATAAAAGGTAAAGACAAAATAGCGATTATATCCTAATGCAGACGCTTTCAAACTGTACTATAACCATTCGGCATTTTCATTATAACAAGTTTTTGAAGTTTAGGACGTTCAACGCTTCACAAATGAAAAAAACATGGTATACTGTACTAGTAAAAAGTTTTTTATAGGAGGAATTCAAAATGAAAGATCATCAAAAAATCATTTTAGTTGGCGACGGAGCAGTTGGTTCTAGTTATGCATTTGCATGTGTGAACTTAAGCATCGGACAAGAGTTCGGCATCATTGACATAGATAAAGACAGAACAATCGGGGATGCAATGGATTTAAGTCATGCAGTCCCGTTCTCTACCCCTAAGAAAATTTATTCAGCAAATTATAGCGACTGCCATGATGCTGACTTAGTTGTTGTTACAGCAGGTACAGCACAAAAACCTGGCGAGACTCGTTTAGATTTAGTGAATCGTAATATTAAGATTATGAAAGGCATTGTCGATGAAGTAATGGCAAGTGGTTTTGATGGTATTTTCCTAATCGCATCAAACCCAGTGGATATTTTAACTTACGCGACATGGAAATTCTCTGGACTTCCCAAAGAACGAGTTATCGGTTCTGGAACAAGTTTAGATACAGCGCGTTTCCGTATGTCAATTGCCGATTATTTAAAAGTGGATGCTCGTAATGTCCATGGTTATATTTTAGGTGAACATGGAGATACTGAATTCCCAGCTTGGAGCCATACTACAGTAGGCGGACTACCAATTACAGAATGGATTAATGAAGATGAACAAGGCGCAATGGACACCATTGTCGTAAGCGTTCGCGATGCGGCTTATGAAATCATCAACAAAAAAGGCGCTACTTTTTACGGGGTTGCGGCCGCTCTTGCTCGTATCACTAAAGCCATTTTAAATAATGAAAATGCAATTTTACCTCTATCGGTTTATTTGGATGGACATTATGGTATGAACGATATATACATCGGAGCTCCGGCAGTTGTCAATCGTCAAGGCGTTCGTCATATTGTCGAAATGAATTTGAACGATAAAGAAAAAGAACAAATGAAAAAATCAGCTGATACCCTTAAAAAAGTATTAGATGATGCAATGAAGCAAATCGACTAATAAGGCTTCATCTTAAAAGTATGCGAATTTGCATACTTTTTTGTTATACTTAAATTATTCGAAAGGAGGCCACCCATGATTACTTTTGACCAGTTGGATGCCGAACTAAGCGCTCTTCAAAACCCTAACACCATCAAAATTTTCCGAAACCACGGTTGCCCAGAAACTTTAGAGCTTTACGGATTAAAAATTGGTGATTTAAAGAAAATTATGCGCCGAGAAAAATTGAATAAAAACCACGAATTAGCACTTCAATTAATAGAGTCTAATAATAGCGACTTAATTTACCTTGGTTTACTTGCTGTGAACCCTAAAAAAGTAGTTGTTTCACAAATCGAGAAATGGAATATAGCTTTTCAAGAAACTTGGACGATGTTAACTTTTGGGCTAGCATCCATTGTAAGTAAACGTGATGACGCACTCACCTTTGCTAGAAAATGGGTTAAAAGTGATAATGACTTAACTAAATCGATGGGCTGGCAAATTTTCACAGAACATATTGCGACTTTATCTGAATCCGAGGAATTACTTGAACTCGCAAAAGAAACTTTACAATCTGAAACGAACAGAACTCGTTACTCTATGAATAGTTATATTATCGCTTGCGGAATTTATAAAGAGGAACTTCACGTAAAAGCTTTAGAGGCAGCGAAAACAGTAGGTAAAGTATATGTAGATTTAGGGAAAACGGCTTGCAAAGTCCCAGATGCGATTACTTATATCGAAAAAGCCCACGCTCGCAAAAAATAACATGCTATCCTTTGACTAAAAAAATAACTTAGAGGTATGATTAAAGAAAACTGGAGGGATTTAATAATGATCGTAACCACTTCGCCAAATATTGAAGGCAAGCAAATTATCGAATATAAAAAAATCGTTTTCGGAGAAGTAATTACTGGTGTTAATTTTATGAAAGACATTGGAGCCGGCCTTAGAAACTTTTTCGGCGGGCGCTCACAAGGTTATGAAGACGAATTAATTAACGCACGTGAGGAAGCTATTAAAGAAATGGAACAGCGCGCCAAAGATATTGGAGCAAATGCCGTAATTGGTGTAGATATTGATTATGAGGTACTTGGAGCGGATAATGGCATGTTAATGGTTACTGCATCTGGCACTGCCGTTGTTATTGAGGCTCAAGACTATTAATAAAAAAACGGAAACCAGTTTTACTAACTGATTTCCGCTTTTTTATTTATTTTGGATTTATATACTGCTCAATTTGACTATCAATATATAAATATTGACCTGATCGAAGCGTTTTTTCATAAATATCTACATATGGCAAGTTTCGTTTTCTCGCGAAAGCAATTTCTGCATCAATATCATACACGATTTTTTTGAAGTGAATGTCAACAACCCCTGCCTCAGTTATATCAATAAGCGCATATTGAGCTAAATTGTCTTTTGTTTTCTGATTCCCTCCACCTGGCAGCCCAACAGAACCAGAATTAATAATTAATTTATCATCTGTCGTCCTTCTTAACGACTGCCTGTGGACGTGCCCATTTATAGCAACATCGGCATCTGTTCCAAAAAACATCTTATCAAAGTGAGCTTGTTCTTCAGTAGCATAAATTGGGAAGCTAACGGAGTCAGGCATCGCATGAAAAACATCTATTTTTGTTTGCAGTACTTGTATGGAGACTTTTTTTGGCAATGTAGCGAAATAGCGAAACTTTTCATCACCTAATAAATGGTAATCATACTTCACTAAATCCTCAATCATCCGTCTTTTCAAAGAATGGTCAAAAGATTTCCCTTCTAAAAAGTCAATATATACTTGTTCATGGTTTCCAAGCACCAAAGTAAGCGGATTTAGTTTTTCTAACAGTTCCAGACAGATATCTATTCCGGGCCCTTTTAGAACAATATCACCAACTGTTATATATTTTTCAACCCCTTCATTCGCAGCATCATTTAGCACTGCTTTTAGCGCTTCCGCATTACCATGAACGTCTGATATGATTGCAATCCTTGCTTTTCCCACCGCGATTCCCCTTCCCCTCGCAAGCTATTAATACGATTCAAGTAAAACTGCTTCACTCTTTTTAGGATAACTTAATGATGCTTGTTATACAATATTTTTACGAATATCGCTTTTAGCAAACGCCCCACTTTCGCACAAATACATATAATTAAACTTCATTTTTAAAGCAGTAATTTATTTTTCCAGCAGATGCTTTTGGAAAATATTAAAATCTTTTTATCCAAAATAAGAGCAAGGATCGTAGTTTCAAAATCTTTTTCCTTTTTATTGATAATTGCCTCTACACTGTCCAACTTTCTTGCAAGAGTTACTTTATTAAAAACATTATTATTTTAGATAAAGAACTCTTTTCCTTGCAATTCTTCCCACACTCTAGTTTCTGTGTTTTCACTGTATCATTTTTATAATATCGCATCTCCCCACACAAAGATGCTTATTAATAGAAATATTAAGAAAGTGATAGCCACAAGAAAAAAATATTTCCCCTTATGCGCATTATGTTGAACTCCCTGTCCACTCTTATTACACGAGTGGATAAAACAAATCTGTTTATAGTTATTGATTCGCCTTTTTATACCAAAAATCTATGAATCCTGCCAACGTTTGCATCGAATCTTGTAGCCTTTCACCAGTAGGTTTATCTATATCTTTTTTCCACTTAGAATTTCCTTCTAAATAAGATTTTTTGGTATTAGCATTAACAATTTTATCGTAATCAGCTTTTGCTCTCTTAGCATTCTCACGCAACCACTCTTCAGGAGTATCGGCGAAAAACTTTCTCACTTCCATGCTTTCTGTCGCTTGATAGCTACATTTAATTGAATCTACATAACCTTCATAAACAGAGTGAAATCCTATTGGGTTCGAAACTGCAGTAAAGTTGTTTGCATGCATTGGTTGGCTGATGTCAGTAAAATAATGAATGGACAAACCTAATTTGTAGAAAGCTGTATTGAGCTTCTCTTCTTTATAATCTTGCAAAGCTTGTTTAAAATATTTAGCGCCGGTCTGTTTTGCATTTTTAAAACCTGGTAAATAAGTATTATCTTTAGTTGGGTTATAAAAATGCGATACAAACGTACTGCAATCGTAATACGGATTTTTATGGTCAGCATCAAATATACCTTGAGCAACTTCTTTATAATATGTTTGTAGCATCTCAAGTAGTTCTTTATACTCGCCACGATTTTCTTTGGCTAATATTTTTTTAGCTTGTTTAAATAACCATAAATGTGTATTGGCCTTATCGTCTAAGGGTCGTTCCGCTGACCAACTTAGCTTATGAGGTAATTTATGTTCTATATTAGGCGTTTGAGGTTGCATCATATATTCATCAGAACAAGCTTTTGCGTTCATTGATAGAGATGCCGCCAAAGCAAAGATAAACACATATATCCCCAGCGAAATTTTGTTGATTCTCATAACGTCATTCTTCCTCTCATGTATTTCCTGAAGCAATCTAAAGTTTTAATTGCTTTTTCTCGTACGGATAATCTTAGTAATTACAATTAATGAAATAATACCAATCGCTACTAAAGCATTCACTAAGGTCATATTGTTTCCAACTTCTTGATTTGCTTTTTCGCTCTCAGCACTTTTGGCAATTAATTTTTTCGAACCACTTCTAGAAGGTGTATCTTTGTCTTCACTCTTTTCTACTAACTCATTATTTTTGAGCGTGCCTTTAACCACATTTTTTTTCGGCTGTTCCTTCTTTTCTTCCAAGCCTCCCAATGGAATAATCGGTATTCCAGCAGATATTAGAGAAGGATTTTCCGGTTTTAAGCTTCCAGCATTTTTTTGTTGACTCTCAATTTTACCACTACTTGCTTTTAAAATACTTCCTGCTGTTTGAGCACTTTTTGTTAGTAGGGATAGAGCTTCAGACGGTTTGTTTTTTGTTATTATAGTTGTTTTAATAGTTTTATTATTTCTAGATGCTTCAGTAGTTTTAGCAACTTTTCCAGTGTTATTTGGCACTGCCTTAACTAAAGTTAATCGTTGTCCTATACTTTCTAGAAGTTTCTGCTCTTGTTTAGTTTTTTCAAGTGGATCTTTGATAACCTGCTCCTCTGTAAGAGTTTTATTTCCATCCGCAAAAAGCTGTTCACGAAGAGGGGAAAACGGCATAAAACCCACCTTTCTAAATTGTTGCGATGTAGCTCTTACTTTTGGATTTAAAAGGCCGTCTAGCTCGTCTTCCGACTCACTATACTCATCATCTGCATCTGCAGGGGATAATCCACAGAAATATGAGAACGCCGGAGAAGCAAGGCATCTTGAACTATGTCGCTCTAAAGCATCTCCTACATTCCCTAAATCTCCTCTCAAAATTTCGTCATCAAACATAAATATACCCATTGCCGCTAATTCTGCTCGAGTTGGCGGTGATGGGAGCTCAGATGGTTGATTAACTGTTAACGACTGAGGTGTATCTTCTCTAGATGGAAGCAAGCTCGATTTCCCTTTAAATAATGGGTTAATACTTTGGTTTATGCCCATTGCCATCAGTTCTTCTTCGGTTGGTGGGGATGGGAGATCCAATGATGGATTACTTGTTAACGACTGAGGTACATCTTCCCTAGGCGGAAGCAAGCTTGGTGCTTCTTCAACTGACATGGAAATACTTCGCTTTATACCCATTGCCGCTAGCTCTTCTTCAGTCGGTGGGGATGGGAGATCCAATGACGGATTACTTGTTAACGACTGAGGTACATCTTCCCTAGGCGGAAGCAAGCTTGGTGCTTCTTCAACTGACATGGAAATACTTCGCTTTATACCCATTGCCGCTAGCTCTTCTTCGGTCGGTGGGGATGGGAGATTAAAAGAAGTAGGTTCGCTTACCGAAGATTCCGATTCATTATTTTGCGTATTGAAGCGAAGAAGTCTAGGTTTCTTCTCTGGAAAAGCAAACCTTAAGTCCCCTTCGGTTGAAGACGGTAATAAACCAAACTGTCTCTGACCGTTAGATTCCTGATTATTCTTATTAGTTTGAATTTCTTCCGCTATTTCTTCAGAAATTAATGGATTCATCGTTCTAAATGGCCCTATAGCACCACGCGAAGTCGGCTTTTCTTCAGTATCAGTATCTTCAACATCAGAGGCTTCAATTGCTTTTCTTCTGTTCTTTATCAGATTACTACTATTCATAGATAATCTATTTTGCTTGTTGCTTAACATTTCTTTAATACTGCGTTTAGGGCGAAGTAGCACCGTCGAGAACTCATCATTTAATGTTTCTTTAATATCTTGCTTTGGTACTTTTCCAACTTTGCTATCAAGCATAGCTAGTAAAGCTGTTACATCGGCATTTTTAACTTTCCCCATTTTTTCGACTTCTTGAACATCTCTCTCTCGTGCCTCGCTAATCAAGTCTTGCGCGAGATTGGTTCCCCCTTCCTCTACTTTTTCTTTTGCCTCTTCGCCATCATCCCATTCGTCTGAGTCTCCTCTAGAATCTTTATCATCGTCGCTTGTAACCAACGGCTTTATTTTGTCTGACAGCCTTCTCCAAAGTGGTTGATTTGCTATTGAAGGATGAGGCATCGGTTCTTCAGATTGAACTTCGCTAGATTCCTGCTTATTCTTAGTAGTTTTACTGCCTTCCTTTGATGACTTACTCTGTTTGCCTTTTAATACTTTCTTAACGAAGTGTTTGAGTCGCTTTCGTACAGATGGAGGCTTAGGCTTAGTTGCAGCTGCTCCAATTTTTTGCCCTGGTTCTTCACCTGATTCGCCGTCTGGCGTAGTCATTGAATCCGAGACATTCACACTTTTAGCTTTACCCGTTCTGTCGAGTTCTTGAATATCGCGTGCGCACGCTTTGCTAATCGGTTTATGCCTAGGACTGCTTCTCCCTGCTTCTGCACTCCTCGCTGTCTGCTCACCTTCTTCCTGTTCATCTGATTCAAGGCTAGAATTCTCATTACTGCTCGTAGATACTGTGCTATTATTTGCAAATATCACACCGGGATTAACCAAGATACAACTTGCAGTAAAACAAACTGCCATCATTGCACGTAAAAATCTATCCAATTTCACTTTTTACTCCTCCTCGCCATTCTCTAATACCTGGGTAAGAACAGTATACAATTCAGGCTGCTTAGAGTTTTGGACTCTTTTTAAAACCTCCCTATTAGCTAATTTAGGAAAATAATTCATGAATTGTTTCAAGAATAGCATTGGGAGAAAACGATTTTCTTTAACATTTGTTAATTCGACGCAGGAGAAAACCCTTATCTAACGCCAACTTCTTCCCAGGCATCTCCTACTTTTCTAGCTACTTCTTCACTGTATAAGTCTCTCGCCGCCTGTTGAAGCGCATTCTTAGCATCGACAAATTGGGATTTTTTCGTCAAGTAATACTTTAATGCTCGAAAATATAATTGTTCTGCTTTTTCCTTCCCAACTTTTGTAATGGTATTATAAGCAGCTTTATTAGGTATTCCACTATTGAAATGAACCCCTCCCCAGTCATATTCTTCTGTAATCGGCATCGACTCATACTCATTCATATGCGCTGCTTGATTGTACTTATCTGGCTCTTTTAAACTTCTTACTCTTTTACTGTTTATTCTTTGTAAACAGACATCCTCACCTATTAACCAATTATCTGGAGTAATAAAATAACTAAAGACATCAGCAAAAGATTCATTTAGTGCACCAGATTGTCCTTCGTATTCTAGCCCCGCTGTGTATTGGATTACGGCATGTGTTAATTCATGTCCAACGATATTTCTTGCGCATGAAAATGGTTTGTAATTCTCGCTATCACCATCCCCATAAAGAATCTCTTGACCATCCCAAAAAGCGTTATTGCAATTTAAGCCATAACGAACAAAAGAATCAATTCCTCCGCCTTCACCATCCAAGCTTTCATGATTATGAACCTTTTTAAAGTAATCATATACTTCACCCGCATAATAATGTGCATCTACAGCAGAACAATACTCGGGAGCTGTGAACATATTTACTTTATTAGATACTATTTTCCCTTGCGAAATCTCTGTGTTATGGTTCAAATCGAATGTTCTTATGAGTCCTTTACGGGTTCTGTCAACTAGGCAAAAAATGTTTCTTATTTTCCAAACATTCAACGCTCTTTGTAATGATGGATTGTATCCTTTTCCTGGAGCCACAATATTTTTTTTCGTCCCATGAGAGTTACAAGAGTTAGCTTCTGATAGCATATTCTGTTTTCGTAAAACTGCGCCTGTCTCAGTGTCAATCTGAATAATCCAGCTAGCTACTATTGGTTCAGAAAAAATCAACCTTATACTATACACTAAACGCTTTGTCCTTGAGTTTACGATAACTCTTTTTTCTTTAACCGGGCTCCCTGTGTAGCTACTGACACTTGCTTCATTTTGTCCAATTGCCTCAAATGCCTTTTCTATCGCATCTTGTTCAGTAAGTTTTATTTTATTTGTAATAGTAGGTCGCTTTTGTTTTAAATCACCGTTTATAAATAGAAGTTTATTATCTGGACTAATATGAAGTTTTATTTCATCGTGATCTGTATAATAACCATCAGCATTCATCGCAAGTGTAATATGAGTAATTCCCATATTATCTTTTTGACTATTAGTAATTTTCAAACTCTTATAATCTTTTTTTGCCTCGTAGCAATCTGGCAAAGCTTGTAAATCTATCGCTTTCATTTCGGATTGTATATTACTTTGAAGTTTTTCACCTTCTACTGAGCTCGCCTTTACCTTTACATTAAAATAACCCACAAAGACTAATAAAAGAATTAGAAAAATTGATTTTCTTTTCATACAGTCTCTCCTTTCGCAATTTTAATGCTAAAAATTATGTAATTAAAAGATTAAGCCACCTATAGCCAAATTAATAGAGAGCTAAGGACACAATTTTAGTATGGGTGGGAACTAAAAATTATATGTTTTCGCAGTAGGAAACTATAAGTGACTTAAACTTTTAATATGCTTATATTATATAAACAAGAAGCACTCCATTCTTTGACATTTGTTAACGCTTGAGAAAAATAAATAAAATAAGCTTGTTTCAACATTCGCTACAAATGATTCGCGCCGAATGTCTAACAAGCTTATATGTGTGTGATAAGCGGGGGGTTTCCTATTTTTACTTAATTAAATTAATTTTCTACAGTATCACTATGCGCTGGATAAAGCGTTGTTCCCCAGATACAAACTGTTCTATTTTTTACTAATGGTAAGTTTCTATCATCTACAACCGTCCGCCACCATTCCCAAGCTAAACCAGTACACTCTTTCGCATAAATATTAATATTCCTTGCATTCCCTGGCAAATAGATTGATGTCGTAAAATGAGCTAACTTGTCCTTATCATTTTCGGACCATTTCTTATGTTCAACAACTTCATTTCCATTAGCATCATAGCTAACTTCATCCCAAGTAACATTGAATCTCGCAACATAGGCACCGGAATGATCTAGGTTAATTTTTCCATCCGAGTAAGCCTTAGAAGTTGTTTCGATATATTCCGAATTATTTTTAACAACTGCTAACTGATTATCTTTCAAGAAATTAGTTGTATACGCAATCGGTACGCCCGGATTTTTCTTATCAAAATTAGCCCCTTGTTTTAAAATATCTCGTAATTTGCTTAAATCTCCATCAATTATTTCTACTTCATCTTTTGCTGAACCACCATAGATCACCGCTTTAAATGAAGAATTTTGAATGATATTCTCTAATTCAGTATCACCTTTAACTGATTTACCTTTAAATGCAGCATCGAATGCAGCCTTCACCCTAGTGCTATGTGAACTAGTCGATAATTTCACATACACTTCACGACCATATGCAACACTAGAGATATATGCAGGCGGATTATCCGCATTCACACCTAGTGCTTGCAATTGTTCTTTAGTAACACTTTTACCAAAGAATTTGGAAGGGCTTGTAGGTTCATTAACATTAACTGTATAATAAATTTGTTTGAAATTAATAACTTCTTCCTGCATCTTACCTTCACTAATCGCTCCAAAATTCACATTCAAACTATTATTAACGGCTTTAAATGCTGCACCAAATTTCGCAATTAATTGCGATTCACTATAGGCCATTTCTTGATCATAGTCAATCTTCGCACTAATATTTGGGTAGTCTGGGGAGTATTTATTAATCCAGCGGTCTACTAAAGTATTAACGCCGTTATTTATATTGGACTTAGTTGCGTTTTGAACGACTATTTCATTGTCATGATTAACCATTCCAGGTAAATCAATACTAAGTGTTACTGAATCTCGTTTCACAGGAATGACATCGGGTTGGTTTTCAACTAACTCCGAATTAGCTTTTACTAAAGCCCCTGGATAAGTAAGGCTTGAAAGTGAGTTAATAACTTGAATGTCTGCGTTGTTTTGATTGATAGATTTTTTCTTTTTCTCCACTACAATATATTGATTTCCTTCTTTGTATCCTGCTTTTGGTGGAACATTTTTAACAGCTTCTCCATCGTATACTAATATATTGTTTTTATCATAATCCAGACCTTGTATATATTGATCGATTTGAGCTGCATTATTCTTTTCGACCGGCGTCTTAGGCTTTGCAGGCGGAGACGCTGGTGGTGCCATGTGTGAAATTACGCCTTGATAACTATATATCTGGGCGTCTGCTCGAGCTTCTTGCGCTAATGGTAAACTCACTAGTAACAATGTCATTAAAAGTAGCATTATTTTTTTCATGGTTTTCACTCTCCTTCTACATTTTTTAACCTAATAATGCCAAGTAGTATGTTCCACCCCTCTCCATCAAATATAATATTGGCGAGATTCGCTTCTGAGATTTAGAAACGCAATATTATATCCTTTGTTTATGGTTTCATTGTAAACCTCCCTAAACTTTAACGTCTTTAACAAATGTTAAAGCTTCGCTATGAAATTATGATTAAGATAGCTTTATACAAATCAAAGGAGGAAATAATAATGTATAAGCTTCGTTCACGCCAATTTTTAGTAGTATTATTATTATGTTTAGTTTGTTACATTATTACTTTTCCATCATCCGGAAAAGCACACTCAATTAAAAGCAATTATAGAACTGTACAGAACACGATAACTACTAAGAAATGGATGTCAGCCCTGCCTGACAATACGAAATTAACTTCACTTACTATCCCCGGAACGCATGACACCATGAGTTATAAAGGGAATATTAGCTGGACACTAACAAAAGCCCTTGCCCAAACTCAAAAGATGTCGCTATTTCAACAACTAGAGGCTGGGATACGTTACATTGATATTAGAGCGAAAGATGACCTCCAAATTTATCATGGACCTATCTATTTAGACGCTTCACTTAAAGGAGTATTAGAAACAACGATTAACTTTTTAAAGGAAAACCCTAAAGAAACTATTATTATGCGACTAAAAGATGAAAATAATAATAAAAACGATAAGTTTGATTATCGAATCCAACCTTTAATTAATCCGTACAAAGCATTTTTCTACACAACTCCAAAGTCAGATCCTAGCGATAAATTCCCTACGTTAAAAGAGTTGCGCGGTAAAATTTTGTTGCTTTCAGAAAACGGCACCAATAAACCACTAACGATTAACCAAAGTAACTTCGGAATGAAGTTCGCTGCAGAAAATCAAGTTATTCAAGATGACTTTAATGGACCTAGCATTAAAACTAAATACAACGAGATTGTCCAAACCGCTCATCAAGCTTTCAAACAAGCTTCCAAGGAAAATAAACTCTATCTTAATCATGTCAGCGCTACTTCTTTAACTTGTACACCTTACCACTACGCAGCTACTCTAAATGCTAAGGTAAGCCAACATGTAACTAAATTAACCACTGTTGGTGTACGAGGTCTTGGCGTATTTATCATGGACTTCCCACCAAAACAGACGATTAAAAACGTAATTAAAAACAATAAATTTAACTAACTTATATTTTCCTATAAAAGGGTTAGTATATCTCCGGACCACATTCGGAAACATATACTAACCTTTTTTTTATACAGCATTAAAATTAGAATAATTGCCTACTGATAATGAAAAAATTAATTTTTAATACGTAAGCAAACTTTTTGCGAAATTAAAAATTGTATAATAAAATCCTATATGTAAAAAACATTATTTAGCGTGATTTTCTATCAACAGCTAACAATTGTTATTAATGCCTAGCGCAATCATAAGGATAATATTCAAAAGGCGATAAAACGATTGGGGGATGAAAAATGGACGCTCAAGCAGCAGATTTCCAAAATTTATTAGAAACTAATGGGATTAAACCAAAAAAATTCAAGAAAAAAGATATTATTTTTAATCAATGGGACCCACAAGAATATTGTGTATTCCTCTACGACGGGATTGCAAAACTTACTAACATTAGCGAAAATGGAAGCATCATGAATTTACAATATTACAAAGGAGCTTTCATTATCATGTCTGGTTCCCTTGATACAGGAAAACCATTAGGCTACTATAACCTAGAAGTAATTAGTAAAACAGCCACTGCCTATGTACTCAAAATAAGTGATTTAAAAAATTTAGTTAGCTCAGATATCACGCAGCTTTTTTACATTACCCAAGCTTTACAAAAGCAAGTTTCATACAGCTTAGCTAAATTCAATGATTTCTCCGCTAATGGGAAGCTAGGTTCTATTTGCGGGCAACTCTTAATACTAACTTATGTATATGGCGAAAAAACTTCTGATGGCATCAAAATCGCTCTGGATAACCTCACGATGCAAGAATTAGGTTATTCAAGCGGAATAGCACATTGTTCAGCTGTCAGCAGAATTCTTTCCAAACTAAAAAAAGAAAAAGTTATTGAATATAAAAATTCATCTTTTTATGTGCAAAATCTTGATTATCTTAAAAAAATTGCCCCTAAACTGGACGAATGGTTCTATCTAGCCTGCCCTAGTTCATGGGAAAAATTTAATTAAATATGACGATTATTAGAAACAAAAAACAGGATTCCTCTCCACGAATGGCTAGAGAAATCCTGTTTTTCCAGTTTGAGTAATCTCAAATTTATTAATTGTTTTTATTCAAATAACGAACTTACAGATGCATTTTCATGTACACGTACGATTGCTTCTCCTAAAAGTGGTGCTACAGAAAGTTGCTCCATTTTATCAATCCATTTATCTTCTGGAAGAGCGATGGAATTTGTAACAACTAGCTTTTCAATTGGTGATTCTTCAATACGTTTCATCGCGGGACCAGATAGTACTGGATGTGAACAACAAGCATATACTTTTGTCGCGCCAGCTTCACGGAGCGCTTTTGCCGCTAAAGTAATTGTGCCAGCTGTATCGATGATATCATCAATTATAATACAAACCTTCCCTTCTACATTCCCAACAATGTTCATTACTTCTGCCACATTTGGACGTGGGCGGCGTTTATCAATAATCGCAATCGGCGCTTTCAAACGGTCTGCCATTTTACGAGCACGAGTAACTCCTCCGTGGTCAGGTGAAACAACTACTAAATCATCGCCTAAATGACGTTCACCAAAATAATTACTTAGTAAACGAACTGCATTTAAGTGATCGATTGGAATATCAAAGAAACCTTGGATTTGCGGTGCGTGCATGTCTAGTGTGATCATTCTTGTTGCACCAGCTGTTTCAATTAAATTTGCAACTAATTTTGCCGTAATCGGTTCACGGCTTCTTGCTTTACGATCTTGGCGTGCATAACCATAGTAAGGCATAACAATATTAATTGTCGCCGCAGAAGCACGTTTCAACGCATCAATCATGATCAAAAGTTCCATTAAATTCTGGTTTACAGGGTTACTCGTTGATTGAATAACGTAAACATGACAACCACGGATACTTTCTTCAATGTTAATTTGGATTTCTCCATCACTAAAATGAGTAACGCTTGATTTCCCTAACTCTATACCTACTTCTTTCGCAATCTCTTCAGCTAGTTCACGATTAGAATTTAGCGAGAAAATCTTCAACTTTGGATCAAAATACTCGTTTGACATAATCAGCCTCCACTATTTTTATTAAAATTTTAAACTTTCCAATTGGAAATTATTTACCGTGATTTAAACGTTTCGCATAGCCTATCTTGTTGTCTTGTTTCGCGCGAGCAATTCCTAAAGCATCATCTGGAACGTCTTTTGTAATAGTTGAACCAGCTGCAATAAATGCACGATTGCCTACTTTGACAGGTGCAATTAAATTAGAATTACAACCAACAAAAACATCATCGCCAATAATGGTTTTCGCTTTGTTTTTCCCATCATAATTAACAGCAATACTTCCACAACCAATATTCACATTTTTACCGATTTCTGCATCCCCCATATAGATGAAGTGCGGCAGTTTAGTTCCTTCGCCAACAACAGCTTTTTTGGTTTCAACATAATTCCCGATTTTCACATTGTTATGAATATCAGATTCTGGTCTTAGGTGTGCATATGGGCCGATTTGAACATCATCTCCCACCTTGCTTTCAAAGATTGCAGAACTTCTAATACGAGCTCGTTCACCAATGATACTATTGACGATTTCTGAACCACTTGTGACAACACAATCCTCGCCAATCACTGTATTACCTCGAAGCATTACACCAGGCTCAATAACCGTATCTTGACCAATTTCTACATTTATATCAATATACGTACTTTCTGGATTAATAAGCGTTACTCCATTACGCATATGATTCTCATTAATTCGACGTTGCATTAATTTAGATGCTTCAGCTAAAGCAATTCGATCGTTCACTCCAAGGGATTCCTCAAAAGATTCCATTCGATATGCCGCTACTACTTCATCTGAATCTTTTAAAATTTTAATAACATCTGGTAAGTAGTATTCTCCTTGCACATTATCATTTGAAACTTTTTCTAATGCTTCAAAAAGAGATTTATTATCAAAACAGTAAGTACCAGTATTTATTTCTGAAATGCGTTGTTCTTTTTCAGTCGCATCTTTATGTTCTACAATTTTTTCTACAATGCCAAGATCATCACGAATAATACGTCCATAACCAGTAGGATCTTCAATCACTGTTGTAAGGATTGTTGCTTTCGCACGTTTTTCATGGTGATATTTCAGTAGAGCTTCCATTGTGCTAGCCTCTATTAAAGGTGTATCTCCACAAACAACTAGTGTAACACCATCTTTTTCAGCAAGAGCTGTTTTTGCTTGAAGTACTGCGTGGGCCGTACCAAGTTGCTCTTCTTGTTTTACAAACTCGCTTTTACCAGCTAAATGCTCTTGTACTTTTTCTGCCCCATGCCCAACTATTGTAACCACTTTATCAACATCAAGTGTCGAAATTTGATCCACTACATGTTCGACCATTGGTTTTCCACAAACTGGATGCAAGACTTTATATAGTTTTGATTTCATCCGCGTGCCTTGGCCAGCAGCAAGCACTACAGCATATCGTTTTGACATTATATAGAACCCCCAATATTCACTATTCTTCCACTATGAATGATAACGTAAAATACGCTTTTTTTCAAGATTACGCCCAAATAAAAACTCTCAACCGTATTTTTAGGCAAAGAGTAAATTCAATGTTTTATTTGTTTGAAAATTCCGAAAGATATAGCCTGCTCGTTTATTTGTTCACTGAAAGCAGAGATTACAGCCGCGCTACAATAAAAGTCTCGAGATTGTGCCTGATTTTGCAACATCATTCTGAATTCTCCTCCCAAATTTCAATCTACTTTTAATTATACCATAGCCAAAATGGAAGACCAAGGCTATTTATCATTTTTTCAAAATTTAAAGACACAAAAAGGGCTAGCAATTGGCTAGCCCTTGGAAATTTTTAATTATTCAGCAGAAACAGATTCAGATTCTTCTTCTGTTACTGCACTTGCTTCTTCTTCTCCAACGCGCACATATTCAGCTAAAACAACTTCTTGAATTTTTGCACGAGTGTCAGAATTAATTGGGTGAGCGATATCACGGAACTCTCCGTCAACGCCACGTTTACTTGGCATAGCTACGAATAAACCGTTATTCCCATCAATAACGCGAATATCATGAACTACAAATTCCTCATCTAAAGTGATTGAAGCAATTGCTCTCATTCTTCCATCAGTTTCTACACGACGTAATCTCACATCTGTTACTTGCATTATTAGTCACTCCTTATCCCATTTGCCTCGATCAAAAAGAATATGCTTTTCCCAGCCAAACATCAGGTTTAATTAAATCCCCTTCTCAAGCTGTTCATAACAATGTTCTTCCTAAAATGAGGATTTTTTTAATTCTCTTCTGCAACACTTTCGTCAGCAGATTTTTCTTCAGTTGCAGTTGGTTCTTCCGCTACTTCATAAGCAGCTAAAACAGCTTCTTGAATTTTTGCACGGGTGTTTGAGTTAATAGGATGTGCAATATCTCTAAACTCTCCATCCGGCGTACGTTTGCTTGGCATAGCTACGAACAGTCCCTCGTTGCCATCGATAACACGAATGTCGTGAATAACAAACTCACCATCAATCGTTATTGAAGAAATAGCTTTCATTCTCCCATCTGTCTCAACACGTCGTAATCTCACATCTGTAATCTCCATTATCTTCACCACCTTATTCTAGTTGCTCTGTTAGTAACCAATGCTCACATGCAACATTAAGTACACACTCGAGAAAAATTCCCCCATAGAAAAAATCGCTTTTTTGAAACAAGCAACATTTACGTAAAATTCTTCCCTATGAACATAATAATAAAAAAAACTAAATTTGACAACTTTGTGAATTCGAAATCAAAAAAAATAGTTTTTCCGTAAAAAGTATTGACATTTACAGATTGTTCGTTGCAAAAGCATCTTTGTATACAATGTTGTATATTTTCACCAAAAAAACTTCTAATCCACTGCTAGAACTGTCTTGCAATGTATTTATCATACTATTTTATGGGTAATAACACCAGTAAAACGGTTGAAATTAAATCATTTTTCAGAAATAATTGTATACAATAAACCAAGCATTCCGCAGATAATAGCACATAATTTTTTACACTTAGACTTTTTTCAATTTCCACATAAATTAATTGTTAACAAAGTGTGCACCCCTCAAAAACACTGATATAATGCATATTTAAAAGATTTTTTGAACTTAAATAACTTGATTCGATGTTTGAAAACACTTAATTGTGACAAAAATGTTAAATCTAGATGACAAGACAACTTATGGCTTTTTTATACATAAACATGTCTAATTTAGTACAAAAAAAAGAATTCGAAATCAATGATTCCGAATTCTTTACTCTACTTATTCAGACCTTAATGCATCAATTGGTCGTAGTTTTGATGCTTTATTGGCTGGAGCAATCCCAAAGATTATACCGATACACAAGGAGAATACAAAGGAGAAGATAATTGTCCCCGCTGTAATACCCGAAGATATGCCAGCAACTGACCCGAATATCAGCGCACCAGATACCCCGATTATAATTCCGATAATCCCACCACAAACACTAATAACAATGGATTCGATTAGGAATTGAAGCAAAATTGCTCTTTTTTTAGCTCCTAGCGCTTTTCTGATACCAATTTCTCTCGTCCGTTCACTAACTGAAACAAGCATAATGTTCATTATTCCGATACCACCTACCACAAGTGATATTGCAGCAATCGCACCAAGCGCAGTGGTTAACGTAGTACTAATTGTATTAAACGCATTTAAAATTTCTTGTTGGTTAATAACTTGATACGATGGTCCCATTTGAGCGGAAGAAGCATTTTCTTCTTGCTCTTTCTCGTCACCAAACTTGATTGCTAAACGAGATTCTAATGTATTTACAACAAAATCAACATCTTCCGCTGTTTTTGTCTCTACATAAATGGTTCGGACATTTGTATCTTTTAATAATCTTTGCGCAGAAGAAATCGGGATGAAGATTTGGTCATCACTTGAACCCATCATCGAAGCGCCTTTTTCTTTTAGAACTCCAACTACTTTGTAAGGCATTCCGTTGAGTCTAATTGTTTCACCAATTGGATTTCCGAAACCAAACAAGTCGCTCGCTACCGTAGAACCTATTACAGCCACCTTCTGACCATATTCAGTATCAATTGGTAGCAAGAAGCGCCCTTCGCTCATTTCCAAACTACGAGCTGCTTTGTACTGATCGTTTGTACCTATAACTTTATTACTTGAGTTTTTATAATCAAATGTCGCATTTACTTGTCCAGATAATTCTGGAGAGACGCTTTTCACTCCATCAATATTTTGATACTTCATTACTTCATCATAGGTGTATTTATCATTAGGATTAACTGAACTATTAACTACCGTGATTAAATTGGAACCTAAATCCCCCATTTGTTCGTCAACTTCTTGCGTGACTCCATTCCCTAGCGAGACTAGTAGGATAACAGATGCTACACCAATGATGATACCTAACATGGTCAAAAAAGATCTGAGCTTACTTGCTTTTAATTGTTTCCATGCCATTTTCATGCTTTGGAGAACGTTCATGCTTTCGTCGCCTCCTCATGAAATAATTTACCGTCTTGAATACGAATACTTCTTGTTCCATAAGAGGCAATGGTTGGATCATGCGTAATCATGACAATAGTATTTCCCGCGCGATTCAATTCTTGAAGAATACCCATCACTTCTTTACCGGTTTTAGAGTCGAGCGCTCCAGTTGGTTCATCAGCTAAAAGAATTTGTGGTTTGCCAGCAAGTGCTCTTGCAATCGCTACACGTTGTTGCTGTCCACCAGAAAGCTGAGTTGGTAAATTTCTTCGTTTTTCAAGCAAACCAACTTTTTCTAAACATTCGAGAGCAGCCTTTTCACGTGCAGAAACACTTAATCCTGCATAGATTAACGGTAGTTCCACATTTTCAAATGCAGATAATTTCGGAAGCAGATTGAACTGCTGGAAAATAAAGCCGATTTTCTTATTTCTAATTTCGGATAGTTTGTTATCACTGAGCTTAAAGACATCTACGTCATCAAGATGATAACTTCCTTCATCTGGTACATCTAAACAGCCAATCATATTCATTAACGTTGATTTTCCTGAACCAGATGGACCAACGATGGATAAAAATTCACCTTGATCAACGGTAAAAGTAACATCGTCTAATGCCTTAAAAGTTTCTCCGCCTAGCGTATACGTTTTTGTTAAATTTTTCATGTCAATTAGCGGTTTTGGCATGTTTATCCCTCCTTCATACAATTTATCTGAATCATATTCACAAAAAACTTAGCTTGGTGCACCAGGTATTGTCTCAGTTTCTTGTGTAGGAAGGATTACTTTTTCGTCTTTTTTAACACCTTTAGTGATTTCAATATTGTCTTCGTTATGCAGACCTGTCTCTACAAATTTTTTCACTTTCTTTGTTTTACCATTATCTTTTTCTTCTGGAACTAGCACATAGTATTTATCGTCGCTATCTTTTTGAACTGCCTCAATCGGTACATAAAGCGCATCTTTTTTCTCATTAACTAAAATAGATGCATCTGCTGTCATTCCTGCTTTTAGATCGTCTGTTTTATCAAGTGAGATAATTACTGAAAAACTAGACACACCGTTTTGTACCTGACCTTGTTCCGCGATTTCTTTCACTTTTCCTGTGTAAGTTTTATCAGGAAGTGCTGTTACAGTAACTTTTACTTCTTGGTCTTTCTTGATGTTTGGAATATCAAGCTCGTCCATTTGCGCTACTAATTGAAGTTCGTCATAATCAGGAACTTGTGTGTTTTCTGGTGAAATCGCCCCTGTTCCGGTAGCGTTTATTTTCATTTCTCCTTGTTTCACTTTTGTTGTAACTAATTTCTCTTGTGTTACAGAACCGCTATCTTTTCCAAGCAACATAACCGCACCAACGGCTACAACTGCGATAATAACAATAACAATTAACCATTTAACCCATTTTTTCATGAATGTTCTCCTTCTGCCCCAAGTATTTGGAAGCCTTATATTTTATGTAACAATGATAGGATTTATTTTACCATAAAACTTAAGTGAGTGAAGTACATCGCAAGGCTGATTTGTTCACAACAAAAGAACAACCCTAGATTTCTCCAAGGTCGCTTACTTAACTATTAAAATAATTCCCATCAACCACTTCGATTTGTTTTTCTTTCATGTTGACATTTTTAATTTTCACAAGTGACACATAATCATCTACTAAGCGTTCTTCCGCATACTCCGATTCAACTAGCACCCCAATGCCAACTAAATGAGCATTAAATTCTTCCAGCAAATTTTTCATTCCGTTAATAGTTCCGCCAGCTTTCATGAAATCATCTACAATAACCACATTGGAGCCTTCCGCTAGACTACGTTTTGATAGTTCCATTTTTTCAATTCGTTTGGAAGAACCTGAAACGTAATTGATGCTTACCGTCGAGCCTTCTGTCACTTTACTATCTCTTCTTACGATGACAAATGGTACGCTTAAGTGTTCTGCAACTGCTTGAGCAATCGGAATACCTTTCGTCGCCACTGTCATAATTGCATCTATTTTTTTGCCGTTAAATTTTGTAGCTAATATTTTCCCAATTGCTTTAAGCGTAACTGGCTCTCCTAACAAGTCAGAAAGATACAAATAACCACCTGGCAACAAGCGATTCGGTTCTGCAATCCGGTTACATAATGTGTGTACAAAATCTAGCACATCATCATTCCCAGCGATGGAAATATATTGTACTCCTCCAGCAGCTCCTGGAACTGTTTCAAGCGTTCCTATTCCTCTATCTTCAAACGTTTTCTTTATGATGACCAAATCTTCACTAATAGAAGACTTAGCTGAGCCATAACGTTCAGCAAACATCGTAAGCGGCACTAGTTTTCGCGGATGCGATAAAAGAAATTGCGTCATATCAATTAATCGTTCACTGCGACGAATCTTCATAATCTCTCTCCCTTTGATAAATTCCGTATATTAAAAAGCAATTCCATGTATTTTGTCCGTATTTTCTCTATTATAAAACGTTTTCTATAAAATTGACAACTTTTATTCTTTTAATGTACAAAAAGCCTGCCAAATAAACTTTCTTTGACAGGACAGTATTTTTTATAAATCACGGAAACTAATAATTTCTACTTCTTGTTGACCTAAATATGCTTGTAACTCTCTGGATGTTAGTATGGTGTGTTCTTTCGTACGGGGTTGAATATAACTAGAAATACGAAGTAACGTATCGTCAATAAAGGCTGGATGAGTCATAATTTCGATTACATCATTTGTACCAATATAGCTTTGAACTAATTTTTTAATGGTTTCAAAGCTTACACCGTCTGCATAAAAATCAGTAGCAAAGAAATCTGGTGTTTTAATCGTCCCAAAATCAGAAACATCTGCATGGCGCCTTAAGCTTACACCATACTTTTCTGCAAGCATGTGTTGTACTGGATAGATTAACGGTTCAATTGAATGATGTGTATCAAAATGAGAAATCATCAGTCCAGCAGCTAAAATTTTCTCGATTTGGGCAGTTAATTCGCGTTCCACTTCTCCCATATCTACATCAGCTAAGCCAGATTCTAGTGCAGTATAATTTTTACGAAAACGACCATCGTCATCAGTTAATGTTTCAAGTCCCTGAAGAATTGGTCTGCCGAAAGTCAAGGTCAAATGCGCGCCGATATCAAGACCTGGGTTTTCTTTTGCTACCTCAACTGCTAAATCAAATGCTGGGCTATTGGCAAGTAGTGTCGTTGATTTTACGACGCCTCGTTTGTAAGAATCCAAAATGCCATATACCGCTCCTGGGCTAATTCCAAAATCATCTGCATTAAAAATAATCTTCATTTGTCTGACCCCTCCGAACTTTTAATAGTATCATTTTCACTCTCACTCCATGGTCTAACCATATATACTTCTTCACAAAAGCCACGTAGGCCATTATAGATGCGTTTCGCTCTTGAGTACTGTTTGATGAGCGCAAACACTGTCGGACCGCTACCACTCATTAGAGCCGCCTCAGCACCAAATGCGAGCATCCGTTCTTTAATCCGTTTAACTTGCGGATTCTTTTCTAACGTTACAGACTCCAAAACATTTCCTGTAGCGGCAAAAATCCCGTCTAAGTCTCCTTGTTCCATTGCCTCTATC
Organism: Listeria ivanovii subsp. londoniensis; assembly: GCF_000763495.1. GTDB lineage: Bacteria > Bacillota > Bacilli > Lactobacillales > Listeriaceae > Listeria > Listeria londoniensis. The sequence continues at coordinate 268,686 of NZ_CP009576.1, read as the reverse complement.
ATTTTTCTCGTATTAGGATGTTCTACATTATCTATCTGTAACTCTTTATAAATGGTTGGTGTTGATACACTAATGCTAGGTTTAGCAAGTACAATCCAGCAGCCTGGCATATTAGGAAGTGAAGAAATCTTCTCCCCACGACCAGTTGCAATGGCCGTTCCTCCGTATACACAAAAGGCAATATCAGAGCCAATTTCTGAACTAATTTCTGCTAGCTCCTCTATTGAAAGTCCTAGTTCCCAAATAATATTTAGACCTTTAAGTGCTGCTGCTGCATCCGAACTTCCTCCTGCAAGCCCAGCAGAAACCGGAATATGTTTATCTATCGTAATTCGCACCCCTGCTTTTACATCAAAACGTTTTTTCAAAAGGGCCGCTGCTTGATAAATTAAATTGCGGCGGTCTTCCGGGATAAAGTGCGCCTTTACATCTAATATAATAACGTCCTCATCTAGCCGCTCTAAATAAAGTCTATCCGCAAGATCAATCGTTGTCATTACCATTTCTACTTCATGGTATCCATCTTCACGTTTGTAAAGAGCATCAAGCGAAAGATTAATTTTAGCTGGCGCCGTTACGCTTATTTTCATTTTCCCCGCCTCCGCGTTCAAAATCTCTTTTTCTATTCTATCATACGAAAGAAGAAATATGTAGCTGGCAGTCTAAAATGCACTTTAACAAAGCAAAAACCGAACCATGCTTTACGGTTCGGCTACTTCAGCTTCTTACAAAGCTAATTCTTTATTATCATCTGTAAATACAAGTTCTACTGCGTCTGTTAAGATATCCGTATAACTATAGGATACTCTTTCAAAGTTGTTTTCATCTTGATCAAGCTCTACAATGAAAACGGATGGATATGTTTCAGCTAGGATGCCGCAACGTTCAATCGTTTTTTTACGACCGCCGTTTGCTTTCAATGTCAATGCTTTACCTAATCTAGAATCTAAATTCGTCTTAATGCTTGCAATGGTTTTTGGCATTTATTTTCCACCTCACTAATCAATAGTATAGCACAGGTGGGCCAATAAATCAATAACCAAATATTTTAACAGTTGTAAGTGCTAACTGTCAACTAAGAAAGCGCTTTTTTTGAAAAAATTATTTTTCTGCTAAAAAATCAGCTAAAAAATTGCTTAATTTAGCAAATTCAGGGATATCTAGCGTTTCACCTCGACGAATTAAGTCTATACCAATAGCATTTAGACCTTCTACTAATTCTTCTTTACGGGATTTTAGGGCTGGAAACTTGGAAGCTAGATTATTCCATAATGTTTTCCTTCTTTGCGCAAAGGATGCCCGCGTTACTTCAAAGAAAAATTCTTCGTCATTTACCTGCGCTAGTGGCTCTTTGCGACGCTTCAAATGAATGACTGCTGAATCTACGTTGGGTTGCGGCATAAATACTGTTTTCGGTACAATAAATGCTAGTTCAGCCTCCATATAGAATTGAATAGCGATTGTTAAACTTCCGTAGCTTTTGGTACTTGGAACTGCACTAATGCGGTCCGCAACTTCTTTTTGAAGCATGAAAGTCATCGAATCAGCTGGAATGTTATCATGTAGCAGTTTTAAAATAATTGGTGTTGTTACATAATAAGGCAAGTTAGCTACAATTTTCAGAGGTAATTCCGGATGGGTAAATTGAGTAGAAATGACTTCTTCCACATTTGCTTTTAGGACATCGCCGTGAACTACTTTGATATTATCGTAGGCACTTAATGTATCATCTAAAATCGGCAACAAACGTTGGTCGATTTCAAAAGCAACCACTTCCTTCGCCGCTTTCGCAAGTTGTTCTGTTAATGCGCCAATCCCTGGACCGATTTCAATTACGTTTGTTTCTTTGTTAATTTCAGCTGTGTCTGTAATTCGTGTCAAAATGTTACTATCAATCAGGAAATTTTGACCTAAACTTTTTTTAAATAAGAAACCATATTTTTTTAGGATTTCTGTCGTTTTTCCTGGTGTTGCAATATCTTTACTCATGCTCTTCCTCCTGCATAATCTTTTGGCACGCGGCCACTAACTGTTCTTCACTAATAGCAAATGATTCTAGACGAGTTTGCAATTGTTTTCCGTTAGTGTAGCCAATTTTAAGTGTGTTTCCGAGTTTTTCTCTACGTTCTTTTGAACCAACCCCACCTAGAAGTCCTAAATTTATTAGAATATCTTTGGAGATAAATTGTTTTTCAGCTAGCGTGCTGCTTGTATGGAAATGTTGCAATGCTTCTCGAATATTGGTGATACTAGCATGCTCTACTCCTAGACCTCGACCGGCTTTTGGTAAGGCGTCTTGGCGATTAATAAAAGCATGTTTACAACCAGGAACGGCTGAGTCAATTTGTTTTCTAATTTTTTCGCCTGGAAAATCCGGGTCAGTAAAAATAATGACTCCTCGAAGTTGTTGCGCATGTCTAATTTTTTCAATCGTTTCTTGTGAAAGGGCTGATCCATTTGTCTCGATGGTATCCGCAACGACAGAACGATTAATGGCAGTTGTATCGTCGCGTCCTTCTACGACAATAAACTCATGTATTACAGGCTTTTCGCTCATAAGACTACATCCTTTTTAGTAAATAATTATATCCATCATACCACATTTTGAACAAAGAAAAAACGAGGCCCTATGAGTCAGCCTCGTTTTTATGCGTTTATTAGTTTAACACTTTTACGGTTACAGTTCTTCTACCCCATGAGTAGCATGAACTTTCATTTGGGAAATAAACGTCAACGATATTTCCTTTGATTGCTCCACCAGTATCACCAGCAATAGCTTCTCCATATCCTTCAACCCAAACACGTGAGCCAAGTGGAATAACACTTGGATCTACAGCAACTACTTTCATTCCTGGATTAGCACTTAAGTTAATTCCTGTCGCTGTTGTTCCACCACCTGAATAAGCAGTAGATTCCATTGTGAATGTTTTACCGCCAGATGGAGTCGATGAAGATGATGAAGTGCTAGATGACGCTTTTTTAGCAGGTGTTGCATTAGCTATTTGCGATACTACTGGTTTTGCTTTTGTACCACGAACAACTACTCTATCAGATTTTGCAGCAGTAACATTTTCTTTAATGACATCGCGTTTTTTCTCTTTACCATTTTCAAATGTTACTTTATACTCAACAATTTTTTCACCAGTTTTACCTTCTTGAACGACTTTTTCAACGCCTTGATTTAGGCTGTCATCTTCTTTGTAAACTGTATTGAATTTAATTTGCTCTTTTTTCTTATCAGCTTTTGAATCAACATATGTAACTTGTACGGTCATTTTTTCCTTTAAGTTACTGTCTTTCGCAGGTGACACACGGTCTTCTTTGTCCAGTTTGATATTTTTCTCGGTTAGTAAATCACCAACACTAGTTTTGGTTGTCCAAACTGTATCTTTTTTTGCTCCGTTTTGTAAGGAAAGTTCAATGGCACGATTAATGTTAACTTCAAGGCCGTCTTTTAATTTATCATCTAATGCTACGTTTAACACATCATGTGGGTTTGTTATAATGTTTTCGTCTTTAAGTAAATCAGAAACATTTTCTTTTGTACTCCACACATTTTTCTTTGTGCCATTATCATTTATTGTAACTTCACGGGCTGGAAGATATTTAATTTCCATACCGTCTTTAATTTCTGCATTTTTACCTGGCGCAATTTCATCATGTTCGCTTACTTTAATTCCTGCTTCATCAAGTGCTGCGGAAACTGTTTTAGCGTGTGTTCTTGATTCCATTTTTTCACCAGCGTTTACTATAGTGATATCGTTTTTAGTTCCTTCGAAAACGAAATAAAAAACCAATGCTACTACAATAACAAATCCTGCAATCATGATTGGTAATTTCCATTTTGATGATTGGGCTACGTTACTGCTGTTTTCCATGGTCATGTATTTCTCCCCTTTCTACTTCGCTAGTGATTATATACAGGGGAGCAAACAACTGTCAATTTTTTTAATAGATTGTTCATATTTGCGCAAACTTAGTAAATAAACGTTGGTATGAAGCCGTTTTAAAATTAACAAAGCTTGTTAAATATCAAATGTAACAAAAGTATGTCATTTTTCTACGTCTCTGGTCGTAGGCATAAAATAAGGGTTTTGGTCCAAATACCTATTTTTATATCTTTAAAGCTTAAGATTGGGTTACAGAGTCAGACTTATGTTACAGTTTCATTACAACTAATCTCTAATTTTAAACAACCGTTTTGCGTTATCCGTTGAGTGCGTTGCGATTTCGCTGTATTTCATTTCTTTCAATTCAGCTATTTTTTCGGCAACTAACTTGACGTATCCCGGTTCGTTTCTTTTTCCACGATTTGGTGTCGGAGCAAGATATGGAGCGTCAGTTTCGATTAATAATCGGTCAATTGGTATAGCCTGAGCTGCAATTTTTGGTAATTTGGCGTTTTTGAAAGTGACGGTTCCGCCGAATGAAATGTAAAAATTCATCGCTAGGCAAGCTTCCATTACTTCGACTGATTCACCAAAACAATGCATAATTCCACCTACTTCTTCGGCGTGCTCTTCTTGCAAAATTCGAATGATATCTTCGGTCGCTTCACGATTATGAATAACTATCGGCAAATTCACTTCTTTGGCTAGACGAATTTGTTTTCGAAAAACCTCAAATTGTGTTTCTTTCGGCGAAGTATCCCAATGATAATCAAGTCCCATTTCGCCTAAAGCAACTACTTTTGGATGGGTTAGGGCTAAATCGCGTAACCACTCTAAATCTTCGTCAGTAAAACTAAATGCGTCTGTAGGGTGCCAGCCGACGATTAGTGAAATGAAATCGTATTTTTCTGCTAGTTTTAATGCTCGGTCAATGCTTTCTTTGTTAAAACCGACAACGGCCATACGAGTTACATCGTTTTCTTGTGCTCGCTTTATTACTTCTTCTATATCATCGTCAAAAGCCTCGTCGTTAAGGTGCACATGCGTATCAAATAGCAATGAAATTCCTCCTAATAAATCAATTTCCTTCTATTATACTATAAATTTTTGATCGAACAAAAAAACCACCCTGAAATCGGATGGCTTTTCGGCTATTTATTTCACTTGATAAACGATTGCTTCGTATGGTCGTAAAGTTCCTTCTATAATATCTGGTACATTATTTACTAATACTGTACCTTTTTTAATGTCATTTAAGATATTTTTGTCCGTAATGATTTGTTCGTCTTCAGTAAAGTTACATAGAACGACTAATTTTTCATCATTTGTATAGCGTTCGTAAGCAAATACGGCTTCATCGTTTGGTAATAATAAGCGATAGTTACCTGTTGTGATGATTTCGGTTGATTTGCGTAATTTGATTAGGTTTTGGTAGTAGTAGAAAATGGAATCTGGATTTTTAAGCGCTTCTTCGTTATTGATTTCGGTATAACGAGGGTTCACTTTAATCCAAGGTGTGCCTGTTGTGAAGCCTGCATTTGGGCTATTGTCCCATTGGTAAGGTGTTCTTGCGTTGTCACGACCTTTTGTGTAGATTGATTCCATAATGTTTTCATGGCTGTGTCCTTGCTCTTTTCGTTCTTTGTACATGTTGAGTGTTTCGATATCACGATATTCATCTAGGCTTTCAAAATGAACATTTGTCATGCCGATTTCTTCCCCTTGATAAATATACGGCGTTCCTTTCATCATGTGCAGACATGTCCCAAGCATTTTTGCAGAACGAACTCGGAAACGATTGTCATTTCCAAAACGGGAAACGATACGTGGTTGGTCATGATTGTTCCAGTATAAGCTGTTCCAACCGTTTTCTTGAAGTGCCACTTGCCATTCAGACATATTTTCTTTTAGTTCTGGGAGGTAAATTGGTTTTAAATCCCATTTGTTATCTCCGTCTGAATCTAAGTTCATATGTTCAAAAGTAAATATCATATCGACTTCTTTATTAGCTGGGTTGGTGTAGATTTGGGCGTCTGTTGTACTAGCGCCAGGCATTTCCCCAACTGTCATCACATCGTAATTAGAGGTTACTTCTTGATTCATTTCGCGCAAGAATTCGTGAATCCGTGGACCATTACAAAAATCGTTGCCAGCGTCTCCATAAGTTTGACCTTCAGCAACTGGGCCATCTGGGAAATCAGTGTTTTTAGAAATGAAATTAATTACGTCCATGCGGAAACCATCAATCCCTTTATCTAGCCAGAATTTCATCATGTTATAGACATCTTGACGTAATTTTGGATTTTCCCAGTTTAAATCAGGTTGTTTTTTGGAGAATAAATGCAAGTAATATTCGCCTGTTTTTTCGTCTAATTCCCAAGCTGGACCACTGAAAATCGAGCCCCAGTTGTTAATTTCGTTTTCTTCACGCCAGAAATAATAATCGCGGTAAGGATTATCTTTTGATTTACGAGACTCTTCGAACCACTTGTGCTCATCAGATGTGTGATTGACAACAAGATCCATCACTAGTTTCATATCGCGGTCATGAAGCCCTTGTAATAAATTATCGAAAGTAGCCATATCGCCATATTCTTCATAGATTTTTTGGTAATCGCGAATGTCATATCCATTATCATCTTGCGGTGAGTCATAAACTGGCGACAACCAGATTACATCCACGCCTAGTTTTTTTAGATAGTCTAATTTCTCGATAATCCCTTGAATGTCCCCAACGCCATCCCCATTGGAGTCATTAAAACTCTTCGGATAAATTTGATACACTACACTTTTTTTCCACCAGTCTTTTTCTTTCATTTTTTAGATTCCCGCCCTTGTAATTTTGTTTGTTTTTTCGCCAAAAACTTGAATTGTAGTAATTTCTAGCTGTAGATTTACTTTACCGCTGTGAGTTGCTTTTACTTGCACTTCGCCGTTTTGCAAGGTAGCTGATAGTCCAGTTTTGGCGAATCCACCATTTTGGTATTCATAACTTTTACCATCATCATTATACACGTATCCTGATGCCGTGCCATTTGCTAAATAGATTTCAAGTGCAATACTTTGGGTTTCTTTTGTATTTTGAACGCTACTTCCAATCGGTAAAATTGTTCCTGCTTTAATGTAAATCGGCATGGTATCAATTGGTGCGTCAGCGATAATGTAGTCGCCGCCTTCTAATTGTTCTTTTGTCCAGTAGTTAAACCATGTTCCTTTTGGTAAGCGAACAAGGCGTTTTACCTGACCTTCTCGCACAATCGGAGCCACAAGAATATTTTCACCAAGCATAAACTCGTCATTTACTTGAATTAAGTCTCGTTCATCTTTAAATTCGGTATATAGTGGTCGTACTAGTGGCAGCCCTGTTTCCGCTGTTTTTTGAAATTCTGTGTAGATGTATGGTAAAAAGGCATAGCGAAGTTCAATATATTTCTTCACAATTTTCTCCGCGTCTAATCCAAATGCCCATGGTTCTTGATAAATACTATCTTGTACGCAATGATTTCTAAAATAAGGTAAAAACGCACCTGCTTGTGTCCAGCGTATCAGCATTTCTTTCGTGCAATCAGAGGAAAATCCGCCAACGTCTGCGCCAGTGAAGGCAACTCCGGATAAACCTAAATTCATAATCATCGGTAATGACATTTCTAAATGCTCCCAGTGGCTACGATTATCTCCTGTCCAAACGGCTGAATACCGCTGCACTCCTGCATAACCTGCCCGAGTAAGTGAAAATGGTCGTTCATTTGGCACTAACCGTTTTAATCCTTCAAAAGTCGCCTTACTCATATACAAGCCATATAAGTTATGTGCTTCTTTGTGAGTTACGTTTTTTCCGTCCAAATCATGTACCACATCTAAGTCCATTGTTTTACTTTCATTAAACACGGAAGGTTCGTTCATATCATTCCAAATACCACGAATTCCTAAATCTGTGTAAAACTTATGCAAGTTTCCCCACCAATTTTGAACAGTTGTACTTAGAAAATCTGGAAAAGCACTGATACCTGGCCAAACTTCGCCATAATAAATTTCGCCTTCTAACTTACGACAGAAATAATTATGTTTGATTCCTTCTTGATAAACAGGATAATTAACATCTTTTTTTATTCCGGGATCAACAATTGGAACCACATCAATATTTTTTTCCCGAAGTCGAGCGATTAGTTCTGGTCCGTTTGGAAATGTATCTGGATTAAACGTGAATACTCGGAAATCATCCATGTAGTGAATATCCATGAAAACACAATCAAGCGGAATTTCTTTTTCTTTAAATGTGTTGGCAATCCGTTCTACTTCTTCCTCTGACGTATAGCTATATCTTGATTGATGGTAACCTAATGACCATTTTGGAGGAAGCGGGGTTTTTCCTGTTAAATCCGTATAACTCGCCACTACTTCTTTTACGTCCGCGCCAAAAACAACATAAAAATTCGCTTGGCCGCCTTCTGCTAAAATCGTGTATTTATCTTCATAGCTTTGGAAGTCAAATTCGGTACGGTAAGAGTTGTCATAAAATAATCCATATGTCGTTTCTTCTGTATCAGCTATCATAAACGGAATGGATTGGTATATTTCGACCGTGTCTTTATTATGCGGGCTATAAACATCTGTATTCCACATACTTATAATTGACCCAGCCTTATTCAATCCACCAGTTTTTTCTCCCAGACCGAAAATAGCTGTTTCCGGTCTGCTTTGAATGGAGATTTGATGCTCTTTATTTCGATTAACTGCCAGTCCCTCTGTTTGAAAAATGACTTTTCCTGCTTGTTTCATAATGATTTGGAATGTGTCTTTGTAAATGATGATTTGTTTATCGGCAAATTGTAACTGATAATAATCACTTGCTTCATCAAATTCGGCAGCTTGTTTCGCTGTATCATGAATCGCGGCTATTGAAGCAGTCGAATCCGCTTCGCCAAATGGGTTTACGATTACCCGCGCAATTTTTTCATTTACAAAATAACAACTGAAATAACCAGTATCAAGTGTACCTGTTAAACAATTATTCGCCCAACTCGCCGTTTTTACACAGTTAATTTCGTGTGGAAAAGCGATTTTTTCTTTTACATTAGATGGTAAAATGGCAAAACTTGTGGAAGCGTCCATCGTTATCTTCCTTTCTTTATTTGTACTTTTTTCGTTGCGCCAATCACTTCAACTTCATAATTTGGTGTATTGGTTTGTACGGAAACAACTATTTCCTCAGCATGTTCTGTTACTTCGACTAACCATTTCTCTAATAAATGGTCCATGATTTCTTCTGTGAAATCTTCATCTAAATAGACTTTTAACAGTGGTGTTGCGTATTTTTCAACGGTATTTCCAACCCAAGAGCCAAGTTGTAATGAGCTATCGACATTACAAAGGATTGCTTTTCCACCACGGATGAATACAGGAATTTCTTCTTTTTCGGCTTTGCATTTACGTAGTGTCGGTCCATTCACCTTGATTCCTGTCCAGAAGTCATACCAAGTCCCTTCTGGTAAATAGACTTCACGAGAACGAACGCCGTCTTCAATAACTGGGGCAATCAGCATCGCTTCACCAAATAGATATTGATCGTACATATCTGACACACGTGGGTCTTCTTTATAATCAAGCAAAAGGGCACGCATCATTGGTAAACCAGTTTCGACACATTTACGCGCTTCATTATAAATGTAAGGCAAAATATTCATTCGTACATTGGCAAAATGGCGGTAAATAGGGATTACTGTATCATCACCAGTTCTTGATGCAATGTTCCATGGGGTACGATCTTGATTGAATTCCCCCTTACTTTCAGCATGATACTGCATAATTGGGCAAAATGTAGCCATTTGTGCTGAACGGATAAATAATTCGGCTGTCGGAATGTCACCATTAAATCCAGCAAAATCAAAACTCCAAAACGGAATACCCGAAAATCCTGCTGATAATCCTGCAATTAAGGATCTTCTAAACGCATCGAATGTAGATCGCTCGTCACCCGCCCAGTGAGCTGGGAAGCGTTGTGCACCAGTATATCCAGCACGACTAAACGTCATACCATCATTTTGTTGTGCAAAATCATAATAAGCTTCAATATAATCATTAGGATAGAGATTTCTCATTTCGTCACCGTGTCTACCATCAGCAAATTGTAATCCTTCACCAAAGACAAATTCACCGCCGTCTGTTTTAAAGCCATCTACACCGATATCAATTAAGTATTGGCGCTTATCAAACCACCATTTTTTTCCTTCTTTATTCGAAAAATCCATGATTAAACTTTCTGTAAACCAATTTTCCGGGATACGATATGGGGTTCCATCTGAATTTTTCACCACATAGCCTTTTTCAATCATGTAAGCTTCTTCCCGGTCTTTTAGTGGATGTTGCTGGCGATTGAGATATTTTTGGATGGGGATTTGCCATAGAATCAATTTCATATTATTTTCATGAACATAATTAACCATTTCCTTTGGATTCGGCCATCTTCCCCATGATGGGAATTTAATTTCATCGTAATGGTATGCTTCAGAAGGGTCTTTTTCAGCATATTCCGCGTCATTAAACATATAATAAGTTGCTTCATCGCTCCATTGCTCTAATACAACAACCGTAGATGGTATTTGTAATTCTTGGGTAGTTTCCACTTCGGTTCGCACAATGGATTCACGGTCCCAGTTGTTACTAGACATCCAGGGACCAAGCGCCCAAACTGGTATCATCGCCGGTTTGCCAGTTTTCTCCATATAACTTGCAACTGCACTTGGAATATCTCCGAGTAACAAGCAAATATCTGTATCACAACCGTTTATTTCGACAGTAATAGTATGTTTATCGGCTAATTGGTTCCCTAAATCAAAACTAGTGTAACGAGCTGTATCTACAAAAACACTGTAATCACGGTTTGTGTGGTAAAACGGCATTGGAATATAAGTTCTTGTTCCTTGATCGCGGTATTGGTTATAAACAAAGCAATCAAGCACATTTCCACGTTGACCAAGTGCATTATATCTTTCTCCAAATCCATAATACTCTTCTTCTTTAGGTGCATCTAAATGAAGTTTAACCTTGTTGATTATCCCTGTTTTATCAGTATACCATTGAAGCGCTGGATAAATTTTATGCGATTCTAAAATTAAATTATTTTTATAATGAACTTCCATTCGTACAGGATTATTCGAAATGACAATCTCTAAATCCGCTTTTTTCACTCGTCCTGTGGATTTGGTTTTTACATCTTTCGCGTCAAATGTCGGTCTCATTCGTACAACAAGCTCTTCCTCGTTCATCACAAACTCAACTGGCAATATGCTTGATGGATTTTCCTTAAACAGCACCATTAGACCTTCCTCAGTTTCACAAACAGCAGCTTCTTCTGACCAATGTTTCCAAATCGGTTCCACTAAATAATCTTCTGACACCAAAGTTTCTTGGTTCTTTAAAGTAGCTTGGAAGTAATACGTATATTCACCAACTTCTTCTAACGGTGGAACGAGCGCTTCCCAAATTTGCACACCATTTTTCTCTTTCTTTTCACACAAAATTGTCCAGCCTTTTTCTTTTAAAATTAGCTCCACTTGGATAGCCGCTTCTTCCGAAATCACTTCACATGCAGCCGAAAAATGCATTTCTGTCTCTGGATAATGCGGCGTTCGTTCCGTAAGTTGCTTCTCATAACGATTTTCATTACCAAATGGATTATGTAAAATGTGTGCAGCAACTTCGCTTTCCATCGAACGGAACACTTGATTTATTTCAATGAAAGTTTCACCAAGTTTATCATTATCTTCTAGAGTCATCGCCATATTTAAGTAATGTAGCGCTTTATCTTGGTCACTTTTTTCCAAGAAGTAAAGAGCCATCATTGCTGTTGCAAGAGAACTAACTGTCGGTGCACCTGAATAAGGCAAAACACCGTCATCCTGTACTAATTGTTGCTCCATTTTACCCACTGCAGCGACCATTACTAAATCTTCTGGTGAAAAAAGGCCAAATGGAAGCACAGATAGTAATTGATCTGTAGAAACTTTTCGAGTACTTAATCCAGTTAGAATGCTATCGCCTTTGAGCAAATTATTAAAACAATAATCGCGAATAGTTGTAATCGTCTGTTGTAGTTCAGGTTTAGGGAAAGTATTTTTCACATCTAACAAAGCAGAGTAGACACTAGAAATCGTTGCTAAATAGATATCTTTTTCTGGAGAACCCCAAACTGATTTTTCTGGGCGATCCCAATTTGCTACCAAAAATGCTATCACTGGTTCTACTTCTATTTTGTTAAAATAATTAATTTTACTACTTAGCCATAACCATGAGGCTATTTCAAGTACGGAATCATTTGCTAGATCAGGCTTTGTTTCTACAAGAATCGGCTTAATTTTTTCATTTTTTCCTTCTATTAAATGTAAGTAACCCTGCATTAATTTTGTGAATTTAGACATGACACTTTTCCTTCCTTAGATATACTAAAGTGGCAGTCTTATTTCTAAGCTCTAATTTCTAGAAACTTACAAACGTCCCTGCCACTTTTTTACTTATTTAAAACCCATTGTTTCGTTAATATTTTTTTCACTGTTTTTCAGTGCTTTTTCTGGAGTCGAATCGCCATTTAGTACTTTTTCGAATTCTGAATTGGTATAATCACTGATTTTGTTCCAATCTTTCACAACTGGAGGCAATACCATATATTGTAAGGATTCAAATACCGCTTCTCTATTATCTGGAGGAGTTGCATCTAAATATGGTTGCAAAATCTCTTTGTTTTCAGTTGCTGGAAGTTCCCAGTTATTTTTAATTCTGATTTTCGCAGCTTCTTCATTCGCACTCATGAATGATGCAAATTTAAATGCTGCTTCTTTTTTATCTGAGTCTTTTGAAACGCCAATACCGTTAGCGAAGAAGTGAGTTGCTTTTTGTGTATTTCCCGCTTCGATTTGCACATCCCATTTAAATGGTGCATCTTGGAACATATCGAATAACCAAATACCTGTATGGAGCATAGCGATTTGACCATTCATGAATAAGTCTTCTGGTAATTGACCAGATAAATCAGATGGTGATGGTGCCACTTTTGAATCTGTCACTTCACTTGTTAAATGTGTTAGCGCTTCTACATTTTCAGGGCTGTTAATCGTTGTAGCTGTCATATCTTCATTGAAAATCGAACCACCATTTTGTGCCGCTACTTTGTAAAATTCATTCATTGTTACTGGTTGGGAAGTTCCCCAAACTTTATTTTTAGCATCCGTTAATTTTTCTGCTGCTGCCTGTTCGTCTTTCCAAGTCCAGTCAGCTGTTGGATAATCAACGCCAGCTTTATCAAAAAGGTCTTTATTATAAATTGTTACTACATTGGAGAAACTTTCTACCATGCCGTATTGTTTATCTTCATATTTGAAGGCATCGTATGCTTGTTTGTTTAATGTGGATGGATCAAAATCTTTATCTTCCTTGATATAGTTTGTTAAGTCCGCAAGTACACCTTTTTCAGCGTATTGAACAAATGTTTCGTAGTTAAGTTCAAAGGCATCTGGCGCGTCTCCACCAGCAATTTGTGTTTGAAGTTTTGTGAAATAATCATTATAAGCGATTGTTTGCACTTTTACTTTGATATCAGGATTTTGCTTTTCAAATTCTTTAACCATTTCATCTAGCGCTTTTCCATCAGCAGGAGCAGAGAATTGATAATACGTAATTTCTGTTTTATCCCCATCACCGCTACTTCCACCACATGCCGAGAGACCAAATACGGACAGTACAACAACCATTAATAATAATAAACCTTTTTTCATTTGTAACGCTCCTTTTTTGTTGGTTTTTATTCTTTCATTCCGCTCATTGCCATTCCTTGAATGAAATATTTTTGAGCAAAAAGGTACACTGCTAGAATCGGGATTACACTAATAAGTACACCCGCCATCATCAAACCGTAATTCGTTCCATATCTACCTTGTAAAAGTGATAATCCTAAAGGTAGAGTAGCCATTTCTTGTGAGCTTGTGACGATTAATGGCCATAAATAACTGTTCCAAGACTGCATAAATGTCAAAATCCCTAGTGTGGCAAAGGTTGGTTTCGCAAGTGGTAAAATAACTTTACGGAAAATCGTAAAGTGATTAGCTCCATCCATGAATGCCGCTTCCTCAAGTTCTTTCGGAATACCCATGAAGGCTTGGCGTAATAGAAATGTTCCAAATACGCTAAATAGTGCTGGTACGATAAGTCCTGCATAAGAATCTAACCAGCCAAACTGTTTCATCAAAATAAATTGAGGAATCATGGTTACTTGGGCTGGTACCATCATTGTTGCAAGATAAAGTAAAAATAATTTGTCTCTGCCCCAGAACGGGATACGAGCGAAAGCGTAAGCAGCCATCGAACAAAACAACATCTGTCCTAGTGTCGTTACAACCGCAACAACTACAGAGTTAATTAGGAACCTGAACATTGGGAACATTTCAAATACTTGAGTGAAGTTCGCCGTTGTTGGGTCTTCAGGAATAAATTGTGGTGGTAATGTCATGTTTGCTGCACCTGTCTTGAATGCGGTCGAGATCATCCAGATAAATGGCATAATCATAATTATTCCACCAAGGCAGATAATGACATAAGTTAAAATATTTTTAAATAGTTGCCATTTTGGTGAACCACTTTTTTCTGTTTTCATTAGTAATTGGACCACCTTTTTTGAAGTTTATTTTGAATAATTGTAATGATGAAAATAACAATAAACAAGATCCAACTCATCGCGGAGGCATAGCCCATTTCAAAGTATCTAAATGCATGGTTGTAAATATTTTGAACTAGCGTCATTGTTGCTCCACTTGGACCACCTTCTGTCATAATCATCACCTGGTCAAACACCTGAAATGAGTTGATTAGAGAAATTATCGTCACAAAGAATGTGGTTGGTGTAAGCAGTGGGATAGTAATAGAAAATAACTGGCGAAGTTTTGATGCGCCGTCCATATTAGCTGCTTCATAATAAGATGGAGAAATATTTTGTAATCCGCCTAAAAATAGCACCATCACAAAACCAATATCTTTCCACGCACTCGTAATAATAACAGCAATCATCGCCGTATGCGGATCTGTCAACCAGTCTGGACCAGTGATACCAATTAATGATAAGAAGTAGTTGATAAGTCCATAAGTCGGATTGAACAACCATTTCCATACTAGCGAAACTGCTACCCATGAAGTAATTACGGGCAGGAAATACACCGCTCGGAAAAATGGTCTAAGTTTGATTTTTTGATTTAACATTAATGCACACGCTAAACCAAGAATCATGACACTAGGCAAGTAACCAATAATAAATGTGATGGTATTTCTAAATGACTTCCAAAATTCCGGGTCATTGAATAATCTTTTATAATTGTCAAATCCGGTAAAGTGAATTGTGCTAACTAGGTCCCAATCGGTAAAACTAATACCGAGTGAGCCTAGGATTGGAATTGCGATAAAAATAAGAAAACCTAGTAAATTAGGCAATAAGAAAATACACAGCCAAAAGAGAGTTTTCTTCCTAGTCATACCAACCATGTAAAAATAACCTCCTGAAAATAATTTATGTAACTTTTAACGTAGTAATGTTTGTTCTTCTTCATAGATTGGCACTTGAAACAATTGGTGGATGACTAGTAAAGCCGCACCTTGCAACCATGCAGGATCCTCTAAAGAAGTTGTCGTAATTTCCGTTTCGAAGCCAGCCCCTGAAAAAAAGTTTTGTGATGCAATTTCGTCGATTTTCGTTAAGAATAAGTCGCGATGGTGCAAGCCTTCTCCAACAATAATAACTTTTTCTGGATTAAAGGTATTAATGATATTACGGATTCCGTATCCTAAATATTCACCCATTTTCCCCATTAATTCTGTTGCCAACGCATCGCCTGTTCTTGCGCTTTTGGCTACACTATCAAAATGAAAGTCATTTAATTCAGATGTTGGATAAGCTTCCTTAAGTTCCTCTCCACGATTTCGGAAGTAAAATTCAGATGCATACATTTCTAAGCAACCTTTTTGTCCACAATGACACTTATATCCACCTGGTTGAATAGTTGTGTGACCAAATTCCCCTGCGCCGCCTTGAGATCCATAATAAATTTGGCGATTGATTACAACAGACAAACCGAGGCCTGCTCCTACTGAAACTGTTGCAAAGTTATTCGAATGTTTGCCTTCACCTAACCATAATTCTGCGAGCGTATAGCAATTTATATTTTTATCGACATACACCGGAATATTGGGGAAGTGGATGTTTAACATTGATTCTAATGCCACATTTTCCCAACCTAGCATGGTGGAACGAATAACAATTCCTTTTTTACGGTTTACAAGACCAGAAATCGCAATTCCAACACCAAGTAAATGTTTCATATTTCCATTTTTGCACATCTTCTTCACATTTTCGGCAATTAAATTAATTGCTTCTTCTGGTTTTTTCTCAGCTGAAAATGGGATTGAGCTATTTTCGATAATTTTAGCGTTTAAGTCTGTTAACGCAAAAAGAAGTTGTTCCTCTTCCACTTTCACACTAACAACAAATCCATAATCTTTATTAAATCTAACTAGTTTGGCACGTCTGCCACCAGTAGAGGATGTTTCTGCACCTTCTAAAATGATGCCTTCTTGTTGCAGGTCATCTAAAATATACGTTAGCGTAGACATCCCAAAATCGCATTTTTTGGCAATTTCTGTCCGAGTAATTTCTCCTTTTTCACGAATCAAATTAAGTACAGTGTAGCGGTTTATATCTTTAATTAAATCCTTATTCCCTTTTCTTAAGATATCCATTTTTCGGCTCCTTTACTTCTGGATGTCCACTTACTTCGTTCAATGAATTAAGTAAGTATAGTTATATTATATTGTAATCGTTTGCAATATGCAATCTTTTTTTGATTTTTTTCTCACATAAAAACGCCCCTGAATCAGGGGCGCTGTTTTTTATTTTACTTTTGCACCATTTGGAAGGTCACTGCTGGCTTCAATGACGCTAAGTTTTCCATCTTTCTCACCAGAAAGAATCATCCCTTCGCTCATAAGCCCGCGAAGTTTTACTGGTTTCAAATTGGAAACAACGATTACTTTTTTGCCAATTAAGTTTTCTGGTTCGTAAAATTCTGCGATACCAGAAAGTACTTGGCGCAACTTACCTTCACCTAGATCTAATTGGAAACAAAGTAATTTGTCGGCTTTTTTCACTTTTTCCACTTGTTTCACTTCGGCAACTCGGAGGTCTACTTTATCGAAGTCTTCAATGCCAATTTGCGGAGTTTCAAGTGCAGCTACTTCAGCTGTTGCCGCAGATGGTGCTGGTGCTGAACCTTTCATTTCGTCCTGAATGAAGGCTACTTCTTCTTTTGCATCTAATCTTGGGAAAATTGGTGTTCCTTTTTTCACTACAGTTGTTCCAGCAGGGATTTCCCCGTAGCCATAAATGCTATCCCATTTCTTCAAGTTTTCTTCTTGTAAACCAAGCTGTAAGAAGATTTCACCAGGAGTTCTTGTCAAGAATGGTTGTAAAAGAACAGCGATAATTCGTAAGTTTTCTGCTAAATGAGTCATGACACTCGCTAATTCTGCACGTTTTTCTTCCTCTTTCGCAAGAGCCCATGGAGCTGTTTCATCGATATATTTATTTGTTCGGGAAATAAGCGACCAAAGCTGATTAAGTGCTACAGAAAACTGCATATGATCCATACTTTTCTCATAGTCAAGAACGACACTATTTTTGAAATCAACTAAGGTTTTATCAAATGGCGTCACATCCCCTTGATAAGCAGGGATTTCTCCATTAAAATATTTGTTAATCATGGCAACGGTGCGATTTAGCAAGTTTCCTAGGTCGTTAGCAAGGTCGTAATTTACCCGGTCAACAAAGTCTTCTGGTGTGAATAAACCATCTGAGCCAAATGGAACTTCGCGCAACAAATAATAACGAAGCGCATCAAGACCATAGCGATCAATCAACATATATGGATCTACTACATTTCCTTTTGACTTCGACATTTTGCCATCTTTCATCAAAATCCAACCATGGCCAAACACCATTTTTGGAAGCGGTAAATCTAGTGCCATCAACATAATTGGCCAATAAATCGTATGGAAACGAACAATTTCTTTTCCAACAATTTGGACATCTGCCGGCCAGTATTTTTGGAATTTCGTATCATTATCGGTATTGTAACCAAGCGCCGTAATATAGTTAGAAAGCGCATCAATCCACACGTAAACTACATGTTTTGGATTGCCAGGAACTTTAATTCCCCAGTCAAAAGTGGTTCTAGATACTGCTAAATCTTCCAAACCTGGTTTGATGAAGTTATTTATCATTTCATTTTTTCTTGATTCTGGTAAAATAAATTCCGGATGTGAATTGTAATACTCTACTAAACGATCCGCATATTTACTCATACGGAAAAAGTAAGACTCTTCTTTAACAAGCTCCACTTCATTACCACTAGGAGCTTTTCCGCCGATGACTTTGCCACTCTCATCTTTATATACTTCTTCTAATTGCGTTTCGGTAAAGTATTCCTCATCAGAAACAGAATACCAACCTTCATATTCACCTAAATAAATGTCTCCTTGTTCGACAAGCTGTTCAAAAATTTTCGCAACAGATGTTTTATGACGGTCTTGTGTTGTACGAATAAAGTCTGTGTTGGAAATTTCTAGTTTTTTCCAAAGTTCCTGGAAGCCTTCTGCAATCTCATCCACATATTCTTGTTCAGAAATACCGCGTTCTTTTGCTTTTGCTTGAATTTTTTGACCATGTTCATCCGTTCCAGTTAAGTAAAACACATCATATCCTTTTAAGCGTTTGTAGCGAGCCATTGCGTCCCCCGCAACTGTCGTATAAGCATGTCCGATGTGCGCTTTTCCGCTTGGATAATAGATTGGTGTTGTAATGTAAAAAGTATTTTTCTCTTCAGGCAACACAATTCCCTCCTTAAAAATAAAACAATTAGTATCATTATATCATTTTTCTTGCTAAACAAAATAATTAATTAAACCCTTTTGCTACACCGATTAAGATTCCGCCAAGAACAACCAAAACAACGCCTACAATGACATATATCATTTCTTTTCTTGTTTTCTTTTCTTTTAGTAGTACAATACCACCAATAGTTGAAATTACCACCCCTAATTGTGAGAGCGAAAAGCCAGTTGCCACTCCCACAAGTTGATTAGCATGTACCATCGCAACATTACCTGCCGCCCAAATGATCCCTGGAATAACTAACAGCAGTGTCCGTTTATTGATTCGTTTTTCAGTTCCGCCGCTACTTGTCATAATTAGCGCACTTAAAACCATCCCAATTGCTTGTGGTAAAATCGCATTAATGCCATCAATTTTAAAGCCTTGAATGAGCACAACTAGCCCCACATAACCCGCTGATGAAATCAATAAAGTCATTAAGCCTTGTTTTAATGCATTTGATCCATCTTCTTCTTTTTCTGCGTAAGAAGTAAGGAATATTCCGCCTACAATAAGTGTTAGAGCAATAAAACCAAGTATAATTCGTAATGTTGTATCCCATTCATGAAATAAAATAACACCACAAAGCGTCGTTCCAACTAACTGCATCCCTGTCGAAATCGGCATCGCTTTCGATACACCAATTATTTTAAAAGCACGTAATTGAAACATCTGTCCAACGCTCCATAAACACCCTGTCAAAAAACTAATGCCGACTGTTTTGAGTGTATAAACCGGGTCTGTAAAGAAAAAAACGATTACTGCAAAAATTAACGCCCCAAGTGTCATTCCCATTGTTTGTTGCCTTGTTGAACCGCCGAACTTAGTAATAAGTAGCGGTACTGTTCCCCAAAGTAACGCAGGAATCAGCGCAATCATTATATTCAAATCGTTATCCTCCTTGTTGGCTTTTATGATGGTTTTCAATTACTTTATTATAGCGGAAATAACAAGAAGAAGATAGAGGGTACAAGCGTTGTTTATGAAAAAGAGAGCACTAAAAAAGTACGGGAAAGTTTCCCGCACTTAGTTTTATACTAAAATTAACTTTTGGCAATTCCAATCATTGTTCCACCGATAATTACTAAAATAACACCGATAATAACAAGAACCAACTCTTTCTTCGTCTTTTTCTCACCTAGGAAAAGAATGCCCCCAATGGTCGAAATAACCACGCCCATTTGAGAAAGCGAAAATCCAGTTGCGATTCCGACTAATTTATTAGAGAATAATAGCGCTAAGTTACCGGTAGCCCACATAACACCCGGAATCATATTTAGCCAAGTTTGCTTTGTAAACCGTTTTTCAGATGATTTAATGGAAAATAATAGCCCAGCGACAACCATCCCCACTGCTTGCGGTAAAATTGCGTCCCAACCACTAATATTAAACCATTGCGTAATCACAACATATCCAACATAACCAACGGATGAAATAACTAGAGTAATAAGTCCTTTTTTCATATTTTGTCCGGAATTTTCATCTTTATGTTGTTGATAACTTGTTAAAAATATCCCAAAAATAATAAGTGCTAATGCTGAAAATCCAATAACTAATTTCGATGTTGTGCCCCACTCATGAAAAGCAAAAACCCCAAAAAGTGATGTTCCAACTAATTGCATCCCCGTCGAAAGCGGCATTGTTTTTGATACACCAACTTGGGTGAAGGCACGGAATTGATTCATCTGACCTAAACTCCAAAATGCCCCCGAAACAAAACTAGCAATTAAAATCGTTGTTGTGTATTCTGGATTTGTAAAAATAAAAACGCCGATTGCGAAAAGCAATGCGCCAAAAGTTGTTCCGATAATTTGTTGCCGTGGTTTTCCGCCAATTTTTGAAACAACTAGTGGCATAATCCCCCACATAACTGCTGGAATTAATGCAATAACTATATTCATATGTTTTCCCCCTAATTTTTCTCTACTTGTGGTCTATACCCGTTCTATCCCTAAATCATTCCTATTCTAGCGATAATCTGTTAAAATGAATGAAAATTACGGGGAAGGTGAGAAAATGAAATCAACTGGAATGGTAAGAAAAATCGATGAGCTTGGCCGCGTTGTGATTCCGATTGAAATCAGACGCACCATGAATTTAAATGTAAAAGACCCACTAGAAATCTTTATTGATGATGAAGCAATTATTTTAAAGAAATATTCTGCTGGATTGGTGTGTGATGTTACTGGAGAGTTTTCTGTCGATAATAAAAAATTTGTGGATGGCAAATTGACGCTCAGTAAAGAAGGCGCCGCAGAGTTGATGGAAGAGATTAAACGACGGTTTGGTGATTCGTTGTAAAACTCATGCGCGGTTGTCCTGGTTTGCAGGACTTCGCGCATGAGTTTATTTTATTTCATGATAAGCCGCATATACTTCGCGCTTTGGTAAATTTCTCGCTTTCATGACAGTTTTAATCGCATCTTTAGAACTACCATTTTCTTGTTCCATTACCATGCTGACGTGGGTTTTAATATCTAATTCTTGCCACCAAAGTGTTTCTTCTACAAGTGGCGGATTGTCGTTTCCTTCTATTATAATACAAAATTCGCCGCGTACTTCTTCATCTGTCGCCCAGTTGAGCGCTTCTTCTACTGTACCACGCAAAAATTCTTCAAATCGTTTTGTTAATTCGCGGCATAAAACAATTTTACGGTCATTTCCGGTAATTTTACTGATAGCTTTTAACGTTTCTTTCAAACGGTGTGGCGATTCATATAAAATCCATGTTTCTTCGCGAGCTGCGAGTTTTTCGATTGCTTGTGTGCGTTCCTTGTTTTGGCGTGGTAAAAAGCCGTAAAAATAAAACGGTTGAGGCGCCAGACCTGAGGCGATTAATGCTGTCAAAGCCGCGTTCGCTCCAGGAAGTGGAATGACTGGAATATCCGCATTTAGCGCACTTTGGACGAGTTCATAGCCCGGATCAGAAATCGAAGGCATTCCCGCGTCGCTTACAAGCGCAACAACCTCTCCGCTCAACATCCGCTCAATAATATTTTCCTCTTTATTTTCTTTCGTGAACTGATGATAACTTGTCATTCGGGTCATAATTTCAAAATGGTTTAAAAGCTTCACGGTATTTCTAGTATCTTCCGCGGCGATAATATCAGCTTCTTTTAACATGTTAATCGCGCGAAAAGTCATATCCTCTAGGTTTCCAATTGGCGTTGGCACTAAATAGAGCGCTCCCGCCCTAACCCCGCTGAAACTTTTTTGACTTTTAATCATTCATTCTCCTCCTCTCGCTCTAAATAGGCATCTTTATTTTTGCGAGACAATTTTTTAAAAGCTGCTTCTGCTTTTGTCGCCTCGCTTCTCGTTGCAAATTTTTCAAAATGGATCACTTTTACTGGGCGCCGTGTTTTGGTATATTTACATCTGATTCCAGCATTATGTTCCGCTTCTCGGCGCGCAACATCTGTCGTATAACCACCATAATAAGAATTATCACTACATTTTAGCACATAAAAGAAATGTTCACTCGCTTTCGCCATATAAAATCTCCTTTATTACTGGGGTATATTCGCCGGTTTCATCATAGACGATAACTGGTGGGATATATTTCACGCCGGGTTTACCATCTTTAATTCCTTCGACAAGCACGGTATTTGCTTCTCGGTCCAAACGCGGATGCACCATTTGAATCCGTTTTGGCTCTAAACGGTACTTTCTCATTAAATCAAGAATATCAAGCAGACGTTCGGGACGATGAACAAAATTGGCCTTTCCACCTTGTTTTAAAAGGTTTGAAGCAACGCGAATCGTGTCTTCTAACGTACACATGACTTCATGGCGGGCAATTCGGTAATGTTCATTTTCATTTTTCAAACTTGTCGCTGGGCCTGCAAAATATGGCGGATTACAAGTGACAATATCGGCACGTTCTTTGGGAATGATTTCGGTAATTTTTTTCAAATCATATTCCATCATCTCAATCTGACTTTCGAGCTCATTGTAAACTACGCTTCGTTTCGCCATATCAGCAAGGCGTGGCTGAATTTCTACGCCGATGATTTGCGCTTCTGTCCGGGTGCTTAGTAACAACGGAATAATCCCATTTCCACTACATAAATCAATTATTTTCCCTTTACGAATTGGTAAATAGCTGAATTTCGCCAAGAGAACCGCATCGATTGAAAAAGAAAAGACAGACGGACTTTGAATAATTCGCAAATTTTCTGCGAGCAGGTAATCTAGTCTTTCATCACCTATTAATTTGAGTTTTTCCAAATAATCCACCTTCTCTAGCAAAAAGCCCTTCTCCAATTCGAGAAAGGCCCGTCTTATTATTTTTTATTTAGTAAGGACAGGCAAAATAAACAATCTTCATCATTGCCGCGCGGACTGCCGAAATGCACATTGCAGACATGAAATCCTTCTCTGTATAGTTGGACAAGATTATCATAACCTTCCCCGAGTTCAATCATTTGTTGCATTGCTTCTTTACGATTCGGCGCCATTACTCCATGAACCGCCTCTTCTTTTTTTTCAGAAGATACTTCATCTGTCAAAGAAAGCCTACGTCGCAAATGCTCATTCTCAAGATTTAACCGGTTATTTTCTTCCAACATTTCACCTAAGTTTGTCTTTAGATCTCCAAGTTGCTGATACAATTCGCCAATTTGCTCCTCCATATTACTGACTGAGTCAAAAATAGCTTTTTTATCCAATTTTTTCACCTCAAGACTTTGCCGGTTGTTTTAGAAAATCGTTAAATGGACGTAATTCATCCAATTCGTATTCTATAACCGTCTCTTCTTCGGGCAAACTTACTTGTAAGATTCTAGAAAGTAAGTTGATTCCCGAAACACGTGCTTCTGCGCCTTCTGGAGTTTTCACTTTCACACCAACATCTGGCATTTCACGTTTAGCTTGCTCATATTCATCGTTTTCGTACTTCAAGCAGCACATTAAACGTCCACATAATCCCGAAATTTTTGTTGGATTAAGGGACAAATTTTGGTCTTTCGCCATTTTGATGGATACTGGTTCGAAATCACCAAGGAACGTCGAACAGCAAAGCATTCGACCACATGGACCGATTCCACCAAGTAACTTCGCTTCATCACGAACTCCAATTTGTCGAAGCTCAATACGTGTCCGAAAAACAGAAGCTAAATCTTTCACAAGCTCCCGAAAATCCACGCGTCCTTCTGCGGTAAAGTAAAAAATAATTTTATTACGGTCAAAAGTGTAATCAACATCCACCAAGCTCATTTCTAGTTCACGCTCGCGAATTTTTTCGTCACATAATAAAAAGGCTTTCTGACAAGAATCGCCATTTTCAGCTACACACTTATAATCTGCCTCTGTCGCTACTCGAAGCACTTTCTTTAAAGGTAATACAACGTCTTCTTCGTCCACATAACGCGGCTCGATGACGGTTTTCCCAAATTCAATTCCCTGTGCATTTTCCACAATAACACCTTGGTTTTCTGTGATTTCCAGTTCTCCAGGTGAAAAATAATATATTTTACCAACGTCTTTAAAACGGACGCCTACAATTTTAAGCATAGCGATTACCTCCCTTGAATTTCAAGAACTAGTTGTTCCATTAGAAGTTGCACATTCATATTGGAAGCTAGCTTTGATTTCGCAGCGAGAATCTTCTCGATTTCCCCTGTGGTTTCAGACAACGATTTGCGCAAAGCATCTTGCGCGAGCATTTCTTTTTGCGCTGTGCAAATTGGTTCGTAGTTTCCATCAAGTGTAAGGTGCAGTCTGTCTCGGTATAGTAGTAATAACAACTCAAGACCGAGTGCCATCTTATCTTTCTCTTTAAAAAGCGGCATCCATGATTCTTGGATGATAATTAACGGACTAGTTCCTTGATGATGCAATCCTTCATATAATTTGACTACCGCACTTCTTGCTTCTCCAAACCACTCATCTTCTTCAAAATTCTTTGCCCGCTCTGTACTCCCTGTAATACTAGCATAAATCCGTGCTTTTTGTTCGGAAATACCAATGCGTGTTAAAGAAGCTACAAGGCTATCAAATGTTAGTGATTTAAATGTCACTGGTTGTAACCTTGATTGAATAGTTGGCAAGATTTGTCCCGGGTTTGTTGTTAAAAACAATAATAACAAACCGCCCTCTGGTTCTTCTATAAATTTCAGCAGACTATTGGCCGATTGAACAGTCATTTTTTCTGCATCGTAAATGATAACG
The DNA here is from genome assembly GCF_000763495.1 of Listeria ivanovii subsp. londoniensis. Lineage (GTDB taxonomy): Bacteria > Bacillota > Bacilli > Lactobacillales > Listeriaceae > Listeria > Listeria londoniensis. Next base: position 243,666 of record NZ_CP009576.1, on the reverse strand, counting down.
ACTTTTCGATCAGATTCCATCCCGCGTTTACTTAGATCTTGCTTTAACGCACGGACTTGATCGATTTTGATACTAGCACCATCTGGCTCTAGTAAATGAACATCCGGATGATTATGACTGGCTATTCTAGTACAATTCGCACATTCCCCGCACGCAAGTTCTGTTTCAGTAGGCTCTAAACAAAAAAGACTTTGAGCTAACCAAAGTGACGTACGTTTTTTTCCTGTGCCACTTGCTCCTTCTAATAAATAACCATGCGATAACCGATTTTCGCGGACACTTTTTGAAAAAATCTCCATGACCACTGGTTGCATCACTGTAAGTTCATCCTGTAATCCCACAAAAAACTTCCTTTCTATCCATATTGTAATATTATACCATGACAAGCCCCAAATAGCTTCGGAATTTTAACAAAAAAATAACGACTAATTTATTAAATAATATTACAATTTGAATAAATTAGCTTTTTTTCCAAAATTTAAATGGACAGTAGACCCTTTTGAGCATAGAATAAAGGAGAAGTAGTTTCTATACTTAGACTTAAAGGGGGCTGTCTGGTATGAATGAATCAAATGGAAGTATGGAACTTTATTTAAGGGCACATACCGAAGAAATTATAACTAATTGGCTATCCAAAATCTATGAAAATGAAAACACCTACACGAGCTTTGTTTATTCTCCTCGCTATAAAGATGAACTACGCGCTGATAGCGAACAAACAGCCGACCTAATCATTTCCTATTTTGCTGGTAAAAAAGCTTTTTTTGCTAAGCTTGATAAATGGCTTGATAACATGTACGCCCGACGCATGGAAAATGAAGTGCCACTTCCAGAAGTAATCACCACACTGGACAAACTTCGCCGCGAATTTTTATCTGCTGTTTCTGATTTTTGCATTGAAAATGATGAAGTAACCAAATGTGATTTTTCTTCCAGTATGGCAATGGTTAACCACGGTTTCGACCGAATCAATGAAGCTTTCTCAGCAATGTATTACCGTGATATTGTTCAACATTTAGAATCACAACACCGCTTAATAGAAGAAATTAGCACACCCGTCATTTCGATTACTGACAATTTAGCCATCCTTCCTCTTATGGGACGCGTCGACCGAGAAAGAGCTGAAAAAATTTCCGAGATTACAGCTAATAAATGTGTCAAACTCGGTGTAGAACAACTTTGCATTGATTTATCGGGTATATCTTACTTTGATGATGCCCTTGGAGAAATGCTTAATAACTTAGTGACGGTACTCAAGCTTCTTGGAGTTGAAGCATTCATTTCCGGTATCCAACCAAAAATGGCCCAACAAATTAATCGTGTGGATTTAAACTTATCAATTCCAGCCTATCATTCTTTAAAAGCTGTTTTACAAGATAAAACTAGAACCAAATAAAAAATGGAACATAAAGCGAATTATCCTCTCGCCTTATGTTCCATTTTTATTATTTTTCTCTAAATAAGAAGATTAACCCGCTTGCTGAAATCGCAACTAATAGCAATCCTAATCCGCTAACAAGAGGGGAATCTCCTGTTTTTGGTAATATAGCTGATAAACTATCTGCACTTACAATTTCATCGGGGGTTTCTGGGGTACCTGGTATTTCTGGTTTTAGTGGTTCTATTGGTGTTTTAGGGTTACTAGGGACTGCTGGTTTTAATGGTTCTTTGGGTATTTTTGGAATAATTGGTGTTTCTGGTATTTTAGTGTTCTCTTTTGTTACAAGTAAACGGAGGTTCGCTGTTTCTTCTGTGATTGCAAATTTCACTGGTGTTGCATCTAACAAATAACCAATTGGAGCTTTTGTTTCTACTAGCTGATACTCTCCAAGTGCTAAATCCACAATAGTTAAGATTCCTTCTTCGTTTGTTTCGAGACTAGCTTGCAAAGTAGCTCCTTGCGCGTCTTGTAGTTCAAATTCCGCGCCAGCCAGCTTTACTTTTGTTTCACTGTCTAGTTTCTCAAGTGTCACAGAACCTTTGATTGGCGTATTTTCTTTGGATACGTTCAGAGTTTTATGCGTTTCGTCAATCGTGAATTTTACCGGACTTGCATCTAGCTCATAACCGATTGGCGCTTTTGTTTCTACTAACTGATAATCCCCTAGCGTTAAGTCTGAAATAGTTAGTGTTCCAGCCGCGTTCGTTTCTAAACTAGTCTGTAACGTGCTGCCTTGCGCATCTTGCAATTCAAATTCCGCGCCAGCCAGTTTTGCTTTTGTTTCACTGTCTAGTTTCTCAAGTGTCACAGAACCTGTAATCGGGGTATTTTCTTTAGATACGAATAATGCCTGATGTGCTTCGTCAATTGTAAATTCTACCGGGCTTGCATCTAACTCATAACCCACTGGTGCTTTGGTTTCGATTAATTTATACGCATCAAACTTCAAATCCGCAATCGTAAGTTTTCCATCCGCACCGGTCTTAATTCCTTCTTTTATCGTAGTTCCAGCTGAATTCACTAATTTAAACTCGGCATTTTCTAGTGGTTTTTTTTGTGCTGTATTGTCTGTTTTCGTTAATTCCACGGAGCCAGTTGTGCCTTCACCAGTTCCGCCACCACCAGATGTTGGTGTTAAAACTTCAATTGTTTTTGGAACATAATTATCGCCTGAAAGTATCCCTTTATTGGCGTAATTGGACGATACACCACCGTCAGTTGCAATTGTATAATAGGAAATTTTCACTGAATCCGTTAAATCTCCAAATGCGATTTTGAAGCCCTCACTCGTCTGCGTAATAGCCGATGCTGGTACTTGGATCCCTTTTGTAAAATTATCGTCCGCATCAAACGTTCCATGATAGGCTTTTACAGAACTAAAATCAAGTGTTTGATTTGGTCCGATAAAATCTTCATATACCGCATTATCAATACTTAGTTTCGCATAATTTAAGCGAACAACCCAATTGATAAGTGCTGGATTTTTTTCATCTGCCCAACCATATTTATATAAAGTCTCATTTGGATTAATTTGATTTTTAGGACCAATATCGATAGGAATAGTCACATAATCCCCATCTACCGGAAATTCTACAGTGACATGTTCACTACCATTTATAATAGTTTTATCCCAGTTACTCCAGAAATTGAGATCACCTTTAATATTCGACTTTTTCTCCACATAATCTGTAAAGGTAACTACTACTCTTCCTGTTGCCTTCGTCGCAACCACATTTCCTACTATGTTTCCTTCATCATCTTTTAAAACGAAATTTAAATCTGTTACTATCTTCAATTGTTCAGGTAACGTAAATTCCATTGTATCCCCAGCCTTCACAACTGCTGCATTTGGAATCTCCCAAGTATAGTGGATTTGAACACTTTCATAGTAACCAAAATCTGTTTTCGGGTTACCATCTGCATCTTGTAACTCCACTGTTTTTAAAAGCTCGGAACCATAATTAGTTGCTGCTTTCACAAAATTTGTTTGAAATATCACATTCACAAGCAAAATCATACTAAGAAAAATCAAACTTATTCTCTTAAAATTACTTCTTATTTTAGTGCGCCCCTTCATAACCTAACTCATCCTTTGCTAATTTATCGAACTACAAATCAATTAATTTAGTGTGAGTATACATTAAAAACCATGAAATTTATACGTTTCTTGAGCAAAAAATGTTTATATTGTGAACTTTTTGTGTCTTTTAGGTCAGTGACAGGACTTATTTTTAGCAACAATTATGATTGTTACGCCGTTTAGCCTTTTGTAAAACGTCTTTTTAGATACTTTAAAATGGAAGAGTAGAGATGCAAAAAAAGATAAGGCATACCCTTATGGGCCGCCTTATCTTTTTTCTTTTAACTATTTAAAGCTACGTCTTCTGCGGTTAAATAGCCATAGAAGAAGACTAAAGCTGAGTAAGCCAAGGCCTGTCCAGACTAGCCAAGGGTCGGTTTGATTCCCTGTTTTGGGTAGCGGTTTGGTGGCTTCGTAGTTAGTGGTGTGTTGATGGTTGCTGTTGCCTGAAGGGGTCGTCCCACCTCCGGAAGGGCTACTTGGCTTGTTTGGGTCTTCGACTTGAATGGTAGCCGTGACGGATAATTGGCTTTGGCCTGCATCTGCGGTACCTTCATTTGGATCGATGGTGTATGTGACCTGGTATTTCCCTGCTTTGTTTGGTTGGACGGTGCCACTTGTTTGTACATCCTCAAAAGCGATTTCTTTTCCATCACGGTTAGTTGCCTGGATGAAATTATCTTTCGTGGTCCATTTACCCCCTACTGGGAGATGGCTATCTTGCACAGTGATTTGAGCTTGGTTTTTTAGGACAGTCACATGCGCTACGACTTTAACCCTATCGTAGCTATAGCTAATTTCATAGGTGCCTGGGACGTTGGTGTCCACGGTTCCTGTGACGGTCATCGCCGAGAAGGAGACTGGCTTGCCTTTTTTGTCCGTGGCCTGATCGAAATTAGTTTTTGCCGTCCATGGGTCGCCTGCATATATCGTGCTATCATGAACGGCAATGCTAGTTTGTCTTGGTTCGACGGTCACATGAATCGTCGTGGATATCCCGTCATAGCTGTAAGTCACTTCGTATACTCCCACTTTCATCGGATCCACCGCTGGGTTTTCGCTTACAGTGATATCTTTATACGAAACGGCGTTGCCGTCTTTATCGGTCGCGCTATCCAAGTTATCTTTCGCAGTCCAGCTGTCTCCAGTATATAGCACAGAATCATGAGCGTGGATGGCCGTTTGTGGATTTTTGACGGTTACTTGAATCGTCGTGGATACGCCGTCATAGCTGTACGTAACCGGATAGGTCCCTGCTCGTGCTGTATCGACTGTACCGCTTACTTGGATGTTCGAGAAAGGAACGGATTGACCGTCTTTATCGCGTGCGCTGTCAAAGTTATCTTCCGCGGTCCAGCTGTCACCCATGTAAAGAATTGAATCATGGGCATTCACCGCAGTTTGAATGTCTTGGACCGTTAAGGTAATCGTTTGTGCTACTTTCCCGTAGCTGTAGGTGACTTGGTAAGTGCCTGCTTTGTTCGTATTCACGGTTGGTTTTTCAGTCACTTGAATAGCTTCGAAAGCGATCAGGTTGCCATCTTGATCAAAGGCGCTATCGAAATTATCTGCGGCACTCCAACTATCTCCGACATAAATAGCAGAATCATGGGCACTAATACCGGATTTATCTTCTTTGACAGTGACGGTAATCGTGGTCGACGCGCCAGCATAGGTATACGTGATGTGATACGTTCCTGCTTGATGGGTATTGACCGTTCCCGTTACGGTGACATTCGCTAAAGGAACCGGGTTGCCATCTTTATCGAGCACGCTGTCCAAATTGTCTGTGGCACTCCAGGTATCGCTGGTATAAATGGTTGAATCGTGGGCATTCACAGCGGTTAGGTCATCTTTGACGGTCACTTGAATCGTGGTGGATACGCCGTTATAGCTGTACATGACCGGATACGTCCCTGCCACACTCGTATCCACGCTACCAGACACGGTGATATCGCTAAATGGTACGGTATCTCCTTCTTTATCAATGGCACTGTCAAAGTTATCCGCTGCTGTCCAAGTGTCTCCGATATACAAGGTCGAATTATGGGCATGGACAGTAGTTAAATCTTGCGCCACAGTGACGGAAATCGTCACTCCGACGGTCTTCCCCTCTTTCGCTAAGGTATAGGTGAGTGGGTAAGTCCCCCCTTGCTTCGCGCCATGTTGGATGGCAGCTAATTGTGTTGGATTCACTTGCACGAAGCTTAAACGATCTTGGGCACTGGATTGAACGCCACTTTTCACTTCTTCGAAGGCCGCTGTTTTTGCGAGGCTTACTGCCTGGGCATCGGTTAATGCGACAGCTGCTTTATATTCCAGCGAAAAATCGGTCGCTCCCATGGTGAAACCAGCTTGTTGCACAATGGTTCCATCCGGAGAAGTAACATAGACCGGTGCTGTGGAGCTTTGTTCGGTACCAAAGATGTCTTGCAGGGCAATCGTTAAATCGGTCGCTGCGATTGTTTTATTGCCAGCTGAAACACCTACTACAGCGGCAGAACCGTCTGTTAAGGTTTGTACCGTCGCTACGCTAGTGTTCGCGCTTGTCCACTTGTATCCATTCGTGCTTGCTTGGATATTTTGGAAGAAGGCTGGTTCAATCGTATCTTCGGCAGCTTGCCCGCTGGTGGAGGCTACTTTTGGTAAGGTAATCTCCAAGCTTCGTCCGGTTTGTACGCGTTTCTCATTTAAATTGACTTTCAAATCTTGCGCTGGTGTATAGGCGTAATAACCCGCATTGATGGACTGAGAAGTAGGCCGTGTGGGATCAATGTTTTTCGCCCAACCTTTATCAGTGCCACTGTAGGGGACGTCGCTATCAATAGACGTATCTTTCCCGACATTTTTCAACGTATACTGATACCCTGCTTTGTCTGGGAATTTCACAGCGTAATTACCGTACCCTACGTCGGAAGTATAATCAAACGTATAGGCGCCGTTGGCATCGGTTTTGGCGGTGATGTTCTCCCCATTTTTCGTTGCTGGTTCATAGGCGGAAGTGGTGCTATTCCATTTGTAAAGTTCGACAGTTTCGCTAGTGAGGACTTCATCGCCTTTCGTTTTTTCCAAGAGTCCGTTGGCATCTTTGTCGTTAAATAATGTCCCAGCGACTTCGCCAATCACGAGTTCCGCCCCTACTTTCGTGCCGGCTAATGACCCGGAGAATGTATTCGTAATCACCCGATAATACGGGTTGTAGACATCCCGCTCACTGATTTTATTTCCTTCATTGGCCGAATCAAAAGTTTCGTTTACTTGGAGTGGGACTTGGAAGGTCTGAGTTTCACCGGCGTTGATTTGTGTTTTAACGTTGATACGGACCATATTGACTTTTTCATAGTCGGATACGGTAGCGCTATATAGGCTAGTTGAATCGTAATTATCTGCGGTCGCTTCGGTTGCGTAACTCACGTCGAACTGCGCTTGTTGTTCGGAGGTGATATGGATAGCATCGCTTAGTTTCATGTCCCATTTGAAGGCGTCATTTTGGAATTTGGATCCGAAGTTTTGCCCTGTTTTCGGGATTGGAATATAGAGTTCAAATGTGCTTGCTTCGGCGCTAGAAGTATTGGTGACTTGGACCGTATAGTCTGCGTTGGTTCCTGGAGTAAAGTAGGAAGCAGTGCTGTCATCCCCTTCCACGTAGGCAGCTTTGGCGCCTTCACCGGCGACGCTTAGGAACGTTTCTACGGTGACGGTGTCTTGTTTGGGGATGCTTAGCGCGCTACTGTTGACGGAAAGTAGTTTTTCATTGTCTTTGCCGTTTTGGTTCACGTCTAGTCCGGTATCTAAGAAACTATTTGAACCGATTGCGGAAGTAATATTTGATCCTCCCCAAGCAAGTACGTCTTGGATATCCATATCAATGCTTTTATCAAGAGTTACATCGAAGGTCGTGTCATAACTAAGATTTAAATACTGTGTTTTGTATGGATAACCGACAAATGTACCTACAGTCACGTCTGTTGTCTTTAATACATAGACTTTATTTCCATTATTTGCTGTTTCTTGCTTAATTGAAAAAGTAACTTCTTTTCCATCTTGATTAGTTAGTCTAATAGTAGATGGGTTTATGGAAGTTCCATCTATCTCATGAAGGTAAACTTCTGGATTATTGATTACAGTTCTCGTTCCATAGGGGTAATCAAATAAAAGTAAGCTCGCTTTAGTCGTAACAGTATCTCCCGCACTTGCTACCTTAATGGCTGAACCTGCTTTGTTATAAAAAGAGGCCGTTCCATTGGCAGCGCTGGTAATTGTATTGGAAACACTATAACTAGAGACACCAGAAGCTTTTGTGTTCGCTTCATCTTCAGCATCCCAAATTGCTCCCTTAAACTCCACTGAGGTGATACCTGGCTTAACCATTCCATATGAAGTTGTCGAGGTTGCTCTAAAACCGGCTGAAGGATCTGTACTAACGAATCCAGAAGAAAAATTCCCCACGTTGGCTTTCACTTCTGTAAAATATTCTCCTTCTTGAAGCCCAACTGCAGTTGATTCTAAAACCGCCATTCGCTTATTTCCTGTTAAAGGCGGAGTGCCACCATTATAAGTTCGATAATTAGTATTCAAGTTTGTTTTATACTGAATATCCGTTATTTTATTTCCTGAAAGCCTTCCATCAAAAGGCAAATTAACTGTATAGGCTTCCCAATTAGGATCAAACTGAATTTGGTATACTTGATTTGTCTTCATTCCAGCCGTTGTTTTATTTGTAACCTGGATGCTCCCCGCCCACGTTTCATTATCAGGATTGATACATCTATTTGATCCTGTTACAGTCATTTTATTTACAACAGTATCAACGACTTTACATGTGTCGAGTGAAGCTTTTGTGGTTAAGTCCGCTGAATTATTAGTTAGTGCATCAGACTCAAAAACCTTTCCATCATATGTTGTAGTAACTGCATGCGAAACTTTAGGTGAGCTATATGTTCCCACTGCCGTGCCCTTAGGTATTTTATATTTCACCGCAAATGCATTGTAGGCTGGTTGTTTTAGTTCCACGACAACCTTATGCTCGCTTGGATAAGGTGTGATAATTCTATTACTATTTGCTGTAACATTATTTCCCGAGGCATCAGAAAGTCCAGCATATTCCATACCTTCTGGGTAATAAAGTGTCATCGTTACATTTTTGGGAATATAATTGGTTGTTCCGCGATCGTCTAATTGATTTAAACCGTTGACCAGGGAATAAGTCTTTGTATAATTATAAGAAGTTTCTGTATCTGTGCTTGCTACAGATTCAGCTATTGTTTGGGTTTCATACCAATAGCGGAACATAGTTTTCACATGGTCTTGGTTCGCGTAACCGACCACTTTGTTTCCTTCTGCGTGAATCGCTTGTTCGGCGGAAGCAATCGGTGTGCTTTCTTCTCCAAGGAATACTTCTGTTTTAATTGGTGTCTCTAAATCTTTTCCTCCATAATATTTCGTAGCATCTACCCGAACTAAAAAAGTAAAACTCGCTTTTTCTGTACCTGGACTTAGTTCGTAGCTCACTGTTCCATAGGTTGGACTATTGTATCCAGATTCTTTACTAGGAACTGACACAGATGTAGTTGCGATTCCAAGCGGATCACTCGCGCCTAAATAATTTAAAACATTGGAATCCACATTACTAGTAGCTTTGTAGTTACTTGGTACAGGAAGGGAAACAAAACGCATTCCATCTGGTAAAGTAAAATTCACTTTTTTTCCTGAAGTAGTGCTGTCGCCGAATTCTACTGTCGCGGTAACTGTTTTGATATTACCATTACTCCAAGCGATTTGGTTATAGTCTGGTATGCTTAAAGTTACATTTGTCTGCCCTGATTTTAGAAGTTTATTGTTGATTTTCGTATCAGAATTAGATTGTTTGTCTTTGTTCTCTTGGTTTGTTGTATTTTTGGTTTCTGAATCTTTATTTACTTCTTCACCAGAAATTATCTCACTAACTTCATAAGAAGCTGTATACGTTTTTATTTCTGGGTTCCCTTTTTCATCAGTCATATTTTGATAAGTGATTAAGAACTCTACCTTACCATTTTTTTCTGCTGTATAAGTCGCTTCTTGTCCTTCTGTTTTCTTGCCATCAGGAGATTTTACCGCTAAAATGGTTGCTTTTTCATCTTTGGGTGTTACTTTTATTTTAAGGGTAGCTTTCTTTTTATCGTTTGATAGCTCTTTTTGAACTTCATATGAAAGATCCTCATTGCCATTTTCTTTTGCTAACGCATGAATAGGTGCTAAATTCAATTGGCCAAGTAATAAGAAAAAGGCTAGTGTTAATAACATGTAACGCCGCATTGGGTTTGCTTTTGTCATAAAAAATTCTCTCCTCTAGTATTTTTTCTGAGTTAAATTTTTTTCGTAAAAATGACTCTATTCATATATATTACAAGCAGGACAACAGGCTGTACATGCAATTAAATCGCTTTCATTTAAAAAGAACAAATAATAAAATTCTATCCATAAATTCGACATAAAATATCAAGTGTTTTGGACACATTTTAGACAAAAAAAGAAGACAACATCAAAGTGTCTTCTTTCTACATTAAGAAAAAGCGCATTTCATCGCGAGTTCAGTCATTGCAACCATCGCTTGATAGGCTTCTAAAATATCGTTTGCTTCGAATTGAACCGTCGTCTCATCGATTATTTTCGTTCTTGGTACAAGCGCAGCCCATTCCGCTTGTCCGTAATTACAAAACGCTATCTTCAAGACTGGTTTTTCCGGCGGAGTAAGCACTATTGCTTGTTTATTTTGTAAAGCTACTGCTACTTTTTCACGAATGATTTGTTCTGATTTTGCTAGTGAGAAAGCTATTGCAGCAGATCTAGAAACGGCTTCTTTAACGACAGCTGTTTCTATTCCAGGTATTAACTCTTTCGCCTCGCGAGCAATACAATCATCGCCAGCGACAAGAATAACTGGAACACCGAATGCTCCTGCGACGTATGCGTTTAAACCAAATTCTCCAATCGCAACATCATTAATGTAGAAATTCCTAACACCAGAAGTCATTGAATGGCTCATCACTCCTGGTCGTCCCGCGCGCGAGTGATATCCTACAAAAATCGCTGCATCCGCACTTGCATCCAGTCCCTGTACCATCGAAAACGGCTTCACATCACCAGTAATTAACCGTGCTTCTTCGTGTAAATCTTCAATCAAAATATTATTCATTTTGGAATGGCTATCGTTCACCAAAATATCGTCATAGCCAGCTTTGAGAGCTTCTTCCACTACCCAGTTAGTTTCGCTGGTCATTAACTTTTGTCCTCTAGTGTAATTTCGCATACTAGAATCTACAAAAGTATCATCTGGGAGGCCATTTATACCTTCCATATCTACTGAAATCCAAAGTTTCATTTTTTCTCTCTCCTTTTACTCTACATATGCACCTTTATAGGAAAAACTTGTTCCAAAATTATGGTGAACAATTCCTTTGACTGTGTCTTTTTTCAAATTACATACAGCCGTTTGATAAAGTGGAATCATCGCTGCATCTGTTTCGATAAGTCGTTTCTCTGCATCAATGAATGTTTCCCAGCGTTTTTCTGGCTCAGTTGCAAGCGTTGTCGAGGTTGCTTTAATCATTTTATCGTAATCAGCGCTTGAATAGCCACTCGCATTGTAAGTATTACCGGTTGTATAGTTTCCTAAGAACGTTAGTGGATCCTGGAAATCGGGTCCCCAATTAGAAAGAACGATTTCATAATTTTGTTCACGTGTTAATTGAAGTAAGTTCTTTTTAGGAACGGTTTTCAAGTTTATTTTAAGCCCCGGCAAAGCTGTTTCCAGTTGACTCTGAAGGTATTCCCCTACTTTTTTACTAGATTCTAAATCTGAATTTAGCAGCTCAACAGTAATTTCACCGCCGCCGAGTTCTTGTTTTGCTTTTTCAAAGTAAGTTTTGGCTTCCGTTCCATCTTGTTTCATATAGTCGCCACTTTCTTTACGGAAATCTTCGCCTGTTTCTGGGTTGGTGACAAATTTTTCTGGAACATATCCGTAAATCGCTTTGGATCCATCTGCTAAAATTTTCTTGGTAAGTGATTCTTTGTTTACTGCAAGGGATAGTGCTTTTCGCAAGTTTTCATTTGCAAGTGGTGTTTTCTTTCCATCGATTGCTTGATTTAATTTCAAATGGGTCACATAAGCATCCAGTTCAGAGTGATAGTCTTTATCGTTGCTTTTTTGTGATGCGTAATCTCCTGAAAGTGTTGCTACATCCAGTTTTCCCGTATCGTATAAATTAACCGCTGTATTTGGTGCTTTTACAACCGTTACTTCCAATTTGTCGGATTTTACATTCTTTTTATCCCAGTATTCCGGATTTTTTTCGAGCGTCCATTCTTTTTCTGTATTAGTCCAACTTTTCATTGTAAAAGGACCATTATAAATCATATTTTCACTACTTTGCGCATATTTATCGCCTTGCTCATTGACGTATTCTTCATTTTGAGGATAAAACGAGTTAAAAGCAAGTAGTGATGTGAAGTAGGGTACTGGTTGTTCGAGTTTAATTTCAATGGTGTAATCATCCAGCGCCTTTACGCCTAATTCATCAACACTTTTCTTCCCACTTATTACATCTGTGCCATTTTCTACTGTCCCATCAAGTAAAAAGGAGTACTGAGCAGCTGTATCAGGATTAGCCAGTTTTTTCCATGCAAAAATGAAATCGTTGGCAGTAACTTTTGTTCCATTCGACCACTTAGCATCTTTCCGTAATTGGATGGTATATGTTTTTTGGTCATCACTTAGCGTTGGCATATCTTTTGCAACAGCTGGCACTGCTTGATCCTTATCATTTAACGTGTATAAGCCTTCAAAAACTTGTCCTTGTTCGGTAAAACTAGGAACGTCTTGCGAAAGCGTTGAATCCATGGAAGAAACTTCAGCATTTTCCATGATTTTCAGCGTTTTTTTACCTTGTGACTTCGTTGCTTCATCTTTGTTTCCTCCACATGCCATTAAAAAAGTAGCTATCGATAGAATCATGATAAACAAAAGTGCTAATCTTTTTTTCATTTTGTTTCCTCCCTATTTTTGATTTATTTGAGCAAATACTTGTTTCCCTACTGTCTGCATCCAAGCCGTCGCGTTCGCTTCAAGTCCCGTATTATTTGTAAGTGCCGCCACAAATCTTATTTCTCCCTGGTATTCAAAAATGGCAACATCATGCTGAATATCTTTTAATTCTCCAGTCTTATTTAACATCTGAAGCCCTGCGATTCCCGCTTCTTCCAAAGTACCCGTTAAATTCGAGCGATGCTGCTGATTCAAAAATGGACGGCGGATAGTTTCAGTTAGATTAGGGTACTTCTTGGTTAGCTTCATCATTTCTTGAAAAATAGTTACAGCTAACTTGGCAGTAATTTTATTTTCCCCTGCAGATTTAAAATCCATCATTTTACGTTCTATTCGGACGCTTTTCTCCCAGCCTTTTTTACCCAGCCATGCTTGTAGCTCTTGAAGTGAAGCTAGTTCTATTAACTGATTAGTAGCAGTATTATCAGAAATCGCAATCATCAAATGCAATAATTCTTCTAGTCGCCAAGTTCTTTTCTGAGGAAGTATTTGAATGATTCCTGCGCCTGCCACTACACTATCAGATGATAGCTGGATTTCCGTCTGCAGATCTAGTTCCCCCTTGCTAATCTTTTCGAAAAAATACAAATAAATGGGTAGTTTAATAACACTTGCTGCTGTATAAAGCTGATTTTCATTTTCCGCAAAAAGCATCTGTTTTTCGTCTGAAATATATAGTGCCTTTGAGTCAATCATCTCGTAAGTTTTGTTGATTTCCATATATGTATTCAAACTATCACCCCTTTTTTAGCGATGCCTCGATATAACACAAAGCTCTGGTTCATATTTGCTCCCAGTAATTTTGGTTAGAATTACTTTGGAACCCGGCGTTTGCGAATGAATCATTTCGTCATTTCCCATGTATACTCCAACATGATGGACATCGCCCTTTCCTTCTTCATATGCAAAAAATAGTAAGTCGCCTGGTTCGGCATCTGCGTAATCTATCTTTTCCCCTGCGAATGATTGCTCTGTAGCATCACGACCAATGTATTTCCCGCAAGTGCGATAAAGTGTAAATGCAAAACCGGAACAGTCAAAACCAGCGCTACTAATACCCGCCCAAACATATGGTAAATCAAGAAATTGGAGCGCCATTTGAACAACTTCAACGCCAATATTTTCACGTGGTTCATTTTGGAGCGCGACATCTGTCTGTGAAATAGTTGCTGGACCATGAGGTGTTTCAATCGTATAATGATTTTCGGACTCAGCCAATTTAGAAAAAAGCGTTCCAAATGATACTTCACGAATCGTCCCATCTTCATAACTAATTTGCGTTTTTGGTACGACAACAGCTAACTTTTTGTCATTGCTTGCTTTTTCGTCTATATCCATCAAATCTTCCAGGAGCATCCAACCCGGATAACCGCGTTCATCAAGGAAACTGTGTTGCGAAGGTACGACCACTTTTGCCCATTCACCTTCCGTTTTATCAATAATTACCAAATCATTATAAAGTAAATCTGAGTCCACGAGGCTGTCATCATAAAGTTTCATTGCATCTTCTTTTGTCACCTGAACTAAGTCACTTGTTTTTCTCGTTTTTAAAATACTTTCCAAAACTGGATTCATTTCATTCTTTCTCCAAAGAAAAGCATTACTTTGGCTAACCACTTTGTTCATAATATCCCTTCTCTCATTAGTATGCTGGAATTCCAATACCGCTTTCTTCTGTCAGAAGCACTTGACCTTGACCGATTTCCAGCCCGATATCAGCTATATTTTTACCATGTAGATTCCACATAAACGGTACATCTAAGTCATAAAATTTCACTTGTTTGGATGCCGCTGCAAAATGGGCTGCAGCTGATAAACTTGCATAGCCTTCAATCATCGTTCCAATCATACAGCCCACGTTATATTCGCTCGCTAAATTGTGAATAATTCGAGCTTCTTTAATTCCGGAGCTTTTCATCAATTTAATGTTTAACAAGTCGCAACATTTTTCGTCCAGAAGACGTTTCGCATCATGAATCCCGAATAAACTCTCGTCCGCCATAATGGGAATATTTGTATGCGCAGTCACTTTCGCCATTCCCGCAAAATCCCAACTTTTCACGGGTTGTTCAACGAAATCAATTGGAATATCGTGCCATTCATGTAAAATTTGTATTGCCTCATCGGCTGTCCAACCTTGATTGGCATCAATCCGAAATGGTATTTTCCCCCTTAAAGCATCATTTATTTTCCTAATCTTCGCGACTTCTACCTCCACCGGATCAAGTCCAAGTTTAATTTTAAGCGACCGAAACCCCTCTCTTACTTTTGTTTCTGCATCATGGACCATTTTTTCTGGTGTTCCAATACTTATTGTATAATCGGTTTCAAGCCTCGGATTCCCGCCACCAAGAAATTCATATAGTGGTTTGGAACTCGCTTTCGCCAAAGCATCATGTAGCGCAATGTCTACCGCCGCTTTCGTACTTGTATTATGTATTAAAAGTAGTTTCATTTCATCTAAAATGGTCAATTCTTCATCCAATTCACGCCCGATTAGAAACGGAGCGAAAATGTCATTTATTGCACTTATAATACTCGCTTCTGTATCTCCAGTTATTACATGAGTCGGAGCTGCTTCACCTATCCCAATTATTCCATTATCAAAGTGGATATATACTCGCACCACATTTACATGACTTACTTCTCTAAGCGCCGTCTTAAACGTTTCACTAAGTTGAATTGGCAAGATGCGCGTTTTTATTTTTGTGATTTTCATGCTCCTTTACTCCTTTCAATTCCTAAAATGTCAAACTATTCCTAAAACAATAACAAAAGAAAGCAGATTTGGCAAGATAGATTTGCTAGAAAAACTTCCGTAAAAAAGTATTTCCTTTCCGCCTGTACTAAAATAGCTGCCATCCTAGGTTACTTTGATATCTTTCTATTCTCGCTTATTAAATAAAGCGCTGTCAATGCTTTTAAATCAAAATACACCTAACATTAGATGTATTTCGTTTTAGCGATTTAATACAAGCATTTGAATCGCACTTGCAACTCCATCTTCATTATTAGTTGTTGTTGTATAATTGGCAATTTCTTTAATGTGTTCTGTCGCATTTCCCATTGCAACCCCCATACCAGCATATTCAATCATAGTGATATCATTTTCTTGATCACCAATGCTAATTACTTCGCTTTGGTCTACACCAAGCTTATTTGCCAACCTTTCTAAGGCAGATCCTTTATTTACACCTTTCTGTAAGAACTCTAGATTGTAAGGAACACTTCGAACAATATAAAATTTTTCTTTTAATGTTATCGGTAATTTTTTTATAACATTGGTTATTTTTTCAGGAGAATCAAGCAGCATTACTTTCGATACATGAATTTCAGCCGGCGCTTCTTCAACTGGTAAATAGTATAACGGTGTTTGTAATAAAAGGGAGTCCTGGCAAGTAATTTCTGTTATTTTGCGACTTGGTACATACATGTTTTTCCCATCAAAATAAGTAACATTTACTTCTTCTGCATGACAAAAAGTATAAATTTCTTCTAATTCTGTTTTATTTAAAGTAATATCTGCTAGCGTTTTTTCAGAAGCGGTTTCTAAAACGACTGCGCCATTAAATGTAATCGCATAATCCCCGACATCTAAAAGATCTAGTTCCAGTAAACTTTGCTTAATTCCAGCAAGCGGACGGCCGGTGCATAAAACTACTTTCACTCCTTTTGCTTTTGCCGCCTTAATAGATTCGCGAACTGCTGGGGTGATTTTGTGTGCATCATTTAAAAGCGTGCCATCAATATCTATTGCAATAATTTTATACATAATACATAATTTCCTCCCAAAACTGACTAATTACTTTCATTCTACTAGAAAATCAATCATTTCGCCAAAATTCGCTTACTTGCTGCGTGATTTCTTGCGTATTTTTGACTATTTTTGCATGATTCCAATGAGGCG
The DNA here is from genome assembly GCF_000763495.1 of Listeria ivanovii subsp. londoniensis. GTDB lineage: Bacteria > Bacillota > Bacilli > Lactobacillales > Listeriaceae > Listeria > Listeria londoniensis. The sequence goes on along the minus strand of NZ_CP009576.1, from coordinate 227,150 downwards.
GAAATAATGCCCGATAACGACTTGTCGAAAACCGTTCATCTATTAGTAATACAACTCCTCGATCAGTTTCATCGCGAATGACTCGTCCCACAGCTTGAAGCACTTTATTCATCCCCGGGATTTGATACGCATAATCGAATCCACGACCAATTGTTTCATTATAATAGTCTTTAATTAAATTCGACTCTGGATTTAGTTGCGCCAGGCCAACTCCAACAATCGCAGCTCCAATTAACCTTTCCCCACGAAGATCGATTCCTTCAGAAAAAACACCGCCTAAAACACAAAAACCTACAAGAGTCTCTGAATTTCCTACTTTGAATACTTCTAAAAATTCCTCACGTCGCGCTTCATCCATTGAATTCTCTTGCTTTTGTATGACGATATTTGGGTATTGCGCTTTAAATAACTCATACACTATTTGCAAATATTGAAAAGAAGGAAAGAAAAATAAATAATTTCCTTTTTTTCCTGATATAAACGAATTTAGCGATTCAACCACTGTCGCTAAACTTTGATGACGCATTTGATATTTAGTACTTATATTATCCGCCACTAATAAACGCATATTTTTTTGTTCAAACGGAGAACTAAAAATCATTCGACTAGTATCATTTTCTCCGCCAAGTACATTTGTATAGTAATCAATTGGTCTGAGCGTCGCTGAAAAAAGTACAGAATTAGACCTCAGTTTTAGTTTTTCTGATAGCAGGAACGCAGGATCTAAACATAGTTGTTTGATTTCTAAGTCCGAACGATGGCGCGTAATCTGTGTAGTATAGCGTTCATCATAAAGTTCAGCAATTTTCATATAACGCAAGCTCTCAAAGTAAAGCTCCAACACATCGGTCTGAGATTCCGATTGTGCATTTTTTGGTAGCCATTCTTTTGCAACAAACGTAAACTTTAATACTGACTCGTTCCATTCCGTCATCGCTGCTTTGTTTACATGAATTGTCTCGTCCACTTCAATTAATTTCTTGTTAATTGAAATCATTACTTTGTTCATCTCATTAATCGTTTTCCAAAGCCGTTTGTGAAGCTTTTTGTCCAACTGTTGCTTTACTTGCATAACGAGTGATTTTCGTAACGTCGCTGAAAACATCGAACGAGCTCGATCTACTAAATTGTGCACTTCATCAACTAGAAACGTGTACTTTCCTGGGCCTTCACTAAAGAAGCGTTTTAAATAAACCACTGGATCAAACAAATAATTATAGTCACAAACAATCGCATCACAAAACAGCGCCACATCAAGTGACAATTCAAATGGGCAAAGTGTGTATTTTTGGGCATATTGCTCTATAACAGACCGACTTATTGCTTCTTCCTGTCCAAGCAGATCAAATAGTGCCTCATTCAACCGGTCATAATACCCCCTTGCAAATTGGCAATGATCCGGTTCACACTTGCGCTCATCTAAAAAGCATATTTTATCTTTCGCTGTAATCGTAACACTTCTCGCTGCTAACCCCTTCCGTCGCATTTCATCTAGCGCATCTTCTACGACTTGTCTCGTAATGGTTTTCGCTGTAAAGTAAAAAAGTTTATCCGTCTTCCCTTCACCCATTGCTTTCATTGCAGGAAATAGGGTCGACATTGTCTTGCCAATTCCAGTTGGAGCCTCGCAAAATAAATCCTCTCCTAAGATTGCTGTTCGGTACACCGCAATCGAAAGCTCTCTCTGACCACGCCTATAATTGCTGTAGGGGAATGCCAACTCCTGAATTGTCTTATTCCGTTTCATTTCCCAAGCAACTGACATTTTTGCCCAAACTGCATATTTGGAAAGCAAATCATCTACAAAAACACCCATTTCTTCTCGACTCATTACACGTCTAAATTGCTTTATTTCTTCATCAGCCACTTGATAATAGGTTAATTGAAGCGTGACCTCAGAAAGTTCTGCTTTTTCAGCAAGCATAAAGCCGTAACAAACCAGTTGCGCCCAATGAAGCGGTTGGAAAATTTCGGTAATTTCTTCCATTACGGTTTCCGTTGTTTTAATCTCATCTATTATTCGCTCATTAATTATCCCATCTGCACGGCCATCTAGTAAAAAAGCTACATCTTCCACAGTACGGTCGAGTTTTAAACTAACTTCTGCTTGATATTCTTCTCCAGCTGATTTTTGGAGCAATTGATGAATTTTCGTACCTTCTAGCGCTCGGGCAGAACTAGTCATTCGGCTATCAATACTGCCACTCCTAAGCACAAATTCCACTAAACGCCGTACCGAAATTTTTACCCTTTTCATCAACACTCCTCCTTCATACTCCACCTGAATTATAACACAGAACTAGTGTTCGTTTCATTCATTATGTTTTCCGCAAAAAATACTAAAATAAAAAAATAAAAATGACTATAATCTACATTTACCAAGTTTTCTTCTAAGATTTTCTATGTAAAATTCAAATTTTGTTCACATTTTAGAGGTATTTACATAAAAAATGGTACTTCATCATTATTTTATAATTTGCCCTTTCTGGTAAAATATTCACTAAGGACAAGAAAAATAATGGAGGAAAACATCATGACTGAAAACTTATACAATTATCAAGAATTCCTTAGACTTTCCGAAGAAGGAAAAATCGACTATAAAGAAATAGAGGTACCAAAAAACACCAGTTTATTAACTCAACAAGCTGATGTCAGTAAAAATATTTATTTTATTGCTGATGGTTATGTTTCTATGTACTTGAAAGAACCCACTTCGCACTCAAAAATTTATTCTATTCAAGGTAAAGGTATGTTTTTGAATTATTTAACATTACTAGACGAATCACCAAATAAATTTACTTTTAAAACATTATCAAAATGCACCTTATACCAATACTCTAAACAAAATATTAAATATTTCTTATCCATGTTTCCAGAAAACTTTGGCTTTCAGTTTTTTATTATGAAAAATCAATCCATTCACGCATACCTCAAAAGTATTGTGGCTAATTGTTCTGCTTCGGACAAACTCATGATTGCCTTTACCAATATGGCGCTTCTTCACGGTACGCCTATTGATAATGACCGAGTGCTCCTACCCCCAGAAATTAAAACCAGTTATCTTCTTTCTTACAGTAACTTATCTAAAAGTTGTTTTTACAAAGACTTGCAAGATTTAAAAGATACTAATAAAATTGTAAAACCAGATAAAAGCTGGATTATACTGAGCGAGGAATTAAATAATCGCGTCAAAGTTTTTCAAGAAACTTGGTAAAAGTTATTTTCTTACAAATTTTAATACAAATGCCACCACGATAAAAATCAAAATAAACATTAAAGTAATTGTTGCGCCAGGCGGGGTTCCAAGTTGATAAGAGGATACGAGTCCTGAAAACATACCTAATAAACCAATGAAGATTGCACTAACTACACACATTAGAAACCCCTTAGCAAGGCGCATTCCAATGGCCGCGGGAAGTATAATCAGTGCAGATACAAGTAAGGCCCCAGCAATCGGCATAATAAAAGCAATAGCAATCCCTGTCACGACACTAAATAATAGTGAAATCACCCGGACCGGAACCCCTTCTGCAACCGCAACATCTTCGCTAAATGTAAGTACAAACATAAATCGTTTAAACGCAAGAAACAGGATAACTATCGATACTCCTAATATGAGGAGTATCTGCACTTGCGATTTACTTATTGTTACAATTGAACCAAACAAATATTGTTGCACACTCGTCGTCATCCCGCCTTGATCAAGATTCATTAAGACAAGCGCCACCGCAAGTCCCCCAGCCATTAGTATCGCTATCGACAACTCCGAATAAGTCGTATAGATACCTCGTAAGTATTCCATTCCAAGAGCAGCTATCACAACTACAATTAAAGTTGTCACACTCGGGTTCACATTTAACACCAAACCAAAGGCAACACCAGCAAGCGAAACATGCGAAAGCGTATCAGCCATGAGAGACTGCCTACGAATAATTAGAAATAAACCTAAAAGCGGCGCAATTATAGCAATAATCATTGATGCTTGGAAGGCTCTTTGCATAAATCCATAGAAAAACATTTCCATGCTACATCCTCCCTTCTCACAAGTCTGATATGTTTGTCAGCATACCCTTCTAATTCTTCACTATCATGCGTAACCATCAGAATCGCTTTATGATGTACTTTAGCCTCATGCTGAAGCAATTTATAAAACTTCATTTTACTATTTTTATCCATTGCAGTTTGTGGTTCATCAAGAACTAGCAAATCTGGATCTGTTGCAAACATTCTTGCTAAACAGATTCGTTGCTTTTGCCCACCTGACAATTCGCCGATTCGTTTATGTCTAAAATCCCACATTTCTACCGATTTTAATGCTTTTTCTACATGCTCGTGATCCTTTTGCGTTAATCGCTTGAACCATCTCCCATTTGGAAAACGTCCTGACCTTACTAACTCAAGAACAGTACTTGGAAAACCCGCATTGAAGGAAGCTATTTGTTGTGGAACATAACCCGTCAAAAGTTTCCCACCTTCAAGATTGTTTTTAGCAAATGAAACTGAGCCCTTATCTGGTTGTAAAATCCCCAAAATAATACGGAGCAGTGTAGATTTGGCTGCTCCGTTTTCTCCTGTTAGTATAATAAATTCTCCTGCATTCACTTCGAAAGAAATATTTTCAAGAACCGGCTCTGTTTCATACTTAAAACGAACCTTGTTTACATTAATATATGACATCTTATCGCTTCCTTATTTTATTGTTTTTTTAAGTGCTTTCAAATTTTGTTGCATATAAGAAATATAATCCATTCCTTTTTCCTGTTCTTCTGCTGTTATGCCTTCAATTGGACTTAATACTTCTAGGCTTGCACCTGTTTCGTTTGCAAGTGTTTCTGCTACTTTTGGCGAAGCAACTTCTTCAAAATAAATCGTTTTAATATGGTTGTCAGTTAGATACTTTTGCAATTCTGCTAGGCGTGCCGGGCTAGGTTCTTGGTCGGGCGATAATCCAGCAATCGCGACTTGATGTAAACCATATTCGGTTGCTAAATATTGGAATGCTGCATGCTGTGTTACAAAATCGCGTTGTCCTGCGCCTTCAAAAGCTGTTTTGTAGTCATTATCCAAGTCTTTTAGTTTGTCTGTATATTTTTCTGCATTCACTTCATATGTAGTTGCATTCACTTTATCTGCTTTTGTAATACCTGCTTGGATATTTGCCACTTCTTTTTGGGCAAGAACAGGGCTCAACCACACGTGCGGATCATGTTCATGGTGGTGACCGTCTTCTTCCTCGTGCTCATGATGATGCTCTTCCCCTTCTTCTATCCCTTCCGCTAATTTAATTCCGTTACTTGCATCAATTACTGTCAAATTTTTAGAATCTAAACTTCTAAGAACGCTTGGAACCCAGGTTTCCATATCAGCGCTATTATAAACAAAGACATCTGCCGCTTCAATTTTGGCAATATCTTTGGCACTTGGCTCATAATCATGCGGTTCTGTTCCAGCATCAATCAACATTTCTACCGATGCCTTGTTTCCGGCAACATTTTTGGTGAAGTCATACATCGGATAAAAAGTGGTCACTATCTTCAACTTATCCTTCTCTCCACTAGCATCACTATTAGCACCGCACCCTGCTAAAACGAAAACGAACGCTACTACTGTTACAAATAAAAAAGACCATCTCTTCATATTTTCCCCTCTTTTCGTAATGATTACGATTTAATCCTTATGATTATACTATGTAAATGTCGATTACGCATCGCAAAACGTAATCGTTCTTATTTGCAAGAAATATCTTACCATTTGTTTTTTTACGCGTCAAGAAGTTTTTTTCCAAACCACAAACTTGACTTATCTTATCGGAATACTTATAATAACTTTAAATATACAGATAGAAGGGGAGAATATCATGCACTATTTTAAAAAAGCACTGCCAATTATGGCCATTTTCACTTTACTTTTACTAACAGCTTGCGGAAATGACTCTAATAAGTCAGCTGAAAAAACTTCCCCGGACAAAATTAAATTTCTTGAAACTAGTGAATTACTAACATTAAATACGACTGCCGAAGAAGATTTTGCTAGCTTTACTGCACAAAATCAGGTCTTTGAAGGTTTATATACACTCGATCAAAAAGATAACTTTGTTCCTGGAGTTGCGGACGGGATGCCTGAAATTAGCGCAGACCAAACGAAATATACAATCAAATTAAAGAAAAACGCGAAATGGTCTGATGGTTCAGAGGTAACTGCCGATGATTTCGTCTATGCTTGGCGCCGTGCCGTAGACCCAAAAACCGCTCCTGGATACTCTGCACTATTTAAGGATTCCATCAAAAATGCTACAGAAATCAATGAGGGTAAATTACCTGTAACAGAACTTGGAGTTGTTGCTACTGACCCAACGACACTTGAAATCACACTTAAAAAACCAGTTCCTTATTTCATTTCGCTACTTACTTTTGAAACATTTTTCCCACAAAAAGAAAGTTATGTGAAGAAACAAGGAGAAAAATATGGTACAGACAGCGCGCATACTTTATATAATGGACCTTTTATAATGAAGGATTGGGGCGGAAATATTACCCAAAAATGGACTTACGCTAAAAATGATAACTACTGGGATAAAGAGAATGTGAAAGTGAACGAAATCGATGTTCAAGTAGCGAAAGATATCAATGCTGGAGTGAATCTTTATAACACCAATGAGGCCGACCGAGTTCCACTTTCGGGGGACTTTGCCAAACAATATAAAGATAAAAAAGATTTCCTAACTGAAAAAGATGCATTAATAAGCTATTTGCGAATGAACCAAAAACGTGACGAGAAAGCGACACCCCTCGCTAATAATTCCTTACGTCACGCACTTAATTTATCTGTTGATAAAAAACAATTAACGGACAGAATTTTAGGCGACGGTTCATTTCCTGCAAATGGTTTACTTCCAAAAGACTTTGTACAAAACCCAACAACGGGTGCAGATTTCCGAACAGATAGCGGGGACCATTTAGTTTATAACAAAGATGAAGCATTAAAATATTGGAAACAAGCGCAAAAAGAACTTGGTACGGACAAAGTGACCATTGAACTGCTTGGCGATGACCAAGAAACGACTAAAACTGTTTTTGCTTATTTAAAAGCACAGTTTGAAGATAATTTACCAGGTGTGACTATTAAAGTGAAAAATATGCCATCGAAAAGCGCAACACAGCTGACTTCTGATGGTAACTATGATTTATCACTTGCTGCTTGGATGCCTGATTTCAAAGATCCTTGGACATACAGTAGCCTATTCTTATCAGATTACTTTAATAACCATATGAGCTATAACAGCCCCGAATATGATAAACTAGTTAAATCAACTGACACAACACTTGCAACAAAACCAGAAGAACGTTGGAATGCATTTGTCGCTTCTGAAAAAGTCTTACTAGATGACGATGCAGCGATTTTACCTCTTTATCAACATCAAACCGCAGTACTGCAACGAACCGATATTACAGGTGTGCAAAAACATGCTTTTGGCTCACCTTATAGTTATAAGTTTATTGAAGTGAAAAAATAGTAGAGCAAATTAAATCTACCAAAAAACAAATAAGGCTTCTATCCAAAAATCGGAATAGAGACCTTATTTGTTTTCATCTATACTAGTATAATTTGCAGTTTATAAGATAAGCTTTTCGGCCCTACATTATGATCTATTGTTCCCTACTTAGTATTGAACAAATTACCATCCAAGTTTAGGATTACTTAGAATCAAACAATTGACTGACGTATTATAAGTAGAACCTTTATAAGTTGATGCTACATTTAACTGAGTACCAACCCAACCATTAGTAGTTGATATTGGTGTCCAGCTATCAGGAACATCATATTTATATGAATTCCCTGAAAAAGACAATGATTTAGTTTGTTGTAACAATGGTTTTTTGCCAAACTTAGTCATTCCAGATTGAGCCACTTTAGCTGTTCTTCTAGTTATTTTTCCACCAGTCTTCTTAACAGATGTATTGTAGTTAATCGTATTCATATCCATATGCGTATTACCGCTCTTTTTTTGTTGATGATAATACACTTTTGCAGAAATATAAATACTATCTTTCGCACCTTTTTTACCTGTGCTACTTGTATCTGTCCATGCAGCCATAGGTACTAGAAAATTACTAAAGCTATTAATTTTAGTAGATTGTTTTTCAATTTGAATACCCTCAGTCTCATCTAATTTGTCTTCATCAACTAGATCTGCTGAGATAACACCATCACCCTCTACTTCAACAAAAATTGTTGATACTAAATCTGCTTCATAATCACCTTTTTCATCGGCCCTCACTTCTAAGACTTCTGTCGCTACCTTCGTATTTAATTCTTCTTCAACATCTGGTAAAGCATCTGTCGCGACTTCTGCGCTTGAATCATTTATAGCTATTGGAATCTTCTCTCCTGCTGCCACTATGTATTCTTGATTTTCTTGCTTTGCCGCTAAGTCTAGTAATTTATCCTCATTTTTAATCTCTTCTTTTTCAAATACTATTTTTAAATCAGTATTCGGATCTTTTATATCCGCAAATACCGTTGCTGGAATAATACAGCTTGTCATCACAATTAAAGCTACAATAATCTTACTTTTTTGCATTGTCATTAATCCTCCGATGTTTTTAAATATATTGCATACATAATTAACGATACAACACTTGCCAATACTGCGATAATAAATGCCGGTTCTACTAATTCAGTAATGTAAGTACTTAGTATACTAAATGTAAATGTGCTAAATCCAAACAGTGGTCTAACTGCCAAATTTAATAAACCTAATACTAATACTAACAGCCCAATAAATGGCACAATTTTATTAGTCCCTTTTTGAAATCTCGGAATAGAAATAGTAATAATAAAACTTAGATATCCTAAAATAATAATTGGTTGCATCCATATTAATTTATAAGCTGGCTCATAAACTAATTCAAACGATTCTGCGTCCACACCGCTTGACATCCATGGAAAGAACAAACAAATTACTGCTATTCCAAAAAAAATAATACTGAATAATCTATACAATAATCACACCTCCCTAATGGGAGAATAGCACAGAACGATCTAAATAAAAAGCCCCATTTACCCTTATTAACTACTAAAACAACATTAATTTAGCGTAATTGCTGCACAATATATATTGCATGGTTTCAAAAAAAACGCACAGTTAGAGCTGTTTTTCACAATTTTTGCACATTAAATTAAAAGTCACAAAATGTTCATAAACTAGACTAGTCTTATATAATTTTTCAAGCTTCTATTGGCAAAACCACCAAACTAATTAATGTTTTGAAATGTAGGCGATGAATAAAGTTGAATATTCATACATCATAAAAGATTAAAATTTAAATAAAGTGGTATAAAAATAGAATTATTCTTAGTAATTATAACTTGAATTGTTACGTTCCTCATAAAAAAGATTTGGTTATTTCCCGCAAAAGAAAAAACCAAATCCGCATTTTAATATCTACGCGATAACCCTTTTCTAAGTACATCACCCAGCACATTAAACGAAAGTATCGTCATTAATATTAATAAACCTGGGAAAAGTGCCAAATAACTGGCTTCTCCAACATAACCTTGCGCATTGTTCAGCATGCTTCCCCATGAAGCGTTTGGTTGTTGCACGCCAAGCCCTAGAAAACTTAGCGCCGACTCGGTTAAAATTGCTGTCGCTACATTTAGAGATGCCGCTACAACTATTGATGGCATGGCATTTGGAATAATATGCTTAAACATAATATGGAAAAATTCGCCACCCGCTGACTTCGAATACAAAATGAACTCTCGCTCTTTTAGAGTTAGTGTTTCCGCTCGAACAATCCGCGCTACTTCCATCCAAGACAACAAACCTATAATAATAATAATATTGGAAATCCCTGGTTTTAAATAAGCATTTAAAATCATTAATAAGAAAAATGATGGAATCGACATAAAAATATCTAAGAAACGCATCACCATGTTATCAACAAACCCGCCAAAATAACCACTTATTGTTCCAGCAAATGTCCCAACAACAATTGCAATCATCATGGCAAACACACCAACTAAAAGAGAAACACGACCGCCATATAAAACACGTGTGAAGTAGTCTCGGCCATGGTCATCCGTACCAAACCAATGTGATGCATTTGGCGGCATTAATTTATCTTGAACAGAAAGCGTATTGGGATCATAAGGTGACAGGAATGCAAAGATACAAGCAACCGTAATAAAAATCAATACACCCGTTGCAAAAATGGCGCGGCGGTCTGATAGCATATAACGCCAAAAAGTTCGCTCTCTAGTAGCATGAACAACTTCTGCATCACGCTCAAATTCCTGCATCGTTTTTTTCGAAAAGTCTAATCGCATCATGAACCCCTCACCCCATTTCCCTAATCCGTGGATCAACAATCATATAAGCTAAATCGGCTAATAAATTCCCAATAATTAATAAAAGTGCCGAAAATAGAGTAATTGCCATAATAACCGGATAATCTAATTGGAAAATCGCATTAATTCCTAGTGATCCCATTCCCGGCCAGGAGAAAATACTCTCCGTAATAAATGCGCCCGTAATCACTTGCGGAAGCGACATCCCAAGTAATGTAATAACAGGAAGTAGCGAGTTTTTTAAGACGTGATGCCCCATTACTTGTACTTTAGAAAGCCCTTTTGCATAACCAAATAACACATATTCTTCTTTTAATTGGTTAATCGTATTGGACCGAACATAGCGGTAGTAGGCAGCACATCCTTGGAAAGTTAGCGTAATAACTGGTAAAACCGCATGCTCCGCCATATCCCAAAACGAGTCTACCCCAATCGTTCGCATCCCAAGACTCGGAAGCCATCCTAGCTGAATCGAAAACACATCAATTAAAATCATGCCGAACCAGAAAATCGGAATCGAAATCCCAATATACGAAATCCCATTTAATACTTTATCAATCCAAGTGTTTTCGTAATTCGCAGCCACTAACCCAAGTGGGATTGACAGTATAAGTGTCAAAATAAGAGAAGTTCCTACTAAACCAAGTGTTGCTGGAATTCTTTCTAAAATTTGTTGTAACACTGGTTGGCTGTTGATAATCGAATATCCTAAATTACCTTGCAACAAATTTCCAAGCCAAATAAAATACTGTATGTAAATTGGTTGATCCAGCCCTAAACTTTGCCGAATTCGCTCTACATCATCAGGATTCATATCAGGTGTAACAAATGAATTCACCGGATCACCAGGTGCTAATTTTATAAGTGCAAAGGAAATAATCGAGATAATAAATAGCATCGGAATAATTTGCAGTACGCGTTTTGTGATTGTTTTTAGCATAATTTATCTCCTATCTAAAACACAAAAAATGACAAGTAAAAACCTGATCCTACCAAAAATAGCTTGGCAGGTCAGATTTTTTACGAATAATTTTTATTTACTTATTCCGTTAAATATAATTTAGATAAATCACGGAACATTGTTACTGGTTGCGGAGTTGCAGCTTTTTGTCCACCATAACGGCTATCAAGTGCAAGCACTGCATTGTCGTATGAAATCGGGTAAATTACTGCATCATCTGCAATTGTATTTTGAATATCTTCATAAACCGCTTGACGATCTTTATCATCCGCTGTTACAGCACCTTTTGCCCAAAGCACGTCCAAAGCTTTATTGTGATAATTAGCATAGTTGTAAGGAGCATCACTTAAGAACAAGGATTTGTATGCATCTGGATCATTTCCCATAATATAACCATTTAGAGCAATGGAATAGTCCGCATTTTTACGGTCAAGGGTAATATTACTTAGCGCATTTGGATCAGTTGGTTTTAAGTCGAGAGATACACCAATTTCTTTATATTGCTGTTGCAAGTAAAGTGCGATACTTTCTTGAGATTTACTGTTATTTAAATAGTATACAGTTAATTTTTGAGTTGTATCAAAGCCACTTTCTTTCACTAATTCTTTTGCCTTAGCGATATCTTGGTCATACGTTTCTACTTTGTCAGTGAAGTATTTAGTGTTTTCTGTTAGGAAAGAAGATGCGGGTTTCGCATATTCATCAGAACCATAAGCTGCTTCAATGATATCTTCACGGTTAAGTACATAAGATAATGCTTGGCGAAGTTCTTTTGATTTAAGTGCAGGTTGATTTTCATTGAAAACTGCATAACTTAAACGATTTTCTGGATATGTGATAATGTTCACTGCACTCGCTTTTTCCACTTTGTTTCGATCAGATGGTTGGATCGATTTTAAATTGATTTCTCCATTTTGAAGTGCTAGGTTTGCTGAATTTTGGTCTTTTGTAATTCGGAAAGTGACTTTATCTAGTTTTGGTTTGCCATCAAAATAGTCGTTGAATCTTTCTAGGGAAACATATTCGCCTGCTTTGTATTCAACAAATTTATATGGTCCCGAACCAATTGGATTTTTGTTTTTATCACTTTTTTCGATGTTTGCTACTCCTTCAAAAACGTGTTTTGGAATTGGGAAGAAAGTTTTAATGGTATTTTCAAAGGCGGGAGCAACTGTTGGCAAAGTGAATTTAACTGTTGTATCATCCACAGCTTCTACTTTCACAGGTTTATCATTAAAAACAAAGTTACCACGATTCGGGCTGTTTTGTTTCGTATCTAAAATGGAATCAACCGTAAATACTACATCATCAGCTGTTAAAGGTTTTCCATCGTGCCATGTTAAACCGTCTTTCAGTTTTACAGTGTAAGTTAAGTTGTCATCTGAAATATCTAGGCTTTTTGCAAGTGCTGGTTTGCCGTTAGCTTCCCAGAAAAGCGGTGCGTATACAGCTTGTTGAATTGTTAGCGTTACACGGTCGCCGGCATAGTTTGGATTGATAACTTCCGGGTCTCCTGCAACTCCAATAATAATTGAGCCGCCATCTTTCGCTTTGCCTGAACTATTTGCTTTGTCAGAGCTAGCGCCAGATCCTCCGCAAGCAGTCAACACCAAAGCAAAAACCGAGATAACTGCCACTAATAAAAATTTCTTCATCTAACAAAAACTCCCCTCTTTAGCGCTAATAAAAAACGCTTCTTCTGTTTTTTGGTCAGAATCGAAGCGCCTAATTGTAAGCTACTACTTATCTGCCAGAATGTTACTTCTGTTCGGAATTAGCATAGAACTTGCGCTCCGCTGCCGGGTTTCACTGGGCCGAATCCCTCCACCACTCTTGATAAGAAATCTTATTACTATTATTCATATAAGTTTACTGTGAATTAAAGATACACTGAAACGAAGAAGATGTCAAGAAGAGAAAACCGATATTTTTAAATTATTCCATAAAAAAAGTAGACTAGGATCAAACCTTAGTCTACTTATCCTTATTTATCAGCTTGTACTGCCTGATACTCCGGCTTTTTCGAAAACTCAGATTTAGCAAATGGACAAAGCGGAATAATTTTCTTTCCTTCTGTTTTCGCTTTTTCTACAGCACGCTTTACTAGTTCTTGCGCAATTCCTTGGCCTCGAGCAACATCATCCACACCTGTATGATCGATAATAAACATATCTTCACCAGTTGGGACAAATGTTACCTCCCCAACCTCAGTCCCTTCATCATTTACCGCATAAATTCTATTTTTACCTTCTTTATATTCCATTTTATCCCTCCTATTTCTCTATATATTGAAGTGCTCCACTTGGACAAGTATTAATGACACGTTTTACTTCTTCTTTTGATACATTATCTGGCATAATCCATGGTTTTCTATCTAAATCAAATAGTTCTTTGTTACCTTTTACACAATTGCCTGAATGCGCGCAAACGGTTGTGTTAAAATAAACATCTATTTCTTCCCCGTGATACTTGCGATAACCACGTTCTAGCAACTTCTCCTCACTCATTTACTCTCCTCCCTTCGTATAAAATAATCTTCTTTTAGTATATTCCTCCTGACCTCCAAAAGAAAACGTTTATATCTAGCCACAAATAATCTCTATCAATCATTGACTTTCATGCCAGTTCTTGAAATAATAAAGGTATTTTATAAATGTAAAAAAAAATAGAAAAAGGAGTGGAAATAATGGCATTTTATTTTGAAGAACCGTCCCGCACATTTAGTGAGTTCTTGCTTGTTCCAGGCTACTCATCAGCTGAATGTGTACCAACTAATGTTAGCTTAAAAACGCCGATTGTGAAATTTAAAAAAGGTGAAGAAGCCGCAATTACGATGAATATTCCGCTTGTTTCTGCAATTATGCAAGCTGTTTCTGATGATAACATGGGAATTGCCTTAGCTACAGAAGGCGGCGTTTCTTTTATTTTCGGTTCTCAGTCTATTGAAAGTGAAGCAGCGATGGTTTCACGTGTTAAAAATCATAAAGCGGGCTTCGTTATTAGTGATTCCAATATCAGCCCCGATAAAACCTTGCAAGACATTCTTGATTTAAAAGAAAAAACAGGTCATTCTACGGTTGCAGTCACTGAAGATGGCACAGCACATGGAAAATTACTTGGTATCGTAACAAGTCGCGACTACCGTGTAACACGTATGAGTCCTGACGAAAAAGTAGCAGATTTCATGACTCCTTTTGAAAAATTAGTTACTGCAAATAAATCGACTACATTAAAAGAAGCGAATAACATTATTTGGGATAACAAACTAAATGCCTTACCACTTGTTGATGATAACGAACACCTCGTCCATATGGTGTTCCGTAAAGATTATGATTCTAATAAAGAAAATAAATTAGAGCTGCTAGACGCCTCCAAACGTTATGTTGTTGGCGCTGGTATTAACACACGTGACTACGAAGAACGCGTTCCAGCACTGGTGGAAGCTGGTGCAGATATTCTTTGCATCGATTCCTCTGAAGGCTACTCTGAATGGCAAAAACGCACACTTGACTATATTCGTGGCAAATACGGCGATTCAGTCAAAGTTGGTGCTGGAAATGTGGTTGACCGTGATGGTTTCCGTTACCTTGCTGATGCAGGTGCAGATTTCGTCAAAGTTGGCGTTGGTGGTGGATCAATTTGTATTACTCGTGAACAAAAAGGAATCGGCCGTGGTCAAGCAACTGCCTTAATCGATGTTGCAAAAGCCCGTGATGAATATTTTGACGAAACTGGTGTGTATATTCCGATTTGTTCTGACGGCGGAATTGTTTATGACTACCATATGACACTCGCTCTAGCAATGGGCGCTGACTTCATCATGCTTGGTCGTTACTTCTCTCGCTTTGATGAGAGTCCAACAAACAAAGTGAATTTAAATGGCACTTATATGAAAGAATATTGGGGTGAAGGAGCTAACCGGGCCCGTAACTGGCAGCGTTATGATCTTGGTGGCGACAAAAAACTTTCCTTTGAAGAAGGCGTAGATTCTTATGTTCCTTACGCTGGCTCACTAAAAGACAATGTAGCAATCAGTTTAAGTAAAGTTCGTTCTACGATGTGCAATTGCGGGGCTTTAAATATCCCTGAACTTCAACAAAAAGCAAAAATTACGCTTGTCTCCTCTACTTCTATTGTAGAAGGCGGCGCACATGATGTTGTCGTAAAAGATGCTTCGAATAATTTAATCAAATAACAACGAAATTGGTTGGTGTGAATATGGTAAATTACCAGATTCACACCAGCCATTTTTTAATTGCCCACATTATTTTATTGAAAATTTCTTCCTTTATTATTTAAAATGAAAATATCGCAATAAATTATCAAAACATTTACAAAAAAGCTACATTACCTATTGCTAAGGCAAATTCACTTTGCTACTATAATAGATAGACACCAATTAGTTAGCGCTTACAAATTGCCACTGGCGAAAAAAGGGAGAGTGTGAAAGTGAACAAATTTTTCAAGAAAACCACATATTTTTTACTCGTAGCAGGGCTCACAATCGGACTAACTGCACCATTCACCGGGAATTCAGTACAAGCAGCAGCGGATACCGTTCCTATCCAGATTTTAGGAATAAATGATTTCCACGGAGCGCTTGAAACAGCCTCTAAAGATGCATCTGGCTCCCCAATTGGCGGAGCAGACTATTTAGCAACCAACTTGGATAATGCTACTAGCTCATTTTTACAAGCAAATCCTGATGCTACAGCAGATAATGCCATTCGTGTCCAAGCGGGTGACATGGTCGGTGCTAGCCCGGCCGTTTCTGGTTTGCTTCAAGACGAACCAACAATGAAAGTCCTTCAAAAAATGAACTTCGAAATCGGCACACTTGGGAATCATGAGTTTGATGAGGGATTGCCTGAATACAAACGAATTTTAGATGGTGTTTCTACGAGCAAATTCGGGCCAATTGTGGAAGCTTATCCACGAGTTAAAGGTGATATGAAAATTGTTGCCGCAAATGTTGTTAATAAAGGGACAAACACAGTTGCAGAAGGATTTTCACCCTATTATGTAAAAGAAATTGATGGCGTCAAAGTTGGCTTCATCGGTATCGTTACAACCGAAATCCCTAATTTAGTACTGGCAAATCATATTAAAGACTACGATTTCCTTGATGAAGCAGAAACAATCGTGAAATACTCTGCTGAACTTAGAGGACAAGGCGTTAATGCTATCGTTGTTTTATCTCACGTTCCTGCACTATCTACTGGAAATCCAAACACTGGAACAAAACAAGATGTAGCTGGGGAAGCTGCTAATATGATAACGAAAGCAAACGAATTAGACCCAAATAATTCCGTCGATTTAGTCCTTGCGGGGCATAATCATCAATACACAAACGGATTAGTTGGTAAAACTCGTATCGTCCAAAGTTACAATAACGGTAAAGCTTTTTCCGATGTAACCGGCGAACTTGATAAAACAACAGGCGATTTCGTTTCACCACCAGATGCTAAAATTACATATAATACGAGAAGCGTCTCTCCAAATTCCGATATTACAGCTGTAACTGAAGATGCGAAAAGCCGCATTGAAGGAGTTATTAACGAAACTATCGGACTTGCAAATAAAGACGTCATTTCCCGCGATACAAATCTAGACAACCAAGCAATCGATGATAAAGAATCCGAACTTGGTAATATGATTACTGACGCACAACGCTATATGGCAAACAAAGCAGGCGCTGACGTAGATTTTGCTATGACAAATAATGGCGGCATTCGTGCTGATCTCACAACACGTCTGGCAAATGGCCAGAACGAAATTACCTGGGGTGCGGCACAAGCTGTTCAACCATTCGGAAACATTCTTCAAGTAGTGGAAATGTCTGGTGCAGATATTTTAGAAGCACTAAACCAACAATATTTAAGTAACCAAACTTACTTTTTACAAATTTCTGGATTAAAATACACTTTCACTGATACAGATGACTTAGATCATGCTTACAAAGTTGCTAGTGTTACAACAGAAGATGGTACTCCGTTAAAATCTGACCAAAAATACAAAGTCGTAATCAATGACTTCTTATTCGGTGGTGGAGACGGATTTTCTGCATTCAAAAAAGCGAATCTAGTTACAGCGATTGACCCAGATACCGAAACATTTATCAACTATATCAAGGAACAAAAAGCTGCTGGAAAAGTAATTACAGCTCAAAAAGAAGGCCGTAAAGTTTACAAATCTCAAGCTGAAATCGACAAAGAAACAGCTGATGCAGCCATTAAAGCATTAAAAGACGCAACAAAAATCAACAAACTAGCTGAAAAAGACACAACGCTAACTGGTACTACTTTACCAGGTGCTACGGTTGGTGTTCAAAAAACAAATTCAAACGCCAAATTAGTACGTGCTGCTGGACCAAGCGCAACAGCGGATGCAAACGGTAAATTCTCTGTAGACATCTCTTCTCTAGACTTTAAAAAAGGTGACCAAATCACAACTACTGTCACTGATACGAACGGTTACAGCGCCACATTCCAAACAACCGTGCAAGCAGCCGCAACTACACCTCCTGATAATGGAAATGGGAATAATGGCGGAACCGATAGTGGTAACGGAAATGGGAATAATGGAGGGACTGACAACGGTAACACCAATAATGGTTCAGGAACGACTAATGGCGGGACTACCACAACTGAAAAACCAGCTACATCTACACCAAATGGCACTGCTACTAGTAGTAAAGTAAGTACTGCGTTACCAACAACTGGTGATACAGCAGGACTTGCAACAGTATTTGGGTTAATTTTAACCACTACTGCGCTTTATGTTTTGCGAAAGAAAAACTGATTTTTTTAAAAGAGCAACCGAATTTGGTTGCTCTTTTTTTATCTTTTCCCCGTATTGACTTCCGTTTTTAAGACCCAACTTCCCGGGACACCTTTTGTCGTTGTTAAATTAATTGTTTGTGCTAATTCTTTATAAACAAAAACTTTTGTCCCAGCTGGTAAATAACCTTTTAGATTTTTACCTGAAATCGCATCATCACTTGTTGAGTATTTTCCTGCTTGATACTTTGTTACCAGAGCATCTTTAGCACCAAATATTTCCTTCACAGCCTCTACAATTCCTAAACAAAAATCTTGTTGGTAGGACTGCGTTTTAAGAATTGCTGCATCACTACTATCACAAAAACCAGCCTCCAGTAAAATCGCGTCCATCACCGTCTCCCGCAGAACTGCAAAATTCGCTTTTTTCATACCACGATCACGCATTCCGTGTTTTGAAGCTTTGGCAATCACATTTTTGTGAATTGATTTTTGAATTTCTTTTGTCTTTGCCGGTGTGGAAGTGAAAATGTAATCTTCATATCCCATTCCACCACCAGCATTGAAATGGATTGAAATAAACAAGTCTGCTTTAAATTTATTGGCGTTCGTAGCCCGATCACTTAATTCATAAAAAGTATCATTTGTCCTAGTCATTCCTACTTCAAAACCAGCATTTTTCAATTCTACTTGCACTTGTTTTGCGACCGCTAACACCCAATTTTTCTCTACCAGCCCGTTCCCAGTTGCCCCTGAATCTTTTCCACCATGCCCTGCATCAATCCATATTTTTGTCATGTTTTTCTTCCTCTTTTCCTGATTTTGAATCAAAAATCATAATTAAATTCTTTAAAACTTCTGGGACTTTCATTCCCATTCGCACAAAATTTTCCAAGATAGAAATCAGCTCATTCGCTAAATAGAAAAAGATAACCGCATCACGCGTTGTATTATGCGTTCCCATAATCAAATCTATTTGATGCGCAACAGCTACTAAAATTAAAATAGCAATTTTTTTGGCGATTCCTTTGAAACCCATTTTACTGCTGAGTTCCCCTAGATAGCCGGAAGCGAGTAGTCCGGAAATATAATCAGCTACCATAAAGCACACAAGCACTTTTACCAACAAACTCACTTCCCCAAATAAGTATCCAAATAACGCACCAAATCCCAGCATTCCAACTTTTAGTAGGACTTCCATGGAAAACCTCCTTTTTGATTACATTACAGTGACTTGACGTAACGCCCATGAAGCATTATTTAGATTGTCATTGTGCCCAGCTACCTCAGTCTCTGATACATATAAATATTTTCGTTCCCCATAAACAGTTGAAGGCATATTCACTAATAAGCCCTTACCTGCAAGATTAGCTAATTGAGCTTTCGATAAGAAAACTGAATGATAATAATAATCTAGTGGCGTATTATTTGCCGAGTCATAGCGGCTGAATAATAAAGTAATACCAAATTTCAATTTAGAAGCTTCCCACTTATATTTCTGACCAGCTGCCATAATATTAGCTCCTTGAAATACGACCGTCCCCGCTCCAATAGTATCAACATAATCTTTGGCGCTATTTAATGCCCCATTTGCTTTTTGTTCTGCTCCTGCTGGGCTTTCTTTCCCTTCCCAAGTAGCTTTTTCCTCTTCCGAAACTGTCACTAGCCCCTGAACAGCCTCGGCATGTGTTTCTGGATAGAATTGTTCTAAAGTTCCGTGTTCATTTTTCTCTGACATTTTTACAATTTTAGTCATTCTATTACCTCCTTAATAGTCTCCAGCGCGATTATTGGCATCGCATCTAGTTTTCCTTTGTCTTCTATTGATAAAAATCCACTTTCACTAGCTGAAGCATCTGAGTGGGTGTGGTTCACTGTTGCTGCTTCAACATCAGATGCAAATAAATCAACAATGCCCGTTTTCCCATTAACACTTACAACGCCTGCTTCCGGCGATACTAGTTCATCCATTTTTATTTTATCAAACGAACTCATAAATCCATCTGTTGTGTAAGTAGCTACATTATGATTATGATCTTTTCTTGCGGCATAAACATCTGCTGCTTCTAGCAAAACACTGCCAGACTTGCCATTAACACTAACAACACCTGTTGGAAGTTGGCCAGAAACAAAATCTGTTAACCCAACAATTCCTTCCACATGTGTTTCTGGATAAAATTGTTCTTTTGACTGATCTTCCTTTGTTTGTAGCATTCGTTTAATTTCAGTCATACTTCACTCCTCCTTTACACAACCAATTGTTCCATTTGGTAACGTTCATTTGTTCCTATTCTCGCAAATACTAAACTAGTTAATTTGTCTGAAAAACTAGTCTCCCCTGTTTTTTCAAGAATAATATCTGCTTGCTCATCCAGGCTTGAAACATTTAAAAAGCAAACTGTTTGCGGTTCTGTAATTGATTTACTAGTAAGCAGTCCAATATCTTGTTCTTGCATCGAAATAATACTATCCACATCAAATTGCAGCGTACTCTTTTTACTATAAATCACTTGCTCCTCATTTAAACGCGCTCTTAAAACTGGATATTTCTCACCAAACGCATCTGTTCTAGCATCAACAACTTCATCTAGCTGCGGAACCCCATTAATCAGCTCATTTATTCTTACATTTACTGCTTTATCCACTGTATCAATTTTTTGATTTAGGCTTGCGTCTGCTTTATTGATATATACATAAATTGCGTCCAAACCAGTTGAAATAAAACTGGACCAATCCATTAATTTCTGCCAATTATCGTTAGTTTTATTTCTGAACTCACGCCCTTGAAGGAGCATTTCCCATTTCCATAAGTCTAATTTCATAAATACCTCCCCTTCTAATCCACTTTAGTTGTCTTTAATTCTCCAGTATCCGTTACAACTATTTTGAATTTAAATCCATTTTCCGAAGTCAAAATCGTATCCTGCTTTTTATTCCAATTCGAAATATCAGCCGCTGTTACATTATTTTTTTCCGCATTTGCTTCTATACTATTTAATTTCGTTTTATCACTAGGAGCCATTAATCCAGCAGTACTTGATGTCGCTTCATTTAGGCCTTCGATTGCCATTAAGTGTGTTTTTGGATAGAAAACGGTATTATCTGTATTTTTTAGCACTCTAATTTCAGTCGCCATCTACAACACCTACTACTTCCGTTAAAATTCGTGAATCAAAAGCATTCATTGCGATGTTTGAAAACGAATTAATCTTATTCGTATCTATACTAGCTTTTTTAACTTGATTTGCTATTTGGGTTTGAATCCGAACCATATCCCGCCTCGTATTACTAAAACCAACATCTTGAAACTTCCTGCTCCACGGGTGCGCTGATTTAATTCGTGTAACTTTAACTTCCGTTTCAAAATGCATTGGTTCATGAATAAAATACCAAACATCTCGCTCTGAAACTTCTTCTTGCCCTTTATAAGTAATATTTAAAGAAGTTTCAGGAACGTCTAAAATTTGTTTTTTTGCAAAGTTTAATAAGTCTGCATTATTTGTTATTTTGTCATCACTTTTAGCATTTGCCATTCGCTTACCATAGATAGCTTCATTTGGCGAAGTATAGGTAACTACAGCTAAATATTTGTTATCTCCCGTTAGCTTATCTGCATTTTCTTTTTGCTTGCCATAACATTTTATCTGCGTTTTTAAATTATCAGTATTAGTATCTACCGAAATATCTTCTGTATTGTACAAGTAGCGAAATTGCTTTTCTGTTTTCAAATACCAACTAACTTCATCATAAAAATATAGTTTTTTGTTATCTGCAAATAATATTGCGCCAAATTCTTCTAAACATAAATTAACTAACTCTAATCCGTTCTTATTTCCTAAATCTTCTAGCTCAACTAGAGGAAAACTTCCTATGATTTCATGAGAAAAACCTAACACATTGTTCTCTAAAGCAAATTCCATTACCGTTTGAATCGAATATTTTTTTAGCCCTTTTTTCACATTGTACTGAACATGATCTTGCACTGTATAACTAATATGTTGTGCAGTTATTTGCTTAGAAATGGTTTTCCCAATAGACTTAGGGGCACATTTTTTCACAACAAATTGTTGATCTCGATAAATAATCACGGCTTCGTTTCCCAATAAATCAAAAACACTTGAATTTTGTTTTGTTTTATTTACGGTAAAAGAGATAGATCGAGTTGTATTTTTTTCATAATCATACGAAAATGAACCATAGTCAATATCCGTCAATATCTCTTCCACTTCTTTGTCCATACTTTGAATAATTAAATAATCCATCATCATCACCTACCGATAAATGAACGGGAAATTAAAAGCAATTGTCACATCTGTTACACCTTTAATTTCAAAATCGTTCCAGCCTTTTTCTAAAGTAATAATTCCATGATTCGTATTTTTCCCAACTCGGCGATTATTTACAAATGGATAGATGTTATTCAATAGTAAGACATCTGTTTTTTCAAGTTCATTTTGATACTGAAACGAGTCTCCAGTTGTGATATTATTAATCGTTGGAATCCCATTTGCAGTCATTGCTATATCTAACGCATGACGCATTAGGGGATTAATTCGTTCGCTCCCCGCATTGTACACACGAAAAGAATTCTCTTTAAAAATGTAAAATAGATCATCACGGTTGGATAAGTTCATTCCCATTTGCCATAAATCCACTTCAAATGTCAGTGGATCAAGTGTCGTACCCCGTGATTCTGCATATCCTTTGAATACATCAAATTCAATGGTCAATAGTCCAACTCTGTCTGACTCCCTACTAAAATCAAAAGGTTTTGGATGCACTTCATAACGAATACCAGGCATCTGGTTACTCCAAATATAATAACTTTCGCGCTGAAATAGAAACTCATAAATTTCTCTAACAGCTAAATGATAATCAGGTATATCAAGTGCTTGTAAATTACATATTGCCGAAAAGACAAATGGTTTAAAAGCAACGGTTCCTGGAATAACACCATCAGTCCCAGCGATTTCAGCAGTTTCCATGTTTAATTGAGGGCTTTGTCTCGCTACTTCTTGAACTGAAAGCCCTGGAAACGTTTCACTCATCGAATAAACCTCTCCATTTATCTCTAAAAACAAGTCATTCATTAGTATGCCGCACCTCCCATTGTATAGTTATACTGATCAAACGAATTAGCTTGGTTTCGACTAACTACTTCCGAAACAACTTTATCGTCCATTTTAATTACTGGATTTTTTTGTAATAAACGCTCTAGAAGATTTTCCACTCTACCCAAATCATTACCTTGATTCAATAGTAGTGAAGTTCTATTTCCGCGAGCACTTTCTCTTGCATACTTCATTGTTGCATCATGCGGAATTACTTGGGAACCTGATGGTAATACAACCATCTCGCCTCGACCGCCTTCATTCATCCTTGCAAAACCGCCTTGGAAGTTTGTTGTCCCCGAAATCAGTTGCGGAATCCTACCAATCTCTACACCTGGGATTTTATTAATAAGCCCGATTGCCGAGTTAATTCCACGAATCACTACATTCACAAATCCTTTGACATTATCTACTACATTTTGAATTGCACTCGAAACACCGTCAAAAATAGTTCCCACAAAATTTGTTAAACCACCCCAGGCACTTTTAATACCTTCAAAAACCCCAGTAATAATTCGTTTCACTCCATTAAAGACTGATGAAACTGTGGTTGATATTCCTGTAATAATTGACTTGATCCCTTCAATAATCCCCGAAATGGTTGCTAAAATAGCATTCCAAATTTTTGATGCTACTGCAAAAACCATCTGGAAAGCTGCCCCAATAACAGCAACTATTGAGTTAAAGATATTGGTGATAAATCCAATAATCGGTTGAACAATACCCATGATTGCAGTAATTACGCTAGCAACGAAACTAATGATTTTGCCGATAATACTTATAATTGTCGTTGCGATCACAACAACATAATTAATAATTGTAGTAATAACAGAAATAATGACTCCAATGATCATCATGACGACAGGTATAATTTTACTAATATATGAAATAATCGTCACAACAATTTGTATTACTACAGTGGCAATTTGAATAATGATTGGAATTAAGAACTGAATAACTCCCATAATACCTTGAATAATAGCCATAATACTTGGTAAAAGCGCTGACACAAGCGACATGACGGCTTGGACAATTTGCATTATTACGGGCATAAGCATAGATACAAGCATGGAGATAAATGGCATTAATTGTGCTAAAAGTTGTGCAAAGAATGCGATAAATTGCACGACAATCGGCATTAAAGCTGCTCCAATTTGACCAACCGCAGTAACAATTTGCATAATAATAGGCATCAAGGTTGCTATTAATTGTCCAAATAATTGACCAACCTGTGTAACGACTGACATAACTGAATTTCTAAATGATTCATTAGTTGACATTAAATAAGCAAATGCCGCCACAAGCGCAACAATCCCGATAATAACTAGCCCCATTGGAGAAGTTAGCTTAGACATAATTCCTGAAACACCACCGACGGAAGACATTAAACCACCTACGCTTTTTTTCAACTCCATAAATCCACTAGCTAAGTTACTAATACCTTGCACACCGCCAACAACACCATTTAGCATACTTCCCATTCCACCAATACCTGTTGCTAGGCTTGAAAAGAGTGAACCATTTTGAACACTGGAACCAAGATTTTTAAATGCGTCTGTGATTCCTCCAACAGACCCTACCGCAGCACCAAAACCTGAAGTTATAGACTCTCCACTAGACCCTAATAAACTAAAAGCATCACTGATTGAGGCAACACTGGATTGTAGGCCACCTAGAGAGTTAGAAATTTTTGATCCAGGATCTGCATTTCCAGTATCTTCAATAGTCATTTTCATTTCAGTAAAACGCCTTTCGACTGTTGAAACCATTTGATCTAGTTGACTCATTTGAGCAATTAAAGCCGTATCATTCATTTCTAAATTTATTTTTTTATTATCCGCCATTAATTTTCCCCCTTTCTTTTTTATTTTTTGGTTTCTGTAAACCATTTGCTTGATAAATGCGGTCAATCCATCCTTTTCCTTCTTGTTCCTCATTTTCAGAAATTGCTTGGAGTGCATTTACCGTATAATTTACGTCCGCTTTCTTTTGACGTTTTTTGTGTAAATCAATAAAGCGAGAATTACGTTTTCGATTGAGATTTTGTTCAGCATTTAATACTGCATTTCGCATCATTGTAGATTCGAAAATGACTTTATTTTCCCATTCTTTCATAATGAAATTTTTTTCTATCTCTGTTAACTCTTCAAAATCGTGTTTAGTCATATGAAAATTAACTACGAAAAAAGCTAGTTGTTTCTCAAGTTCAAAATCATTATTTGTTTCATTTGCAGTTTCTCCATCTTCTGCTCCAAAATATTCAAACTCAATTTGTTTTATCGGAACAAAAAACCCATATCCTCTTGTAATTTCTCAATAACAGCTACATTTAAAGAAATTAAACCCTGTTCTTCTACTAATTTGTCAAAAATTTCTAATGCTTCTTTTTGTTTTACAGCTACTAGCCCTTTTTCTTCAACTAAGCCAGAAACAAATAGCGTTTCAATAACTTGATAACTTAGAATTCCTTTATTAGCAGTTAAAGCAGCCACCAAACTAATTCCAGTTGTTAGTTCGACCGTTTTCACTTTTTGCTTATTAAATCGTAAAATATAGGTTGTATCATTCACTTCAAACATTCCATTTCCTCCTAAGGAAAAGCCACTTTTTGTAGTGGCTTTTTATTTTATTCCGCTGGTGTTACTGGTGCTTCTCCGGGCATTTGATCTCCGCCCTCAGTAATTGTTAAATCAACAAGTGCACCCATTCCATCAAGTTTTATGGAATAAGTCATCGCTTCATCAAAAGGTGCTTCAAAACTATAGTCAGCTACAATTGCCAAACCACCAAACAGACCTTTTTTAGAAGCTTGATTAATGACTTTAACACAAACCGGACTATCACTTTCAAAATATTTCGCCAATTCTTGGTGAGAATCTGCATCGGCCACATATAGACCGTCATTTTCGATTGACCATTCTTTCATTCCGCCAATTTTAGATTTCCAACCACCAATTGTATCTTTTGAGGTAATCTCGATACTATCTTTAGAACGATTAATCGTTAAACCTTGTTGACCTGCAACGGCTAGTAATTTATCTCCTGCCGCGTTAAAAATTGCTAAAACCACATCTTTCCCAGCAACAGCTTTAGCAGCTCCCGGTGTATAATCACAATATAAATTTTCTTCAAATGCCATTAATAATTCCTCCTAAATTTTCACTTTTAAATTGCGACAAATAACTATTTCAAAGCTTATTTTCGCATGTGTTAAATTGCCTTCTTTTACTAAATTTTGTTTTCCATAATGCCTAATAGTAAGTAGTTCATACCCTTCTGGCAAAATGAAACCCGATTGCATCAGCGTATCAATTAAATCGATTTTTATAGCATCCAACTCACTTGAATAATGATGGATTGCAAGACGATAAATTTCTTTCCACACTGTTCGACTTTCTTCTTCTTCTTGTTCAATCATTTCCATTATTGTTGTTGGAGTATCTACTTGATTTTGCATTACAATAGAAACATTGATTCCACCTTTTTCTTGAAGCATAGTTTTGGCTGCTTCTAAGACTCTCATGAAGTTCAAACTCTTCACTAAGCATTCACTCCTTAAAAATAGAACATAAAACTCGGTCAAGACCATTCTTAATAATTCATTCCTCCGAGTCTTACTCCTTAAATAGATCATTTGTTTATATCAACGGATTATCATCCAAATTCAAAACAAATACGTATCTCTATCAGAATAACGGTGCACCCAAATTCTGATGCAGCTTTTATTGTCATCCGCATACTGGACAAATTCCTTATCTTTATATTACTGCAAAAATAACTTAGAAAAATATCGCAAAAGTATCATGCTTTCCTAACCAAAATCCCCAAAACCGCAGCAAGCTCCAAAACTGCTCGTTTTTTTATTCGTTTAAATTGGGCGATTTCATAGGGCAAATCCATCATAATTGCTACATCCTGCTTTCGTTCGATATAGCAGCTTAGTAAAATAGTTCGATAAAGTGCATCCATTTGATTGAGTATTGTTGTGTATTTCTCCACTAGCCACTGCGCCTCGCGAATTAGTTCCTTATCATGTCTAGCAGAAAATGTAATTGTGTTAAAAACAGGTTCTTCCAAGCAACCATTTTTTTCTAGCTTTGGCTTTTGTGATAATCCACATATCATTCGAAAACGCTGAAAATCTGCGAAAAACCGCTTTACTTCTTGGACGGTTTTTATATAATTAATCTCTTTATTTTCTGGTAAAACAAGTACTTGCAATATAATCACTCCTTAATTATGGGCTTCGTTAATTACGAACGCTTCATACTGGCATTCAATCGTTGCATCGGGCAAACGGCTTATTTCCTCTTCTGTTTTATCTAAATGGTATGCTAAAATCTGAATCATCTCTTGTTGAATTCGAGGCCGTTGCTTTTTTGACAGTCCTTTTTTTCGTTTCCATTCTGCGAGTGAAGATCTAGATATGCCAATTAAGTTGCTAATTTGAGCATCGGAAAATGTCTTTTTATATGTTAAGTACTCTTGTGGTGATAAAATAAGTAATTTTTGCTCCGCTGTTAAAAGCCCTTTTTCTTCGTCTCCTAATGCTTCAAAGTATTCTAGTTCTTCTAATAATCTTTTCCTTACAAATCTGTTTTCTTCTTGTTCTAGCTGAAAAATTAATTGTATTTGTTTTTCTTTCAGAAGTTTTCTATCCATCATTTTCACTTCCATCTCCTAAATTTATTCATCCATTTTGAACAGTCTTGTCACCGTTTTGGTGCTTTTGCTGTAAAATTGCGTTGTTTTTATTTTTAATATAACTTTATTATAGCACCATTTCGGTTACAAGTAAATTAAATCAAACAATTTCGTCTTAAAAAGTTCCATTTTGGTGCTAATAGTGCTACACTATTAACATAAACACGTGGAGGATAATAATTATGGAGTTGAATAAGTTTGTAGGAAATAAAATAAAACAATATCGTGAGGAGCGTGGGTTAAATCAAGAAGCACTAGCAGAACGTTTGCACACCACGCGCCAAACTATTAGCCGCTATGAAAATGGTGATCGCAAAGCAAACCAAGATGTTTTATTTGAACTTGCGAAGATTTTTAACAAACGATTAGATGACTTTTTCCCAGAAAGGAACTTACCTCCTGTTGATGAACGAGGAATGACAGTCGCGGCCCACATAGATGATGATGTAACAGATGAAGAATTGCGAGATATACTAGCTTATATAGAGATGAAGAAAAAACTCCATCGCGGGATGTGATTTTATTGTATGAAAAATTGGTAGCTAAATACCAAGATGAAGTAACCATAAGAGAAGAAAAAATGCCTTACAAATTACCTGGTCTATATTTAAACGGAGTAATTTTGATCAATAAAAACCAGTCTTCCATTGAAAAAGGATGCATTTTAGCAGAAGAATTAATGCATTATAAATACACAGTTGGTAATATTACGAAACAAGAAACAATTATGGATAAGAAGCAAGAGCTTTTCGCCCGTAGAAAAGGTTATGAAGCAATGGTCCCGCTTGAAGATATCATTACTTGTTTTTATCTCGGACTAAGAGAATATTTTGAAGTGGCCGATTTTTTAGAAGTAACTGAGGAATTTTTGCGGAATACTGTTACGCATTACGCAGAAAAATACGGACCAATGTATGACTGCGGTGAATATTTAATTAATTTTGGTAGCGCTATTGATGTTTATAAAAAATTTTGAAGGCCCCGAAGCTAGTAGGTGCCTTTTTTTCTCTCGAATATCCGAAAATTTGTTTCGATTGAGTGTCTAAAATATGGCTAATTTGTGACAAACTCTCTATTTATGTATCTTTTTCGCCCGTTTGCGAGTACAGTTATTGTATTAACTAGTAAATAATGTGAATTAGTTTTACTTCATATAGGAGTTTTGATAAATGCTTTACATTAAAGATATATTAGATGTTATTTCGCATGAATATTCGAATAGGATTTCATTTAGTAAGGGTGATATTATCCACTCTTTTGGAGTTGATATAGGACGTAAAACACAAATGGGCATTATTATGTCTGGCGCAGCCACTGTTGAAGGGCATACATCTGAAGGTCGTTGGTTAATAAATGGACTAGTCGCTGAGTCGATGCTTTTTGGATTAGAAGTTTTGCTCGAGACAAGTACCACTCCTAAACTTATAGATTATCGTGTACGTGCCCTCACTGATGGAAGTGCCATACTGATTAATCGTGAGCTTTTCCTTAATTATTTATACGCAAATCCCCAAGTTTTCCACCAGATATTAGATAATGTTCTTGTTAAATATATGTTTACTGCGAAAAATTATAAAAATATTAATCAATCGCCATTTTACAAAGCAGCGAATGTCTTAGTGGAAATTGTGGAGCTATTGAATCTTCATCAACATGATAGTCAGATTACACTTCCATCTTATGTTACACAGTCGCTTTTAGCTGATTATTGTCGATCTAGTCGAGCCAGAATTACAGAAGTGTTGGAGACGATGCGGGAAAAAGGCTTACTGACTTCCAAAAAACCAATCACTATTAGTTCTTTCCAAAACTTGCAGAATCTGATTGAAAACTTTTAAGCCGGAAATGGCTTATTAACTAAATAACCTTGGAAAATCGAGACGCCATGGACTTCTAATATTGCCATGGTTTCTTTTGTTTCAATCCCCTCTACAACAAAATCCAAATTATTCTTCTGAGCAAAGTTCGCCCAAGCTTTAATAAAGTACAGCAAATCTTCTAAATCGATGCTTTTAAAATGGATTAAAGAAAACTTAATTTCAATTATATATGGCAAATAGCTCATCACTCGTTCCAAACTATTTAGGCCGCAGCTAACATCATCCATGGCAATATGATAACCTAGTCCGTAAATGACTTTGATTTTATTGAGGATAAACGCATCTTTGTCATTGGCATTTAAATGTTGCTTATGTGCGGGTACGTCAAAAATATCTTCGGTGATTTCTACAGTGATTCGATGGCTCTCGCTTCTCAGTTCATCTAGCCAGAGAAGTGTTTCAGCATAAAAAAGCTGTTGTGGCGCTATATTAATAGCAAAACGGTTGCTGGGATATTTATCTAAAACTTCTAAAAAAGCCTCAATAAACCACTCTGAAAAAACATAATACGTTTCTTCATTAGCAAGTACTGCTTCTAGCTCCGACAAAGGAAATTTAGGAACTTCGCTATCATCTCTAAGAAGTATTTCGTATTCGACAATATTTCCTTGGAGAACATCTAACTTTGGCTGGATAAAAAGTTGAAATTTCATGCGCCCTATCATTCCTTCCCTTTTCTTTTCTCCATTCTAATATACTTTTAGCACGAACCGCAAAATTTAGTCCAATGAAAAGCAGGTATTCCGCAAAATACCTGCTTTTCTATATTAAAATATTTCTTTCATCATTTGGACAATTTCATCTGCAGCATCTTCTGCTTGTGGGTAAATCCCGTATTTATCAATAAATGCATGACACATTCCTTGATATACGATTGCTTTTGTTTTGACGCCGCTAGTCATTAGTTGTTTTGCAAATACCGCTGCGAAAGCTCTAAGCGCATCAAATTCAGCACTAACAATTAAAGTTGGTGGATAAATGCTTTTATCTGGAGAAGACAATGGTGAATAGATTGGTGAAGCTGGATTTTCATCTCTTACATATGCTGTTCGAAGCAATAAACCAGAATTATTCATTCCAATAATTCCAGGAGCTACAACGGGCATCGTTTCTTCCGAGGCAGCAAACTTAGTGATATCCCACTTATATTTGTCATTATCCTCATCAATTAGCGTAAGGGCTGGATATAAGAGGGCTTGGAACCCGACATAGTTCGTTTTTGCTTCTCGGTCCATGTAACTTACTGCCGCCGCTAAGGTTCCTCCCGCACTGTCCCCTGAAACACCAATCTTCGTAGCATCGACTCGAAGTTTATCACTATTTTCTACGACCCAATTCAGTACACGGAAACAGTCTTTTGGTGCTGCTGGAGCCTTGAATTCAGGCGCTAAATGGTAATCAACATTAATAACAACTGCTGGGAGTTTTT
Organism: Listeria ivanovii subsp. londoniensis; assembly: GCF_000763495.1. GTDB lineage: Bacteria > Bacillota > Bacilli > Lactobacillales > Listeriaceae > Listeria > Listeria londoniensis. Next base: position 195,933 of record NZ_CP009576.1, on the reverse strand, counting down.
CCGCAATGCCCTTACAAAAATTTTCCACTACTTCTGGTGTCCCTCCGACAAATCCACCACCATGATAAAAAATAAGGGCTGGCGCTAGTTCTTTTTGCGATTCATGATGATAAATTCGGACTGGAATATCTCCATACTCACCTTGAATGACTCTGTGTTCCGTTTTTACTCCTTTGGTTAAATCTTTATTGGGACTTCCCATCGAAGCACGCATTTGGAGGGCCGCTGCTGTCGCGATTTCTAAATTCGAAAAATCTGGCACGACCATTTCTTCTGGCATAGTTTCAATTGCTGCATTAGTGCCTTCTAACTCTTCTTCACGATCTTTTAATAGAAATGAATCGAGGTTTCCGCAAGATGTATCCGCTGCCATTTTAAAAATGACTTCGGTGCCTCCATCTTGTTGCATACGGTTATGTGTTTTTAAATATTTTAAGGCTTCTTCATAACGCATCAGTTCTTCCTTCTTCCTATGGTATATTTCTTTTTAATTTTACCACGGAGCATGCTTTTTTTGCGGTTATGTCATAATTATACCTTCAATTAGCTTGTTTTAGACGTTAACTAGATTTTCGCCAATTTTCAGATGGTGGGAAGCCGTAATATTTCTTGAAAAGCTTACTAAAATAATAAGCGTCATTATATCCAACCATGTTAGCCGCTTGTTTAACCGTGATATCTTTATTCTTGAGGAGCTCCTCAGCACGGGTAAGACGAATCTTGATTAAGTAATTAATTGGCGATTCTCCTGTTTCTTCTTTGAATACTTTAGAAATGTAGGCCGGGCTGATATACATTGTTTGCGATAACGATGAAAGCGACACATCCTCACTATGATGTTTTTCCATATAATGAATAATTTCATTCACAAGCATTTGCTTTTGCTGCTCATCCGTCGACAATTTCATCCCATTATTTTCAAGTTGTTCTGGGGTTGCTTCGCGTAAAATATGAATAATCAGCTGCATTACATTGGCTTTCAACATTAAATCATACCCCGGTTTTTCGGCATCTTTTTCATCAATAATTTGTTTAGCAATATTTAAAATAGCTGACTCTGTTTTGCTTTTTCGTAAAAATGCTTTTTTAAACGGGAACGTATTTCTTGTATAGCCTTCCAAAGTAAAATTACGAAAACCAATGTGGAGTTGTACGTTTGTCATCCCTGGTTCGGTAATATCGTAATGATTCACACCAGGGTTAAAAACTAATACATCCCCTGCACTTAATTCAACTCGCTCACCTTCAATATCATAAACACTTGTTCCTTCACAAATAATCGAAATTTCTAAAAAGTCATGATGGTGATTTTCTCCAATTCGTGGCTCATTTGTATAATAACTGGCGATATACAAAACTTGCGGATTGAATGTAGTTGTATTAATCTTTAGCATCTTTTCACCTCCTAATAATAGCGTTTACAATTATCCTTTAATTATATAACATTGTCCATGCTTCCAGCGAATATAAACCATTCTTTTTCCAAATTAGGGGTGTAAACTAAATGGATGAATAAAAGTAAAAAGGAAGTGAAACGAATGAAGAGTATGAAATGGATTTGGCAATATGTGCGGAAATATCGGCTGCTTATGTTTGGTGTATTTATTTTAATTTTTATTGCGTCTGGTATTAGTATTATTTATCCGCTACTTGGTGGAAAAGTGATTGATGATGTAGTTTATAAAAATCAGCCAAAATTACTTATTCCATTACTTTTAATCATGATTATTTCGACAATTATTCGAACGATTTGTCGTTATGCGTATCAGATTATGTGTGAGCGAATTGGACAAAACTCCCTTTTTCAAATTCGCGAAGATCTTTACAAAAAGTTACAGTCACTGGATTTCGATTTTTTTAATAATACTCGTGTAGGTGACATTATGGCACGAATGACCGGGGACACGGATGCGATTCGTCATTTTGTTTCTTGGGTGTCTTATAACATTTTGGAGAATATTTTCTTGTTTACGTTTGCGATTGTTATTATGACGACAATTGACTGGAAACTCACGCTGGCACTAGTGATTGTAACTCCACTAATTGCCTTCCTTACGATGAAAATGTCTAGCAAAGCACAACCAGTTTTTTATGAAATTCGTGAAAGCTTTTCGCGGCTTAACTCGATGGTAGAAGAAAATATTAGTGGAAACCGTGTCGTAAAAGCATTCGCGCGCGAAGATTTTGAAATGAAAAAATTTCATGCGCATAATGAGGATTTTAAGCAACGCAATTTAGATTCTGCTGCAGTTTCTAGGACTTATCTGCCTGTGCTTGATTCGCTAGCTGGAATTTTAGTAGTTATCACGCTTGTTTTCGGAGGTTATTTAGTAATTAAAGGCCAAATGACACTCGGCGATTTAGTTGCTTTCAACGGTTTCTTGTGGATGCTGAATGGCCCAATGCGGATGAGTGGTTGGCTAATTAATGATGTCCAACGTTTTGTTGCTTCATCTTTTAAAATTCAAGATATGATGGCTACCACAGCGAAAATTCCGATTCATGCCGAAAAACCAGCGCCGTCCTTGCAAGGCTATGTCGAGTTTAAAAATGTTAGTTTTCATTTTGAAGATGATCCAAATACCGACGTCTTGAAAAATATCTCTTTAAAAGCAGCTCCGGGACAAACGATTGCGATTTTAGGAGAAACTGGCGCGGGAAAATCTACTTTAGTCAACTTGATTTGCCGCTTTTATGATCCGACTTCTGGTGAAATTTTATTAGATGGCGTCGATGCGAAAAAGTGGCATGTGCGGGAACTTAGAAATCATATCGCGACCGTTATGCAAGATATTTTTCTGTTTTCCGACACAATTGAAGGAAATATTGCTTTTGGTGCACCAGATGCAACGATGGAAGATGTCCGGCGAATGGCTCGAATTGCTGATGCGGACCATTTTATCGAAACAATGCCAGAAAGTTATGACACCATTGTTGGCGAGCGCGGAGTTGGTCTTTCTGGTGGGCAAAAACAACGGATTTCGCTAGCTCGGGCACTGCTGAAAAATCCTTCTATCCTCATTTTGGACGATACAACTTCTGCTGTTGATATGGAAACCGAAGTGAAAATCCAAGGAGAATTGAAACAAATTACGGAGCATACGACAACCTTTATTATTGCGCACCGGATTTCTTCAGTTAAAGAAGCAGATGAGATATTGATTTTGAATCACGGCGAAATTATCGAGCGTGGTACACATGTAAGTTTGCTAGCGAAAAAAGGTTATTACTTTGATATTTACAACAAACAACTTGGAACGGAGGCGAGTGCGAATGGCTAGAAATAAATTTGATGTCGATGAAGAGCTAGAAACAGCCTTCAGTTCCGCACATTTAAAACGGATTCTCGTATACGTCAAACCCTACCAAAAATCGATTTATCTGACGCTTGTTGTCATTTTACTTGCAAACATCGCAACAATGGTCGGACCATATTTAACGAAAGTAGTTATTGATGATACGATTCCGAATAAAGATTTGACTCAACTTTTCTGGATTGCGATTATTTTTATTGCTTCGGTTGTTATAACTGGGCTTTGTATGCGATATCGAATTAAGTCCATTACGCTGATTGGACAAGATATTCTGAAAGATATGCGTACTGCGATTTTTGGTCATTTACAAAAATTACCGTTCTCTTATTTTGACAGCAGACCTCACGGGAAAATTCTTATTCGTGTCGTTAACTATATTAATATGTTGAGTGATTTACTTTCTAATGGGCTAATTAATTTAATCTCTGACATTTTAAGTGTGCTCGTTACACTTGGTTTTATGCTGATGATTGATCCAACGCTGACACTTTATAGTTTGGCACTAATTCCTGTCTTGTTTGTTATTGTTATGGTGATAAAAACGGCGCAACGGAAGGCTTACCAAGTACTTAGTAATAAACAGTCCAATATGAACGCTTATATTCATGAAAGTATCGCCGGGATAAAAGTAACCCAAAGTTTTTCCCGCGAAGAAGAAAATTTTGAGATTTTCACTGAAGTAAGTAACGATTATCGAACTTCATGGATGAAAGCTGTCAAAATTCAGTTCTTGCTTTGGCCAGGTGTACAAAATATCGCGGTAATGACGACTTGTCTAATTTACTTTGTTGGTATTAAAGGCTACGGAGTCGATGTTTCAACCGGGACTCTGATTGCATTTATTGGTTATGTCGGAAACTTTTGGAATCCAGTAATTAATATCGGGAACTTTTATAATTCACTTATTACCGCTACGACTTACTTGGAACGAATTTTCGAAACAATGGACGTGGAGCCAGATATTAAAGATTTACCAAATGCGAAAAAAATGCCACAAATTGTTGGTAATGTTGATTTTAAAGATGTATATTTCCGTTATGAAGAAGGCCATGATATTTTGAAAGGCATTAATTTCCATGTTGATGCAGGTGAATCCATTGCACTCGTTGGTCCGACTGGTGCAGGAAAGACAACGATTATAAATTTACTGAGTCGTTTTTATGATATTAATTCTGGTGATATTTTAGTTGATGGCGAAAATATTCAGGGTGTAACACTCAGATCGCTTCGAGAACAAATGGGCGTAATGCTCCAAGATACATTTATTTTCTCAGGAACAATTATTGAAAATATCCGCTACGGTAAATTGGATGCAACAGAAGCAGAAATTATCGCTGCCGCCAAAGTTGTTCGTGCTCACGACTTTATATCTGGATTAAAGGATGGCTACTATACCGAAGTGAAAGAACGTGGTAGCACACTTTCAGCTGGTCAACGGCAACTTATTTCTTTTGCTCGGGCATTACTTGCTGATCCGAAAATTCTTATTCTTGATGAAGCCACTTCAAGCATTGATACGCAGACGGAAATTTTGCTTCAAGAAGGTCTAGAGAAATTGCTTGAGGGTCGTACTTCTTTTATTATTGCGCATCGGCTTTCAACAATTAAGAACAGCTCCCGAATTTTTTATATTGATAATGGGAAAATTCAAGAATCAGGCAGCCACGATGAATTGATGGCGCAACACGGTTATTATTATAATCTGTATCAATCACAATTCGACATGCTTCAGGCGTTATAATAGAGAAAAGGTAACTAGATTCAAGTCTCTAGTTACCTTTTTTGCTATTAATTCAATACTTCTAACACAAAATTAACCGTTTCTTCCATCAAATCTTCTGCTTGTGGTAAGTCGCCAATTTGGTCCATGAAAGCATGAATCATGCCGTTGTATTGGATGTATTGTGTTGGTACTTTTGCGGCACGTAGTTTATCTACCAATAGTTCATTTTGCAACCGAAGCGGATCAAACTCACCAACAGCTATCATCGTTGGCGGAAGAAATGCTAGATCTTTTGAATGCAATGGTGAAATAAATGGATTACTTGCATCTACACCTGGATTTAAATACCATTTGTCCACTTGCACGTCTAAATTACCAAAGCCCTTCACATAATTGGTAATAATCTCCACATCTTCCTTCATTTCGAGTTTGGAATCGTCCCACAGCTCACCTTGCCCATTAATCCCACGCATTACCGTTGCATACAATAAAACCTCTGCTTTAATAAAATTGGTGCCTAGCGTCCGGTCAAGAAGCGTTGTCGTGATACTAAGATTCCCACCTGCTGAGTCGCCCGCAATCGCGATTTTCTCTTTATTAACTCCTAGTGATTCGGAGTGTTCATAAATCCATTTCACAGCGCGGTAGCAATCTAACAGCCCTTCTGGATATTTGTTTTCTGGCGCTAAACCGTAATCAATTGAAATCACCGCAATATCGCCTTTATCAGCTAATAGTCTACATGGATGATCGACATTATCAAGCGAACCTCCAAAAAAACCTCCGCCATGAAGAAAGACAATTACTGGAAGCGAACCAGCTAGCTTTGCTTTTCGATAAATCCTAACCGGGATATTTCCATCAAAAATTTCATTCGCTATTTTCATTTCATTTGTAGCAATATCTTTACTCGGCCAGCCCATCGCAGCCCGAGACATTTCAAGTGTCACCTCACCTGGACTCATCGAATCCGCTTCTTTTGGTGTTATTTGGCTTTTGAAAACTTTATCTAGATAACCAGATTCCGTAAAACCTGGTACAAATTTTATCCATTTTTCAGCGTTTCCATTTTTTTGTTTCAACATTTTTAATTGGTCGTTATAATTCACTTTACATTCCTCCTGCTTTTCTCGCTTCTAAATCGCTTGTCATTTCGTCACTAGTTTTATCTAAGTCATAGAAAAGCATTACGAATATAGCAAGGGCAATACCGATAATCGGAACCCAAATATAGCTCCATTCAATCGCCATTAGTGCTGATTTACTCTGTACTTGATTTGGCACATATCCACCGGCTGCTAATAACCAACCGGAAAGCGCTCCACCTACACCCATCCCGATTTTAACTCCCATTGCGGGTGCCGATGATAGGAATCCTTGTGCGCGAATGCCAGTTTTCCATTCACCGTAATCGACCGTATCAGCTGACATGGCAAAAAGTATCGGCTGAATTAACCCTAAACCAAGGACGCCGACAATCGCCCCGATAAATAACAACACAACCGAGTCATTTAAACTAGAGAACCAAACAATTAATTGACCAAATGCAAAGACAACTAAACCAACTATCATCGTCATTTTTTTAGAAAAAATGTTTGTTAACGCTGGGATGAAAATCGTCGCTACAATGCTTAATGTCGAAATGCCGAGAACTCCAGCAGCTAAGTCTGGCCGATTGAAATTATACGTTAAATAATAAACGGTTGACTGCATTTTTATTGTAAAAACAAGGAAATATAAGAAAGCAAAAATAACCAATATAATCCATGGCTTGTTGTTTTTCATTACTAAAACCAAGTCTTTCATGCTGATTTTTTCGTCAGCAGCAACTGGTTTCACTTTTTCACGGACATTTTTAAATGCAATTAAAAATAATATCGCCGCAATAACTGCGAGCATTACGACTGTCCAGAAAAATCCTTTTTGTTTATCTCCTTGGCCGATTAAATCCACAAGCGGCAATACACAAATACTAATTACAGCGCTACCAATCGCCGCAAAAATCATCCGAACAGTAACAATAACCGTTCTTTCTTTCGGGCTGCTAGACAAGCTTGGTAAAATTGCTGTTACTGGTACATTAATAGCAGAATATAGAATGCTTAGCGCCATATAAGTGATGTACGCATAAATAATTTTCCCCGTATCGCTTAAATCTGGCGTTGTAAAGGTAAGAATAAATACCACAGAAAGCGGAACTGATAACCATAAAAAATACGGTCGCGCCTTTCCCCACCTAGTATTCGTCCGGTCAATCAAAACACCAAAAACCGGACCATCAAACGCATCAATACACCGTGTTACTAAGAAAAGCGTCCCAACAGCCCCAGCACTTATTCCAAAAACATCTGTGTAAAAATAAATTAAATACGTACTAATCATTGCAAAAACAAAATTTGATGCTGTGTCACTAAGCCCATAACTAATACGTTCTTTCCAAGTTGTTTGCTTATCAAACATGTCGTTACCCTCCTAAAAATTAAATATGAAAGCGCCTTCTTTCATGTTTAATTTTAGAGGTTTAAATTCGCCTTAGCCCGCCCTTTTCCCGCTAATTAAGCGTCAAGTTATGACTTTTTTTGGATTCGATATTTGTTTGGAGTGGTAAAATAAGCTTTTTTAAACACTCGTGTAAATGATTTTTCATTTGGAAAACCGCAAGAAAAGGCAATATAACTAATCGCTTTGTCCGTATTCATCAACAATTGGTACGCCTCGTTTAAGCGAACTAACTCCAAATACTCAAGCACCGTCATTCCCATATACTTCTTAAAAAAACGCGAAAAATATTCTGATGTCAAATTAAAATGACTGGCTAAATCAGAAACCGCCATTTCCTCAGCAAAATTCTTTCTCATATAACTTGTAATTTCCGTTAGCCGTTCTAAGTGCTTTTCTGTTGAAATTGGTGTCACCGCCTTTTTAGGGGCAGAAAAATCTCTGACCAGAATATAAAGAATATCAAAAATAAGCGCTTTTATATGTAGTGAATTTTTATCGCCTTCTACTTCTTCAATAAACTTGTTTAATAAATCTTGTAAATACAGAGACTTATCACCTATAAATGTACAAAACTCTAACTTAGCAAAATCCGGTATATTCTCTTGCAAAAAGCCATACGGGAAAAATAACGACAAAGCTTTACGATTTTCTTCAAAATTAGGGAAAACGGAATGAATCGCGTTAGAGTTAATAACAATAATGTTCCCTTGTTGTGTCGTGTAATTAACCCCATCAATATAAAAGTTTGGAACGGAGCCTTGGATAGTGTAGCCGATTTCGAGTGCCTCATGCCAGTGCCTAGGAATCGCAACCGCATCAGGCATACTATGAATAATATATTTCACTGGTATCTTGGCATCTGCTTTAATAACTTCATAAGTGAACTCCATATCTATCTCCCCTTTTTAGGCAAATTGCAAGAAAAAATTGTAAAGTGCGCCGTATAAATTCGCGTCATTTTGGAAGTGACAGGTCATGATATTTGGTTTAGCTGCGTGGAAAGGATTAGCGGCTTTGATTTCTTCCACGGCTTCACTCAGACGCTCGACAACAATTGGTTGCGCACTAATTCCTCCACCTATAGCAATAATTTCTGGGTCAATTAAATACTGGATGTTCAAAATTTGAATTGCGAGACCATAAATATAGTCATTAAAAATGGTTATGGCTTCCTCGTCACCTTGATTAATCAATGCAAAAACTTGCTCGCCGTCCTTTTTATCTGTTAAATTTTTCTTTGTTGCGATTCGTTTAATGAGTTCCACCGCTGATCCAGTTCGACCAAAAAAATCTCCGCGCAATTTCTCCGTATCAAAATCCGTTTGCATATAGCTCACTTCTCCTGCCATTAAATGAACTCCTGATTGTAACTTACCTTCCATAATAATCCCACCACCAACGCCACTACCAAGCGTTAAAATAGCCGCACTATGCACATCTTTCGCAACACCTAACCATAATTCAGCAAGAGCCGCACTTTTTGCATCGTTTTGTAAGACAACTGGGACATGGCATTCACGAACAAGCATCTCTGCCAGATTTTTTTCATGCATGAATAATAGTGACCCACCTTGGTAAATCACTCCTTTTTTCGTATCAACCACACCTGGACAACTTACTGCAATACCTTTTATCGCTTGCTTATATGGCAAAAATTTTTCCACCATTTGTGCTACTAGTTCTTCGGCGCTTTTGGCAGTAGTAGGGAATTTATCTTTCATTTTTATATTTCCATTATTTTCCATTAAAGCAAATTTAACAAAAGTCCCACCAATATCGTATACAAAATACATCTGTCCGCATCCTTTCGTCACTCTTCCCTTCATTGTAATACGCTAGATATCGTTTTGTCCTCTATTTAGTGACTCTTTTCCCGTTAAATCATGACCTCGTGAAAAAAATCCGATTAAATATGTGATGGCAATAATTAATAGTAAAAGAAGAAATCCACCCATTATATACATCCACGCGTAGTCCGCCCACTAAGGTCGCTTTTATATTTTTCAAATTGAATTCGACAACATTATGGTAAATTTTTGTCATTGGTTGAATATCGTCAAGTTCAAGCTCTGGCTCCTCTAATGCCGGAATTTCCGTTAATTTGACGCCAATCACATAGGCATATTCATTTTTAAAATGGACAAAAAAAGAGCTACAAACACTTATACAGTGATTTGTAACTCTTTTATTATTTTCCCAATTAACTAATCAAAAGCCATGGTCCCCATTGTTCTGCTCCGGGTTCGTTGCCTTGTGTCCACCACTGTGCTTCATATGTTTTTCCTTTATAAGAAACCCGGTCGCCCTTATTGTAGGTTTTTGCGGTATCCCAAGCTGGGGTTGCAGGCGGTGCTGATGCATCTAGCGTTGTAACTGTTAATGCAGTACTTGCCGCAGAAAAGTTCCCCCCCGCATCGTAGGCTTTCACTGTGAAAGTGTAGGCTGTTTTGGCAGTTAAGCCACTATCCGTAAAAGTAGTTCCTGATACAGAACCTACTTCCGTTCCATTTCGATAAATTTTGTATCCCGCAACTGCTTTATTATCCGTTGAAGCAGTCCAATTCAATGTAGCTGATTTGTCAGTTACACTTGATGATACAACCGTTTTTGGAACAGTCGGTGCTTCAGTGTCAGTTGGATCTGGTACGACACTTCCGCCACCATAAATAGTTTGTTTGCTAAATTCGACACTTGATTTTACCATTCTTTGGGTTAAATCAATTTTGGAAATATTATTTACATCTACTGTCGCTGCACTTGATTTTAAGCGGAAAGTATAAGATGCGCCTTGTGGAATTTGTTGCGCGTCATAAACGGAAGCTAAATCAACCACTGTATTCCCGCCAGAAGTAGTAACGGTTCCTGCTTTATAATCCCCAGCAGTGAGCGTTTCGCCTGCTTTCACTGGAATATAAAACTTCGGTAATTTTACTGTTTCAAAGGCTAGTTCAGTTGATTTCAATACCTCATTTGTTTCATCCGCTTTTTCGTTATTTGTAATAGTGATTTCATATCCAACCCCATTTTCGCTATAAGGTTTTACAGTTGCTACCACATTCAAATCCGCATATTTTATCGTATTTTGTGGAATAGCGGTTGTGCCGAATAAGCCTGTTTTAATCGCCTTAGTAAGTTCATCTCGCTTGGTTGAAGTTGTTGCTTTATCTTGTGACTGCATCCAAGAAATCATGCCACCAAGGTTATTATCCTTCACATACTGAGCCTTATAGCCAATCGAACGCGTATTGTCATATGTGTAAAACTCCCCAGTTTCCTTACTATACAGATATGGCGCTTTAGCCGTATCATCCCAGTATTCTTTCAAAGTTGGTGTTTTTGCTTTCAAAGCGTCAATGCTTCTATAGGCATAAACTCCGCCTGCACGACCCCCGTCGCCAGTTTTGATTGGATTCTCATTATTCGCCCCGTAAGTTAGTGAGCCATCCGCATCTTTATTATTTTTTTCTGCTGCTTGGAAAAGTCCTGGTAAGGCAGTATCATCTCCAGCCGCTACTTTATTCCAGCCCCGAGTATAAAATGCTGCCCCAACAACTATTTTTTCCGAGACCGCTCCCTTGTCTTTTAAGTATTTTATCGTTTGGTCGACCGAAAATCCGCTATCATAATTAGGATCTTTCGGATTGCCATAAAGCGCTGTGTGATGCGCACTGTTTGGAGTCCATGCACCATTTAAGTCATACGTCATCACATTTGCAAAATCGACCACTTTAAAGAGATTCGCTACATCAATCCCATTTTCTAAAGTGGGTTTTGCAGCTGGCAAAGCAACCGACAATTCATATTTCTTATTAATGTCGACACCTTGTTTGTCCAAAGCTGTTCTTAAATCTTGTAAAAGCGTAATAAAGTTTTGTTTGTCCGCAGGTTTTGCATTTGGAGTGCCTTCGTCGTTTTTATTATCAACAAGGTCAGCAGCCCGCACCGATGCAGGATATTCCCAGTCCAAATCAACAAAGTCCATATTGGTATACTTCACAAATTTCATTACATTTTTGACAAAATTAGCTCGTTTGGTTGGGTCTGCCGCGACGGTCGAGAAATCCCCCGATTTAGACCAGCCTCCAACAGAAACGCCAATTTTCAAATTCGGATTTTGTGCCCGCAAATCTTGGATTGCGTTCAAAATCCCTGCATTCGCACCACCCCACTGAACTCCCTCTTGTCCAACAGGTGCCCCAACAGCAGCATCTTTATCCGTAAAAACTAAATCCCCATTACTATCAAAATCCAGAAAAGCAAAATTCAAATGTGTTAATTGCTCTGCCGGAATGTCTTTCGGATAAAAATTCCCTTCTCCTCCCCAAATCGACCAATCTCCATAATACATAACATTTCGATACTGCGGCACATTTTCAACCGCTTTGACCCGTTTTGGCTGCGCTACACCAATTGATACAACCACTAATGATAAAACCAACAACACTACAGATGCAATACTAAAAAGCTTCTTCGTCTTTTTATTCATCTCTTCACCCCGATTTTTGATTTATAAACCTCATTTCGGTAGTTCTAAGTTCGTCTCTGTACCCCTTTTGTGTGGTTGCCAGAACAGTCCTTCTCTTTGTCCACCCTCCTCGTAAAAGACTCATTCTGAGCATCTGTATAACATGCAATAATCATGCCAAAAGAAAGCGCTAACATAATAGAGTTTAGCGCTATTTTTAATTTACACAAGTATAAAAATTAGTTACACAGATACAAAAAAGATAGTATTAGCAATCCGCCAATACTACCATTATTAATTTTCTACTTTCACAATTTTGAACCAGTTTTTTCTAGAGTAAAAAAGGGAAGCAATACAAAGCGCCAAACTGATTCCCATTAAGACAATACTCGTCATCAAAAGACCCACTAAAAAAATGGAAACATTGCATATTGTAGAACTACCGCTTTAGCATTAACTTTTATCAATGCCTCATTATTATTATCTATTTCCACTTCTTGACTTCCCGAAAACCACCGATTTACTTTCACTTTTGTTTTCTCTTTTTTCGGCATAAAGAAATAGGATTCCCCATCATTCAATTCCACATTTCCTTCATTTTCTATTTTAATTTTTGTTGGTGAAATACCACCGAAAGTTCCAGCCTTACGAGTAATTTTAATAGTCATTTTTGCTTGGCCTCCTTCGTTTATGTAATATTCTAATTTAATTATATAACGAGGAAACATAAAAAAACAAGGAGATATTATGTCCCCTTGCTTCATTTCTATTCATTTTAAGCAAATGTCGTAACATCGCCAATTGGTAAACGATAAGAGTCATAACCATCTGTTTTAGCTTTACCGATTGATACAATCATCACTGGCTCGTAACGTTCTGGATTCATACCAAAAGCCTTAGCAACCTCTGTGCGTTCAAATCCACCAATTGGATTCGTATCATAGCCATAAGCACGAGCGACAAGCATTAGTTGCATTGCGACAATTCCACCATCAATCAATACAACACGTTCTAATTCAGAGCGCGGAATTGTTTTAAAATATTGGCTTAGTTTTGCCATTTGTTGTTCTTTTATATCAGCTGGCATTAAACCACGTTCCACTGCACCGCCATAAATTTTTTCGCCATTTTCGAAGTTTTGTAGATCTCCAAAAATCAAAATCATTGCCGAAGAAGTATCATTTTGTAGTGTATTAAAACGTATCAAGGGTTTCAGTTTTTCTTTACCTGCATCACTTTCAACTACTACAAAACGCCACGGTTGCATGTTCACAGATGAAGGTGCTGTCACCGCATCTGTAAGTATTGCTTGCATTTCTTCTTGGCTAATTTTCAACGTTTCATCGTATTCGCGAATCGAGCGACGGTTTTTCATTAAATCTTCAAAATCATTATTTAAATAAGTCATGTTATTTTTTCCTCCTTAGCGTGTGATTGGTGTTAAGACTGTGACTTCAAGGGGTTTTGCAACAAAATTAGCAGCTAGTTTCTGGAAATTTTTGAAATGATCGCTTTCATTATGTTTTGTAATCGCGTCCATATCTTCCCACTTCTCTAGCATGTAATACACTGTTTCGTCTTCAGTAGATTGCACTAACTCATAGCCATGATTCCCTACTTCGGTTCTTGTAGCAGCAATAACTTCTTTAACTGCTTGTAAAAAAGTTTCGGTTTGTTCTTTTTTTATCGTAATTTGCGCTTCGATATGCAACATTTCCCAACAACTTCTTTCGTATTTTATAGTTCGATTTTTTTCGAACTATAATAATATATCATAGATGCATGTTCCGCGCAATTAAAATGCAAGTTATGATATGATAGTTTGTATGAAAACGAAAAATGAATTATCCAAACCCGAATTATTATTAATATTCCAAGCACTTAGCGATCCAATCCGACTTGATATTTTCCTATGCCTACTCAAAAATAAGGAAAAGCGTTTTTCTGGTACAACTTACAATGTTTCCAAATCCACACTATCACACCATATTAAACTACTAAAAGAAGCCAAATTAATTAACTTACGAAAGGAAGGTACGACACATATTTATTCTGTTAATGAAAAACTTGTAGAACAGGTTGGTGCGTTCTTACTAGAAAAAACAGCAGCAACCGATGACTAAAATCGATTACTGCTGGCTTTTTAATTTAACATAAGTCCGTTAGTTTCAATCACTTTTTTATACCATACAAAAGAGTCTTTTTTCTTACGTTCATAGCTTCCTTTTCCTGCATCATCTAAATCAACATAAATGACACCATATCGTTTTGACATCTCAATAGTTCCACAACTTACAATATCAATAATGCCCCACATTGTGTAGCCGATTAGGTCGACTCCATCATGAATTGCTTCTGCCATCTGTTCCACATGTTTTGCTAAATAGTCGATGCGATAATCGTCATGAATACTACCATCTTCTCCTACTGTATCATACGCACCTAAACCATTCTCCGCGATAAAAATTGGTAGTTGATAACGGTCATACATTTCATTTAGTGAAACTCGTAAACCAATTGGGTCAATTTGCCAGCCCCAATCACTAGTTTCTAAATATGGATTCTTCATTCCACTAAGTAAATTTCCGCTTGTGATTTCATAATCAGGGTCTACACTTGCTATCATAGACATATAATAAGAAAATGACATGAAATTAACTGTATTTTCTTGTAGTAGTTCTAAATCTCCCTCTTCCATTTCTAATTGTACGTTAAGTTCTTCCAACATGCGGTTTGTGTAACTAGGATATTTCCCTCGAGCTAGTACATCTGTGTAAAAATAGTTTTTATAATTTTCATCTAAAATTGCCTGCATTACATCTTCTGGTTTACAAGTTGCTGGATAAGTAGTAAATCGAGCAATCATACCACCAATCATCGGCTGTTCCAACAATTCAAAACCCGCCTTAACTGCAAGCGCATTGGCTAGAAATTGATGATGCCCTGCTTGGAAAATAGTTTGATTATAGTTCTCCTCTTGGTCTTTGATAACCGCACATCCATTATAAGGATTGAATCTATTACAGTTGATTTCATTAAAAGGCAACCAGTAATCAACTAAATCTCCAAGTCTCTCATATAAAGTACGAGCATATTTTTCAAAAAAGAAAATAGTTTTACGATTTTTCCAACCACCATATTTAGTAACCAAATTAATTGGCATTCCATAATGCAGCATAGTCGCAAATACTTTCATTCCTTTAGCACGGCATGTTGTAAATAGGTCAATATAAAATTGAATACCTGCTTCATTCGGCGCTTCATCATCCCCATTCGGATAAATTCGCGACCAATCGATGGATGTCCGAAACACCCGCATACCCATTTCCTCTAAAAGCGCTAAATCTTCCTTATACCGATGGTAAAAATCAATCCCATGACGAAATGGGTAAGTCACTTCGTCTTGTGTTTCTAAAGCTGCTTGAAAACGTTCAGAAGTCATATTAATATTACGATTTTCGTCTCGTTTCTTTCGGTCCCATTCTGGATTAAAATAGCGCATTGACTGCGTATCTATCCCTTTCCCGTCTTCTAGGTAGCCTCCTTCTGCTTGTGCCGAAGAAATTGCTCCTCCCCATAAAAAATTATCTGGAAATTGTTTATTCATTTCATTTTCCCCCTAGTTCTTTTTGTAAATGATTATCCTTATAAATAAATGCCGTAGTTAAAATAAACGCTAGAATAAAACTTAACACCGAAGCCAAGATTGCAAAAATCAAATTCCAAGGATTAGCTGGGTCTATAAAAATTGGTAAAGTTGTTAATCCAGTTGGCGCAAATGTCATTCGTTTGACACTTAATATTCCAGCTAGCAGTCCACTAATTCCTCCAGCAATCATTACCGCTAAAAATGGTTTTTTATACTTTAAATTAACTCCATATAGTGCTGGTTCAGTTATGCCAAGAAGTGCCGTAAAGCCAGATGAGTAAGCTAAACTTTTAACTTGTGTCGTTTTGGCATAGCGTCCAACAGCAAAAGCGGCACCTCCTTGTGCAATATTTGCTACTAAAAAGCCAATTCCTAGCATATCAAAACCATTAGAAGAAATAGATTGTAATACAAGTGGAATAGTTATCGCATAGTGCATTCCAGTCATTATAAATATTGGTGATAACGCTCCAAATATTAGAGGTAACACCCAAATAGCATGCGCTTGGATTGCATCAATTACGTTTTCTAACCCTATACCAACCAAGTACCCCAATGGTCCAATCACCACTAAAGCTAGTGGAATCATCACGAAGAAAGTCACTAACGGACGAATAAAGAATTTCACTGCTTCTGGACAAAATTTATCAGCATAGCGATCGACATAGGAGGCAATCCAGATAATTAGCATAACTGGAATAACCGTCGAACTATAATTAGCTAATGTTACTGGTAAAAAACCGAATAAGTTTATTGGGTTTTTATCTGCTACTATTGTTACAAAACTTGGGTGAATTAATATGAGACCCATTAAAGCCCCTAAATACGGATTTAACTTGAATTTTAAAGAAGCTGAGAACGCTACCAAAACGGGCATAAAATAAAAAGCGGTATCTCCAGCAAATGTTAAAACTTTATACGTTCCTCCGGTAGGATCAATTAAATGAAATAGATCTAACAGCACTAAAAGCGTTTTTATCATCGCTGCAGCTGTAATCGCAGGTAATAGTGGTGTAAAAATACCTGTGATTGTATCTAATATGTTTGAAAAGACAGATTTTTTCTTATCCTCACTTGCTTCTATCACTTCTTTTTTCTCCACTTTATCACTAGTACCTTCTAGCTCAGCGGAAAAAGCCTCATAAACATGGCCAACATTTTGTCCAATAATGATTTGAAATTGCCCTCCACTATTAACACTTCCGAGTACACCATCTAAACCATCAATTTTATCTTTGTTAATTTGCGCTTCATCTTTCACAGTAATTCTCAAACGGGTAGCGCAATGAGTAGCATTATTCACATTTTGACTTCCACCGACATTAACTAGGATTCGTTTGCTTAAATCTTTTGTATCCATCCTAAGTCCTCCTCAATGATTTATTAGACCAATACTTGCGCAAATATTTCTTGCTAGCTATAATACAAGTATATATTTTTATAAAACGTTTTCAATAATTCTTTTCTAGTTAGTGACTAACAAAAGGTAAGGTGATTTTGTGAATAATGATTATTTAGCCAAGATTTTTGATTTAACGAAACCTGAAGAAAAGTATTTAGCTAACCCTGAATTTCACAGTCCAGTTTACCAACAATTACCTCAAGTGCTAATTGATGAGGAAAAAGTTTACAAATTCGAACTCCCAAATTTGAAAAAAAATATTATTGAAATTCGCCGAGACTCACGCTTCACTTCTGTCCCAAAACACATTCATAGCAATATCAATATTAACTATGTTTATTCAGGTACTTGTCACTACACTGTTAATGATAAGAAAACCTTACTCACCAAAGGAGATATTTGTATTGTTGATCGTAATGTAATTCGGGCAAAAGAAAAATTAACCGAAAATGATATTGTGCTCAATATTAGTTTGAGTAATGACTTTTTTTCGCGGGAATTTATTATGGGGCTAGGAGAAGCTAGTGTATTAACTAATTTTTTGTTTGCAGCAATTACGCAGAATAATCATCATGATGGCTATTTGATTTTTAGAAATAGTGATGAAACTATTGAAAACTACTTTAGTCAACTCATCAATGAATATTTTAAAAATGATTCGTTTAGTCGATACTCGATTGAAGCACTGTTTTCGTTGATATTTATTCAACTCATTCGTAACTATCAATCCAACGAAAACAAGCAAATCGTCCATATCAGCTCAACCGGCGCTGATAATCTGTTCGAGATTATTGAATACATTGAAAAGCATTCTGAGGTGTGCACGTTGGAAAAAACTGCTCAACTTTATAATTATCATCCCAAGTATTTATCTCAACTAATCAAACGTACTTTTGGAAAGACTTTTAAAGAAATTCAAACAGATCAACGCCTAAAAAATGCTACCCAGTATCTGGAATTTTCCGAGCAACCAATTTCGGAAATCGCGAATCTAGTTGGAATGTCTAACATCACTCAGTTCTACAAAAAATTCCATGAAAAGTATGGATTAACTCCAGCTGAATATCGGAGCAAGCTAATCGAGTATTGAACGTTACAAAAAGCGTCACCACATTTCCGTTGAAATGTGGTGACGCTTTTACTTTATTTTCTAAGAATCTTCTCCATCTTTTTACCTTTAGCTAGTTCATCAATTAGTTTGTCTAAATAGCGAATTTGTTGCATTAGCTTCTCTTCAATATCTTCCACTCGGTAACCACATATGACACCTGTAATTAATGTAGCATTCGGATTCATTTTTGGCGCTTGTTCAAAGAAAGTTTCAAAATCGATTTTTTGATCAATGGCTTGCTGTAACAAAGCCTCATCATATCCTGTTAGCCAAAAAATAATTTCGTCGACTTCTTCTTTGGTTCGTCCCTTCTTCTCAGCTTTTTGTATGTACAGGGGGTATACGCTTGCGAATGACATTGTGTAAATTCTCGGTTTCTTCATTTGGCACTCCTCCTCCAATTCACTTTCACTTTCACTTTCACTTTCACTACCTATTGTAACAAAATACGATATTTGTTCAAAAAAAAGCTTTAATAGACAGAAAACTGCCCACTAAAGCTTTTAGTATAAATTATTTAGCTTGTTTGTTTTTCTTCTTGCTAAATATCGACTTAAACGAGCGCTTCATAACATCCAAGAAACTTAGCGAACTCACCATGTTAGCTGGGTCGACATATACTCTTATCGCGCGCAAGACATCTTTAGGTTTTTTAGAAGCAAATGTGTATGTTCCGTTGCGCTTAGTTTTAATAGCATAGCGCGGAATCCACTTGCCTTTCAACATAACTGAAACGATAACTTGGTCGACTTCTTCCCACGGGATTTGGACAAACTTCCGCACATCACGCGAGTTGAAAAATTCAAAACCTTTATCGCCAATCATAATTTTCCCATAATCTGTGAGCCCTGTATAAGCGGTGGCATCTATTGTTAAATCTACCTTTGTATTAATCGATTGAACCAACTATATTCGCTCCATTTCTTTTCGCTTGTTTTGTTTATTATACCGCATTCGTATACTCGTGTCATACACTTAAAATCAAAAGAGGCCAGTGATTGCACCGCCAGCCTCTTTTGAATCAACTTTATTTTTACAGAAGCCCGATTACATGGCCAACTATACCAACTACGAATAGTCCTAAGATGATAATAAT
The DNA here is from genome assembly GCF_000763495.1 of Listeria ivanovii subsp. londoniensis. Lineage (GTDB taxonomy): Bacteria > Bacillota > Bacilli > Lactobacillales > Listeriaceae > Listeria > Listeria londoniensis. Next base: position 176,671 of record NZ_CP009576.1, on the reverse strand, counting down.
TGGGCTGATTTTTTTCTTAAGTAACCACATACACAGGAATGTAAGAGCTACTGCTGCAAGTCCTGGGATTAAGTTATCTAAGTTATTTTGCAAGGTTGTTACTTTAATTTCAGAAAGAGCTAAACCGGCTTGTTGTTGTTCTAAAGCCGTTTTAATGCCTTGCGCACCTTGTGGAAGATGACTCCAATCAATATATGCTCCGTCATCCAGTTTTACTTTCGAGATTATCGGTGCAAACTGGATATTTACCCACCTTTGTACCAAGGCGGCGAGCACGAACATCCCGAGTATTGAGGCCCCTTTTGTAATATCTTGTAGTAAGCCACCAGAAAGGTCATCAGTAATTTTCGAACCAGCTTTGTAACCAAATTCTTGGGTATACCACATGAAGCCCCAACGAATTACGTTCCAAGCAACGAAGAATAAAATTGGTCCAAGAATGTTTCCACTCAAGGCAAGAGAAGCACCTAATGCTCCTAACATCGGACGAATTGTAAACCAGAATACTGGGTCACCAACACCAGCTAGAGGTCCCATCATACCAACTTTAACCCCTTGAATTGCTACGTCATCCACTTCTGCTCCATTTGCACGTTCTTCTTCTAGCGCAAGTGTTACACCAAGAATTGGCGATGCAATGTAAGGATGTGTATTAAAGAATTCTAAATGACGTTTTAACGCAGCTGAACGGTCTTCTTTTGATTTATATAATTTTTTAATAGCGGGAATCATGGAGAAAGCCCAGCCACCATTTTGCATACGTTCATAGTTCCAAGAGCCTTGGATGAACGTAGAGCGCCATGCTACACGTAAGCGATCTCTTTTTGTTAATTCGATTTTTTCTGCCATTCTCTTCTCCTCCTTTTTTGATTAATAATCGTTTAATATGTCGCCGAGCGGATCTCTCGAGTTTCCGCCTCCGCCACCGTTTGAATTACCGCCACCCATTTTAGATAGGTTTAGATAAATAAGTGCTAACGCAACACCTAGAGCACCAATTGCGATAAGTGTTAGCTCCGAAATCGCTGCTACTACGAAACCAATTACGAAGAATGGCCATACTTCTTTTGTAGCCATCATGTTGATAACAAGTGCATAACCAACTGCTACTACCATTCCTCCACCAATTGCCATACCATCTGTTAACCAAGCTGGCATTGCTTCTAGGAAATTTTGAACGCTGTCTGCTGGAATGAATAAAAGTGCTGCTGCTGGAATCGCGATACGAATCCCTTGCATACAAATTGCTGAAATATGTAACCACTCTACGCTGCGTATATTCCCCTTTTCAGCTGCCCGGTCCATCAAGTGAACGATTGGAACTGCTAATGTACGAACGATCATTGTTAAGAAAAGTCCTGCTACTGCTAGTGGAATTGCGATAGCGATCGCGGAAGGAATACCTGCTACTCCTTGTCCACCTAATACTAATATAATTGCTGAAGCTACTGAGGCAAGCGCGGCATCTGGTGCTACGGCTGCTCCAATGTTTGCCCATCCAAGTGCGATCATTTGCAGTGTTCCGCCAAGGATGATACATGCTGTTAAGTTACCTGTTACGAGTCCAATTAATGTACATGCGATTAGTGGCTGATGGAATTGAAATTCATCTAAAATACCTTCAATACCTGCTAAAAATGCAATAAGTACTACTAAAATTATTGATATGACAGACATAATAAACCTCCTATTTTTAATTTTTTATTGTGTCTTTAATTCATGTTTTGCTTTTTTAAGAATTTCTTCCATGTTCGCACTTGAATCATTTGGAACTTTACGAACATCGAATTTAACCCCTTTTGCTTTTAACTCTTCAAAGGCTTTGACATCGTCTTGTCCCATGGAAAGTACTTTGCTAACAACCACTTTACCTACTGAGTGAGCCATTGATCCAACGTTTACTTGAGTGATTTCTACGCCACCATCAATTGCGCGTAAAACATCTTGAGGATTTTCGAATAATAAAAGTGCTTTTGTATTGCCGAAACGTGGGTCTTTTGCAATCTCAATCATTTTGCTGACTGGGATGACATTGGCTTTTACTCCTGGTGGTGCTGCTTGTTCGATTAATTTTTTACGAAGTTCATCTTTAGCAACAGCATCTGAAACGACGATGATTCTTGTTGGATGTGTCGCTTTTGTCCATGCAGTGGCTACTTGACCATGCAGTAAACGAGAATCAACACGTGCTAAAACAAATTCGATTTTACCGTCACCTACTGTAGCAATTTCTGCTTCTGGTTGTGCTGCAACTGCTTCTTGAGGTTGTAGTTCTTCCGGTTTAACGCGAACGCCTTCTTTAGCTGGTGCAAGAATGTTAGCTGCGATTTCATGCGCAGATTCCATTGTAAAACGTGATGAGAAAGCTTCGATCAACATTGGCAAATTAAGCCCTGCTACGATTGCCCACTTATCTTTATGTAATTCATAAAGGCCGTTTGCTTGGTTGAATGGTGTGCCTCCCCAAAGATCCACTAAGAATAAAACTTCATCTTGGCTATCAAAGGATGCAATTGCTGCTTCCATTTTAGCTTTGATATCTTCAGGACCTTCGCTTGGCATCAAAGTGATTGCTTTAACATTTTCTTGCTCTCCGAAAATCATTGTTCCGGACTGCAGAATGCCTTCAGCGAATTCACCGTGAGTTGCGAGGATAATTCCTACCATCTTTTTCCCTCCTAATATAATTCATTTATTTTGCTACCCGCTTTATATGAAGCAAGTTTTGTGCCAATTTTAGTGTTTTGTTCTTAAAAGGGCATTATATCAATAATAAAAACATTTTTGATGTTCAGCAATATAGTTAGTGTATCGGTAGTTGATACAGAATTTTTGGTCTGAAAAAGTAGTGTATCTGAGAAAAAATTTCCCTAAAAGGTCCCAATTTGTTATACTTCCACTATGAAAACCTTACAAAAATGTAAGAATTCGTAAAAATTATTACTTGTTAAATCGAAATGCGAACTATCATTGCCTTTACATCTTAGATACTTCCTTAATGGAAAGTACAGAGTTTAAAAATAACGATGAATATTACAAAATCGTAAGGATGTGGCATTTTTAATGAAAAGAATACTTATTAGGTCTGGCATGCGTCCAACCAATGTTTATACGGCTGAAGACATTTATTTAAAAGATCGCACTGGATTCAATAACGGGAACCTTGCCTATCAATACAGTATTTATCGCACTTTGTGGACTGATGATGCGGAAATACATGCAGATGGCTTATCCTCCAATCCAAATTTAGCTGAAAAAATTAATCAAAATTATGATTTATACGTTATTCCGCTAGCTGATGCTTTTCGAGATGACTTTCGTCCAGCACTTAGAAATTACACCGAACTAATCCGTCGTTTAAAAATACCAGTTATCATTACTGGTGTTGGTTTGCGTGCTAACTATGAACCAGAATTAGATGAAGGATTTGCTTTTGATGAAGATGTTACTAATTTCGTCAAAGCGGTACTGGAAAAGTCGTCCCAAATTGGCGTCCGCGGGCAAATTACCGCTGATTATTTAAAGAAACTCGGATTTAATGAAGCTGTTGATTATCGAGTAATTGGCTGTCCATCTCTTTATACATTTGGACGTGAACTGAAAATTCGTGATGTTCATTTAACAGAACAATCAACTATAGCCATCAATGCTTCTCCTACATCCTCGGAAGTTGCATTACAATTTTTAAATAATATGATTGAAACATATAAAAATTACCAATTTATCCCACAACATTTGGATGAATTTCATTTAATGCTCGCTGGCGGCCCTGATATTTCTAGCGAGACTCTAGGTTACCCTACCTCTATTAAACATAAATACTATCAAGAAGGACGAGTGAAATATTTTACGAGTATGCCTAGTTGGTATGATTTTATGAAAAATATTGATTTCAGTATCGGCTCTCGTTTACATGGTAACGTTATTCCTACAGTTGTTGGAACTCCCAATATTTCTTTTGTACAAGATGCCAGAATGCGCGAACTAGCTTCCCACCATGCGCTAACTCACATCACTATAAAAGAATTAGAAAAAACTACTAATGTAGCTGAACTTTTGAGTAAGGTTGATTTAAAATCTGCGGAAAAGGTACAAGCACGAAATTTTGATAATTACATTGATTTTTTAGATACCAATGGGCTTGACCACATTTATAAAGAAAATAGAAAGAGAACATCCGCACCAATAGATGAATTGGTTCAATCGATTGACTTTCCACCGAGCGCGAAACCAATTACGTTGCTAGACTCGAGTGCTATGTTAGAACGGATACATGTTTCTGCAAATTTATTGGAGGAACGGCAAGACTTCAAACTCAGATATCATGTTAATCGGGTTAGTGATCAGTTAAATCAGCTGAAAAAGTCATTTTCTATGGAGAAGGCAGAATTTAAGCAAAAATTCGTTCGACAACAAGAACAAAATAACCAGTTAGAAAATTTGCTCACCCAAACTGAGCAGAAATTACAAGTACGTATAGACGAAAATAAAAAAATGAATACACAAATCAAATATTATAAGGGTACTTTGAATAGAAAAGCCGTAAGAATTCCTTTGAAAATTGCTGATTCTTTGGCTGGAGTGAAGAAAAAGGTTAGTAAATAGTAATATGATAGTCTAAAAATTCGGCTTAAAACCGACCATAAAAATCTGGTCGGTTTTTTATACGGTCATCCATTCTCTGATACCGACAAAGTGTTTGATAAACTCTTTATAAAAGTTTTTGCCGTTTGGATGAGTTTCTACTGCTTTCCAATTGATTCCATTATTCTATTTAGCCCATTAAAAAATATCCCAAAGTTAGGTTTCTCAATCTAACCTTTAGGATGCACTACATATTTATATAGTTTTTTACATCTTTTTTTAACGCATCTGCAATATCCGTTTGTTCTAAACCATTTAGCAGTTTAATAGATTCTTTAATCAGAGGGAGGCCTTCAGAATGTTTATTGAGTAGACATAGTAAAATACCTTTTGTTCCTTTGCTGAAAAGCCACAATGTGTAATATTCATTTTCTTTCGCATTCTGAATAGTTAGATTTATATAGTCCAAGGCATTGATATAATCTTGTTGATTTAAAAGTAAGGTACTGATATTCATTAGTGTATTAGTTCGAATACGTTTAATATTAGCTACATGTTGATACTTCTCCGTTTGTTTAATTAGACGCTGACTAATTGTTAATGCGACTTGACTATCAAACATAAAGAATATGCATGTTAAAAGCTGTATATCATCCATAAACCAGACATCATTTTTGGATATGCGTTCCCAAATTGGTGATACAAATTGTGCTGCTTTTACATAATCATCTTCATTTTCAATCGTTATTAAAGCTTTTACTATAAGTAAATATTCTTGAATAATTGGATCTGGCTCTGTGAGGAGATAATGTTTCATTTCCTGCTCTAGCGCTAACCATTGTTTAAGGCGGATGCTAGTGTTGATATTATTGAATTTCTCTAATAATTTTTGCCTTTCGCTAAGTTGAAAATTATTAAGTACAAATAAAAATTCATCATATCCTACACCTAATTGTTTTAATATATGCTCAAAAGTCTGTATTGTTGGATTTGTTTTGTTCCCTTCAATTTTTACAAGTGTGCTTCTAGATATATTATTTAGACAGACATTTTTTTGATTAATATTTTTGGCTTTTCTAATGTATTTAACTGTATCACCTATAGTTTCATTCATATTGCAAACACCTCTTTTCTATTTATGAGTAATTTAATACCCAATTTAACTTTTTCTTTAGTATAACATGATAACCTATTGGTAATATAATAAAATCAGTTAGGGGTTGAATGCGATGATTAGGTATTTCACAAATACAGTAGCCTTTCTTTTCGGCCATTGGTGGGTATAAAAATGGTTTAATTTAGGAAATAAACCATTAGATGCAAATAGAAAAAAATAGAAAAACTCTATACAAGGTGATATAGGGTTACAGAGAAGAATGAAAAAAGTGAAGGGTCTTACATTTTGGAACGTATTTACACATATTAAAGTAAAAGCCAAGTGAGCAAAATCATTTGGCTTTTACTTTTTGCTATTTAGACCGTTTTGACTTTTTAAACCTATACAAACAAGAACCGCCTAAACGGTTTTCAATGTAGATTAAACAACTTTCATTAAGAGTCGATATAGCTACATTTCCGTTCTTTTCGCCCCCTATCTCAACTTCCAAACATCTTGTAAAATAAAGGCTGTACAACTGTTCCATCAAATATAGCCTCTGTTTCCCCAACACTGATAAGTTCACTAAACGTATAGCTTACTTCACTCGTATAAACAGGTAAATCCCATATAATACAACCATCTACATATATTCCATTATTACTGATAAAATTTGGAGCAATTAAAGTTCCATCTGGCTCTTTGACAGTATTTGTAATGAACAATTCTCGCTGGTATTTTACTGGTTTATTTACACATTTTTGACCAGTTAAATCTATCCAGGTTATCTTCTTTAATCTCCTTGCCTCAGATACATTTCTTAGTTCATTAGCATGCAAATCCAGTACCTCTAGTTTAGGTAAAAAGCAAAGCGCCCCAACGCTTCTTAGTTTATTTTTACGAATAGATAAGATTTCTAAATTCTCCAAATGAACAAGCGAATCAGTATCTTTGAGTTCGTTATCGTCTACAAATAAGCGTTCTAAACAAGTACTTGGAACTCCAGTTAACTTTTTCAGTTTATTTCTATTCAAGCTCAATTCTTCTAGCTTAGTTAAGCCCTTTAACGGACTAAGATCACTTATTTGATTATTAGATAGAAACAGTTCTTTTATATTAGTAAAATATTGCATTCCTTCAAGGGAATGAATGTTACTATTATCTCCATTGAGTTTTTGCACTTCATCTAGCTCCTCTTGGGAGACCAAACTTGCCACACTTTCCTTACCCAAACTTCTTTTCACTTCATTCGCTAGACCTGAATCTGGAAAGATTTGTTTAATTGGCATTGGATATGGAATACTCGCAGCCTGTACCTTTGTTTCTAAACTCGTGTTAACGCATGTAACAATAAACGTTACTAGCATTCCCATTAATATAATTTTCAGCCAATCTTTTTTCATTAACGATTTACACTCCCTCTATATAAATTGAAAACATTCAGTCTTCCAAGTATGTATTGTAGCTAAAAAAAGGCGCTATTCATATCACAAAAGTTAACATTTTCTGATATAAATAGTTTTTTACAAAAAGAAACGTGGATTTCACTATATTGATACAAAAACTTCAACTAGTTTTTGACTTTTTCTATTTGCTAAATTTAATAATGACAAAACAAAGACCCTGATGCTTAAATCAAGGTCTTCCTTCCTTTTCACAAAATCCTTCTAACTATTTTACTAGTGATTATTTCATGTGTTTTGTTTTTTTTGCGTTCATTGTGGATTTTCTTCCATATTTTTTTTAAAGCATGCTGGCCAAATACCGACTACTTCATTTGTATCGGGATTAACAAAAACAGAAGTACCTGTTATTGGGTTAATATATTCAATACTTCCTTCTTTAGCAGGATTTGGTGTATTTATTAACGCACCTAAAATTTCTTTAAACGTAATAGATTTTCTACCTGATTTAAAGAGCGAATTGAAAGCATGTTGGTTTAGTTTTTTTCCATCAGGAAATCCGTTCTTTAATATTTGCTCAAATTGAATTCTTCTTGAATTTAATAACTGACTACTTTCACCTTCATTAGGAGCTTTAACCTCTTCTAATTCCCCTTTAGATCCTCGATGAAATATCGTTAGTGCAGATGCTTCTACCCAACCGATTTTATCTCCGGCTACACTAAATTGATAATAGGTACCGCTTGTCGTTTTTGCTTCTCTTATAATGCGTAAATCTTCCCCTATAAAGCTACAAATATTTCCTACTATTTTCGAACCTTGAGTTTTATAAGGGTGCGACCAAATATCATGCGTACTCCCTGATTTAATACGTCCTATAGCTCTGTGGGCTTTATTATATTCGATAACATCATACTCACCTAATGGCTGTATTACTTTGCCAGAAAAATTAGCTTCTGCTTCTCCAATTTTGACTAAATAATTAAAGCTATAACTTACTTCGTTTAAATACCCTGACAAATTCCACACTAAATTAGGTTTCACATAAACCCCATTATCACTTATAAAATATGGCTTAATCAAACTTCCTGATAATTTTCGTACTATATTTGGAATGGTAATATGTTCCTGAAACTCTAATGGCGTATTTCTATAAACCTGACCAAATAAATATAACTTTTTAATTTGTTTCAATTCCGCTAAACTTCTAACGTCTATTATCTTATTTCCAGCTAAATATAATTCCTCTAATTGTTTCAGATTAGCCAATGGTTTAATATCTATAATTTCGTTTCTGGTTAGTATAAATGCTTTTAGTTTATTTAAAAATTGGGTCCCTTCTATAGTTTTTATTCCTAATTGTGCTCCATCAACCCTTTTTACTTTATCCAATTCGCTTTGAGTCACTTCATCGGTTACACTCATTTTTCCTAAAGTGTCTTTCATTACCTCAGCTAAAGCAGAATCTGGAAAAAGTTGATTAATAGGAGTGGGATTTTTAATACTTTCTGCTTGTACTTTTGTTCCTGTACTCAAGTTGATACTCATACTTCCAATAATAATTAGCATGATGACTAACAAATTTTTTAACCACTTATTTTCTCTCATTATTTTTCCTCCTCAACTCTACAGATTTTAAAAAGAAACTTTATAATCCTTTATAAAAAGAATATTTTTGTTTATATATTATTTTAAAAACAAAATTATTTAATTTTCTATAACAAAAGTGTTTAAAAGAGAAGAAAATCTTTACATAAAAAAGCCCTTGCAAAATGCGAGGGCCATCAACCTAGTTTCACGATACTCTATTCGGTTTATTTTGCGAAACAACTGTATTATGTATGTCCTATTGGTTACTTCACTTACCCATCAAATCGAGCGTATTCCTCACCCAAATTCTATAGTTTCTCAAGTAAATAATTATTTTACAAACAAAAAAACCTCTCAAACATAGTATTTAAGAGGTTTTCCAATATGGGTTGTGAGGGTTTCGAACCCATGACCCGCTGATTAAGAGTCGCTCAAAAAGATAACAGTGCTTATAAACGTTGCTATCTATGTACTTAGTTTGTGAAACTGCGTGTATTTTATACTATTTATTTTACTTATTGCTATATATTTGCTACGTTACTTCTATTATATTTCATATTTAAATAATGATAAAACAAAGACCCTGATTTCAATATCAAAGTCTTCATTTAAATATGGTCATTCAGCTTTTGTAGCTCGGATTCCTCTTCGTATCATTTTAATAACCCAAGCTATAAAAAGAATAAAACCATTTATAACAATGGTCATTAGCAAGGTAGCTAAAAGCATTGATAGATTCATTTCTGTAGATTGAACTAAAAGTAATGAAAATATTACTAGAAAGATTATGGATTCTATGACAATAAATTTTCTCATTCATTAACACCTCATTTATATATAATAGCTTTAGAAATCGTTTCATTCTTATTGCACTCTACATTAAATCGCACATATTTTTCTTGGACAGTCCAATCATATCCTTTTATAGCTAAATCCACCTTCCAGCTACATTGAAATTGCGTGTTTTTAAACTATTTATTTTACTTATTGCTATATATTTGCAGTTTCTGTTTATTGATTTTCCGCTTCTTTTATTTCATCATCGTATTCCTCTAACGCTTCAGATTGAACTTCATTGATTTCTTTTTCTATTTCAATATTGTCTTGGCCATATAATTCTGTTTCTTTGTCACTGTCAATATTTATTTTTCCAAAGTTAACGCCTAAAGGAACATAGTAGGCATCCTCTGGATCATAAGACAGAAACAACATATAAGTTTCGTCGTTTTCCATTTTTTCATAACCAGCTATGTGATAGGTCGTATTAGTTTCCTTATCATATCCTTCATTTTCATAAATTGGAATGATTGAACCTTCTTCTAAGTTTTGATTTGTTTCATCTTTTATTACTTCAGATACTTTAAAGTCAGACATTCTATAAACTCCTATAACACCGCCTGTAGCTTCCCTTTCTATTTGAGAGTCACCACGTTTATCAAGCTGCCCTAATACAATTGCATCACTAGCATTTTTCAACTCATCTCCATTGTCAAAGCTGGGCGTTTTTGCTTCAACAGCAACTTCAGAAAAAGGTTTTGGTTTCATTTTTTGATAAACCATGTATCCTCCTATACTAAGCAAAAGAACTGCAATAATACTTATAATGGTTATTTTTTTCTGTTCATAATAAAATCCTCCCGTTTTTAAAATTAATATTTTGCGTTGATACCTTTTTTATCATCAGTTAGAGGATATGCTTTTCCATTAAACTTCAGTGCTCTCATAACGGAAATCGAATCATTTTTGCTCTGAGTATGTGATAATCCAATCGCATGACCTACTTCATGAACTACTGTTTCTCTTTTATTAGCAGCACTAAGACTTTTAAATGGTTTAAAATATTTAATTGTAGCACTTTGCCTTGATGTATAGTAAGTTATCGCATAAGCACCCGACCCACTATTTACATATGTATTCTTTATTTGCACTCCAACTGCTCCAATGCTCCTACTTACCTTAACTTGACTTCCTGAATAATTCCATTTAGTCGCATAACTCATGTATCCATCCATTTTTGCTTTAATAATTGACGAATCATTGAAATAATTAATATGCTTTGGATTTGGCATCCGTTGTTTATTTAGAACATAGGCACTTCCACTTGCAGGATTCAAAAATAAACACACTAGTATAACTACTAACAAAATAAGTACTGATTTCTTTTTTTGCATTTCTTAGCTGCCTCCCTTTAATAAGCTCTTTCTCTTTTTCCATGCTTTAAATTTCTCTTTACACATCATATGTATTCGTTTACATTTTAAATATTACGAAAACATTACAAATATGTCAAGTTAATATAATCACAAAAAGTTAGATGTAAATAAAAATGCCAATCTAATAATAGATAATCTATTCTAGTTTTTTGTAGTTTCACAAATAAAAAAGAGCCTCCGCATATAGCGAAAACTCTAGCACTTTAAGATGGGTTGTGAGGGGTTCGAACCCACGACCCGCTGATTAAGAGTTTTGATGTGAGATAGCTACCTATGATTGTTAATGCCTGTTAGTAGCTGTATAACACGGTTTTTTAAGGTGCTATAGTGATTAATAGATGTTTATATCGTTTAATAGATGTTACGTTCTGCCCACGCTCTGCCCATAGAAAAGAGCTCACTAAAGGGCTATGTTAGAGAATAAATACGACACCAAGTTATAAATTTGTACCCATACACTTTTTATAACATCGCCATATACCTCGGACTTTTAGTTCGGGGTATTTTTTTGAAATTAATTTATAAAAGCACTTGCTTTTGTATAATACATGTATTATACTATAAATATAGAAAGGAGTTGAGAAAGTGAAAGATATTTTAGAGGAAATAAAAACAGTCCTTGAAATTATCACTCTTGTAGTAGCGCTGACAACAATACACAAGAATGATAAAGACAAGAACCGCTAAATCAGAGGGGTGAAACTCCCCTCCCTCTATTAAAAGTATATCACGTCTTTCATAAATTATGAATAAATATATCTGGGTTATATTAATTGTTATCTGTGTTAACGGACTCGCTAGTTACTTTCAGAATATAGCATTGACCATCATTGCTATACTGACCACATTAGCTTGTCTAGTGTACTTAATAAAAATTAGGAAGTGATTAATTATGACGAAAAAAACGACCTCTGACGCGCAGTTGAAAGCAAACAAGGCATGGCAAGATAAAAATAAAGAACATGCAAATTATTTAAAAAGCCGTTCAGCTGCGCGTTCTTTTATAAAGAATAAAGCTACGTTGGAAGATTTGAAGGAACTTGAAAAATTAATTATAGAGGGAAAAATTAATCATAAGGGAATGATTAAGGATAAATGATGCACGCTAAGCACATGCTTGGCGTTTTTTGCATAAAAAAAAGCCCTAACGGTGAGGTTAGGGTTGGTTAATTGCGAGAAGCTATTCATCATTTTCAGTTTCCATTTCAGTTTCCATTGGTGCCACCACCATGGGTATACCAAATAATTTTCCTGTAATAAAACCGATAATTAAAGATGATTCGCTTAGGACAGGTATAGTTAACCGTTCTCTTTCTTCCGAAACATCTAAAATAGTTCGGATATCTTCGATTTTTTCATCACAAGTAAAATGGGATTCTAAAGTTATTTGAAATAACACTTGTTCTCCATCTAAAACTATTTTTTCTTCGTTTCTAACTATAATATTTTGTATTTCATCTTCGTAAACAGCATCAAACATTAAACTGTTTTTACGTTCTAATTCTCCTCCACTTATTCCTTCAATAGAAGTATTTATAGATTTTAGTTGCGTATCTTTATATGTTATTTCCATTTGTTTTACCACCTTTGAAAAGACTTGCGAAAGTAGAAGCCAAACTATTTTTATCATTACTTTTTAATTTAGCATTAGTTTTATTTTTAAGTACAATTGCTTCATTCCTATTATTTTCAACTTTTAAAGCATTTACGTAGTCATGAGCTAGTTCTGATTGAGCTTCTATTCTAGCAACTTTTTTATTCATTCTTTTAATATTTTCTTCGACATACTTATAAACAAAACCTTCTCTTTCTTTCAGAAGGTTGATAATTTTATTTTCAGTTTTCTTATAAATATCCTCACTTATTTTGCTTTTATTAGTAAGCATTACCATATGAAACGCATTTGGGTCATTTGCCATTATAAACAAGGTATTATGCAAATCAGTTTGTAAAGCTCCTCCTTCATATCGGCTCAGTGTGGCATGTGACATTCCCAATAATGTTGCAAAAGTCCTTTGACTTAGACCGTATTGCTCTCTGACAGATTTAATTTCATCGGGAGTAAGCCAATTCTTTGCTTTTCGATAGAAATTATAGTCAGATTCTAAATTTCTATCCAGATTTGCAGGATTTTCAATTTGAACACCACAATTTTCGCACTCTAAATAATGATGAGTATTTGAAAACATTTCACCTTTTATTTCAATATCTTCTTTAAATTCTACTTCTTTAAATTCGGTCTCATTTAAACATTCAAAGCAAAAATGTCTAGCCATTTATACCACTTCCTCTCCTAAATGGGTATATAATTGGATATTCGCATTCATGAAAAGACAAACAAGCTGACTTAAACTCACCATTTTCTTCCAAGATGCTTACCTTAACGTACACTTCGTAATTTTCTACTCCCATTCCAAATTCCCAAATAATAGCTCCTTTACCACCGGTAGAACTACGATTTGCATTAGGTCCCTTATAATAATTTTCACAACAAAGATTGTTGCAAATATAGCTTTGTATTTGGGTATAAGTCCACCCTAACTTTCTCATGAAATTCCCATTTTTTTTAGTCTGCCACATTTGGAATTTATTATCTTTAAATGACTTTTTCACTTGCTCAATAACAATATCCACATCTCGTCTTGAGGTCATATACGTATCCCTTTCATCTAGCTATAATATATAATTATAGCTTAAATGTGATACTTTGCATAATTTAAAAACGTTATCTCTTAATAACACAATAACCCAAACAAGAAAGAAAAGAAAGATATATACTCATAAATTCATATTTTGTTCCCCTATAGCGAACGTTTTTAGTTAATAAGGTCTACTTTTATTAGATTTTTCGGATAATAATTCAGATACAATAATGGATATCTTTATAGTAATGTATTTAATGATTTACAAAGTATCACAAAAGTATCTTTTTTTATACAAAAAAATTAACCCCCGCAAAAGCGAGGGCATTCATTCTATTTCAAAAAGTAGTTAGCTGTGTAATACCACCCATCTGCGGGATACCACAACTCCAAATAACCTTTTTTATTGTCATACCAAGCCAATTTAGTGCCCGGTTTATACCATTTAATTTTTCCGCTGTTTAGTTTAGTATTATTCCACACTGGAATTCGCAAATCTTTCGCCGATTTAATGCGAACAGGAAGGCGACCTTTCGAGTCTTTTTTGCCAGCAACAACACAAAAACTTTTATACATGTAATATAGTTTGTTGTTGATATACGTTTTATACCAATATTTATTATGTTCATAGACTAAGAATTTAGTTCCCGCTTTGTACATGCGAACAGGATTTGTTTTAAAGTCCATTTTCGGCAGTAGCGGCGCACTATCAACCACTTTCCCTTCGTGTCTGTTCGGATTTTTATTTTTTTGAGCTGGCACCTTCTCACCACTCACAGCGTCGCATAATTCAAAATGTGGATAATCTTTAAAAATTTTCCAGTCTCCGCCCCATTTAAAGCCTTCCGCCTTCATCGCCGCAACAACCTTTTTCCATCGGCTTGTTGTTGACTCCCAAATGACTTTTTTTCCGTCATTTGAATACAAACATAGGTCTACAGCTACACCAAAATTATGATTCGATTGCCCACCTTTTGCATTTGTGACAATGCTTCCCGGCTTTGTCCTTCCTTGCGCATATAGTGCGTTTTGTTCTGCTTTAGAGCGGTATCCTTGTGCAACACATAAATAAATACCCTGCTTTGCCATTTTTTTTATAACATTGCGAGTTTTATCAGATGTGGTTTTATTCATCCCTGCCACATTTAACTTTCGATTAGCTTTCTCAATTAACCAAGCCTCTGTTAATGCCATTTTCACTCATCCTTTCTGGGTTCAGAATATTCCTTCGCCTGTTCACTATCAGCCGTCCCTGCAGTCGTAGGGTCAATAATTAAACCCCATGCCGCAAATACACCAGTAACAACGGTGATAAGTCGCTGTAACAGCTCGTTGTAATCCCATGAAATCCCGAACACAAGCAACACAGCTTGCACAATGAAAAAGACTGCTGCTATCATCGCAATCACCCATGTTTTATTCTTAAATCGTACTTTCCAGTTAATATTTTTCATACTCAGTCACGTCCTTTTTATAAAATTTTGTATTAATCCCATGCCTACAATTGTTGCAAATCCTACTAAGACGCCCGGCAACACATTCGGAAAATCAAACAGGAAGACAACTGCAAAAAACCCTGTTATCATTGCCGCCATAAACAGCCCTAGCATTCGCATTACTAACCCTAACCGTATTTGAAAGTGCGCTTGTAGAAGTGTTCCTACACCAACGAATAGCGTCATTGCTAGAAAGATATACGCCCAGATGTTCTCAGGTATGAAATGCGCTAATAGTTCGTATGATTCTGATGTTTGATTATCGAATAGCGACGGATTGTAGAGAAGCGCAACTACTTCATAAGCTCCAAACACGGTCACACCGCTCTCGATTACCGCAATACCTTTAAACTCTACTGTCTTCTTAAATGGCATATTAAAACCCCCTCGTTACTAAAAAAGTAAGTATGCCCACAAGCAAAGATGCCAACGCGCCCGATATCACGTTCAAGCTCATTTTTCTATCTTTTTCACGTTCTTTTACAAAGCCATCCAGCTCTCTCTTTAGTGCCGCCTTATCCTTAGATAGCTTCTCAACATCTTTCTTTAGTGCCTCAAATTCCCATCTCTGAATAGGTTCTAACATATCCTTTGGCATTCTATCACTTCCAATCTCAAAATAAAAAAGAAGCTAATTAGGCTTCTTTTAAACTGATTATTTCTTTAGCTTGCTCTAATGTTATTTTTTTCAATGCAACAAATTTATTAACCTGTTCATCTGTGTAGTATCCGCCAATAAAGTACTCTTTCACTTTTTCATACCAGTTTATCATTATAAAACACCTGCTTCCGCTAAAGTTAATAGTAAATCTGCATAATCTCGTCGTGACTGTTGAGATACCTGTTCAACTTCTGCTGTGTATAACAGCTGATTAGCATTCTCTTGTATTAGTTCTTCAAGTTCTGACTTGGCACCCGTCTCATATTCTTCAACCACTTTTTTTCTGCGCGACTCATCCACTTTCGCCTTACCTTTTTCAACTCGTACGAAGTCTAATTTGTTAAAATCCTCTTCTTTTGCTTTAACCTTTATAAATCCCTCTTGTTCTTTCATTGACCACGCTGTGATATACCCGTCAGCATCTAAGAGTACATAGTATTGTATCATCATCCCACCCCCCAAATTTCTCTTAGACATTTAGTTCTAAAGTTTATGCCGTCAATAACGCGTATATTACTCGAACTACCCACAACCTGTGTCAGGCTGATGTATGCGTACTTATATAAGACCTTTGTTGTATCCTCTGCCATAAGGGGTATTGAGTGCCCGCCTCCCTGGTGATTCTCAATGTAGGGCACTGGGATTGAATATACAAACCATCCCCAGTCGTCAGCGCCAACTCCGGGTGTGTAGTGCGAGAAAATTAAGTACAGCATTTTGTAATCATTCACTTTTAGATTTGGAAAGCTGAACTTATGCCCCTCGTCTAGATAACTACCACCTGCCCAGAAGCAGTCGGCGCGATTTGCCTTCTTAACCATATCCGCTAGTCCTCGTCCTCCATTTAACACGCCTTGACCTTTTTTAAAAATTGGTACGTGTTTATTAACTTCTCCCGCCCGAGTGGTTTCCTCGAGAAGCGTAACGGCTTTTAGACTGCATGTATATGCATCTGTGATAGTCTGATAGCTTGTCTCAACAACTATATAAGTCGCGCTTGTAAGGTCGAACACCTCATCCGAAAGCACACGTACGCATAGACCACCAACAAAGACCACAGAGCCCGATTTCACAGTGTAACTATTCGTTGTTCCTATTTGCTCAATAGAACCAAAAAAGCCGCTGCCAGCGCCTCCTACAAGTGCGCCTATCTCTGACCTTGTGTCCGCGGCTTCGATATATGCATCGCCTGTGTAGTTAAATGTCTTAATTGCCATTTTATTTGTAGCCTCCTTCTTTTAAATCCTTCAATTTTGTTGTAAGCGAGCCCTTTTTTATGCCCGTCTCTAACTCGTATTTTGGGGATAAGACTCCTTTATCAATATTGATAGTATAAGCTGATACTAAATCATCTACGAGAGAGCCATTTTGCATTCGAAAACTTACATAGTCCCCAACGCTATAGTCCAGTCCTAACTTCGCAATGTGGTTGTTTAATGTAGAGAACTTAACCGTGTACTCAAATTGCAACTCTTTAAGTTTAGCAGTAGTCCGCTGTACTAACTCCGCATGACTAATATTTTCGCGGATATCATAGACGAAACAACTTGCATAATCACTACTAGCTTTTTTATCTATAAAGTGATAATCCCTATTATTGTCCTCTCCCGCGCCAAGGCCTAAAATCTGATTATATGCTTCTTTGGTATTCTTTATAACTTGCCCCTGTGTATGCGTGATGTTCGTTAGTAGAACTACCTCTCTTCGTTTATCTCTCAAGTACTTTCCAGCCAAAAATAGCCGTTTGTTAGATATGATGTATAGCTGGTAGGTCATGTCATTTGATACACAGTTCGCGCGATGAAAGGCAAATGCTGTTTGCATACGCGGTGACAGCGAGAAAGTAGTTTTACTTGCATCCAAATTCGTTATGACCATGGCGGATGTAAATACCCTCTGTATCGTATCTTTAAGAATTACGAAGGAGTCCCCCGCGTAGGCTGTAGAGCTTACCAAACTCCTGTTAAGTAGGTAGTTCATCTGAACTCGGTCGAGCAAATAGCGAAGGTCAAAACCTGAATAGGTGAACGTTCCGTTTGCCTCTTCTTCTGACTGTTTCACCACGCCTGAAAAAATAGGCTCCTTATCGTCTAATATAGTTATAAAATCGTCAGTCTGAACGCTAGAAGCATTTGTCTTAATCTCAAACTGTTGATACTCCCATACATGAACGGTAAAGGAGCCGGCGGTAATTGGTATAATATCCTTTTGAGTCAAGAGTTTATCAAACACTAAACAAGTAAGCATTAAGCACTCACCCACGTTTCATACAGTTCGACTTCAATAGAGCCGCGTAGGTTCTGACTGTCTACACTGATTGCATAAGGCACACCCGGTAATAAATCGAAAAATGGCGGGTCAGCAGAAAAGAGGTCGAAGTAAGCTATCGAATTAATACCATCTTTTCGAACAAACATCTCAAAATTATCTATGACAAGCGTCTCCCCTTTGTTAACATTACCTTCGTATTTAATTTGTTTCATAAAGCTAGAAGTTGTGTCCCTAATTATTAAATTGAAAGCTGACACCTCACCGTGTATCTTTATGACAAGTTTAGCGAAGTGGTTCCCGCCAATGTTCGCGATAGTACCAGAGCCCGCTTTGTAAGTCTGCCCATGTGTCCAAGGATGGGAAAACGGATGCTTATGTGCTTCGTCGGAGCCTTCTAGATTAATTTGCACTTTCTTAGGCACCGTAGATACCCATGTTTTTGAAATGCGGTCAAATGATATTTTTACTTTTAACTCGTCGCCGTCCTCTTCAATTTCTCCGAAGCTGAACGACTTAATTAGCGCTCTTGAAAACATCTCGATTCCAGAAGCGTTCTTGTAAATTAATGTGCCATACGCTTCTATGCCTTGCTGTCGCATAAGCTGGTCGTAATTCAGCACGCGAGTAACCTCTCGTTGATTCTCGTAGATGTTTCGATTATCCCCAAATACACTCAGAAGGCTAAGCTCACCAGAAAAATCGGGCGTAGTTAATTTAGTATTTGCTACATAAATGTGGTCTGAGTAATTGCTTTCCTCAATCGTGTTCTCATAGGCAAAGCCCATGCCCTCGATGTTATACAAAAATTGCTGATAGGGCATGGAGAAGTCAACGATTTCACCGGCGCTGTTTTTGTAAGATATAGTTCTATACGTGGTAGTTGTCAATACTTATCACCTAGCCTTTCATCTATGGCATCAACTAGCTTATTGATATCGGCCTCTTCGCGAATAGTGAGCCCATTAAATTGAAATTGTAGATAGTTCTGAGTAGAATTGAAGTTTGTAGCTAAATCCTGCATGTTTTGCAGATAAGACATGCTAGGCACTCCATTTGCTGCACTAATAGCCCCCTCCGCCATATTAGCGGCTGCCATTGCTGCGCTGTCTGCATTCTCGTCAATACCGAGGGTGTAGCCATCCGCAAAATCTTTACCCTTTGCTATCAGCTTTTTAGCCGGTGAATTAGAGTTCTGTGCTTTTTTTGCGGCTGCTATTGCATTAGTTACCATATTAGCCGCTGAACTTGCGGCCTTTTTCGCCACAGAGCTAATGCCAGAAGCAAAGCCATCCCCAAAATTCTTACCCTCTTGGGCGGCAGAGACCGAACCAGCGCCGGACTTTGCACTTTTTGCTATATTCGTACCCGCTGTCTTAGCGCTCCCTTTTTTACTGTTTGCTCCATTTACGAAAGTTTGCGAGTTGGCTTTACCTTCTTTAGATAAATCCTGCTTACTACCTTTCTTCTGTAATGCGCGCAAACCTGAGAGGAATTGGTCAACATTAATTTTCCCATTCTGAAACCCCTTTACGAGTCCATCAATGTTGGTTTTACCAACGCCCTTTACATCCACCTTTGTATCTTTTTTGATAGTTGATTTCAATCCAGACAGATAGGTATTAACACTAGGAAGACCTAAGTCCATCCCCGCTTTCAGTGTAGCAATATCACCTTTACCAATCTTTGCTAAATCCTTGTCATAGATTTTATTAAGTTGTGTTTTGTATTTTCCTTCCAGTTCATCCAGCGTAACTGCACCTGTATCTAGACCATTGCGTAAAGTGGTGATGTTATCCTGCCCTACTTTGGACAAATCTTTGTTATATATGTTTAGCATAGAAGAGCCAAATTTCTCTTTTAGCTGGTCTAGTGTAATAGCGCCTGTTTCTAAACCACCGCGGAGTGTATCCATATCCGCTTTACCAACCTCACTTAGGTCTTTAGCTGTGATAGCCTCCAGTTTGCTGGAAAAGAAATACTGCAACATAGGTAGTGCCTCTTCGCCGCCAGCTTGAATAGCTTTAAAGAAATCTTTTGCGGTCATGCTTCCGTTTTTACCTAAATCGATTTTGGTGTTAGATTCTAGATCTAATCCCCATTTTTTCGCGGTAGCGGGAATATCCGCATTTTTCTCATTAAGCCCTTTGATGAATTTCTCGCTAAGCGTAGTAGCGTGCGTTGCAATCTTATTGCCGGATGAGTCAACAGAGTCCACCATCCCTTGTGTATCAATCTCTATCTGTCTTCTGGCCTGGTCTGCACTCAATCCCCCTTTTTTGTAAATATCAACAAGTTGTTCCTTGAATTCCTCAAGGCTACCCGTAGCTTCTTTATTATTATCTGTTAGGCTTTTGATGTATTCTTCATTTTTAGCTTTAATTTCTTCCTGCATGGCCGCTTTATCTACATAAGCTTTTTTCTCCTGTGACCAATACTTCATCGTGCCATCTGCTTGTTGAACTTGTAGCTGACTCAACTTTGTACCAGACTCGAGAATTACATCCCCCGTGTTTTTCACTGACTCTGCCAGGCTTTTATTTGTCCCCGCGAACACCTTTTGTGCTTTGTAACTGTTCTCTGCAAGTAGCTTACTATTACCTGCTGTCAACTCATTATAGCTTTCCTGGCTGATATACCCGTCCGCAAGCGCCTTGTCAAAATCTTTATTTGCTCTTTTATAATACTTTGCTGCCTCCTTAATAGAGGCATCTCTAGCTTTTTTTGCGGTTGCAAGTTGCTTATCATATGATGTCATAGAAATGGTATCTTGGTTAGCACTTGCTGCTTTTGCTATTTTCTCCTGGTCCGCAACCGACTTAGAGAACACCTTTAGCTGCTCATCCAGTATACGTTGCGCATCGTCTCGTCGTTTTTCATCCGCTTCTGTCATATCTGACAGGTCACCATTATACTTATCCTTCAGTGAAGACATAGTAGCCATAGCGCTTTTAATTTTATTAATGTTCTCATCGATAGAGTCATTAACCTCTTTAGTAGCCTTATTCGCCGTTTCCTTACCTACTTTGCCTGTGCCCTTCGTGACAGTATCTATCTCAGTTGTAAGTCTGCTTCTGTACGTTTCGAGTGCGGTTATAGCTTTATCGGCCATGCCTGAGTATGCTTCGACTACTTCATTAGACATCTGTTTCGCATTCTCAACTGTTGCAGTTTTCATCAGAGCCATGTTCGTATGAGCAGTATCTTTCAACTTGACAAATGAGGCTCCGGCTTTCTGTGTCCCTTTTGAGACACCTTCACCGTAAAGCACGGCGTTATCAATCGACTTTGTTACTTCTGCATCATGTTTTTTCTGTGCCGCGGTTGCGAGCGCTAACGTTCCACCTAGTGCGACAATGCCCAGTCCAATCCCAGCTATAGTTGCGCTAACCGGATTAAGAGTCATCATTAAGAGCCCTATCCCTGCAGTGACAGGTCCGATTGCTGCGGCAGTTGCTGCAAGACCAATGATTAGTTTTTTCGTCTCATCATCAAGCCCTTTAAACCACGCTGCAAACTCTTGTGCCGCATCAGCAACTGCTGCCATGACTGGTGAAAGCGCTGTACCAATCTCAGCTATAGCATCTTTTAAAGACCGCATTGCAACTTCCAGCTGATGATTGCTTTCTGAGGATTCATTCAGCCTGTCTAAAGCGCCTTTTGTATCCATCAAGCCAGTTTGCGCATCCGTCATGGCGTATACCGCCTTGTTCCCTAAATCCTCAAACTTTGTACCAAATAGGGCGGTCCCAATCTGCGTAGCCTTTTGTTGGTCGTCCATGCCCTTTAGGTCTTTACCGATAGCCTTGAACATTTGAGCGGCTGTCACTTTACCGTTTTGGTATTCCTTAAACATCTTTTTCGTCGAACCAGACATCTGACCCATGGCTTCTGTAGTTGACTTAGAACCATCTTGAATGCGGATTCCGAACTCTTTGACAAGGTCATTTACATAATCAAGATTATATGCCCCTTCTTGTGTTCCTGCGTCAAGAATTGCGAACATCTCATCTATAGAAAACCCTGCTTGGCTAAATAACGGAGCGTACTCGGATATGTTATCAAAAAGCTCATCCGAGAAGTTAAGCCCATTCTGTGCACCCCAAGCTAGTTTTTGAAAGGCTTCTTCTGATGAAATTTTGAAGTTTTTCATCAAGCCGTCTCCGCCTCGTACTACCTCGTTCACATCCGCATCAAAAGTAGAGGCTAAATTCATTGCTGTTATAGTTGCTTGTTCCAGTTCCTTGCCATCTAAGTCACTCATTTTTAATTTCACTCTAGTGAGTGCATCTGTTACTTCTTCTAGTGACTCGCCATATCCATCAACGTAGATAGACCGAGCTGTAGCTGATAGCTTTGCTGTTTGAGCTTGAGTGGTTCCTAGTGCTCCTGTGATTTTACTTTGCGAGTCGGCTACATCGCCCGCTGCTGAAATTGATGCCGCACCTATTGCAAGCACTGGCGCTGTAATACCTGCCGACATAGCGCCGCCTGCTTTAGCAACATTCTCACCCGCTTCTTTGGTTTTCACGCCAAAAACTCCTAGGTCCTTATTAGTCTTATCAAGTTCATTACCAAAGTTAGCATAAGCAGTCTTAGCAGACAGTAAATCCTTTTCTAACTCTTCTACTTCCTGTGAGTTCTTGCCGTACTCTTTTTTTGCTAACTCTAATTGCTGTTCTAAATTTTTCACCTGGCTAGCAGTGTTCCCCATTTGTTTGCCAAGTATTGACTGCGAAGCTTTTAATTTGTCTGTTTCCTTAGCTCCATCCCCCATTGTCGCAATCTGTAGTTCCAGTTCTTGGTCCAGCCGTTCATTTGAACGTGATAGCCTGTCCTGCTCCGTGCCAAGTTGTGAAAGTGCTTGCTTTCGTTTTGCGGATGAACTGTTCGCTTCGTTTTCTGATTTTGAAAGCTGTTCCATCTTTCGAGCTGCATCTATAGATTGATTCGCAAGTCGTTGTTCTGCAATTTGTAAATCGAGTAGTTTCTTCTCTAAGTTCTGCGCCTCTTTGGAGTTTTCTCCAAATGTTTTTTTCGCTTCGTCGAGATGCTCCCCTGTTGCTTCGATTTTCTTACCTACGAGCTCTTGCTCTTTTGCCAGCTTACCCATTTGGCTTTCTAGCTTATCCGATGCTGAACCAGTCTCTTTTAACTGTTCCTGCTCTAGCCTAAACTCTTTATTTAATTTTGCCGTGTCTGCGTTCATCTGCTTCATGGCGGCATTATACTGTTGACTATCTACTTTAAATTTTATTTTCTTTTCTGCATCTTTTGCCATCTATTTTGCCGCCTCCTTTTGCACATGCAGTTTCCACGCATCTACCGCAATTTTATTTCTTACAAATCTATTTAAAGTAAAAAGCGGACGGTTCCAAAATATCTCTTCGCTTATCCCAAAATAATCCACATAATAACTATACAAATCCTCTACAGTTCTTATTTTGACCTTTGGGAAAGCTACTTCCCCGCGCCTGCTCCTGTTTTTGGTATTTTCTTCGTTAAAGAGTTCGCAAACTCGCTGAATGTGGCTACATCTTGCTTGGTAATCACTGCACCAATTACATAAGTTAGTTGAATGTAGTCAATCTGATAAGAACGGATGAAATCTTCGTAACTTAGAAACTCATCCTTGTTTGCCTCCCTGTAAGCGGCATATAAAGTATTTAGCTTTAACCTCAGCGGAATATCGGACTCACCTGTTGCATTCATAATCTTATCTAGAAAATCACTATCGATAGCGCCCTCGTCCTGTAAATCCATAAAAGTTGCGGCGGTAAGTTGTGTATCTATATTCACGATTCCATATTTTTTAAGTTCAATTTGAGCCATTTTTTACTGCCTCCATTTCAAAATAAAGGAGAGCCCTAGGAAGGGCCCTCCGTATTTACTGCTCTGCTGAGATAATATCAGTTTTCTGACTAACAGTATCAGATGCTTTACTTTCTAAATTATACCTTGAAACAGCTGAAACACTTGCACTGTATACTGTATCAGCAAGTAGATTAGTACTGGTGAATGTGTTGTCTGTTGTTTCTTCGGGAGTTAGTGCTCCCCCTAAATAAACTCTGTAAAAGGAGGCCCCATTGACGGGGTCCCAAGCCCACGTAATTGATTTGTCCGTGAATTCAGAGACCCGCAAATTCTGGGGCTCAGCTGGGAAACACGTAGTCGGCTTTAACCATTTCTGGGCTAAAGTCAGTGTGCCATTTCTCTTTCACTTTCTCATCTGTAACCTCGCTTGCTAATGCGTCGTATCGAAGGTTACCGCTTGAGTCACGCATTGCTTTGATTGGGATTTCAACCTCTGCGACTTCCTCTGAGCCGTTTTCTAGGCTCCATTTAATACCGCCAGTTACAGACACATTTGGGAAAGCAAGTAGGTGAGGCGCTCCGTACATATCTCGCTCCTCTGCTGTTAAAGCAAAGTTTGCTGTTTTGGAGTTTGAGCCGTACGCCCAGATACCTTCTCGTAATCCTTGTGTTGTTAGGCCATAAAGCTCTCGAGCGACGGACAAGAGAATATGTCCCGTAAGTGTTCCCTCCATCATTTCCGGTTTACTGACCTCTTCAACGGGAACTCCTTCCGCTTTTCGTGCTACGGTTTTAATTGATGCCTCTCCTTCAAATTTTGAAAATTCTCCGAAGGGAGCACCTTTTCCTTGTTTGCCTTCTGCATCCACTTTCAGCCAGTGCACATTGGAAAAATCGTAAGCAAAGTATTCTTTTTTAACTACCATAATTTATATTTCCTCCTCAAAATTCTATTGCCCTGTCCAGGGCTTCGTTTAATGCTTCTAGTATGCGGGGCGTTCTATCTGTCATCCCCTCATTAAAGAAGTGTTGTGCGATGAGATTAGATGAGCCTCGCCCTTCGTCAGGGAAGGCTAAATACCCAAAAGAGCCTTTTTTGCTTGAGGCTCCACCTTTCGCCACTATTTCAAAACCTAAATTTTCCATCCTTTTGATTAGCGGGTTAGAGAATTTTGCATGACTTTTCTCTCTTACCTTTTTAGCCCCTCTTTGACTGACAGGCATACGTCTTATGATGCCCTCAATCGCAAGCGGTGCACCTTCTTTTTCAAGAGACTGGTTTATTGCTTTCTCAACGTCACCAGGGGAATCAGCTATTTTTTTCAGTAGCCGCTCTAGGTCGCTAGCATCAAGCTCAAACCTTACCATTTACATCGCTCTCCTGTTTTGAGTATAAGCGCGGTCTTGTTACAGTAATTTGCAGTATTGTATATTCCTCTTTGGTATCCTTGTATAGCAATGTATCCTCAGTAGAATCCCTAAAGTTAAGGCCCATCCTCACAAGCACGTCAATTATATCCTCTAAATCTGCTGCGGTTTCAGAAGTGGAAGGCGAGACATAGGAAACTACTATCCTCTCAATATAGGAAGCCGGGCTATTGCCCTTTTCTATGCCCTCCCGACTAAAAGATATAAAATGGTATTTACTATTCTGTATCTCCTCCGTTGTTGGCCAGCCCCTAAAAACAGGTATCTCTCCCGAGGCTAATGTGTCGTATATGAAATTGTCATCAATACCGGCTGGATTAAAAGGCATGTTATTCGCCACCTTTCTGTAGATACCAAAAAAGCTTAGTTTTCCCGGCATCCCAGTCTAAGCTTACGACGTCATATTGCTCACCCTCAAGGACTACTTGACTTGGTTTTCGTTTTGAAAAACCGGGCTCGTAGGGGGTCTTGACTTTTAAATCAATAGAAACATTGTCGCCCTCGGCTAAAGCATAATCTGAGGAGCGAGCTTCCATAAAGGCGAAGTAGAGCCTGCCAGCCTCAGAAAACACTTTCCCTACAGCCTTCCCCTTAATTCGCTTTGTTTCTACGCTTCCATACGCAAGCAATCCGTCGTTGAATACATCAGTTCTCGCTTGAGTAGCCATTCACAGCACCGCCTTTCAGCCCTTGCTTAAGCTGGAACCTTAGCAATTCTGAGCGATAGTCAGACTCAAATAACGAACCCACACCGTTGCGCTCATATCGTACGCGGTTTTTCAGTAAACGCGTAGCGCTGCCAGGTTTGCTGAAATCAATAGAGCCACCTGCGATGTCTCGCAGGTCCTCTTTTGCTTCTTCGATTTGCTCATCGAGTGCGGGGTCATTCCAGGTGATTGCGCACCCGCGCTTAACATATTCTTTTAAATCAAATTCACCCAATATCAGCACCTTCAATCAGCGATAGTAATTCCGCCTTAGTCGCTTTTGCATTGTATGTGATTCCTAGATTATCAAGAATTGCTTTGAGCTCATTGTTCGTCATTTCTGCGTAACCCGTACTTCGAACTGGTACGGGCTCAGCTGGGTGTATCTAACTCTTTAATCAAGGTTAGCAATGGCTTTAAGTTCTCAATATCAAATACAAGGAAGGATGTGTTATCTTTTGGACGGCCATTCGCTAGCTGGCGGGCCGCAAAAACGGTTTGGTCTTCGAGGAAACGATATTCTTTAGAAGACTCGATTTTCCCGGTTGTACCAATTCCCATGAAATAGTCTGTTGGAACCCCTACAATTAACTTATTCTTCGCAACATAGCGTGATTGGATATTTTGTGCATTGATAGGTAACGTCTGCACATATTGCGCAGCGGACGTCATTGTCGTAATCGCTCCGAAGAATTTGGACCAATATGTTAGTGGGTTAAGCACGAAAATGATATCCGAAACCGCTCTTTTACCATCTAACGTAAGGGGCGCCATAATCTCCTCACCTAATGTTTGTGGCAGTAAATCGTTAAGAGTCTTCGCTGCTTTTGCAGGGTACTCTCCTCCAACCACCGCTCCATCAAGGTCTCGGTCCATACCAATCGGCATATCCTTCCCTGTCCCTGTTACGATAGCTTTCTCAAGACCAATTGCTAGTGCTTCTGATAGCAGTGTCACAATAAACTTATCAATCCAAACCGGGCCGAGGTCTAACGTTGAGTTATACAATGGGATAAACGCAGTAAGTTTTGTCTGACCGATTTCAATCTTCTCAAATCCATTGCTGAGTTCCTTTGTAATGGCATCCGTTACATCAGACCATAAAGCGCCTTCTGCATCGGCTTTACGATATAACCAACGGGTAATCCCGGTGGTATTGACAAAATCAATTGCCGCTAGCAATGGATGTTGCTCCTCCAGGTTTTCAAAGATGCGGTCATATACAGTAACTGGGATTACCACATCCAGATTATCTAATCCTTTATTTTCGATAATGGTGTTATAGAAATCTCGCTCTTGTGTATTTAGCACAGTGAACCCTCGTTGCGCCATCACCTGGTCGTCTGTAAGTCCCGCACGTGCTGCTTTTTCTGCTTCCGCCACTAACTGCGCCTGGAACCCTTCTGACCACTCTGAGATAGCTGCTGCTTGGACTTTAGGGTCTTCTGATGTCATTGCTTTGTCAAGAACGGCTTGAAGCTGTTCCTTTCCCATTTTTACTTTGTCTGGGTTTTTCATATTTTAACTTCCTCCTCAAAAATAAAAGCGCGCTCACTCAGACAATGCTTTAAAAGCATCGAAAAGTGGACTCGCCTTTGTTGTTTTATTTGTTGTTTTATTTGTTGTTTTATTTGACGGCTCTAGTGAACGAAGTACATTACTATCTTGCAGCTTAGCTGCGACCGCCATAGTTAACGCATCTATGTCTAGGGATTGCTTGGCTGGTTCGGACTTGGACTTGGTTTGCTCTTCTCTTACTAGGTTCTCTGGTACATTTCTGAATGTATTCGTAACAGGGCTTTTCGCTAATGCTACTTGTTGTAACGGATTTGTTACTAGTGTGGCAAAGCCTAGCTCATAAGCCTCCTGCCCCGACATCCATTTCTCTTCTGCCATCATGGACTCGATTTCGCTCACCTCTAAGGTTGTATGCATCCTGTAGGCGGCGATGATAGACTGCTTACTTGCATCTAACGCGCGGATGGCTGACTCAAGGTCTGACTTATTTCCGAAAGCGCCGCCTGCGGGTTCGTGTATCATCATCTGCGCATTTGCCGGCATTTCAATGATATCCCCGGCCATCGCAATTACCGAAGCAATAGAAGCCGCCATGCCATCGATGCGGACATGGATTTGTGCTGGGTGACGCACTAACTGATTATAGATAGCTTGCCCCTCGTATACGAATCCGCCATTAGAGTTGATGTTGACGTAAATCTTGCTAACATCTCCCAATGCGTCCAAGTCCTTTTTAAAATCAAATGATGTGATGTCTGACTCGTACCACTGAAACCCATCTGCCACTATATCGCCATAGATATCAATCTCGGCGGTATTCGATTCTGTATCTTTTTTAAAATTGAAACAAGAAAATTTCCGTTTTGTCATTCTTCATCACCTCCTTTCAAGTACTTATCAATCTCTGCGTAGTTCTTCGTAATAATATGCTCATCAGCCCAAGCCTCGTCAATTCGTTCTTTTCCGATAAACTCAAGCACATCGTTAACACTAAAGGCACCAATACGTACTAGAACTTCCATACTTCCCGCGATGTCCTTCAAATCAAAGGCTTTGATGCGGTCCGTTGAAATTTTAACGCAATTACCTGCTAAATATTCCTCTTTTGTAAATAGTTTTCTATTTAACTCGTTCTCAATCTGTTCGATGATAGGATTAATGCAGAATGTCAAAAAGTTATTAGTCATCTGTTCAATGTCCGCCACATCACCTTTTAGCAGACCGCGCGGGATATGAAACGCCATAGCGACGAGATCAATAACATCATCCACCGCGGCACGAATATCACGGCTACTGGCTTGATTCTTTGTATCCGAGCTGCTGAAATCATCTAGCTTTAGGCCCTCCTCTAGCGTAACTACGGAGTCTCCTTCGGCAAAAAAGTTCTTAAATCGGTTATTCATGAGGTCGTCGATTCGTTTATCTGCTTCTGATTCCTCATCACCTTCATTTTCGTACTTGTCAAACTCCTGGTCGAAAAGAGCACTGATGTAAAGCACAAGCTTTCGCGCATTCTTCCTATTATAGTTTTTAATAGAACCTGATATCAGTTTCCCATAGCTGTCATAAAGGCCATCAATAGTCGCACGAATTTGCTTGTTGTTTAGCTCTAAAAACAGTACGTCTTTCTCATAAAAAGTACGCTGGAAAACATAATTGTTAGATTCGACAAATTGATAGTCATTTGACTTAACTGCATATTTATTTCGCTGATATGAGTCCGCAACCAGTAACTGCATATCGTCCGTCTGTACAACTAGAGCACCCTCATCGCTATATATGAGCTGTGAGACTAAATCATTTAAAAAGGCTGTTTTCGATTGATTTATGTTTGGTTCTATGTTGAGACTGTAGTAAGTTTCCCCTTTATGGACTTTACCATTTTTGAATGTTTTAAATTCGCACCTTGCTAATGTTTTCGCGATTAAGTTTACACTTGTTTGAACAGCTAATTGCTTGAAGTATATATTTGCTGTAACCTCTTCAATTAAGTAATCCATTCGCTCCTTTCGAGCTTCATATGAATTCTTTTTACTGCCTGTGCCCAGGCTCAGAAAAGCATCTAGTAATCCCAAATTATCACCTCCTAGTAACTGTAACTTCGTGGTTTACGTCTAATACGTCTCACTTCTTTTAACTCACCATCTTGTGTTAGTGCATGAATCAGCGCCATAAATCCGTCGTTCTTACGTTTCTCAGGGTCTATTTTTTCAAAACTTACATTGCCTTTTGTATCAATATCCAAATAGGTATTATTTGTATACCAGCGCATCATCATGTCATTTCCGAAAACAAGTTTATGTTTAGCAAATAACATATCAACAAGGGGCAGCACTTTCGTGTGCGTCGTTTTCCCGTTTCGGACAATCCATGGCTCAAATCCGCGTGACGAAAGTTCAGGTTTCATATATTGATACTTATAGTCATCCATGCAGACCCGCTGTATTCGATACTTACGGGCTTGCACTTCAAACCAGTCCGCCACAATGTCTGGCTCTATTGTTTCACCCTGCACGATTGTGCAGAGTCCTTGTTTTACCGCAGCCTCAATATCAAAATTAAACTTCTGAACGACTAACGCCGAGGCGGGGATAAAAGTGTGATGTATCCAGTAGCGTTTGTCTGCGACTTTAAAGAGCAATCCCACAGCGCAAAAGTCGCGCACGCGTGCGTAGTCTACCGCTCCTATACAGTTCTGGCCAATTAGCTCTGGGAAGTCTTGATTAGTCGCCAGTATGTTATCCCAAGTCGCAACGGCCGTCGCCAGGTTCTCAGTAGGACAGTTCATTCTCTTTGTCATGAACTCAACCATAAGCGAGGGTGTCACTTTTGCAGTCTCGTACTCTTGCTCAACTTGAGCTCTGAGGTCACTGTTATATCGCAGCATCGGATTAGCCTTTTCCCAATTTCGCGGGTCGTGGACTTCCTCTGGGTCATCCAACTTACACATGAATGGAAATAGTTTCGAGTTCGGCAACTCCCCACGAAGCACCATTTTTGCCCGCTCTTTTATATCGTCCAGAACGCTACCTCGGATATAGCCGTCGGTTGTCAGATAAAAACGACGAGCGAACGGAACTTTACCCAGCCCTGTAGTGTGAACATTGAAAGATTTGTATGAGTCGTAAGCGTGCGCTTCATCAAAGCCAACCGCACCTGGACGTCCGCCATCTTTAGTTTTTGGATTTGAGGTTCTCGCTTTAATAGTTGAACCATTTTTCCGATTGCGGATTTCAGTCTTACTCCAGGAGTATCGGCTTTTCATAAATTCTTTATTGTTCTCAAGCATGTCTCGAATGTCTTTGAAGGAGGTCATCGCTTGCTCTTCTGACGTAGCTACAATGTCTACGTTATAGTTTTTGACATTATGATTTGACGTTGTCAGCTCAAACGAAGACTCAGACAGAATTGTATTTTTACCAAAGCCGCGTCCTGCATATATGAAATATTCGTTAAACATAAGCTCAAGCTCACCCTGTTCATTTCTTACAAAAACATAAGTGATGAAAGTTAGTAAGAACTTTTGAAAGGGGTATTGCTTAAACTCGAAAAAACGCTCTGCATTTGCAAGAGCGTTATCAATTCGTTTATTATCCACAAAAGCATTAGGCGCATCTAGTTTAGCTCGGAGAAAAGGCATGAGGTCTTTCATTTCTTGTGAGCTAGGAACCTCCCCGCTATCTACCATATACATCCATTCCGATATCGCTGGATGGTACTTATACGGTATCATCTATATCCCCGCCTGTAACATCTGCTGCCGCCTCTGGATTCATGTCGAGATATGCGAGAATACTAAGCATTTGCTTATTGACTTTTTGCTGTTCTGGGACAGAGTCATTTTTCTTCATGCCGTGCGTTCCTACTACTACAACTCCGCGTTCTGATATATCGAGCTCTAGCTGGCATGCGGTATCCCACAATGACATGTACTGCTCTACTATGTCCAGAAAGGGCTCTCTTTTTGCATCCTTTATTTCTAGATGTTTCAAAAGTGAGTTTCTGATTTTACCACGCCTTTGTTTGTAACTCTGTGATTTTGCTAAAATTTCCCAGCTTTTATTTTCTGCCATTTTTCTCACATCCTCTCACATGGGAGTTTAAAAAAGTTGGACACCCATGCCCCTTCCCCGTTGTTCGGTTTCCCAAAAACTTGGTCATTTGGTTTGACCGGGGGGTGCATATTTCTTCTAGATTTACCAGCGCTCTTCATTTTCAAATTTCTTTTTCTGTTTCTGTAACTTTTCTGGGTGTTCTCTGTTGTGATGAACTTTACAGACACATACTAGGTTACTTAGTACTAATGCCAGCTCAGGATATTCTCGCACTTCTTTGATGTGGTGAACAGCTTCACATCTGTTGTGTTTACCTTCTTGCTTGCATAGTTGACACTCGTTGTTGTCTCTACGCTTTGCATCTGCTCGTACCTTCTTCCACTCCTTCGAGTTATAAAAGCGAGTCATATCATCTAGCAATATCATTCGTACTATCTCGGCTGTTGTCAAAGCCTGTCACCCTCTCATAAATAAGAGCCCAGCGCATAATGCACTAGACCCTTATCTATTTAGCTATCTTACTCTAACATATTAGCATGAATAGTGTCGCACATTGGTCGCAAAAAAGTCGCATGACTCTATCAGCGTTGGAATATATCCTCAATACCATCTACCCCAAACATAAGCACACCCAATGTCTCACATGCTCTGTTTACTTCGCGGTAGATTGTACTCCTATCTGTGTTGTATTTCTCACTTACTTTCTCAGCTGTTAGCTTCTTCGGATTCAAATACATATCTTTAACTATTCGATAACGACGACTATCTTCAACAGTCCCAGCAGTGCAAGCCTTCTCGTATGTTTGCAGAACACTATCAACATACTTCATCATCAGCTC
This sequence comes from Listeria ivanovii subsp. londoniensis, assembly GCF_000763495.1. Classification (GTDB taxonomy): domain Bacteria; phylum Bacillota; class Bacilli; order Lactobacillales; family Listeriaceae; genus Listeria; species Listeria londoniensis. The sequence continues at coordinate 144,357 of NZ_CP009576.1, read as the reverse complement.
TGTCTTAATCTCCGTATCCGTTAAAGATTTAATATCTAATGTTCTACCACCCATTAAATTAAGGAACGGCTCTAGAATAGTTAGGTCCTTCACTACATCATCACAATATAACTTTAAGTTGCGATAGTTCTTTAACAGCAACTTAACATTACGTAATCGCCAGCTGTAATCTTTCTTCTTCTGTTGCTTTTGTAATTTACTGTACTCTTCTGTTGCTGTCTTTGTTGCCATTGCTGTCACTATCTCTAGCTGTTTCTTACTTAAACCAATTGCGTGTTTACTCATCCAGCACTCCCTCCCTCAAAAACATGCACAATGAATCCTAACGCAATGTATCCCAGTAATGCTCCACCAGTATTTAGCAACCCACTGACGTACGCAAGGAATGGTGCTAATATCATTAATAAAACAAACATAAGCCAGCATGCATGCATCACAATACGCCACATTACTTTTCTTGTCATTAGCCATTCTCCTTTCTGTTAATACTATCGGTCTTGCTAAACCCATCTGGGTATCGTGCTTCAAGTTTAGCTATATTATCCTTCGCTACATCGGATAGGTTTACCCCAAGCATCATTGCTAGCTGAGACACATACCACAGTACATCGCCCAACTCTGATATTAAATCGTCTATACTTAGTTTGTGTCCGTGGAAAGCGTGCTTTTTGATTATATCTGCTACCTCACCAGCCTCGCCTGCCGTTCCAAGTGCATAGTTCAGTAAGCTCATCACATCATCTTTACCTTGTGCTGTATTTGTTCGCATTGCCTTTTGCTGGTACTCATTCAAAGTCATTCCATAACCCACATTATCTCCGCCTTTCATCATTCTTCACTTCCTCAAGTCTTGCTTTAACCGCCTCAAGCAATGCATCTTGTCCTACTTTCTTGCTGCTTAATGCTGTGATAACCTTCTCGTCTAATGTGTTCTTAGCTACTATGTGATGTATTATCACAGACTCTCTCTGTCCCTGCCGGAATAACCTCGCATTAGCCTGCTGATAGAGTTCTAAGCTCCAAGTTAGACCAAACCAAACTACTATATGCCCTCCATCTTGGAGATTCAGTCCATGCCCTGCACTGGCTGGATGCGCAAGTAGCACGCTTGTCTTACCTGCATTCCATTTCTTGATACTTTTTGAGTCTGTTAACTTTTCCGGTCTATGCTTCTTTAAGTGTTTTAGTAACCGTTTCTCGTCATGTTTATAGCTGTAGAAAACAAGAACAGGCTGGCCATTGCTTTCCTCGATGATGTCCGCTAAGGCTTCCAGTTTCTTATTGTGTATCTCTTGATAGTCTTGATTTTCGTCGTATATTGCCCCATTCGCTATCTGTAGCAGTTTATTAGAAAGCACTGCGGCCGAGTCTGCTACTACATCTGAGTTCTCAAATTCTAGAAGTAGTTCCTTTTCTAGTTCTTTGTACTGCGCCCTTGCCTTGCTTGGCAGGGTAACGGCAACAGTATTATCTATTCGTTTAGGCATATCAAGCCAGTCCTCGGCTTTCATACTCACGCATATATCACTAATTTTATGATGGATAAGTTCCTCTGCCCCATCGCGTAATTTCCAGTCAAATATCACATGCCCGTTTCTTGCACCCGCTGTGAAATATCTTTCTAGGTATGCTCGTTTCGTTTTACCTAGACGTTCGCCTCTGTCTAACAAATAAATCTGGGGCCATAAGTCTAACAGTGTGTTCGGTGCTGGCGTTCCTGTAAGTCCTACAAGTCGTTTAATCTTTGGAAGTACTTTTCGTAATGCCTTGAATCGCTGTGACTTACTGTTTTTAAAACTAGAGAATTCATCTACAACTACCATATCGAAGTCCCAGCTTTTACCAATGTAATCAACCAACCAAACTAAATTCTCACGATTGATGACGTAGATATCGGCTTTCTGGTTTAAGGCACTCTCTCTTTGCTTAAGAGGCCCTAAAACTTTGGAAACTTGTAAAAAAGTGGTGTGGCTCCACTTCTCAGCTTCTCGACTCCACGTATCTTCTGCTACTCGAAGTGGAGCTATGACAAGCACTTTGCTAACTTCTAAGTTGCTATACATTAGTTCAGCGATAGCCGTTAAGGTTGTTACGGTTTTTCCCATGCCCATGTCTAGAAATAAGCCACACTTAGGGAAAAGCAGTATCTTCTCTATTGCAAAATCCTGATAGTCATGTGCTTTGAACTGTATTGGCCCACTCATAGAATCATCTCAAAGAGGTCCATTAAACCATTAACTTGTTCTTTTGTATCTACCTTGCAGTGCCAATGCCCCTCCGCTTCAATTTGTTTCTTTCTCTTTCTTTGTAGTTTTTTGAGCTCTTTTCCCGGTGCCTTCAATTCCACAAAAGCGACTTTCTTGTTAAGCATCACTATCCTGTCTGGTACTCCTCGCGTTCCCGGACTTGTAAATTTCCAACAAAGCCCACCGCGTTTCTGCACCTGCTCCCTCAGATATGTCTCGATTTTGGATTCTAGCATTTTACCACCTCTTTTAAATTTCACATTTCAAAATGTAGGTGTCCACAAAAAAACGTTCGTTTTATACTATATACGTGTATAGGCGTGTACAGGCGCCTCGCGCCCACATAATACACCTAAACTACTCTTATATATATAAATATTGTTCCTTTGTGGACACTAAGGCCTGAACTCTACGGGCTGTATGCTCCTACCCGTCCACAAAGGGTGTCCACAAAGAAAAAACATGTGGACGGGTAGAAAGTCCTATTATGTGGACACTTGGCGCGTTTGTGGACGCCTCTTGTGGACACCCTTTTTTCACAAACTTCTTTATCTTGGTAAAGCTTTTCTAGTAAAAGCTCGTTGTTTTCCATAAATTTTTCCAAAACGTAGCGCCTCTTGGTTATACTCCCAGCCTTCAATATTTCTTAGTGCGTCATTTATCTCACGTGCTTTCTGCTTTGTCAGTTGTTTTGCTTCGCCATCCAGCACTTCGCACCATATCTCCATTGCGCACGTCTTGTCCCTCAACCCTAAGCCATCTTGCTCCACTTCCTCGAAGTCTTCGCCCTTTAAAAAGGCTCTTCTAGCTGATGCGTTCCATTCACTCCAATCCGCTGGAACTGGTGTCTCAAGATATTCACGGATGAGGCCTTCTAATGCATTTGATTCCGTAAATTTAGCTTGTTGTATCTTCGCTTGTTTTTCTAGTTCGCCTTGTAAATAAAGCGACTCCCCTTCTTTAAATCGGACAAATGCTTCTGCCCAAATCTGGTTTACTTCGTCTTCTTGCAAATCCTTAAACACCGATTTCTTACCAAACCCCTGAACTTCCACAGGCCAGAAACGCCGATTTCCGGTTCCGTCCCGCAAAAACGTGTTATCATTTGTAGTCGCTATGAAAATGCACTGTCGTGGAAAGCCCTGTACATTCTCACCATAGGCGACACGAAAGCGGTCTTCTCTTGCTGATATAAATGCTTTTGCTTTCTCTACTTCTGTTTTATTCAAAGCAGACAATTCACCCAGCTCCATTATCCAGTAGCCTTGCAACAACTCATATGCCGATTTTCCATGTAAATCTTCTAGGCTATCCGAATACCATTCTTTTCCAAGCTTATCTAGTAATGTACTTTTTCCAATCCCTTGCATACCTGTTAATGTGAGAACCTGGTCAAATTTGATACCAGGAACCTGCACCCTAGCCACCGCGGCTACAAACGTCTTGCGTGTCACAACTCTTGTATACTCCGAATCAGTCGCACCTAGATAATCAATCAATAATGTATCAAGTCGCTTTTTCTTGTCCCATTCTAGTTCGTTTAAATAATTTCGCACAGGGTGAAACCGTTGACGGTGCATGACCTCTCTTAACGCATCTTTAATTTTTTCCTTGCCACTAATTTGATATACAGACTCTAGATAATTTCGCAAAGCACTATCATCTAAATCATTCTTCTCCTCTACCTTTTTAGCAGTCTTCCTCCAAGGCACATTGCCAAGAATAGACATGCGGTAATTAAATTCGTTATAGCCAAATTTCCCTCTCAAATGTGGGTCATTTTCTAGAATTCTTAAGATGTTCGGTGCGGTAGACTCTATTTTTCCGTTTCGGTTCAGTGTTAGCTTCTTCATCCAGCTTTTATCTACTTCTTCGATTTCCTCATCCGCTTCATCTAACATGTCCGCAAAATCTTCCAAGGCACTTGTGAGCGACGACTCAACTAGATGTTCTTTAACGTTATCATCATTTCTAGCAAAGTCCGCCATAGCCAAGAAAGAAGGCAAGCGATTGACTGGAGTTCCTTCCTGTGCGTCATCGTCCTGTGCGCCAAATTTGTGAATGCGTACTAAATCAAATGCATTCACTAACTTCTCTGAGATAGGGTCGGTGCCATGATGGCTATAAGCAAATAGCCCATCCTCATATAACACCAGTCCACCCGCTGTGCTTCCGTCCGTATAGGTGTATCGCCCGTCATTTGTCGGCTCGTACTTGTCCGCCAAAAAGGTCTCGATGGCATCCTGTATCATATAAGTTTTACAGAAAGCTCCTACAATACCGTGTTTCTCTAGTGGATTTCCTTGTCTATCAGCTAATTTTTTACGGGCATTTTCACGTCTAGACGACTCTGGCCAGAACGAGGGGTCCGCCCAGTCATCGTAGCGGGCCAGCACTCTATCTGGGTCTAACCAGTCCCCATCTTGATAGTGAAACTCAAATGTGCCATTCTTTGCGGTGCTCGGCCAGTACATTAAACGGTGAGGCTGATAAGTCGTATCGTCAAATACGTCGATATCCAAATCGGCTGCAATCCTTCTACTAACCGCTTGATACTCATCTGGTGTAACTGCTCTTGCTAGCGGGATAACTACCCGCAATCGTGGCTTTTCAGCTGTGTGTTTGTGTGTAGAGTATACAGCACATGCAAAGTTATAGAATAGCTCTATTTCTTCCCAAAGACCGGGTGCTGCAAAATCAGCATCTAGTGTGATTAATTGCCGCCACTTCACATTCTCAGCTTTACGTCGTCCTTTTAGCAGTGTACCACCTACAAACCCACCAATATCTTTTATGCTAGATTGCTCTGCTTTCGACATCTGCAAATACTCATCGATAGTTTCGCTCGTTCTGGTTGTTTGACTTATTTTTTCTAGTACTTTTTGCCATGAGGTCTCTTTGTTCTTCCACGCTTTTTCTTTTCGGCTTTTTCCGACCGCTAGGGTCAGTTTGCCATCTGCGGAGACAGCAATATCTTTCGCATTCAATTACTAACCTCCTCTCTTTACAGTTATCTCGTTTCTTGCTAGCTATTTAGTGTATAGACTAAACTTATTATCGCTATTAATAGGGAGATAGTAGCGATAACTAAATGCCCTTTATTATGCCCTTCACTTTGTGCTTGTTCATGCACAATGCCTTTCCGATAAATGGAGGATAGACCTAGCGCACGCTGAACAGTATAGTCATCCAGCTCGTCGATTGCGCTAAAAGATAGCTTCTTTACAGGAGGACTCCACGTCCTATCTAAGCCCATTTTGATAGTATTCGAATCTCCCCCTCGAGATTTGTAAATCTATTATCCCCAATACGCTCCCCGAATATATCCGTAGCCCCTCTTTCAGAAACTATAGGGTCACCTCGCATTAACCTTTTATTTCCGACAGGGTTATATCGATGATGGACAGGTACAATCATCCAGTTGTGGACGTGCCTCATTATCCCGTTTTCATCAATGAATACACTTTTATTAACCAGCTTTTTACAAATACACTTATACTCAAAGTTATAGATACATGCTAATTCATCATTTACTCTAAACTCAGTCATTCCGCTTCCTCCCACTCATATCTAACTACTAATATTTTTGATACATTAAGCATATATCTCCGTTCGCTATCATCAGGAAGTGAGACAATTAGTAATTTATGATTTAGTATCTTATCTACGTATAAAACAGTTCCTTTTGGGACTTTAGCGTAACCTTGCAAATCCGCCCTATTGCACTCTGTATCCGTTAAAGTTTGAACCCGGTCACCTTTTTTGATTATATTCATCCTGCTACTCCATTCTCATAGTCAGACCTACGAACCAACTCCGCTAAAACTTCCATGTCACCGCATATCATGATTTGAAGTATTATATAAGTACCTACGTCAGAACTTAGGTGTTCAATAGCAAAATTGCTTTGTAGGTGGAATCTTTTAAAAAAACTCTTATCATGCGTCTTGAACAAGGTACCGCTAACCGAATTTAACTTAATATGAGTATTGTTAGTGTTGTTAGTTGTCTCAGACATTTTCAAAAACCCTCCTCGAATCAATATAATGCATTATTTTTCCACTTCTTCTTCAAAGTCCTCAATAATTTCTTTCAACACGAGTAGCTCATTTAGCATTCTTTGATTGTGTTCTGCGATTTTATGTGTTTTTCGCATTTCTCCTCTTTTGAATGGGTGTATAAAAGTCTTCTGATTATCAATCAATTCTTGCATTTCATCAATTTCATTTTGCGTTAAAAGTCTAACTGCTCCCATAATTAAGTCGATTTTCTCAAGTCCGTTCATTTTCTGATACCTCGATTCCAAGCAGATTTTTATCGAGCGGTACAATGGCAATTTGGTTTTGATTCGACTTAGCGTTTACATTGATGTCGCTCACATCAAATCCCAAATTTTTCAATACTTCATATCCTTGCTTCGAGGAGATAGCTTTTAATTGAGCCTTCAATTTGGCATATTCTTGGTGAACTGCATTTATATCAGAGTCGTGTTTGTATCGTAATCGACGTGCATTATCTTCTCTAGCAAATCGAAGGTCTGACAATCTATCAATTAAATATTCATAAGATGGTATTTGCGTGTCGTTACTTGCCGATGAAAGGTGACTGTACCGAACAGGTAAATATTCGTACAATTTTTCAGCAAGTTCGATAGCTTTATTTCTACATAATATGAATTCCTTTAGCTCCGCTTCCAAATCGTTATTCTCTACGATTTTCTGTACGTACAGTTTAGATTCGTTCTCTTGCTCTTGTCTCAATTTCGCAAGCTTTTTCTTTTTTGCTTCTTCCACTAGTGCGTATAAATCTTTTTTGTAAATAGTCATTCTGCTTCCTCCTTCATTTCAATAGCTTCAAATCGCAATTCGGGAAATCTAACTTTCATTTCTTGTAATGCTATTAAAGCTTTAGCTTCAGATTCATAAATTACAGGTCTAAGTTTAGATGTCGAAAATACTAACATGTCCCCTATTTTCGAATACTCAACGATAAATCTAGTTGGGCCCTTTTTTTTAGTACCAGCACGTATGACGTATTCTCGTTCTTTTGTTTGTGTCATTCCCAGCCCTCCTTACGTTGTAAAATGTAGTTTGTAAATTCATCTAACGTTTTGCGTGTAATAATTTTGTCTGTGTCAAAATACTTTTCTATTTCATCACACAACTGATAGCTTTTGAATCCTGAAACAGAGTGTATGAGACGTTCTGATAAAAGATGTTCTAAAACAAGTGTATCGATTTGACGATTCGTATTAAATGCGCATATAGCTAATTCAATAGTCCATCCTAAAGTGTTTTTATCACTCGTTTTCTTTATTGAATTATATAGTTCTGTTTCAAGCTTAGAGCCTTTTGTTTTATAATCTTCGATATTTAATTCGTTAATATTCTTGAATAAATCAATAAGCGGCAAATAGCGTTTTATCATCTCTATATCGTCCAGAAAGGTGTGAACGAAAGCTGATTTTGTCAACACAATCGCTATATAGATTTCATTGTTTACTTTGTAAGACACGTTTACACCTCCTAATCATCCTCAATTTTGATAACGCACAAACCGTTCTCTCCGACACGTTTTTTATACGAATTAGACATATAAAACAGTATCGTATCGCGAGTTACGTTTTTAAACTCTGCTAGTTCTGTTAATGTGCCGATTATCAGTAGATCGTCGCCTTTATACATTGCATATTCGGTCATGTTCTCACTCCTTGTTTAATCTTTCATATAAAAAGCGGAAGAGAACCCATCTCCCTTTAGCGGCAAACCCGGAGCCCAAGAAATCGGCTCAGCGAGTATTGCATTTAGCTTTCTAATCGAGCTCTCTGACGCTGGAACCTCTGTGATAGCTTCATCGTGTACATGCATCACTGTGCTAATCCCTGCGTCTTCAATTCGTTGTAGCGAGACTGCTAAACAATCCCGCGCTATTGCTTGAACAATGTTCTCGACTAATTTACCACCATAGGTGTGTTGCTTGTGCCAACCTTTTTCTGAGGTCCCCTCATAGCATATTTGCTCGCCGTATTTGCTGGGTACCAGTTTAGCTTTGAAATAAGCCAAGTCGCGCCCACTCGGCAGCTGAATGAACAAGATGCCTGCTTTGTAATGAAAAGTAAGTCCTTTATACCTTTGGCTTTTTCGCGTTGCGATTGCCGTCTTCGCTCTGTTTTCAACACCTCGCCACAGTTTAGTAATCGCTGGGCTCGCCTTTCTCCAAGCGTCCACAATGCCTTGCAGTTCGTTCTCTTGAAGTCCCATTTCTAATGCACCCATAGCAATTAACGCATTCACGCCGCCGTTATAGCCAAGAGCGAGCTCTGAGACTTTCCCTTTTTGACGTAAGTTCTTGTCCACTTCGTTAATAGGTATATGAAACATCTGAGAAGCCGAAGCTTCGTATATCTTTCCGTGACTGTTAAATACATCTAATCGCCACTGTTCACCTGCAAGCCACGCGATAACACGTGCTTCGATGGCGCTAAAATCGGTAATGTCGAAGGTATAACCATCTTCCGCAACAAAAGCGGTTCTGATGAGCTGTGAGAGTACATCAGGCACACTACTATACATCATCTCGAAGGCTTCATAATCACCTATCTTCAAGTCTTTTCTAACCTCATCAATGTCCTTGATATAGTTTCGAGGAAGGTTCTGTACTTGAACTAGTCGCCCCGCCCAACGCCCGGTTCTATTAGCGCCATAGAACTGTAGTAGGCCTCGAATTCGTCCGTCATTGCATCTTGCATGTTTCATTTTTTCATATTTCTTTATGCTTGTTTTTGACATCTCTTGACGTAGTAGCAACATCTTTCTTACATCCTTGTCAAGACTCCTATCTGAAAGCAGTTTAGATACAGATTCTTTATTCAAACTAGTGACAGGGTAGCCTTTCTCAGCTAGCCAGTTTTTTTGCTGAGCAACAGAGTTCGGGTTTTCTAAGCCTGTTAATTCTTTCGCTTTCTTAAACAAGCGTTCTTGATACCACTCTTGGCATGCGATAGCGTGATTTACAAGTGAAATGTCTACTTTAACCCCTCTATCAACTATTCGTTGGTCCAGTTCCCAATTACGTTGCTCCTCTATCGGAAAAGGGAATTTAGATATTTTATTAGATATAGCCCTCTCTACTATCACGTCTTGTCTACAATATTCCATGAACTTAGCCCACTTCTCCGGAGCATGTTCGGGGTAGTTTCGTGTTCGGCCACCGTTAGCTTTTGTCGGCTTGCAAGGCATACAGAAGTATCTTATGAGGGCCTTTCCCTCGCTGTCTTTTTCCTGGTCTAGCTTGAGCGCTTTGGACATCATATCTAAGCTAGCTGGCAATCCTAGTAAGGTCCCATGCACCATCGTGCATCGCCACTGCTCCGGTGGCATTTCACAATCATAATATCTAGCAAGACAGGTCCTTTCAAAATTAGCGTTATGCGCTGTCTTGAGTACATCCGGATTTGTCAAATCATTGAGTACATACTCGGGTAGTTCATCGATAGTAAGGTCTACAATTTCAACCTTATCGTCGCTATAGGCATATGCCAAGAGGATGATTTCAAAAGCTTCATCCTCCGCATAGGCATAGGTACCACAATTCCTGATGTCCCGGCCTGAGTAGGTCTCGATATCAATACTCAGTGTTTTTTGACTCATAGGTCATCTTCGTCCTCGTCATCCTCTTCGTCCTCGTCAAAGTCATCATCGTAATCATCCAAATCGTCGTCAAAGTCATCCTCTGCACTTAACGCACTGAATCCAAGTGGTTCACCATCTTCTAGGAATAATAAATTATTCAAACCTACCGCGATGCCTTTGCTTCCATTACTGTTATATGCATATAAGTCAATACTAGCGCGACCATAACAGCCACTGTAGAACTCTTCCGCTGTTAGTTCTTTCCGTTTTTTGTTAATTACGCCGGGTTGACGTTTACTATTTGCATTGACAAAATACTTGCCTTCGAATTCTTCCATTTCGTCACGCTCTTCGTCTCCATCACGAAGCGGGATTTTTAAGTTTTTCGGAGCAGTGCCATTTTTGCCTCCCCAGACTGTGATTGCCTCTTTGCTCTCTTTCAATTCCTTAATTGCGGATTTAATAGCTTTCACTGTCTTTTTGTCTGTTTTGTCAATAATTAAGCAAACACTGTATTTCTTTTCCTGACTTTCGTCTCCTGCCCACGGCTCAAACACATGCACATAACTAAATCTGACCTTACCTGTTTTTACTTTTACCATTTTTACAACATCTCCTCTTAATTTTCTAAATCGTCAGCGAAGTCATCCGCTGCGTCTGCTTTCAATTTAATTGCTTTCCTTTTGTCACTTTCAATTACAAGTGTTGGTTTTCCAGGTGGCTTTTCAATTAAATCACCTAAAATAACTCCAACTTGCTTTTTACCGATTAGCTTTTCCATATCTGTTATACTGATGAGTTTTTTGCTAAGTAACTCCTCTTCTGAGTAACCCTCTAACTCTAAAACGCCTTGCACCATTTCTGCGTCAACATACCTCCGATTACTCCGACCTTCGACTAATTTCCATCCGGGAAATTCCGTGCCTTTAGCCTCTGCTTCTTTCAGTGCAAAATCTTTTACATCATCTGCCCAACTTTTTAATTCTGCAACCTGACCCAATATTCTCGCAATTTCTTCTGGTTGCAACAAGCGCGGGTCTTTAAAGTCATAGCTTGTTAGTGCAAGATTAGCCTCAGCACGGGCCTTACAGATTTTGCGTGCTCGGCAGAATTTACACCAAGGTCCTGCGTTTAGTTCGCCTTCTCCCGCATCCGCAAGTAGTGCCGCTGGTTTTACGACGTTCTCTGCCCAATCAAGTAAATCACTTACCTCCATCTCAAATTCAGTCACGCTGTCTAAGCGAGGTTGTACAATAGTCATTCGAACTGTGTGTATCGTGTGCTCCAATTCGAAAGCATTATATGCGCCAAGACCGTAAAGCATGAGCTGGCTATTCTCCTCTGCTGAAACAGGAACACCCTTTCCAAATTTCAGGTCTACAATTTCAACCACACCATTGCCTACGATTACCGCGTCACCTGTACCGAACCCACCTCTTGCATAGTCGGAATAGTCCAGCTGTTGCTCAATAGAAAGAACTGCGTTTTTGTCTGCTGCATGAGCTTCCTGAAACTTCTCAATTACAATAGTTGTGTAAACTTCTACATGCTCAATCATCGAAGCATCATATAAACTATTTTTCTTTAAACGGTTTAGCTTTCTAGCATATTTCGCCTTGTCCACATCGCCATTAAATTTTTGAAGCAGTAGCTCTGCAAAGCTGTGTGCCAGCGTGCCTTCTTGTGCAAAAAACCCGCCATTTCCCTGCTCTGGAAACTTTGCCTCAAGCGCAATGGACGGCGTGCAATTTAGCCAACGACTCGACCCCGAAGCCGATAACTTCGCGTGAACTTCGGGCATCTTAGAGACCTAGTTTCTTCTTCGATTTTTCAAGTTCAGCGACAAAAGCAGGGTAATCTTCCTCGTCCAATTCGGCCATAGCCTCGACGCCGAAGTTTCCACGCAAGATTTTCTTAACAGCCTTATTGTTTTTGGATTGAACAAACGGACGAACCATCATACGCAAAGCGTCTAGGGTAAGCACCTCTTCATATGACGTATTCTGTTTGGATTTATTCCTATCTTCATTCTCGGAAGCATCCTTGTCCGTGTTTTGACTAAGACCAAACTCTTTTTCGCGTTCGTCTAGCATCTCAATAAAGTCCTGATAATCGGAAGGTTTTAGCTTATTTAGAGCTGTAACTTTGAAAGCAGTAACCATCACAAATTTCACTTGTACATTTTTTGTTCCTCCCTCAAATCGAGAGACGGCTTTCTTCACATCTGCAAGCGTGAGTGTCTGCTCCTCTTCCTCTTGTTCTTCTTCCTCTTGTTCCTCTTGTTCTTTGCTAGTAGTTATCTCTGATTTTGAATCTTCCGTAGAGAATTGTATTAGCTCCCCTTCTGTGGAAAGTACTTTTAAAATCTTTTGCAGTTCCAGTGCATCATCTACTGTTTCAATATCAAAAGTTAATCTCATCTTGTGCACTCCTTCATTTTTATTAATTTGACTTGGCTAGCTGGTATAGTGAATCTATCGCCAGTGGTATCTTCTACTAGAAGGGCATCACACATGACCGCAAGCACGCAACACCACTGACCTTCTATTGCCCTTTTTTCTATTCCTGACCGGTCTTGTATTTCTACGGTATCCCCTACTTGGACCATTTGCTTTTAGCCTCCATCCGTGTTAAATTATGTTTAGATACTAATTTCTGTATGCTCGTTTTCGAAGTTGCCGCTTCGTTACGAGCTTTTTTCATACTTTCAATTTGACCACCGCCCTTCGTTTTCTTCACTGCATCTGCATAGCCTACTAAATAGCAGAGCACTGCAAAGGCTATCAGTAGAAAAGCTATAGCAACAAGAGATTCTATCTCACTCATTAGTCTCACCCTCCAGCATCATGCGGTCTTGTAGGTCTTTGATTCCAGTCTCGAGTTTGTCATAATCGTCTAGTATTTCGTCAATTTCTGCACGTGACTTAAATGGGACGTTAGTGTTAAAAGCAATGAGATAATCCAGATACCACTGCGCTTTTTGCAAGTCCTCAATACCGCCTTTCATACTTTCTCTAGTGATGTACTTTATTACCGTTGCTTTTAAGTGTCCTCTAAACTCTTCCGGTGTGAGTTTTGCCTTCATGACATCAATGGTTTGTATACCGCCTTGTTGATAGTGCTGCGGATTTATATTATCTTGACTCATCTACTCTACCTCCTACTGTTTTCATTGTTCTGTTTCCTCACCTTTCCAAACTTCAAGTTCTGCCTTTAAGGCCTCAACCTGTAATTCTAGCTCTAGAATGCGTGAACTTTGTTGGATTGCTAGCTCCGTGTTTGTGACCAGCCATGTGCCGTACTTAGAAGCAAATTCTACTGCAAGCTCTTTAGTCAGCACTTTCCTGTTTCTAGTTTGCGACGCATATCTGAACGCTTGAAGTTCGTGTTTAGCATTGTTCAGCTTCTCTGATAACACATCTAGCTTTATAAGCTCCTCACCTGTCATAAAGTGAACCCCTCCATATCGTTTACATCGCCATCCCATGCATTAAACTGGTCAATGAGCTCTTGCTCCTCTGTTCGTTTTCTGTTAATTGACTCTCGTTTTCGATACATTGCTTTGAAATGATTCACTGCTTCTAGTAGTGATGGAAATGGACCATTGGTTAATACATCTTGTCCTTGTTTCAACTCGTATCTTACTTTTCTATTCGCTATTTTATAGAATCTTACTACTTGTCCTCTAACTAATTCCTTTGACATAATTAGCTCATTCATTCGACGCACCTACCTTGTTTGATTTAACCCATTCGTCAATTTGACTTCGACTAAATAGTCTTACTCTTCCACACATTTGCTTATTTGGCAGTCCCGCATAATTTGCCCATTTGTAAATAGTCTGACGGGTTACACCTAAGTACTCCGCTACCTCTTGAGCTGTCATGGTTTCTTTAAATTGACTAATCTCCATCTAAGCCCACCTTTTTGTTAAGTAGATTTTCAATAAAGTGCTTACCTTTGAGTGTCCACTTCTGACTGTTCTTCAAGGTGGACGAGTCCTTTAGTCCCAGGTGCTCATGAGAGGCATAAAGCCGCCACCTACCGCCCTTGTAATAAATAATTCTATTGTCTAAGAGAATTTGATGTAGTGCACGACTGTGCAGTCCATACGGTTTACCAATCTCAGCAGTTGTAAATAGCCTTGCATCAGAAGTTGTTTTAATTCTGTTTGACTGGGCTTCAAGTTCTTTGATTTTACCCTCTAGTGCCCGTGTTGCCAGTTCTTGTTTCCCAAGCGCTTCACCTAATAAATTAAACATTTGAAGCTCTGGGCTTAAACTCGAGAAATCAATTTGTGAGTGAAGACTTTTTTCCATTTCGTTAAAAGCTTCGATGTATTTAAGTTTGAATTCATCCGCCTTAGCTCCTGTAAATCCAAAAGCTATAAATGTAAATCCATCTCTATTCATGTAATACATTTTGTTCGACTTCCCGTTTACAGCGGTGTAAAGGTCTTGTTTAAACATCATTTTTAGTTGAGCCAAGTTTTCGGCTACACTTAATTTATTTTCAATCGCCTCAAGTACATGTTTGTGTTGTTTTCCAAATACTTCTGCCACCTGCAAGCTACTAGTCACCGCTTGTTCGTTTTTCATTACTACTAAATTGGTCATGTTTTTCACTCCCTTTCTCATTCAATATTTAAAAATTCTTTTATACGTCGGATGTGCTTTTCTGTATTATCCCGCCCGTTAATAATTCTTGACAATTGCCCAGGATGGATATTGAGTTCTTGGGCTAACCAGGATTGATTTTTTCCACGTAACGCAAGAGCTGCTCTTACTCTGTATTTTAGTTCGGTTGACATCTGTAAAGCCTCCTCTCAATTATAAAAGTAAATAATATTCACAAATATTCTTGACTTTTTTTATAAAGTTTTATACAATATTTGCATAGGAAATAAGCAGGGATTATGGCGACTTTCATGCGCTGAATCACTGGTTCTTGCTATACATATTTAGTAATATTATTTGTAAATATTATTGGGTACAAAAATATAATAACAAAGTTTTATACTACAGTCAACATTTTTATAAAGTTTTGTAAAAATTATTAAAAATATTATTTAAGGATGGTTGATATGACTACTTTTGACAGGATAAAATATTTAGCAAATGGACGGGGTAAAAGTCTAAAAGATGTGGCTACTGAAATAGGACTAAGTGAAAACATCTTCTATACATGGAAAAAAAGCAGTCCCAAAACAGACGTTATCCAAAAGGTTGCTGATTACTTCAATGTCTCTGTTGACTACCTTCTTGGAAGAACCGACAAACAACCCCCTCTTCATGAGCTAGAGGATGCGCAATTCTTAGATGTGGAAGGGTTGACCTCAGAAGATATTGCAAAAGTGGAGGGCATAATCAGAGCATTAAAAGAGGCGCAACGTAAGATTGATGAATTCGAAAACATGTAGAAATGAGATGACTGGATGGCTATTTCTAAGTTTGATTATATAAAACACTACAAACCAACAGAGATGGAACTACGCATGTCTGGGAGTTTGACCCAGCACAACATAACTAAACCTACACAACTGGATACAGAAAAAATACAAATTGCGTATAATGTCTTAGTGATGGAAATGGACTTCCCTTCCGTCGCATTCGGTAATTTTGGGATTGTACTATCCCGTGGACTAAGAGGCGAGGATTACAAAGAGGCCTTTTTTCATGAATTAGCGCATTGGCTAGAGCATACGGGGAATCAGTTGCAAATGACCAGGCAACAAAAGGCTATGCAAGAGCAGCAAGCTAAACAGATGAGCATGTACCTGCGAATTCCTTATCGTATGTTGGGTATGGTAGACTTCTCGTCAGAGGACTGTATAATGGAGATAGTAGACCTTTTTGGTGTTTCTGCAAATCTAGCAAAGCGACGGTTAAAGAAAATAGAAGACAATGTGCTTTGTCATTATAGAGATAACACGGATTTGGCTTACTCAAATAAAATCATATAACATAACAAAAGGGAGCGAGCGAGAATGAAAAAAGGAATTGGAATTTTACTGCTAGGATTGGTTTTACTTCTAGGGGCTTGCGGGACGGATTCGGCAGATAAAGAACCCAAAGAAACGAAAGAAACAAAAAAGACTACTGAAAGTAAGAAGCAGGAAGTGACAGCAGAATCCACTATGGATAGCTTTGTAAAGGCAGAGATAGCAATGTACAAAAATGTAGTTTTCACAGAAGACACAGACCCAAACGAGCTCTTAGGACGACCGAATTCCTATATCGCGAAAATTGACTTCAATGACAAGACAGCGATTGATAGAATTGCTACAAAAAATATTAACGACTTAGGACTTGATGAATCCGACAAAGGTGCTCAGATAGAACAACTCATAAACGAAAGAACCGGGGGAACAATTGAGGAGTTCAAAACGGAGGAAGACCTTCAAAAACGACTAGAGTATTTACAAGACCTGCCTGTCAAGACCGATGTTGATAATGAGTATCGTTTTAGCAATAGTAAGGTCCTACTTAGAATAGATTCAAAACTCACGCCGAACGAAGCGGAGAAGTATAAAAAAGTATTTCTTAATCTGTAGCACTACAGGACTCTTTTCTTGGGGTCCTTACAGCCCAAAAACCGAACATATATTCTAAAATGAAAGGAGGTGAAAAGAAATGGCAAACAAAAAACGATACGTTGGGTCTATTGAGAAGTTAAAAACGGGCTGGCGGCTGCGGGTGACCGTAGGCTACAACGAGAAAGGCACACCTGTTAAACGGTCTAAGATGACAAAAACGAAGAGTGCAAAGGAGAGGGAGAAAGAGCTCAATCGCTTTATTGAAGAGCTAGAAAGGAATGGATATGAAGCCCCTTCTAAGCTCACCTTCAAGGAATTTGTAGAGAAAGAATGGCTACCAAAGCACGCACAAAGGCATCTTGCTTACAAAACATATAACGAATACTACTCACAGATTAAAAGAAGATTGTACCCGGAAATCGGCGGTATACAGTTGAATAAATTATCTACTCTACAAATTGTAAATTTGATAGACAAGTTACAAAAACCGGACGCGAATCTAGTAACAGGGGAAGTGCTTTCAGCTAGAACGGTACGACATATATATTTTGCGCTAAGTTCAGTGTTAGAGACAGCGGTGGAATGGAAAGTTCTAACAGCAAATCCCGCAAAAGGAATTAAGCTTCCGAAGATTAAAAAACGACCACCAACTATATTCACACCTGAAAACGTCGCTCAGCTAGATAGAGCGCTAGCAAAAGAGCCTGTACAAATGCAAGCAATGATTTATATAGCATTAGTGACAGGTTGCAGAGAAGCTGAGTTAGCGGCGCTGGAATGGAAGCATATTGACTTTGTCGAGAATGAAATACTATTCGAACAAACAGCTATCACGATCGTTGGCGAAGGCGTGAGCATCAAGTCTGGGACTAAAAACGGAGAGACTGGAAGAGTAGATATTCCGACATGGCTCTCTGCACTACTCGAAAGCTATAGACCTTTAACGCTACCAGGTACTGGGGATTGGGCGGGACATCACTTCTTATTTGCAGATTATAATGGGAAACCATTCCGACCAGACAGCTACTACCAACGATGGAAAAGATTAATAGATAGGCATGGCTTGCCATCTATTCGTTTTCACGACTTACGGCACACTTCTGCTACACTTTTGTTGAATAGCGGTCTCGATATCAAAGTAATACAAGAGCGTTTACGCCATAAATCCTTTAACACAACAGCGGACATCTATTCCCACGTTCTAAAAGAGAAACAACAAGAAGCTGCAAATACATTTAAAAACCCTTTTACATGATTCTCTGCCCACGCTCTGCCCACGGAAGCTATTTTCCCACATTTATACAAACTAATTCAGATAAAAAAACCGCCTAAGCTCAACAGCCTAAACGGTTTTCCAATATGGGTTGTGAGGGGTTCGAACCCACGACCCGCTGATTAAGAGTCAGCTGCTCTACCAACTGAGCTAACAACCCGTCGTATTCCGACAAAAACCATTATACCATAATTCAGTAAAAATACATAGCCGCAACTTCTTACTACGGCTATGTTTTCTTGCTTAGTAAACCGAATGAATGGGAGCTTTTCCAGCTAAAACAGCTTCAACATTCGAAATTGCCATTCGTCCCATTTCAGTGCGAGTTTCGACAGTTGCATTACCAATATGTGGGGTCAAAACTACGTTATCTAAGTCTCGTAACGCTTCACCAATTTTAGGCTCAAATTCAAAAACATCTAAAGCTGCTCCAGCTATCTGTCCACTTTTCAAAGCATTAATGAGCGCAACTTCTTCTATAACCGGTCCACGCGCCGCATTGATCAAAAATGCGCTAGATTTCATCATTTGGAAGGTTGTTTCATTGATTAAATGTTTTAAATCAGGATTGTAAGCCGCATGAATTGTCACTACATCACTACGTTTTAACAATTCCTCTTGGCTAACAAATTCGGCATCGTAATCTTTCGGGTTATGTCCTGAGTAAATAATTTTCATTCCAAAAGCAGCTGCTCGTTTTGCAACAGCCTGACCAATCCTACCTAAGCCGATAATTCCAAGGGTTTTCCCACTTAATTCTGTTCCTAAAAAGAAAGTCGGTGCCCAGCCTGTAAATTCCTCTGGAGTTTCGCGGCATAGACGGTCTCCTTCTGGAATTCTTCGCGCAATTGCCAAAATGAGCCCAAGTGTTAACTCAGCAGTTGCTTCAGTTGATACATCTGGAGTGTTCGTTACAGCAATTCCTAATTCTTGTGCCTTTTTCACATCGATATTGTCAAATCCTGCACCAATATTCGCAACAATTTTAAGATTTTTCGCTGATTCGAGGACTTTTGCTGTTATTTGCGTTGAAAGCGGGCAAATAATTGCGTCCACAGTTTCCGCTTTTTTCATTAGTGCTTCCTCTGTTAGACTTTCTTCTCCTATAGCTGTTTCCACTTGCCACTTTCCAAGAGCTTCCATTGTTTCTGGTAGTAATTTCCCTGTTACTAATACGTTTGCTGTCATTTTGCCCATTCCTCCAATACCATTTTTCACCTAAATTCATTGTAAGCCGTTTTTTAGGAAAGGTAAATGATTTTCCAACCCTTTTCCAAACAATATGCGTTATAATAGAAGCGAAAGTGAGGTAAGAAAAATGAAAAAAATTGCTGCGCCGCGGATTCCAGATGGGGATTTGATGGTCTATCCAGACGATACCTATGTGATTGAAGATATCGGGGAAATTAGTGAAAAAATCTTCAAAAAAACAACGCTAACTGGAGAAATTTTCGAACATTTTAATTTAGAAACCGTTGTTTTTGATGGTTGTGTGTTTGATTCCGTCTCTCTTGTCAGTGTAAATCTAACCGATGTGATTTTCAGAAACTGTGACTTATCGAATTTAGATTTGATGGGGGCTGTTATTCACCGAGTTCGGTTTGAAAATTGTAAATTAATCGGTGTAAATTTCAGTGATGCGACACTTAGAAATTGCGTTTTTGATGATTGTTATGCGGACTACGTAGCTTTTCGTTACGCTAATTTAAAATGGGTCTCGTTTGACTCTGGTGCTTATACGAATAGTGATTTCAGTGGTGCGCAATTAGTCGATACATACTTAGAACGTCTTGATTTAAATAAAGCTCAGTTCTTAAATTGCGCGCTGAGTGGCATTGATATCAGCTCTTGCATTTTTGAGTCTATCACTGCGATGCCGCAAGATTTAAAAGGTGTGCACATTGATTATTCGCATGCTCCAGCTTTAATGCCATTATTTGGAATTCGCGTAAAATAACAGAAAAAAAGATGGCTCCAGTTTATTTTGGAACCATCTTTTCATGTTTAATCAGCCATTCTTTCCGAGCCAGTCCACCACCATAACCACCCAATTCACCGTTACTATTTATAACTCGGTGGCATGGGACAATTAGCGATAGTTGGTTCGCTCCATTTGCCCTTGCGACAGCTCGACTTGCTGTTGGTTTGCCAAGCTTTTCTGCAAGTACTTTATAGGAAATCGTTTCCCCAATAGGAATCCGTCGCAACTCATCCCAAACGCCCTGCTGAAATTCTGAACCAATATAACGAATCGGCGTTTTAAAATCCACTAATTCCCCGTCAAAATACAGCTCCAGTTCCGCTTCAACCTGTCTAATTACATCCGTTTTTTCAGGCGAAATTGCTGCTTTTAACCGCGTGCGCAATTTTTTAATCTCCATTTCCAGACCTTTCCGATCCACAAATTCTAACAGCAGTAAATGATCATCATCCGAAATCGCAAGCATCGAGCCAAGTTTCGTCTCAAGCCACGCAGAATACAAAATAGTGATGCCGTTCGTTTTATGAGGAACATCCCCCATCGTTTTAGAAAAAGCATCCCGAAATCCGTTGCCAGATTCATAACCACTATCAATCTGCGCATTTATAATCGAATCACCATTTCGAATGTGTTTAAAAGCAAGCCCCAATCGGCGCGACCGAGCATATTCAATAAATGTCATTCCAAATTGCTTCTGAAACTGACGCCGCGCTGTATTCGCACTAATAGATAAGCCATCAAAATCCTTATCCGTCCACTTTTTCTCAGGATTTTTCTCAATCGCATCCACAAGTAATTTCACAGCCGAGGACATTTTCGTTGGATTAGAAAGCGGCTCGCAACGTTTACACGGCCGGTATGATGCCAGAAGCGCTTCTTTTGCAGTACTAAAAAATTCACAATTTGCTTTTAGTGGCTTTTTCGCTGGACAAGTTGGTCTACAAAGTATCCCGGTTGTCTTCACTCCAACAAAAAATACTCCTTCGTAATTCGAGTTTTTCTCTACTAACATTTCATAATATTTATCAATATCTCGCGAGTTAGTAATCATACATTCTCAACTCCTCCGAAAATCTTTTCCGTTGCTTGTTGAATCGCTAAATTAGCCTGAAAATAACTATTTGGCCCGTAACTTATTCTTTTTACACCGATTTCTGTTAGTTCAGCGGTGGAAACCATTCCGTCCATTAGCATAACATTGACTGGTAATGGAGATTTCTGGACAAAAGTACGGATTAATTGCGGCGATAGTAACCCTGGGATGAAAATTGAATCTGCACCAACTTTGGCATATGCTTTTGTTCGCTTGATTGCTTCATTTACTAGCGCTTCTGTCTCTTTTCGTCCCTGGAAAAAGATGTCCGTGCGTGCATTTATAAATATATTCGCATTTCTTTTAGCTGCCGTTTGTTTTATTGCCTTGATTTTATCACAATATTCCTCCGTGCTGCATAATGCGGGATTGATAGCACCCATGAGTTGATCTTCTATATTTATACCAGCTATTCCAATTTCAAGTAGGCGTTCAGTGTTTTTGGCAAGTTCAGTGAGATTTTCAGCATAACCACTCTCGATGTCTACAGTTAGCGGGAGTTGTGTATTTGCCGCAATTCGTGATAGAACTTGGAACATTTCGTCAAAAGTTAGTTGCTCTCCGTCTGCCACTCCAAGATTTTCTGCGATTGCGTAACTGCTTGTTGCCATGGCTTTTGCCCCGCCTGCTTGTATCGCTCTAGCAGAAGAAACATCCCAACAATTATATAAAATTAGCGGTTCCTTTTTTTGGTGTAGCATTTTTAATTTTTCTTCGTTTTTTATCATTGTTTTCAACTCCATTTGTTAAGATAGGCTTACTATAATGGAATTTTGAACGAAGTATACCAGTAAAATTAACACCAATGTAAAAAATCAAGTCTGCTGACAAACTTGATTTTTCTTAAAACTTTTTACGTTGGTTAATCGTTTTTATCAATGGAATATAAAAATCAAATATGACTTCATCTGAATTATATAAAATAACCCCATATAATTCATCCGCTTTTATTTTCCATTTTCTTTCTCTAGCGTAGCGCTTCATTCGCTTTCGCATATACTTTAAATCCACATTGTTCGTATCACGTGTTTTAAGAGCATATGCGACTTCATATGGGTGGAAATTGACGCCAAGTGAAATAATATAGGATTGAATAATTTCTGATTTACCAGAACCAGTCGTCCCAGCTACCAATCCATGCGGTCCGTGTGCTTTTTCATGTAAATTCAGCTGAACAATATCGTCTTTTCCGCGAAGGCCTAGTGGTACAGCAAGGCTCTTATAAGTTTCATTTTTTACTCTAAGCTTTTAAAGAAGTAATATTTCACTCATTTTAACTATTTTTTTATCCAAGAAAAATAATCTGAGAGACTTTCTTTTCTCTCAGATTAATTCCTCCACTTACTTTTTTAAGTTTGCTTATTTTTACTCTTCATTTCGTCTTTTTAAAACTGATTTTTGCTTTTTTGGAACTATCGTATTTTAGGTCTTCATAATACCAGAAATAACAGTTGTCCCCATTCATTTCTATAGGAAACCTCCCTTACTAATTGTAATACCTCATACCAACTCACTGACGTTTCAAGCTGAATTTGAGCTCCTCCACCCGCTCCAAATACTTTTGCTATCTCACCTTGTTGAGGATTTGCTAAATCATCTAAAGTGAATTGAAATTGTTCCATAACAATGTCTAATCTATCTCTAAGATTTTGAGATAAATTATTATAAGCTTCTGTTACATTATTTATATCTTTAAGTACTTCATATTGGAAATAAGGTTTAACACTCTCAGGATACGGCAAACCTCTTGTGTCATAATCTAAAACCTGGCCATTTAATGCTACCCGCTTCATCTAGAAAATCTGGTGAACGAACTAGTGTCCCATCTTTAGCTTGGAAAGTAATTTCTCCATTGTCTAAGATGATTTTCTTCGGGGTGAATTTCTTTTCCACTTCACCTATTATATCACCCTTGCCACTCCCCTTGATATTCAAGTTATCCATCTTACTCATGACTTCTTGTAGTTTATTTTTGCCTGCGTCGAAGGCTTTTGCTATTGTTGTCGGTTCTGACAAACCTCCCGCGCCTGCGAATGCCAGGCGTTCTCTCGGAGGTATCTGGAAAGTTTCTTTTGCTTTGGACTGGATGGTTTTGGCTGCCTCCCCTATATCGTTTAGATCCTTTGTTAATTTTTTCTTGGTCGCCTGCATCGCGTCGTCTGCGACTTTTTTAACGTTAGCGATATGCAGGTCTAAAGTTTGTTTTCCTGCTTGAATGCCATTATCAATCGTTTCTTTAAATGACTTTCCTGCATTTTTGATGGCGAGCTTCCCGCCATCGAGTAAATCGTCTCCGACTCGCAATATTTTGGAACCTGCACTAGCGATTTTGGTGCCGGAACTAAAGGCTTTGACCCCTGGAATAATATCGAGTAAGGCAAATCCTCCCCGGAGTAATCGTTCTTGATCGCTTAGTTCTCGGCCAGATATCCAGTCTTTTCCAGTAACTGCGGAAGAGGCTTCTAGTGCGCCAAGTGCTAATCCGGCTGGTGGACAGACGATACTTACGCCCACAATCACCACGGCAGCAACAATATTGACCCAGAATTCTTTTTCAAAATCAACATCTTCTTTTAAGTTTTTTCTTTGAACTCTTATCTATCCCATAATAACGAATGATATTCTGAGGGTTCTCCATCTCTCAAACGTCTACGATTCCGTAATACCATTAACTGTAACTTATACATAAATTCTTTATATGCAGGAGCAAATTCAGTATACTCACTTTTTCCAGAAACTGAAGCACGCTCACTAGTTGCATATACTTCATAGTGTTTATCTATGTATTCAATCCTCACTTGATATTCAACTTTATGATTAGTTTCACCTTCAAAAATAGCATATCTTAATGATGTATATCCTAATAATTCAACAGCATCTTCAATTATTTTTTTATACTCTAATATTTCTTCATTCATTTACCTTATCTCCTTTAAAAGTTCTAATTTTTCATACCAATTAACTACCGTTCCAAGTTTGATTTGAGTTCCCCCGCCTGTTCCAAAAACTTCTGCTATTTTCCCTGATTGAGGACTTGCTATACTTTCAAGACTAAATTTATAAAAGTCCATATCCTCTATCATTTTTATTTTATCAGTGGAACTTAAACTATTAAATGCCTTCTGTACATTTTCCATATTTATATCTTTAATTACTTTGTATTGATGGTATTCTTTTATACTTTCAGGGTATGGTAAGCCTCTGGTATCATAATCTAATACCTCCCCCTGTTCTACCGGACTAGTATATTGACCGAAAGAATCTCTATATCTATCAATAATTTGTCCCGCTTTCAAATCCGCATCTACCATAATAGGGTTACCAGTCTCATCTACCACAAATCCATTCGCTTTTGGCCATTTAATGTCTCCTGCTTCATCTAGAAAATCTGGTGAACGAACTAGTGTCCCGTCTTTAGCTTGGAAAGCAATTTCTCCATTGTCTAAGGTTATTTTCTTCGGGGTGAATTTCTTTTCCACTTCCCTTATTATATCACCCGTGTCACTCCCTTTGATATTCAAATCATCCATCTTACTCATCATATCTCGGAGTTTCTTCTGAGCAGCGCTTGTTCCTCCAGCAGCTGCTTCAACGGGAAGAATATCATCACCTACACCTGCTAACTCCAGGCGTTCTCTCGGAGGTATCTGGAAGGTTTCTTTTGCTTTGGACTGGATGGTTTTGGCTGCCTCCCCTATATCGTTTAGATCATTTGTTAATTTTTTCTTGGTCGCCTGCATCGCGTCGTCTGCGACTTTTTTAACGTTAGCGATATGCAGGTCTAAAGTTTGTTTTCCTGCTTGAATGCCATTATCAATCGTTTCTTTAAATGACTTTCCTGCATTTTTGATGGCGAGCTTCCCGCCATCGAGTAAATCGTCTCCGACTCGCAATATTTTGGAACCTGCACTAGCGATTTTGGTGCCGGAACTAAAGGCTTTGACCCCTGGAATAATATCGAGTAAGGCAAATCCTCCTCGGAGTAATCGTTCTTGGTCGCTTAGTTCCCGGCCGGATATCCAGTCTTTTCCAGAAATAGCGGAGGAGGCTTCTAGTGCGCCAAATCCTACGCCAAGCGCTAATCCGGCTGGTGGACAGACGATACTTACGCCCACAATCACCACGGCGGCAACGATATTGACCCAGAACTCTTTCTCTTCTTGTTCGTCTTTAATAGATTTATAGTCGAAAGCACGGGTATGTAACATCCCCATTTTAAAGTCGGCTTCGCTGACCTTCTGGTCGGGATTCTCCCGTTTCCAAGCATCATATTGGAGAGTCATTTGGTTGGCGTAGAAATTGTCCCCATTCATCAAATCTTCGATGGTCGCACTTTCTTTCACCGATTCAATTACTTGGGGCTGACTACTGTACGAAGAAGACATATACGTT
This sequence comes from Listeria ivanovii subsp. londoniensis, assembly GCF_000763495.1. GTDB lineage: Bacteria > Bacillota > Bacilli > Lactobacillales > Listeriaceae > Listeria > Listeria londoniensis. Next base: position 119,206 of record NZ_CP009576.1, on the reverse strand, counting down.
TGTGTCGACTTAACCCCAATACGGTTTGTAGTCGAATACGTCGTGATACTCAAATCTTGCATCCCATCTACAAATGTATCCAACTTCTTGTAAAAAGGCTCATCAATCAGCGTTTCGATTTTCTCCCCTGTGTGACAACTAAACTGATATAGCACCTTTAAGTCTTCCTCGATTTCCCCGTACTTACTTCGGTGGTCGGTATGTTGGAAATGAATCGCGTGATCGGTGTCTAAGTCACGGATATCGTCTTCCGCATTCTCCATATTTTTCGACACTTTTTCTAAATGATTAAATAGCCCCCCAAACCAATTGGCTGCATTAAATGGGGCTAGGGCACTTTTGGCTTCTCGCCAGTCGTCTTCTCGGTAGTTTACGTCTTTCATTCATCTGGCCTCGCTTTTCTTTATTGTAAACCAATAGAAGCAACCACCCATGTAAGATGCTTGCTTAGGATGTTCATTTAAAGATATAATATTTCGTGCTTCTCTATAATGACCACTTTATTCTTCTAACCTTGTTACTGCTTTTCTTTGTTGGCGTGTTTAAGAATAAAGGTCTGAGGAACTTACGGAATAGGGCAACTAAAACTACATTCCTCAAGCTTTTTCTAGTGTAGATGCCCTTCATTTGGTTTAATTGTTTGTATTGACGCTCAGACCTTTTTCTTTGGTCTTCAAAATCTAGCAAAATAGGTTATAATTCTACTGTCCACTACTTGAAGATTTTGGTTTTATCACATAATAATTTTGGATTAAATACAGAACGACTCCTACGATTCCTGCTAAGGATACTACGCTTACTACCAGATTATTTAGAAATAATGATAGGCTTAAAAGAATGATTACTCCTACAAATGCCAAAATTGACATTGGATTGGTTTGTATTTCTACTGCTTCCCTTGCACTTTCTTTCACTGCCTTACTTCCAAAGAACCATTGATTGGCGCTTACTTGTGCTTATTCTCCTTGAATATCTAGTTCTACTTGTTCACTATGTTTTAATGATTCGACCTTTTGTTGTTTTACTTTTAGGGAAACTTTGCTTACTGCTCCCATGAATCCTATGTTTCTTTTTACTATTATTTTCATTTGTTTCCACTTTTTCTTTACTTTTAATTACATAATCATTTAGATTGGATTACTTGGAAATTCTTCCAGATATTTATCTATCTTTTTTTGGAGATTCCGATCTTCTGGTTTCTCATTTAAATATTTGTATTTCCAAATTATCATTTGATCGCTAAAACTATATTCTGTATCAAACCAGTTTGTATAATCATAATGCATTTTAAATCTCCCTGTTTTTTCCAAACTCATTGTAAACGAATACCATAATTCTTGTTCATTTTCTTCAAATATTTTATATATACTCTTACATTTTTTATACAATTCATATTCATGCTTTTTAAAATCTTTTTCGTTTACATTAAATAATTTTAAAATATCTAAACTATATACATAATCGTTGTGTTGTTGGGATTTATAAAAAAAGTATACTCCACCACCAGTTTTTGAAATTTGAGCATAAAAATAAAATTCCTCCCATTGTTCTGGTATCATTTGATTTACTATCTCTGCAATCTCTTTATATAATAAATTTAAAGTCTTTTCCATATTTTATTTCCCTCCTGCAACATTCTCAATAAATCTATTAAAATCCCCTAAACCTTCAATTGAGTAACTAACTCGAAAAGCATCTGGTCGTAATGAAGTTCCCAAATATTGTGGTTCAATTTTCACAGTAACTTTTCTTGGAGGATTTTCCTTCAATGCACTTGCCCATTCCTGCTCCATACTATACCATTCTCCACCTGAACGATTAATTTGACTATTCTGCGCCACTAAATTATCAATATCTCCTGAACCATGGAACTGACTTCCAATCAAATGTCCTCCGTCATCATCTGGTAGTCTATCTTCTCGTCCAGCTATCCTTTGCATTCCTTCGTTCCGTTCTGCTGTTTCTAAAACTAATTCTTCAGCATCTACATCTACTATTCTTCCTAGTTCATCTGTTGTATACTTATACCCATCTTCGGTTATATATTGAACACTCTTATCAAGATCTTTTCTTCCATTCTGTCCCTTTACAATATGGTCTCCATAATCCACTTCTCGAATAACTGGTACATCATCTGCTGTCTTAGCAACACCTTCAACTATGTCATCAAATGCGTTATCTGAAAGCTTACTTGCATCACTTAAAACATCCTCAATTTTACTCGCCCCAGCTCCACTAACTCCCTCTATTATATCATCTTTGCCACTGCCTTTGATATTCAAACCATCCATCTTACTCATGACTTCTTGTAGTTTATTTTTGCCTGCGTCGAAGGCTTTTGCTATTGTTGTCGGTTCTGACAAACCTCCCGCGCCTGCGAATGCCAGGCGTTCTCTCGGAGGTATCTGGAAAGTTTCTTTTGCTTTGGACTGGATGGTTTTGGCTGCCTCCCCTATATCGTTTAGATCCTTTGTTAATTTTTTCTTGGTCGCCTGCATCGCGTCGTCTGTGACTTTTTTGACGTTAGCGATACGCAGGTCTAACGTTTGTTTCCCTGCTTGAATGCCATTATCAATCGTTCCTTTAAATGATTTTCCTGCATTTTTGATGGTAAGTTTTCCACCATCGAGTAGGTCGTCTCCAACTCGCAATACTTTGGAACCTGCACTTGCAATTTTGGTTCCAGAGCTAAAGGCTTTGACTCCTGGTATAATATCGAGTAAGGCAAATCCTCCTCGGAGTAATCGTTCTTGGTCGCTTAGTTCCCGGCCGGATATCCAGTCTTTTCCAGAAATAGCGGAGGAGGCTTCTAGCGCGCCAAATCCTACGCCAAGCGCTAATCCGGCTGGCGGGCAGACGATACTTACGCCCACAATCACCACGGCGGCAACGATATTGACCCAGAACTCTTTCTCTTCTTGTTCGTCTTTAATAGATTTATAGTCGAAAGCACGGGTATGTAACATCCCCATTTTAAAGTCAGCTTCACTGACCTTCTGGTCGGGATTCTCCCGTTTCCAAGCATCATATTGGAGAGTCATTTGGTTGGCGTAGAAATTGTCCCCATTCATCAAATCTTCGATGGTCGCACTTTCTTTTACCGATTCAATCACTTGGGGCTGTCCACCATAAGAAGACATATACGTTTGTATCGACTTAGCTCCAATACGGTTTGTAGTCGAATACGTCGTAATACTCAAATCTTGCATCCCATCTACGAACGCATCTAATTTCTTGTAAAAGGGCTCATCAATCAGCGTTTCGATTTTCTCCCCTGCGTGACAACTAAACTGATACAATACCTTTAAATCTTCCTCGATTTCCCCATACTTACTTCGATGGTCGGTATGTTGGAAATGAATCGCGTGGTCGGAATCTAGGTCGCGGATATCCGCTTCCGCATTCTCCATATTTTTCGACACTTTTTCTAAATGATTAAATAGCCCCCCACCAAACAAATTGGCTGCATTAAATGAGGCTAGGGCACTTTTGGCTTCTCGCCAGTCGTCTTCTCGGTAGTTTACGTCTTTCATTCATCTGGCCTCCCTTATATTTCTAATGCTGCGATGATTTTTTCTGCAATATCTCGATCAGCATCTATCATTGTTTGGAGTATATCGAATACAACATTGGTATTGGTTGATATGGTTGACATCGTGCTCAACATTTCTGTAAGATGATCGTTCCAACATATTTCTTTTATTGTAGCTTTAGTAGCTCAGGCGAATCAAAAAGACGGCTATTATAGATAAAAGTAAAATTCTACTCATTTTAACTACTTTTTTATCCAAGAAAAATAATCTGAGAAGCTTTCTTTTTCCTCAGATTATTTTCTCTATCTAGATTTTTCTAAGCTTGCTTTCTTTTATTTTTAAATAGAGCACTTTCTCTTTTATTACTTTTATAACCAGATTAACAAATAGAAGATCTTTAATTTTTAAGGTTTAGTAAGTCACATAATATTTCTTTGTAATCTTGGGTTTTATAATTTAATTCTATACCATATTCATCAATCATTTTTTTAAAGTGCATATATTTCCATGTGAAGTTAACCAATACTTTCGTTCCCATCGTTAAATCTGGGTTATCATCGCATGTTATATATCTCTTTCACTAATTATTCCACAATGAACATGGATAACTTGGGATATCTCCATCTTGAATAGCTAATCTATTTGATAAAACCATTAGCTCTAATAATCTGAAAAATTTATTCTTAGCACTTTCATAGTCATTAAATTTATACTTACCTACAATAGAGGCACGTTCATGAGTGGTATAGACTTCATAATACGATTCTTTATATTCAATTCTTACTTGATATTCTTCTTTATTATTTTCTTCTCCTTCAAATATAGAATATCTTAATTTTTCTAATCCTTGTGAATAAATTGTCTCCTCAATAGTCTTTCTTTGTTCTTTTAAATATTCAAGCACTTATTTGACCTCCCTTACTAATTGTAATACCTCATACCAACTCACTGACGTTTCAAGCTGAATTTGAGTTCCTCCACCCGCTCCAAAAACTTTTGCTATCTCGCCTTGTTGAGGATTTGCTAAATCATCTAAAGTGAATTGAAATTGTTCCATAACAATGTCTAATCTATCTCTAAGATTTTGAGATAAATTAGTATAAGCTTCTGTTACATTTTTTATATTTATATCTTTAAGTACTTCATATTGGAAATAAGGTTTAACACTTTCAGGATACGGCAAACCTCTTGTGTCATAATCTAAAACCTGGCCATTCTCTACTGGACTAGTAAATCGACCACTTGAATCTCCATATCTATCAATAATTTGTCCCGCTTTCAAATCAGCATCCACCATAATAGCTTTACCAGTCTCATCTACCACAAATCCATCTGCTTCTGGCCATTTAATGCTCCCCGCTTCATCTAGAAAATCTGGTGAACGAACTAGTGTGCCGTTTTTAGCTTGGAAAGCAATTTCTCCATTGTCTAAAGTGACTTTTTGGGGGATGAATTTCTCTCCCGCTTCGCCTATTATATCACCTTTGCCACTCCCTTTGATATTCAAATCATCCATCTTGCTCATCATTTCCCGGAGTTCCTTCTGGGCGACGCTTGTTCCTCCTGCAGCTGTTTGGATGGGAATATCATCGCCTACACCGGCGAAGGCCAGGCGTTCTCTTGGCGGTATTTGGAAAGTTTCTTTGGCTTTGGACTGGATGGTTTTCGTGGCTGTGCCGATATCATCTAGATCTTGCGTTAGTTTTTTCTTTGTTGCCTGCATCGCGTCGTCTGTGACTTTTTTGACGTTAGCGATACGCAGGTCTAACGTTTGTTTCCCTGCTTGAATACCATTATCAATCGTTCCTTTAAATGATTTTCCTGCATTTTTGATGGTAAGTTTTCCACCATCGAGTAGGTCGTCTCCGACTCGCAATACTTTGGAACCTGCACTTGCAATTTTGGTGCCGGAGCTAAAGGCTTTGACTCCTGGTATAATATCGAGTAAGGCAAATCCTCCTCGGAGTAATCGTTCTTGGTCGCTTAGTTCCCGGCCGGATATCCAGTCTTTTCCAGAAATAGCGGAAGAGGCTTCTAGCGCGCCAAATCCTACGCCAAGCGCTAATCCGGCTGGTGGACAGACGATACTTACGCCCACAATCACCACGGCGGCAACGATATTGACCCAGAACTCTTTCTCTTCTTGTTCGTCTTTAATGGATTTATAGTCGAAAGCACGGGTATGTAACATCCCCATTTTAAAGTCGGCTTCACTGACCTTCTGGTCGGGATTCTCCCGTTTCCAAGCATCATATTGGAGAGTCATTTGGTTGGCGTAGAAATTATCCCCATTCATCAAATCTTCAATGGTCGCACTTTCTTTTATGGATTCAATGACCTGTGGCTGTCCACCATAAGAAGACATATACGTTTGTGTCGACTTAGCCCCAATACGGTTTGTAGTCGAATAGGTTGTGATACTCAAATCTTGCATCCCATCTACAAACGCATCTAATTTCTTATAAAAGGGAGCATCAATCAGCGTTTCGATTTTTTCGCCTGCGTGACAACTAAACTGATACAATACCTTTAAATCTTCCTCGATTTCCCCATACTTACTTCGATGGTCGGTATGTTGGAAATGAATCGCGTGGTCGGAATCTAGGTCGCGGATATCCGCTTCCGCATTCTCCATATTTTTCGACACTTTTTCTAAATGATTAAATAGCCCCCCACCAAACAAATTGGCTGCATTAAATGGGGCTAGGGCACTTTTGGCTTCTCGCCAGTCGTCTTCTCGGTAGTTTACATCTTTCATTCATCTGTCCTCCTTATATATCTAATGCTGCGATGATTTTTTCTGCAATATCTCGATCAGCATCTATCATTGTTTGGAGTATATCGAATACAACAGAGGAAGCCATATTATATTGGTCTTGGAGTTCCATTACACGTTCATTCGCTTTTGGTACTTTTTCCATTGCTGATTTTGCTTTTCCTTTGGTCAGATATTTGTTTGCTTTTAATTCTTTAATTGCTGGTTTTATGGTACCTTCAAATTCATTGGCTATTGCTAATAGCTCGTTTGCGATATGTGTCATTTCATCAGGATTGATATCTATTGTAGAGGCTGCTCCTGGCCCCCCCATTGCTAGTTGTGCCATTTATTTATCTCCTTTATAAGGAAGTTCAAGCTCATCAAACAATAATTTCAATAATGCGTATTGACTTCCTTGGTAATAAGCTTCATTTACAACATCTGCCATAATTAGTTTGTTATCCATCTCAAATGATAAATATTGCTTATAGAAAGCTGGATTGCTCGCTTCTTGCGGTGTTTCTTCGACATGAAAAAATTCCATACTGATAAAATTTGTACCAGGCTCAAAAACACTTGCTCGTTTTCGTTCTTCATTCGTTAGTTCTTCCTTTAAAAATTCTGTTTCATTTGGACCAGGCTCTCTACTTATAATTGGAAAAAGTTCTCTAATCATCGCTAGTGCATGGATTTTATTCATTCGCTCAAATCGATATTCTTTTTGTGGGTTTATTTCTATCATCACAAATATCTCATTCGTCGCCTTTTCTGAAATGGCAAACATTAATTGATTCAGTCGGATATACTTCTTACTTTGGTAATATTCGACGAGTGAATCAATCAAAAAACCTCCACCATCTGTTAAATTTCCAGTGTCATTTATAACGCCTTTCGTCTTGAGCATTTCAAATCCTTCTGCAAAAACATCTTCGCCTTTTAATAAGTATGTCATCTTATCTGGAATCCCAAAGATATGTTTTACTTCAAAAGGAGCGAGCAATAAATATAGTTCCACAGGAGTGAATGTATCCATTGTTTCTACTGTCACAGATTCTTCACATCCTTAGCATAGCTGGTATCTTCAAAATCCTTTACGTAATCATCCAAGGCATTTAATGCTTTTTTTTGTTCTTTATAGTTTTTTTTCACATCTGCATGATATTGTTCAATTATTTCCATGAATGTGAGAAAAGCATCTCGAGATTTACCACTCCACGAAGCCCCTTCTACATAAGAAATAACTGCTTTGCATTTTTTATGTGTTGCATCTAAACCTTCTCCTACTATTTTGGCAGATGCTTTTGCTTCAGCAACTTTACTAGCATCAATTTTTAGGTTACCCATTTTTCCTTCGCTCCTCTCGTTCTTTTTTCTCCTTCTCTTTCTTCGCTTTTTCAGCGGCCTCTTCTTTCACAGCCATTGCTTTGTATTCCAAATATTTTTGATGTGCCTTATCACGTGCATTAGTTAAAGATTTACGTTTATCTTTTTCTTTCCTTACATACTTTTCCAAGCGTTCTAACACCTTGTCATTTTTCCCCATAAATGGATTCGCAGGGATTCCTTTGTTAGGCATATCAGGCATCCCGTTTTTATAGGTTTTCAAATCACTTTCCACATCTGCCATTTTCTCATCATGTTCTTTTATCGCATCTTTTAAATAGTCATGTAATTTATCATAGTCATCTCGCTTTTTTTCAGTTGGTGTCTTGGCAAAATCGAATAGTCCCATATTTAACTACTCCTTTCAATCATTGGTTTGGCGCAATAAGTTTAATTTTCTCGTATTGACCTTGCTTAATATAATATGCTTCATATGGTGCGAGCATCTGCTCTTTATAGATGGTATTAATCAGGCTAAGGACATTTTGATCACTAACTCGTCCTAGCAAAATACCTGTTTTTTGTTTTCGTAGTTCTCCAGAAATCTCATCTCTCGCTCTGTAAAGAATTCCTGTTTGACTTCCAGTAATAAAGTAAATACCTAATCTTGGTCCGCTTTCGATTAGTTTCACTATATTTTTCCGAGCTTCCGTAGACATTTGCTCAGCGCTGTAAATACTATCTGTTAGCACAATGTACATTGGACGCAATTCTTCCACATACATTTTCAAGGTTACATCGCCACCTGCTGTACGCTGGATTTCTTTCCAACCATCTTCTCTTGCTTCTAAAACACTAATCAATTGTTCAGAGACTAAATTCATTGCAGCCTCATCACCTGCATAAATATTTACATTGTTTTTATATCGTTGGAATCGGTTAGAGGCATTGTCATATAGGGCAATATCGACTTCCATATTTTGCCCCATTAATTCGACTAATGAGACCATTGTTCGTTCTAAAATATCCGCACTATCCGTCAGAACTAAGGTATTACCATCTGTTTGTACATCTAAATTAACTGGTAAAACATCTTCAAAGTCTACCGCAATCGGAGTTTTACCTTCTGAAATGGCACTTTGAACTCGTTTGTTTTTCAGATAATCCAACATATGGATTACTTCTGGAACCATTGGAATTGGCTCAGGAACCATACCTTTCCAAGCTTTAGTCATTTCTTCACTTTCAGCTTGGATTTTTTCAATAATATCAAGTGTCCCTTCTCCACAAACTGGTAGAGCTGTTTGGAAAACGGTAGGTTCTTCTAATTTGACTAATCCTCTACCAGGTAGTTCTTCAATAGTTAAATCCGTTTTCCCAACAATGCTCCTTGCTTCTCCGCCATCAATCATAAATAGCGGAACTTGATGTTTAATACTAGCTAACATTTGCATACGGATTGCATTTTGTCTAACCGCACTTATAATTAAATGAATTCCAACACTTGTCCCTTCACGAGCTATCTGAGCAATTAATTTCTCAAATACGTCTTTATAAGGTGCCTCACCAACAGAATCAAATGCATCAATCACAAGTAAAATAGTTGGAACTTCTTCCTTGCTCGCTCTTTCATACATCGAAATATTTGCCACACCGTATTTACTTAGCTTTTGTTTTCGTTCTTTTAATTCTTGTGCTAAACGACGGATAAGCTTTCCGATTTTAATTTCTTCATCCACCATAATGGTATCAGCAACATGTGGTAAGGCTTTTAGTGGTAACAACCCATTTGTCCCTAAATCTAATAAATAAATATGCAATCTTTCTGGATTATGTTGTCTTGCAAGATCCATCGTTATTGTTTGCAAGAACGTTGACTTCCCGTAACCGGGACTTGAGAATACAGCTATATGTCCATCTTTAGCTAAATCAATCGTTAATGGCTCTTGTGCCTGCATTTGTGGAATATCTAGAAAACCAATTGTAGCTTGAAGTGGTTGTTTTTCTCCATGCCATAATTCTTCTCTGTTCACTGGGTGTAATTCTGGTAAAAAGATTTCTTCCTCTAGTGGTGGCAACCAAGGTCTCGGCAATGCCTCAATTCCCGCAGCTTCCGTATACGCATGAATATGATCAATTACCGCATCCAGCTCGCTCGGTAGTTTCGTCAGATCATCTTTCTTATCCAATCCACTCAAATCTTCTGTCAAAATATCGTACTGCCCTAAATCATTAATCGCATAAATCGTTGTATCAATATAATCTGTGTTTTCTTTATCTGGCACATAATCCGCGCCGCTCCATGCACTTTGGAATAACTCGTAAATTTCATTATTCCCCACTTGTAAATACGAACGTCCTGGCAACGTGATTTCTGCTGCATCTGGTGTTTTTAAGATTTCGTTGGAGTCACTTGCGTTTTGTACTTTGAGCGCGAGTTTGAATTTCGAGTTGGACCAGATTTGGTCATCTACTACGCCGCTTGGTTTTTGGGTCGCTAAGATTAAGTGGATACCAAGAGAACGTCCGATACGTGCAGTCGAAACGAGTTCTTTCATAAATTCTGGTTGTTCGGATTTTAATTCAGCAAACTCATCAGAAATAAGGAATAAATGTGGCATTGGCTCACTCGCCTTGCCTTGTTTGTATAGTTTTTGGTATTGGTTGATATGGTTTACATCGTGCTCACCAAATAACCGTTGCCTTTTCTGCAATTCGGCTTTGATGGAAGCAAGTGCACGCATCGACTGCGCGCCGTCCAAGTTGGTGATGGTTCCAAGTAAATGCGGCATATCTTTAAATAAGTTCGCCATTCCGCCACCTTTGTAGTCAATAAGCAGGAATGCGACTTCATAGGGGTGGAAATTGACGCCAAGTGAAATAATATAGGATTGAATAATTTCTGATTTACCAGAACCAGTCGTCCCAGCCACCAATCCATGCGGCCCGTGTGCTTTTTCATGTAAATTCAGCTGAACAATATCGTCTTTTCCGCGAAGGCCTAGTGGTACAGCAAGGCTCTTATAGGTTTCATTTTTTGCCCAACGTCCAGCGATATTTAATTCCTCCACGCGTTCTACCCCGTACATTTCAAGGAAAGTAACGGACTCTGGAATCGAGTTTTTTAAGTTTTGTAAATGGTTGAGTGGCGCCAAAGCTCGGCTAATGACTTCTTTGTCAAAATCAGCAGGCAAATGGTCTGGTACGAATGCACGATTGACTAAATCGCCTTGCTCCAAAATAATGTTTCCGCTTTTGGCATCACGAATATCCACGACAGTTTTCACGTGTTCTGGCAGGCTTTCCATAACATCTTGCACGAAAACAAGAGATACGCCTAGTTCGCTTGGATCTTCATTGAAAAATTCCATTACTGTATGATCTAAAATTAACTTTTCATCAGTAATTAACACCACATAATGCGGGCTAAAGTATAATTGTTCTTGTTTACTCGATTGTTCTGCTAGCGCTTGTTTACGCTCTTTTAAAATTTGATAAAGGGAATTAAGTACTTGGTCACGAGAGCGCTCATGGTAAACAAAGCCACGAACATTCACATCACGCATGTTGGCATGTGGCAACCAGTGCATCCAGTCCCAATCTGCTTTTTCTTCTTCTGGAAAAATCGTAATAAATTGTAAATCATAATAACTATGGAAAAGCGACGTTTGCATCACTAACATTTGTAATTGTTCCAGCACTAAACGACGTGGCCCGATATAGCCGACTGGACCATGCATTAGGTCTGTCGCTACAGGAACATCGTCAATAGATAAATATTGTCCTTTAATTTTTACAGCTTCTTCAATAAGTTCGTCTTTATCTTGACTAAATTCTTCTTGCTGAAAATCTACTTGAAAACTACTTGATTCCCCGCCACGACCAACACGGAATGTTAAGAAGTCATGATGGAACATGGTTTTTTCATAAATTCGCGAATCAACACGCAATGCCATTTTTTCTAGTTCTGTTACATCAGGATAATGGTAAGTTAGCGCATGACGTTGTTTTTCACTTGTTTCATGGAGTTCCTTTGTTTTGCGTTTTAAATAAAGGTCATAGCTTTCAATTCTTTGTTTAGTGTCGACTTTATATTTTTTACGTGATTTTATATAGTTGATAATTGCCATTGTGATAGTTACTGCTGACATCGCAATTGTCATGATGATATATAGTCCGCGAGGCTGGAAAATAGATATTAAAACAGTAATTGCAACCATAATAAGCGGTGGCAAAATAATTTTAATTAAGCCGTCTGTCGGTTTGGAAGGTTTGCTGGACGGTTTTGCCATGCTAATTTTTTCTTCCGGAGCACGGTAAATAATCCGCGGCGAGCGGTGATAATCTGGATAGTCTTCTCCAAATGAATTATCCGCAGCAAATAATGGCGCTAATTTGCTTGTCACGCGATTTTTTGCAGCCAACACAATAATATCGTCTTTTCCAATAGTAATCGTCACACCGTCCGTATAAAGCTGATCACCCGGTTCTAATGTGCACTTCCCTGTCACCAATGCAAAGTTATGATAAATTTCTCCCGTCAAAACTTGTAACGCAAAAAGCGCTGACTTTTCATCACGTAGTAGTAAGAAATCTGATTTAGTATCATCTATTGTGACATCATTCTCTGTTCCCGCTCCAAAAGTGATAGAAAGATTAGATACGACATCATAAACTTGTGTAGACAAGTCTTGGCAAAGGTAAAATGCTAATTTATCTACATTAACTGCTTCGTTCACTTTGAGCGCAGTCGACCCGGCATTCCAAGATTCTTCATTATATTTAACTTCGATAGATTCCGCTAGCTCCGGATAAGTAATTTCGTGTTCCATGGTATTGCCGATTGTTACTATTTTTTCAGGGGACAAGCGTTGTTTATGGCATTGTTGCCCGTTACTAACAATTAATAAAGCCTCTCTATTCATGATTCATTCTCCCTTATTTTGCTTCTGTATTTGTTGATGCTTCTGTTTCACTTGCTTGTTCGTTCAGTTGGTCACTATATTCTTTCAAACTATCATCTAGTTTTTTCAGTTTATCGACTTTTTCATCGCCACTCATTTTTGTATCACTTTGCACTTGTTCGATTTGTTTCGTCAAGCTGTACATCGCAAGTGTCGGATCATCAAGAAGTTTGGCAGTATCTAGTGATTGGTTAAATTCACCACGACCATTATAAATCCAGTAAAGTAAATTCTTTTCATCTGATTTCAAGCTAATTGTACGCATAATATTTTCTTTCTTTTTATCACTCATTTTTTCGCCGTTTACGTAGGAATATGCTAATTCGTATTGGACAGATTGTGGCATTTTATCTGGTTCTACATCTTCTAAGCCAGTAATAACTTTATCGTAGTCGGTTTTCAGGAAATTCTCATTAGCTGTAAGCAAATCATTTTGAAGAGGTACTTTAACAAATGCAAAGTAGCTTACAGGGATTGCTAATAGTACAGCAACAATAATAAAACCAACAGCCAAGCCTCTGAATGTTCCGTATTTTTTCTTTGGTACACGTGTCATATTTTTTTGAACGGTTTTACTTTCTTTTACATAAGCTGCTTCTAAAATAGTAGCAATATCTTGAATCGATTTCGCATCTAAAATACTTTTTTCAAAATGAGAGCCGCGCGCACTGTTTAGCGAGCCATTATACAAATTATCAAAACTATATTTTTTAGAAAACATGGCAATGACAAAACATTGATACTGTTTAAAGAATGTTTCTTCATTTAGCTCGTATGGCGGTAAAATATTTTTAATACCTCGGTGAACTATTTTCGGGACTAAATTTATATCAAAAATAATATTATCCGGGTGCAAAAAGAAAGTATAGCGCGTATTTAGCAACTCACTTAAATCTGCAATATTTTTTAGTGCGCGTAATTTGTCTTCCCGTTCCATCTTTTTAATTTGCTCAAACCCATATGTATGCTTGTCAATATCATAAGAAATGGTGTAAGAGTCACTATCACTTGTAATCTTGGCAGGTACGAAATGAGCAGCTGGTTTTTCTAATAATTCCAGTTGTCCCACTTCTTTGGCATGTGTTTTGGATATTGGAAAAGTAACGCTCCAAACTAAATCCTCATAAGTAAAATCGTATGTTGTTCCGTCCATTTCAGTTGTTTTATTCATCAATTTCATTCTCCTTTTTTTCTATAAAATTTCTAAAATATCGCCGTCAGCAATTTGAAAATTAGTTAGTTTATCATCATCGCTTAGTAGTATTGCTTTGTTTGTCGTTTTTATGGTGCATTTCGATACATCTTTATACTCAATCTTTAGTGTTTCCGCCAAATTAATAATGAGTGCTTTAATTGGTTGATGGACGGGGATTCGCAGGTCATATTTACCTGCGCCCCAATTCGTAAAGTCAACTGTTACATTCATATGTGTATCTTTAGCCATTCTCATTTCCCCGCTTTCTATTCGAACACATTTCGCGCAGCCACATAAATTCCACCTGCTAATGCTATCAGTGTTCCTGCAATCGCTCCGCCAACCGTTTTCTGCTTTGTTTTTTTTGTTTCTTCTTCTGAATCCATCACTTTTACATCAGCCATCTCATCTGCTTCTGTTGAATAGCTATCTGTAAATAGTTTTTCTTTCGTCGTTTGTACTGTTTTTCCAGCGGTAGGCTCTTCTTCAAAGAGAGAGTCCTTAATTTTTTCATACTCCGCTTTTTCTGTTGCTTTTTGTTTCTTTATTTTCTTATCCATTTCATCTGTAAAAAGTGGTAGCCCGTTTTTATCAAGCTCCGTTTCTTGGGTATCTTTTAGTTCTTTCGTTTTTTCTTCTGCTGTTTTTTGTAGTCGATCGGTTTTAATGTCTAATTTTCCGTTGTTTTCGAGATAACTATCCGATTCTACTGCAAGCGCTCCTGGAGCATATGCGAAACAAACTAAAAGAAGTAAAACCGCTACTTTAAATTTCATCTGATTGCTCCTCCTCTTCTTCGCCATCTTTAGACCGATGCCATACAAATAAGTTAAGTGCTGTAAACAAGACAGCTGCACCGATTAAACTATACACAATAATGATGTAGTCTTGCTCCATGCTAATAACACCATTCAGCAGCTGCTCCATATATTGTAATGGGGAATAATTTCTAAATGTCGCAAAAACAGACTCATTATCAATGTTAAGTCCAACTGCATCTGTTAAGAATAAATATAGACTTAAAATCAACAAGATAATCGACATACCAATCATATTCAATTGACGTAAAAGATAGGAAAAGCCTAATACTAGCGTCAACATAATTAATACACATAACCCTATCCATAAGAACATCCCGATATTTCCGATTTCGATTATATATCCTGAAACAGCGCCAACAATTAATCCTTCAATAAGCGCTACCCCGGCTGTTAGGAATGTAATTGGAATATTTTTAAAGACAATGGGCATATCTTTTTCAAAATCATTTAATTGCACTCGTTTCTTCTCTTGATGCGATATAACATAACTAGTGAAGATTGCCAAGATAGTACAAATCAAGATAATAAAGTATGGTATAGATTTGTCTCCCGCAACAATAGTTCCGGCATTCATTTTATCTACTGGATTACTTAAGAAACTATATAGATTTTCGTTCTGTCTATCGCCAACTCGACTATTGTCCATGACTTTTGCAAAGTTCTTTTGGAAAGTTTGATCATCTTTTAGTTTTTCTTCTAAGTCATCTGATAAATTTGCTGCTTCTGATACGAGCGTTTCTCCACTTTTTTGGATACCTTTTGCCTCGTTATCAATCGCATCAAACGTTTTATAAACCACTTCCGCAGATTTCAAATTACCTTCCGAAGTTCCCGCTAGCGACTCACTTTCTGCAAGCAAATTAGCAAAATCAGAGTCTAGTTGCAGTGCAATCGTTCCTTCTTCATTTGATTTCTCTACAACAACATCATTTTGATCAATTAAATCATTGCTTGCACTTCTCCATGATTCAAGATTTTCAAGTGTTAGTGCTAAGTTTGTATTTAAGTTAACCGCTTCTTGACTTGTCTCCGTTAGCCTTGCAGTAACGTCTTCTGATCTATTTGCCGCTTCCGCCATCACTGATTTATAATCTGCAATTCGCTGTTCAAAAGCTTTTATCTCTTTCGTGTAATCTGCTACAAAGCGATCTGTTGTTAGATTAACAAAACTACCTATAATATCTTCTTTATTAAAAATGTAGTAATAGGAAGTAGTCTTAGCAACATTTTCCAACGTAACACCTGATTTACTGAAATCTGGCATTTGCTCTGTATTATTCGCATCTATTCCGTAAAACAAATCAAACAGTACTTGTAATTTGTAATAATCTTTTACCGTATTAGCTATTGCTTTCACTGATGAATCAGTTTCGCTAAGATATGTTGGCTCAATTACATTAATAGGCTCAACTTCTTTTCTAACTTTAGCATCTTCATCTGGCGTTTCAGTCCCGGAATCCGGATCAGTACCATCGTCTGGATTAGTACCATCACCTGTTTCAGTGTCTTCAGTTGGAATTACTGGAAGCTCATTCGAATCTTGCTTTTCGTATTGCTGTAAAGTCGCATTCCAGTTCACAGCTCCGGAAAGAGGAACTGTTTGACCCTCATTTAATTTCGCAAGTCCAGTTATTTTAATGTCAACCGGGGTCGTTGAGGCTGGTAAAGTTAATTTTATTCCATTAGCTCCATACGGCTCCTGTGTAACTAACTCCGATTGCCCTTCTGCACTTATCGTACAAACAACATTACTAAATGAAAATTTCTCATCTAAAGTAAGGAATATTTCCGATGTATACTCGCTCACTGGTAAAGTGTATGCTGTACTTTCTAATGCTATTCCGTTATTTTTCAGATTATTGATTGTGTTACTTTTAATTGTGTCTGTCGGTAGCGTTTTTTCGTCTGTTTTAAACTGGAAATCTTCACCAAATGCGCTTCGATGGCCATAGTAATATTCTTTGGATAGCTCTATCACATTTTTGTACATCGCTTCATCTAATCCAAGTTCCGCTAATTGCTGCGAGTTATAGGTTGGTAAAGCTTTGATGGCTTTTACAAGTCGTTTGTTAAAACCATCATTTATATCTTCTCCAGTCAAATCTTTTAAATCTATTTCATTTAATTCTTCTGAGTACTCATTTGTTTGTAAAATCCGCAATAAGTCATTATAAACGGCTGTTCGAAAATCGTCATTTAGCGTTCCATTAATTTCCGCATCCAGCGCATCAATTCTCGCATTTACATCTGCAATATAGTTTTGTAAACCTTGTGTTTGGGACAAAAGTGTATTGCTATCATTTAAGACTTGAAATTCCGTTGTCATTTGATCGTTTGCTTGTTCTAATGCTGCTGTTTGATTTCTAATATCATCCGCCGAAAGGGAACCATCAAATTTGTGCAAGTCTTCTGTAAAACTTTCTGCAAACGGAACATTGTCTTCTTGAGTTTTTACGAAAGCGTCCATACTCTTCATATATTCTGCATTTTCTTTTTTAGAATTATTTAAGCTTTCTTCAAATTCTTTCATAATATCCTGGAAACCTTGGAAGCTCTCTTTGGATGTCCCAGTGTAGTCCTGTACGGTTTTAAATTGCTTTGTATAATTCGATAGCGGGTTATTTACATCTTCATCATAAACACCATTATATTCTTTTTCTGCTTTGACTAACGTACCAATATTATCTTGCGCTTCTTGTAAGGTTGTTAGAATGCTCGCAAAATAAACATCAATTATCCGTTTGTTGAAATCTTCCAATACATTAGCTGCTGTTTTCTCAGCCTCTGCTTTCAAATCGCTATTCCCTACATCATTTACTTTGTAGCTAATTGTCACTTTTTCTGGGTTATCGGACGTCATTGATAATGCTTTTTCAGAAAAGTCACTTGGAATAACTATCATCATATTGTATACATCTCGTTTTAAGCCACTTTCTGCAACTCCGCGACTTACAACGTACCATTCATGTTGATCATCTTTTTCAATACTTTTAACAAATTGATTTCCAAATTCTACTTGTTTTCCTTGGAACTTGTCACCTTGATCCTCATTCACAAGGGCAATCGTCATCTTATGTGCTTTTTCTACTCCATCTTCATCTGCCTCTTTTTTCGTCCCTTGATTTAAGGCTAAATAGGTAATCCCCGCCGATAAAAAAATCGCCAAGACTAAAAAGAGTAAAATACTCCATTTTACTTTCTTCATTCATGTCCCACTCCCGCTGTGCTATTTTTATATAAATACCATTCGTGGTATCTGCTTTCTATTTTAGAAAAAGCCATGCAAAAAACTGCATGGCTTTTCGTAAAGCATCAAACTATTTTGTATGTATGCTCTACTCTTGTTGATTTTAGAATCCAAAGTTTTGAGAAAGTTGTTGATCATGCTCTTCAACTGCATTAGCTGTTTTCTCAAGTTGAGCATTAATTTGATCCATTAGGTTCGCAAATTCCGTTACTTTTGGTCTTAACTGTTCAAACTGCTCATCAAAACGAGCAAAAGCTTGACCTTCCCATTCGCTTCGAAGTTGCTCTTGCAATTGGCTTAAACGGCTTAAAATATCTTCAATGTCTCTACCACTTTGACCGTAAGTTTTAGCGCGATCACGTAGCTCGCTTGGACTCATACGAATTTGACCTGACATTCACTTCATCTCCTCTATTATCTATTGTGAATACAACATCACAACAAAATTATAACATGAATTCACAATCTTAAATGTGACAATAAAATGAATAAAAAACCTAAATGCCCTTATAAATCAGTACTTTTTCCCATTACATCATTTACTAAAAAAGAGGTATTTTTCACATATATGTAATGAAAATCCGATATACGACAGTTTGTTATAAAGAAATGGTAAATATTACACATTATCAGACCCTGCTTTTTGCGGATTTTTTAAGTACATTAAACAAAAAAACTCCTTGAGGAAATCCCCTCAAGGAGTTTTGAAAAAATTATTAAGCTAAACGCCACACACTTTTTACAACATGCGTTTGCGAGCGATCCGGCCCCACAGAGAACATCGAAACTTGCACGCCTGTTAATTGTGCAATACGTTCCATGTAATGGCGACAATTCGCTGGAAGGTCATCTAGTGAGCTAACATCAGTAATATCTTCTGTCCAACCAGGTAATTCTTCATAAACTGGTTCGCAGCGAGCTAAATCTTTTAGGCTAGCTGGAAATTCAGTAATCGTTTTTCCGTCTAATTTGTACGCTACACAGATTTTCAGTGTTTCAATCCCTGTAAGCACATCTAACAAAGTAAGCGATAAGTCCGTCAAGCCACTAACGCGACGAGCATGACGAACAACTACACTGTCGAACCAACCAACACGACGCGGACGCCCAGTAGTTGTTCCATATTCACGACCAACTTCACGAATATTATCACCCGTTGCATCAAATAATTCTGTTGGGAAAGGACCATCACCAACACGAGTTGTATAAGCTTTTGCTACACCAACAACATGATTGATTTTTGATGGACCAACGCCACTACCAATAGTAACACCACCAGCAATTGGGTTACTTGAAGTTACAAATGGATAGGTTCCTTGATCAATATCAAGCATAACCCCTTGTGCGCCTTCAAATAAAACGCGTTTCCCATCATCAAGTGCATCATTTAAAACAACCGATGTATCGCAAACATAGTCTTTAAATTGTTGACCATATTCGTAATACTCTTCTAAAATATCTTCTAATTTGAAACCTTCTAACTCATAAAAGCGCTCTAATAAGCGATTTTTCTCGCCAAGGTTATGCACTAATTTCTCTTTAAATGTTTCTTTATCTAGTAAATCGATAATCCGAATCCCGACACGAGCTGCTTTGTCCATGTAAGCTGGGCCAATTCCTTTTTTCGTTGTACCGATTTTATTCGCACCTTTACGTTCTTCATCTGCTTCATCAATGCGAATATGATACGGTAAAATAATATGCGCCCGATTAGAGATACGCAGATTAGAAGTATCCACACCTTTATCATGAAGATATTTTAATTCCTCCACTAACGCCTTTGGATCAACAACCATACCATTCCCAATTACACTAATTTTCTCTTTGTAAAAAATACCGGATGGAATTAAGTGTAATTTATACGTTTCGCCATCAAACTTGATTGTATGACCCGCATTATTCCCACCTTGATATCTAGCAATCGCTTCTGCATTCTCGGAAAGAAAATCCGTAATCTTCCCTTTTCCTTCATCGCCCCACTGTGTTCCTACTACAACAACTGAAGACATTTAAACACCTCATTTAATTGGTCTTTGATAGCTATGATTTTTTCACAGCCCCTTCATTTTCCACTATACATTGTACCGTTTGCCACTAAAATAGTCAATGCATTAACGAACATTGATTTGTAAGCAAAATTTATCGTTCGCTTTTTTTGCCATTTTAAATCAGTTTTACAGATTTTTTTTGGAAACAAGTGCCCTTTTTACACAAAATAAAAACCTTGAAAACTCCAAATCTAACTAGAATTTCACAAGGTTTTTAGTTTAAGCCATCGCGTCATCATAACGCACTTCTAAATTCACAAACTTATTGTACTCTTTCACAAAAGCAAGCTTAACGTCACCAACCGGACCATTACGTTGTTTTGCTATAATAATCTCAATTGTGCCATCATTTTCGCCTTCCCGGTCATAATAGTCTTCCCGGTATAAAAAGGCAACGATATCGGCATCTTGCTCAATCGAACCAGATTCACGAATATCCGACATCATTGGTCGTTTATCTTGACGTTGCTCTACACTACGAGATAACTGCGAAAGTGCAATTACAGGTACTTCAAGCTCCCGTGCTAAAGCTTTTAACGAGCGGGAAATCTCGGAAACCTCTTGTTGTCTATTCTCACCACCACGACCACTCCCAGCAATTAGTTGCAAGTAGTCGATTACGATCATGCCAAGACCTGTTTCTTGTTTTAAGCGACGACATTTGGAACGAATCTCATTCACACGAACACCAGGGGTATCATCAATATAAATCCCCGAGTTAGAAAGTGTCCCCATCGCAATGGTTAGCTTTTGCCAATCATCACTTGTCAAGGCACCTGTCCGTAAGTTCTGTGCATTAATATTACCTTCTGCACAAAGCATCCGCATAACAAGTTGTTCCGCACCCATTTCGAGACTGAAAATAGCCACATTCTCATCAGTTTTGGTCGCTACATTTTGAGCGATATTTAACGCGAAGGCCGTTTTACCAACAGAAGGACGCGCCGCAACAATAATCAAATCATTGCGCTGAAATCCGGCTGTCATCTTATCCAGCTCATTAAACCCTGTAGGAATACCAGTAATATCACCTTTGCGATTGTGTAAAATTTCAATATCATCATAGGTTTTAACCAAAACATCTTTAATATTCTTGAAAGCTCCAACATTTTTTCGTTGCGAAACTTCCAAGATGCTCTTTTCCGCCTCGTCCATCAGCATATCCAGCTCGTCTTCGCGCGAATAGCCATCTGTAGCGATTTGGGTAGCAGTTCGAATTAATCGTCTTAAAAGCGCCTTGTCCTCGATAATATGCGCATAGTATTCTAAGTTTGCCGCAGTTGGCACAGCTCCGGATAATTCCGTCAAATAAGGTAAGCCACCTACATCTTCCAAATTACCTTTCGCAGCAAGCGCCTCATAAACGGTTAATACGTCGACAGCCTTCCCGTGGTCATTCAAATCAAGCATCGTTTCGAAAATTAATTGATGACCAGTTCGATAAAAATCATCCGGCATTAAAATTTCAGAAGCAGTAATCAGCGCATTAGGCTCAAGAAATATCGCGCCCAGTACAGCTTGTTCGGCTTCAATATTTTGTGGTGGTGTTCTGTCCTGGAAATTATTATCCACTGTCTTACGCTCCCCTTAAGAAAAATTATTCTTCGCTAACATGTACATCCAGTGTTGCTGTTACTTCGTGATGTAGCTTCACAGGAACTTTCGTATGCCCTAAAGCTCGAATTGCTTCTGGCAAGTCCATTTTACGTTTGTCTATTTTAATACCATGTGTTTTTTCAAGCGTTTGAGCAATTTGTTTAGAAGTAATCGAACCAAACAATCTGCCACCTTCACCGGATTTCGCTTTTAATTCCACTGTTAATTTTTCCATTTTTTCTTTTAACGCTTTCGCTTCAGCTAGTTCTTCTGCTGCTAATTTATCTTCTTTTTTCTTTTGAGCAGAAAGTGTGCTTAAAGCCCCATTACTAGCCTCAACAGCATAGCCATTTTTAATTAAAAAATTGTTTGCATAACCATCAGCAACATTTTTTGTTTCACCTTTTTTACCTTTACCTTTTACGTCTTTCAAGAAAATAACTTTCATAATTATGTTTCTCCCTTCCAATACGCATCAATGGCGCTAATTAATTGTTTTTTTGCTTCTGCAATTGTAACATCTTTAAGTTGCGTGGCTGCATTCGATAAATGACCGCCACCACCAAGTTTTTCCATAATGACTTGCACATTGATTTGACCAAGCGACCGCGCGCTAATTCCTATTAATTTATCTGGACGTAGCGTAATGACAAAGGATGCCTGTACACCTTCCATTGAAAGCATCGTGTCTGCAGCCTGTGCCGCAATCACCGTTCCGAATTCCTCATCTTCATGTCCAGTTGCAATTGCCATACCATCATGATAAATCTCCAGTGACTCAACTAAACGACTTCGTTGCGTAAATGTCGTAATATCTTCTTTCAAAAATTGCTGGACTAAAATCGTATCTGCTCCAAGCGACCGTAAATAGCTCGCTGCATCAAAGGTTCTTGATCCAGTTCGAAGTGTAAAGTTCTTCGTATCTACAACAATTCCTGATAGTAGCGCGGTTGCTTCAATTTTCCCTACTTGCTCTAAATCGGGTTGGTACTCAAAAAGCTCGGTAATTAGTTCAGCTGTAGACGAAGCATATGGTTCAATATAAACTAGCACTGGATTGCCAACAAACTCCTCAGAACGACGATGATGGTCGACCACCACTACATTCGTCGCTGAATCAAGCAATTCCTTATTAATAACCATCGAAGGCTTATGTGTATCCACTACAACAAGCAAACTCTTCTCGGTAATATTTTCAAGCGCAACTTGTGGTGTCACAATATTTTTAATCACATTCGGATATTCTTCAATTTCGTTCATAAGTCGTTTTACATCTGGACTCATTTTGCCAGGTTCAACAACGACATAAGCATTCCGGTCGTTCATCTCAGCAATCCGCATTACACCTAGACTTGATCCAATTACATCCATATCCGGATAGCGATGCCCCATAACAAAAACTTGATCGCTTTGGTTGATTAGTTCTTGTAAAGCCTGTGAAATAACACGCGCACGAACACGAGTCCGTTTTTCCATCGGGTTTGTTTTTCCCCCGTAGAAGCGTACTTTCCCTTCTGGTTGCTTAATAACGACCTGGTCTCCACCACGGCCTAAAGCAAGGTCTAGGCTAGACTGCGCCAAATCAGCAAGTTTAATCAAATCTTCTTCTTTGTAACCAATCCCAATACTTAGCGTCAACGGAATGTTTTGTTTTGAAGTACGTTCTCGAATTCGGTCTAAAATTTGAAACTTCTCTTCCTCTAAGCGTTTTAACATTTCTTCCGTCAAAAAGGCCATAAAGCGGTCCGAAGAAATTCGCTTCAAATAAATTCGATGTTCACGAGCCCAGTTTGTCAGCATCGACGTCACCAAATTATTTAGCGCACTACGACGTCTATCGTCCATTCCTTGCGCCCATTCATCATAGTTATCTAGGAAAATAACAGCAAACACCGATTTATTCGCTTGGAATTTCTTATTTAGTTCATAGTATTCTGTGCGGTCATATAAATACAAAATCCGTTCTTTACGCTTCACGATTGTATCAAACCTATGTTCACGCCAAGCAATCGACATAATTCCGTCATCATCATTCCCGGTAATTACATCTAAAAATTCTGGTCCTACATCTTCCAAAGACTCCCCTATTAATTTGGTCTTATCAAAGTATTTGGACATAAATGGATTTACCCATTCAATTTTGTAATGTTCATCATACAAAAGTATCCCCATCGGCATTTCAACAAGTGCTTCTTCTTCACTGCGCTTTATCCGGTACGTTAAGTTAGAAACATACTTTTGAACATCCTCATTCAACCGATATTCAAAGTAAAACATCGCTACCGTGAGAATAATTCCACCAACTACAATTAAAACAGATAACCACCATGAAAAAAAGAAAGTGATTACGCTCAAAATAACTGTGGCTGCAATCAGACCGTATAAAGGATATTTAAGCATTCTTTTTTGAAAATAGCCTGACATTTCATCCAGCTCCCCATTTTTTTACATACCATTTGCCTGAATTTGAGTATCTATATCATAACATAAATGGAACCAACAATTCACCACTATTATTTTACCCATAATTCCGCTTTTCTTCAAATCACAGCTTATGTTTAGACAAAAAAAGCGACCCAAAAGGCCACTTTTATAAGCTCAAACTCTTAATCAACTTAGATGACGCGTAACAACTTTCTCCATTAGACATTTTTACAACGCCTTTTATTGCATCTAGCTCGTGGATATTTTTCTTATTGACAATATAGGAGCGATGACATCGGTAAAACGACTCGTCTAACATTTTTTCAATACTTTTTAGCTTGCCATAAAACTCTACTTGGCGGTTTTTGCCATGTAAAATCACTTTATGAATCGTAGGAGCAGTTTCAAAAAATAAAATATCATCTAATAGTTCATGAATAATCTTCTTGTCGGAAACTTTAAACGTAAAATATTTCTGCATATCTTGGTCGTTCGAAATCCGTTCTTCTGCTTGTTTCATACAAGCCAAAACTCGTTCATGCAATGTATCAATATCGTCTTTTATAATATAATCGAGCGCTTCCACTTTATACGTGAATGTCATATAACTAAGTTCTGCATGCGTCGTAATAAAAATGATAAAACCACGAGGATCAAATTTTCGGATTTCCTGCGCGAGTTCAAAGCCGTTCATGTCTGGCTGCCCTAAATCAATATCTAAAAAATATAGACCCATCCCTTGGTGTCTAGGCATTCGTGACACTAACTCAAACGGATTCCCTGTCGAAAGTTCCAACTTCATATCAAAATGTTCGACCATAATATAGTCTTCAATATATTTTGTTAGCCTTTCCCGTTGCATTCTGTTATCTTCACAAATAAAAACCGGTAGCATAAAATCATCCCCATTCTTCTACATAATTTCTAATTCTTGAATAACTTCTCTATTTGTCACTCTTGTATCTAAAGCAACATGCGAATATTTCTGCATAATTTCACGTAAGCTAGCAAGACCTAATCCACGACCTTCCCCTTTCGTGGAGAACCCTTCTTCAAATATTTTATAGATTGGCGGCATATTCATTGGCAAACTATTCGCAAATACAATTAGTATGCTGTCGTCTTTTTTCACAAAAGCAATCCGGATAACTGGATTTTCACAAGTTAAAGCTGCATCAACCGCGTTGTCTAACAGAATGCCTACAGCTTTGCACAAATCAATGCTATCCATCGCAATTTTATCGATAGGTTCAACTACTTCCAAAATTGCATCAATTTTCAACTCTTGCGCTCGAATCAATTTAACCGCTAAAAGTCCTTTAAGTTCAATAACGTGAATGTTTTGAAGTAATGAAATCTTATAGTTATTTGATTCAATTGTTTTATTTATAGGTACAATATTATTTTCAAAGTAAAACTTCAAACCTGGCATATCATTATTATCGATATATCCTACAAGTGTCGAAAGAATATTGACATAATCATGACGAAAAACTCTCATTTCTCTATGCAAGGATTCCAGTGTAGTAACATAATCCTGCAACTGTTCGAGCTGCTCTTTCTGATTTTGTACTTTTAGTTCATTGGTCGCTGTTTTAATAACAACCGTCACAATAACAATTAGTAAAATAGTATATCCTGTAAAAATTAGCGTATTTGTTTTCAAAACTGTGCTATCATATCCAGCAAGTGAACCAGCGTATATGTTCATATAAAAGGCTAATACTGTAAGCGCAACAATAGATAAAATAATATATGCATATTTTCTATGTTCCACAAATCTTGTAATGTTGATCTTGCCAAGTAATTTTCTTAGAACAAACGAAAACACTAACAAGTTTGCAAGCATCCCCGCGCAATATATTAATGTTGGTACTAATTCATTAAATATGTCATCGTACTTAAAATTCAAACCGGGTACTAAAACAAAACCTACAATCGAATCACTAATAGTAAGCAAAATGATGACAGCGAGTGTAATTGATGCTGAAGCTACAATGCTTTTATTTTTCCAATACAGTGCACTTACAAAGACTACCAATACGAGAATCATCGACCAGTATTGAACTAATGTAAATAAAGGGAAGGCTAGCATAGCAATTGCCACGGTAACCAATCCCTCTTTAATTGAAAATACTTTGTTTGTTAAAATCTGTATAGCTATAAAAATACCCGTCATCTGTATAATTGCCATCAAAATACTAAACATATTGGTCCTCCACTATCTAAAATATCTTATGTTTAAATATGTAATGTGCCTTCTTTTTATTTTAGCATGGATTTTGATGTTATACAGTTTTAATTTTATTTATTTTCGTTTTTTTCTTGCATTTTTACGAATGGACTTTTTGGTTCGTATACAAACATGAAGCATGCTTTACTCATAGAAGAATCCGCAACTTTCATGGATTGTTCTTCTAACTTTTTAGAAAGGAATTTCCCAACTGTTTTATTCATATTTTTCATAGTTCCGATACCTCCTTCTTAATAATTTGTAAGTTATTGGATTAATACTTATTACCTGAAACAAAGAGCCTATCACGATTAATGTTTTCATCTCTGCGAATGGTACAAGTAACGCTATTCCCGTTAAAATCAGCGTCCCTATCATCGCTTTTCTTTTTAAGTTTTTCCGGTGTTCTTCACCTATTAATGGCAGATTTTCTGTATCTGCTGGAGCGAAAAAGTACATGTTGAGTAGTATAAAACCGAATGCGCCTAAAACAATCCAATTATTAGAAAGTACGTTTTGAAAGACTAATGGTGTAAGCACAAACATTGCTAAGCTCATTAATGTACAATTCAATGTTTTTGTTGCGTGCAGTCCAAATGAATACCTTCTAAGCCATAAATATGACAGATGCACTGTCATTGTTTGCAGTAAAACCCCTGTTACTAGAGCCAAACCGTATACGATTGCAAACTTCATGACATTAATTATTATTATTTCCAGCCCATATTTTACTTTTAAATAACCTTCTTCATCATCTTTCCAGCGATCTTTTGAAATCAAAACATCTGCCATCCGTTCTGACAAAGGGACTTTTGCAGTAAAATTACTCAACTAATTCACCTCCACTAATAGTCTACAACGAATTTACCTATAATAACCAAAAATGTAATGAAATGTCCGATTCTTGTCATGAACGACTAAAAAAGAGCAAAATCAGCATTTTTTTGGATACAATTCTGAAATTTCAAATGAGTATAAAGACATGATAGCAGGTATGAATTCCCTATATTTACATATAACTTTTAGCTGTTTTTCCATGAAAAAACAGCCTGCGAAAAAAATCATCACAGGCTGTTCCATATATTTTAGTCGTCTTGTTCTGTTTGAAGAACTTCTAATGTTTTTGCGTTTAATTTGATTTCGTATTTATTGTTATCTTGTTTCACTGTTACTTCATAATAAGTTGTATCTAATTCTCTTTCAATAGTCCAACTTGTTACATCGCCAGCTTGTTCGCTAACTGCTTTGTCCATTGCGTCTTGTGGCGTTTTAATACCATCTAAATCAATTTTTTCATTTGCTTTCTCAACTCCACCAGCATCTTCTGCATCAAGACGATCTGTTTCATCACTCATCTGTTCCTTTGTTTCAGCATTGAATTTCATTTCGTATTCATTATCGTTTGAAATCCCATCCACTGTATATACATATTTTCCTAGGTTTTTCTCTAATTCCACACTAGAAATTTCTGCATCATTATGTTTCTCTTTAAATGCGTTTATTGCATCTTCATAGCTCATATCAAAGCTTTTCTTTTGTAAGCTATCTGCTGAACTACTGCTGTTACTGCTACTCTTACTAGTTTTTTCGCCGCCATTATTTGAAGATGTATCCTTATCGTCATTAAAACTACATGCTGATAAAGCCCCTACTAATAATACCGTCATCCCTACTGCTGCTAATTTTTTATACATATTTGTTCCCCCTGTATCTTTTTTTACTTCTATAAAAAGAATACCATGAACTTTTGTCACAAACGTCATTCTTAGGTCTTAAGTTTATTTGTCTTTAGGTCTACTTTTACAGAAAAACAGCCTAGAAACATGTTCTAGGCTGTCAAAATCAACTTATTTTTCTTCAGCAACAAATGGTAGTAAAGCCATTTGGCGTGAGCGTTTAATAGCAACAGTAAGTTTACGTTGATATTTAGCGCTTGTTCCAGTTACACGACGAGGTAAAATTTTACCACGTTCGGAAACGAATTTTTTAAGAAGTTCTACATCTTTATAGTCGATATGCGTAATACCATTGGAAGTAAAGTAACATACTTTTTTCCGACGGCGTCCGCCTCTGCGTCCTCCAGCCATTGAAAGTTCCTCCTATCTTAAAGTTCAAACCGCTAAAAATGAATTAGAATGGCAAATCGTCATCAGAAATGTCGATTGGCTTACCATCACTTGCAAAAGGATCATTGTTAGTGGATTGATAATTTTGATTTTGAGATTGTTGCTGGTCCTGTGCGAATCCACCGTTATTAGTAGGTGCTTGTCCGAAATTATTTCCACCGTTATTATAATTACTGTTGTTATTAGTATTGCCACCTTGATAGTTATTTCCGCCACCGCCACTCGAATTACGCGGTTCAAGGAATTGAACACTCTCAGCCACAATTTCTGTCACATAAACACGTTTACCGTCGTTTCCCTCGTAATTACGAGTTTGAACGCGGCCATCAACACCTGCCATGCTTCCCTTTTTTAGGAAATTAGCAACGTTCTCTGCTGGTTTACGCCAAACAACACAATTAATAAAGTCAGCTTCTCGTTCCCCCTGTTGGTTAGTGAACGTACGATTTACAGCAAGTGTAAAAGTCGCAACAGCCACGCCAGCTGGAGTATAACGTAATTCAGGATCTTTAGTTAAGCGTCCTACGAGTACAACACGATTCATCATGCAAAACCAACCTCCTCTCGTTTAGTAAATCAAGGTCTCAAACCTTGAATAAGTTCTTAAGCTTCTTCTTTAATTACCATGTGACGAACGATATCATCAGAAATTTTTGCTAAACGGTCAAATTCGTTGATAGAATCTGCTTTGTCTGCATTTAATTTCACGATGTGGTAAAAACCGTCACGATAGTCATTGATTTCATATGCTAATCGACGTTTACCCCATTCTTTTGATTCGATGATCTCCGCGCCATTTTCAGTTAAGATTCCGTCAAAGCGTTCAACAACAGCTTTTTTCTCATCTTCTTCAATATTAGGGCGAATAATGTACATAATTTCGTACTTTCTAGCCATCTACTCTACACCTCCTTGTGGTCTTAAGCGGCTCTGATAAGATGTGAAAACACATCATATCCTTGAAATGTTGACTGCCTTTAGCAAGCCTTCAAATCAAGAGCGAGCAAGGAATAATTTATAATTACTCACAATAAAATATTATATCATAGCCCTCACTAACCAGCAAGATATTTCTCAAAACTTTCTGGTTTGAAAACACTATACCATACCTCAAAATGAGCGACAATAGTTTTTACGAAAATCGTATTTTGGTTAGTATTTCTATATTTTCGAGTCCACTTATAAATTTTCTCGAACAAGTGGCATTGTCATACATCTAGGACCGCCACGACCTCTGGAAAGTTCAGAGCTGATTACTTCATGGACGTTAATTCCTGCGCTCCTTAAGAGATCATTCGATACTTGATTTCTATCATATGTAACCACTTCGCCCGGGGCAATTGCAAGAGTATTAGCTCCATCATTCCATTGTTCTCTTGCTGATACGATAACATCTTCACCTCCACAAGGAATAAAATCAACTTCTGGTACTTGTAGCACTTCAGCAATAACATGTTGAAAGTCTTTACGCAGTGTGATTTCCAGATTATTATCGCTTTTTTCCAAAATATAGACATTGAGTTCACCTTGCTTATTTTGAATGGCTGGGTGGATGGTAAATTGGTCAAAATTCACCATTGTAAAAACCGTATCCAAATGCATAAATGATCTTGTTTCGGGGATTTCAACAGCTAGCACACGCTTGATTTCTGCTCCTCGACTGAACAAATTTTCTGCAAGTTGCTCCACTGCACGTGCATCAGTCCGTTCGGATACTCCGATGAGAATTGTTTCCTCATTAAGGATCAATTCATCCCCGCCCTCCATCGAAAACTGGGCCTCTCGATTGATCCAAATCGGAATTTCTTGTTTGTTAAATCTCGGATGATGCTGCAAAATCAGTTCCATAAACATCGATTCTCTTCGTCTAGCTGGCTGGAACATTTTATTGATAGTCACCCCGTTTCCTATCACTGCGGCAGGATCTCTCGTGAAATATAAATTCGGAAGCGGATCTAAAAAAAATGGATATTGTTTTTCCATCATTTCATTTAGATGTTTCTTTTTCTGTTCAGGAATTTCTGATTTTTTCAGACCTGACATTAGTTTATTAATCATCTCATCTTCGTCAAAAGACATTAAATAATCTCTAACATAAAGTGCACTTGCATCCATTTGATTGGACTCTCGAATCATTTTTGTAAGAAATGCTTCTTTGTTTCCAGATTCTCGTAACGCTTCAGCCGCTAGCTTTTCTAAATATAGAACTTCGATTTGTGAGTCTTGCATTGTTTTCACAAAATAATCATGCTCTTTTTGCATCATTTTCAGATAAGGAATATCGTCAAACAATAAAGATTGCAAGTATTCTGGTGTGATATTTTCCAGCTCAGATCCTGGCCTTTTTACGAGAACTGTCTTAAGCTGGCCAATTTCGGATGTAATGTTTAATATATTTTCCACTTCCATCACCTCTTCCTATCCACTTACCCCAAAAATGAATTATTTACTCGGTGCATTTCCCGGGAAATAAAAAAGCACGGAATTTACTCCGCACTTTTCTTGTCCATTTTACTTTTAATGAATGATACAACCATAGGAATAACTGATACAACGATAATTCCGATAACTACTAACGAAAAATTATCTTTAACAATCGGGAAATTCCCAAAGAAGTAGCCAGCTAATGTACAAAGCAGCACCCATACAGTTGCTCCTAAAATATTATAATTTAAGAAATAACGATAATTCATCCGACTTGCTCCCGCAACAAATGGTGCAAAAGTACGAATAAACGGCATGAATCTAGCAATAAAAATGGTTTTACCGCCATGTTTATTGAAGAACGCCTCTGCTTTTTCCATTTTTTCTTTATTAATTAATTTTCCAAACCAACTATCTTCCGGTATTGATGTTCCGATTTTCTTACCTATGTGATAGTTTACTGTGTCTCCAAGAACCGCAGCTAACCAAAGTGTTATTATTAGTGGAACAATATGTAAAATTGAACCATCCAAAACCGATAGAGCTCCTGCAGCGAAAAGTAATGAATCCCCTGGTAAAAACGGAAATACAACTAATCCAGTTTCTATAAATACAATCAAAAATAAAATGATGTAAGTCCAAATTCCAAAATTATTTATAATCTCCACTAAATGTTGGTCAATGTGCAAAATAAAATCAATGATATAGGTAATAAAATCCACCAGGCACTCACTTCCTCTTCTTTTTTTAAAAGTCAAAGTTCATTTTACCACAAGTTAACTATGCTTGTATCAGACTTGTGACGTATTTCGCCACTTTCAAAATTTATTTGGTACTAGTTTCATCTTCCATAAATTGATACAAAATGAGTTCCATGATAGCAATAGTTGAAATTCGCGAAGTAATGTCCAAGTTGTTCATTTCAATTTCATCGGTGAAAATATATAGATTAATGTCACTCATATTTTGAATAATATTATTATCTGCACCTGTAATAGAAATTAACATTGGTGTCAAGCTACGATTTTTTAATTTTTGGGCGGTTTGTATTAATTCAATATCGTGTCCGCCGTATGTAAGGATAAAAACTAAATCATCGCTACCAATATGGGGAAGAACAGCTTGCCGGTACTGATAGTCTTCTGGAAATTCCACTAAAAAACCGCTCATCGTATAAAGATATTTGATATATTTTGCTGCATGTTTGCTTAATCCTTTAGCAAAAATATAAATTCTTGGCTTATTTGCTAATTTTTTCGTGATTTGTTTGATTTTACTTGGTTCTAAAACCCGGACCGATTCAATAATGTTTTTCAAATATTCTTCCCGGTAATCGGACTGTTCCACAACAAACGGAGATGGTTTTAATTCGGTATTTCCTAGTAAAGTGAATTTGAGAACCGTTGTAAACTCGCTGTATCCAGTAAAACCTAATTTTCGTACAAAGCGTAAAAAAGTGGTAGTTGAAACAAAGCATTCCGCAGAAACCTCACGAATACTTTGATTTTTAATTAGATTCATATTTTTCACTACGTAATCAAACAAAATTCGTTCATTTCGAGTAAGAGAAGCTACAGTCTTGCTGGAAATTTCGAAAAAGTCCATACTTTCAGGTCTCCTTTTTATCCACGCACCGCGGTTTTATCAGGGATATGTTGTGTGATACAGTGAATATTTCCGCCGCCTAACAAAATCTCACGTGCCTTAATCCCAATAATTTCTCTGTCTGGGTATAGTTTTCCAAGTAATTCTGAAGCATCTTTATCTTTCGGGTCATCAAAAAGCGGGAAGATGATTGCCCCATTCGCTGTGTAATAATTCACATAACTAGCGGCTAGCCTGTCCCCTGCTTGCCTTGGAAATGTTCCATTAATCGCTTCTACCCCTTCGCTTTCCACTTGGGTAATTAATACTGGATCTGGACAATGCAATTGATGAATTTTGAATTTCCTTCCTTTAGCATCTGTTTCATTAGCCAAGATTTCATAGCATTCTCGTGAAATTATGTATTGTGGATCACTTTTGTTGTCAGTCCATGATAGCACAACCTCCCCAGGTGCAACAAAATTAAAAATATTATCGACATGTCCATTCGTTTCATCTAAGTAAAAGCCATGTTTTAACCAAATAATCTTTTCTACATTAAAATATTTTTTCAACGTTCCTTCAATTTCAGCTTTGGTTAATTTCGGATTTCGCCCTTCTGATAAAAGACATTCCTCCGTTGTTACAAGTGTTCCCTCGCCGTCTACATGAATAGAACAACCTTCTAAAATAAAGTTTTCTGGTGAATAATAATCAATTTGTTCTAAATCACATATTTTTTTCGCCATTTGATCGTCTTTATCCCACGGGAAATAGAGCCCATCAAGAAGGCCTCCCCACGCGTTAAATCCCCAGTTTACACCTCGCATAGCGCCTTTATCATTAATTAAAAAACTCGGACCATAATCGCGTATCCAGGCATCGTCATTGCTCATTTCAATGACTCGAATAGCGTCTGGCAGCTCGTTGCGGGCATTCTTGTATTGATTACCTGATACAAACATTGTGACTGGCTCATATTCCGAAATTGCGATTGCCACATCTTTATAGTTTTGTTGCGCTGGTTTCCCCCCAAGTCGCCAATTATCAGGTCGTTCTGGCCAAATCATGAAACATCCAACATGAGGTTCGTATTCTCCTGGCATTCTAAAACCATCCTCTATTGGCAACCCATTCCGTTGTCCCATCCTTATTCTCCTCCTAAAACATCCTAACCATATTATACATGAAATAATGCTTTACAAGACAAAAACCGAGTAAAAATTACCCGGATTTTCGTCTCTATTTTACTCACCCTGCAACAATTACTGTTCCCGCCTCACGTTCGAGCATTGCGCCAATATTTTCAAGCGAAGTAATGATAGCTTTAGCATCTGGCCTTTCTTTAACAAACGCTGTAGCTGCCTCGATTTTCGGCAACATACTTCCCGCGGCAAATTGTTTTTCGTCTATATATTTTTCTAATTCTGAAACCGTTACTTTTTCGAGTTTTTTCTGAGTCGGCTGATTGTAATTGATATAAACATTCTCTACACCAGTTAAAATGACCAATAAATCCGCACCAATTAACTCAGCCAATTTTTCAGATGCAAAATCTTTATCAATAACCGTTTCAACCCCTGTTAAATCCAGTCCCTCTTCTACCACCGAAACGCCACCGCCACCTGCAGAGATTGTTACGACTCCACTATCTACGAGTTGCTTAATAACTTTATACTCTTTAATACTAAGCGGACGCGGCGAAGGTACAACTTTACGGTAACCACGACCAGCATCTTCCAGAAAAATGGCACCTGTTTCCGCCATTTCTTTCTCAGCCTCTGCTTTGCTTAAAAATGGCCCAATTGGTTTAGTTGGGTTTTCAAAAGCAGCATCATTCTTATCAACAACAACTTGTGTAATTAAAGAAACCGCCACTTTATCAATACCATGTTTTAAGAAAGCTTTATCAAGTGCGTTTTGCATCCAGTATCCGATACTCCCTTGAGTCATTGCTACACAAGTATCGAGTGGCATTGCCGGATTTTTTTCTGATGCACCCGCGTGTTGTTGCAACATCAAATTCCCCACCTGAGGACCATTCCCATGCGAAATAATTAAGTCATCCCCGTTTTCAATAAATTGAACTAAATATTCCGCCGTTTCTTCCAAGGCTTTTTGTTGTGCTTTTGAGCTGGCATCACTTGACAAAATTGCATTTCCGCCAAGTGCCACGACTATTTTTCGCTTCATTATGGCTCTCTCCTTATCCTCTTGGCACTTGTTGCGTAATGCAATGAATATTTCCGCCGCCAAGTAAAATTTCTCTCGCCTTAACACCAACAACTTCACGGTCTGGATAAAGCTGTTGCAGTTTTTCACGTGCTAATTCGTCATTTGGATCATCAAATAATGGGAAAATTACGCCACCATTTGCAGTATAGTAGTTAATATAACTAGCAGCCAAACGATCGCCTTCTTCACGCGGTAATGTTCCTTCTACCGCATCCACACCCTTGCTTTCTTCATCCGTAATTAAAATTGGTTTTGGCACATGAATTTTATGGACTTCTAGTTTGCGTCCTTTTGCATCCGTTTCATTGGATAAAATATCAAAACACTCTTTGGAAATTTCATATTGTGGATCCGATTCATCATCTGTCCACGCAAGCGCAACAACACCTGGACGAACATAATTAAAAATATTATCTACATGTCCATTTGTTTCATCTAAATAAATACCTCTTTTTAGCCAAATAATTTTTTCTAAGTTTAAATATTCTTTTAGTACCATTTCAATTTGTTTTTTCGATAGTTGAGGATTACGACCTTCTGATAATAAGCATTCTTCGGTTGTAACTAGCGTCCCTTCTCCGTCCACATGAATCGAACCGCCTTCGAGTACAAAGTCCGCTAAACGATAACGATCTTTTCGTTCAAGTTCACATATTTTTTGAGCCACTTGGTCGTCTTTATCCCACGGAAAGTATAAACCATCCACTAAACCGCCCCATGAATTAAAAGACCAGTCCACACCACGAACATCTCCAGAATCATTAATAACAAATGTTGGACCACAGTCGCGTACCCAAGCATC
This sequence comes from Listeria ivanovii subsp. londoniensis, assembly GCF_000763495.1. Taxonomy (GTDB): domain Bacteria; phylum Bacillota; class Bacilli; order Lactobacillales; family Listeriaceae; genus Listeria; species Listeria londoniensis. The sequence continues at coordinate 83,893 of NZ_CP009576.1, read as the reverse complement.
ATCATTATCCATCTCTACTACACGGATTTCATCAGGAATCATATATCTAGCATTTACATATTGGCTAGAACTTGCAACTACTGTGACAGGCTCGAATTTTGAAATGGCTGTTGCTACATCCACAAATGCTTTTTGGGCTGGTTTGGCACCTAAACGCCAATTGTCAGGTCGTTCCGGCCAAATAATATAGCAACCCGTATGCTTTTCAAATTCACCTGGCATTCTGAAACCATCTTTTTTGGATGAACTATCAATCGTTCTCATTTTTTATCTCTCCTTTATCGATTCTCTTGCCCGCCTGCCAAATACAAACTTCACCTACAATAACTGCTACAACTGTTCCTATCAAGATTGGTATCTTTTCATTTAATTCTGCACTAGACCCGTTTAAAGGAACCGCCGAGAAAATTAACGTAATAATAAGTAAAATCATTGGTACAAATGTCATTAAGTAAAGTAAAATTTTTCCACCAGGAACTTTAAATGGACGTTCGCGATTTGGATCAATTTTACGTAGTTTCAAGAATGCTGGGAACATCAAGATGTATGAACCTAGTAAAGCAACAACATTCAATGCGAAGAATGCCCAGAAGATATTTTCGTTTGGAATAAATGGTGCCGCAACAATTAACACAGAAGCAACAACACCGTTTAAAATACTAGTCCCCGTTGGCATATCATTTTTCGGATTTGTTTTTCCAAAAACAGCTGGTAAATCTTTATTTTTCGATGCATACATAGCCACATAGTTCACGCCGAGTGCCCATGATACTAAGTTTGCAACCAGTGTATACATAAACATAATCCCAATAATAATAACAAACGGGTTAACTCCACCAATCAGCATAATGAAGCTATCAATTAAGCCACCTGATGTGGAAAGTTCAGAAGTCGGAATTGCTGCCCCCATTCCGAATGCTGCTAGTAAATAGAAGAAAGCTATCAAAATCCCGCCGTAAATAATCGCTTGCGGAATTTGTTTTTTCGGATTTTCCATATCACTTGCAAGCGTTGTAACAACTTCAAAACCTAAGAAGTTAAATAAAATAACGGAAATAAAAGATAAACTTTCTAAATCAAAAGTAGGGAGCAATGCTTTTCCAGAAAAGTCATTTGCAAGCCCTTTTGTAACCGCAAAATAAATTCCAAGCACACCAAGAGATAGCATGATCGCTACTTTACAAAACGCTGCAATATTAAGTATCCATTTACTATCACTCACTGGATAGCAACTAATAATAACAACAATCCAAACAAAAACGAGTTGAATCAATATCGAAACCGGCGTCCCAAATGAGATTGGAAAGATTTGAGTAATTACTTCCACAAATAACACCGCTAAACTTGCCATCCAAATGGGGTAATTAATCCAGTAAAGCCAAGCAACCCGAGCACCCCATTTTCGTCCAAATGCTCGTTTCACCCAATCATAAATCCCGCCCTCATCATCATAGGTTGTCCCAAGTTCTGCTGAGACAAGCCCATATGGTAAGAAAAATAATATTAAGAGTGCAATCCACCAGAAAAACTGAGATGACCCGATCGCCGCTGCCGGTGCGGCTGATTCCACAACTAAGACAACGCAGACAGCCATAAGAACTGCATCAAATAACCTGAATTTCTTTTTTTCCAAAATGCCCACTCCTTTTTTTAAGTGGGGGGAAGAAAGCTATTAAGACTTTCTTCTCCTCCTTATTTTGGTATCTTATAAGCCAGCGCCATTTCTAAGTAATAGTTCCAGTTCTGCATCATATTTTTCTGCTACCGCAAAACCAGCTTCCTTCACATATGGATTCATAAAGTATACAAGTAATGCTCTCATCGCAGTCAATCTATTTTCTGCTTCATCGATGACAACAGAATAAGGCGCATCCAGAACTTCATCTGTCACTTCTTCACCACGAGTAGCTGGCAAGCAGTGCATAAATTTCACATGTGGGGCCGCTTTACTAATTAGCTCTTTATTCACTTGATATTTAGGATAGAAAGTTTTCAATCTTTCTTCTTCAGAAAGTTCTGCTTCATATAAGCCATACCATACATCTGTATAAATAAAGTCCGCATCTTTAAGTGCAATATCCGCATCTTCTGTAATTAAATAACTTCCGCCAGATACTTTGCAATTTTCTTCCGCGATTTTCAAATGTTCTTCTCTTAATTGGAATCCTTTAGGGCCAAACTGAACAAAATCCATCCCTAATTTAGTCGCCATAAACATGGTCGATGCGCAAACTTGGGTAGCATCCCCAACAAAGACGATTTTGCAGTCCTCGATTTTTTTGCCTGCTGGAAGATGTTCAAACATGGTAATCGCATCACCTAGCTCTTGTGTTGGATGGTTGTAATCACTCATCCCATTGATTACTGGAATTGCAGCCGTATTCGCAAGTTCCTCTACTGTTTGATGCCGTTCTACTCGTGCCATCAATATATCAACCAATCTGGAAAGAACTTTCGCAGTATCTCCTACTGATTCATGTCCGCCAAGTTGAATTTGTCCTGGCGCTAAGTACTGAGCATGTCCACCAAGTTGTGTCATCGCTGTTTCAAAAGATACACGAGTTCTAGTTGATGATTGTTCAAAAATCATCCCTAGTGTTTTATGTTTTAAAAGTTGTGGATAATGACCATTTTTAATCGATTCTTTCATTTTACGACCAATTTCTATCATAAATAGTATTTCTTCTTTAGAAAAATCTTTCGTATCGATAAAGTCTCTTTTTTTATTCATTTTTGTCACCTCAACAGTTTATTTTCTACACATTTATCTGGGGCATACTCGAGTAATTCCTTGCCACATGCTCATCATAGTACAAACAAGCTTATTTTTGAATACGTTTTCAAGTTTTAAGAACAGGCGGAATCACCCTGTAACTCGTTACATTCTGCGTAACATGTGACATGGGCAAAAAAAGACTGGAGAAAACCCCGATATTTAGGGTCTCCTCCAGCCTGCATGCAACTATTATGCGTAATCACCTGGTTTAGTTTTACTTTTCATTGCTACACCAAAATCCGTGTAGATTCGCTCTGTTAATCGATTCCCTTTTAACTCCGCAATATGATGCGCTAAGATTTGGAAAGGAATAACCATTAGAAACGGCGCCTGATATTCATTTAACTCAGCAGGAATGCCAAGTGTACGCTCGTTCTTTGTTGTTCCAAATTGAATCGTATACGTATAAGGCGTGTATTTCGATTCATAATTTCGTAATGCTACAAGTCTTTCGGTCACTACACTTTCGGTCTCCAAGAAGAAGATCCGGTGTTCTGGATTTACTTCTAAATAAGGACCGTGCATGAACGCTTCTAAATCAAGTCCTTGTGAGGGGACGCGAACTGTTTCGGAAAATTTTGTTTCGAACTCTTTGCATGTCCCAACAGTTGGTCCATAGCCAATTGCTGTGAATTTTGGCGCAGCTGCGAATTCCGCTTGCCATTTTTCAAAAAAATTTTCTGTTTGCGCAATTGTTTCAGGTATTGCCTTAATTGCTTGACTAAAGGTATTCAGTTCTTGAGTGAAACGGTCTTGATCAATTTCACCCGTTTTATAAGCAAAGTAAAGACCTGTCAGCATCAAAGTTAGTACTGTTGCGGTAAATCCTTTTGTTACGTAACCTACACGTTCTTTTCCTGAGCCAATATCAAGTGTTATATCCGCAAACTCAGCGATTTCACTGGCTACATCACTCGTTAATGCAACAACTGGAACCAAAGCTTCTTTCTTCACTCTTTCAAGTGCCGAAATCGTTGAGGTGCTTTGACCACTTTGAGAAATTCCAAGCACTAAATCGAGCTGCATCGGTAATTTTTCATAGTATAAATGATTGAACGGTTCTTGAATGGTTATTCGTACATCCGCTAAATTTTCAATATAATATTTGGCGCTTTGAGCTGCATTTATACTAGAGCCAGTCGCCAAAATTAGCCATTCTTTTGCGCCCTTACTTACTAATGATTCTAGCTTTTTTGCATTTCCTTCAAAATTGGCTAAAATCGCTTTACACATTGCTTCTTCTTCATTGATATAGGTCATCATTGTCGGTTTCATTTTAAGCTTCTCCATTCGTTACTGCTTCAGTTTCTAATTTTCCCGCGGCTTTTTGTTCCAGCACATAAGCGCGATTGGCTACAAGTACGAATGGTAGGTAAATCAACGTTCCTACTGCAATAATCGCAATTTGTAAAATCGAAGCGCGGATATCGCCACCTGTTGCTAGATAACCTGATAGTACTGGCGGAGTTACCCAAGGAATTAAAATGTACGTTTGGCTAATCCAACCCCATGAAGTTGCAAAATACGCCATTGCTGTAGAAGCAAGAGGTGCAATCACTAGTGGAATACCATAAATCGGGTTAAACACTACTGGCAAACCAAACATTAATGGCTCACTTACATTAAAAATACTCGGAATCAAACCAAATTTTGTCACCATTCTGTGATCCGGTCGTTTGGAGGCAATGAAAATAGCAATAACTAAGCAAATGATCGTTCCGCCACCACCCATGTATACAAAAGCATCTAAAAATGGTTGCGTAACAATATTTGGCATAGCAACCCCTGCATTCACCGCATCAATATTTTGTTGTAAGGAAGTTAAAAGGACTGGTCCGGAAATAGCACCTAATACAAATGCACCGTGTATACCAAATACCCATAAAAATCCTGCTAAAAATACATACAACAGAATTCCTGGTAGCGTTTGGAACCCACCAACTAATGGAATTTGAAGAACTTTCACGATAATTTCTGGAATACTCATAGATACGAAACTAACGACAAGTACTTCGACAATCGCTAAAATACTTAAAACTAAGAATGATGGAATTAAAATATTAAAAGACTTCGCAATAGCCGGTGGAACACTTTCAGGCATTGAGATCTTCAGCCTTTTACTTTTCGAGAATTTAGCCAGCATCGTGATACTGACTAATGAAGCAATAATTGCAAGGAACATCCCAGTAGAACTTGTCATTTCTTGGGATAGCACACCACCAACTTCAAAACCTTTGCCATCAATCGACATTAAGTGAGAAGTAGCCGGAATTAGGACTACGTATGCTGCAACAGCAATAATCCCTTCCGTACGCCCTTCCATACCATAGGATTTAGCTAAAAAATTCCCAATTAAGAATGCTGCTAAAATCGCCATAATCCCAAGAGTCGCGTTATAAACTTGAATCCCGACACCTAGATAATTTTCCACATTTGGAATAAATTTAAGCAAACCGTTTTCCGGTTGAAGCAAAACATTATTCACTAATAAGAAAAATGCGGCAATAATCGTGATTGGTATCATCGCTGCAAATCCATCACGAATAGCCATGATATGTTTTTGCGACGAGATTTTTTGGGCAAAAATAGATAATCCTTCAATAAATCTACTAGATAAACTTCTCTCTGAACTCATTTTTTTGTCCTCCTAAGATTTTCCTGTTATTTTGTTTAAATCTGCTACAATTGACATCCATTTTCCTGCATTACCAACCCAAACTTCCTTGTAAGTTGCATTATTAAATTCTGGCCAGTAAGGTTCATCTTCATTTCTAAAGGTTTCCATCCCAACTGGTATTTCGCCAGTAATTTCTCCATTTAAAACACTGTATTGCTGTGCATAGCGATAACCCTCACCGTGCATCATTGACTGTCCAAATGGATTCATTCCAATCACCCACTGCAACTGACCTTCCGCAATTTCAAGAAGTGTTTTATCTTGCAAAATTTTCCCAGCAATAGCGGCTGCTTTTCCGGCTGAAAGTAAAATCGCATTATTGCCTCTAAATGAAAACCAAATTGGAAACTTCCGTAGTGAAATCTCTTCGTTTAGTTGGATACCTTGTTCGAATTGCAATTTGTATTCTTCTATCGCCCTTTCATCAATGAGCAGATGTTGTAAATGAAAACTTGCTTCATCCAAATACTCATCTTTTTTATAAAGCCCTGCTGGAATTAGTGGGTATGGTTTAGTAAAACGAGTTACTTTTTTCAAATAATCGCCGTACATCTCTACCGCTTGTAGCCACTCCTTGTATGCCATGTGTGCAGGTTGAGTTTCGACTGCCGCTTCTATTGCTAATAAATAAAGATGTTCCCGCGCTTGATGATTGAAATGTTGAATGACTTTATGGCTCTTATCTCGATAGAAAAAACCGTTATATCGTTCATTTGTTTCACTATCAAGAATGCCTGTTTTCTCTTGCGCTTCAAGCATTAACGCTAACCAGTCAGCCGCTTTTTCAGCGTATTCTTCTTTTTTCGTCAACTGATAGACCATCGAAGCCGCCCATGAAGCAGTCGCATAATATAAACTTTCCGATGTTTGGTAAGTATGCTCCCAGAAAATCGGTTTTTGACCTGTGCCGTGTTTTTCTAATTCTGCCATCGCAAATAACAAATCTTCTTCAGCAATTTTTCGCAAATGGTTTTGCATTGCTGGGTTATCATTTACCTGTCCGCCAATGAATGCTTCAATACCTGCACAGTAGAAATTTTCGTAAGCTTGATTATGCACCCTGGCAATCGCATCATCCATGCCGCCAACAAGTCCATCTGTCCACCTCGTCATTCCTGCACTAGTAGCTCTGTAGCCATCACCAAATCGGGTTTTTAAAAGAAAATCAAGTCCCCATTCACCTTCTTCTAAAAGGCGCATCCGCAGTTGTTCGTCCTTTTCAGATAGACTTCCTGCCACTTCGTATAAAGCCATTGTGACTTCTGCAGTTTGAATCAACTGTTGAGATACGTCCCCCGCATCATGCCAACCACCGTTAAAGGAAAGCTGTTTCCCATTATGTTCAGCGATAATATCAGCATGGCAAGTAGTATGTTTTCCAAACACTGGACAACCACAACGTTCGCAAAAAATAAAGTTAAGTGATTTCCAGATAGAAGATTCCCAAATTATTTGTGATTCGTCAATTTGAAAAGCATCGGTTTGCCTATTTGCAAATTTCAAATAATATTCGCCTACCATTTTCAATTCGGAAAAATCTAAAATCACAAAATTCCCTGTTTCTGTGGCTTTTTGATAACTTTTTCCAGTAAAAATTAGTTTATCTGTCTTTTTTTCATGAATAGTGAAAGTTGCGGTTTCTACGTTATTCGTGCAAAACGCTATTTTGGGCATTTCTTTTGAGTAACCATTGTGTGAATATATCAGCGCGTTATCTTGCGGTATCCAGCCTTTAGAAATTTCTGGATTAGCAATCTTCTCTAATTTAATTTCATTAATCAATAATTCCATCGTCCCAGCAGTCAATCGTTCTGGTCCATTTAAATAATAGCTAAAACTAATTTCTGTCATTTTATCTCTTGGTAAACCTTCCACTTCAAAAATAACGTCATTCCATTCATGATTGATCAAATTAACCCCATGTACCCCTTCACGCCCATATATATCAGGTACTTTGACTGTCCCATTATTTTTAAAACTAATCATTAAATACGGATTAGTTACACCCGGAAAATTGGGAAAAACTTGCATTCGAACGCGATTAAAGTCGTTCCAATCTTCATTTCCAAGGGGCGCAAATATGAGAACGTTACCAAAATTAGTATAGTCGCCATCATCCGGTGCACCAACAGGCCAGTGCGGCATTACTACTGGTGAAGTAAGTCTAATTTCACCTTGTTTTGAAATGGTATATTCTCCCGGCCCTTGATGCGTAAACTTCAAAGAGATATTTTGTTTGGCACTAAATAAAATTTTATCCGTTAAAACCTGCTTTTTTTGCGCAATGGTTTCTAGTGCATGCTTTGTTTCGATAGGAAGCGGTCGATGAATAATACCAGTTTGTGCAATTTGTCGTTTCAGGCTTTTTTTCATGCTTTCACTCCTTCATTTTCTAGTTTCATTCCAATAACTGCGGCTCCAATTAGGCCAACTTTATCCTTTTCCAGCTTAGAACGAACAACACCCTTAGTGACAAAACGAATGGTATTGCTTTGAAGATTCGCTTTTATTTTTTCGAAAAACAGCTCGTTTTGTGTCACACCTCCACCAAGAATGACACATTCCGGGTCAGTAGTACGGACTAAATTCATGATTAAATTCGCTAATTGAAGTGTAGCCGTATCGATGATTTTCATTGCAAGTTCATCTTCTTGCTCTGCTGCTTGGAGAACCACTTCTCCAGTTATTTCCATCTTATTTTTAGCTAGTATCGAGCTTGGATATGCTGCTATCTTTCTACCTACTTCTTCTTTTATTCCTAAACCAGAAGCAAGTCGCTCCACACATCCTTTTCGACCACAGCCACAAAACACATCGCTATGAATGTCTACTACAGTATGCCCGATTTCCCCTGCATTGAAGTGTCCGCCTTCCATGATTTGACCGTCAACCACAAAGCCTGCTGCAAGTCCTGTACCAATATTCAGGTAGATGAAATCATTCGTTTCTTGCCCCCAACCTAGATATTTCTCAGCCATCGTTGCGCAAACCACATCATTTCCAATAGATACATCAAGCCCTGTTTTTGCAGCAAGGATTTCCGCAAGTGGCGTCGGATTTGTTTTTCCTGGCTCGATTTCAAGCCAAATTCCCGCTTTATGATCTACTCGTCCCACAAGACCAACACCTACTCCAATTTGTTCTTCCGCCACAAAACCAATCGTTTGCGTATAATCATCTAGCGCCAAAAGTAAAGTTTCTAATGCTTTTGTTTGGTTTTCCGTGTTGCTTGGATAGCTTTTGGACCTCAGCACCTTTCCAGATGTCGTTACTTCACCAATTAAAATTTTAGTGCCACCTAAATCAATTCCAATGACAGATTCTTTTATGTTCAATTCTTCCACCTCTTTTTTGGTAACGTTACCAAATTAAAACGTTTGTTGATAGCGCTTTCTAACAAAGAATAACTGTAATAATTAAATATGTCAACCCTTTTTCGCATATTTTTGATAACGTTACCAAATTATCACTTGTTATTTTCAAATAAATAAGCTACACTTAAACTAGCTAAAAACGCTTACGAGGTGAATCTTTCTAATGAAAAAAATAACCATTCAAGAAATTGCTAAATTGAGCGGCGTGTCAGTTTCTACGGTATCACGAGTTATTAACAACAGCCCCTCTGTTTCAGCAGCAAAGCGTCAAAAAATCCAAGCAATCATTGATGAATACAACTATACTCCTAGCGTATTTGCTCGTGGAATGGTAAATAAGCAAACGAAGAATATTGGGGTAATTTTGCCAGATATTTCTAACCCCTATTTCATTTCACTTGTAACCCAAATTCAAAAATTCGCGCTAGATTATATGTTTTCAACGATTTTGTTTAATACGATGCTTGCCGAGCCAGCTAATAAGAAAAATAAACATCCTTTAACCGAGGAAGATTATTTGAAAATCATTTTGGAAAAACAAGTGGATGGATTGCTTATCTTAGGCGGCGAAATTGATAAAGAAGTAATTTCAACTGAATATATAGACGCTTTGAATCAATTAAATAAAGCAATCCCAGTAGTCGTAATTGGCTCAAAAATTCCTGAGCTTAGCTGTTTATTTATTGAACGTAACTTAAAAAAAGGTGTTACTACGTTAGTTAGCCATTTGACTGCACTTGGTCATGAAAAAATTGGTTTTATTGGCGGGGAAGCAGGCGTCAAAATTACGACTTATCGTTTAGAATCTTTCAAAGAAGCCATGGCTAGCTATCATCATCCTGTAAATGATGATTGGGTCGTGCTATCTGATTACTATACCGCAGATGGTTACTCTGCAATGACAGAACTGCTAACAAACAGTACCGAAAATTTACCAACGGCTCTTGTAGCGATTAATGATAGTGTTGCAATTGGAGCAATTCGGGCAATTAATGACGCCAACCTTTCTTGTCCAGAAGATATTGCGATTGTCAGCTGCGACCAATTTATGAATGGTGATTTTCAAACGCCACGGTTAACCTCCATGGATCAACACAATGAATACCTTGGAAAAATGGCCCTGTTACAACTGATTAGTGCTATTAATGGGCAAAATGAACCGATGATAATTAATCATAATCCAGAGTTAATTATCCGCGAATCATGCGGCTCCAAGCTATAATGAAAGGGAGATTTACTTGGAAAAATATTTAATATGTTCTGATTTAGATGGTACTTTACTACTTAAAAATCAAACCATTTCTGAAAAAACGTTACATTTATTGCAACAATTAATAGAAGAAGGGCATCATTTTGCTGTTTCCACAGGCCGAATGTATAATTCAGCAACCGATTTTGCCAAAATGGTTCATCCTAAAGCAGATGTTATTGCATCAAATGGAGGAGTGGTTGCTGTTTCTGGTGAAATAATCCAGCAAAGCACGATGAAGAAATCCGCCTTACTAGAGACCTTTTCACTATGTCAGGCGCATGATTTGGCCGTATTCTTTTTTTCCACGAATACCGTCTATTATACAAAAACGCCGCCATCCTATTTTTCAGATGAAGAGGATAAAGGGCGTGTAAATGCGACTAAATTAGTTGCTGTTCAAACGGAGCAAGCTTTCCTAGAGCACTACGATCAGTTTGTAAATGGTATTGTTATTGAGGAAGAAGCTTTTGATAAACTCGGCGCACTTCGAAGTGAACTTGAAAAACTAACGGATGTATCTATCCTATCTTCACATGCTAATAACATCGAAATTTTACCAAAAGATATGGATAAAAAATACGCGGTGAAAAAACTAGCTAATTATTTGAAAATCAAACCAGAAAATATCATTGCTTTCGGTGATGGCGAAAATGATATTGGGATGCTTGAAGTCGCAGGTGTTGGTGTCGCAATGGATAACGCTAGCGACCTCGTGAAAAAGAGTGCCGATTATGTCACTACTGCAAATGACACGGATGGGATTTATTACTTTTTAAAACAACATTTAAATCGCTAAAAAACGCCGCCCGGTAAGCCCGAACGGCGTTTTAGTTTTATTCCTCTACGGAAGCAGCTTCTTCATAATTGATTAATGCAATTAGTCCACCAACAGCAAGTAATACGATTGGTAGTAAGAACATAATAGAAACGGACATTGTGCAACCAATTGCCGCAGCAACCATCATTGCACCACCAAGACGTGGTTTATTTGAGACTACAAATGAACCAACTAGTCCAACACCCGATAGCACAAGCGAACCAATTGTTAACATATAGAAGAAAAATGATTCCTCCTCTAAAGCCTGTGAAATATCAGGAATAACCAATACCATCAAACTAAAACCAATACCAAGTGCCGCCCCTAAAAACCCCAGCAATCCTTCAACTTTCATGACAAAAACTCCTTTTAAATACGCATTTTCTTTTATGTTATCATTTTAACAAAAAAATGGGTAGTTTTCAGCTTTGAAGATTGGGTATTTATAAAAAAAGACCGGCAATTACGCCGGCCACAAAAAGGGAGTTTAGGATTTTAAGGAATTTTACAATTAGCAAAAAGGGAGTAAAACTAATTGCATTCCTTGCTTACAACTATTATACTACCGATTAAATATGAACATTTAACGATGATTTTATTAAAAATTTGTTAATGTTTCACGTGAAACATTAACTTTTGTTCCAATTAAGCATGGTTTTGCTGCCGCGCTATGTCCAATTTCTGCTGTGCGAAAAATAGGCAACTTATATTTTAGACCTATTTCTTGATATAAGTGGCCTATTTCTTCGTATTCTCCGCCTTTTTCCGCTTCTGTATGTTGACCCACAATAATCCCAGAACACTTAGAGAACGCACCTAGTTGCTCTAATTGAGCAAGGTATGACGCCACCTTCGTCTCTTTCCCACCAAAACTCTCTAGTAAAATAAGCTTGCCGGAAAAATCTGGCATAAATTCTGTTCCAGCTAGTTTCAAAAAGCAACGAATATTCCCACCGATAATATCCGCCTGGTGCCAGTCAAAATCTATCAAGGTTCTCCCATTAATCAACAGCCTATTTTCGAAAAATACTTTTTTGAATTGAACTTGCTGTAATTTACTTTCTTCTCCTACTAAATTTAGTAGCAAGTAATTGTAGCCGCTCTGCTTCGTTTTTGCATAAATAGCGTTTAAAATCACAGTCAAATCGCTATACCCAATAAAAGGGATTCCCGCTTTACGAATGTTATCGAAATCAAGGTATGGCAAAATTTGATTTGCTGCATCCCCACCCGAAATATCAAAAATTGCTTTGATTTTAGGATTGTTATATAACTTCATCAATTCAGTTGCCCGCGCTTTTGCTGTCCCACTATACGGTGAGTCATTTGTTCGAAAAATAGTTTCAGCAAAAACAGCACGCAAATCAAATTTATCATTTAAAATCTGCGCTAGTTTTTCAATTTTTTCTTTTTCAGATTGTTTCTTTCCATCAGAACAACAAATAATCCCGACGCTATCTCCTGCTATCAACATAACTTCACCACCTATTTTTCCACAGTATAACATAAAAACAGCTTGAGCAAATTTCTGCCCAAGCTGTTTAAATATTATTTTTAGATTACTAGTGTGATTAGACGATCTTCTAATTTAGCTTCTTTAGAATCAGTAATCATTACGTCTAGATATGAACCTGAATTTGTGATTACTACTGGAGTCGTTACATCATATCCCGCTTCTTTAATACTTTCAATATCAAATTCGACTAATAATTGACCTTTTTCAATCGTATCACCTTGTTTAACATGTGCTGTGAAGAATTTACCTTCTAATTGAACTGTATCCATACCAATGTGAATCAGTACTTCTGCGCCGTCATTTGTTGTAATACCAACTGCGTGACCTGTTGGGAAAATGGTTGTTACCGTTCCTGCTGCTGGAGCGACTACCCGTCCTACAGAAGGGATAATTGCAACACCTTTACCAAGTGCGCCGGATGAAAATGCTTCATCTTTTACGTCTGCTAAAGTAACGATTTCTCCAACTACTGGAGCTGGAATTGTTTCACGTTCGATTAAAGTTTCGCCTTCAACTGTGTTAGATTTTTCAACTACTGCTTCTGCTGGGTCTTTGAATCCAAGTACATAAGTTAGGATGAAACCAAGGATAAAGCTGATAGCAATTGCGATGAACACCCACCAAAGTGAGCTGTCAATTCCTGTACCTGGTTTAATGAAACTCGGAATACCAAAAATTCCAAGACCACCAATAATATAACTTTGAGCTCCTGCAAACCCAATAATTCCTCCACCAATACCACCAGCGATACAGCTCATGATAAATGGTTTTTTCAGCGGTAAAGTAACCCCGTAAATCGCTGGCTCAGTGACACCAAAGATACCGGAAATAAATGCTGGGATACTAAGAGATTTAATTTTTGTGTTTTTAGTTTTAAAGAATACTGCGAGTACCGCACCGATTTGTGCGAAAGATGCTCCGAATGTCATTGCTAAAATTGGATCATGTCCAAGTACTGTGAGGTTGTTGATTGCCACTGGTACAAGACCCCAGTGAAGTCCAAAAATAACGAACACTTGCCAGAAACCACCTAATAGTAAACCAGCAACAACTGGACTTAAATGATAAACCCAAATGGTACCTGCTCCAAGTAACTGACCTGCCCATGTAGCAATTGGACCAATAACTAGGAATGTTAGTGGTACTACTACTAATAATGTACAGAATGGAACTACGAATGTTTTTACTACATCTGGAACGATTTTTTTGAAACCTTTTTCAACTTTAGAACCAAAGTATGCTGCTATGATAATCGGAATAACAGAAGATGCATAAGACATCAAGATAACTGGAATTCCTAAGAAAGTTATATGAATTGGAGATTCAAAAATAGTACCTCCGAAAAGAGTATAAATTGGATCACCTGCAGAAACGCCAGCAAGTGTCGGATAAACTAACGATGCACCAATAGCCATCCCAATAAATATATTCCCACCAAATTTTTTCATTGCTGTGTAACCTAGGAATATTGGGAAGAAGTAGAATAAACAATCCCCAATTGCATAAAGCAAAATATATGTCCCTGATGTTTCGGTAAGCCATCCAAATGCTAAGAACATTGCTGTGAAACCTTTAATCATACCTGTTGCGGCTAATACACCTAAAACTGGAGTGAATACGCCAGAAATCATATCAATAAATCGGTTAAAAATATTTCCACCTGATTCTGAACTACTATCTTCAGCACCTTCAGCAGAGATCCCACTAACGGCTAATACTGCACTAAATACATCTGGTACATGGTTACCAATAACTACTTGGTATTGACCACCACTTTTAATTACGGAGATAACTCCATCAAGCTTTTCAATTTCTTTAGTGTTTGCAATACTCTCATCTTTCAGTTTAAACCGAAGTCTGGTAATACAATGGAAAACACTGTTGATATTTTCTTTACCGCCAACATTTTTCAAAATGTCTTTTGCTAACTGTTCATATTTCATTTTGACGACTTCCTTCCTCTTTTTGGTTTTTTGGGCAAAAAGAAAAACCTAAGCTCATTCGAGGACTTCACGTATAAACGTGTCCTACAAATCAGCTTAGGTTTTGCCCAATGAATTGGTAACAATCCTTTGTGATGAGATAAATATATCATATAAAGAAAACGGTTGCAAGTATTTTTTAAAATAATTTTATTTGAGGATATTTAACTATCCCCAAATAAGTTAGTGCCATGGATTTCCACGGCGCCGGTTTCCTTTACTATCCATTCGTAGTTGTGTGATTTAATTCCTCCTCCAGGCAAAACAATCAATCGATCCCCAGCATAATCAATATATTTTCGCCAAGTTAAAAAAGTTTCTTCTGGAAGTAATTTCCCATCACCCCCATGAGTTAAGATTCGTTTTATCCCCTGTTCTGCCAACCAATCTATCGCAGCTAATTTTTCTGAATCTGCTAATTCATCAAATGCCATATGGAATGTCACATCGATACCATTTGCTGCTTGCATCAGTTCTTTTATAGCTAGTTTATCTAGTTTTCCATCTATAGTTACACAACCAAATACAACTCCATTTACTCCTAACTTTTTATACATCAAGATATCCCCGCACATGATTGCTATTTCTGCATTAGAATAGATAAAATCACCTTTTCTTGGCCGAACCATCGCCATTACATCTACTTTCTTATCTGAGCAAAAGGCGACCACATACTTTGCAACACCATAACTAACAGAAGTCCCTCCCTCTGCCAAGTTATCACAAAGCTCCACTCGATTTGCGCCTGCTACTATTACCTCTGCAAGCCCCGTTATGTTCTCAATACACGCTTCTTTTAAAACCATCTCAAGCCTCCAAAAAGCGCAGAAATAAAAATCTATTCCCGCGCCAATTTTTATTAATAGTGGAAAATCCGATCCGCAAATTTATCTTCAATTGCAAAATTATATTCATAACCACCGTCGATATTAGCACTACGATAAACGGGTGGCGTATAACCCTGCTCAAGCATAAGTTCCACCGCTTCATAGATAGTTTGTTGCAAAAGAAGTACCGCAGAGAAAGAGGAAGTACCACAAACCTTGCCTTCTAATCCTTCTAGCTCAAGTGCAGCATCCCCTTGAACAGACCGATTATCCAAAATCACATCCGCAAATTCATACAAAAGTTTTCCAGATGAATGTCTAGAAGCCGCGGTTTGTGACGCATCTAATGCAGTTACAACAATCAATTTAGAGCCTTGCGCTTTAACCCATTCAGCAAGCTCTATTCCCATTGGATTTCGACCAGAGTTAGATATTAGGAAGAAAATATCATTTGGCATCGCTTGTAACCGGTGCGTAAGTAAAGAACCGACACCTTCAATTGATTCATAGTAGCCACCCGCAGGATCATTAATTGCTTTAGATGGAATGAGTCCGCCAGCTCGACCACAAACCTCAATTGCCGCCGCATAGGAATGGCCACTACCAAAGGCTTGGATAATACCGCCATTCATAATACTGTCTGCTACCAATTTTGCTGCTTGATGGATACTTTCTGCCTGCGTCTTTTCTAGTTCCTCTGTTAATTCACGTGCTTTGTCAAAAAATGTTAAACCCATTTTGTCATTTCCTCCAATTTTTATTATTTAACCTAGAATTTTTAGGTTGTATAAAATAATCGCAATAACCATTACTAATAAAATTGCTTTTGTTGATGTCATTTTTTTATAGCCTAAAAGTGTATAGATTAGCGCTACAAGTAATACTGGAACTAAAGAAGGCATGATTTGATCAAGCATATCTTGCATTTTCAGTTCCACTTTTCCTGATTTATAGACAAATGGTACAGTGGCGGTGATAACTGTTGGTATTAAAGCTCCTACTACAGTCACCCCGAGCAAAATTGCCGCATCGGTTAACGCGTTAAGTCTATCCGCGAATTCGGTCACTAGTTTGGCACCCTGCTTATATCCTAGTGGCAATAAGGTGAATCTAGCTCCAACAACTAAAATATTTACTAATACCCATATTACAACACCCGTAACATTCCCTTGGAGTCCCATATAAGCTGCAATTGAGCCAAAAATAGTAGGCAATATAACTCCGAAAATAGTATCTCCAACCCCAGCAAATGGTCCCATAAGTCCCGTTTTAAGACCTGTGACAACTTCTTTAGAGGCTTTCTTTTCACGTTCTTCAATCGCCATATCCATCCCAAGAATCAAACCACCGACCATTGGATTTGTATTGAAAAACTGATTATGCATATTCATCATATCTTTTAAATCATCGTCAGCTTTATATAATTTCCGAAGTGTTGGCAAAATACTATAAAGATAACCTGTCGACATCATTCGCTCATAGTTCCAACATATCTGACTACCAAATAACCACCGGAAATTGGCTGCTATTAAATCACGTTTTTTGAGGACTTTCTCAAAATCAACTTCAGTCTTCGTATTCGCCATCTTCATTCTCCTCCCCAACTAGTGCTGCTCCATTTGTTCCCGCAGCTACCGGATTTTTGAAATTCTGTTTGAAATAGATGATTGCAAGTGCCACTCCGATTAGCGCCACTCCAAGCATTGGTACTTTTAGATACGCGGCTGCTACAAAACCAATAATTAAGTAAGCAACAAATTTTTGTGTGGGTAAATATCTAAGGAGAATCGCGATACCTACGACAGGAAGTATTCCACCAGCGACGCGAAGTCCTCCCATCAGCCAATCAGGAATCTCATTAAGAATAAAATCAACAACACTTTGTCCAAAAGTCAGCATTATAAATACTGGTAAAGCACGTGATAACGCCCATGGTAACGCTCCGTACCAAATATTCCGTTTTACCGCCGAGATATTCCCCGAAGTAATATTTGAATCGATCCGATGCAAGAAAAATGTATTGGTAAATCTAGCCAAAATATCTAATTGTACCATCAAAAGTCCCACTGGAATAGCTAAACCAATAGCAAATTCTGCATTTTGCCCTGATAATACTGCAAAAACTGTTCCGACAATTGCTCCAGTTGTAAAATCAGGAATGGAAGCCCCGCCGTATGTCCCTACACCTAAAACCATTAATTGTAATGTCGCTCCAATGGCAAGCCCAAGTACCATGTCACCCATAATGATTCCAGTAAGCGTCCCCGTTATTACAGGGAAATTAAGTCCTATTACTAATGTTAAAGCATCAAGAATTGTACAAGCTGCAAGTAAAACCAACAATATAATCTGCCAAACTGCTAAATCCATTGTCGTTCTCCCTTCTAACTTTTTATTTTTTTAACAAACTAGCAAATTCCACTGCATCTTCACTCGGAACCATTTGTGCAGTGATTTTAATCCCTTTTTTCAATAAATAATCAAAATCTTCCAAATTTTCTTCCGTTACGCTAACTGATTTCTTTATTTGGTGACTCCCTGCTTTTGTGGACATATTCCCAACATTGATTTGCGGTAATTCCACACCAGCATCTACTAATCCGCGAAGTGCAAGTGGCGACTTAACGATTAAGAATATTTGTTGACCCTCATATTTCCCATTATTTATATTATTTGCTGCCCCTTTCACAGTGAGAATGCTTAATTTCACACCAGAAGGAACTGCAGTTTTCAGAGCTACTTTTTCCATGTCACTTTTTACAACTGCATCATCTACAATCATAATTCGATTGGTTTTGATAGTATTTGTCCACATTGTTGCTACTTGTCCGTGAATCAATCGCTCATCAATTCGTACATGTTTAATTCCATTACTTCCCATCAGTCCTCTTCCTCCCCGTCCTCACTTACTGTCATATGATTTGGTTTTAGCTCCACAAATCGAATATTATTCTTTGCACCGCGAATAGCCTCATCCAAGTTTTCTCCTAAACTTAGCGGAATAATTAATCCTAAAGATAAACCAGCTAGAATCGTTACTTTCGGATTTTCCCCAGCAAAAATTTGCGCTGCGTTACAAGGGGTGCCGCCAACTACATCCACAATGATAGCGGTTTCATTTTCACTTGAATAAGCTTCCATATAGGCTTGTAAAACATCTGCCACCCCCATTTCTTCCGTAAAACTAATTGCAGAAATATTCGTTGTTTGGCCAGTAATCATGTGGCAACTCTTCTTCACTTCTTGCGCGTACTGGCCATGTGCCGCAATAATATAGTCCAACTAATTCGCTCCTTTCTACTGCTTTTTCTTTTCAATTTCTATGGAGTAATAATTGTGTTTTAAATAACTTTCAATATATTCATAGGGTTTTCCCTCTGGCACATAAGTTATTCTTTCAATATGATAAAGTGGTAGTTCCTCATCGATTCCGAGTAATTTTAAGTTGTTTTTATCTTTTACTGGAAATTCGACTTGGATTCTTTCTTTCATTGCTTCGTGCAGAATGTTAATGTCATAAAGCTCTTTAATTACCTCAGATAAAGAATTAAAACGTTCTAAATCAGTCAAATCAACATTGATCAAATTCGTTTTTGCCATATAGTTGTTTTGGACTGTCCAAGGCATATCATCAATCAAACGAATTCGTTGAAAATGAACAATCATATTTTCTGGTGGAATTTGGAGATTTTTCGCAATTCGCGCATCTTGAATTTCATTGATTGCAACAACTCTGGTGTGTTCGTTGGTGATTTTCGTTTTACGATTAAATTTGCCCTCTGGAATCGTTGTATACTCGTTAAAAATGACTTGCTCATTAATAATCGATTTACTTACATATGTACCTTTCCCTTGGTACCTTGCTAAAATTCCCGCTCGCACTAATTCATGTAAAGCACGAACTACAGTGGTATTGCTCACATTATATTTCTTTTTTAGTTCATCCTCTGAGTAAATTTTTTCCCCTGGCTTAAACGTTCCATCATTGATTAAACGCTTGATATCATTAATTATTACGGCATATTTTGGTTCTGCCATGACTTTTCCCCCTAAAGCATCCCGCGTGTTAACACGTTAAGTTTTAGGTTAATGGTACCATGATACATTTTTGATTGCAAACGAGAATTCGCTTGCTATAGCTGAACATTATGATAATAACCGGTTAACACGTTAAGTTCATTTTCATAGTACCATGGCGCACATATTTATGCAAGCGTTTTCTTATCGTTTTTTATTTTTTAAAAAAAGGGTATAACATAGTAATCTGCAATCGAAAGGGGAAATAATGGGAGCTATTTTGAATAAATGGGGGAAATTGTTACTTATTTTGGGACTTGTTTTTAGTGTATTTAGTGTTGCTACTCCTGGTCACGCGTCGACAAAAGAAGTTGTAATCAACAAACAGATGATTACAACAGCCAATTTAAATATCCGTGCAAGTAGCAACACATCTAGCAAAGTTGTCGGGTGGCTTACGAATAAGACCAAATTCAAAGCCATCGCAAAAACATCCAACAACTGGTACAGACTTAATTATAAAGGAAAAAAAGGGTATGTATCTGGGAAGTATGTGAAAACATCTGGTGCTACGACTCCCGCACCCAAACTATCAACTCCAAAGATTATTCAAATGAACGTACCTTTAATTGTACAGCGTCCACAACTTCCAACCGGATGTGAAATTACAAATTTAGCAATGATACTACGTTATGCTGGTAAAAACGTGGATAAAGTGAAGTTGGCAAAAGAAATGAAACGTCATAAATCAAATCCAAATTACGGTTTTGTAGGAAATCCTTTTTCTAAGAGTGGTTGGACGATTTACCCACCTGCTTTAGTAAATCAAGTTAAAAAATATGCTGGTAGTGCTAAAAATATGACTGGCACAAATTTGACGGGGATCAAAACACAGTTAAACAAGAAGCGTCCAGTTGTTGCTTGGGTAAGCAATTTTCACGGTTTTTCCGTTCATGCGATAACGATTACTGGCTACGATAAAAATAATTTTTATTATAATGATAGCTGGTCTGGCCAAAAAAATGCCCGAATTTCACAAAGTTACTTTAATACCTGTTGGAGCAAACAAGCGAAACGGGCGATTTCTTATTAATGGAAAAAAGGTTGGGACAAAAGGGTCTCTAAAATGAAAAACAAGCAGAAATCATGTCTATTCCATTTTTCGAAATGGCTCTATACAATGATTTCTGCTTTTCTATTTTCCAACTTTTATTGCTAAGCTTTAGTTATATCCAACCTCTTTTTTATTAATCGATATCTTTACCATTTGTTTCAATAACTTTTTTATACCAGTCGAATGATTTTTTCTTCGAGCGGTCAAGTGTTCCGTTACCTTTATTATCACGATCTACATAGATAAAGCCGTAACGTTTTTTCATTTCGCCAGAGCCAGCGCTAACAAGGTCGATGCATCCCCATGGTGTGTATCCAAGAAGTTCTACGCCGTCTTCAATTGCTTCACCCATTTCGCGTACGTGTTCGCGCATGTAGTCGATACGGTAATCATCATTAATTGAACCGTCTTCTTCTACTGTGTCCACTGCACCTAAGCCATTTTCCACGATGAAAAGTGGTTTTTGATAGCGGTCATAAATGGTATTCATTGTAATACGTAGACCTAGTGGATCAATTTGCCAACCCCATTCGCTTGCTTTTAAGTATGGGTTTTTTAGTGTTGCGAAAACATTGCCTTCAGTTTCTTTATTTTTCTCAGGATCTGCACTTGTCAGACGAGAAGAATAATAACTAAAAGCTATATAATCTACGGTGTTATCGCGTAGTGCTTCTACATCGCCATCTTCCATTTTGATGTTGATGTTGTTTTCTTTAAAGAAGCGTTTTGTATAGCTTGGG
The DNA here is from genome assembly GCF_000763495.1 of Listeria ivanovii subsp. londoniensis. Classification (GTDB taxonomy): domain Bacteria; phylum Bacillota; class Bacilli; order Lactobacillales; family Listeriaceae; genus Listeria; species Listeria londoniensis. Next base: position 62,801 of record NZ_CP009576.1, on the reverse strand, counting down.
TAGTAACCGCGTGATTGAACATCAATGAAGAAGTATCCTTCACGATCAGCACCAATTGATTTCCAAACATCTTCTGGATTACAAGTCATTGGATAAGTGTTACCCGCTGCAAGCATACAACCGATTTGGTTTTCTGGATTGATTTCATGTCCAAGTTTTGTTGCAAGAGCTGATGCAACTAGTTGGTGATGCGCCGCTTGGTATTTCACTTCTTCTGGATTTTCTTCTTTAGTAACGTCTAAACCGCCACCAATGTACGGAAGATGAAGAATCATGTTAATTTCGTTAAATGTCATCCAATATTTTACTTTATCTTTATAACGCGTGAAAATCGCTTCACAGAAATTCAAGTAAAAATCGATACATTTACGATTTTTCCAACCACCATATTTTTTGAAAACTTCAAGTGGTGTATCAAAATGGTTAATTGTAACAACTGGTTCGATGCCGTATTTATGACATTCATCAAAAACTGCATCATAAAATGCTAATCCTTTTTCATTTGGTTTCGCTTCGTCACCATTTGGGAAAATACGTGGCCAGCTGATGGACATACGGAAACATTTGAATCCCATATCCGCCATTAATTTAATGTCTTCTTTATAACGATGATAAAAATCAATGGATTCGTGACTTGGGTAAAAACCATAATCTGTAGCAAGCGCTTTCGCTGGATTGAATAAAGCTTCCCAACGTCCGTCCTCTACTGTTGGAAGGATATCTACAAGTGAAAGTCCTTTACCGTCTTCAAGGTAAGCTCCTTCACACTGGTTTGCAGCAACTGCCCCGCCCCATAAAAAATCTTTAGGAAATTTTGATTCTGTCATTTTTGTGTATCTCCTCTCACATTTATAATTTACTTCTTAACTATAGAATATGTAATGCATTACAGAGCAAGAAATAAAATAATTTTTTTATTTAAAGCGTTACAAAACGTGTAATACCAACAAAAAGCTAGCATAGAAAATTAATTCCATACTAGCTTTTTTTTACATTAAATGATTCATATGACCAATTTCCATTACCCAATAAGAACCAATAACAACGACAATCGCAATAAATGCTGCGAATAAAATATTTCCAATTTGAATTTTCCCATCGCGGCCTTCTGTCATGTGCATGAACATTAGGAGCTGTAAGGCAGCCTGGATGAAGGCAAAGATGAAAATGATAACTACCTTTACATTAGTTGTTAGCGTCGAGTAAAGAGCTACCCAGACGGCTAAGAGCGTTAAAATAATCGATAACGCAAAGCCAACAATGTGTTTCCACGGAATGCCACCTTCAGCATGAGCTGCATTTGATTTATTATTTTGCGCCATATTAGTTCACCATCCCGAGCAAGTAGACACCTGTGAAAATAAAAATCCACACAACATCAAGGAAATGCCAGTATAAACTGGAAATAAATACTTTTGATGCTGTTTTTGGCGTCAAACCATGCATTTTAATTTGAATCAGAATAAAACTAATCCAGAAAATCCCAACCGTTACGTGAAGACCATGCGTCCCGAGTAAAACGAAAAATGCAGACCAGTATGAACCTACTTGCATCGTTACACCTTCCGTTACATAGTGTGCAAATTCATAAAGCTCAAAACCAACAAATCCCGCACCTAGAATCAATGTAATAATCGAGTAAATCGTCAACATTTTCACATTGCCTTTGCGCATCTCACCAATCGCGAGACCACACGTAAAACTACTTGTTAAAAGTAAAAATGTCATAATTAATACTAACCACAGCTCAAACATTTCAGCTGGCGGATGCCCCGCATTAGAGCCAGCTTTTCTCATAACAAAGTAAGTCGCAAAGAGGGTTGCAAATAAAGCAATTTCAGCGCCAAGGAAAATCCAGAAACCAAGAATATTTAATCTGCCTTGTTCTGACCTGTACTCAATGGGAAGATTTTTGTTTGCTTCTACAGATTCCATGGGTTACCCTCCTTTACACCAGTCGCAAGTTCGCGTGCATTGTGTTCTTCGGTTGCTTTAATTTCATCCACTTCAACGTGATAGCCGTCATTGTTTTGGAATGAACGATAAACCATACATCCCAAAATACCAATCAGTCCAATAATTCCTAACCAATACCAGTAGAATACTAGACCAAAACCAGCAATGAAGAAGAAGACGGACATCACAAAGCCAACCATTGTGTTACTTGGCATATGAATAGGTTTATAATTTTTATCATTCACATAAGGATCGCCTTTTTGTATTCTATTCCAGAAATCATCCAAATCATTCCATTCTGGTAAAACAGCGAAATTATATTTTGGCGGAACAGCAGAACTTGTAGCCCATTCAAGCGTACGAGCATCCCACGGGTCACCAGTGACTTCACGTTTCGAGTTTTTATAACTGTAGTAAATGTTATAACAAAGAACTAAGAACGCAATACCCATCAAGAATCCACCAACTGTAGAAATGAAGTTAAGCGTTGTCCAGCCATCACCTTGTACGTAAGTGTAGATACGACGAGGCATACCATCAAGTCCTAAGAAATATTGCGGGAAGAAACAAACGTTAAAACCAACAACGAAAATCCAGAAGAACCATTTACCAATTTTTTCATTTAATCTGTAACCGACCATTTTTGGATACCAGTATGTAAGCCCGGCAAAACAGGAGAATACGGTTCCGGCGATTAATACGTAGTGGAAATGCGAAACTAAGAAATACGTATTGTGATATTGATAGTCGGCCGCAGCCATCGCAAGCATAACCCCAGTTACCCCACCAACAACAAAGTTAGGGATAAAAGCAAGCGACCAAAGCATTGGGGTTGTGAAGGTTATTCGCCCTTTATACATCGTAAATAACCAGTTGAATATCTTAATCCCAGTCGGTATCGCAATCATCATCGTCGTAATCGAGAAGAAGGAGTTAACGAGCGCTCCTGACCCCATTGTGAAGAAGTGATGGACCCAAACAAGGAAACTTAGTAAGGAAATAACAGCCATCGCAGCAACCATCGCCGGATAACCAAATAGTTTTTTCCTGGAGAAGGTGGAAATGATTTCGGAAAAAATACCAAATGCCGGTAAAATTACGATATACACTTCCGGATGCCCCCAAACCCAGAATAGATTGGCCCACATCATCGGGAGTCCGCCATTCGTGAGTGTGAAGAATGCCGTTCCAAACAATCGGTCAAATGACATCAACGCGAGAGCTACTGTTAATACTGGGAAAGCGAAGATAATAATTAAACTAGTAATTAATGAAGACCAAGTAAACATTGGCATTTTCATTAAAGTCATCCCTTTTGTACGCATTCGTAAAATCGTAACGAAGAAGTTAATTCCCGTCATCAGTGTACCAATACCAGCGATTTGAACCCCTAGAAGGTAGAAGTTAATTCCATATCCAGCACTAAAATCTGTGGCTAGTGGCGCATAGTTTGTCCAACCAGCGTCCGGCGAACCACCGATAACAAAAGATAAGTTAAATAGCATCGCACCCATAAAGAATGTCCAAAAACTTAAGTTATTTAAAAACGGAAATGCCACATCACGTGCACCAATTTGAAGTGGTACTGCAATGTTCATAAGACCAATAATAAACGGCATTGCCATAAATAAAATCATAATAGTTCCGTGCGTAGAAAACACTTCATTGTAATGCTGTGCATCTAAAAATTTCATATCCGGTAAAGCGAGCTGGGTACGCATCATCAGCGCATCCACACCACCACGGAAAAACATTAAAACCGCAGCAAGCAAATACATAATACCAATTTTTTTATGATCAACAGAGGAAATCCACTCTTTCATGAGCCATTTCCATTTTTTTGTGTAAGTTAGTAACACAACGATACCGACACTAGCAAGCACAATAGATATCTGTGCACCTAGGATCATCGGGTCGCCGGTTACGATAAACTCATTCCATTTCATGCCTTATGTCCCCCCTTTTAGTTCTCTGTGTCATCCGATTCTTTTTTATTAAACTCATTCGTTTGGATATCATCTTCCATTTTCTTCATTTCATCCTCACGATGTTTATCCTCATGGTAACCTTCTCCGTTTTTAATAATTTGTGGCTCCATATCGTGGCGCTCAAATTGCGGATTAGTTACGGTAACAGGACGAACCGGCAAGAGTGGTTTATCAGAAATGGTTGATTTTGTATTTGGATTATGTGGGTTAGTCATCTCATAACCAAAACGTTTGTACGCATAGAAAACATACTCTGGATCTGCTGCAACATCAACAAATGCTAAATGCGTACCAGAATAAGTTTTTTTCTTAGAGCTTCCAGGTATTAAGAGACGGTCATAGATGTCTTGCGTAATAACTGGTGAACTTGCTTTCGTTTCTTTTGCCCATTTTTTAAAGTCTGTTTCAGATTGTGCTACTACATCAAAGCGCTGATCTGCAAAGCCTTCTCCATTGAAGTTTGCATTACGTCCTTTGTATGTACCAACTTCATCTGCTTGTAAATATAAATTCATTGTCATCCCAGACATCGCATATTTTTGTCCACCTAATTGCGGTACCCAAAAACTTGTCATCGTGTCTGCGGAAGTTAATTTGAATAGTACCGGACGATTTGTCGGGATATTTACGTAGTTCACCGTTTCGATTGATTCATCTGGGTAACTAAAAATCCATTTCCAATCCGCACTTGTTGCATAAATAATAATTGGGTCTTTATGCGAAGTCACTTTTGGTGCTTCTTCCCCTGCATAAATTGTTTTTACGGTCGGAATAGCTAGTGCAATAACAATAGCAACTGGAATTAATGTCCAAAAAATTTCCAACTTCTTGCTACCATGCATATCCGGCTCATAGTTTGAAATATCTTTCCGTTCGCGGTATTTAACCAACATAATCGTAAATAATACAAAAATCGTTAGTACTATAACCAGCATAAATATAATCGAATAAATAATTAAGTCCGACTGACCTTTTGCAACTGGCCCTTTTGGATTAAGTACCGTCAAATCACCACAACCACTTATAAGGCCGGTAACCCCAAGCAGTGCCGTGAGCAGCAAAGATTTAAGTAACTTTGACACCCGAATCCCCTCTTTTCCTTTTGATGTTTTCTAATGTGTATTTTTGCGCAAAAATACCATTACCGGAGTGCTGAAAGAAGCTTTTTTACAACTCCTATGTAACTGAAAAAATGCTGTGATTTTCTTGTTTCTAAATAAACTCACAAACTTTTTTAAACTTGGATAGCATTTTTAGAATCACTATGTTCATACTCTAACTCATTATATCTGATTTGATACCTTAGTTCAAAAACTTGATATATTAAATATTTCACAAACTTTTATTCTCTTCTCTATTCCCTTGATTGTGAAATTCGAAACAAAAAAAGCAGCAAACAAAATTGCACTGTTCACTGCCTTCATTTATTCCGTTATCTGCACTTTTCCTGTATGGAAAGGTAAATGCTTAATACCTAGTTTTTCCCAGTTATGAACGAGTTTTTCTGCTAATTCTGGTGTTTTTGAAAAAGCTATTCCGCAATCTCCGCCACCTGAACCAGAAGATTTTCCAGCGCCGCCATTTTTTTCAGCTGAATCGGCTAATTGTTCTAATAAGCTTGTTTCAATATTGACTCCTGCTTTTGTTCCCAAATCTTGAAGGATACGGCGATTTTCCTTAATAGAGGAATAAAGTAGCTCCTCATCTTTTGTATGAAAAGCTTGAATAATTTGTTTCATAATTTGATTATTTCTTGTTAAAAATTGTTGGTAGTTCTCATTATCTTCTTGTTTAAACGCATGAATTTGTGAAACTAATTTGCCCGTACTTACCGGTGTCCCAGTCCAACCAACTGAAAAAGTTGATACAGGCTCTTCTAATGTTTCAATTTCAAGAAGTGGCCAAGGTTCTTTCATAAACCATTCAAGTGATTTATAAGCTAACCGATGCTTCACCCATTCTTGATCAAAGGTTGTATAAGCAATCCAGCCACCATACATACAAGAAGCAATATCACCACAAGAACCATTACCTTGAACAACTAAATGCGATAAAGCAGCTAATTTGAATTTTTTTAGCATAGATATTTCTGGATAAAATTTCGTCATCAGTGCATTAATTACAGCCACAGTTGCTGCTGCACTTGATCCTAAGCCATATTTAGCACCTGACTTATCAATTAGTTCTGTTTCAATCATCATTTTAACAGGTGTGAGTTCTATTCCCTCAGATTTCAGAAATGTTGTGGCGATATTAATGGCTTCTGCTGTAAATGTCCAGTGCTCTCCATCTGGTTTAAGTTCACCGCCAACTGGCCACGAAACAGGATTTTCATAATGCGGTATCCATAATTCATTTCGCTCACTATCTTCTAAAGTCAATGTTATATAACGATTAACCGCTGTCAGAATTGCTGTGTGACCAGATTCTACAACAGCATATTCACCGGCAACATATAATTTTCCAGGTATTTTAACTTGTAGTTTATTTTTCATCTGATACAACACTCGCTTCCTTACCAGCGTGGCAAATTAGAACGTTTTTGGTTAGCTCTGACAACTTTTCTGCAACAATCCTCTCATTTTTACGCTCACAAATAACTTTCACATTAGGTCCAGCATCCATTGTGAAATATGCTGGTATTCCATTTCCACGTAATTCTCTAACTGCATCCATTATTTCAAGGGATAAAGGTTTAAAATAAGTGAACGGTGGTTCTGCGCCAAGTGTTGTTGCATGCATTTTCATTCCGTTTTGCTCAGTAATTTCACCAACTTTGATGAAATCCTCTGCTAAAATGGCTTGTTTCATTTCTTCTAAGTCTGATTCAGCAGCAGCAACCCAATTTTTGAAAAACGGTGATGTTTCCACTGTGGAGCGCATGCCATCACGGCTGGAGACTTTCTTTTTCTTATCAGAAACAACAGCGATAACCATTGATATTTTATCGCTTAATTTTTTTGTGAAAGGTACAGCAAAAGAATCACTACCATCTGCTAATTCGCCTTTTTCCCAAATGACAAAATCGCCATAAATCGAACGTGAAGCCGATCCAGAACCGAAACGTGCCAATTTGGAAATATATTGTTGGGTATCATTTCTACCCGCAGCATGTGATCCTGCGAGCGCTAGAGCAGCAAATGCCGAAGCCGATGAAGCAAGTCCAGCAGCGGTTGGGACATGATTTTCCGAGATTATCAGAGCTCTTGCATTCAAACCAAATTCTTCGCGCATTTTATCAATAAAACGGGTTACTTTTGCATCTGTTTTTTCTTCGCCATCCAAGATAAACCTGTCATGCTTTAGATTGTCGTCCCATTCTATGGTTGTTTTCGTATAAAATTTGTCTACAGTGAAGGATAAACTACTATTTGCAGGTAGAATCAGCTGTTCATCGCGTTTTCCCCAGTATTTAATTAGCGCCACATTCGTATGTGCGATGGCTGTTGCTCTCATAACTACCTTCTCCTATCGTAAAAATCCATTCTTGTGCAGCTCCAGCTTTATGAAGTGCCTTTGTTATATTTTTAGCAATTTCCTGGTTTTTAGCTACAGCAATAATACAACCACCTCTGCCTCCACCAGTAAGTTTTGCCCCATCTGCTCCATTACTTCTAGCAACTTCAATCAAATTTTCTAAACTGCTATCACTAACAGTCAAAGTTTCCAAATAACTTTGTGCTCTATTCATTGCAGCACCAATCTTCACAGTATCTGCATTACCTTCTAAACAAGTCTTTATTTCCCGGGAAATATCACCAAGCGCATGAATTATTTCTCCAATTCCAGCTTGATTTTTTTGATAAAGTTTTTGGACATCCGCAACTGCTGCTCTAGTTTCACTTGGAATTCCTGTATCTGCAACTACAAAAGTAACTTTTTTAGGAAAGTGCATGATTTCTAATTTTCTATCACGTTCATACCAAACTGGCTTTTCGCTAACTACAGTGATTGCATCTACACCACTTGCATTCCCATGCGCAATTTTTTCTGCTGCATTAACAATCGAAAGTAATTTTTTGCCATCTAATTCTTGCTTAAAATAGTTATAGAGACCGCGGGCAATACTTGTTGCTACTGCTGCACTTGATCCTAACCCTCGTCCGATTGGAACTCCTGATGTTACATGAATTGATACGCTTTCTCCTTGACCAATTTCTTTTAGAATATTTACAACTAGTGCTTTAATACCTGCTAAAAAATCGGGCATATCTTCTAAATCACCTGAAAAAAATGCTGAAGAAAATTTGGTTTTTGTAGAAGCTTCTATATCTGTAGTTACTACTGCTTGTGTAAATGGGACTGAAATTGCCGGTTCTCCGTATACAACTGCATGTTCTCCGCATAATATCATTTTAGCTGTCCCAATGCCTGTAGCCAATGTGCGCCAATCCTTTCTCCATCTAAATAATACAACTTTTAATACTTCATGATACCATAATTTTTTCACTAAAACCTTATTATAGAACTTTTTCCAAGCCAAAACAATGACTGGCACTAACTTTTCCAGTGCCAATCATTAATTTAGATATCCATTTCTTTGTATTGATGCTGAAACAGACACATTCGAATTGCATCATGGTACGTTCCATCAACAAAAAATTCATCCATTAATTCACCTTCACGAATAAAGCCCACTTTTTCATAAATATGAATTGCTTTTTCATTTACTTTATCGACAACTAAATATAATTTATGCATATTTAGCACGTGAAAAGCGTACTTCATCGCAAGTTTCGTGGCAGATACCGCGTACCCATGACCTTGGAACTTAGGATCAATAATAATTTGAAATTCCGTTCTTCGGTGAATATAATCAATTTCCATCAACTCTACTAACCCAACCATTTGACCATCTAATTCTAAAATAAAACGGCGCTCTGATTGATCGTGAATGTGCTTATCATATAGCTCTTGAAGTTCGACAAATGCTTCATATGGCTCTTCAAACCAGTAAGACATTATTTTCGCATCATTATTTAACCGATGAACAAATTTTAAATCTTCGCGTTCAAGCGGCCTAAGTTTTAAATCTCCACTCATTTTTCCACTCCTAATTATAAAATTGGTGATAGTAAACTTGAAAGAACTTCTTTTATACGAGTTATAGTCGTTTTTTCTTCCATGTCTTTCATCGTAAACAGTCGACTATCTTCAAAATCCTTCTTAAAGTCACGTTTTAAATGCTGAATTGCTTCACTTTCGTCATATAAGAACACCATTAATTCATGATTTAACCTAAAACTACGGACATCAAAATTAGCTGTCCCAACTGCTGCATGTGTTCCATCTACTAACATTGCTTTTGCATGAACAAAAGAGTCATCTTGATAAGCATACATTTTTGCCCCTGCTTCAATCATTGTTTTCACATATGCATTACTCCCGTGAAAAGATATTCCTCGATCACCTTTTCCTGGAATAATGACACGCACATCTATACCACTAAGTGATACTCGGCGAATAACCGCTAAAGCTTCCTCATCAGGTACAAAATAAGGAGATACTATCCAAACGGATTCTTTTGCAGAGTCCATTAAATCGAGCATTGAATCACGAACCCATTTTTCTTTGTCATATGGTCCACCGTAAATTACTTGAGCCCATTCATCCCCCATATTTACTGGTGAAAAGTATTGTTTTATTCCAGCCTCACTAATAAATTTATCTGAAGCACCCTTTTTATTTTCCATGTAGACCCAGTCGTTCAAGAAAGACTCTTGTAACTCAATAACTGCTTGCCCGGTAATTTTAATGTGTGTGTCACGCCAAACACGAAAATCTGGCGTATTAGAACGATATTCTTCTCCAATATTAAGACCACCTGTAAAGCCAATTTGGCCATCAATGACAACAATTTTACGGTGATTTCTTAAATTTGCTGTACGTACAATCCATGGTGAAGTAACCGGATCAAATGCATGAATCTCTACACCAACATCTGTTAAAGGCTTCAAAAAATCTTTTTTCAATTTACTTGAGCCTAGTCCATCAAACATAAAACGAACTTCCACGCCAGCTTTGGCTCTTTCTATCAGAATATCGCGAATCTCGGTGGAAATTTCATCCGTTTTAAAAATATAGTATTGAATGTGAATATGATTTTCTGCCTTTCTCAGCGCATCTAGAAGCACTGGGAAAGTTTCTTCACCATTTGTTAGGATTTCTATTTTGTTGCCTTTAATCGGCTCAATCGATGTTAAATGTGCTATTCTTTTTGATAGTTGCGGTAATTTTTCTTCGGTGTTATTTGGAATTTCGTGAATCGCTTCAATCAGTTTTTCTTTTTCTGTTACTTGAGCTGTTGTGAATATTCTTGTTGCTGGATTTCGACCGAATACTAAATAACTAATTGTTCCAAGGACAGGTATTACAAAAATAACAGCAATCCAGGCAATTTTTGAGCTAGTATTCCGTTGATCAAACAATAACAATCTAATGGCTATAATGACTCCACATAATTGAATGATTATACTCGAAATTAAAAATAGAGTAGCTGCTTGAGTAATTAAAAGATATTCCACTAATGTTAAAACAACTGCGATAACAAGAAATTGAATCAGTTTGCGCATAGTTACAACTCTTCCCTTTTTTAGACGTATTACAGATATTATACATAATTTATAGCTAAATTGCGCTTTTGACCACTAAAAAAGCTGGAAAAACATCCTAATTCAAAAATTAGATTGTTTTCCAGCTCTGTTTTTATTCTTCTATGTCACTTCCAGGACCATCTTCAAAACTTTCATCAGGTACTTGTGTGATAAGAGTTTCGTCGATTTCTTCCTCAATTTCTATCTCTTCTTCTTTTGGAACTTTCGCTACAGTGGCTACTTTTTCGTCTTCATCAAGGCGAATTAGTTTAACACCCATTGCGCTACGGCCAGTTTGTGATACGGTATCAATTTCGAAACGAATTAATACGCCGCTCACTGTCATGAGCATTAAGTCTTCTTCACCTGTAACTGTCTTCATAGCTACAAGATTTCCGTTTTTCTCTGTAATTGTAACAGTTTTAACACCCATACCACCACGGTTACGAAGTGGATACTGGGAAGCAGGCGTTTGTTTGCCGTAACCTTTTTCTGTTACAACTAATACTTTTTCATCATCTTCAAGTACTTCCATACCGATAACTTCATCGTCTTCACGAAGTCTGATACCACGAACCCCAGCAGCTGTACGACCCATTACCCGAATATTTTCTTCTGGGAAATAGATTGATTGGCCATGTTTCGTTGCGATAATCATGTTTTTAGTGCCATCAGTCATTTGTACAGAAATTAGTTCATCATTTTCGCGAAGTTCAACAGCACGGAGACCACTTTGACGAATTTTTGCAAATTGAGATAGAGTAGTACGTTTCACAACACCGTGTTTAGTTGTGAAGAATAAGTAGCTATCATCCGTGAATTCAGATAAATTAATCACTGCATTCACTTGTTCTTGACTTTCGATACCAAGTAAGTTGATGATTGGAATACCTTTCGCTGTGCGTCCATACTCAGGTACTTCATAGCCTTTCGAACGGTAGACTTTCCCCGTGTTTGTAAAGAATAATAGTGTATCATGCGTGCTCGTTGCAACAAGATGTTCTACAAAATCATCTTCATGGGTAGACATACCTTGAATACCACGACCACCACGACGTTGACTACGATAAGTTGATAATGGTAAACGCTTGATATAACCACGTTTAGTCAAAGTAATCGCTACTTCTTCTTCTGGAATTAAATCTTCGTCTTCCAAGCTGACTAAATCACCAGCTAAAATTTCCGTACGACGTTTATCGGCATATTTAACTTTGATTTCTTCTAATTCTTCCCGAATAATTTCAAGAATACGTTCATCATCAGCTAAAATGGCTTTTAAATCGTTAATTAATGCTACCAAGTTTTGATATTCTTCTTCAATTTTTTCGCGTTCTAAACCTGTTAAACGTTGCAAACGCATATCTAAAATGGCTTGCGCTTGTTTATCAGAAAGATTAAATTGTGTCATTAAACCTTCTTTTGCAACATCAGATGTTTTTGATCCACGAATTAATTTAATAATCGCATCAATATTATCCAGTGCAATTCGTAAACCTTCTAAGATATGAGCGCGTGCTTCTGCTTTACGAAGCTCAAACTCAGTCCGGCGGCGAATGACTACTTTTTGATGTTCTAAATAATAATAAAGGATTTCTTTTAAATTAAGCACTTTTGGATGATTATCTACTAGTGCAAGCATATTAATACCAAAAGTCGTTTGTAGAGCAGTCATTTTGAATAAATTATTCACGATTACACTAGCGCTAATGTCACGACGAACTTCTATAACAATGCGCATTCCAGAGCGGTCAGACTCATCATTTAGAGAAGTAATTCCATCAATTTTTTTCTCGCGAGCAAGTTCCGCGATACGCTCAACTAGGCGTGCTTTATTTACTTGATACGGAATTTCTGTAATAACAATTGTTTCCTTACCATTTTTCTTTTCTTCAATGTCCACACGACCACGAACGGTAATGGAGCCACGACCACTTTCATAAGCACGACGAATTCCACTGCGCCCCATAATCATCCCAGCCGTTGGGAAATCAGGTCCTGGAATATACTCCATTAATTCGCGAATACTAATATCAGGATCATTACTAAGCGCCAAAACACCGTCAATTACTTCACCAAGATGGTGGGTAGGGATGTTTGTTGCCATACCAACTGCAATACCTGATGAACCATTGACAAGTAAGTTAGGAAAACGCGCTGGTAAAATAACTGGCTCACGCTCAGAACCATCATAGTTATCTGCATAATCAATTGTATCTTTGTTAATATCACGAAGTAGTTCCATTGAGATTTTTGACATCCGAGCCTCTGTATAACGCATCGCTGCTGCCATATCGCCATCGACTGAACCAAAGTTACCATGTCCGTCAACCAGCATATTACGATAGCTAAAATCTTGCGCCATCCGTACCATTGTAAAATAAACTGCTGTATCGCCGTGGGGGTGATATTTACCAATAACTTCCCCAACAATACGAGCTGATTTTTTATATGCTTTATCCGATGTCATCCCAAGATCATTCATCGCATATAAAATACGACGGTGAACTGGTTTTAATCCGTCACGAACATCTGGTAGGGCACGGGCAACAATTACACTCATTGCATAGTCTAAGAATGATGTCCGCATTTCTTTATTTAAGTTTATCTCTGTTATTCGTTGATTTGGTGTTTCTGCCATTGTTAGAGAAACCTCCCTTTCAAAAGTAAGGTTGAAGCTAGTTCAAACCTTTTAAAACAATCAATAACTAAATTTATTACCCAGGAAATATTTATTAAACATCCAAGTTTTTAACATATTGTGCGTTGTCTTCAATGAACTTACGACGAGGTTCCACGCGGTCACCCATCAACATTTCAAAAGTTTCATCGGCATCAATAGCATCTTTAATATTTACCTGAAGTAGCGTACGATGTTCTGGATTCATTGTTGTATCCCAAAGTTGCTCTGGATTCATTTCTCCAAGACCTTTATAGCGCTGAATGCTGAATTTAGTGTCTTTATCAAGCGATGCAAGATAATCTTCTAACTGTCCATCGCTATAGACATACTCCACTTGCTTACCATGTTTAATTTGATAAAGCGGTGGTTGAGCAATGTAAATATAACCAGCATCAAGAAGTGGACGCATATACCGATAAAATAATGTTAACAGCAATGTACGAATATGTGCGCCATCGACATCAGCATCCGTCATAATAATTAGTTTATGATAACGTGATTTTGAAACATCGAAATCTCCACCAAAACCAGTACCCATTGCGGTAAAAATAGTCCGAATTTCTTCGTTTGCTAAAATACGATCCAAACGTGCTTTTTCTACGTTCAAAATCTTACCACGAATCGGCAAAATTGCTTGGAATAAACGGTCACGACCTTGTTTAGCAGAACCACCAGCTGAGTCACCCTCAACGATGTAAAGTTCGCTGATTTCAGGATTACGTGAAGAACAGTCTGCTAGTTTACCTGGTAAGCTAGAAATTTCCAGACCGCTACTTTTACGAGCAACTTCACGGGCGCGCTTAGCAGCTAGACGTGCACGAGAAGCCACCACACCCTTCTCAACGATTTTTTTAGCAACATCTGGGTTTTCCATCATGAATTTATTTAAAGCTTCAGAAAACAGCTTATCCGTGATAGAACGAGCTTCTGAATTTCCAAGTTTAGTTTTTGTTTGTCCTTCAAATTGTGGATCTGGGTGTTTAATTGAAATAATTGCTGTTAAACCTTCACGAACATCTTCCCCAGAAAGGTTATCATCACTATCTTTAAATAGTTTGTTACGGCGTGCGTAGTCATTGATAACCCGCGTTAAAGCCGTTTTAAAGCCGGATTCATGTGTTCCACCTTCATACGTATGGATATTATTCGCAAATGAAATAATATTGCTTGAGAAACCTGTATTATATTGCATGGAAATTTCAACCATAATATCATCGCGTTCGCCTTCCAAATAAATTGGTGGCTCATGGATAACGTCTTTTGCTTTGTTTAAATGTTCCACGTAAGAACGAATTCCGCCTTCATAGTGGAAATCTTTACGTACTTTGTGCTCTTCACGTTTATCTTCAATCGAAATCGTTAAACCACGATTCAAGAAAGCAAGCTCACGTGTACGAGTGCGAAGTGTATCAAAATCAAATTCGGTTGTTTCTGTAAAAATTTGTGGGTCTGGAGTGAAGTGAACAATAGTTCCACGATAATCTGTTTCACCTTGTTCTTCCATATCCATTACAACATCACCACGTTCAAAACGTTGGTAATATTTTTGCCCTTCACGGTGAACGTATACTTCAAGAGACGTGGAAAGAGCATTAACTACAGATGCACCAACTCCATGAAGACCTCCAGATACTTTATATCCGCCACCGCCAAATTTACCACCAGCGTGAAGCACAGTGAAAATTACTTCTACGGTTGGACGACCAATTTTTTCGTTAATCCCAGTTGGTATCCCGCGTCCATTATCGCGAACAGTAATACTATTGTCTGCTTCGATTGTAATTTCAATTTCTGTACAAAAACCAGCAAGCGCTTCATCAATTGCATTATCAACAATTTCCCATACAAGGTGATGGAGTCCGCGTTGACTAGTTGAACCAATGTACATACCAGGTCTTTTTCTCACAGCCTCTAAGCCTTCGAGTACTTGAATTTGATCTTCGTTATAATCTGAAGCACTTTCATGCACATTCGTAATATTTTCTTCTGACATTAATTATTCCACCGCACTTTCTTTTTCATCAAATTATATTAACCTAGATTAGGATTTTTTTTACTGTACCTTTTTCTACATGAAAAGTAGTTGCTTGTTTTAGCGTATCATGGTCGATTCCACTTGTACTTGTTGTCGTTACAAAGGTTTGTACTTTTCCTTCAATAGCTCCGAGCAAATGCGATTGACGATAATCATCTAACTCACTTAAGACATCATCAAGAAGTAATACTGGATATTCACCTGTTTCTTCATGGATAAGGTCAATTTCGGCTAATTTAATCGAAAGCGCCGTTGTCCTTTGTTGTCCTTGTGAACCAAAATCCTGCACATTTTGCCCATTAATATAAAACAGAGAATCATCCCGATGTGGTCCAATAAGCGTGACACCACGGTCAATTTCTCTTTGTTTGATTGATTCCATTTTTTGGAGTAAGTCCGCTTTCCATACTTTTGGATCATCGCCAGTCAATGTCACGGAAGCTTTATACTCGATTTTAAGTGTTTCTAAGCCGCGCGAAATTTGGTTGTGAATAGGTGCCGCGTAAGCCTCTAATTTCCGAATAAAATCGGCTCTTCTTTTTGTCAAATTAATGGCGACATCAGCGAACTGCTCTGTCAAAATATCAAGCAAAATCGGATCTACTTTGCGTTTCAGTTGCAACATTTTTAAATACTTGTTTCGCTGCTGCAAAATCCGCTGATACTCACTTAAATTATGCAAGTAAATCGGCTGCATTTGTCCAATTTCCATATTCAAAAACCGTCGTCTAATTCCTGGAGCACCTTTTACAAGAGATAAATCCTCTGGAGCAAAAATAACCACATTTAAATTACCAACATACTGACTAAGTTTCTTTTGTTCCAAATGATTTATTTTTGCTCGCTTGCCTTTTTGAGTGATGGTAAGCTCTAGTGGCACGGTTTGTCCGCGTTTCACGATTCGGCCTTCCATCTTGGCTTCTTCTTTTTCCCACATAATAAAATCTTTATCGTTTGTTGTCCGATGTGATTTGGCAAGAGCTAACATTAATATAGCCTCTAAAAGGTTGGTTTTACCTTGTGCATTCTCTCCAAGAAAAACATTTACAGATGGGGAAAATTCAAGTTCTAAGTTTTCATAATTTCGGAAATTCCTTAAAACAATGCTTTCTAAAAACATCTGTTATTTCCCTTGTTCAATTTTCACTTTGCCAATACCAGGAACAAGGACTACATCGCCATTACGAAGCTTTTTCCCCCGGCGGTTATCTTGCTCTCCATTAACATAAATTGTATTTTCACTAAGATACGCTTTCGCCATTCCACCAGTTGAAACTACATCAATCATTTGTAAAAGTTGACCAAGCGTTACGAACTCGCTATTTATCTTTACTGTTTCAGCCAAAAATTTCACGCCCAATCTTTTTTTATCACTACCTTCTATTTTACTAAAGTTTTGCCAATAATACAAAGAATATTTTCATATATTCGTTTTTCAGCTTTTTTTAGCAAAACTAATAGGGGGATATTATTTATTAAAAAAAATAAAATATGAGCTTCTGAGGCGTTTTTTGATTAAAAGGCTTATTTTCGTCGAATAACTGCCTTTTTCTTCCATGCTCCTGATTTATATCGCCAAACGCCGAGCATTGTTGCTGTAATCCATGCAACTGGAGTAGCCCACCAGAGTCCAATATAACCAATATAAAGTGACAATACAAAACCAATCACGAGTCTTGATACAAGCTCAAAAATCCCCATTGCTAGAGGAACCATTGCATCCCCAGTACCGCGTAACGTTTCCCTCACAACAAATAAAATACCTACAACAACATAAAATAGCGACACAATAAGTAAATAACTAACACCAATATCAATAACTTCCGACTCACCAGCATCAACAAATAGCAGCAAAAACTGTCGCGCAAAAAGTTGAACTAAAATGGTAATCGCGATACTAATAATCGTTACGACTTTAATTCCGGACCAAAAACCTTCACGAACACGCTCCATTTTTCCTGCGCCGATATTTTGACCTGCAAAAGTAGAAGAAGCAGCTCCAAATGCAATTCCTGGTTGATATGTTAGAGAATCAATACGACTAGCCGCGGTATATGCCGCCACAACAGATGAACCAAAACCATTTATTAAACTTTGGAGTGCCATATTCCCAATAGAAATAAATGATCCTTGTAAACCAGAAGGAAGTCCAATTCGAACCATTTCTTTTAATAGTGGGGGAGAAAGTTTGAATTTTGCTCGTTCTATTCTCATAAATGGCACATGACGATACGCATAATAAATCACTAAAACCGCTGCGACAGATTGAGATAATACAGTAGCAACAGCAGCCCCGCGCACCCCCATATTCATATGTACAACAAAAAGAAAATCAAGTACTATATTTAGTAAAGAAGATAATATTAAAAAAAATAAAGGCGTAATTGAATTTCCGAGTGCTCGAAGAATTGCTGCCATCCCATTATATAAGCTCATTGGCAAAATCCCGATAAACAAGGTTGTTAAAAATATTGTTGAATCATCTAAAATATTTGCTGGGGTTCTGAGTAAAATAAGGAGAGGCTTGGCTAAAATCACACCCGCAATCGTTAAAATAATCGCCGAAAAAACCACCGCATAAGTTGCAGTAGCAATAACATCTTTTAAACGATTAAAATCTTTAAAACCAAAATATTGCGCAACTACAACAGAAATCCCACTCATCAGTCCAATAATCAATGAAATCATAAAAAAATTGACTGAATTGGTAGCCCCAACAGCTGCAAGTGCATCTACACCAACAAATTTCCCTACAATAACAGCATCAATCATCGTATAAAATTGTTGAAACAAATTCCCAATCAACATTGGCATCGCAAACCAAAAGATTAATTTTGTTGGATTACCAGTTGTCATATCTTTCATCATGCTAACAATTACCCCCAATTGCATAAATATACATTTCAATTCAAAAACTGTACTATAACAAAAAAATAATCCGCCTTGAAGCAAGACGGATCTACTTTTTTAAAATTAATAAGTTCTAACAGGCGTGATTAATTGTAAAATTTCATTTGGATTTGTTGCATCTTTTGGTCGAAGTACGAATGGTCTCATCGTACCTGAGAAGGAAATTTGAATATCATCACCTTCAAAAGCACGTAACGCGTCCATCATGTATTTACCGTTAAACGAGATTTTGATTTCTTCGCCTGTAAAGCTTTGGCTGAAAACATTTTCTGAAACATTTCCGACTTCAGGTGAATTAGAAGAAACCTCCACTTGACCATTATCAAGAGTCATTAGTTTAATAACATTATTACGATTTTCGCGAGCAAGCAGGGACGCTCGATCAATTGCTTGTAAAAAGGCTTTCGAATTAATCACTAATTCTGATTTTGTATCAGTAGGAATTAAACGAGATGTATCTGGATAACTTCCTTCGAGTAAACGTGAATAGAATAATAAATCTTTTAACTTAAAAAGAATTTGGTTGTTAGCTAGTGTCATTTCAATAGATTCACTTGCATCATCTAAAATTTTATTTAGTTCTGCTAAGCTTTTTCCTGGAATAACAATGTTATATTCTTCATCAATGTCTGTTTCAAGCGGAATTTCTCGTAATGCAAGGCGATGGCTATCTGTTGCAACTGCGCTAAGTTTATTTTCTTTAATAATCCAGTTAACCCCAGTAAGTACAGGACGAACTTCAATTGCAGAAACCGCAAAAACAGTTTGTCTAATAATATTTTTAAGTACATTAATTGGAATTTTGATGTTTTTACCATCTGTAACTTCTGGTAATTTAGGATATTCCATTGGATCAAGTCCATTTAATGTAAATGATGCTTGTCCAGAACTAATGTTAGTTTGATAATTAGTAGTTACTTCGATTTCAACATTTTCTTCTGGTAAACGACGAACAATATCTCCAAAATATTTGGATTGAAGAACGATGCCACCAAAGCTTTCCACTTCTACAATTACTTCATCATTTTCAATTAATGGAATAAATGCTTCGATAGAAATATCTGAATCACTACCAGTTAGTGTAACACCTTCATCATTTACGACTATTTTTATCCCCGTTAGAATTGGAATCGTTGTTCTTGCAGAGATGGCACGCGTAACTTCATTGACTGCTTGGACAAGACGATCACGCTCAATAACAAATTTCATGAGTATCCCCCATTTTTTTATATTTTTGTAAAGCTTGAAAAACCTTTAATTAATTAATAAAAAATCGTAGTAATAGTAATAGGGCCTGTGGATTTGTGGATAAGTAGGTTGTAAGCCATGCGACATAAAGTTTTCCACATGTTGATAACTTGTGGGTAAGTATGTTTCAGTTATCCACATTGTACACAGTCTATTAAAACATATTTTGTGCTTTTCTTAAATTTTTTTCAATTTCAGCAAGGTCATTTTTCAACACTTGATCGGTTTTTAGTAGTTGTGATATTTTTTCATGCGCATGAATAACGGTTGTATGGTCGCGTCCGCCAAATTCATCACCGATTTTTGGTAATGAGGCGTCTGTAAGCTCTCTTGAAAGATACATAGCAATTTGGCGCGGGAAAGCGATACTTTTCGTCCGTTTCTTTGCTTTAAAATCTTCTAACCGAACGTGGAAATATTCTCCCACTGTTTCTTGAATACCACTAATTGTAATAACTTGTGATTTAGAAGAGGGGATAATGTCTTTCAGTGCTTCTGCAGCAAGACCAGCTGTAATATCTTTATTTACGAGGGAAGAATAAGCGACTACTCGGATGAGTGCTCCTTCTAATTCGCGAATGTTAGAATCAATTTGGTTTGCAATATAAAGCATGACTTCATTTGGAATATCCAGGCCATCTGCTTTTGCTTTTTTACGTAAAATGGCAATCCGCGTTTCTAAATCTGGAGGTGTAATATCGGTTATTAGCCCCCATTCAAAGCGAGATCTAAGCCTGTCTTCAAGTGTCGGAATTTCCTTTGGTGGCCGGTCACTTGAAATAATAATTTGTTTCTGTTCATCATAAAGCGTATTAAAAGTATGGAAAAATTCCTCTTGGGTTCCTTCTTTACCAGCTAAAAATTGGATATCATCAATAAGTAAAACATCCACATTACGATATTTTGTGCGGAATTCTTCGGTTTTATTATCGCGAATCGAACTAATAAACTCATTGGTGAATTTTTCACTAGAAAGATACATTACTTTGGCGTTATCCTTATGTTGTTGAACATAATGGCCAACTGCATGCATTAAATGTGTTTTTCCAAGGCCAACTCCTCCATAAATGAAGAGAGGGTTGTACGCTTTCGCTGGTGCTTCGGCTACTGCGAGTGATGCTGCATGTGCAAATCTGTTACCAGAACCAATGACAAAAGTATCAAAAACATAACGCGGATTAAGCATATGTTTGCCAATTTCAATACCATCTTCATCAAGTGATGGACTGGGTTTTATTACGGTATATTCAAAATTTTCTTCTTGTTCCCCGTCAATAAAGCGGACATCAAATAAGCGACCGGTTATTTCTTGCAAAATGTTAGCGATAAACTGAGTGTAGCTTTTCTCTAACCAATCGCGAACAAAATTATTGGGCGCTGAAATAATAAACGTGTTACCTTCTAATGAATGAGCCGTTGTTGATTTCATCCAAGTATCGTAACTCGGTTTACTCATATTTTTTTTGACAATTTGCAGTGTTTCTTGCCAGATGTCTTCAATTGATTGCACTAGTAACCCCCCTTTATATGTAATGTAAATGGATGCTTTAAAGTTATCCACAGATAGAAAAAGCCGTGGATAAGGTTATCCAAACGGTGTTAAAAAATTATCCACAAAGTGAAAATGAATTGTGGATAACTTTATTTTTCCCCAGCTATATTTCTATTCGACAGGAATTATAATATCAGAAAATCACTCTGATAGCAAGGACTTACCAAATTTATCCACAAAACTGTCCAGATGTGAAAAACGGTTGTCCACAGCCAGTTAACTTGTGTATAACTTGTGTGTAAATAAAACTGTAACGAAAATGTTAGAATTAATTATCCACAAGCCTTTGTGTGTAATTTCCCACTAATTGTGTATAAAGTTGAACTTAATTAGAAGGTTATCCACAATAAAAAGCCTAAAAGAGGTACTTATCCACACCTTTTGAGAAAGATTTCATTACGACAATGTGTTAAACTATTTAGCAGAAAAGAAAATAATGACTAAAAGATGAGGTTGTGAAAAATGATATTTCAACGTCTTTTGAAAACAAGAGATATAGAATTTTATCGTGTCATCCAAAACCAGAATATTGAAGATGTTTTTGGTTATTTATTGATTCATGATAAACGGGAACCAGCAGAAATTGATGATTTTACAGTGTTTGCGAGAAGTAATATAAATAAAGAAGCTTTTGCGGTAAATATTAAGAAAAACCATATCCATACAATGTTTTTTCACTTTACAGATTTAGAAGAAGAAAGTGAAATTCCAAAATTCACGAAAGTAATTCGCTTTATAGAAGGTTTATTGTCTTTTCAGCCTGAAACGAGTCACTATGTGGATAATTATTTAATTAAGAAGAAATTGATTTTTGAATATCCTGCTGAATTTGAGAAAATTGGTGAGTTTGCTAGATATTTAGTAGAGGTTTCGGGGCGGAAAATCATGATTCCAGACACCGCCAGAGAACAATATATTTATTTGACACAATAAATTTTGAAAAATGGTTTTTCTCTCCTTAAAAATATGATATGATAGTGAGCGGAGTCTAAATAGAAATTCGTCTAAATAGTATTGACAAAAAAGACTAGTTCACGTACAATATCTAAGACTGTCTAATAGATAAATTCGATTGGACCCTTTCATGGGAGGTGTAATTAATGAAAAGAACATATCAACCAAGTAAACGTAAAAGAAAAAAAGTACATGGTTTCCGTACGCGTATGAGCACTAAAAACGGACGTAGAGTTTTAGCAAGTCGTCGTCGTAAAGGAAGAAAAGTTTTATCTGCGTAGACCACTGAAAACGACTCAGTGGTTTTTTTTTTGAAAAATCTCTGAGTCAAACGGCCTTATACTAAGATATGTAAGAAGATGGAGAATGTATGAAAAAAAAATATAGAATCAAAAAAAATGACGATTTCCAAAAAGTATTTCGAAGAGGAAAATCTTTTGCTAACCGTCAATTTGTTGTTTATACTTTAAAGCAAGAAGGCAAGGATCATTTTCGGATTGGTCTATCGGTTAGTAAAAAAATTGGAAACGCTGTCTGTCGCAATAGAATAAAACGTTACATAAGACAAACTTTTCATGAACTAGAAGAGCAGATTAACCCTGAAAATGAATATATTATCATCGCCAGAAAACCGGCGGCCAATATGGATTTTCATGAAGTAAAGAAAAGTTTGATACATGTTTTAAAAGTAGGACGTGTTTTAAAACAGAACACAAACAATTCAAAATGAGTGGAAATTTGAAAAAGGCGAAATGGGAGGTTACATCAATTTGAAGAAGAAAAAGCGATTCAAACAGAAATTGCTCATCGCAAGTCTGGTAATTGGATTAATGGCTGTACTTTCGGGTTGTGGCTATTCAACGGATCCTATTACAAAAGATTCAACAGGATTTTGGAGTCATTACATTGTTTTTCCATTATCTTGGGTTATTACTTGGTTTTCTGATTTATTTGGGGGAAGTTACGCAGTCGGAATCATCGTTGTTACCATTTTAATTCGACTACTAATCATGCCTTTAATGGTGAAACAACTGAAGAGCCAAAAAGCCATGACTAATTTACAACCAAAAATCAAAGAACTTCAAACAAAATATGCATCTAAAGATAATGAAACAAAACAAAAACTACAACAAGAAACAATGCGTTTATATCAAGAAAATAGCGTAAATCCAATGATGGGTTGTTTGCCATTACTGATTCAAATGCCTATTTTATTAGGTTTTTATCAAGCAATTAGTAGAACCGCAGAAATTAAGACAGATTCATTCTTGTGGATGCAATTAGGTAGCCCGGATCCATACTTCATTCTACCAATCGTTGCAGCATTAACAACATTTGCATCTTCAAAAATTTCTATGATGGGACAAACTCAGCAAAATAAATCAATGGCAATGATTGTTTATATTATGCCAGTAATGATTCTATTTATGGGTATTACCTTACCATCTGCACTAGCTCTTTACTGGATTATCGGTAATATATTCACCGTATTCCAAACACTTTTAATTAACAATCCTTTTAAAAACAAACGCGAACAGGAGGCGCTAGCTGCTGCTCAACTAGAAGAAGACCGTTTGAAGAAAAAAGCAGCAAATATGAAAGCTTCCAAAAAAGGAGGTAAGAAAAGAAAGTGAGAGATTTAACTGCGCAAGGTTCAACAGTTGAAGAAGCAATCCAAAATGCCCTTACTAGTTTAGAAACAACACGAGATAAAGTAGAAGTGGAGATTCTTGATGAAGGTAAAAAAGGTATTTTCGGAATTGGTTCCAGATTAGCCATGGTGAAAGTAATTGAAAAAGAAGATGGTATCCAAGTAGCAATTGATTATCTTTTAGATGTTGCGACAAAAATGGGTGTGAAAATTAGCATTAACGCTGAAGAAGTTGGTAAAGATGTGAAGTTACAAATTAAAGGTGAAAGTCTAGGTATGTTGATTGGAAAACACGGTCAAACACTTAACGCGCTTCAATATTTAACGCAATTAATTGCTAATAAAACTACAAGCCAATACAAAAATATTATTGTTAACGTTGGTGATTACCGAGAACGCCGCCATGAAACTTTAGCACTTTTAGCTAATAAAATGGCAGATAAAGCTGTTAAAACGAAGCGTGCGGTTCATTTGGAGCCAATGCCTTCTTTTGAAAGAAAAATAATTCATGCAATTTTAAGTGAGAATGAACAAATTGAAACACATTCTGAAGGCCGCGACCCATACCGTTATATCGTAATTAAACCAGTGAGAAAATAGAGTTTTAGACTGGGGTTTTCAGGAACCTCGGTCTTTTTTTAGGAGGAAATTTAGGTGGAAAAGTATAAAGATTCAGTAAATAAAATGTGGCATGACTATCGAGCAAAAAATCAGGAAGTTTCCAATAAATTTGAGGCATGGGCATTTGGAGATTCAGCTGAAATGGCAAATGAACTTGGGGAACTTGTAATGGCGGGCACAAAAACAGGAACTAGCAGCTTGTTTTATTGGTGTGACCAAGGTGGAGAAACAATGCCATCTGTTGGTTCTTATGTTGTTATTTTAGATGGCGAAGAAGAGGCGATGGGGATAATAAAACTAGTGGATGTAACAATTATGCCATTTAATGAAGTTTCTGAGAGATTTGCTTATTTAGAAGGTGAAGGGGACAGAACACTTGAATATTGGCGAAAAGTACATACTGATTTTTTCACAAATGAGTCGGTTGAACTTGGAATAGATTTTAACGAAGATGTTCTTGTTGTTTGCGAAGAGTTTGAGGTTGTTTATAAATAAAATGTTTCACGTGAAACATTTTACTTTAGCGATGGGATTTGATAAGCTCTTTTTATTAATAAGACGGAGGTTACCGTATGGAAAATCGGAAACAAATGTTGAAAACGGAGCGACTTTTTTTAAGTGAAATGACATTGGCTGATACGGAAATTTTATTTGGTTACTGGTCAGATGATTCGGTGACTAGATATATGAATATTGAACCTTTCCAGAGCTTACAACCTGTGGAGGAAATGATACGCATGCTTAGGCAATTAGAAATGGAAGGTAAGGCGCTTCGATGTGTGATTATTTTACAAGCAACAGGAGAAATTATTGGGACATGTGGCTTTAATTACATTGATCACGAGAATCAGCGTGCGGAAATTGCTTATGATTTAGGAACACGCTTTTGGAAACGTGGTTATGCAACAGAAGCGGTACAAGCTTTAATGGAATGGGGAATAGAGTCCTTTAAGCTACACCGAATGGAAGCAAAGGTGGATCCTAGAAATGAAGCATCTATTAGTTTGCTTGAAAAGCTTGGTTTTCAAGAAGAAGGTCTACTTCGGGATTATGAAAAAATTGGAACAGAATATCAAGATTTGAAATTATTTTCTTGGTTAAATAAGTAACTTGAGAAGTGAGTCTATTAAAAAGGATTCGCTTTTTCAGTTTTTTGGATAGAATATTTTTAAAATATGTCGAAATATTTACTAAAAAGTGCATAAAAAGCAAAAGATACGTAAGAAATGTAATTAATTCTCTGTTGATTTTATATTATTATTGCTAAAATGGGAGTGTCTAAATAAAAAATATTACATGAGGAGTTTTACAATGGGAAAAGATTATTATTTTTTAGATTCAGCTTTAAGTTCTGCTGAATCTAAACAAGAAAATATCGATGCTTGGTTAGAGACGCAACAAACGGACTTTTATCAAGCTCAAATAGCACAAGAACGAGATTATTGTTTTTGGTGCAAGATGGTGGAAACAGCCAAACCTACTTCACGTAAAAGCTACACATCAATGGCATATACTTTAAATGACCCTAACATGTTAAATTCAGCAGCAAAATCTAATTTTATTTTAGCGGAAGATGAAGTGCTTTATATTCATACTTTATCCGTTGTTCGTGATGGTAAAGTAATCGATAAACTAAATGATATAAATGTGAAAGTATTAGATTATGTACGCGATGAAAATCAAGCTAGCTTTAATGATGAAAAAAAAGTGACTGTGCTAATTCGAGATTTGCATTTAAATGATATTTTCATTATTGAAACATCAACTGAGCTGAAATATCAGGAAGATAGCATTCGTAATCAATTTTTCCGCTGGATTTATACGTATCCAAACTCTTACTGGGCGTATGGAAAATACCGCTTCGAGTTAAAGAATGAAACAGGACAACAACTAGAAGTGAATTATAATTATTTCCGCGATGATGAAGGAAATATTTTAGAAAAAGAGAAAGAATTTGTTGAAAATCAAAAATCTTATGTCATTGAAGAAAATTCTTATATTGGAAAAAATCCAAATGAATTAGAGCTTGCGCCATTTATTGATTTTACAACGCAAAAAACGTATCCAGAAATAACGAAGACTATTAGTGACTTATATCAAAAGTTCTATCAAGTGGATGTGACTGACTTTGCGGCTGATTTCACTTCTGAATTAGATGAATTACCTTCGTTACAACATAAAATCCGACATACTATCGACTTTGTTCAAAAGGAAGTTTACTATTTATACAATGAAGCTGAAATGGATGGGCATGAACCGCAACCTGCTGAAGTTACTTACAACACGAAACAAGGTGATTGTAAGGCGAAAACACTTCTATTAAAAGTACTATTAGACTATCTTGGAGTGGACTCTGAGTTCGTTTTAGTTAGTTATGATCGAGATATCTTTTTACCTGTGTATGCGCCGTCTCCTTTCAATTTTAACCATGCGATTTTAAAAATTAATTATGAAAATCAAGTTTATTTTGTGGATGCGACAATCAATGATGACCAGGGATTTTTAGAAAACCGTCAGAAAAATAGCTTTATGTATTATTTGGAAATTAAGGAAGGAACAGAATTACAAAAACAAGAGCCATTTCAAGATCAAGTGCCATCAGTGGAAGAAATTGTTCGATGTGATGTCAAAGAAAACAAAGGGTATGTTACTTTTGAAAGAAAGTTACGCGGCAGAATGGCTAATGGCTCGCGCGAAATGTTCAAAAATGACTCGGTTAAAGATATTATCAATCGCTACAATTATGCCATTTATAGTAATATGACATTGTACAAAAAATATGAAGAAAATGAGATTGATAAATATTTTAGCGATGAGTCGATTAAAATAGTGGAAGATAATAAGGAACTAAATGAACTTTCAATCATATATAAGGCGACTATTTCTGATCCTTATATTGTAGAAAATAAAAAGCGCTATTTACATTTCTGGAGTTGGGGAAACTTCATTGATGATGCGGCTGAAAAACATTTCCATAAGGACTTCCCGTACTGGGTTGATCGCAATGTCATTAAAATGGAGATTCATTTGACGACAGATAAGCCAATTGATCAACAAGATTCGTATACGCGGCAAGAATGTAATATTAAATCTAAGTATCTGCAACATCGCGTCACGAAGAAAGTGATGAAAAATGGTGCTTCTACTTACTTGGAGTATAAACCATATCACAACCTCACTATTTCAGGAGAAGATTTAAAAGACTATGTGAAAGCAAACAAAGAAATTCTTAATAGTAATTGGGGTATCGGTATCGATATTATTGAGGATGGTTTGTTTAAAAAAATTGGTAAGTTATTTAAATAAAAAAAGTCCGTATGATAAATTTATTTTTAGCATACGGACTTTTTGCTATAAAATGGTCCCGACTGGTCTCGAACCAGCGACCCCCACCATGTCAAGGTGATACTCTCCCAACTGAGCTACAGGACCTAAGTAAATTCAGAAGATAAGATTAGCTGTTTATCTTCTGAATGGATTCACGTTCAATCATTTCGGTTTTAATAATGGTTGTTTTTGGTACATTTTTATCTTGATGAATAAGACGGAATAACAAGGTAGTTGCCTTTTTTCCTAGTTTATTTATCGGGATATCAATTGAAGTAAGCGGTGGTGATAGAAAAGATGATGCTACTTTATCATTATAACCGATGACAGAGAGATTTGCAGGGATTTGTAAGCCTTTATCCGCGGACATTTTGTAAATACTAAGCACTTTTAAATCATCCGTCGCAAAAACGGCAGTAGGTTTATCTTGGCCCTCCATTAAGCGTAGTGCAGCGCTGTAACTATCTTCAATGCTATAGCCACTATCAATAATCCAATCATTACGAAGATCTAATTGATGATCAAAAAGACAACTACGAAAACCAGCGAGACGATCAATGGAAACATGGTAATCGAGTGGTGCGTGAATACAAGCGATTTTTTTATGACCTTGATTAATTAAATGTTTTGTAAGAGCATAGCTGTCACCAAAATTATCCGTATCGACAGAATAAATATTTTTATAGCTACCTTCTACTTTTCCTGTGACCACGATGGGGATATTATATGGATCTAATTGGTGAAAAAAATCTTCATCCGCTGGGGAACTAAGCATAATAATACCTTTAATCATTTTTTCTTGGATTTTGGAAAGACATTTTTTCAGTTCATCTTCACTGTTTTTGGCAGTTTGAAGAATCAAATCGAAATTTTCCAACTCAGCTTGAGTGGAAATTGATTGAATTATTTCTGAAAAGAAAGGATTCCCAGTAGTCGTTGTAGTAGAACGATTGGAAATAACCATAATGGCATCAAATCCAGATGAAGTTAGAGCACGTGCTAGTTTACTTGGTTGGTAGTTGAGTTTATCAATTGCTACTAATACTTTTTGTCGTGCTTCTTTGGAGATGTTAGCTTGATTATTTAATACTCTTGATACCGTAGACTTTGAAACTCCCGCATGTTTTGCTATATCGTAAATGGTAGCTGCCAAGATAATCTTCCTTTCTCTATGTATGGTTCCGGTATCGGTTCCGGTCATTATCATCCTTGTTTATCTTACTCAATTTTTAAGAAAATGTCCAACTAGAGGTTAGATCTCTACCAAAACACTTCTATACCAACATATAAAAATTTTTTTTGAAATTGTGTTTGACAGAAAGCGCTTTCCATACTATAATTCTTTTTGTGGGAGCGCTCCCGGTTAGGAGGTAGATGATGACGGATTTAAGAAAACGACTTTCGCGATTATATCCGAAAGATGTGGTAGACAGTTTGGCAACAAGAATCGAAGCGCGAGTAAATGAAACGAAACAGCAAAAATTAACACGTAAGAGTAAGTGGGATGAGAAAGATATTGTTTTAATTACATATGGGGACCAGTTTCAAGAAGAAGCAGAAAAAATGCTAACAAGTTTTAAGAAAATGTACGATGGTTATTTAAAATCAGTTTTTGAATTAGTTCATTTTTTACCGTTTTATCCGTATTCGTCGGATGATGGATTTTCTGTGATTGATTATAAGCAGGTAAATCCGGGACTTGGTGATTGGTCGGAAATTCATGAAATGGAAAAATCGGCACGGTTGATGTTTGATTTTGTTTGTAATCACATGTCAGCAAAAAGTGATTGGTTTCAGCGATATTTGGCGGATGACCCAGAATTTGCGAATTTCTTTGTGGAGATGAACCCAAATACAGACCTTAGTTCGGTAACTAGGCCACGTGCGACTCCTGTACTTACACCATTTAAGTTTGCTTCAGGGGAAGAAAAGTATATTTGGACGACTTTTAGTGATGATCAAATTGATTTAAATTTCGCGAATCCGGAAGTGCTTTATAAGATGGTGGATGTCTTGTTATTTTATTTGGAACAAGGAGCGGAATATGTACGACTCGATGCAGTGGGCTTTATGTGGAAAGTACCTGGAACTAGCTCGATTCATTTAGAGGAAACACATGAAATTGTAAAATTATTTAGAGATTTAGTGGATATGGCGGCTCCAGGAACGATTATTATTACGGAAACCAATGTGCCACACGTAGATAATATTAGCTACTTTGGAAACGGTGAAAAAGAAGCACATATGGTATACCAATTCCCGCTTCCACCGCTCGTATTACATGCAATTCATCATGGGAATGCAGCTTTCCTAAGTGATTGGGCGCGGAATCTTAAGTTGCCAGAGGGTAAGCGAACTTTCTTTAACTTCCTTGCTTCTCATGATGGTATCGGTTTAAATCCAGTTCGTGGAATTATCCCAGAAGCAGAGATTTTGGCATTAGTGAATGATCTTGAGCGAGAAGGAGCTCTTGTTTCCTATAAGCAAAACCCAGATGGTTCTAAAAGTCCTTATGAAATTAATGTGACTTATATGGATGCGCTTAGTAAACAAACGGATAGCGATTTAGCTAGATTACACCGCTTTGTAGTAGCTCATGCAGTACTACTGTCGATTCCTGGTGTTCCAGCTGTATATATTCAAAGTATTTTAGGGAGTAGAAATGATGTTGCCGGTGTTGCAAAAACTGGTCAAAATCGCTCTATTAACCGAAAAAAATATAATTTGACAGAAATTACAGCTGAAATAGAAGATAAAGGGTCACTTCGAAATGAAACTTATGAAGCGTTAACAAAACTGATTAACGTACGAAAATCGGAATCACTTTTCCATCCAGAAATACAGATGGAGGTTATCGATTCTCCGGCGGAATTATTTGTTATCAAACGTTCATCCGGCGCAGAGTCACTTATATTGATTCATAATTTATCAGAAAAAGAAGTAGAGTACTCACTAGACAGCGGTGTTTATACAAATATTTATACGAACTCCACTATAACTGGGAGCGATTCCATAACACTTAGTGGCTATGAATTCTGCTGGCTAAAAACCAAAAATTACAGGGAGGAACAAAAATGAAGAAAAAGAGTCTTGGATTACTTGTTGTTGTGTTGGTTCTAAGTGCGATACTCGCTGCATGTGGAGGGAAAAGTTCTAGCAGTAGTGGCGGCGAAGTAACGATTGAATTTATGCATTCATCCGTTGAAAAAGAACGTTTAGATGTTATTAAAAAATTAATTGCTGATTTTGAAAAAGAAAATCCAAAAATTAAAGTAAAACAAATTCCTGTTGAGGAAGATGCGTTTAATACAAAAGTAGTAACGCTTGCTCGTTCTGGTAAACTTCCAGCAGTAATGGAAGTAAGTCAAGATTTTGCTAAAGTAATGGATAAAGATGAGCTAATTGATCAAGATGCAGTAAAAGATGTTATCAATTCGGTTGGGGAAGATAACTATTATGAGGGAGCAACTAATCTAGTTCGCTCTGAAGATGGTAAAAGCTATATTGCTGCTCCACTTAGCGGCTGGATTCAAGGGATTTGGTATAACAAAAAAGCGCTAAGTGATGCTGGCTTTGAAGAACCTAAGAGCTGGGCTGATGTTGAAAAAATTGCGAAAAAATTCACGAATAAAGCAGATAAAAAATACGGTATTGCAATTCCAACAGCCGAAAGTACAATGAGTGAACAAGCATTTTCACAGTTTGCTCTTTCTAACAAAGCTAATGTCCTAGATGAAAAAGGTAATATCACCATTGATACACCAGAAATGAAAGAAGCTTTACAGTACTACAAAGATCTTTCTGCTTACACTATGCCAGGTTCTAATGATGTAACGGAAATCAAGGATGCATTTATGAATGGAACTGTTCCAATGGCAATGTACTCTACGTATATTCTTCCATCTGTTTATGAAGAAGGTGATCCGTCTAATATCGGATTTGCGATTCCAGAAGAAAAAGAAAAAGCAGTTTATGGCACCGTTTCTGGTTTAACTATTTCTGCCGGTTTAGATGATGAGCAAAAGAAAGCAACGAAAAAATTTGTTGAGTACTTATCCGCACCTGAAAATATGGCAACATGGGTACTTATGTCTCCAGGTGGTGCTCAACCGGTAAATAAAGAAGTAGTAGAGCAACAAGCATACAAGGAAAATGAAGTAATTAAATCGTTTGGAGATCTTCCGAATGAAATTGCAGCTTCTTTCAATGATATCCAAGTTTTCGGACTTGTGGATGGTAAAAACTTCACGAAAATGGGAGATATTACTAGTTCAGGAATTATTGCCCAAATGGTTAATAATGTAACTGTTGGTGGCGGCGATGTTTCAGATGATTTAAAGGCAGCACAGAAAAAAGCCGAAGAAGGTAATTAATAAAATAGCGGGGGGAATGCGTGTCTCCCCGTTTTTTTACAGTTTAGGACGTCGCTTTTTGATTTAAGGAGGCATTATGAAAACGAAAGTATATAAAAGGTCAGATTTTAAGTTAGCAATGATTTTACTTGCACCGAGTTTTGTTTTACTGGCAGCACTTGTTTTATATCCGATGATTTCTAATATCCAGATTAGTTTTTTAGATATGCCGCTTAATCCGAATATTAAATCAATCTTTGTAGGGTTACAAAATTATATTGATATTTTGAAGGATCCAGAGTTTTATAAATCGTTGGGTCTTACAGTGGCTTATACAGCGCTTGTGGTAATCGGAAGCACTGGGATGGGGCTACTTGTGGCAATATTCTTTAACCGTGAATTTAGGTTTAGAAGAACGGCTCGGTCGCTGATTATTTTATCTTATGTGACACCTTCTATTTCTCTTATTTTTGCATGGAAATACATGTTTAATAATGGTTATGGCGTAATTAACTTTATGACAGTGGATGTGCTTCATTTATTTAAAGAAGCGCCACTATGGTTTGATAATCCTGTTTCTAGTTTCTTTTTAGTAACATTTTTTGCGATATGGCGTTATTTCCCGTATGCATTTATTTCGTTTTTGGCGATTTTGCAGACGGTCGATAAGTCGCTTTATGAGGCGGCGGATATGGACGGAGCTAACATTTGGGATAAATTCAAAATTGTTACTTTGCCAGCAATCATGCCGGTTTTAGCAACAGTTATTACGCTTCGGGCGATTTGGATGTTCTATATGTTTACCGATGTATACTTACTCACGAATAAAGTAAATATCCTTGGAGTTTATTTATATAAAACAGCATTCGCATTCAATGATTTAGGAAAAGCAGCAGCGATTTCTGTGATATTATTTGTCATTATTTTTGTAGTGATTATTTTTGCAAGAAAGCGGGTGGATTTGAATGGCAGTAAGTAGTAAAAAGTCAAAAAGAACAAAGAAAATCGCTTTTTATGTGACGATGGTTGCATTTTTATGTATTACCTTGTTCCCATTTGCGATTATGTTAATGACTTCTTTTAAAAGCAGCAAAGAAGCCATTTCTACAAATCCAACATTTTTTCCAAAGGATTTCACTTTTCAGCATTATATAGATATTTTCAACCCAGATATTTTTCCGTTTTTGACATATTTTAAAAATAGTTTGATGGTGTCTATTTTTGCAGCGGGGATTGCAGTTGTTTTGGGGATTTTAGGGGCATATGCACTTTCGAAATTACGCTTTAAAGGGCGGATGACGATAAATGCAAGTTTTTACACAGTTTATATGTTCTCGGGAATCTTGTTGATTGTTCCGTTGTTTAAAATTATTTCGAGCTTGGGATTATATGATACGGAGACGGCTTTGATTATCACGATGGTTGTCCAAACATTGCCAACAGCGGTATTTATGTTGAAAAGTTATTTTGATACCATTCCATCTGATATTGAAGAGGCGGCAATGATGGACGGGTTGAATCGATTCCAGATTATTTTACGAATTATTGTACCACTCGCGATTTCGGGAATTGTATCGGTATTTGTATATTGCTTTATGGTTGCTTGGAATGACTATCTGTTTGCTTCGATATTCTTATCAA
Organism: Listeria ivanovii subsp. londoniensis; assembly: GCF_000763495.1. Lineage (GTDB taxonomy): Bacteria > Bacillota > Bacilli > Lactobacillales > Listeriaceae > Listeria > Listeria londoniensis. Next base: position 29,293 of record NZ_CP009576.1, on the reverse strand, counting down.
GCTCAGAGAAATTCACGTTACCAATTGGACTTAACACACTCTTTAGTACACCAGACTACATTTGGGGTAGAATGATGGCGGCATCGCTTGTTACGGCGCTACCAGTTGTTATTATGTACGCAATTTCAGAAAGATTTATTAAAGGAAACTTAACTGATGGCGGAGTTAAAGGATAAGAAAGGAAGTTTATATAAATGAAAAAATTAGTTGCAACTGCACCGCGTGTGGCGGAGTTAGTAGAGTATTTTGACCGGGAAGTTTTAGAAGATGAAGTGAAAATTAAAGTGCAATTTGCCTCTCCTAAACATGGAACAGAAGTAGTGGATTTCCGTGGAATTAGTCCTTTTATTGATGAAGAATTTTCACCGGAATGGAATCTATTTGTTTCACGTGAAACAAATAGTGCGCGAGGTATTGTCTTTGGCGAGTTCCAGCTGGGGAATATGGTTGTTGGTGAAATTATAGAACTTGGTAGTAAAGTGACGGAATACGAGCTTGGAGATATTGTTTGTTCTTACGGGCCAATTATGGAAACGGTGATTGTAAAGGCAGTCGATAACTACAAACTACGTAAGTTGCCAGAAGGAGCGAATTGGAAAAATGCGGTTTGTTATGATCCGGCCCAATTTGCAATGAGCGGTGTACGTGATGCCCATGTTCGTGCGGGTGATTATGTTGTCGTTGTGGGGCTAGGAGCAATCGGGCAAATTGCGATTCAACTAGCAAAGAAAGCTGGAGCAAGTATTGTTATTGGCGTAGACCCACTTAGCCATCGCCGTGAAATTGCAGAGAAACACGGTGCAGACGCTACTTTTGATCCGATTAATACGGATGTTGGTTTAGAAGTGAAACGACTTACTGGTAAACTTGGTGCGGATTCTATTATCGAAACAAGTGGTAATTCTGCGGCACTTCAAGCAGCACTTCGCGGGATTGCTTATGGTGGGACGATTTCCTATGTCGCTTTTGCGAAACCTTTCCCAGATGGCTTTAATCTTGGTCGTGAAGCACATTTCAATAATGCAAAAATTGTCTTTTCACGTGCAGCAAGTGAACCTAACCCTGATTATCCTCGTTGGGACCGCAAGCGAATTGAAGAAACTTGTTGGGAACTGCTTATGAATGGTTACTTAGATTGTAGTGATTTAATTGATCCAGTAGTTCCATTTGCTGAATCAGCGGAAAGTTATATGAAATACGTGGATAGAGAACCCGATTTAAGTATTAAAATGGGTATTACTTTATAAGGAGTGGTGAAAATGAAATTAGGAACACAAAACCAAGCATTTTTCCCGGAAAATATTCAAGAAAAATTTGCTTATGTAAAAGAAATGGGCTTTGAAGGTTTTGAAATTGACGGTAAATTACTTGTTGAAAATTTGGAAGAAGTCAAAGTTGCAATCAAGCAAACAGGTTTACCCGTATCAACAGCTTGTGGTGGTTATGATGGTTGGATTGGGGACTTTATTGAAGAGCGTCGGTTGAACGGTTTAGAAGAGATTAAAGCCATTCTTGAAGCGTTGCAAGAGGTTGGCGGGCAAGGAATTGTTGTTCCGGCTGCATGGGGAATGTTCACGTATCGTTTACCGCCAATGGTTTCACCGCGATCTCAAGCAGGTGATTTTAAAGCCGTGAGTGAATCGCTCGTTTACTTAGATAAAATCGCTGGGGAAACAGGGACAAAAGTTTATCTTGAACCACTTAATCGCTATCAAGATCATATGATTAATTTACTAAGTGATGCGCAGAAATATATTGATACAAACAACTTGAAGCATGTTGAAATTATTGCTGATTTTTATCATATGAATATTGAGGAAGACAGCATACCAGGAGCGCTTCGTACCTATAAAGATTCGATAGGGCACATTCATGTTGCAGATAACCATCGTTACCAACCAGGTAGCGGAAGCATTGATTTTAAAACAAGTTTTGATCAATTGAAAAAGAATGGTTATAACGGATTTTTAACTTTTGAATGTCGAGTTCGTAGTGAGAATCCTGAGCAAGCTTACAAAGACGCATTAGCGCATTTAAAAAGCTGTTTAATTTAAAATAGAAAATCCGCCCCAATTCAAGCGGGCGGATTTTTCTAAAAGGAGTTTCGGATATGAAAAAAAGAGTGGCAATTATCGGTGCAGGACAAGTCGCAGAGAAGGTTCATGCAGCATATTATAAAACAAGGGATGAGCTAGAACTAGTTGCTGTTTGCGACCCAAGTAAAGAACGTGCAGCAGAATTTCAAGTGAAAAACGGCTTTCAAAGTTATTATGCTACCGCAGAAGAAATGTTTGCTGCTGAACAATTAGATATTGTTAGTGTTTGTACGCCAAATCGGTTTCATTTTGATAATGTGATGTTGTCACTTGCGCATGGGGCAGCAGTTATGTGTGAAAAGCCACCCGCAATGAGTGCGTCGGAAGCTAAGGCAATGTGGGATTTAGCAGAGCAGAAAAAAACTATTTTGGCCTATGATTTTCATCACCGTTTTTCAAGTGAAGCTCGGTTTTTAAAGCAAAACGCGGCTCTTTTTGGAGAAATTTATTGTGTAAAAGCAACTGCGCTTAGACGTTCAGGGGTACCGGGATGGGGCACATTCACAAATAAAGAGATGCAAGGCGGAGGACCGTTAATTGATATGGGGATTCATATGCTTGATGCGGCAATGTTTGTACTTGGATTTCCAAAAGTAAAAAAAGTTACGGCAAAAAGTTTCCAAAAAATTGGCACGAAAAAAAGCCATGGCACATTTGGTTCATGGGATCCAACGAAGTATACAGTAGAAGATGCTTTATTTGGCTTTATTGAGCTGGAAAATGGTGGCTTAATTGAGTTAGATACTTCTTTTGCTTTACATATTAAGCCGGAGAGCGTGCTGAATGTAGACTTTTTTGGCGACTTGGCGGGCGGTAGTTTGTATCCTGCTGAAATTTATACGGATAATGCAGGTGAGTTTCAGCTTTTGGAGCAGCTAGGAGCACTTGAAGAGAATAAGCATGAAAATAGTATGAAGGCTTTTGTTGATAGCGTGCTCGGTTTGTCAAATGAACAACTTGCGGGTGCAGAACAAGGTTATAGAATTCAAAAAATTGTTGAAAGTTTATACGAATCGGCAGAAAAAGGTGAGAGTGTTTTTTTATGAAGAAAATAATCGAGAAGGAATTTGCAGTAGATTATCTAAATAAATATGGAAGCCAAATGACTATAGGGAATGGTTATTTGGGTATTCGCGGAGCATTGGAGGAAGACTATCCAGAGCAAGTTCGCGGGATGTATGTAGCAGGAATTTACAATCGACCAAGCGGATCAACAAGTTCGGAACTAGTGAACTTACCAGATATTATGCGGTTTCAGTTGACACTTGATGACGAGATTTTCTCCATGCAAACGGGAACAGTTCACCATTATGAACGTTATTTAGATATGAATACAGGAGAATTAGTCAGAAAAATTACTTGGGAAAATAGCGCACATAAAAAATATCAGATTAATTTTCGACGATTTGTTTCCAAAGTAGCGAAACACCTCATTGCAACTAAAGTTGAAATTACCCCTTTAACGGATAATGCGGTAGTGAAAGTGCGAACTGGAATTGATGCGCAACAAACAAATTTTGGTACACAACAGTTAGCAGAGTTGAGCATGCGGATTTTTGATGAAGAATTGATGGTTGGCGAATATGAGACGATAGAAAGTAAGCAACGAATTGTTGTGGCAACTAAAGTAAGTGCTAAAGGGATATTCACTGCTAAAAACCGCCAGTTGATGACGGAAGTAAAACAACATGTGATGGCCAATGGAACATTTACTTTGGAAAAAATAAGTTCGGTTAATACAACACTTGGTAAATTGGATGAAGAAATTCCGAGTACCACTTATCATGAACTAAAAATGGCTTCAGATATAGCTTGGAACGATTTTTGGCAATCTGCTGGAGTTCAAGTGGACAGTGTAAATGTAATGGATCAATTTGCGCTGGATTTTGCTACCTATCATTTAGAGGTTATGACACCAAAAGATGATATTCGTTGTAGTGTCGGGGCGAAGGGGCTAACTGGCGAAGGTTATAAAGGTCATGTTTTCTGGGATACAGAAATATTTATTCTACCATTTTTCTTATATAATCAACCGAAAACTGCGAAACAATTGCTTCAATATCGTTATTTACATTTAAAAGAAGCAAAAGAAAAAGCAATTAAAAAAGGCTACAAAGGGGCACTTTATCCATGGGAAAGCGCATTTTCTGGGGAAGAAGAAACGCCAGAATTTGCAGCAATTAATATTCGGACGGGAACACGCCAAAAGGTGGCTTCAGCAATTTCAGAGCATCATTTAGTAGCGGATATTGCCTTTGCAGTGTGTGAATATGAAGCAACAACAAAAGATGAGCAATTTATGAAAAATTATGGGGCCGAGATGCTCTTAGAAACAGCTGAATTCTGGATAAGTCGGGCTGTTAATCGTAATGGGCGTCTGGAGATACTGGATGTTATTGGACCGGATGAATACACAGAGCATATTGATAATAATACGTATACTAATTACATGGCGTACTATAATGTGAAAAAAGCTATGGACTGGAATAAAGAAAATAAAAACTTCCAAAAACGTGCGGAAGCGTTTTTAGCAAACTTGTATTTGCCAGTGGCGAGTGATACGGGGATAATTCCGCAAGATGATACATTTCTTCAAAAAGATTGGATAAATTTGGATAAATATAAGAAAAATCAAGGTACACAAGGAATTTTACTGGACTATTCTCGGCAAGAAGTGAATGAATTGCAAATCTTGAAGCAGGCTGATTTGGTCATGTTATTTTATCTTTTTCCAACAATTTTTAATATGGAAACAATGAAGAAGAACTTAGATTTTTATGAAAAGCGGACAATCCATGATTCTTCATTAAGTAAAGCAATCCATGCAATAGTAGAAAATCGGATAGGCGATAGACAGCAGGCATATCAATTTTTCCAAGAGGCGTGTTTAATTGATCTTGGGCCAGAACCACATTCGTCTGATGACGGACTCCACGCTGCATCCCTTGGTGCTATTTGGCTGGCTGTGATTTTTGGATTTGCAGGTATTGATACAAGCGCTGAAATACTCCAAATTACGCCGAAATTACCAGATGCATGGAAATTGGTAGCCTTTGAATTTGTCTGGAAAGGCGAAAAAATTAGTTTTAAAATTACATCAGAAACACTAGAAATTTCAAAAGCTACTAAAAGCGTGCTAGAATTAATTATCCTAGGGGAAAAGCAGCTATTAACGGATAAATTAATTATTAACTTTAAACAAAAGGACGTGTCTTTATGAAAATCGTTATCGCACCGGACTCTTTTAAAGAAAGTTTGACGGCGCAGGAGGTAGCAGAGTATATTAAAGAGGGCTTTCAAGAAGTTTATCCTGATGCAGATTATCATTTACTTCCAATTGGTGACGGTGGAGAAGGGACGTTAGCGATTTTAAGTGAGGCTTTCTTGGCAACAAAAATGAAAGTCAATGTTTCTGGTCCATTTGGAGATATTCTCCCGGCAGAAATTGCTTTTACTGATGGAAATAAAACCGCACTTATTGAAATGGCTGAAACTTGTGGTTTACATTTAGTTCCTTTAGGTCAAAGAAACCCGCTCCAAGTCAGTACTAGAGGAGTAGGTGAATTAATTCTCTATGCTATCCAAAAAGGTGCAACAGAGATTATTATTGGCATTGGTGGAAGCGCTTCAAATGATGGCGGAATTGGCATGGCAAGTGCGCTTGGCTATGAATTTCTAGATAAAGATGGGCAAAAGCTACAACCAATTGGCGCCAACCTAGCAAAAGTTGCAACAATCAACGCCAAAAATGTTCCAGCTGAGTTGCAAAACATCACTATTAATGTAGTTACTGATGTTGAAAACCCGTTATGTGGGGAAAAGGGAGCTACATTTGTTTTTGGTCCTCAAAAAGGTCTACCGAAATCTGATTTAGAAGAAGTGGATGCAGCAATGGCGCATTTTTATCAGCTGGCAAATCCAATGATGCTCACTATGCCTCGTGCTGGCGCGGGTGGCGGAATAGGCGCTGGTCTCGTGACATTTTTACAAGCAAATTTACTCTCTGGAATCGATTTTGTTATTGAAGCTCTTCAAATGCAAGCGGTTTGTGAAGACGCTGATTTAGTTATCGTCGGGGAAGGGAAAATGGACGGGCAGACTGCGGAAGGAAAAGCACCAGTAGGCGTAGCAAAACAAGTGACATTAGGAACACCAGTTATTGCAATTTGTGGAAGCGTAGGGACAGATTTAGATGCTGTTTATAAAGCTGGCATTACTGCTATCTTCCCATCTATTGCAGAACCAGCAACATTAGAAAAAATACTAAAAGAAACCCCTAATAATTTAAGAAGAACCGCGCGAAATGTGGCGGCAGTTTGGAAAGGAAGAGTTTAATGACAATAGCTTTAAAAGGAGTATTATTTGATTTAGATGGTGTTATCACAGATACTGCACATTATCATTACCTTGCTTGGAAAAAAACAGCAGAGAGTATTGGGATTGAATTTGATGAAGCATTTAATGAGAATTTAAAAGGAGTGAGTAGAATGGATTCGCTGCTACTCATTTTAAAGAAAGATAACCGTGAAAATGACTTTACAAAAGAAGAGCTGGAAACACTTGCTGCTGATAAAAATGAATTCTATGTTAGTCTCCTTCAAGAAATTTCACCTGCAGATGTGTTACCAGGTATTAAAGAGTTGATTGCAGCACTAAAAAAGCAAAACTTAAAATGCGCAATTGCTTCTGTATCTAAAAACGCACGTACAGTTTTAAGTGCATTAGGAATGGAACAAAATTTTGACTATATTGTTGATGCAGCAAAGATCACTAAATCAAAACCAGATCCTGAAATTTTTATTGAAGCAACTCGTGGGTTAGGACTTACTCCATCAGAAGTTGTTGGGATTGAAGATGCTCAAGCAGGCATTGAAGCAATAAATGCAGCAAATATTATTAGTGTAGGTGTTGGTTCGGGTCTTCGTAATGCAGATATGACTGTAAAACACACTGGTTTGCTTGATTTACGTATTTTAGAAATATTACATAGTAAATAAAATGTTTCACGTGAAACATTTTAAATATGTCAAAAAATGAACAAAAAGCAAGATATATGGTTATTCTAGAACCCTTTACTTGACCACAATACAACTTTGGAATATTCTGAATGTGAGGTGGATATGAATGGCGATTATTTTTGCAAAAGAAGAGAATTTGGAAGAGATTATTAGTAGCCATCCTAAAATATTGCTTAATTTTTGGGCAGAATGGTGTGCTCCTTGCCGTTGCTTTTGGTCTACACTTGAGCAGTTTTCTGAGGTGGAAGAAGGTAACATTCAAGTTGTAAAGATTAATGTAGATAGAGAACGAGCGTTAGCACAACAATTTGATGTAAAAGGAATACCTAATTCACTCGTTCTAGTGGATGGAGAAATCAAAGGTGCTATTGCTGGCATTGTTAGCTGTGAAGAGCTAAGAAGTAGATTTCGAAGTCTAGTAAAATAAAAATTCCGCGATACCAGTTAATGGTCGCGGAATTTTTTTGTTTCACGTGAAACGTTTATTATTTGAAAACGCGGAAACGGTCAGCATCATCGATAAATTCTTTTTCGCCAGCTTCTTGAACGATATTACCAAACGGCATTTGAGCGCGTAAGTTCCAGCTTGCAGGAATATCCCATTCAGCTTTAACAGCATCGTCAATTAGAGGGTTATAATGTTGAAGAGAAGCCCCAATACCAGCATTGGCAAGAGCAACCCATACAGAGTGTTGTGCAATACCTGTAGATTGTTCAGCCCAAACTGGGAAGTTGTCTGCATATAAAGCAAAGTTTTCTTGTAAACCTTCAATAACAGCATTATCTTCAAAGAAAAGAACTGTTCCGTATCCAGCGCGGAAAGATCCAACTTTTTCAGCAGTTGCTGCAAAGTTTTCAGCTGGGACAATAGCGCGTAATGTATCTTCTACAATATTCCAAAGTTTGTTGTGGTTTTCTCCTAAAAGAATAACTGCACGTGAACTTTGAGAGTTGAAGGAAGAGGGGCTATATTTTACGGCGTCTTTAACGAGTTCTTCTATTTTGGAATCTTCTAATGAAACGTTTTTGTCTAGTGCATAGATGGAACGACGGACTTTAATGGAATCTAAAAATGTATTAGTCATAAAAATAAAACTCCTTTGTTAATGTTATTTACTTACATAAGTATAGCAACTATTTATTAATTTGCAAGTATTTTTGTCGGAAATATTTTATGTAAGCGCTAAACCAGTTGCGACGCTTATTAAAAAACTTTTGAGTAAAATAATTGCTTTTTAGAACGTTTGTTCGTATAATAAATGTAAGAGGTGATTATTATGGTTACAGCCATTCGTAAAGAACAATTACCAATACAAAAGAATGCCGCATTTTTAACAAGTCGGCCAGAAGTAGATTATTTAGAACGAGAAAGTTTCTTTATCACATTAAATGATGCGAAAAAAAGAGCATGGCTTGTCCGACTAACCTATTTTCATGAAGCAGATGTTTCTTCTTTAAAGCTTGCATCTTTTGAATATCCTGCTGCATTTTTAGGTTTAGGAGAAATAGAAAAACTCGATTTGGTGCCAATAGAAATAGATATGTTAACAGAAGAAGTTATTTTAGAGGATGTAGTTGGGCGAGAGCATATTATTGAGTTTAGAGACATTCTTGCTGTGGAGCTATTATAGAAGGATAGTCATAAAAAAATGGCTGTTCTTCTTGCAATGTTATAGATAATTATGTATAATAGTTGTTATGACAATTATTGTTACGACAATAGAAAAGGGGATAGAGATGCGCGGATACTATGACGAGGTTTCTTTTAGTGTAAATACAACGGCAAAGAAAATGCATTTATTTTTGATGAGAGCAATTGCGAGCTATGATGTAACACCAGAACAATGGTCTGTTTTGGAGGGCATTGAAGCTAATGAACCAATTTCGCAAAAAGAGATAGCACTTTGGACGAAGAAAGATACACCAACCGTGAATCGGATTGTAGATGTACTCCTTAGGAAGGAACTTATTGTCCGAGAGGTAAGTACAGAAGACAGACGAATCTCGCTTTTGTCATTAACAGAAAAAGGGCGGATAGAAACGAATGAGCTGCGAGATATTGTGGAAGCTAGTTGTGAAAAAATATTTGCAGGCATTCCACAGAAAGATGTGGAGCAACTAACAGCTATTTTGAAAAGCGTTTCTGCTAATTTAGAGTAAAGAGGGAATATAATTTGGAAAACAAGACAAAACTTTGGACGAAGGACTATATATTTTTATTAATTGGAAGTGTAATGCTTTATATTGGGTTTATGGTTTTTATGCCCACATTACCTGCACGAATAATTGAACTTGGTGGAACTCAAATGGAAGCAAGCCTTGCAGTAGGGCTTTTTTCAGTTGTTGCATTGTTTATGCGTGCGATTGCAGGAAGTTGGAACGATAAATTTGGACCGAAAAAATTAATTATTATCGGCTTTTTGATATTAATATTAACTACAGTGAATTTTTACTGGTCGACAGCGGTTGCCGCATTGCTAATATTGCGGCTTTTCCATGGGGCTGGTTGGGGGATTGGAACAACGTCAATTGCGACGGGGGTCTCTAAACTTGTACCACCTAGCAGAACGGGAGAAGGTATTGGTTTTTATGGACTTACGACGGCACTTGGTATGTCACTCGCGCCGATTATTGCTATTTTAATTATGAATTACTTTTCTTTTAATGTACTTGTGACTTTTTCGCTTGTGTTGATGGTAATTATTTTGTTATTAATGATGCAATTAAAACTTCCAAAATCCGAAAATGTGGTTCATCAAAAAATGAAGCTATTTGAAAAAACGGCTTTGTTACCTGCTGGACTTTGTTTACTTATGGCGATTCCGCTTGGTGGTATTCAAACATTTATGATGGTTTACGGCACAGAAATAGGTATTACTACAACTTGGGTTTACTTTATTGGACAAGCAATTATGGTACTTGTCAGCCGTATGTTTGCAGGAAGTCTATATGATACGAAGGGACACCGTTTTGTTATTATTCCGGGAGCGATTTCGATGATTGTGGGGATCTTAATTCTTTCCTTTGCAACCGGAGCAGTTAGTTTATTTATTGCTTCACTATTTTTTGGTTTAGGGTATGGGATGGCGCAACCGGCACTTCAAGCACTTGCTGTTGATCGAGCTGCACCACATAACAAAGGAACGGCAAATGGAACTTTTCTTTCAGGTATGGATATTGGCATGGCTGTTGGGAGTTTTGGTCTTAGTATTGTAGCTACTTATTATACCTATGCGATTATGTATCGAACTGCAATTATTGCGCTAGTAGTATTTTTTATAGTGTATTGGTTTACTTTAGGGAAAAAAGTACATAATAGTTAACATCTTTTGTGAACTTTTTTTCAAAACAGAAAGAGTGAGAATGGCTTTAAACAGCTGTTAATCACTCTTTTTTTTTGTCAGTTTCTTTAAACATCACATTTATTTGGAGATTTAGTATAAATTTTCTGAAAAACAGTTCTATTTCTGCTATAATATACAAAAGTACAAAAGGCAGTGTTTACTTTTAAGCGCTGAAAAATCCGAATATTGTGTGGAATATCACAGGTTCGTTTTTTTTATTTCTTAAGAACAGAACTTCGAAAACAAGTAAGTTTAACGAAGAAGGCTCATATCTGACTGGTAAAAATAGAATTATACTATTACTAGTGAAAATTTTTGGATGTATTTGGGGAAATTTGATGGACAGGAGAGATGTTGAGTGGAACGTGTTTATAATTTTTCGGCAGGTCCGGCTGTATTACCAGTACCGGTACTTGAAAAGGTTCAAAGAGAATTGCTCTCTTACAATGGTTCAGGAATGTCGGTAATGGAACTGAGTCATCGGTCAGAATTATTTCAAAGCATTATGGACGATGCGGATAGTTTAATTCGAGAATTGATGGAGATTCCAGAAAATTACAAAGTACTATTTTTGCAAGGTGGCGCAAGTTTACAGTTTAATATGGTGCCAATGAACCTTGCAAATGGGAAAAAAGCAGTTTATGTAAACACTGGATCTTGGGCTAAAAAAGCAATTTCAGAGGCTAAAAAAATGCAGGGTGTTGAGGTGGAAGTGATTGCTTCATCCGAAGATCGTAATTTCAGTTATATTCCTGAAATTCCCCCTGTTTCTAGTGATGCGGCTTACTTACATGTAACTACAAATAATACAATCGAAGGAACAGCGATGTTTGATGTGCCAGAATCCGCTGTACCAATCGTTGCAGATATGTCTTCTAATATTTTATCTAGCGTCTATGATGTGAAAAAATTTGGACTTATTTATGCTGGGGCTCAAAAAAACATTGGTCCTGCTGGGCTGACATTAGTAATTGTTCGGGATGATTTAATTGGTCAAGTGGAGGGACTTCCTTCCATGCTTGATTTTAAAGTGCAAGCAGACAATGATTCCATGTACAATACGCCACCAACTTTTGCTATCTATATTGCAAAACTTGTATTTGAATGGATTAAAGAGCAAGGAGGGGTTGCTGGCATTGAAGCATTAAATCGTAAAAAAGCAGCTTTACTATATGAGTATATTGATGCGTCAGATTTCTTCGCTTCACCAGTTGAACCGTCTGCCAGATCGCTTACAAATATTCCGTTTGTAACGAGTTCAACAGATTTTGATCAAGCTTTTGTCAAAGAAGCAGAAGCGAATGGTTTTGTTAACTTAAAAGGACATCGCTCTGTTGGTGGAATGCGAGCAAGCCTTTACAATGCATTTCCTCTTGAAGGGGTGGAAGCACTAATTACCTTTATGGAAAAATTTGCGAATGCGCGAAAAGGGGGAGAAGTACGTGTTTAATATCCAAACGTTTAATGCAATTGCTAAAGAAGGATTAAAAACATTTGATCTGGAAAAGTATGTGATTGATGCGAATCAACCTGCAGATGGGATTTTACTACGTAGTTATAACCTGCACGATTTTGATTTTCCAGATACGGTGAAAGCTGTTGCCAGAGCAGGAGCCGGGGTTAATAATATTCCGGTAGAAAGTTGCTCTGAAAAAGGAATTGTTGTATTTAACACACCAGGTGCCAATGCGAATGCTGTAAAAGAATTAGTACTCGCCAGTCTATTTGTTTCTGCTAGACCGATTTTAGAAGGAACGGAATGGGTGAAAGAATTACCAGCCGTTGATGATGTTGAGCAAAAAGTGGAAGCTGGCAAAAAAGCTTTCGCAGGAACAGAACTTGCGGGCAAAAAACTTGGAATTATCGGTTTAGGCGCAATTGGTGCATTAGTTGCCAATGATGCCCTTGCTCTTGGCATGGATGTAGTTGGTTATGATCCTTTCGTTTCGGTAGATACCGCATGGAGGATTTCTAAAGAAGTAGAACGAGCAATGACGATAGAAGAAGTGCTTGCGACATGTGATTATCTAACTGTTCACGTACCTTTAACAGATAAAACCCGTGGGATGTTTAACGCGGATACACTCTCACTTGTGAAAGATAATGCGGTACTATTAAACTTTTCACGTGGCGAGTTAGTGGATACGACTTCCATTAAAGAAGCTTTAAGCGCTGGACTTTTACGTTTATATATTACTGATTTTGCTACAAAAGAATTATTAGGACATAAAAAAGTGCATGTGTTTCCTCATTTAGGGGCATCAACAGAAGAAGCAGAAACTAACTGTGCCAAAATGGCTGCGAAAGAATTGCAAGCATATTTGGAGACTGGCAGTATCAAGAACTCTGTTAACTACCCTAATGTAGAAATGCCATACAACGGACATCCGCGAATTGGTATTTGTCATCAAAATATTCCCAATATGGTTGGACAGATTACAACGGAATTAGGGAAATATTCTTTAAATATTTTAGATATGACTAATCGTAGTAAAAATGAATATGCTTATACATTAATTGATATTGATAAAGAAACACAAGCTAATTTGGAACAATTAAAACGGGACTTATTGGCTGTTCAAGGTGTTTTGCGTGTGCGTGTTATTGAACCATTGGGTGTAACTGTTTAAAAATTATTACCCGGGAAATAATGAGAGCATGAAACTTCATGGTGATTACCAGATGATTCATGCTTTTTTACTAAAAAGGAGGATAATTATGGTAAAGATTCGACCATTTAAAGCAATTCGCCCCATAAAAAATTTGGCGGAGAAAGTAGCTTCATTACCTTACGATGTACTTAATTCGGATGAGGCGCGTGAGTTAGGAGATAATAATCAGTATTCATTTTTACATATTGATAAGGCGGAAATTGATTTGAGTAAAGATATTTCCCCTTACGACCCTGCAGTTTATCAAAAAGCGGCTGATAATCTAGAGCAATTTGAACTTGATGGTTGGCTTGGGAGAGAAGCGAATCCCGCATTTTATATTTATCAGCTAACGATGAACGGACGACCACAAACGGGGCTGGTTGTTTGTACGTCAATTGATGATTATACAGAAGGAAAAATTAAAAAACATGAATTAACACGAGAAGAAAAAGAGTTAGATCGAATTCGGCACGTGGACACATGCGATGCGAATACGAGTCCGATTTTCTTAACTTATCGAGGAAAAGAAGCAATTAATACGCTTGTAGATTCATGGGTGAAAGAAAATGAACCTGAATATGACTTTAAGAGTTTTCATGGCGTAGAGCACAAGGTTTGGGCTATCACAGATGCATATATTCTAGAAGCCCTTTCAGCGGCGTTTTCAGAGGTTCCCACATTTTATATAGCAGATGGACACCATAGGACAGAATCAGCCGTTAAGGTCGGCTTGAAGCGTCGTATGGAGCATCCTAATGCTGGACCAGAAGCAGAATTCAATTTCTTTTTATCGGTCGTTTTCCCTGAAGAACAACTGGAGATTTTAGATTATAACCGGGTTGTTAATGTACCAATTGAAGCGGATTTCCTTGAAAAAATTAGTGCGAGTTTTGATTTAGAAAAGGTTGGGAAAACGGCTTTCAAACCAGAAAAACCAAAACAAGTTGGTATGTATTTAGATGGTAATTGGTATAAATTAACAGCGAAAAGTGATGTGATACCAAGTGATGTAATTGGGCAGTTGGACGTTTCCATCTTACAAACGCAAATTTTAACACCGATTTTTGGAATTGAAGATATTCGTCGTGATAAGCGAATTGATTTTGTTGGCGGAATTCGCGGGTTAAACGAACTAGAGCGATTGGTAGATAATGGTAGCCATTCCGTTGCATTTGCGATGTATCCCCCAACGATGGATGATTTACTTAGTGTGGCTGATGCATCAGAAATTATGCCACCAAAGTCAACATGGTTTGAACCCAAATTGCTAAGTGGACTGTTTGTACATGATTTAGAAAGCAAATAAGTAGAAAGAACTTCTCTAGCTGATTGTAGTGATCCCAAAAAGTCTAACTTTTGGGATCAACTCAGATAGAGAGGTTCTTTTTTTTGTTATAAATAGATTGTGCTGTTTCTAACATACTCCGAGAGGGAATATGTAAACACTGGCACTCATAATGAATGCGAATGTTAATTCTAGGGGAGGAATTAATTTGAAAAAAACTTTGTACTTGTTGTTTGTTGGCTTATTAATCGCACAGGTTTTTTTTCCATATCTTGCAAAAGCTGATAGTCCTGAGGAAAAGGGGACTAGTGTAATGCTTACTAAGGTAGAGAAAAAAGAAGAGCAACCAACGAAGAATAATCAATTTCGTTTTAAGGTAACCGCGCAACTCAAAAGTGAATCTGAGGAATCACAAAAAACAAGCATAACCGTATCAAATAATGTTTCCTTACAGCTCGAAAATGAGGGTGTTATTTTAGATGAACAAAATAATGCGGTTGGGAAATATGAAATTAATGGGAATGAGATACAATTAGATGTCCCAGCAAAACAAGATACGACCATTAGTTTTGAAATTGCAACAACTTACTTAGAAAAAGATAGTGAGCTTGAAAAAGATACCATTGAGTTTTCAACAGATACAAATCGTTTAAGTAGTGATGTTACTCTTTATCAAGAACCGAAAGAAGCATTTTCTAAAGTAGAAAAAGATACTACGAAAGAGGAGACTAGTGAGCCTGTAGAGAAACCAAAAACTAAGCAAGAAAAAGCTGGGAAAACCACGGAGAATAAAGCAATAGCAGCAGATGAGCCACAAGATGTAAAAGATATTTTTGCAAGTCTGGGCTATTCTGAGGCGGACTCTACTATTTTAACAGGAATGGAATTAACTTATTTTGATGAAGATGGCAATCCTGTTGACGATCCGACGGTAAATGACTATGTTCACTTCAAATTCACTTGGGCAATTCCAAATGATGTGGGGGCAGAAATTCAAGCAGGAGATTACTATACTTTTGAATTACCGGATACAGTAAAAATTACTCAAAATCAAACCATTCCGCTTGATCCATACGCTAATGTCGAAATTAGCACAGATGGGACTGTAAAATTTATCTTTACAGATGAGGTTCAAACTCATTCTAATGTTAATGGTACGCTAGAATTTGATACACAACTTAATCCGGAAGATATTGATGGGCCAGGAGAAATCACTATTAAAATACCGTTTGAAGATAATATTCCACCGGTAGATATTAATGTGAAGCCAGCAGTAGAAAGTACTATTGAAAAAAGTGGACATTTTGATAAAGAATTAAATCCAGATTATATTTATTGGCAAGTTGATATAAATAAGTCATTAGATACAGTTAGCAATGCAGTTGTTAACGAAACTTTTCCACCTGGGACGACATTTCAATCAGTGGAAGTTTATAAAGTGCAAGTAGACTTATATGGGGAGGTATATCCAGGAAGTGAGGAACTAGTGACTTCTGGTTATACAGTTGATGCGGCTGGAAATGTCACTTTTACAACACCAATTAGTGATGCCTATCGCTTAAAATATACTACTAAGATTGATGAAGATGCCAAACCAGAAGCCGGTGGAAGTAAAACGTTTGAAAATACAGCAGTTCTCGTGGCGGATGGGACTGAACTTCCAGCAAAAGCTTCTGTAGCGGGGTCTTATGGGACGCTTTTAACCAAGCAAGCTAGTAATTATGATCCTGATACCCAGACCTCAGAATGGACTGTCAAGTATAATTATGGTGAGAAGAGCATAGCAAAAGAAGATGCAACACTTCATGACGTATTTGGAGATAGCCGGATGCAGTTAGTGGATGGATCAGTTCAAATAAATATTATTACTTTTGATGAGGATGGATCAGAAGTTCAAGGTAGGCAATTGATCGAAGGAGTAGATTATAAGATTGAGATGACAGAAAACGGCTTTGATATTGTCTTCTTGCACGATATTGACTATGCACTTAAAATAACGTATAAAACTACGGTTACGGACACTGTAGATGATAATGTAACGCTTAAAAATACGATAAGTACCGATACAGGGGATAGTAGTAATTCGTCTGGAGGCATTATTCAGCAAAATGTAATTAAGACAGTGGGAACAATAGATTATGATGCTAAAGAAGTTTCTTGGCAGGTTGATATTAATAAAAATCATTATATGATGACAAATTGGCAATTAACGGATCAACTCAGTCCAGGCCTAACTTTATTGCCAGACACGTTTGTTATGAAAGATATGGTGACGGGGGCTACGCTTGTAGAAAATCAGGATTATTCTTTAGCCTATGATGAAGCAAATCGTCAATTCACAGTAAAATTTCTAAATACGTATGCAGCAGGAACGGACCATGATTTCCGAATAACTTACAAAACGACCTTTAACACAAGCGTAGATGGTGTGGATGATCCTGATCGCACTTTCCCAAATAATGCTACAACCACATGGACAGATGAAAATGGGGATCAACATACAAGTGCAGATGGAGCTACTTTTGATCCAAATGATTCAGCAAAATATGACGGATTTAAAAATGGTAGCTATAATGCAACTACTTCAAGGATTACTTGGTCTATTGGAGTAAACTATGACTCAAAAGAACTGGAAAATGCTACACTAGTTGATCCACTTCAAGGAGACCAACAATATGTGCCGAACTCGGTTAAAATATACCACTACACGGTTAACCCAGACGGTAGTATTGAAAAAGGGGATGAGGTTAGCAATTATGGAGATTTCACGATTACCGAACCGTCAGAAGCTAATAACCAAACGTTGACAGTCCGTTTCCCAGATGATCAGTCAGCGGCATATATTGTAGAATTTAAAACAACATTGAATGGAGAAATTATTGAGCCAACGTATGATAATGATGCAACATTTACGAATGGGGACGCGCAGCCACATCACTTGACGGCGGAAGTATCAATCCAAAATGGCGGGGACTTTGTTAGCAAAAATGGTTATCAGGATGAAAATGGTTTTGCGAACTGGTCCATTACAGTTAATCCAAGTGGTTCTACGCTAAATGATGTTGTTGTGACAGATAATCCTTCTTCCAACCAAGCAATAGATAAGAATTCCATTGTCGTCTATAGAACGATAGTAAAACCGGATGGTAGCATCGTGAAGAATCCTTACTTACCGCTTAAAGAAGGAGTAGATTATTCAGTATCATTAACAACAAACTCTACAACTGGAGAACAAGAATTAAAAATCGAGTTTTTACATCAAATTAAGGCCCCATATATAATTGAGTATCGTTCGTTTGTCTTTGTGAACGGCGATCCTAACCAAAAACTTACAAATGACGTATCTGTAAACGGGAATAACAATGTGACAATAAATGACGGTGATAGTTCAACGGTGGATGTTGTTGTGCTAAATGGCTCGGGGACAGCTGTTGGAGATACGGGCAGTATTGTTTTTCAAAAAGTAAATGGTGATAATGAGCCACTTACGGGAGCGGAATTTAGACTTTGGAATAAAGATAAAACTATTATTCTTAGAGAAGCCACCATTGATGCGAATGGAGAATTGGCTTTTGGAAACTTACCGTATGGGGATTATATTCTTGAGGAAACTAAGGCTCCCACGGGCTATACGATAAGTGATGAGCTAGCAAACGGGAAGCAAATTACTATAAGTGAGGAAACTACTGATGCAACAACGCCAATACCAATTGTAAACGAACAGAATAAAGTCATCCTTCAAAAAGCGAATGCATCTGGTGTAGCTTTGTCAGGCGCAGAATTCAAATTGGAACAAAACATTGGTGGCACATGGAATGAAATTAGAACAGATGAAACTTTTGTCACAGATCTGAATGGTAAAATCGAAATTGATGGACTTTTGCCAGGTGATTATCGCTTAACGGAAACCTTTGCTCCAGCAGGTTATATAGTAAACACCGAGCCAATTCCATTTACCATTTCTGAAAATGCAGAAGGGCAAATTCCAGATATTGTACTTGGACCATTTATCAATTACACTGGGAGCATTGAGGCTGTGAAGCAAAGTGAATCGGGGGAAAATTTAGCTGGTGCAATTTTTGAAGTGAGAGATGTAAATCAAAAAGTGGTAAAACGAGTTATTTCTGGTAAAAATGGTCATATTGCGGTAAATAATCTGGCACCAGGGAAGTATAGTTTAGTAGAAATACGCGCACCTCGTGGTTATATATTGAATACGAAACCAGTTGAAATCACTATACCTGATACAAATGAAGGTGATCCAGGTACGATTCAATTAGACCCATTTATTAACTACAAAGGAAGCGTGGAACTTATTAAGAATAGTGACTCTGGAGCCAAACTTTCTGGTGTCCGTTTTGATCTTTATACCGAAGACGGGACACTAGTGAAGCAAGATTTAACAACAAATAAAGCGGGAGAAATTCAAGTCGCTAATTTGGCACCAGGGAAGTACTATTTTGTTGAAACAAAAGCGAAGGACGGTTATCAATTAAATTCAACTAAAATTGAATTTGAGATTGCAGGTGAAGCCGCTGGAAAACCAACGCTTATTAAACTGGAAGCGGTAAATTATGCAACCGATGATTCTAATACTCCAGGAACTAATGGAACAAATGGTACAGACAGCACGAATGGACCAGGAAATAATGGAGAGAGTATCAAAACCGAGCAATGGAAACTACCAGAAACAGGTGATACGAATTATACGTTGTGGTGGGTGAGCTTAGGCTTAATATTAGTTGGTTTTGCAAGCATAACACTTATCCGTAGTTCGAGAAAATATCATTAAACACACAATAAGGGGTTACCTATTAGTGAAGTTAGAATTCGCTCTAGGTAGCCTTTTTTGTTTGAATATTTATAACTAGAACAGCTGGAGGGAAGATACTAAATGGACGATTTTTATACTCCAGTAAAAGAATCAGAAATCAATCTGGAAATCTTTCATTGATAGTGGGCAAGGAGGACAAGGAATTTACCAAGAATATACAACGATACATTATATAATATTCAGCCGCATCAAATGACCTCAGTTACTCCAGTTTAGTGAAGGATATACTAATATGTAACAGGACGAGTGCTTTAGCTATTTTAAAGGTAAATCAGAAAGTTTATCAACAGGGTTCTTTTTCGTTAATAGAGGTGGTAGAGGATATACTTGATATCGGGCTATTTATTCAAGTAAAAGAATACCCATAAAGTTAGACCAAAAAATCTAACTTTATGGGCGAGTACATGTTTGAATGAGCAACGCTGCTTTTCCAAGGATGCTAGTACTATTTTCTTCCCCGTAATAAAACAAAGACTCCGACAGCCAGTAATCCAATACCAGCTAGACCATTTGGCGCTTGTGAATGATCCCCAGTTTTAGGAAGAGAAATTTTTTCAACTGTATTAGGGGTGAATGTTTTTTCTGTTACGATAGTTTTTCCTGGTTGGATATTAATAGGTGGATTTGTGATATCGCTCGGTTGTATTTCAGGTTGAACGATTATTTGTACAACAACTGTACGAGTAAAAGTGGTTATATTTCCATCGGCATCAGTAACTTCATAGACAGTTTGATAGTTACCAGGGATATTAGTATTCACATTATTGGAGATAATTTCAACTTGATTTGTTAAATCGCCATCTTCTTTATCGTTGGCGGTGATAGTGTCCATCGGGTCAAAGTTATCCTTAGGTGTTAAATGTGTTTCACTATCCCCAGTAATAATAGGAGCTTCTGTCACAATCACTGTACGAGTGAAGCGGGTTTTATTTCCATCGCTATCTGTCACCTCATAAGTGACTTCATAAGTTCCTGGAGTGCTAGCATCAACAGGATTGTTTAACACTTCGATGTCTTGTGTGATGTTGCCATCTTCTTTATCTTTAGCTTCCATCGTATTCATTGGATCAAATACAGCATTTGGATTTATATGGCTTTCACTATCGCCATTAATGATAGGAGGTTCTGTTACAACGACTGTGCGTGTAAAAGTAGATATATTTCCGTCGATATCAGTAACTTTATAAGCAACTTCATAGGTTCCCGGAGTACTAGTATCGACTGTGTTACTAACTACTTTAATATTTTTTGTTACATTGCCATCTTCTTTATCAGTTGCTGTAATGGAGCTCATTGGGTCAAAAGGGGCGTTAGGGTTTAGGACTGTTTCGTTGTCCCCAGTAATGACAGGAGCTTCTGTCACGATAACTGTACAGGTGAAGGTAGCTTTGTTGCTATCACTATCTGTTACCTGATAAGTAACTTCATAGCTTCCTGGTTTAGAAGTGTCTACTGAATTATTTGTTATTTGGACATTTTGCGTAATATTACCATCTTCTGCATCATTGGCTGTAATGGAGCTCATTGGATCAAAACTAGCATTAGGATTAAGCACGATTTCACTGTCACCAGAAATAGTAGGAGCTTCTGTCATGATAACTGTTCGTTTAAAGGTAGTTTTGTTGCCATCGCTATCTGTCACTTCATAACTCACTTCATAGCTTCCTGGTGTATGAATATCTACTGTATTGTTCGTTATTTTCACTTTGTCTGTTAAATCGCCATCTTCTTTATCTGTCGCTGTAATTGTACTCATAGGGTCATCAAAAGCATCATGGGGATTTAAACGAGTTTCATTTTCCCCAGTAATGACAGGAGCTTCGGTGACAATGACAGTTCGTATAAAGGTAGCCGTATTTCCATCGCTATCTGTCACTTCATAGCTCACTTCATATGTGCCAGATTTGGACGTATCGACTGGATTATTAGTAATTTTCACTTTGTCCGTTAAGTCACCATCTTCTTTATCCGTCGCTGTAATTGTTTTTATAGGATCAAAAGTCTCACCAGGCTGAAGAATCGTGTTTGTTTCTCCTGTAATTGCCGGTGCGTCATTACTAGTGATTTTAGTAGAAGAGTCAGTTGCTTCAGCGGTGGTAGTTTCGTCTTCAAAATTTTCATCATTATAAACAACATCCGTATCAGGTGTTGCCGCTGTCGTTTCTTTTTCAGCTGTTAATGGAATACTAATATTTATCGAAGCATCTTTTTTTATATTTCCGGTTGTAAATGTGAGTGTACGAGTGGATTTGTCATAGTTTTCGCTAGTAATGCTTGTATCAGTAGATGAAAGGGTTCCTGGTGTGTAGGATAGCTCAGCGGGAATTTGGACGGAAAAAGTACTATTTGCTGCAGGCATTCCACCATTGTTGATTGCTTGAATTTGATAATCAACGCTATCATGTACTTTAATGCTAGTGTTAGAGAAAGCTCCTTCTACTTGGAGGTTGGAAGCTGTTGCAAACTGGACATTATCTAAATAATTGCCTATTCCTGTGTTTCCACTTGAACTACTTACAGCTCTGAACTGGAATCGGGTTGTGGTTTGCCCTTCTGGAATAGTGTAGGTACCTTTGTAAAGACCCCAATCGGTTGTTCCATCTGACATTTTGGCTTGTTCTACGAGAGCGCCTCCAGGTTCACCAAACTCTACTAAAGCGACATCAGTCCCCAATCTTCCTTTATGATAAACCTGCCAATGTACTTTAGTTCCAGGTGTTGTAGCAACGTCTTGATAGAGTGCTGAGTTTTCATAGGCATTTAATTCAGCCCACTGCTTACCACTTTGTGCGATAACAGCTGGTATTTTTGAAGAGGGTACAAAGCCATTTTTTTGAATTTCAATTTTACCACTACTATCAGTTGTATCCCAACCAGGAACGCTAGAAGCATTAAAAAGTTGAGAAACTCTGTTAGATGGTACAGCTGGCGTTTCGAAATCCCCATTTTCTAAAGCTATAATAGCAACATCTGATGTTAAGTTTTTTTCTTTGGATGTAGTTGCAGCAGTAGCTTGTGAGGTAGTTGTAGCTAAATGAATTGGAGATATGACCAAGCCTGTTATAAGGAATGCCATAGAAGTAAGTCGAATACCTTGTTTTATTTTCCATTTTTTACTCATTTATTTTAGCTCCTTGTTTACTGCGTTTATTTCCTAGATGAATCATACTTGTTTTTTTAAAGGAGAATACGTGTAATTTACACAATAAGTAACGGTATATGTGACAGTTTTTAGGAAGAGTTTAAAAAGAGCAAAGATAAAACTATTGTTATTCACATGTGGATAAGTTAAAATAATAGGGATGAATTTTTATTAACGGTTTTTCTGTGGATATGTTGATAAGTCTATGGATAACCTTCAAAATACTAACAATTTAATTGCTTTGGTCAAAGCGGAGCGTAAGTTGTTGATAATGCACAAAATCACGTGCCAAAATTTATTCAAAATAGAATAAGGCTTATTTGAGCTGGAATTCTAATGAGAAAGGATGAGTAAAGAATGGAATTTGATACTATTGCTGCAATCTCAACACCGCCGGGAGAAGGGGCCATTGCTATTATTAGATTAAGCGGTCCAGAGGCGATTCAGATAGCGGATCGTATTTTTTATGCCAAAAATAGTTTAAGTGAGGCAGCTAGTCATACAATTCATTATGGTCATATTAAAGAAGATGGTGAAGTAATAGAGGAAGTCATGGTAACAGTTATGCGTGCTCCAAAGACGTTTACACGAGAAGACGTAGTAGAAATCAACGCACATGGTGGAATTGTTTCGGTTAATCGTGTGCTCCAATTACTGCTACGAAATGGGGCTAATTTAGCAGAACCAGGCGAATTCACAAAACGTGCTTTTCTAAATGGAAGAATTGATTTGTCACAAGCGGAAGCGGTAATGGATTTAATTCGCGCAAAAACGGACCGGGCGATGGGTGTTGCAATCAGACAAATGGACGGGAATTTATCAAGATTGATTCGCAATTTACGCCAAGAGATTTTAGATGCACTCGCGCAAGTCGAAGTAAACATTGATTATCCTGAATATGATGATGTAGAAGAAATGACTCAGCGAATGCTACTGGAAAAAACAGAACTAGTTCGCGCATCCGTGGAACAATTACTACAAACCGCGAGCCAAGGAAAAATTCTCCGTGAAGGACTTGCAACAGCAATTATTGGACGACCAAATGTCGGGAAATCTTCATTACTAAACCAATTAATTCAAGAAGAAAAAGCGATTGTAACTGATATTGCTGGAACAACAAGAGATATCATAGAAGAATACGTCAATGTTCGCGGAGTGCCACTACGTTTGATTGACACAGCAGGAATTCGTGAAACAGAAGATATCGTGGAAAAAATTGGCGTAGAGCGTTCCAGAAAAGCGTTGGCGGATGCTGATTTTATCCTTTTAGTATTAAACCAAAATGAAGAGTTAACAGTAGAAGATGAAGCGTTGTTTGAAGCAGCTGCTGGTCATCATTATGTCGTTGTTTTAAATAAAACCGATTTAGAAACAAAGCTTGATATAAATAGAGTACGTAAACTTGCGGGAAACAACCCAATTGTCTCGACTTCTTTAGTGAACGATGAAGGTTTAGAAGCTTTAGAAGAAGCAATTAAAACGTTATTTTTTGCGGGAGATATTGATGCCGGTGACGCAACATACGTATCAAATGTTCGCCACATTGCGTTACTACACCAAGCGCTAGAGTCTTTAAATGCGGTAACAACAGGAATTCAGCTCGGGATGCCAGTGGATATTGTCCAAATTGATATGACTCGCGCATGGGATTTACTTGGTGAAATTACTGGTGATTCTGTACAAGATGAGTTACTTGATCAGTTATTTAATCAATTTTGCCTTGGAAAATGATTTTTAGGAGATGTTAAATTTGCAAACTTATGATGCAGGAACTTTTGATGTCATCGTTGTTGGTGCAGGACATGCCGGTGTAGAAGCTGGTCTAGCTAGTGGCCGAATGGGTGCCAAAACACTGATGTTAACGATAAATTTAGATATGGTCGCTTTTATGCCATGTAACCCTTCTGTTGGTGGTCCAGCAAAAGGCGTTGTTGTACGAGAAATTGATGCACTCGGCGGAGAAATGGGCCGTAATACAGATAAAACTTACATTCAAATGCGGATGTTAAATACAGGTAAAGGACCAGCTGTTCGCGCATTACGAGCTCAAGCCGACAAATGGGACTATCAACACGAAATGAAGCATACCATTGAAAAAGAAGAAAATATTACTTTACGGCAAGGGCTTGTTGATCGTTTAGTAATAGAAGACGGGGTTTGCAAAGGTGTCATTACGAATAGTGGCGCAATTTACTACGCAGAAACAGTAGTTATTACAACGGGAACTTTCTCACGTGGAGAAATCATTGTTGGTGAACTGCGCTATTCAAGCGGTCCGAATAACCAACAACCATCTGTGAAACTTTCTGAACACTTAGAAGAACTTGGCTTTGAGTTACGCCGCTTTAAAACAGGAACCCCACCACGCGTAAAATCCAGTACGATTGATTATTCCAAAACAGAAGAACAACCGGGTGATGAGCACGCACGCGCATTTAGCTTTGATACAGTCGAAATGATAATGGACCAATTACCGTGCTGGCTAACTTATACCAACGAAACAACACACGAAATAATCCAAGCCAACTTACACCGGTCCCCAATGTTCACAGCAACGAAAAAAGGAACGGGCGCAAGATATTGTCCGTCGATTGAAGATAAAATCGTTCGTTTCAGCGACAAACCAAGGCACCAAATTTTCCTGGAACCAGAAGGCCGTAATACAGAAGAAGTCTATGTTCAAGGGCTTTCCACAAGCTTACCAGAAGAAGTACAACGAGAAATGTTAAGAACAATCCCAGGACTTGAAAACGTCGAAATGATGCGTGTTGGTTATGCGATTGAATACGATGCAGTTATGCCAGACCAACTTTGGCCATCGCTTGAAACAAAACTTGTAGAAGGTCTTTTCACAGCAGGACAAATTAACGGTACAAGTGGATACGAAGAAGCAGCAGGACAAGGTTTAATGGCAGGAATCAATGCCGCACGTAAAGTCTTCAAGAAAGAACCAGTAATCTTAGGTCGTGATCAAGCTTATATTGGAGTGTTAATTGATGACTTAGTAACAAAGGGAACCGAAGAGCCATACCGCTTACTGACTTCCCGTGCAGAATATCGGTTACTTTTACGTCATGATAATGCTGATTTACGTTTAACCGAAATCGGTCATGAAATTGGTCTCATTAGTGACGAACGATATGAACGCTTTTTAGCAAAACAAAGTGCGATTGAAGCGGAAAAAACAAGGCTTCAAAAAACTCGTATTAAACCAACTACAGAAGTTCAAACAATGTTAAAAGAAATTGGCTCTGGCGAATTAAAAGATGGCATTTTAGCAGCGGACTTACTCCGTCGTCCGGAAATCACCTACGACAAAATTGCTGAAATTGTTTCACGTGAAACATTTGTAACGGACGACGTCGCTGAACAAGTGGAAATTCAAGTGAAATATGAAGGCTATATTGAAAAATCTAAGCTACAAGTAGAAAAAATGAAACGTATGGAAGATAAAAAAATTCCGGAAAATATTGATTATGATGCTATTAGTGGTCTGGCAACAGAAGCACTAGAAAAATTGAAAAAGATCGAGCCACTTTCTATCGCCCAAGCTAGTCGTATCAGTGGTGTTAACCCAGCCGATATTTCCATTTTGCTTGTTTACATTGAGCAAGGAAAAATAGCAAAAGTAAAGTGAGGAAAAAACATGAATCCAGAACAATTCAAGATGGCACTTGCTGAAAAAGGAATAGAGTTAAGTGAAGTCCAATTAAAACAATTCCGTGATTACTTTGAAATGTTAGTAGAATGGAACGAAAAAATGAATTTAACCGCTATCACTGAGGAAAAAGAAGTGTATTTAAAACACTTTTATGATTCCATATCGGCTGCATTTTATGTTGATTTCACTGAGTTTCGCTCTATTTGTGATGTTGGGGCTGGAGCTGGCTTTCCAAGCATCCCCCTCAAAATATGTTTCCCGCATTTAGAAGTTAGTATCGTAGACTCTCTCAAAAAACGGATGACCTTCCTAGAGGCACTCGCAGAAAAACTAGTATTAACAAACGTCCATTTTTACCACGATCGTGCTGAAACATTTGGTCAAAATAAAGCGCATCGTGAGAAATACAACTTAGTAACAGCGCGTGCAGTAGCAAGAATGAGCGTATTATCCGAACTTTGCTTACCGCTTGTCAAAAAAGGTGGCACTTTTCTAGTAATGAAAGCCGCTCAAGCAGAACAAGAAATACAAACTGCTGAAAAAGCCATCAAGGTGTTAGGCGGAAAGATAGTAGATCACTTCTCATTCTCCTTGCCGGTTGAAGAAAGCGAGCGCAACATTTACGTTATCGTCAAAACAAAAGAAACACCGAACAAATATCCACGTAAACCAGGCACACCAAATAAGTTACCAATCGAATAAATCCAAGTAAGTCCTTTCCGAACGAGAGGACTTATTGTTTTCAACGATATTGATAAAATCATTTTCTCGTGATATAGTCTTTTTGAAATTACATACTATCCACTGAAAAATAATTTAGAGGAGGGGTATTAGTGAGTAATACAGTAATGGAAAAAATAGCAGGCGGGCTTGTAGTTTCCTGCCAAGCACTACCAGATGAACCACTCCATAGTTCATTGATTATGTCAAAAATGGCTTTAGCAGCAGTCCAAGGTGGGGCTGTCGGTATCCGCGCAAACACGCCGGAAGATATTAGTGCGATTCAAACAGAGGTAAACGTGCCAATTATCGGTATTTTAAAGCAAGTATACGATAGCTGTGACGTATTTATCACCCCAACAGTAAAAGAAGTGAGGACGATATGTGAAACTGGTGTTGAAATTGTAGCAATGGACGCGACCACAAGACAACGTCCCAAAAATGAAAGCCTTGCAGAAATACTACAAATAATCCGTAAAGAATTTCCCAGCACACTTTTAATGGCCGATACAGGAAGCCTAAAAGACGTTCAATATGCAGATTCTCTTGGCTTCGATATCATCGGAACAACGCTTTACGGTTATACAGAGGAAACCGCGAGTAAGGATATCAGCGACTACCAATTTTCCCACCTAAAAGAAGTATTAAAAAGCACTAATCGTCCAGTCATTGCAGAAGGAAAAATTGATACTCCTGAGAAAGCGAGAGAAGTGCTAAACCTAGGTTGTCACGCTGTTGTAGTTGGTGGTGCAATAACAAGACCGCAAGAGATAACTGTACGTTTTACAAAAAAAATTAACAATAAATGAATCAATTCAAGTTAACAAGCAAGTTCTGGAATTTTAAATTTAGAATAAACGTGTTTTTCTGCGTCATTTCTGCTAAAATAATGAAAGAGACTTGCGGATAGTAAGGTTTATTCACTTAGCGCCCAAGAATTTCCGGAAAGGAAGGACCCAGATGCCTTTTTCACGTTTATTTGGAAAAAAAGAAAAGAATAATCAACTGGATGATATAGTAGAAGAAGGAGTACAACGTGTACAAGAACTTCCTATGGATAAAATTTTCCCGAACCAATTTCAACCGCGGACCGTATTTGATCAAGATAAGATTGATGAGCTTGCTCGAACGATTCGAATTCATGGTGTCATTCAGCCAATTGTGGTTAGAGAGATGGAACCGGATTATTATGAAATCATTGCCGGAGAGCGTCGTTTTCGAGCAGTTCTTTCTTTGGAAATGAAAAAAATCCCAGCAATTATTCAAAATTTGGATGATGAAGAAGTAGCTGCGATTGCTTTAATTGAAAACCTACAGCGCGAAGAACTGACGCCTATTGAAGAAGCAAAAGCATACCGAAGCTTGCTAGACATGCAAGATGTCACTCAAGAAGCACTTGCTCAGCGTGTCGGGAAAAGCCAGTCTGCTATCGCTAACAAAATGCGCCTCTTAAAACTACCAGAAACAATCCAAAAAGCGGTGCTTAATAAACAAATTTCGGAGCGCCATGCGCGTTCATTATTAGCTTTAGAAACGGAAGAACAACAAGGGAGCCTTTTACAAGAAATAGAAGAAAATCACTGGAACGTTAAGCAAACGGAAGCACGAATTCAAGAGCTTCTTGGTGTCAAAAAGTCAACCGCCACTAAAAAAACAAAACCAAAACGGCAAGCAATTAGTCGTGATGTACGTATTGCTATGAATACGATCAAGCAATCTGTTACGATGGTTCAAGATAATGGAATGGAACTAGATTTTAAGGAAGAAGAAACGGATGATTTTTATCAAATTACCATTCAAATTCCTAAAAAGAAATAAAGAGGTGTAGTATTGAGGTTTTTGAAGATAATTGGACACGTAATTGGAGTTATTAGTTGCTTAATGGTACTACCATCTTTCATAATAGCGATCACTAGCGCTATTTTAAGTTTTAACCCATTATATATTACTTATTTTTTCACCAGTCCTTATGCCCGGGCTGTTGCTGTGGCGGAAGAATCTGGCTGGGGAAGTGCTATCAATATTTTATTAGTCAATTATGGGGCATATCTCATCGCATTTGCCTATATTTTCTTTGCGATAGTGAAAATTTACAGTTGGTATCAAATAGCGAAAGAAGCGAAAAAATAATGATGCGAAAAGCCGCTTAGTAGAGCGGTTTTTTTGGTGCAATAAAAAAACCAACACGTTTTGTGGTGGTTTTAAAAACACCTATTCTTGAAGATTTCAAATAATTAGAGAAAATAAGTGCAATTTTGAGCAGAAAAAAGTACAATAGGAATAGGTAAAGTTGTAAAGGAGGGAGTGATTCGCTCAACTAGGGGTGGAATCACGAAACGAATGGCAAAGATCATTTTTGTGAAAGACGAACAAAATGAGTTCCAAGCGTATGATTTTTTACAAAACTTAATTGTGGGAGAACCACTAATGGCCACTTTAGTATTCCAAGGCCTGCTACAACTCGAAACAGCAGAAACAAGAAAACTTAGTACAGGGAAGCAAATCCTTCCTGATGTTCATCTGATTATTGGTAAAAGTC